>NZ_FNRR01000005.1:0-420215 GCF_900107875.1 Paenibacillus sp. 276b | reverse complement strand
CTCTTCAAGTCCGCTCGACTTGCATGTATTAGGCATGCCGCCAGCGTTCGTCCTGAGCCAGGATCAAACTCTCCAATAAAGTATTGAAAAGAGCGATAAGCTCATTTTGAAACTGACGAGATTAAAAATCTCATTTATTTTACTTTGAAATCATACAGTCCGAAGACGTGTACCGATTTCTCAGCGTCGATCTTGCAAGCAAGATCGTTACTCACTCGTTGTTCAGTTTTCAAAGATCAAACTTGTTTCATTGCCGCGTGTTGTTCACCTCAGCAACTTTTATATCTTATCACATCCGAACCAACTTTGCAAGCTCTTTTTTTAAGTTTCTTTCGAAGCTTATTTCATTCGCTTGCCGCACCGTGTTTCTCGTGTTTTCTTGGCCGGAATTAGAATATACCATGTACAGATTTCGAATGCAAGCTTTATTTTCAATTTATCTGTGAGGGGTTCTCTTCTTCCTCTCTACTCCTATTTATACCTTATACGATACTCATCCCTCATCAGCAATTATCTTTCTAATCTCGGAGAACTGCAGTTTCATCATACTACACTAGTTTCTATTATATATAGTAGAGTGTCTTTCAAACTGGCTATATCAAGCTGCTATTTAATTCTCGTCGTGCTGTTTTTCAAGTTTGCTATTTTAGTGTACACATTAGGTCCTGATGATCTCACCATCCGATCCGCTTACATCAAAGAAAACCAACGTTATGCTTCTTAGTCAACTCACGCATCAATTTACAGGCATCTTACGCAACAGACCATGCGAATGCAGCATA
This sequence comes from Paenibacillus sp. 276b, assembly GCF_900107875.1. NCBI lineage: Bacteria > Bacillati > Bacillota > Bacilli > Caryophanales > Paenibacillaceae > Paenibacillus > Paenibacillus sp. 276b. The sequence continues at coordinate 419,433 of NZ_FNRR01000005.1, read as the reverse complement.
AATCACTTCTTTTCCAAGCGAGTATTCTGTTAATCGATTATCTGCTCCCGCTCCTTCCATCGCTTCAAACACATCATCGTCCACATTCATAGAAAGAAATGCCCGAATAGGAATGCTCCTCCGACCACTTTCGACTACTTTGTATGCTCACTATACCATCTTCATAAACGACGCTTTATCAAATGGAGCTCTTGGCTGGATAAAAAATCATCAAATCATAACTCATGTATGTTCCTCCTTTATATATAGAAGAAAGAAGAAAGTCAAAGTTCATGCTACATATATAGAAGAAACAAAAAAGCGAAAGCCCCGTTAATGTACCAAGGCTTCCGCTTCTTTTCATTTGTACAATAATAAATACATCATAAGTATCTGACCCAATCCATTCAGTCAAACCTTTATTCCCCACCTATAAATACATACCGACATATAACAATGATAGCCAATATCCACATAAGCCAGTGTATCTTCACTTTGCGATCCGTAACCAGGTTACCGAATACGGCCAGGATTACATAAGATACAATCCCTGCAGAAATCCCGTTTGCAATTCCTCCAGTGAAAGGCATCAATACGATGGTAAGAAACGCCGGGAAAGCTTGCAGGAAGTCATCCCACTCAATGCTACGAACCTGATTCATCATCAAGACACCCACGATGATCAACGCCGGAGCTGTTGCAGCGGACGGAACAACCAATGCAAGTGGAGCAATAAACAAAGCCAGGATGAATAGGATACCTGTCGTTACAGAGGTCAGACCTGTACGTCCACCAGCTTCGACGCCTGAGGCACTTTCAACGAATGCGGTAATTGTACTTGTACCCAGTGCAGCCCCTGCACTTACACCCACTGCATCCACGAGCATTGCTTTACCAATTGTTTTCTCGCCTTTCTTCTTGTCCTTCATAATCCCCATTCGTGTTGCTGTACCCACCATTGTTCCAAATGTGTCAAACAGCTCTACAAAGGTGAAGATGAAGATGATTTCAAACAATCCAAGGCTGATTGCACCTTTCAAGTCCAGTTGTCCAACCGCCAAATCACTGAAGTTAGGCAACCAGCTTGCACCAGACAATCCGCTGAGATTCGTAACGCCCATGGGGATACCAATCAACGTTGTAGCAATGATACCGATTAGCAATGCACCTTTGACGCGCATAACCATCAGTACAGCAATAATGAGTAGTCCAATCAGTGCCAGTAACGCATCATGATGAGTGATGAAATTACCCAAAGACAGATTAAAACTGCTGCCCGGAATCGGTTGGCTCAGATCTGCATCAGGTGCAACATTGACTGTTACAGCGACCAGATTAGCCAGTTTGAAACCTACAATGGTAATAAAGAGACCAATACCAACGGTGATTGCCATTTTTAATGAGTCTGGAACTGCAACGAGCAGCATTTGACGAATTTTGGTTACTGTCAAAATAATAAACACGATACCAGAGATAAATACGGCTCCGAGAGCTGCCTGCCAGGAAATCGCACCGTTGGAACTCAGAACCACGGTCATGAAGTAAGCGTTCAAACCCATACCTGGTGCAAGGGCGATCGGAATGTTAACGAACAATCCCATAATGATGGTCATCAGACCAGCACCCACGGCTGTTGCAAAAAATACTGCATTGTCCGACATACCGGCTCCGGCTGATCCCAAGAACAACGTGTTTACGAAAAGAATGTACGCCATTGTCATAAAGGTAGTAAGACCCGCAACAATCTCCGTTCTAACGTTCGTTCCGTTTTCTTTTAATTTAAAGAAACGATCCATAATTCAATAATTCCCCCTTAGAGATGTTGAAGCCTTTTGAAAAACGACAAATACCCCTGAGATGAATGCATCACCCAGGGTTTTAACTGATGAGGAGTGGCACGGTGCCAATTAGGGAGAACAAAAAAAATTCTAATGTGCGTGATGTCATGCCCGACGCAATCATGTAGAATTCATGTGCTCAGCCTTCTCCTCTTCGTAGCCAGATCATTAGGGTGATCTCGTAGAGACTCCCAGGCCAATCCCCGGGATTATACGAAGTAGTATGCGCTATTTGTGTGTTTCCAATCACTATTTTAGGAGGGTTACCTCTAGTTTGTCAATGAGAAAAACGAATATTATTATCACTTATCATATAAATCGTTCGTATTATTTAACAAAATGAACCAGTTCAGCGGTTTACCACCCAAATTAAACTGAGGTTTCACAAATCAAAAAGCTACCGCAATCAAAGGTGGCAGGCACACTTTGATTGCGGTAGCTTCATAGGTTACCGTTACCGAGAGGATGGTTATGTGATGAGGATCATGTATTTAGATATTCAAAAAAGCTTAGGTATAGAGAGAGCAGGCTGCTACGGTTACTAGTTCATTTTTTTACATGATAGATCCTATGCCATATATTCTAATTCTCTGTATGAAGCACGTCCTGTGCCTGCTGTTGTTCCTGACCTGTATTATCGGTCGATCCCTCAGACAATTCCTGATTCTGTGCTTGATCGGAAGATGAATCTGCTGCCTCTAAGTTCACAAATGAAGAATCTCCCGCACCAAGAGCCAAGTCCTGCATACCCGAGCCGCATCCTGCCAGCATCACCATCAGAAACGCACTTCCAATGCCCATCTTCCATTTGCTCATATTGTCGGTTTTACGCATACATTCAATTCTCCTTTCAGTTGCCATATAACCTTATTCTGTACTTAGTGTACAAGCCCGACATGAAAATAATATGAAACGAACTTAAAAAAGAAATTAAATATTCAGAGATTCATCGTTATACCACCATCCGCTCTCATCCCACATGCCTGCTGCCATTATCGCCTGCTTCGCCACTTTTTGCTGTTTGGCACTTTTCAAATGAACGATCATTCTTTCCAAGGATTTATGATAAATCAGGGATTCGATATCTTCGGCATTAATATGCTTCATTTGCAGAAGAGCGAGCTCTTTCAGACTTTTGGAAGTCTTTGCCCAGTCAATATTCTCCACATTCACATTGTTCAGGAAAACACGCTGTAATTCAGTCAGATTTTCAAGAGACGGCAGACTCGTTAGATGCGGCTGGTCCTCTATCCCTAATAAGCGCAATCCCTTCAATTCAGGCAATACGGATAGGTCAGATAATCCTTTCACCCTTTGGAGCTTCAACAATTGCAAGGAATCCATGCCCGCAAGGCTATCCAGATTCTCTGCTCCACCAAAACTGAGATGAAGTTCGCGCAAACCCGTTAAATCTTTTAAGTATCCCAATTCCTTTAATGGCATTCCCGAAACATAGAGGGACCGAAGTGAAGACAATGTTCCGATCGTTTCGATGTTAGTTGTATGACCATTCACACTCAGCGTTTTAAGTTCGGTAAAGCGGTTAAGTACGGACAAATTGGTCTTCTTTGTTTTAGTTTTGCCGATGCGGAGCTGCTCTAAAGTGTTAGGTACAAGTGTTAATACATCAAGAGATTCCGCTTCAAATACGTCAAAAGCAAATTCTTTTAACCTTAGCATTTCACCTAAGCCCTCAATCCCATGAACGCGTCTATTACAATCAATCACAAGCTTTTCTACATGGTTCATATATCTTAGACCAGACAAGTCGCCAGATTGCGAATGAAAGCCATATATGCGAAAAGTAACATCGGGTCTGTTGGCAAACAGCTCCTCATTCAATATCTGCATCAGGTTCACATCCGGGATATTGTGCTCGCTGTATTGAACAATCTTTAGCTCAGGATGAGCCGTAAATGCGACAACCTCCTCACGAGTCCATCCCGGGTTGAGTTCGATTCTTTCCTTCATCCGCTATTATTCCTCCTTACAGAGTTTCTTCTTCGTAATATCTATTGGTTGGTCCATTGATTATCTAAACCAAAGTATAAATAACGTCTGGCGCAAACACAAAATGAAAAGAAAAAAGAGACCGAAGCTCCTTTGACGGAAACTCCGATCCCTTGTTATTAAATCTGTATAGATAACTTCTATTCCCACTCAATCGTTGCTGGCGGTTTGGAAGTTACGTCATACACGATACGGTTTACGTTATCCACTTCGTTAACAATCCGCACGGAGATTTTCTCCAATACGTCCCAAGGGATACGTGCCCAGTCAGCTGTCATACCATCGATGGATGTTACAGCACGGATACCTACAGTATAGGAATACGTACGCGCATCACCCATAACCCCAACACTCTTCATGTTAGGCAGGGCCGTAAAGTATTGCCAAATTTCGCGGTCAAGACCGGCTTTGGCAATCTCCTCGCGCAGGATGTAGTCCGAATCACGAACGATTTTGAGCTTGTCCTCCGTTACTTCGCCCAGTACACGGATAGCAAGACCCGGACCTGGGAATGGCTGACGCCATACAATTGCTTCTGGCAAACCGCACTCTTCGCCGACTTTACGCACTTCGTCTTTGAACAAGGCACTCAGTGGTTCGATCAGCTTGAAGTTCATGTCCTCAGGCAATCCGCCCACATTGTGGTGGGATTTGATAGTTTGAGCTGTCGCTGTGCCACTTTCCACGATATCCGTGTACAGTGTACCTTGCGCCAGGAATGCAAAATCATCAAACTGCTTGGATTCTTCGTCAAATACGTAAATAAACTCGTTACCGATAATTTTACGTTTTTGTTCCGGATCATCCACGCCTGCCAGTTTGGACAGGAAACGCTCTTGTGCATCGATTTTGACAACTTTCATGTCGAATTTGCCGACGAACGTCTCCATTACGCTCTCCGCTTCGCCTTTACGCAGCAGACCATGGTCGATAAACATACATGTCAGTTGGTCACCGATGGCTTTGTGAAGCAATGCAGCAACAACGGAAGAATCTACACCGCCGCTAAGTGCGCACAATACTTTACCATCGCCCACTTTTTCACGGATATCCTTAATCGTATCTTCGATAAACGTCTCCATGCTCCAGTTGCCTTCGCAACCACAGATTTCGTACAGGAAGTTTTTGATCATTTCATTACCGCGAACAGAGTGACGTACTTCTGGATGGAACTGAACAGCATACAATTTGCGCTCATCGTTGCTCATCGCTGCGATTGGCGCACTTTCCGTGCCTGCATCCAGTTTGAATCCAGCAGGAAGAGCAACCACGTGGTCACCATGACTCATCCATACCGTATGTTCACCTTCGATACCTTGTGCAAGAGCAGAACCTGGTGCAAACTCGATATCCGCTTTACCGTACTCACGCTTCTCGGAACGCTCCACTTTACCATCAAGCTGTTGCGCCATAAGCTGCATGCCGTAACAAATTCCGAAGATTGGCACTCCCAGATCATAAACGGCCGGATCTACGTGTGGTGCATTTTCTGCATAAACGCTAGATGGTCCGCCCGAGAATACGATTCCTTTTGGTGATAATTCTGCGATTTTCTCCGCCGGTGTGTTATACGGCAAAAGCTCGCTGTATACGCCCAGATCCCGGATTCTTCTGGCGATTAACTGGTTGTATTGGCCCCCAAAGTCAAGGACAACCACTATTTCATTTTGCTTATTCATTACCGAGCCTCCCTCAATTAATGAAACTAATTATACGCAACGACAAAACATACCGTCAAGGAAAGGCGAAACTCCTTTTTTCGACATCTCAAAACATGGCATATTCAACGCCTGAGATTACAATATTTAGTCGAATATTCTCGCCTCCATTCTATATATTTCCTATCGGAAATATAAGAAAAGGGTTGACGCACTATTTATCATAAAAGAGATCTTCCGCATAAGCTCACGGTGTATGATCGCGGAAAGACGCCTCATTCGCTTTATGGGGCGAGAAAGGCGTCCTATGTTTAGTGCTGCGCTGTACTTCGTGTTACAGCGCCTGCATGCGCCGGGCCAGTTGAAGTGCCCGGCGCAGGAACTCCAGACTGTCCGCACGCAGCGGACGGTCCGGCCCGTACAGCAGCCGTTCCCAGTCGGCTGCGAACCGCGCGATGTCCGCGCCGTCCGTGCCCGCGGCCACGGCGGGTGACGCTGCATATTCACGCAGCGTCATTCCCGGCGGCCGCGGGCCGTAGCGGCGCGCGAGCGCGGTCCAGACCGGAGCGGCGGCGCTGAGCAGCCGCTCGCGGTCCGGAAAGCTGCTGCGCGGCCACGCCAGCAGCAGCCTTAGCCGCAGCGCAGGGCGAAGCCGCCGCATGCGGATGGCCCCTGCGGCGCACAGCAGCGCCGCTGCCGCAAGGGCTGCCGCGAGCCATGGGTGCGCGGCAATGGCCCGTGCGCGGGCGAGCAGCCATGCGCCCGCGTGAGCTACCCCGCCGTCCGTCTGCGGCGGGGTTACGGCAACGGGCTGCTGCCCGCTGAGCGCAGCGGCATCTTGGCCTTCACCCTGCGTCATGGTGAAGCCCGGCGTAGCCTCAAACGGCATCCAGCCCGCACCTGGAAAATACACTTCTACCCAGGAGTGTGCATCTCCTTGGGTCACAATGTATTGCCCGGAGACGTCCGCATCGGCCTCCCCGGGCCCGAATCCCTTAACCCAACGTGCTGGAATACCCTCTGCACGCAGCAGCACAATCATAGCTGTCGAGAAATGATTGCAATATCCCTGTCGCGTAACGAATAGGAAATCGTCCACAAAATCGGTTCCGCGTGGTGGCATACGGGTATCCAGTGTATATTCGGCGTGGTCCGCAAGATACGACTTTACGGCTTGCACGGCATCATAACGACTCTCACTTCCCTGAATGATTTCCTTCGCAAGAGCCTGCACACGTCCGGGAAGCGTAGTTGGTAGCTGCAAATACGTTCTGCGAATTGCCGCCGGATCTTTCATATTGGACTTCTTTCCCAGAAGGCGTAGTTGTTCAGGTGTTGCCACGGGAATCATGATGTCTGCCGTATAACTTTTGACAGATTGATTGTCATAGGTAGCCGCCAGCCATAACGTGGCGGAATCTTCATTTGATAGTAATAAACGTTTATTCTTCTGATTATCCCTGTTCTTATCCTGGAACGAAAGATTGATTGGCATTCCACCTGTAAAGAGGGGATTGGGTCCTCTCCATTCTCGCTTCATCGTTACCGTTTGACGAATACGTTGCCAATAGGCTGGATACTCCCAACCATCGGTACGCACCAATCCAGATGGACTTGCCGTCTCAAAGCTCTGCACAGGATCACTCCAGGTGCTTCCGTTATAATATGAACGGGTCTCGCCCCGCCAATACGTAGCTTCCGGACTTTTCGCCGTAAAAAAGATCGTGTCTCCCTGCACCAAAGGTGCGCCCATTGGTGCATCCGCTGTACTATATCCTGTGACGGCGGTTGTGGCAGGAATACTTCCGTGCTGTGTATAGCCTGCCCAGCGGGCCAGCCGTTCACCCATCTGCTCAAGGGATATACGTTCCGGTGGAGGAATGGAAGCAAGTTGACCAGGGATCGCTGAGAAAAGTACCATACCTGCAGACACCGCAAGCGTTACCGTGCACCAACGGCCATAAGGACTCTGCTTAAAGATCGGTGTGGTGACCCCGCCATTAAGGCGAAGCAACTGTAACATGGCCTGGATGAGTAGAATCCACAGCACAGAACGTATCACCGAAGCATATACATCCAGCCCGGCAAAGGATTCAAGCAGCATCAAATAGACCAATGTTGCACTGCCAAACAGCATCACACTTCGTCGCAGCAGTACAAGGGACTGCACGGAAGCCATCAGCATGCTCCAACCGCACATCATGAGCAGACCTCTTGTCTCCACACTAATCGAGTGAAAACGCCACGTACTCATGAAACTACCCATATCGGCAGCAAGAGTGGTGGGATAGGTAACTGCCCATCCAGCAAGGTCATTACCTCCATACATGCAACATAATGCGGCTAGAGCAATGAAGAGTCTAATCAGTATTCCCGTGATCCAGCCCGTACGAAGCAACCCCGCGAGCAGCAAGGCCGCCGTTAATCCTGCCATCACGGATAAGAATCGTTCACTGCCCTGCTGACCTGTTGACGTAACCGGATAAATCCACTCCATGGACAATATAAGCAAAATGGCAGAAAGACCGATTCTGTAAAGGAGAGGCTCCGAATTTTGGCCATGACTCTTCAAATCTACTCCAGATGTCATGGTTTCCGCTTTATATATGGAATGCACAGACTCTAATCCCAAACTGGCGGTATGCCCTCTGTCAGCCACAGTGGAGTTCGCTTGAGGGTTTCCATTATGCTCCCACATCCGTTACCTCCGCCTTTCTCATTGAAGGTAAAGAGCTGTCTGTGATCCAATGGATCTGTACCCCACATTGACGAAGCTGTTCCAGACTTTCATTGCCAATGTCATGAATGGTTCGATCTGTTGCAATAGACTGTGCTGTTTCTGAAACTACAGTGGTATCAGAAGTCGCATCACCTTGAGTTCCTCGCTTCTGAGCCATATTGTTGCTGAGGGATTCCGCTCGCGATATAGGTGATGGATCTTCTCCAGCCATGAACTCCGTTAACTGAACCTCTACCCTGTATCCCAACCCAATTGCACACATTACCCACTCCACAAGAGCTTCGTCCATTCTGCCGGTGAGAACCACAATTCGTGACCCGATCGCCATTCTATCCAACATCTCTGTGCGAAGCGAAGGAGGTACAACTTGAGCCGTGGCAATTCGTGCCTGCGCCAGTTTGTCTAACGCATGGTTTTCAGGAGAATGCAGTAGTTCTTGTTTCCATTTCTCCCGAAGAGCAGATCCTGACCCACCGCCTTCCGTCCACACTTGATAAGGAATGTTGTCCCGTTCAGCGGTATGAACCCAACGAGCAGCTGCACGGACCGCACGTTCAAAAGCAGGCATATCCCTCTTCTCTGACTGCCGCATTTCATAACCCGATGCACCTTCATACACCAGTATACCCAGCGAGACAGAATCGGAGGTTTCAGGCAAAAAAGTCTGAAGTCGACCCGTTTTGGCTGTGCTTTTCCAATGAACACGCCCCAGTGGGTCTCCTTGCTGATATTCCCGGAACTCAGGACTGCGATTCCCCTGACTGCTTCTTCGCTCAGACAGGGCATCTTCCCCCACGGCCGAGTATTCTCCAGGATTACTCTCACCCCATTCCGTAGCTTGGGGAACAACAATTAGCGAGGTATGATTCACAGTCTCTGCGGAGACCGTATTCCATCCGAAAACATCACCCCAGTACAATCTGCCTGATTCCCATCTGTACACACCTCTGCGCAAACCCGATAATTCATATTGATACGTAAACTGGCGACGGGTTCCCGGAAATAGTAATTTACGATGTACACCGGCAGGTGTATTCTCACACAGAATGATCCATAACAGTGGAATCGGGCAGTCGAATTTCAGTTCCACTGCCACCCGCGTTCTTTCGCCTGCCACAACCCGATTCGCATGCATTTGCCGCCGAATGTTAATATTGCGCGGACCGAAAAAATGGATAATCAGTGCGCTTGCGAGCATCAAGGCCGCTATAATGGACAGAAATAGCGCGGCTTTCCCGCCATGCCATACATATAAAGAGGCAAAAGCCACGACCAGGACAGCACCCAACATTCGTTGACCCAGCGCAGTCATTGACGCCGTCCCCTTCCCTGTGCCGCCATCTGTACAGGTACAGGAACCGATGACAGAGCTTCCTGAATCAATTGCGCCTGTGCCCAGATTTCGGCTCTGTTCTGGGCTTTTAATTGAACGCGATGGGAAAGGACCGGTACAGCCATCTCTTTCACATCATCGGGAATGACATAACTGCGTCCTTGGAGGTAAGCAAACGATTGTGCAGCAGCCATCCAGGCCAATGTTCCACGAGGGCTGATTCCCAGTCTTACCGCTGGGTGACTTCTTGAGGCAACGGCAACAGCAACCAGATACTGTTTGACAACAGGATCCACATGTACATGTTTTACTTCACGCTGCATGGCTACAACTTCTTCAGCAAGCATGACAGGGCGAAGCTCATCAAGCAATTCTCTGCTTTGCATCCGGGTTAACAGTTCGACTTCCTGCTCCGGATCAGGGTACCCCAGTCCAATCTTCATGAGAAAACGATCCAACTGCGCTTCGGGCAGACGATAGGTGCCCTCAAACTGCAACGGATTCTGCGTCGCCAGCAAAAAGAATGGGCGCGGCAAAGCATAGGTTGTGCCATCCACCGTAATGCGTCGTTCCTCCATCGCTTCCAGAAGTGCCGACTGAGTACGAGGGGAAGCGCGATTGATTTCATCAGCCAGAACAATATTGGACATGACGGGTCCTGGTCGAAACTTGAATTCTCCCGTATGCGGATGATACATCGACGTGCCCGTCACATCTGCCGGCATCACGTCCGACGTGAACTGAATTCGTCCCATGGAGCAATCCAGCGCAGAAGCGACGGCGCGAACCAGCATCGTTTTACCTGTACCCGGTACATCTTCCAGAAGTACATGACCTCCACTAAGCATTGCAGTTAACACATAACGAATCTCTTGTTTTTTGCCAATGATCACACTTTCAACTCGCTTCATAACTCTATTCAGCAATTCTACGGCATGTTCATGTTCCATTCGGATATAAGACATTTCTTCTAATCTCCTTCCATCCATCGGCATTCCTGAACCATACTAATCTATGATTCAGTGTTGCCCGGAAGTAGAGAGAATAGTCCTGTACGAACGACTTTATTCAGATCAATTTATCCAAATACATACTGTTAGCTGCTGCCAGAGGAACGCTGGCTTTAACCATCCATTCCTTTTCATTCGCCTTTAGTGAATCAACGGTTACTCCCATATGCTCCATCAATTCCCGTAGCGGAACCCAAATCGTTCCTCCCTGGCTCTGCACGACTCCCTCTGTCGTCCTGTCATTCATCTGGTCTGCACGTTTCGTTGTCAAGTCTCCGCTGATACTGTCTGCATGGATGGTACGGTCTTTCCATATGGCTGTAGCTGTCCGGGTCTCTGCATTCCAGCGAGCGCTGCCACCGAACTTTTTCATAAAGGTCCGCAAAGGCACCATGATCCGCTGATCTTCCACGCGAAATTCTCCTTGCTTCAACGTGGCTGCTGCCAAGCCAATTTCCACCTTCAATTCCTTGCCAGCCAACCACAGGTTGCTGTTCTCCTGTACATTTTCTGCAACCCATTCCTTACCCGGAGCTTTGCGAGACTTGTATTTACCATTGGAATCGATGCGGAATTGAACAGGCTGATCCGTGGCCTTCATCGTGTCAAAACGAAAACCTTGATCCTGGTAATACTTGATAATGCCAGGTAGTGCTTTTACCGTCTCAGCATGAGCGCCTCCATCATGCATCAATACAATGACCGAACGTGCCCCGGCAGGCACCTTGGTCGCATTGCGTAAGATCTCTTTGGCCGGAACACCCTTTCGTTTGGAATCACCACTGTCTACGTTCCAGTCCATAACGGTGTATCCGCCCAATTTCAGCAAATCAAAATAACTCTTGTCGAAATGTCCATAGGTACCGCCCGGTGCCCGGACCAGATTCGGCCGAAATCCTGTAATTCGCTCTACTATCGCCTCAGTCTGTTTGATCTGCTTCCAGAACACTTTGAAATCACTGTACAGCTGTTCATAATTATGATTAAACGTATGATTGCCCAAAGCATGTCCATCTTCCACAACCGCACGGATCATCTCAGGATAACGTTCTGCTTGCTCACCAAGCACAAAAAATGTAGCCAAAACCTGCTCCTTGCGCAAAATATCCAATACTTCACGGGTATGGTTACCCGGTCCATCGTCAAAACTCAAATAGACTACCTTTTCTTGAGGATTATCTTCTTTGGAGGCGGATGCATCAGACCCCGATACAGAGGAAGCGTAAGTTGTGCCTGCCGATGCAGCGAATACACACAGCAGTACCACAATGCGAATTATAAGCACAGACCATTTTCCAGATAAAATTGTATGTATTGGTGTTACCATGTTCGAATCAACCTCCAACGTCTCTAGTGAATTTGCTGATAGACTTCAGCAGATTTGTTAGAATTATATGGAGGACGCGCTGAAAAAAGACGCGATTTTATTTTATAATTTTTCACAATTTGGGATGGCTCGTGATTGATTCTTCGCTTCGGATTAGGTAGCATAATGGACAGGTAGGATCGTGAACAAAACTCCTTGGAGAGTACGTATCTCCTCCCACCCTGTCTGCAGGAGAGTGAAGTCTATTGGAATTGCTTGAGAAGGTCCAGCATCTGTTTGGATCCTACGGATACAGCGTTTTGTTTTTTGGTTTATTGCTGGAATTCATCGCCCTTCCCTTCCCGGGAGAAACGACTATGGCTTATGCAGGGTTTCTGTCCTACAAGGGTCATCTGGACTTCGGAATACTTGCCATCCTTGCTTTTCTGGGAACGACGATTGGCATGACGATCACTTATTTTATTGGGGCCAAAGCAGGTCTGCCGTTCATTACACGATATGGAAAATGGTTTCTAATGAAACAGGACAAGCTGGATAAAACGCAAAAGTGGTTTGCCAAGTACGGCAATGCCCTGATCTTCATCGGTTATTTCATTCCGGGAGTGAGACATTTCACCGGATATTTTGCGGGTATAGCCGCTGTTCCCTTTCGCAAATTCGCTCTCTATGCCTATTCAGGCGCACTGTTGTGGGTAATGCTGTTCCTGGGCATTGGTAAAATATTTGGCCCCCAATGGAACGCGGTATTCCAGCTTGCTCATCAATATGCACCTTACATCGTGGCGGGGATCGGACTGTTGCTGATTGCAGCCGTTCTGTACCGTTATCGAAAAGCGTTGGCTACCCGATCGTTGCGCAAGCCTGCCGCTATTCGGCAAAGACAAAAATAAACGGTACCATTCACATATCTATCGATGATATCAGTGGTTGAATTCAGACACATTTAGCGCAGAGGTTTTTGTGCCTATTAGATGTGGGAACACCAGGTTAACCCTTCTGTTATTAATAAGGAGCTGCATATCGCGGCTCCTTTTTTTCATGTTCTTTTTTTATTTTGTGGGATATTCAATAACACTTTTGTGATAATCCTGATTCATCCAGGTCATACTAATTTGCAAATATAGGGTGTATAAGGGGTGAAGGAATGAGTACAACAGCGCAGAGCAGCCAGGATCAGAGAATATCTCCGAATCTTACGGAAAATACGGATTATTGTAAGAAGGTGATGGGGAATAGCAAAGACTTGATGATTCGTCCTCTGCAGTGTTTGCACAAATGGCCTTCTGTCATGTTGTACATCGATGGGATGGTAGACGTGCAGATTGTGAATCATTCCATCCTGGAATCCTTGTTACAAACCCGTGAGCTGCCTGACTTCTCAGCGGAAAATGAGCATCTGATCTATCTCCAGAATGATGTCTTGGTGGCCAGCAACGTAATATTAATCGAGGAGATGAAAGACGTCCTTGATGCTCTCTTGGCAGGCTTTGCCGTTGTGCTGCTTGAAGGATCGAATCAAGGCCTGAAAATCGCAGCAGCGGGCTGGGAAGACCGTGCCGTCGGCGAACCCATCTCCCAAACGGTTGTTCGCGGTCCCATGGAGGGCTTTAATGAAAATTTGCGAACGAATACAGGCTTGATCCGCAAAAGAATTCGTGACCCCCATCTCTGGATTGAAGAAAGGGAGCTTGGCCGAGTCACCAACACCAGGGTAGCCGTGGTATATCTGGAGCATATCGTCGATCAAGAGGTTATAAAAGAACTGCGGCGAAGGCTTGATGAAATTGATATTGACGCTATTCTGGAAAGTGGATATATCGAGGAGCTCGTGCAGGACAAAACAGGTACGATCTTCCCTACGGTCTATAACAGTGAGCGACCAGACACCGTATGCGCCGCACTGCTTGAAGGTCGGGTCGCGATCATTGTAGACGGTACTCCTTTCGTACTGCTTGTTCCCGCTCTGTTTGTTCATTTCTTTCAGTCCCCCGAAGATTATTACCAACGGGCCGATATTAGCTCATTGATTCGAATGATTCGTTATCTAGCGTTCTTTATTGCGCTGCTCGCTCCATCCTTCTATATTGCCATTACTACCTTTCATCAGGAGATGCTGCCCACCAACCTGCTTATTAGTCTGGCAGCTCAGCGAGAAGGTGTTCCATTTCCGGCATTCATCGAAGCCATATTGATGGAGCTGACCTATGAAATTTTGCGGGAAGCCGGCATCCGTATTCCAAAGACCGTCGGTCAAGCCGTTTCCATCGTAGGTACCCTTGTTATTGGTCAGGCCGCAGTAGATGCTGGCGTTGTATCGGCTGCCATGGTTATTATCGTATCCATTACAGCGATATCCAGTTATGTTATTCCGGAAAATGGACTCTCCATTTCTGTGCGGATTCTGCGATTTGTCCTGATGATTCTGGCTGCTGCCTTTGGTTTCTACGGAATTCTGATGGTTCTACTGATTACAGTAACCCATCTATGCAGTCTAAGATCTTTTGGTGTGTCTTATATGTCCCCGTTCGCACCTTACATCGGGAAGGATCTCAAAGATACCATATTCCGCGTGCCTTGGACCCGGATGAAAACCCGTCCGCTCTCTACCGGAACTGCGAACGAAACCAGACAAGCTAACAAAAAAACGAAGCGATAATCGGTAAGGAGAACGTGTATGAACAAATGCCTACAATTGATTCTATCTTTTGCCGTTCTGCTCCCTCTCCTTACCGGATGCTGGGATCGACAGGAACTCAATGAGCTTGGCATCATGCTGGGTCTTGGTGTAGACAAGGATGGCGATATGATTAAGGTTAGTGCTCAAGTGGTTGTTCCCAATGAAGTATCCTCCAAGTCAGGAGGAGGTAAAGGAACGCCTGTGACTCAGTATCAGGCTTCTGCGCCTACCTTGTTTGAAGCCATTCAAAAGTTAACGGAATCTAGCCCACGTCGTATATTCATGGCACATATCCGCGTGATGGTCATTGGCGAAGAGTATGCTCGCAAAGTGGGCATTTATGATATCACAGAAGCATTAATGCGCGAGCCTACGGTTCGTCCTGACTATTACGTCATGGTTGCACGAAATACAACAGCTTCCAAGGTGCTAGATGTGCTGACACCACTTGAAAATTTACCTGCGGAGAAGATGTTCAATTCATTGGATGTATCCACCAAGACTTGGTCACCCACAACAACCGTAACTGGGGATCGGTTAATGGAATACATTTTGGCTCCTGGAATACAGCCTGTAATTACCGGAGTGGAGGTTGTTGGTCAACCTGAGAAAAGTGGAAGTCAAGCTAACATTGCGACCATTAAGGCTCCTGCTAGCCTCAACTCAACAGGACTGTCTGTATTCAAGGGAGACAAGCTGATTGGGTGGCTAACCGAGGATGAATCCAAGGGATATAACTACATTCGAAACAATGTGGTATCCACCATCAGCCATCTTCCCTGCCGAAAAGAAGGATATGTGACCTTCAAAACACTTCGTACAACGACCAAACGGAAAGCAAAAGTCGTAGCAGATCACCCTTTAATCAATATTAAAATCAAAAATGTATCTTCCATAGGTGCCGTTGAATGTGGAATCAAAATCGGTTCAATGAAAGTACTCAAGGAATTGGAACAGGACAGTGAGGAACGGCTTGTAGAACTGATGCAAAAATCCATCAAATCGGTACAGCGCAAGTTTCACGTTGATATTTTCGGATTCGGGCAAGAGGTCTACCATGCTGATCCCAAGTTCTTCAAAAAGGTGGAGAAAGATTGGGATAGTTATTTGGAAAATCTGGATGTTCATTACGATGTCAATGTTCAAATCAAACGTGTAGGTACACTGGATGATTCGTTCAAAGATCAAATTAGGGAGTGAGACAGGTGTTAATTACACTTAGTGTCATTGTGACCGCAGGGGTCATTGGGTGGTTCGATCTGCCGGGGCTCATACGTAGCAAGGAATGGAAAGAATTAGCTGTTTACAGTGTCTTACTGCTCTTGGCTACCATTCTCAGTGTCTTTGCGGCCAACCTGTGGGAAATCCCAAGCCCACTTTATCTCATCATATGGATCTATGAACCTGTAAATCAATTTCTGGCACACTTGACTGGAACTTAAGGAAAAAAGGAGGGGACATTATGCTTGAACAGGGTCGCATCGGAACAAGACAATTGTCCATCCTCATTTTTATGATGGTGGTCGGGGATATGATGCTCATCTATCCCTCGGTCATCACATCCTATGCCAAACAAGATGCCTGGATATGCGCTCTTGTCGGGGTTCCGTTGGGAATGGCCCTCACGCTCATGTTTTTAAAGCTGTGCAGTCTGTATCCGGAGGAAAATCTGATACAGATTTCACGGAGCATTCTGGGATTTTGGCCAGGCAGTCTTGTATCCGCATTTTACCTATTCTTTTTTGTAATAGGTGCCTCTACGCACACCCGAGAGGTCGGAGATTTCCTAACTTCCCAAATCTTTCAGTACACCCCGATTCGAGTCATCATTCTGATGTTTGTTATTACAGTTGGCTGGGGGTTATATCATGGTCTGGAGACGATGGGGAGAAGCAGTGAATTGCTGATGCCTATCCTTATCGTGTTTATTCTCGTGCTTGCATTCTGTCTACTACCTCAGATTGATCCCAGCAATTTAAAGCCTGCTACAGATACTGGCGTTGTTCCCATCCTGCAGGGTATTCTCATAAGTATCATATATCCCGTAGGTGAACTGGTCCCCATTATGATGATTATTCCCTACACGCTAAAACAGGCTCACCGAACTCGGGATGTCCTTATGGCGGCAGGACTTGGCAACTTGTTGCTGGCTATATTGGTTACCATCTCTCTGCTTGTTCTGGGTGCTTTCCTTACACAGCACAACATCTATGCTTCCTTTATTTTATCTCAGAAAATTAGCATTGGTGGCTTTTTTGAGCGTATTGAAGCCATTATGGCTTCTTCCTGGCTCATCTCCACGTATGTTAAAGCGATGGTGTATATGTACGCATTTATCCTCGGATGCGCCGAACTATTTAGGCTCAAGCAGTATCGGATACTCATCCTACCTGCAACATTGCTTATATTTGGCCTTGCCAATCTGGTCTCGCCCAATTTGACCTTCATCGTCATTACGGTCGTTCCATATTGGGTAGATTGGGATACCACATTGAGCATTATATTGCCAGGGCTGTTACTGTTGGTACATATGTTCAAAAAGGGTTGGAAAAACAAGCCTTCGGGATAAGGCAATGCTGGAGTTCTAATATGTCAGGAAGGAGGCTGGAGACCATGATAATTAAAGATAAAATTACCATTCGGCAATTCACCTTGCTTACCTTTCTTGTCATGGTTGGGGATATGATTCTGATCTATCCTTCGTTGGTCACAACCTTGGGTAAACAGGACGCATGGATATGCTCTTTCCTCAGTCAGCCCATCGGTCTATTTATCATTTGGATTTTGTACAAACTACAACAAACCTACCCTGAACTATCTTTAATCGAAATTTGCAAGAAATTGCTTGGTCCATGGATTGGATCAGTCTTGTCTGCTGGTTACCTGTTCTATTTCGCTATAGGCGCTGCCATCTGTATCCGGGAAGTTGGAGACTTCATGACGACTCAAATCTACCTCCAGACCCCCATCCGTGTCATTTTGATTATGCTCATGTGTTCCCTGATCTGGGGCCTAATGAAAGGATTGCAAACCATGGGAGCAACCAGTGAACTATTGACTCCTATTGTTTTTGTTTTTATGGTTCTCCTGTTCGTGGGTTTGCTGCCCAAAATAGATGTCTCACATCTGCAGCCTATCTTTAACATCAGCCGGGTTCATTTGATTGAAACCGTTATTCGCGGATCCTTTACCGCCTTCGGGGAGCTGCTCGTGCTTACTATGATTCTTCCTTATGTAATGCGAGGGCCGCACCTTAAACGAGACTTGTTGCTTGCCACTTTCTGCGGAGGTCTGCTCCTGTGTGTATTGCTATTGTTTTCCCTTATGGTTGTGGGTCCTTTCCTAACCCAGCATAATATTTTCATTTCGTACACCCTGTCTCAAAAAATTAATATCGGTAACTTCTTTGAGCGAATTGAAGCCTTCATGGCTACTGCCTGGTTAATTGCGACCTATTTCAAAAGCCTGCTGTACATGTTCGCTTTTGTTATCGGACTAGCTCAGCTGTTTCAGTTGAAAACATACAAACCACTCATTCTCCCTTCATCCTTGCTCATGTTTGCATTGGCCATCCTGATCTCCCCCAATGTCATTTTTTATATCGAAACCATCATGCCTGCATGGGTGGATTGGGACATTACTTGCAGTTTTATTATTCCTCTGTTGCTTTTACTTGTTCATCGCATTCGCTTTGGCAAGAACAGAAAAAATCAGTCCCATCCAGAACGATTGCCCACATAAAAAGGCTGTATTAACGGTATAACCCGCGAATACAGCCTTTATTATGAAGTGAAAATTTTTTTGTTGTATAGAGAACAGACGAGTTTACCTTCCTAAAGTTGCTGCAAAGCCTCAAGTGCTGCTTCAATATGCCCTTTGACTCGCACTTTAGACCACGACTTCAGCAGTATACCCTCTTCATCAATAAGAAACGTGGAGCGTACTATCCCCATGTATTCCTTGCCATACATCTTTTTGAGCTGCCATACGCCGTATTGCTCGGCAACCTGATGTTCTTCGTCGGATAACAGGATGAATGGTAAGCCGTATTTGGCAATGAATTTGTCGTGCTGCTTCATCGGATCAATACTAATCCCCAGAATAACTGTATTTAATCCCTTGAACTCCTCATGACGATCACGGAAATCACATGCCTGCTGTGTGCAGGAAGAAGTCATATCCTTCGGGTAAAAATATATCAGCACCCGCTGTCCGCGATAATCGGAGAGTGTTACCGTCTCTCCCGTACTGGACGGAAGTTCAAAGTCTGGTGCCAGCTTGCCTTCGGTTAATGTCATCTCATTTCCTCCTATATCTCGTCTATACTTTCAATGGATATCTGTTATGATCCTGCTCCGCGATACTTCTTCACGCCATAATTCCATAGCAGAAGACCGATGGAGCCAAACACCAATCCCATCACAGGTGTCAGCATCGCCATACGATGCATTTCGGATCGTTCCAGGAACAGGGCTGCCGGATAAATGCCCACGAAGGCAAATGGAATGACCCACGTTAACAGGACCTGAATCGCGCGGTTATAGATGGTTACCGGATAACGTCCATATCCCTGAATGTTGTACATTAATGGCAGGATACCTGTAGGCGCGTCCGAATAAAATGATAACGACGTCAAGGTGATATAGATTCCTGCATAGATTAGCACTGAACTAATAGTAAGAATAATCAGGGCCGGAATATGCCACCACTCCAGCACAAGTCCCATCTCCGCACCGCTGATGACCATAATGATCAGACCGATAAACGAACCAACGAGTGCAGGCGGGTCCACATTTTCAAGTAAAATCTGGAACAGATTATGCGCAGGTCGTGTTAATATGCGATCCATCTCGCCTTTGACAATATACCGTTCACTGAACCCCCACAGATTGATAAAGCAACTGAAGATGCCGTAAGGCACCATAAAATATCCATAAACAAAAAGGACTTCACTCTCACTCCAGCCGCCCAAATTATCCGTATGTCGGAAAACCACAAAGATAAAGATCAGATTGGTTGCCTGGAACAGCAAATCCGAAAGGATTTCGACCCAAAAATCGGCGCGGTACGTGAGACGTGTTTTCATGTAATTTTTTAAATATTCCCAGATCAGACCCATATAGTACACTCTGTTATCCTCCTTGCACGAACAGACGCTTGCGCGCCTGACGCCAGATCAGCATCATCGGAATGAGCAGTATGACAAACCAGAACACCTGAATGCCGAGTACGCTCCAGATGCCTGTGCCCTCCACTCTTCCTGTGAAAACCGAACCGGGTAGATACGTAATGGCCTGAAAAGGCAATACTTTCATCACTGCGGACATCCAGCCCGGATAGAGGCTGATTGGAATGATCAGACCTGAGAACAGATCAACCACGACGCGTTTCATACGCATCATGCCTTCATTGTTTTCCACAAAAAATGCGGCAAGTCCCGTAATAACATTAATCTGGGAGTTAATGAGGAAACTGAAGAACAGCATGACCAGAAAGCCAATCCACGCAGACGGCGCCGTGGGCAGTTCAACCGGGAACAACAGAATCGCAATGAGCATTCCAGGAATCATAAGCAGCAGGAAACGGAAAATACCTTCGCCCAGACCCTGCATCATTTTGACCATGACATAGTTGATCGGTCTTATGAATTGAATGGCAATGGAGCCATCCCGGATGTCTGCGGCTATTTCCCGGTCCAGGTTGTTAAAATAAAACGCACGCGCCATCCACGATACAGCCACATATGTCGTCATCTGAGCTGCCGTAAAACCGCCCAGTTCACCACTACTGCCGTAAATGGCTTGCCATGTAAAGTAATACACGCCGATATTCAGCGTATATATCAAAATGCCGGAATAATAATTCACCCGGTATGCAAGCATCGTCAGGAACCGGATGCGCATAAAATCAAAGAATGCACTATTCATCTTAGGACACACCCACCGCTTCGTTCTTTGCGCCCACAATCTCGGGACGCTCGGCGGAACCGGATTGGTAAATACTGCGCACAATCTCATCCGTGTTAATCTCAATAATCTGAATATCGGTAATATCTGCCTGTCCAACGACGCGTCCCAGCACATCCGACACGTTGAGTTCAAGTGGAATCCAGACCGATGCGGACAGTTCATTCTCCACCGTCCAGCGAACAGGGAGCGCAGCAGTCCACTCCAGCATTTGTTCCATGGGATGAGCAGTGCCAAACTTGAACCGGATCTCCCGTTCCTTGCCCCACTGAGATTTCAGATGATCCAACCCGCCATCATAGATGATATTGCCCGCATCGAGCATAATAACTCTAGAGCATAAAGCTTCGATGTCCTGCAGATCGTGGGTTGTCAGCAAAATGGTTGTTCCGTGTTCCTTATTCATGTCTTTCAGAAATTCACGGATTTCCGATTTCACAACAATATCCAGACCAATGGTAGGCTCATCCAGGAAAACAATATCTGGATTGTGCAGCAGCGCAGCGACCAGCTCACAGCGCATACGCTGTCCAAGACTGAGCTTACGAACAGGACGGTTCAGCAAATCCTGAAGCTGTAACCGCTCAACCAGTTCATCCAGACGTTTGCGGAAATCGACCTCACCTACTCGATACACCTTGCGCAGCAGATGGAAGGACTCAATAACACCGATATCCCACCAGAGTTGGCTGCGTTGACCA
The DNA here is from genome assembly GCF_900107875.1 of Paenibacillus sp. 276b. NCBI lineage: Bacteria > Bacillati > Bacillota > Bacilli > Caryophanales > Paenibacillaceae > Paenibacillus > Paenibacillus sp. 276b. The sequence continues at coordinate 398,194 of NZ_FNRR01000005.1, read as the reverse complement.
AATACGACACCAATATTCTGCACAAACTTCTCACGTTCCTGATACGGAACATATCCACCAACCGATATTTGCCCTGAAGTAGGCACCAAAATGCCGGTCAACATCTTAATCGTTGTTGATTTACCGGCACCGTTCTCCCCAATATATCCGCATATTTCGCCTTGCGGAATTTGAAATGAAATATCATTTACAGCCAAGACCTCCTGGTATTGACGTGCAAACAGATCCTGAAATGCGCCCTTAAGCCCTCCTCGACTTTTCTGGACGCTAAACGACTTGCGTAAATCTTTGACATCAATCGCCAGCATGATTATACCTCACTTGGATTTTGTTGAAATTGCTTGTAGCCCAAAAAGAAATTATAATAGTATCAGTCAAAATTCAGCAAGCTTTAAAAAATAGTCTGAGGCCGCGTCCTCTGTTGTATCTCACAGATATGTCGTGTACGGAAAGCCCGGGCTAAATCAATTTGGACTCATCTTCATTTATTTTGAATACAAAGGAGAGCTAGCATGACCAGAAAGACGAAGAGAACCATTTGGATTTCTCTTGCCGCCTTCGTGCTTATTGTTGGAGGCGCTGCGGCATTTTATTTCGGTTCTATTCTCAATCAGTTGAATGGCTTGCAAAAGGAAGGCGATGATTCGCCGTTTGCCGGTATCGAAAATGTTGAAAAAGTAAGTACACCGGATCCTCCGAAATGGGAAGGCACCGAAACGGTTAATATTCTCGTTATGGGTGTTGATGCCCGCGGGCTGGAGAAGGGGGAAGTTCCTCGTTCTGACAGCATGATGGTCGTTTCGCTTGACCCACTCACCAAAAAAATTAATCTATTCTCCATTCTGCGCGACACATACGTCAACATTGACGGATATGGCAAGGAACGAATCAATACTGCTATTACCCATGGTCCAAACGTAGCAATGAAAGCTGCCGGAGACCTGCTGGGTATCCCTGTCCAGTATTATGTGTATACCGATTTCCAAGGATTCATCAAATTGGTGGATGCCGTTGGCGGTGTGGATTTTGACGTAGAGAAGGACATGCACTATACAAGTAAAGCGGACAATAATGAATACGATATTGATCTGAAAAAAGGCTACCAGCATTTGGATGGCGATACGGCTCTCATGTACGTTCGCTTCCGTCATGATGCCATGTCGGATTATGCCCGCTCCGAACGGCAGCGCGAATTCCTGAAAGCTGTAGCAGCGAAAATGCAGTCAACAACAACCATTGCCAAACTGCCTTCCATTCTGGAAGAAGTTAATCCTTATGTAGATACGAATCTGACCCTCTCCGACATGTGGAAGCTAGGCGGACTCGGATATCAGAGCAGCATGAACGGCAGCGAGCAAATCCCGCCAATGAAAATGCTCAAGGAAGAGCGTACACCGGGCGGGGCTGAGGTGCTGACGGTAACCAGTGAAGAAAAACTTAAGCAATATATTCAAGATATCATTCATCCTCCTGCTCAAGAGGAAGGCAGTACTACTGGAGCCGAAGACAAAACGGCAAGTGGTGACGAACAAAACTCCAAGCAACCCGCACAGTAATGAAGTGCAACACGCAGAGGGCAGCCCACATGCTGCCCTCTCGCTGTGTTTGGTTTATCTAATACGAAAGGAAGTTATCTTATGAATCCATCACGTTCCCGTTCCGAGCTTTTATACGAAGAAGCACTTCAACATATTGTAGGAGGTGTGAACAGTCCCTCCCGCTCATTCAAAGCGGTGGGTGGCGGTGCACCTGTATTTATGAAAAAGGCGCAAGGTGCGCATTTCTGGGATGTCGACGACAACCGTTATATCGATTATCTCGCAGCCTACGGCCCAATTGTTACAGGACATGCTCACCCTCATATTACCCAAGCGATTACCGAGGCAGCAGCTAATGGTGTACTGTACGGTACGCCTACGGAACTTGAGATCAAGCTCGCCAAAATGCTGAAGGAAGCCATTCCTTCAATGGACAAGGTTCGTTTTGTAAACTCCGGTACAGAAGCGGTCATGACCACCATCCGGGTTGCCCGCGCCTACACCAAACGTAATAAAATCGTGAAATTCGCCGGATGTTATCACGGTCACTCCGATCTGGTCCTTGTGGCAGCAGGTTCGGGGCCTTCCACGCTGGGTATTCCGGATAGTGCAGGTATTCCAACGAGCATTGCGCATGAAGTCATCACGGTACCTTTCAACGATCTGGACAGCCTGAGAGCAGCTCTGGAGCGTTGGGGCGATGATGTCGCTGCAGTCATGGTTGAACCGATTGTCGGCAACTTCGGTATGGTTATGCCGGAACCTGGCTTCTTGGAAGGACTCTGTGCCATGACTCGGGATAACGGCTCACTCGTTATTTACGACGAGGTCATTACAGCCTTCCGTTTCCACTATGGCTCCACACAGACGTACGCGGGACTGGACAATCATGCGGAGATCGAACCGGATCTGACTGCACTTGGCAAAATCATCGGCGGCGGTCTGCCCATCGGTGCTTACGGCGGTCGTAAACAGGTTATGGAGCAGGTTGCTCCACTCGGCCCGGCCTATCAAGCCGGAACGATGGCTGGTAACCCTGCGTCTATCTCTGCGGGTATCGCTTGTCTGGAGGTTCTGCAAGGCGAAGGTGTATATGCGGAGATGGAACGTCTTGCGATTGATCTGACTACAGGCCTTCAGGCTTCTGCGGATCGTCATGGCATTGCGTTAACCATTAACCGAATTCGTGGTGCCTTTTCCACCCACTTCTGTGACCATCCGATTACGAACTATGATCAAGCCCAGGATACCGATGGGGAACTGTTTGCTTCCTTCTTCCGTCATATGCTGAATCGTGGCATTAATCTGGCTCCTTCCAAATATGAAGCCTGGTTCCTGACCACTGCACATACGGACAAGGATATTCAAGAAACATTGGAAGCCGCAGAATCTTCCTTCAAAGCTATGGCTCAGGCGTAAACCGTTATCTAACAATTCACATGTCGCAGCATAGCATGTCACTGAAATTAAATTAATCACATGAAATAAAGGCGTCCCACAAGCGATTATTCCGCTTGTGTGGACGCCTTTTGCAGTTTCATTATCTCCTCACGGATAATCCTCAGCCCTTCCTTGATCCGTTGCTTAGGTACATTGGATATGTTTAACCGCAGCATTTTATCCTGATGTACCTCCTGTGCACCCTCCGGAAAATATCGTTCTGTTGTATCGGCAATCACTCCCCGTTGCTCCAACCGGGACAGCAAGACCTTGAGTGGCATATCCTTAGGCAGTGGCAGAACCGTATGCTCCCCTCCTGTGCGTGGTGCATTCACAAACGGAGCAAAGTCCGGGTAAGCATTAAGCTGTTGATACAGCTTGTTCATCCGGGCAGCATAACGACTGCGGATGACTTTACCATGGTGGGCAAACATCCCGTTACGGATGTAGACTTCAAGTGCTGCCTGGGATAGTACCGCAGTGTCAATATCGAGCATTTTTTTGTATTTACTAAACGATGCAGTAAGACTTGCAGGCAGAATAGCCACGCCAATCCGCAGGCCGGGAAACAGGATTTTGGAGTAACTTTTCAAATAAATGACTCGCCCTTCTGTATCATACGACCATAACGGGTCCTGCTTTGTGTTCTCTTCCAGATCAGCTAAGAAATCATCCTCTACCAGATAGACATCATAACGCTGCGCCAGGCGGATCAATTTTTTCTTCTCAGCTGCCGTCAGGGAAGTCCCAATCGGATTGTGAAACCGTGGCATAACATAAAAAAATTTGATGTCTCCTTCGCGGAACTGTCGTTCGAGCGCGTCCCAATCCAGGCCCTCCAGAGAGCGTCTGACACCTGCAATAGGTACATTTAGACCTTGTAAAAGAGAAGGCATATTATGATAACCCGGCAGTTCCAGCATCACCTGCTTTTTCCCATTTGGAAAAGGCATTAACGCCAGCACAGCTAGAGCTTGCTGCACCCCTGAAGTAATAAAGAACTGCTCCTTCCGGGCAAACACCTGATAATCGGCGAATTGCTTCTGCAACAATTCAATCAAGGAAGGCAAGCCTCTCTCGGTTCCATACAAAAACAAATCCGCCTGTTTCTTCTCCATTGCCTGGTCCACACAATGGCGAAAATCGGAATAAGGGAATACTCGCGGATCAGGAGCTGCGGAGGCAAAATCCAGCGGTCCCTGCCACTCTCCATCCTCCACTTCGACTCCATTCTGTACCGCATAATATCCGGACTGAGGCACCGCGTAGACCAGATGCCGCTCTTCCAGCCACTCATACGCTCGTATGGCTGTACTCACACTACATTGATATTGCTCAGCCAGAACACGCACAGCCGGCAGTTTGATTCCTTTATCCTGCCATTGTCCACTATTCTGCTGCCGCAATTGGTCCTGAATCCATTGCTTAAGTGATTCGGCGATGATTTCGTATTTTCTCATTGGATTCTGCCACTCCTCCGACTTCAGCATTACCTTAAGTGTACCGGTACAGTAAACATTTTTGTCTATTGTACCACTATTGGTCTGGCAGTATATTGAATAAGGTCAGACAGCGTACGCAGCAACATATGCGCGGTTGTAGTAGTAAAGAAAAACCGTATTATTGGAGGAAACCATATGAACAATAGCCAGACTAGAACATACGCATATGTAGCAGCTGTTTTATATGCAGCCATTATTGGTTTATCCTTTTTATTTGTCAAAATGACGGTGAGTGTGGCACATCCAATTGATGTACTTGCACATCGTTTTGCTTTGTCATTACTCGTAGTCAGCATCCCTGTCATTTTCGGATGGATCAAGATCAACCTAACCCTTCGTGATCTGTGGCGTATCATTCCGCTAGGGCTGCTCTCTCCTGTTTTGTTCTTTGCCTTTCAGGCATTCGGGTTAGTCTCGTCCAACTCATCGGAAGCAGGGATTATCCAGGCGATGGCCCCCGTATTCACACTTGTGTTGGCCTCTATCTTTCTAAAAGAACGTACATCCCTTTTGCAAAAACTGTTCCTGCTGTTGTCCGTTGCAGGTGTAATCTTTATTTTCTTGATGAAAGGGAGCGGGATGTCGGCAGGCAACTTTAAAGGTATTGCTTTACTGCTGCTCTCCACGGTGTGTTTTGCAGGTTATGGTGTATTGGCAAGACCCTTAGCGCAGAAATATAAACCGATGGAATTGACCTGGGTGACCCTGATGGTTGGATTTATCGTCTTCAACGCAGCTTCTCTGATTCGTCATGCGTCGAGCGGAACCATGATGGATTATGTGAAGCCACTCTTAGATGCATCTTACCTAGGAGCACTGGCCTATCTGGCTGTCCTCTCCACCATGTTCTCCACGCTGCTGGCGAGTTATGCCCTGACTCATCTGGAAGCTTCCAAAATGAGTGTATTCAGTAATTTGTCCACACTCATTTCGATTGCTGGCGGAGCCTGGATATTGCATGAACCTGTCCATGGATACCACTTTGTTGGAGCCTTGCTGATCATCGCAGGTGTACTTGGCACCAATATGAGCGGAAGAAAACGCAAGCTGGTCAATCCAGATAAAGCATGATACAATGTGAAAAATTATAAACGGATGTTATCAACAATGATGAAGAGAAGTACACAGGACAGGATACCTCAGAGAGCCGGCGGATGGTGTGAGCAGGTGTATCGGTCATGTGGAAATGGGCTTCGGAGTTCCGAGTTGAACCCTTTCTGCCACCTGTACTCAGGAGCGCGGATCGTCAGTAGGCAAGGCGGCATGTTCAGCCGTTATCCATGGACAGGATATCGATAAGGATTATGTGGGCTTCCTGCATATATTTATCCGTATCCCTCAAGTGGGCCGCAACCAGCGGCCAATTAAGGTGGCACCGCGAAGCATAAGCCTCGTCCTTCTATTCTGTTCCCGTCTGGGAAACAGGATGAAGGACGAGGCTTTTTTGATTTATGTATGTACCCAAAACTGTTGCAGGCTGAAAGGAGGTGATGGTCGTGGAAGACGGCTGGTGGCGTCAGCAATTAAGGATCGAAAAATTACAACATCAAAGGAGAATGAACCATGAACAAGAACAAAGACATTATTTTAACCGGAGACCGGACAACCGGACAGCTTCATCTCGGCCATTACGTTGGCAGCCTGCGCAGTCGGGTGCAATTGCAGGATGAGTACAAAACGTATATTTTACTGGCTGATGTACAGGCGCTTACGACCCACTATGATCAACCGGGACTTATTGCAGACAGCGTGCACCAAGTGACACTCGATTATCTTGCCGTAGGTATCGATCCCAATAAAGCCACTCTGTTCATCCAGTCGATGATTCCGGAAATTGCCGAGCTGACTGTCATCTTCTCCATGTTTATCACGGTGAACAATCTTCGGCATAATCCCACGATTAAAAACGAAGCGCGTGACCGTGGCTATAAGGATCTCTATTACGGATTTCTCGGTTATCCTGTCAGTCAGGCTGCGGATATTGCGTTCTGCAAAGCAACCCTTGTTCCAGCGGGGGAAGACCAGATCCCACATATCGAAACAGCGCGGAAACTGGTCCGGCGGTTCAATGAATTATATTCGCCCGTTCTGCCTGAACCACGTATTCTGACCGGAGAACGGCTGGGCGGACTGGATGGCGTGGGCAAAATGAGCAAAAGCATGGGCAATGCCATCTCGTTGAATGCTCATCCTGACGATGTGTATGCCAAGCTGGCCAGGGCAAAAACCGATCCTGCCCGCATTCATCGTTCTGACCCGGGACATCCGGATATTTGTCCGGTATTTGCCTATCACCAGCTGTTTCGAAAGGATCAGGCCGCTGAGATTCATGCGAGCTGTAGTGACGGCACCATTGGTTGTAAGGATTGCAAGATGATTGCAGGCACTGCAATTAACGAACTGCTCTCCCCTTTCCGTGAACGGCGAAATTACTATGAACAACGTGGACATGAAGTGAAAGAAATCCTCGTGGAAGGCACACGCCAGGCCCGTCAGGCTGCACGTGAGACGATGCTTGAGGTTCGTGAAGCGATGGGGATACGTTATTTCGACTGACGGTATGAGAAGGCTTGATCACGTTAACACTGCTGAGAACAGTATATTGGGAAAAGAGGTCCCCTCAGCATGAAACCAACACAGCCTTCTTTTTTGCAAGCCATGATGTTAATGATGTTATCTGTTGGCCTGATCAGTCACGTCCTGATCATCCCTGCCCTTTTGTCTTCGGCAAAAAGAGATGCATGGATATCCGTTCTGTTGTCTGCAGGGCCTTATCTTTTATTCACTCTAATGCTTGCCTATGTCTCTCGTTTTCTCCAGCACCAAACCCTGCATGAGTGGCTGACTTCCCATCTTGGCAAGCCTCTTGGCATGCTGTTTCGGGTGGGAAACAGCCTCTTTTTTCTGTCCGTGATCTACTTCACTCTGCATGATACCACCACTTGGGCCAAAACCAATTACCTGACGGAGACGCCAATATTGGTTACAAGCATTGCTCTGATGTCTCTCTGTGCCTATGCGGCCTATAAAGGAATACGCTCTCTGGCATTTACAGCAGGATTAATCCTGCCCCTGGTTGTGCTGCTTGGCTTCTATGTAGCTATCGTCAATACACAATACAAGGATTACAGTCGTCTGCTGCCTGTGCTTGAACATGGCTGGCATCCCGTGCTTCATGGCACAGTCTACAGTCTTGCAGGCATGTTTGAGTTGCTGTTCATCTGGTACTTGCAGCCCCACCTCTCCAAACGGATACGTGTATGGCAGTACCTGATGCTCGCGATCATTATCCTTGGGCTGACACTCGGTCCGCTCATTGGGGCGATCGTGGAATTTGACCCTTTTGAAGCTGCCAAAATGCGATATCCCGCCTTTGAAGAATGGCGAATTGCGTCCTTGGGCAAATATATTGCCCAGACTGATTTCTTTTCCATTTATCAGTGGCTCGCCGGTTCTTTTACCCGGATTAGTCTGGCCATGTATATTGTAGTAGAAATTTGGAATATTAAGAGCGCCTCCAGAAGGATCATATGTTGTGCCACTCTTGGCGTCTTTTTTATTCTTACCATGCTGTATCCTCTGGATGATATGACATTCGAAAAACTGCTTGTCCAATACATATTCCCGCTCAATCTCGTGTATCTGAGCGGACTAGCGGTGGTTGCAACAGCAGTTGCATACATCAGTTCACGCCATCAGAGGAGGAAACATCATGGAGCACCAAACGATTGACACCACGTCCCATGAAACGCTGCTTGCCTCTTTCGAAGAGCAGTTCAGTCCCTGCGCAGATGTTGTTATTCAAAGCTTTCCTGCCAAAGATGAAACCGATATGTCGGTGATTATGCTCTATTGCGACGGTTTGGTCGATGGTAAACAAATCAATCAGTTTATTATCCCACGGCTGGAACAGCATTCTCTACATGAAGAAGAAGCACATCCCAAAGAATTGGGGTTAACATTGAATCCGGTGGATGATCTCACAGATACAGAGAATTTAAATCTTCTGATTTTCAGCGGACAATTACTGCTCATTTTCGGAAATGGTGATCAATCCTGCAGTCTAGATATCGCGAGTATACCAGGAAGAACCCCTGAGGAGTCGGCGATCGAGTCATCGATTAAAGGACCTCGGGATGGGTTCACTGAGGAGTTATCCGTGAATATTGGCCTCATTCGCAAACGAATGAAAACCTCTTCCATGTGTTATGAGAAATATGTTAAAGGTGGTCGTACCCAGACCGCTATTGGTCTGTTGTACGTCAAAGACATCATTAATCCGGATATTCTGAAAGAAGCACGCCAAAATCTCGACCAAATTGAAATCGATGGCATTCTTGGTACCTCTATTATGGAACGTGCCATTATGGGGGGAATTCGCAGCATCTTCCCACTCACGGATAATACGGAGCGACCCGATTATGTCGTGGACTCCCTTTTAAATGGGCGATTTGCGGTTCTCATTGAAGGTTCACCAGTAGCCATTATCGCTCCAACCACTCTGTTTAATCAGTTAAAATCGCCGGAAGACGAGAGTACCCCTTTTTTCATTGTTACTTTTGAGCGAATTTTGCGCATTTCCGGATTACTGATTGCCTGCTTCTTTCCTGCCTTCTATATCGGCCTGACTAGTTTTAATGTGGAGCAGATCCCCTTGCCTCTGCTTGCAACCATTTCGGGTACACGGATGGGTCTACCTATGCCAGTAACGCTGGAAGCATTTTTAATGATATTTATGTTCGAGCTATTTAATGAAGCCGGCCGCCGACTCCCACGAGCCTTGGGGCAAACCGTCAGCGTCGTAGGTGGGCTTATTATCGGAGATGCAGCTATTCGAGCAGGAATTACTTCCCCCACGATCATTGTCACGGTGGCTATTTCGGTAATCTCCAGCTATATTTTGGTGAATACCGTGCTTAGTGGGGCTACTGCTCAAGTCCGGATTGGGATGCTAGTCATTTCTTCCATTCTTGGGTTATTCGGTTTCATGATTGGACTACTGGGTCTGCTGGTGCACCTCGTATCCTTGGAGTGTTATGGCGTCTCATACCTGTCACCCGTCTCACCTTATATACCCGGCGACTTCACCCAAGCCGTATCCATGCCCCCTTCTATGAAACGGACCAAGCGCCCAGCTGTACTCCATACACAGGATTCCACTCGCCGGAGGAAAGGCTCGTGACAAGATGGATGGCTAAAGTTAGCTTGTTAATAAGCTGCTTTATCCTGCTGACCGGGTGCTGGGATTCCAAAGAGGTTCAGAGTATTAACTTTATCACGGCTGTAGGGATAGATTATGTAGACAACCAATATGTTGCTTACGCCCAACTCATTGATTTCTCCAGTATTGCCAAGCAGGAAGGGCCAACTTCAAGGCAAGCAAGTGATATCTGGATCGGACGGGGTGAGGGTTCTACGCTGAGTATGGCTATTGATGATCTATATCAAACTTCTCAGCAACAAACGTTATGGACCCATGTAAAAGCGATTGTCTTATCCAAAAATGTGTTGAATGGACGGCTGGAAGATGTCTTTAATACACTGTTGCATTCAGGCCAACTGAGATATACCCCATGGCTCTACGGTACAGAGCGTAACATTACAGATGTACTCGCTCCCTCTGCACTGCTGAACCAATCCGCCCAGACCATAGAGCTGTTTGAACCGATGAAGCTGTATAAGCAACATTCCGGTTATGAACCCATCCGGCTTCATCAGCTCCTTGACGGATTTCGGGAGCCTGCTTCAGTTATTCTTTTGCCTTCCATTACCAATCAGAATGAGACCTGGTTTAACGGAGAAAAAGCCCCCCCGCTTATTAGGATGGATGGGTTTTACGTCATTTCAAATGGTAAAAGTCAAGGCAGGTTAACGGGTAAAGATGCTGATGGCACACGATACGTCAATTATGACCGCGTCTTTCAATATCCGTTGTATGTATACAGCAACGGGAGCAAAACGCCGGAGCTGACGCTTAGGCTTAATCACCCAAAGACCACGATTAAGGCGAGGAAAGAAGGAAATGGCGTTACATTCGACCTGGTTACTTCGGTTAAAAGCGCCATCATCGAGGATCATAACTCTCATCGCTCTCCCCATGTTATGGAAAAGGAAGCGGAGAAACAGATTGAGTCCGAAATTCGCAATACGTTTGAGAAAACCAAAGCACGAAAGATTGATTCCTACGGTTTTGTGGAACATCTATATCGTCATGATCTCCCCCTATGGAGACAGGCGGTATATAAACGGGCCAACCCACTTGAGGGGTTTAAACTCGGTAAGGTCGAGGTTCATGTGAAAATCCTCAATGCCAGTACGTATAAATACGATGAGTAACGCAAAAAGACGATCAGTAGCCTGCAGTCCATGCAAGGTTACGGGTCGTCTTTTCATTTCATAATTAACATAACGTCTTATCCCAATGGAAACGCCATAACACTCATGAGTGCCAATTCAGGCTGAGTGGTATCCAGACGACTGTACTGGACGATAACAGGAACATTGCTAGAGACGGTAATGGCATAGGGTACTCCCGGAGGGATGAGTTGTTCACCCGATCTCAACGACGCTGTCCGAATATGCTTTGTTCTCCGCGCAGGTACCTCAGCCACGATGTCTTCGAGCGGTTCCCTATCTTCAAAATAGATCGTTATTTGCAGCTGTGCATCCACTATGCCTGTATTTAGCACACAGATGCTCTCGTGACTCTCCAGTGAGCCCGAGCTGTCCGGTGGAATGTAACCATCGGGGATCACCCAGTAGGTGTGACCTGTCGAAGTGGAAGATGTTTTATGTGCTGAAGTGTTCGTCTGATCCTGTGCCATTAATAATTCCTCCTTTGCTAATGCAATAATTAGTTAAACGCGCGTAAGGCTCGTGGTGCAGGCGCTTCGGTGGGCGGATCGGGCTGTGGGTCTCTGTTGGCTCGGGATTTCTTTTTTATTCCCCTTCAGCAGGGGAAATCCCGCTCCAAAGGCGGACGCTTCGCTCCCTCTGCTCCGATTCCGCCCTCCTTCGCTGCAACGCTCGCCATTGCTTTTTAAAGGCTTATTGCCTTCGCTATGTTCGCTGGGCAGCTTAAAAGCAACCTTGCTCGTTACTTCGTTAACTCGCTTAATAAAAAGGCTGCTTGCGGGGCGGAAGCTTCGGTGGGCGGATCGGGCTGTGGGTCTCTGTTGGCTCGGGATTTCTTTTATTCCCCCTCAGCAGGGGGAAATCCCACTCCAAAGGCGGACGCTTCGCTCCCTCTGCTCCGATTCCGCCCTCCTCCGCTGCAACGCTCGCCATGGCTTTTTAAAGGCTTATTGCCTTCGCTATGTTCGCTGGGCAACTTTTTGGGATGCTCGTTACTTCGTTAACTCGCTGAATAAAAAGGCTGTTTGCGGGGCGGAAGCTTCGGTGGGCGGATCGGGCTGTGGGCCGCTGTTGGCTCGGGATTTCTTTTATTCCCCCTCAGCAGGGGAAATCCCGCTCCAAAGGTGGACGCTTCGCTCCCTCTGCTCCGATTCCGCCCTCCTTCGCTGCAACGCTCGCCATTGCTTTTTAAAGGCTTATTGCCTTCGCTATGTTCGCTGGGCAGCTTAAAAGCAACCTTGCTCGTTACTTCGTTAACTCGCTTAATAAAAAGGCTGCTTGCGGGGCGGAAGCTTCGGTGGGCGGATCGGGCTGTGGGTCTCTGTTGGCTCGGGATTTCTTTTTCATTCCCCCTCAGCAGGGGGAAATCCCACTCCAAAGGCGGACGCTTCGCTCCCTCTGCTCCGATTCCGCCCTCCTCCGCTGCTTACCTCAAATACATTTGCAGCGGCTGCAGTCGCAGCTCGCGGATGGCTTCCGCTACCTGCATGGCGAGGCGACGGGCACCGCGCTCCTGAAAATGCGTGTTATCCTCCACGCCTGCTGGGAAGTTTACATACTCACCCGGCAGCACCCACATGAAGTCCTCCTTGCTGCCTTCAATGCCCGCTTGCTCGAACAGGATGCGGCTTCGCTCAGCCAGATCGATCAGCGGTACCCCTTCCTCTTGTGCCAGCTCGCGCACGGCGACGATATAATCACCATGGGTGTCGGTCAATGTTCCGTCATCAGCGAAATAGCGCCGATGCACGGGTGTCACGAGCACCGGACGAGCCTTAGCTTCGCGGGCGGCATCGATATACTTTTTCAGATATTCCTTATATGTTGTGAAAGGCTCCGTTCCCCGGTCAGGGTCCGGCTTCTCATCGTTATGTCCAAATTGAATAAACAGAAAATCTTCCGGTTTCATCTTCTCCAGAATGGCATCCAATCTGCCTTCATTGATAAAGCTTCGGGAACTGCGTCCAGACTGGGCATGATTATCCACAGCAACATCATGTTTGAACTGTGCGGGTAACAGCTGCCCCCAGCCACAGTATGGATATCCACTTTCCGGCTGATCCGTCACGGTAGAATCACCAGCGATAAATACAGTCATCGTCTGATTGGCAAGCGTGATCTCCAATGCATTAATCCGCGGCGCAGGACCGGAGAAGGATAGTCGGAGCTTTCCGCCACGAACCACAACCGAGAATCGAACCTCTGCACATTGCCCAGGAAGTGTACGAATGGTTGGCAGCATCAGCCTGCCCTCTCCGGCTTTGATTCTGGTGATCGTCTCCGCCAATTCATCCCCTGCAATTAACAAGACTTGATAGGTTCCATCAGGTACATCAACGATGAAAGATGCCTTGAGCGGAATACAAAAGCTTGAAAGCAATCGGGCAGACACATTGGCCTGCCCTTGTTTGCCGTTGTTTGCCCTACTGGAATTCGATACTTCGTCTTCACTTATCCGTTGTTTCTCATACACAAGGGAGCCGGATTCAAAACCGTATTCTCCCTGTTCTTCATATGCAGTGCTGGCAGACACTTTCAAATAACCCTCAACCTCACCTGCACTGCCAGAGTCCGGTCCAAAATTGAACTTCCAGTGGGTAACGGCCTCTTCACCGCCCTCTGCCGTTACCTCCGTGGCAACAGCCTGACTACCCTGGGCCTTATTCAATAGGAACAACCTCCTTGTTCAATATCCAATTCAGGTTTGAATCCAGTGAATATCGTTTATCCTTTCAGTCCGCTGGTGCTCATGCCCTGTACAATTTGTTTTTGGAAAATAAAGAACACGGCTACAACGGGTACGAGACTCACAATGGACATCGCGAACATCGCTCCCCAGTTGGAGGCAGACTCACTGTCCAGGAACATTTTCAGTGCCATGGAGACCGTATATTTATCCGGCGAGTTGAGATACAGTACTGGACCGAGCAGATCCTCCCATCTCCAGTAGAAGGAGAAGATTGCAGCCGTTGCAAGTGATGACTTGATGAGCGGCATAATAATCTGTACATACAGTCTGAACTTGTTACATCCATCAATGGTAGCAGCCTCATCCAGCTCTTTCGGAATCGTACGAATGAACTGTACCATCAGGAAGATGAAGAACGGCATCCCGAAGAACGTAGGTACAACTATCGGTAGAATGGTATTCAACCAACCAAGCTTCGTGAAGATAATATATTGGGGTACGAGTACAACGTCATGCGGCAACATAAGTGTTAACATCATCAGGGAGAACCAAAAGTTACGTCCTTTGAAGTTGAGTCTGGCAAAACCAAAGGCAATCAACGATGAGGATAACACGGCACCAATCGTAGAGATGACCACAATAACGAGTGAGTTGGTGATGTAATCCATAAACGGTCTTCCGCCTGCGCCTTTCCAGCCATCCGCGTAGTTACTCCAGATCCATTCCGTAGGGAACAAGGACTCGGCAGTTACGAAGATGGTACGACTTTCTTTGAATGAGCTGAAAAGCATCCACAGAACGGGATAAAGCATCAGGAGGGCCAAAGCTGCAACGAACAGGTGATAGATGGGCCATTTCACATTTCTCCAAACCATCGTTACTTCCCTCCTTCGGATTCATAAAACACCCAGAACTTGGATGTCAAGAACACCGCGACTGTGAGTATACCGATCATAATAAGCATGATCCAGGCCATGGCCGAAGCATAACCCATGTTGTTAAACATAAAGGCCTGACGGAACAGATACAGCGAGTAAAGCATCGTACCGTCCATTGGACCGCCCTCGCCTTTAGAGATGATATATGCAGGTACGAAGGTCATAAATGCACCGATGGTTTGCATAATCAGGTTGAACAGAATGATTGGACTGAGTAGCGGTAAGGTGATACCAAAAAATTTACGTACCGGGTTGGCACCATCCACACCTGCTGCTTCGTACATCTCGGGAGATATATTTTTCAGACCAGCCAGGAAGATGAGCATGGAAGATCCAAACTGCCAAACAGATAACGAGATCAGCATAACCAGAGACGCATTCGGATCACCAAACCAGCTAATTGGCCCAATTCCGATTGCCGTTAATGCACTGTTGATGACACCTTCATTACTGAAAAGGTTACGCCACATAATCGACACGGCCACACTACCACCGATAATGGATGGCAGGTAGTACAAGGTACGATACGTTCCGACCATACGGGATCCCGTATTCAGGATCATGGCTACGAAAAGTGCGAAGACCAGTCTTAGAGGGACACCAATGAACACATACAGAAACGTTACTTTAACCGAGTTCCAGTACTTCGGATCATCAAAGAACATTTTGGTGTAGTTGTCCATCCCGATCCACCGCGGTGAAGTGAACAAGTTATAACTCGTAAACGACATGTATAGGGATACAAACATCGGAATAAGCGTAAAGCCCAGAAAGCCGATGATAAAAGGACTAATAAAAGCATACCCGGTTAGGTTTCTACGCAACGACGAATATTGCCTCAACGGAACGAACCTCCTTTATTGATCTGCTTGCTTTCCGCAACCTTGCTTCGAGCTACTGGACGGGGAAAGGCCCTCGCGGTATGCGAGTAGCCCTGTTCCCGTCCATCCCGGTAATGGGATGAGCAAGCGATCATTCAACTGTTATTTATTGTTGGCAAGAACGGCTTCGGCATTTTTGCGGAATGTCGCTGCTGCTTGTTCCGGTGTAACCTTACCAAAGTTCAGTTCCTCCACAACATCCGCTAGAGAAGCAATGACTTCCGGCGAACCTACCGGTGGTGGTGAGCTCATTGGCGAAGCCTTAGGCTCCATGGACGCTACGAAGTCAAATACCTGTTTCGTTGCATCACTCAACTCAGGAGCGATAGCTTCTTTGATTTTGCCCGAAATCGGCACACCGCGCTCGCCTTTGATCAGTTTGTTAGCTTCCACATCGTTCACCCAGAAATCGATGAATTTAGCTGCTTCTTCCTTCACTTTCGAGTTCGATGTTACAGCCCAGTACATACTTGGCTGCATATAGAGTCCTTTTTCCATATCCGGTCCAGGCATTGGTGCAATCTCCAAAGGACGATTAGCTACCTGCTGCAAGGCCACAAACTGGTTGGACCATTGCCATACGCCAATTCCTTTTTCCTTAACCAGATCGGATTCCTCAATAATGCCTTTCGTCTGGTTAACCAGATCCGGTGAAGGTGCAGCTCCCTGCTCAATCATCCGCCGCATGAGTCCGAAGAACTCAACGAATAGTTTGTCGTCATCATAGCCAAGACCCGTTCCTTCAGCATTGTAGAGGGACAGTCCTTTGGTCCGCAGGAAATAGTGGAAGAAGATATCCGGCGCTACGCCCCCATCCAAAAAGAGTCCTTTGGCAGCCGTTTGCTTGCCAAGCTCTTCATACGATTCCCAAGTCATATTTTCGGGAATGGAATCCACACCCGCTTTTTTGAGCAAAGCCGGATCATACTGGAAACCCAGTACGTTAACACCAGCAGGTACTCCGTATTGTTTGTCGTTGATAACGCCTGTGCTGATTACGTTCTCGGATACGTCGTCTACTTTAATCTGGTTTCCGAGATACGGGGACAGATCTTCGAGCTGTCCGTTCTTTGCATATTGGCTGATGTAGGAAATATCCATCTGAACAATGTCCGGCAGTTGATTCGCTGCCGCTTGTGGAGCAAGCTTTTTCCAGTAGTCATCGAATGAGGCGTATTCCACGTCAATTTTGACATTCGGGTTTTTCGTTTTGTACAGGTCAATGACCTTCTGTGTGTATTCATGACGTGCATCTGATCCCCACCATGCGATACGAAGTGTTACCGAACCATCCCCAGATGTTCCGCCCGATTCACCGCTGCTGCTGCACGCCGTTGTTAATACCAGCAATGCCGCCATCATCAGGAATATCGCCTTTTTCACCATGCCAATCTCCCCTTTTATGTTGAAATGGTTGTGTGAACGAGTTACCTTTCACTTTCTGATAACGCTTTCACGAACTTTATATTGTCATTTTCGCAAATGTGGGACCATAGTTGAATACACAAAACCGTCTTGTTGGTTCAAAAAACAGAGGAGGACAACTGCACCTCTATCGGCGCTGTTCGTCCCCCTCATATTTCGATTCCATAATCGTCAGTCAATTGTTATAAGCCAGTTCTGCGAAATTCGGTAGGTGTCATGCCGGTCCACTTTTTGAACACCTGACTGAAATATTGCGAGTTCCCCCCGAAGCCAAACAATTCGGCAAGCTCAAAGACCTTCACATCTCCACCTCTGCGAATATGGTCGCAGGCACGCTCAATGCGCAAACGATTCACATAGTTGGAGAAGTTTTCACCCGTCACTTTTTTGAAAATTTTGCCGAGATAATCCGGATTCATATATAACATCTGATGGGCAACCCCGTTAAGCGAGAGATCAGCCTCACCATAATGGCGATCCACAATATCCATCATCTTCTCCACAGCAGAAGACTGACGGCTAATATGGTTTTTGTAATAACCGGAGGTTAACCGGGCTGCGCTACTGGCAACAAAGGATTTTAAGCCAGACAATGTGTCGATATGGGGCAGCTCTGCCATCCGTTGGGTGAATTCCGTCGCCTCCTCAGGAGGACAGACATGAATCATTGCGGAGTACAACTGCACCACATACGAACGAGTAATCCCGATTTCAAGCTGCTGACCAGACAAAAGCTCGAACAGGCGATCCACTTCAGCGCCCGCTTCTTCCGTATTGCCTGACTTAATCAACTGACATAACTGCTCTGCATCTTGTTCAACATGTACACCATCACATTCCCCGGCCAGCTCCAGATCACTTTTGGTAATCAGCTTGCCTTCGCCGATAAAAAAGCGATGGTTCAGGCATTGCAGCGCCTCACGGAACAAACGCCGGGACTGGATCATTCGATCTGCTTCACTGAGGGCAGCCGTAACTTCCAGTTTATATAGTCTGGTGAAAGCAGTCCGCACTTCTTCGATGCTCTCCTTTAGACCGACCGAATCGGCAGAGTCCCCCAACAGAATTAACAGTTTGCCTTCAATGGTAGTGCTTAATAGAACATGGGGCAGCAGATCACTGGCAATGTTTTTGATTGCAAATAGATGACTATAATCATGTTCATCTGCAATCCGGAACAGCAGCAGCCGAACTTCGTTATCCTCCAGCTCCAAGTCAAACAGCTCCTGATAATACTCCAGATCGACCGGACCATAGGTTTGGTTCGTCATAAATTCCAGCAGGAACTGCTCCTTCACATGTGGCAGCACCCGCTGCAGACGCTGTTTCATCTCTCCGGCCACATGTTCCTTTACCTGGGCATCCTGGTGTTCCTGAAGCAACTCGGACAAGGCATCGTGAATCTGGTTCTCGTTACACGGTTTGAGCAGATAATGTTTCACTCCATATTGCATCGCCCGACGAGCGTATTCAAACTCTTTGTAGCCAGACAACATGATAAAGCGGAGTCCAGGGTAAGCCTCAGATGCTTTTTCAATGAGTCCAAGACCATCCAGGCCCGGCATTGAAATATCCGTAATGATAATATCCGGTCTCGAATGACCAATTTTATCCAGCGCTTCAATCCCGTTTCTCGCGGTATCCACCAGTTCCGTTCCCGCTGCAGCCCAATCCACAACTTGCGAAATCCCCTCCAGAATGACACGTTCATCATCTACGAGCATCACTTTGTACATCGTCATCGTCCTCTCTAACCCAAGGTATTCTGATCGATACTACGGTCCCTGATCCGGGATTGCTGCTCATGATCATTTCGCCTTCGTCGCCGAAGGTCAACCTGATCCGTTCTTTGATGTTCGACAGCCCGATCCCCTGTCCCCTCGTCTGTACGCGTCCCTCTTGCAATTGCTCCAGAAATTCGGGAGTCATACCCGGACCATCGTCCTCCACATCAATTACAACGTTGTCTCCGTCTGCTCTCGCCCTAATCCGAATACGGCAAGGTTCTATGCTTGGCTCCAATGCATAATGAATGGCGTTCTCCACCAATGGCTGCAGAGTTAACTTCGGAATGCGTGCAGTTCCCACTTCGGGCGCAATGTCCATGTCAAAATCAAGTCTTTCCTCGAATCGCGTGTGCTGGATCGTCACATAACTGCGGACGATGTCCAGTTCCCTTTCCAAAGTAATCCACTTCTCGGACATGTTCACTGAGCTTCGCAGAAGAAATCCGAGGGCCTCAACCATTTCGGAGATTTGATGCTGCTTCTGCACTTTAGCAAGCCAGTTGATCGATTCCAGTGTGTTATATAGAAAATGTGGATTAATCTGTGCCTGAAGCGCTTTCAATTCAGTCTCTCGGATCACGAGTTGCTTCGCATAATTCTCGTCAATGAGTTCACGTATACGCTGTACCATCATCTTAAACGTGCGATGCAGCAATCCGACCTCATTTTGTGAAGATACCGGGACATTGCCCAGCGCTACTTCCTCCAGCTTATCCAGATCGCCTTTTTCGATATTACGCATTTTCTTGATCAACTGGGCGATGGGCTGTGTAATGCTGCGGGAAAACTTGGCTCCGAATATAAGTGCCGCCAGGAATATCATGATAAAAATGACAGTCACCAGCTGTTTAACAAACTGGATCTGCTTAAACATTTGGTCAAAGGGCGTCATGTACAGATACACCCAATCGGTATAAGGAGAATTCGCACGAGCGACAAAATTCCTTCCCTGCTCGAACATGGCTATCCCATAGGGCTGAGTGCGCTTCAGTTCAGACTCGATTTCAGATTTACTGACAGTCGACTCTGTTGGGTAGATTACTTCCCGGCCATCTGTAATTAATAGCTGTGAATCCTCTGCCGGGTGTTGCATCTGGTCTTGGACAATCCGATCCAATCGTACACGAATAACCAGGGTGCCCAACTTCTCCAGCGTAAATGCTCCACCGGTAAAAGACTTTACCTGTCTAACCGACAGTAATCTGGCTTGTTGGTCCCCGCCTGTGTACCAAGCATTAGAGCCCGAATATTGCTGTCCCAAAGCAACCAATTCTCTTTGCTTCTTCTCCGAGATTCCCTCCCGGTTTCCAGCTGCCATAATATTATTATCATTATCGATAAAGATCATGGAATAGACGTATTTCTCTGAACCTGCATATGCCACCAGTCTGTTGGTAATTTTTTTGCGCAGGCCATTTTTCTCATACCCCGATTCAGCCTTATCCAACTGAAGAAGATATTGCTGAAGAGGCTCGTCGGACATGACCTTGAAGGATAGATTGGAGATTTCACGCAGTTGGTTCTCGATGCCCACCGAAGACATATTAAGCACCTGTGAGGATTTCTCATAGATTTGTCGATCATAAATGCCGAATACATATCCCAGGACAGATACATAGAACGTGAAGCTGATCATCATCAGTAATCCGATGAGAAGAATGGTTTTGTGATGAATCGGCAATGTCGTGAAAGCGTTTTTAATTCTACTCATCCAAAGCGCTCCTTTGGCTCACGAAGGGTGCAGTCATTCGAAACTGTTTTCGATCTACTGTAAGTTATTTTCATATTTACACATCCATGGTCAGATGACAAGTCATATTTATGCAACATTTTAGGTCATTTCCGAAGGTGTGTATCCTTGGTCTGGTATGAACATAGACGCAAAAACAGCCAGATTCCCTGAAAAGATCAAGGAAATCTGGCTGCTCAATATCTTGTCGATAGTGTATAAGAGTGCTAATTATTTCGTTACGGATTTACAAAAACGGTTTTTAACTTGGCGACATACTGCACATCAAAGCCAAGACCCTCGGCTACCATAGCAACCGGCACATATGTTTTGGACTCTGTGCCCACCTTGTTCAAGAATGCAGGTGTATCCACGGCTACGGATGCACCATTCACCTGAACGGCCGTTGCACCAATCTTCACGGCAACCTTCCGATCTCCGTATGTAATCGTTGCGGTTGAGGTTTTGTTATCCCATACCGTAGTTGCGCCAACGGCATTCACGATATCCTGGATCGCCACAAAGTTTTTACCATTGCGGTTGATTGGTTTGTACGGCGTGTCCAGCGTTTTACCACTGACAATGATATTCATCGGTTGGCCTGCAGCAGGAGCCGTCAGCTTGGTGTAATCGCCCCAGATCGTTTCTGCGAATACTTTGGCAATCGCTTCATATCCGAACTGATTCGGGTGGAAATCGCGGTCCTTAATCATGTGAGTCATCGTGCCTTCACCGCCAATAAATTCCTTGGCGACATGAGCCACTTTCACATCAATTCCTTTAGCGGAAAATTCAGTCGCAATTCCATCAATGGTCGCAGTAAACCCTTGGGAAACCTCCATCAGTTTCGCATAGAGCGCTTTACCAGCTACTTCAGGCATGGGTTGGTACTGGTCAGCGATTACGATTTTGGCATTAGAATTAATCTCATGAATATCATTGATAACTGCGCTAACATTGGCTGTATAGGAAGATAGCAATTCCTTCACTTTTGCTTCCAGTTCCGCATCACTTAGCTTATCTGCTGAACCGAGCAACTCGGACACATCGTTCCCTCCGATTGTGATGGCAACGAGATTAGCCCCAGCTACACTCTCCCGGATGGCAGCAATATTGGCTCCAACTTGTGCCGCTCTTGGATCAGGGAGGCTCGGTTGAATGGCTTCGGAAGTGAGCGCTTTCCCTTCTTTAATCGCATCTGCAAAGTTTTTCAAACCACTGCTCTTCAATCCGGCAATACCATAGTTGTCCACCTGAGTACGTCCGTGAAGTAGACCTTGTTCCTGCAACCGTTCTACATAACCATAGGGCAGTTCTTTCAGGTTCGGCTCATACCCTACGGTGATGGAGTCCCCCAATGTGACGAGGCGGAATTCCTTGGTTACTGATATCGCATCTTTCTGTACAGGCAATGATGATGTTACGCTTCCTGCGGGTAACGCATTGCTATCCGCAGCATGAGCGGACTGTGCGGATGATGCCAAAATCAGCATCCCTGCTAGCATACTTGCCGTTAATCCCGCGGCGGTACTTCTCCATATGCGTTTACGCTTCATTCTTAGAACACTCCTTTTTCCCGTATCTATAAAATAAAAAAAATAATTACATATTACACTGTTCACTCCGGTGACAGAAGTTCGTGTAACTCTATTCTAACATTATTAAAGGGGCGCTGTCGTCTCCACCCCATATCCGCACGAAAAACAGACTCCCCTAATTAGGGAAGTCTGTTATCCGTTGAGTATAGTCACGATGTTCACTCGTTAAGACTTTGATTTATTCGTGTCTCCAGAATCAGAACCATTCGTGTCCATTTCCGTTTTGTTCCCGGCAGACCGATCTAGATATCGATCGTAGCGATCGTCCACCTCACGTGCCATGTCCCGGTACTTCAACGTTTCTTCAACAATTGGGTCTCGTTCTGTCTGAATGCGCACCTCGTACTTGGGAGGAATCAGCTGACGTTCACGTTTGTCAGCATCGCCGGACTCCTCCATCTCCCCTTCAGTCAGCATATCACTCAAACGTCGTTCCAGTTCTTTGGATTCATCCATTGTTGTTCGCTCCTTAAATTAAAGTCACATATGCACTAATCTTACTATTGTACTTTCACTTCGTGGACAGAACAATCTTCCGATCGCTGTTATCCCCAGATTTCTTTGATTCCCCTCGTCCAAGGGAGAAATCCGGTGATAAAGGCGAGCGCTACGCTTCTTCAGATTTGTTCAGTCCCCTCCGTTTAATGTACAATTTCAGATTTTTAAAACATTGATGAATTGAATAAACTCACTCACTCCAAACCGGTTGCGTTTGCTTCCTTCAGCACACCCGTCAGTGCATCATGAATCTTGCCATTGCTGGCAACCACATGGCTCACCGACAGTTGGTAAGGCGTCCCCACGGTATCGGTAACCTTGCCACCGGATTCCTCAACTAGCAGTGCACCTGCGGCGATATCCCAAGGCTTCAAACCGACTTCGGTATAAGCGCTCAGGCGCCCCGCTGCAACATATGCCAAATGCAGGGCGGCAGAACCACCTGCACGCAGACTGCGCACTTGCGGTGCCAGTGCCTGAACAGCGGCCATATTGATCGGCAACGCGTAGGTTGTATCCGCCGGGAAGCCAACTGCGATCAGGCTCTGGGCCAGTTCCTGTTCACCAGATACAAGCATCCGGTTTCCATGGACATAAGCACCTTTTCCTTTTTCCGCAACAAACATCTCGTCACGGGAAGGATCGTAGATTACCCCCACAATCACCTCACCGTTATGAGCCAAGGCAATGGATACGGAGTAGAACGGAAAACCGTGTACGAAATTGGTCGTTCCGTCCACCGGATCCACAATCCAGAGAAACTCTTCTTCCTCAGCTTCTTTCAGTGCCTTCGCTGATGCTTCCGGTCCCGGTTCCACGCCTTCTTCACCCAGAATGGCATGATGGGGAAAATGCGTCAGAATTAGGCGTCGGATCATCTGTTCCGCACCTTTATCGACTTCAGTAACGAGATCCTGCGGCGAATACTTGGTTCCGGGCTCTCCCACAGTTCCGAGACGGCTCTTGATCCACTCTCCAGCTTTGGAAGCTGCATTAATGGCGACGGCAGTATAGCTTTTGCTTGTCACGACATAAGGTGTTTTTTCCTTCTCATTCAAAGCGTTCACTCTACTTTCTATATCAATCTACGAAAAATTAAAATACTTGTTAAAAGTATACGCCCCGAGGGTCGTAAAGTTTCTCGTTGCCCAGGCCCCTTTTGGCGCTACGGATGAATGATTACCGTCGACTCGTCCACCCATTCCACACCCTCTTCGTGATAGAATGCTAGTTTCTGCATCAACTGCACCAGAGCTTCATCCTTGCGTTTGGCCTCAATCATCACATCAAGAGCGGGCGTATCTGCTGCAATATGACGTAAAAAAGCGAGCATCGGCTCCACCTCAACACCATCAGCATGACCACGCAGGTCCTTCTCACTCTTTGGACTGGAGACGTGAATTTTGGGCGGCAACGGCTTGTCTGCCGGAGAATCCGCTTGAGCAAGCGGAGACTCCCAAGTCTTCAATATATCCGGCCAGAGATCCCATGGCTGTTCGCCTTCATTGTTCACCCATTGATGGTGGATATCCAGCACCATGGGCAGCCCCATACGTTGACATACCGAGAGGGTCTCGGGAGCATTGAACGTTTTGTCATCATTTTCGAGCGTCATCCGTTCCTGAATATCCCGATCCAGCTTCAGAAAATTTTCTTCAAAACGCAGCGCTGCACTAGGCTTGTCCCCGTATGCACCACCAATATGTATATTGTTCTTGGCAGTGGCATTCAGCCCCATGGCATCCAGCATCCGTACATGATGGCGAAGGTCGCGCATGGAGTTGCGCAGCACTTCCTCCCGAGGTGTGCTGAGTACCGTAAAATGATCCGGGTGGAAAGACACACGCATCTGGTTCTCCTTCACAAAATCGCCAATCGCGGCAAAATCCTGCTTAAGCGCGGGAAACGGGTCCCAATCACTGAGATCCTCATGCGTTGCTAGCGGAATTAATTTGGAAGAGAAACGATATACATGAATATGGCTTCCTTTGTTGTGTCTGAGCAAACGTAATGTATTATGCAAATTCTCGGCTGCAATCCGTTCAAGCTTGCGAATTGCTGCTTCCCTATCATCAATTTTCTTAAAGCTGGACATAGTCATCGTCCGGGAAGGTGAAGCATTCTCCACAAGCACGGACATCGCCACATAACCAAAACGTACGAGCATGAATTTCTTCCTCTCTATTAGGGCGGGATTCCTTTCCCGGTATATGAAGCCGGCAGTCTTCCCTTCACTTTATATAACCAAGTTTTACCCTAAAAGAGTGACCATAATCGTGATTTGGACAAATCCGTCCATTCAATCCCGGTCCACATGTAACAAACTACCCCTGTGCCTGTTCACCAAAGAACATCTCGTCCGCGAGAGCAGTCTGAATGCGTGATTCTTCCTCGTTCAGTTTACGGATCAATTGCATCTCCACTTCGGTCACTTCTTGACCCTGGAAGTTAATCTCAGCAATGGAGACTACGATTTTTACGATGGCTACGGCCACGTTATCCGGTGTGTAAGCAATGACTTTCTGTCCGGTAGGAAATACACGAAAGCCTTGTTTGACCATTTTGCCACGGCCGTATTCAAGCAATTCAAACAGCTCTTGTTCATTCTTGAACTTGCACACGGAATTGAATTCGGTCTGAAATCCCATTCATACCCCTCCTTATAATGTCGTCCTTAGGCTATGCCTGTACGCCATTCTCATAGTTCAGCGCCTGCTTGCGGTTGTAGCGTTCCAAAGCCAGCTCAATCATGCGATCCAGCAGTTCGGCATACGATACGCCCGTTTCACGCCACAAGAGCGGGTACATGCTGTATGGTGTGAAACCAGGCATGGTGTTTACTTCATTAATAAGCAATGCCCCATCCGATTTGCGAATGAAGAAGTCTGCACGGGAAATGCCATTGCCTTCAATCGCACGGAATGCCTGCAATGCGGCCTCACGAATGCGATCTGCGGCTTCCGGGTCGAGCGGAGCAGGGATCAGCATCTGAGACTGTCCATCGATGTATTTGGCTGCATAGTCATAATATTCACCGGAAGATACGATTTCTCCTGGTACAGAAGCCATCGGTTCGTCATTTCCAAGTACACTGACTTCAACTTCTCGAGCCTCTACAAACTCCTCAATGACTACCTTGGTATCGTAACGGAGAGCGAACTCCACTGCTTTCTTCAGTTCATCCCGGTTACGCGCCTTCGAGATTCCTACGCTGGAACCGAGATTGGCCGGCTTAATGAAACACGGATAGCCCAGTTGATCTTCCACCTGCAAGATCATTTCATGTTCGGTCTGTTTCCATTGAGTAGCGTTAAAATACGTAAAGGCACATTGGTCGATTCCGGCCTGCGCGAACAGTTTCTTCATGACCACTTTGTCCATGCCGCCTGCCGAAGCGAGTACACCTGCGCCAACATAAGGCATATCCGCCATCTCGAACATCCCTTGAATCGTGCCATCCTCACCAAACGTACCGTGCAGCAGCGGGAACATGACGTCCATCGCCTCTTCTCCGCCATATAAACGGCCGAACAGCGCGTTCAGCGCTTCCTGTGTTCCGCCCGCCGCCTGCTCCAGCTTCAAATCTTCAATCTGCGCGAATGGCGCATGCATGACGGATCCTTTTTTCCACGTACCTTGCTTGGAGATATAAAAAGGAACCAGTTCATACTTCTCATAATCAAATGCGTTCGTTACAGCAAACGCCGTTTGCAGCGACACCTCATGCTCGCCTGACTTTCCGCCGTAAACGACGCCTACTGTTAATTTATCCATACTCATGTGTAACCTCCGATTATCTGTGCAATGATGCTGCCATGTCTGCATGTTCAGCACCACTTTTATTCTGTTATCTAGACTTATTTTACACGGAACCGGATGTCCACGTCACCGAATCCCGTAAAATCTTTGACCATCAAAACTCATCTGCAATGTGAAAAAGCCGGTACACCGTCCGCTCGTTCCAAGCGTAAGAATCCCGGTAATCCCAAAAACGGTGGCGGCTGCTGACTGTATGTGCGTTCACAAGTGGCATGCCCCCCGCATCAAAAGCGGTCACAACCGTACTGTGCTGAAACCTGCCGTCCCCGTCCCAGTCATAGAGGACTACATCTCCAAGCATTAGCTGCTCTGGACGATCCACTTCGGTTGCTGACAATCCCCAGCTGCTGCCAGATAAATAACGCTCCAGACTATTGGACACGGCCCAGCTGTAACTCCACATTTCAGAGCCATTTACATAGCCTTTGTACCACCATCCTGCTTCTCTTTTACCAGTATAGTGGATGGGTGCTCCCCCTGCAAAGAGACATTGGGACACATAATTGGTGCAATCTACTTCGAATTCCTCAAATGCCGGGTTTCCCGCATTCCACCACCGGTCCGCATAGGCGACAGCCAGATCCCTGCGATACAGCTGCTGCTTCGATCTCCTACCCTGTCCCAGTACTTCTCGGTTAAGCAGCGGCCGATTCATCGCCTGTACAAAATCAGCTTGTTGAAAAGGACGGCCCTCTCCTACCGGGCGACGCTCCGGCACTTCACGTTCTACACGTGCAATGGTCCAAACTCCACCTTGCCTAAGAAAGGTCAGGCGTTCCCGTTCAATCCGGTCTTCCCGATGGGTCAAACCATTCTTCTCATAGAACAGCCTGCTGTACAATTGCACATCGACGACCGATTCATCGGACCCATCCATAAGTGTCCGCACAAGCTTGGCGCTGGTCTCACTGCGAAGAGGCACCGCCCGCCGCTTGCGGTACCATTGGTCCAGTCTGGCCATCCGCTCTCCCCGTTCCAGCACAAATTCCGGATCGGTGACAATCCGTTCGCTTGTCTGTGGACGGTAGTCGATCTCACAGCGATTATACTGGTTCACGTAGGTATATAAGGCACTCTTCCATTCGCGTTCCAAGCCTGTGTCCCCCTTTGGCATGAGTTCTGTCCGGAATGATCCATTGCATGAAAACTCTTTTTTATTTATATGAGAGAATTTCGGTTGTATGTGTCTGGTTCTGTTTTGAAGCCTTATTATCGGGGATAATGCGTACGGAAGAGATCGCGTCCATTCCCTTTACTTGAGAACGCATTCAATCTCTCAATGGCTTGGCTGGACAGGCAAAAAGCCCTTTACGTACGGAGTTGAAAACGGTATACTTAAAACTAAAGTTACGATTATGAAATTACGTTTCACCTAATGAAACTAACGAACAAGGACACGGAACGATGAAGGCCTGTTCTTCACCTAAATGAACGTTTTCTTCATCTCACCGACACATTTTAAGGAGGTACATGTATGTCAGCCAAGAATCATTTCTCCGCGGCCCGCAGTCTTGAGGTCGGAGGCAAGTCTTATCGCTACTACAGTTTAGATGCTCTTCAGGAAGGCGGCTACGGCGACCTTTCCAAGCTCCCTTTCTCCATTAAAGTGCTGCTCGAAGCAGCTATTCGTCAATTCGACGGACGTGCTATTACCGAAGAACATGTAAAACAACTGACCGGCTGGGCAGAAGGCCGTGACAATAACAAAGAAATTCCATTTATCCCTGCACGTATCGTTCTGCAGGATTTCACTGGTGTACCCGTGGTCGTTGACCTTGCAGCAATGCGCGATACCGTGAAAAAAGCAGGCGGCGATCCAAAACAGATCAATCCACTCGTTCCCGTCGATCTCGTTATCGACCACTCCGTTATGGTTGATGCGTTCGGAACGAACGATGCACTCGACTACAACATCAAGGTTGAATTCGAGCGTAACGAAGAGCGTTACCGCTTCTTGCGCTGGGCACAAACGGCATTCAACAACTTCCGTGCAGTTCCACCATCCACAGGGATTGTTCACCAAGTTAACTTGGAGTACTTGGCTTCCGTGGCTGCAACCAAAACCATTGATGGCGAAACTGTTGTATTCCCGGATTCCCTCGTAGGAACGGACTCCCACACCACCATGATCAACGGACTCGGCGTTGTTGGTTGGGGTGTTGGCGGGATCGAGGCTGAAGCAGGTATGCTGGGCCAACCGCTTTATTTTGTAACACCGGACGTTATCGGTTTCAAATTGACAGGTAGCCTGAGCGAAGGCTCAACGGCAACGGATCTGGCACTCACAGTTACTCAAATGCTGCGTAAAAAAGGCGTTGTCGGTAAATTTGTCGAGTTCTACGGACCGGGTCTTAGCAACATCAGCCTGGCTGACCGTGCAACGGTAGCCAACATGGCACCAGAGTACGGCGCAACAATTGGTTTCTTCCCTGTTGATAGCGAAACACTGAACTATATGCGTAATACCGGCCGTACCGACGAACAGGTGGATCTGGTTGAAGCTTATTACAAAGCTCAGAACATGTTCCGTACTGCTGATACGGTTGATCCTGAATTTACAGATGTGATCGAACTTGACCTGGCATCCGTTGTACCAAGTCTCGCGGGACCTAAGCGTCCACAAGATCGCATCGAGTTGACTCAAATGAAGGATAGCTTCAACAGTATCATCCGTACGCCGATCGACAAAGGCGGTTACGGACTGAGCGACGAAAAAATTGCAGAAAAAGTACCTGTGAAACACCCGAACGGTTCCACTAGCGAACTGTCTGCTGGTGCTGTCGTTATCGCGGCAATCACAAGCTGCACCAACACATCCAACCCTAGCGTTATGGTCGGAGCGGGTCTACTTGCGAAAAAAGCCGTTGAACGTGGTCTGACTAAACCTGGCTACGTGAAAAGCAGCTTGACTCCAGGTTCCCTCGTTGTTACCGAGTATCTGGAAAAAGCAGGTCTGATCGAATATCTCGACAAACTCGGATTCAACGTTGCCGGCTATGGTTGCGCAACTTGCATCGGTAACTCTGGCCCACTGCCAGACGAAGTAAGCGAAGCAATCTCCGAGAACGATTTGACGGTAGCGGCTGTATTGTCCGGTAACCGTAACTTTGAAGGTCGTGTGCACGCGCAAGTCAAAGCCAACTATCTGGCTTCTCCGCCACTCGTTGTGGCGTATGCTCTCGCGGGTACCGTTAATATTGATTTTGCAACCGATCCAATCGGTTATGATACCAACAACGAGCCTGTATTCCTGAAAGACCTCTGGCCTAGCTCCGAGGAAATCAAGGATACCATCGCTAGCTCGCTGAACGCACAGATGTTCCGCAACAAATACGAGAACGTATTTACAGCTAACGAACGTTGGAATACGATCCCTGTACCGGAAGGCGAATTGTATGAGTGGGATCCAAACTCCACGTACATTCAGAATCCACCATTCTTCCAGGAGCTTGGCGACAAGTTGACTGATATCGCAGATATTCGTTCCGCACGTGTTATGGCATTACTTGCTGACTCCGTAACAACGGATCACATCTCGCCAGCGGGTAATATCGCACCATCCAGTCCGGCTGGACTGTACCTGAAAGAACATGGCGTAGAACGCAAAGACTTCAACTCATACGGCTCCCGTCGTGGTAACCATGAAGTTATGATGCGTGGTACGTTTGCCAACATTCGTATCCGTAACCAAGTAGCTCCAGGTACTGAGGGTGGTATTACGAAATACCTGCCAACGGACGAAGAAATGTCCATCTACGATGCTTCCATGAAGTATCAGGACGAAGGACAGAACCTGATCGTTATCGCAGGTAAAGAGTATGGTACAGGAAGCTCGCGTGACTGGGCGGCAAAAGGAACATTCCTGCTTGGCGTCAAAGCCGTTATCGCAGAAAGCTTCGAGCGTATTCACCGCAGTAACCTGGTGGGCATGGGCGTAATGCCATTGCAATTCCAGGAAGGTCACGGCTGGTCCAGCCTCGGTCTGAACGGTCGTGAAACGTATGACATCACAGGTCTGAGCAATGATGTGAAACCAGGACAAGAACTGACGGTTACCGTAACTCGTGAGGACGGCACCAAGTTCGACTTCCCTGTCATCGCTCGTCTGGACAGCATGGTTGATGTGGACTACTACCACAACGGCGGTATCCTGCAAACCGTATTGCGTCAAATGATGAAAAAATCTTAATCGCATTTATATTTAATGCAATTAAGTTATACAAAAAAGCTCCCCGTCACGTGTGCTCTGCACGGTGACGGGGAGCTTTTTTTTATTAATATGACAAAGGCTGTGTAACGCCTCTACACTTCCTTTTAATGTCCAATGTAATGTGAAACTTGATCAAGGGATTGCAGTGTGTGCTCCCCCTCCTTAAACGCGACTCTGATTGGAATTATACTCTTTTCTGGTAGTGCGAGCTGCTCCACCTATGATTATCCGTTTCAGACCGATAAGCAGGCTGTACAGAACATAACCGATCATTCCACCAAAGGTGTTCAACATAAGATCATCCACGTCGAATATGCCCATGCCTGTCAATAGCTGTGTCGCTTCAAAAGCAAAACTTAAGAGCAAGGAAAGTACGAGTACCTTGGCCCCTGACAACAGCTTGTTCCCCATCAGCACTGGAATGAAAATACCCAGTGGGATAAAGGCCATGACATTGCCCAGCAGATGTATTGCGGTACCCGGACGATGTAACGACAGGCTATGCCAGTCTCTTGAGATTTCCTGAAATGGCGTCAGGTTAACGGTTCGCGTATGAATCAGATCCGGCTGTTGCGCGATCGCCATAAGTTGAACCCTCACAATGTCCCAATCCACCGTATGCCCTTTGAATAATATCAGCTTGGTTAGCAGATACAGATAGACGATCAATGCCGCGACCCATATCATCTTCATGTTGAACTCCTTTGGTTTCATATATGAACCTCCATGTATTTCTAGTTGTTTATTCCTCCACCGTCACGACAACTCCCTTCATGTTGTCTCCCGATATCTCATATTGACCATGCTCAGGTATATTAATGGTTTCATCTTTGGATGCATCGTAATAACGTATAAGATAGTGCTCGCCCCCGACTTCAGCGGAAATACTCTTTTTCTGCTGCAGCAGCTCCAAATATTGCTCCAGCACCAGATGATTATGATACATGATGGCGCTGTGCGGCAATCCCACATACCGGAAATGCCATGGTTCGAATTGGATGCCGGTGATGTCCACTTTATCCTTCGGATAACGCAAGATGAATCCGAATTTCCATGCATTCTTTTCCAGCCAGGCTCCTTCCGGCGCTTCACTCATAGCAGCCAGCGTAGAGCCGATATCCATGGACAAGCCCAAGTTATGTTCACTATGACCTGCGGGAAGCGCATAGTCCGATCCCTTTTCCTCATAAAGCTGTTCTTGCTTCGTAAAGTCCCGATAGCCACTGCTGATGATGAAATATCGTACGTCATCTTTCCCAGCAGCTTCAACCATCTTCTGGAATGCTTGCGCTACGTACTTTGACAACATAATGTTATTATCCAGCAATCCGTATCCACGGATCAGTTCTTGTTGTTCAGCCAGATTGACAATATCGGTTCTAATCCCCTCCGCATGAACGGGATACTCCGAATTGACTAGCAATAAATTCCCTTTATGTACTTGATCTTGCATATCCACGTTAATTATTTTGGTATATCCTGCACGAATTTCACCCATATCCTGAACTTCCAGATTCGCCTCTTCCTTCTGCTCAAACAGTGCGGGTGACTTGGAAAAGATATATCCCAGTACAATGATACATATCAAAAATCCCCACTTTTTCATTCCATGCTCCTCCTTTACCTCGTAATTCAAGGATAGAGAAAACTAGTTAAAAAAAAGCAGGGCAATTCTAAAGTTTTTCTTAAATTCAGCCTTTTACTTCATTCTAATGCAGGCAATCGCACTTCAAATACGGTCCGTACGATATCACTTTGGGCCGAAATGGACCCATCATGCTGCTCCACAATATTTTTGGCGATAAACAGGCCCAGACCTGTTCCACCTTCCTGAGGTGTCCGCGCACGATCTCCGGTATAGTACATATCGAAAATATGAGGCAGATCATCCGGATGAATATGTCCCCCATAGTTCATGATCTGAATGATAACCTGTCCTGCATCACGGTGTCCGTTGATATCCACATAAAGACCATCTGTACCATGACGCGCTGCATTAATCAACAAGTTCTCAAACACGCGCGCAAGCACCTCACCATCGCCGGAAATGGTTAACTCGGAATCGATATGCAGCCGGGTGACCAAGCGGTTCTTTTCAAAAACAGGGTAGAGCTCTTCGTTCATCTGCCTTAGCAGTTCACTAAGATCAAGCCTCTTTTTCTCAATCGGCAACATGCCATAGTTCATTCGTGTAATCTCGAACAAATCATCAATCAGTTTCTCAAGACGTTGAGACTTGGTAAAAGCAATCGCTGTAAAGTGCCTGACCTGCTCCTCCGTCAGCTGATCATCCTTCATCAACAGATCCAGATAACCCAATACTGATGTTAAAGGGGTACGCAAATCATGCGCCAGGTTTACAACCAGCTGGTCCCTGCTGCTCTCCGCAAAATCTCCCCGTTCTACCGCTTCCCTCAGTTTCAGACTCGCCAGATTGATATCCTCTGCAATCGCGCCCAACTCGTCCTTCGTCGAAATTTGCACACGGTGCTGGAAATCACCACTCGCGAGTTGCCGGATACCTGTGGAAATATTTTTGAAGTAGGTAACATACGGCTTGGTAAACCAGAAGAAAAACAGGATCGCAAGCGGTATGAACAAGATGAGGAAAAAGTAAATATCCCCTATACTTCTCATAAAATGACGATATTCTGCTAACTGATCCTCCGCACGCACACCAGTGTAATAGTATTGCATCACTTTATATACCCCAAAGGTAATCGCGCCAGATGCCAGCATGCTTAAACCAAGCAACAGAATCATGGTCGTTCGAAAACTTCTGCGTTTATTCATTGAACGTGTACCCCACACCCCAGATCGTTTTGATAAACTTGTTCTTGTCCACATCTTCGCCCAGCTTTTTGCGCAGGGTCCGAATATGAACCATCACGGTATTGCCGCTCTCATAATAAGCCTCTCCCCACACTTGTTCAAAGATGCTTTCCGCACTGAACACCTGTTTGGGATGACTTGCGAGCAGATACAGGATGTCAAACTCCTTCGGTGTTAACTCTACTGGCTTGCCGTATAGGGTAACGCTATGTTGATCTGGCGAGATAATGAGCCCGCCTTTCTCCAGAATGGAGCGCTGGACCGGTACAGACTGGCTGAATTGAAGGGAACGGCGCAGTTGGGAATTGACCCGGGCGACCAGTTCCATCGGGTTAAATGGTTTAGTCATGTAATCGTCTGCGCCCATCACGAGCCCGGTGATTTTATCCATATCCGAGGTTTTGGCACTCAGAAAAATGATAGGCAGGTGATACTGCTCCCGAATTTTGCGGGTCACCTCATATCCATCCATACCAGGCATCATAATATCCAAAATGGCCAAATCTATTGCTTGTGTCTGAACGGCTTGAACCGCCGCTTTCCCATCGAATGCCTTGATGATGTGATATCCTTCTTTTTGCAAGTGCAATGCAACCAGATCAGCGATCTCAACTTCATCATCTGCGATCAAAATCGTAATACGCTTCATTGCTTATTCCACTCCTATATGTGATGCTCAACAATATAACATATCTGAATCCAACTTATAAATGATTGAAGGGAATCCAATATATGAAACTGGACCGTTTATTAGCCATTGTTGTGCTGTTAATCAATCGTGGGCGGGTGCAGGCCAAGGATCTGGCGGATACGTTTGAAGTATCCATCCGCACCATCTACAGGGATATAGACACCCTGGGTCAGGCGGGTATTCCTGTCGTCACCTATCAGGGTGCAAGCGGTGGTATTGGCCTGGCAGAGGGCTATCGTCTTGACCGAAATGTACTGACCGACAAGGATCTGGCCTCCATTGTCACTGCGCTGCGCAGTGTCTCCACCTCCCATACGAATGTAGCACGGGATCTGTTGATGGAGAAACTCAGCAGCATCGTACCTGAAGCCAAAAATGAGGACTTCCAGGCCAATACCAGCCGCTTCATTGTGGATTATTCGATGTGGACGCATCCCGAAGAGCTGCAAATCAAACTTCAGCTTATTGAACAGGGCATGGATCAACTGCGGCCCATTACATTTACCTATTGTAGTGCAGAAGGTACTCAAACTCATAGAACGACCGACCCGCATACTCTTGTGCTCAAAAAGCATTCCTGGTACCTCTATGCGTTCTGTCACGAACGAAACGATTTCCGCATGTTCAAGCTGGTCCGCATGCGAGATGTCGTCCTTGCCCAAGGAAGCTTCGAACGCAAGCCGATCAACCTGCAGGACAGGCCCTGGCAGCAAGAGTGGGCAACTCCGGATAATAAAGTGGCCCTGAGCCTGAGATTCCATGCTCGTATCCGTCACATCGCAGAGGAATGGTTTGGCATAGAGAACGTCGTTTCGGATGGTGAGGGGTATTATATCAGCCAAGTCGCATTCCCGGAGGACAACTGGTTGTATGGGTTCATTCTTGGATTTGGCGCGGATGTTGAAGTGCTGGAGCCTCTACATATTCGGGAAGAGATTCGTAGAATTGCTGAACAAATTGTGCAAAATTATAAAGCTCCGCCCCTAACCTGACAGACAGGTGTCCAGTTCCTCCCGTTATACTTCTACTATATTCAAGCTGTACATAACGAGGAGGAATTGCTGATGAACGTCACAGTATGCCAGAGTTGCGGAATGCCACTTACTACCCCTGCTCAATTCGGAACAGAAACGGATGGTACTACAACCCGCGAATACTGTATCTATTGTTATAAAGAAGGCCAGTTCGAGCAGCCCGATATTACACTGGAGGGCATGATTGAAATGTGCACCGCCATCTTGAATCAGGAAGGAATGGACGAGGAATCAGCAAGGGCAATGCTGCGCAACCAACTTCCTTTTTTGAAAAGATGGAATGCATCCGGCTCAAAACGGAACGTGGCATTTGGGGCAGAACATTCGGATGAGTCCGTTGAATTTAATCAAGGAACTCACGACAATCGGCTTTCCACAGAGCCCATTCGGTATGTCACGCTGCCAGAGAAGCGCCTTGCAGGTGTGTCCGCCAGAACAACCAATGCCATTGAGATGAGTGGCAAAGGCTGTATTCAGGGACTCTGGAACAGCTACTTCGCCTCAGATCAACAGCCTGCCCCTGAAGCCGCCCGCTTTGGCTGTTACGCTGATTATACAGATGGTATAAATGGAGAATACACCATATTGGTGGGTCATGAGGTGGGTCCGGATGAAGCGTTGCCTGAGGGAGTGAGTTCCGTTGAGCTGCCACCTGCAACATATGCGGTATTCACCTCTAGAAAGGGCCCAATGGCCGAGGTCGTAGGTGAGGCCTGGGGTGCGGTGTGGGCCTGGAACAATCAGGGGGAACGCACGTTTACCGGGGACTTCGAATTGTATGATGAACGAAGTCTGGATCCTGAGAATGTACAAGTAGATCTATATATCGCTGTTCGGCAGGAAAAATAAGAAAAAAGTGATTATGATCATTTCTTAATTCCAATTGCACCGTTTCGATCTATATCTTGCCAATCGAATACCGCTCGCGGGATTTACGCAAAATGATGTGAGGCTGTCAGGTTTTCCTGGCGGCTTTTTGGCATTCCGCCTTTGTCTGTCCGTTCAAAATTGCTCTAATATGCACCCGACAACCGACCATGGTACCAAGTTAGCTAGCTTGCGTCGTACCTATACAACCAGACAATATGTCTTAATTTCGACACAACTGGCATTCCCAAAACTGGGTCTATTCACTTAACGACCGCTTCTATCCTCCCATACAAAACCTCACATATGCGGTCCTTTCCTCCTGAATTTACTTAAAAACGTTTACATCTCCTGAATACGGGGTAAAATCACTACAATCCAATTGGAATTACACCTTAAGTTGCCTGTTTCGTCTAACAAGTCACATATACCTATTTGCGTAACAGAGACGATAACCCGTCGGAATACATAACCTATTAATAATCACATATGCATATTCGAAAATGCATTAAAGGAGGAACCAAGATGATCCGCATGCCTATTCAGCAAATGATCCCGTACCACCACCAATATCCGCGCAACACGGCGACCACTGCTCCCAAAAAGGAGAATGAGAACACTCAAGGTCTATCCTTTCATGAAATTTTGCAACAAAAAATGGCTAAAAAGAATGCTGCCCCTTCTATGCGATAAATGAAATGATGAGCGAATTGAGAATCGCTTACGTGGTTCGCACCGTTCCTCTGCGAAGTTGTGGATGAACGGTTATTCGCGTTTTCACGATAAATGTTGCTACCTCAATTATTTTAAATATGTACAGTCTATTGTCACAATCTCTATAATGGGTTAAAAATCTTCGAACTTATATGAGACATAATCCATTTCAGGGGGATAGTATGATGATGACCATTGGCTGTTTTCACGCTCACTATTCTAATATTGCACTAACTGAAGAAGCACTCGCTCCTTATGAGGTTGAACTTGTACATTATGTCGATCCGGGTCTGGATCGCCTCAAACATGATGATGATTTCAGCGAAGCAGTTACGCATGAGAAAGTATCACAGACGCTGCAATGGATCGCCCACTGTCATGCAGATGCCATCCTCGTCACCTGTACCCTGTTTGCAGCCGTACTTGAGCAGGAGGCACAGCATGTTCCCGTGCCCGTGATTGGAATTGATGATCCATTACTTCAGGAAATACAGCAGAATCCTGGCGAGTATATCCTAGCGTTTACCAACCCCGCAACGATTGAAGGAACGATGGCGCGGGTGAATCTGGCTTTGCAGCAAGATGATAAGGATGAGCAGCGAAACGGGATCGAAGCAGTATTGATCCCGGGCACATTCGAGTTAATTATGCGAGGCGATAAGGAAAGTTATCTTGCAGCAGTGAGCACCGGATTACAGCAACTTGCTGAGCAGTATCCAGATAGCACTGTCGTAGCCGCTCAACTGTCGATGGCTCCCGCAGCAGCACGGGTCACATCAGATACAGGCATGGCGATCTATAGCCCGCTGGCATCGCTAGCGGCGTATTTGGAGAAGAAGTTGAGCTTGAAGCGGCGTTAGACTTTGAATCCGAGACGTAAGCCATTCAAACCATCTACATCTACAATTGACGGGAGGAATAAGCGTGCGTTTTCTTTATGTTGTTATATTATTTGTAGTTGGATTTGCCTGTTCGGCATTTTTACATGGAAGTAATCTCAAACTCAGTGATGCACTGTTATTTGTTATTGCGGGGATTTTATATAAAATGTGGAACAAGAAAAATCAAGAAACTCATACTGATGAGAACTGATTGTTCAGATGATTGTACACATACAAGAAATTAGAAAAAAGCTGTTCCTCTCCTCAATCACGGAGAAGAACAGCTTTTCACCATGTCAGGCCGCCCAGATTGCGCTGTAACGACGCTTAAGAGCGTGTCCGGTATTCCTCAGCCTTTTCCAACATACCCGCGGCCACAGCCTCATTCTCGGACAAGCCGTTGTCTGCCGCAAAAGCACGAATATCCTGCGTAATACGCATGCTACAGAACTTAGGGCCGCACATGGAGCAGAAATGGGCTTCCTTAGCCCCTTCTGCCGGCAACGTCTCATCATGGTAGGACAGCGCACGTTCCGGGTCCAGTGACAGGTTGAACTGATCCCTCCAGCGGAACTCAAACCGTGCCTTGGACAGCGCATCGTCCCGCCGCTGGGCACGTGGGTGACCTTTCGCCAGATCAGCGGCATGAGCAGCGATCTTGTAGGCGATAACGCCTTCCCGCACATCATCCTTATTGGGCAGGCCCAGATGTTCTTTTGGCGTAACATAACAGAGCATCGACGTGCCAAACCAGCCGATCATCGCCGCCCCAATCGCCGAGGTAATATGGTCATATCCTGGGGCGATATCGGTCGTCAGCGGCCCCAGCGTATAGAACGGCGCCTCCTTGCAAATCTCCATTTGCAGATCGACATTCTCCTTGATCTTGTGCATCGGCACATGTCCCGGACCTTCAATCATCACCTGCACATCATGCTTCCAGGCGATTTGTGTTAGTTCACCAAGCGTAGCCAGTTCCGCCATCTGGGCTTCATCACTAGCATCGTAGATGCTTCCTGGACGCAGTCCGTCTCCGAGTGAGAACGCCACGTCATACCTTTTCATAATCTCGCAGATTTCTTCAAAATGGGTATACAAAAAATTCTCCTGATGATGCGCAAGGCACCATGCTGCCATGATGGACCCGCCCCGGGACACAATGCCCGTCATACGTTTGGCGGTCAGCGGAATATATCGCAGCAGCACACCTGCATGGATCGTAAAATAGTCCACACCCTGCTCTGCCTGTTCTATGAGCGTGTCACGATACAACTCCCATGTCAGTGCTTCTGCTTCGCCATTGACCTTCTCCAGCGCCTGATAGAGCGGTACTGTTCCAATCGGTACAGGTGAATTGCGGATGATCCATTCGCGGGTCGTATGAATGTCCTTGCCTGTGGAAAGATCCATCACCGTATCCGATCCCCAGCGTACGGCCCAAGTCATCTTCTCCACCTCCTCCTCGATGGAGGAGGATACCGCAGAGTTTCCGATGTTCGCATTGATCTTCACATGAAAATGACGCCCGATCAGCATCGGCTCACTCTCTGGGTGATTAATATTCGACGGCAGGATGGCCCTTCCACTCGCTAGCTCCTGCCGCACAAACTCTGGCTCCACACCCTCACGAATAGCGGCGAACTCCATCTCCGGCGTGATCATTCCCTGCCGTGCATAATGCATCTGAGTCACACTGCGCCCTGCCTGTCCACGTAATGGTTTAGCACGCAAGCCTGGATACTTCTCGGCTCCAGTTCGCTTCCCTCCTGGTTTCAATCCGTTATCCTCCGGTTTGACCGTTCTTCCCTGGTAGGCTTCAACATCTTCACGCTCCGTAATCCAGCGGGTGCGCAGCGCTGGCAGCCCTGCCCGGATATCGGCATGAAATCCAGGATCGGTCATTGGTCCGCTCGTATCGTAAACACGCAGCGGTTCGTTATGCTCCACTCCTTGGGGAGTATTGGTGTCATGAAGGGCAATTTCGCGCTCCGGTACAGCAATGTCCGGTCGTGAGCCATGAATGTATACTTTGCGGCTGCCCGGGAAGGGCTGAACCCGTCCTGTCGTACCTTTTTCCTCTGCCAACTGCAGATTCTGCTTGTCCTGTCCCATCATTCGGTTTCCTGTGCTCATCGCTCTTGTCTCCTCCTCATTAGTGATTGCCTGGATTGAAATGCTTGCTCACGGGTCCAAATCATCCACAACATAGAAAAAGGAAGAGCGACCATACCACACAAAATAGGGACATACACTTCAATTAATACAGACAGTCGAAGCAAAAGGTTTACACCCAATGCTCGCCAATGGCACCCAGCCCTTTATCCAAAAGCAGATCTGACACCAGCTTCCGCCTGTTTACTGTATAAAAAAAGCCGGTTCCCAAGGGAACCGGCTTATGTCCATCACCAATAACATACCTTATAGAGACTCCATAACGGAGTCCATCCATAGGTCACATTATACGGTGTTCGTGGTCGTATCGCCGATTACTTCCCTACGCTGGTATGATCCAGATCAGGTGCAAAGGGTCCAGAATCTCATGCGATTCCGTCTCAGTCCGGACAATTCGGACTCCCCCAGTAACGTTAACAAGTTGCAGCATTTAAGCCGCAAATTTATATTCAATTGCTGACCCTGTTGGGCCGTCCATTACAGAGTAGCGCAACCGAATCATAAAAACAACCTTTATATTCCAGAACATAAAATCAGGATAACATAAGTCCCATCTGTGTAGCAGCTTCCTTCAGTACAGGTGCATATTCATGCAACGTCTCCTGCGAAAGGCGACTAACAGGCCCGGATACCGACAGAGCAGCAGCGATGTTGCCTTTCCGATCCATGATGGGTACAGATACTGCCGCGGCTCCTGGTTCACGCTCCTCATAACTTGTTGCGTAGCCATATTCCAGAATGTCTTTCATCTGGGCCAAATATACTTTGGGATCGATAAATACCGGCCATTCCGGTCCATTCATCAGATCTTCGCGGTCCTCTTCGGTGGCAAAAGCCATTAACACTTTACTGGATGCTCCCACAGATAACGGAAGTCTGACGCCCACCGGAGCTACACGACGAATCGCCTGATCACTCTGTACGGCTTGAATTCGAATCCGCTCACTGCCATCACGCAGATATAAACTCACGGTTTCGCCCAGTCGATCTCTCAGCCGCTCCATCGCAGGAAGGAGCAAAATGGCAGGATCATCGCTGCGAGACATATGGGCAGACAGTTCCCAGATACGTATGCCGAGTCGATACTTCTCGGTTGCTGCATCCCGGATCACAAACCCCTTGTCCTCCAAAGTAGCCATCAGACGATGGACTGTACTTTTGTGCAGACCGATCTGGCTCGCAATTTCCGTGAGCCCCAGATCACTGCGGGTTGTAAAACACAATAATATATCCAGCGCCCGTTCTACAGCCCGGACGGTTAACTTTCGGTCTTCCATGGCAAGTTGCCCTCCTCATGTTTCATCACATGAAACTTGGTTACATAAATTATATGAGAAACGGTCTCATCTGTAAACCAAAAAGCGCCATTTGTAATAGGGATATTTGTAAATATTTTCTTTTTATAAATTAGAATCCCCTGCAATTTGCACCCTAAGGAAATGTTACCCATATATCTTCAAAACTATATAACAATTGCGTAACAAATGGCCTCAATCAATTGACTTTGACTATATTGGAACATACGATAAAGATATATTAAATTAAGATTTTGCTTCATATGTAGTCAGAAAAATCATTTATCCGCTCTGTTCGTCTCGTTGTTATCTTCATTTGATTTTTAAAGGAGGGGCAATCATGTATCCGACATCCCAGAGCGAAGCCCCGCTGCAAACGAAAGTGTCAGATCTGCCTTCTTCGTTATCACCGAGGCTGATCCGGTTCAAGCATATTGTCGTGGCGTTGTTGCTCTCCGTTGTATTTTTTCTGCTCTTTTGTTTCATTGCACTACACGGTTATATTGCTTGGGTATTATCCAATCCAACTGTAGCGCCTGTATTCTCCAATCCCATGCAGGCGAAGAACATGAAGTATCAAGACATCACGTTCCCGGCAGCAGACGGCAGTCGAACGATGCAGGGTTGGTATATTCCGGCTGATGATAATGCAAACAAAACCATCATATTCAGCCATGGATATGGTGCGAATCGTGAAGAGACCTGGGTACCAATGTATGATCTGGCCCATTATGCTCACCAACTTGGCTTCAATGTGGTGATGTTCGATTACGGTTTCGCTTCACAGGTGAACAAAGCTGTTGCCACAGGCGGCAAAGCCGAGTCCCAGCAGCTGCTTGGTGCTATCCAGTTTGCGAAGCAGCGCGGAGCTCAGGAGCTTGTCGTATGGGGTTTCTCCATGGGTGCAGGTACAGCCCTGCAGACTGGGCTTATTACCAAAGATGTGGATGCTATGATTCTGGACAGCACGTTCCTGCTTGAGCCGGATACGCTGTATCACAACATCCATAATCAGATTGATCTTCCGCGGCAGCCTACGCTGGAGATTATGAACCTGCTGTTCCCGATTCTGAACGGGACCGGATTGCAGCAAATTCCGTATCAAGAAGTGAAAAAAGAAGATTATCCTTTCCCGATTTTCTTCATCCATGGTACCGAGGATGAGAAAGCTCCTTACCCGATTGCAGAGCTGCTTGCCGGCAACCAAACCAATCCGAATTCCGATGAATGGATTGTGGACGGTGCGCATCATGAGCTGATCTTCCGGGAGCATCCGAAGGAATATCTGCGCCGTGTCTCCACATTCCTGAGTCATGTGACCAAGACGAGCAGCGATGATGTGGAAAATACGAATAACGGAGAATCGTGAAAATCCGGTAATTCAAGAGCCCCTAGGGGCTCTTTTTTTTGTGTATACATAGGACAACATGCCTGAAGAATATACTTTTGGGATGTAATTAAAGGCAGCTCTACCTTGTACAATACAAAATTGAGCGAACCGGGGAAGCAATTCGTTTCTGCTACTGGATCTGAATTCAAATTCATCTGAACGGAGGTATACCGCTTATGAATTGGTATGGATATGGGCATCTGCTGCCTCTGCGGGTACTCGAAGAAGTCCGTTTCTGGAAAGAGCAAGAGAAGGAACATACGATTGTCATTCGTGCCTTGGTTCCTGATCTTGAACCCTCATATGTCAAATGGCTTGCGGAATGGGAAGCGATTTTTGAGAATAGCGAACGAGTCGCGAATCAGCTGTTGAAGCAAATACTGCCGGGAACCCAACCGCCTGCTCCTTACATCATCCGCTGTATTGAACAGCTCGTGGCTGCGGCCTGCACACAATCGCGTGAGTTCATTAGACAGCTGTACGTCCTGCTGGAGCAAAGTACTGCTGTTCAGCAGGTGCCGATTGCCAAAGTGGTTATTCTGCATTTCATACGTGAATCGGAGTATTTCCTGGGGGTACTTGAAACGTTGAAACAATCTGGAGCTTTGCGAGATTTGGTGTCTGATCCATCTTTTTCACTGGACCATATTCTTCAAACCTCAGAACAACCGGCTGATCCCAACGTACAAGTTGCTTCAACGCCCGTATCTGAACAAGCCTATCGTGAAGCTGTAGAAGAATCGTCCAATGCTGCGGGAAAAATCAATAACTCCACTCCAGCGGTACAGGCACAATCTTCAGCGGCTGTCCAGTCTCCCAATGCAAACGCAGAGGGCACAACCAACTCTTCAGCAGCGCTAGTCAAAGAGAAACCTGTCCCTATTGGTGGACACACACTGCCACCCCTACCCTATGCCTACAATGCGCTGGAACCACATATCGACGAGATGACGATGCGCATCCATCATGACAAGCATCATCAATCCTACGTGGATGGGCTGAACACCGCGGAGAAAAAGCTGGCGGAATCGCGCAAAAAGAATAATTTTGAACTCGTTAAACATTGGGAACGTGAACTCGCATTTAATGGTGCAGGTCACTACCTGCATACCATTTTCTGGACGATTATGAATCCCAAGGGTGGAGGCAAACCCTCCGGTATGCTCGCAGAGCAGATCAAGCGGGATTTCGGCAGCTATGAAGCGTTCAAGAATCAATTTACCGAAGCCGCCAACAAAGTGGAAGGCAGTGGCTGGTCCATGCTGGTCTGGAGCCCGCGGGCGCACAGATTGGAGATTTTGCAGGCGGAGAAACATCAGAACCTTTCCCAGTCCGACATCGTGCCTCTCCTGCCGCTTGATGTATGGGAAC
Source organism: Paenibacillus sp. 276b (assembly GCF_900107875.1). NCBI lineage: Bacteria > Bacillati > Bacillota > Bacilli > Caryophanales > Paenibacillaceae > Paenibacillus > Paenibacillus sp. 276b. The sequence goes on along the minus strand of NZ_FNRR01000005.1, from coordinate 354,539 downwards.
ACGCCTACTATCTGAAACACCAGAATGAACGCAAAAAATATATCGAGGATTGGTGGAAGGTTGTGTACTGGCCAGCTGTGGCGGAACGTTACGAAACTGCGCGCAAGCTCTTATGGCCGCCTTATTAGTATTCTCGGGCTAAGCATAGCATCGGGGAGTACTCTGGAGCGCATTGAATCCATGGTTCAATAATTTGATGTAAAAAAAGAGATATCTCCAGCCAAATGACTGAAAGATATCTCTCTTTGAGTTTGAATACAACTATTTACTTGCGGATAGAAGCTGCCTCAATCGCTTCATAAGCCCAATGTGTGGCGGGTACATCCGACCACTGTCCTACCGCATTCGTTTCAGCTTGAAAACCGATCAGCTTATTCAGCATTGTAACAGCTTCAGCGCGGGTGATCGGCTGGCTTGGACGGAACGTGCCATCCTTGTATCCGGTAACTACACCCGCCGAACTTAATTGTTCTACTGCTTGTTGCGCCCAATGCTCGTTTACATCGGTAAATGCTGTCGGAGCAGTAGTCATCTGATCAGATGTTAATAACGGCTGTAACAGGACAGCTATTTCCGCGCGAGTAATCGCTTGATCCGGCTTGAAGCTGCCATCTGTATAGCCTTGAACATAACCGGATTGAGCTGCTGCTGAGATAGCCGAATCTGCCCAGTGACTGGATGTAACATCTGTAAATTCATGACTTCCCTCAAGAGTCGATGTTCCCAGAATACGCGTGATTAATGTTGCCATTTCCGCACGAGTTACATTACGCTCTGGCCGGAAACTGCCATCCGTGTACCCCTGAATATAAGGGTGTGCTTTCAATGTGTTGTCTGTCCAGTCTTTGACCTTAACAACGGAGAATGTACTGAATTTGTTGACTTCAATCTCGACGCCTTGCTGATGATCACCGTTTAGGGTAACCCGTTTGCCGTGTACAAGCTCCTTCGTTCCATCACTATGCTCAATATATACACCTAGCTCCTCAGACTTCACACTTGCAACCTGATTAGCATCCAAAGGCAATATGAGCGTAACAGGTCTGCTCTGTAGATTCGTTTCGATCGTCATTGGACGTCCAATGATCTGGATATCCGTTGTGCCTACGAATTGGATGATCGACTCATTCGCCTGTGCTCTCGTTTGGATCTCTGAACGTTGGGATTCCTTCTTCACCGGTACAAGACGGAAATAAATATCATCTGTGCGTCCGTTCAAGGAACTCGCCGGAATGATAATCTTCACATTAGGATTGGAAATAACCAGATTCACTCCTTGCTCAGCCAGCATTGCTGACGATTGTGGAGAAAGCTTCAGATCCCACTGTGATACTTCATCTTTTGCGTCTGGAATCAAGACAACCGCTGTACGGGAGCCTGTCTGTTTCAACTGGTCGATAATGGTTTGCGTTTTGCTCTGATCAAGAAAAAGTTCATCCTTAACCGTACCATCTGTTCCTCGAGTACGATTAATCTCCAAGGAAGCGATCGTTGAAGCTTGATCCCCATTCGCTACATCCACTTTGATTACTTCTTTCTGTGGAGCTTGTGGAGTTGTTGGCGTTACAGGAGTTGGAGTAATAACTCCCCCACCTCCCCCATTACCTGGCGTTTCTGGATTGGATGGAGTTATGTTAATCTTCACTGAATTAGATATTCCATATTCGGATACGCCATCTTCATATACAGCTCTAACCGCGAAAATATATTTTTCGCCTTCTCTAAGATCATTAATTTCCCAACTACTATTCATAATATTAGAAGTAACAAGTACCCATTGTGAAGGGTCTACTGGTGCTGATGAACCTTCGTACATATAGACCGAAGCTAATCCGTTCATGATTGGATCCCAAGTTAACGTAACCTTTTTCTCACCTTTTGTTGCCACTACATGCTGTGGTACAGGAAAGTTCGGGTCTGGATCTGGATTAGATCCACCACCATTATTATTTTCCTCTTGCGGGATCACAACGTTAGATGCAACATAATCTGAATTTTCTTCATCGGAAGTATACGATCTAACTGCAAATATATAGGACTGCCCATTTGTCAGATCACTGATATGTCCATCACTGTAACTGTCCGTCACATCCGTCCACAGATCGGGATCCTCAGGTGCTGCTGTTCCTTGGTACATATACACGCGATAATCTAATTCTGGCTCTGTAGTCCATTCAATGGCAACCTGACCATCACCAGATGTAGCCACTACGTTTTGTGGAAGAGGAGTTGAGTTTGCAAGTGTTGAATATCCCCGATCTCCCATGTTCTTGAGCTGACCATTCTTATCTTCTACCGCCAGGAACACTCGATACGAAGAGTTCTCGTCCAGTCCTGTGAACAAGAACGATTTCTCTTCATTGGCTTCTAGATCAACATAAGATAGGTTAGCTAAGGCATGTAATTTAGTATCTTCGTCAGACTGTCCTACGATTTCCTCATCATACAATTGATTGTCAAAATAAAATCTACCGGCTTCATTAAGCTTCACTTTAACTTTAGATGTGGACTGGGTAATTGTTCCATTAACAGGAAATGGATATAGATAATCTATTGTAGGATCGGGCAGTGGTGGAGTCGGTGCATTCATAAGCTTGGATGAACGCAAGATCGGGTACCCATCATTGATCCTGTTACGAGTTGTCCAAACTCCATCGAAATCCCATCCATTGAAATTAGAATTTTGTTTCATCTGTTCGGTAGTAAGACCCGTTGCATAATTAAAACCATTCTGCTGGTTCGTACTACTCTTGGCTAAATCATAGTAGTTATTAGTAAAGATAACTTGATTCTCTGGATCATTCAGATTACCAATGACTGACCCTATTGTCTGATCATCAATAGGTGATGATGAATTATCAGACATAACGTTTACAGATGCCGCCACATAATTATTAAGTACATTTATTTGAGAGTTGTTACTCGAGTCACGTACTTTATTCACTTCACCAAACAAGCCGCCAATACCTTCAGCAGAAAAATCATTATCCCCTGTAGCATTAGATCTCACTGAACCAACCACATAGTTATCCGCAATGGTTTGGCTAAATTCATAATTAAGTTGGCCAATCAAGCCGCCTACCTGGTAGTTACCCGTCACCTGTCCTGAAGCGTAGCTCTGATGAATGAAATTATCATTCGACTCTCCGATCAGTCCACCTATAGCCTCATAACCACTCACTATACCCTCAGCAGCATTTGCAATGATTGTGCTCTTATTACTTTCTCCAACAAGTCCCCCGAGTGAGTCGCCATCCTCACCTAAGGCGATCACCTCGACATTAGTGCTGTTATTTATATACTCACTGTCGTCCGATAAACCTGAAATACCGCCTACTCTCATATTCCCTTGTATATTTCCACTGATTTGGATCCCTTCAATACGCGACTCTATGCTCCGTCCGGCAAGTCCGCCTACGATCACATTTCCTTTTATAGAAACATCGTTTAATATAAGATTTTTAACCTCAGCACCTTGTAAAACTGAGAACAGCCCCACAGATTTATGGGTATCATCTGTTGTTCTCAAACCAGAAATTGAATAACCATTCCCATCGAACCTGCCTGTAAAAGGCATAAGCTCACCTTCTATGATGTCAGCAATTGGATTCCAAGATCCTCCGTTCAAAAACGTGCTCATGGCTGCTTCAGAAATATCATTCTTCAGCTTGTAATTACCGTTTAAGTCTTCTCTTACGCAATAGAGCTCTTCAGGCGTACTAATGAGCTTCCATTCAACATCATCAGAATCCGTTTCCGTTATTTCATAGCAACTCTTGGCCTGAACGACGCCTTGTTGAAACACAACTGGCAGCATACCGAAGACCATAAGGAACGATAATATCACGACCCCTATTCGTCTCAGGAGCCTGGCGCGCTTCTGGTGATCCTTTTTTCGCATGTTCGAATCTTCCCTTCTCTTTCTGTTGTAGGAAGATTATAACTATCAGCTCTGAACGGATTCTGAACATTTATCGTCATTTTTCGTGAAAATATGCCTTTTCTCGCATTTTCGCAAAACCACTTTCAAATAAGCATGTTTCTTCCCGTGCAATTTGTTGTTCAGCGGGGCGCGCCTGAATCGAATAATCCAAATGCAGATACAAAAAAAGCAAGCCTCTATACTAGAGACTTGCTTATCATTTGAGAACCACTGTGCAGAGCGTTTACCTTAAGACGCGCAGCCTTCACAGGCAACATAGTTGTCGCCAACCTGTTTGCTAATTGCGATCAGATCGCCCAGCTTGATATCTTCTTCACCTGTAAATTCAAGATCAGCGATACGTGCAACGATCAGGGCAGCTGCTTCTTCCTTGCTTGTAGCCATTTGGCTGAATTCAGACTTTTCGCCTGTAGAAATGACCTCATATAAGTACGTATATCTTAAAGTTTCCATGTAGACACTCTCCTTCCGAAATCACATCATATCATCTCTATTACCCAATTCCAAGTCCAAGCTTCTGAACCTAATCGTAACGTAGTTTCATCTGCTCAGCCGTCCGTCTAACGGCTTCCCGATCCACGGTCAACACACGGCTCGTCTCCGCCAGGGGAAAACGCTGACGCAGTGTACGTACCAGCGAAGCTGTATACGCCGCAGCAGAAGGGACACCTGCCAGTTCCTGCAAACTCGCCATCGTTCCGGGCCGAACATCCGGATAGCCTTCGCTGGCACCGTCTGCTGCATCCTGATAGAACTTACGCACGTCTGCTGCCAATTGGTCCCCTCTTGTCCTTCCACGATGATAAAGGCCGTAATGATATAAGCCTTGGCCTGTCTGCGCTGGGCAATACCACAGAATTTCAGTCCACCCACGCTGACATCATAATCTCCAGGACAGAAGGCGCCTTCGATCTCCCCCGTACGTGCCTGACTCGACCACGGTGTTAGCGATTCAGCAATCAGTGAGGCCATCTCCCGAAAATCATCGTGTATATTGATGGCTCGTCCAGGGTTGGGCAAAATTAAAGAAACGTTAACCACCCCTGGATTCAAGGGAACTGCTGCACCACCGGATGGACGAACGCAGACCGCTGTTCCCTGGCTTCTAATGCGTTCCATCGCTTCTACCGCCTGTGGTAGCCTCCGATCCCGTAGCCCTGCTACAAAGGCATCTGGATGCCGCCATATATGAGCAACGGGCAACTGACCCTCTCCCACCCGGCGGCACATGACTTCTTCCCAAGCAAATGCTTCAAGCACACTGCTCCCGTGCCGCAGCAGCGGTGTCTCCCAAATCTGTAGACGCAATGAATGATCCAGCTGCATCTGCTGCTTTATTCCCGGCGATCCGGGTTGATCTGAATTGGACGGTACACTCATATAAGATAGCCTCCGACTAAACTAATCTGGATGAATTGAAATAATTACGTGATCCTTATGTATCCCCATGAATGCAAAAGTAATATATAAATAAGCCGGTTCCCCAGGGAACACGGCTTATTTATGAAAGCTTCCATTGGCACAAGCATCTATACTGCCATTTCAGATCCAGCAAATTGCCGAATGGAAACAACATGATGGTGCCAAAGGATCCAATGCTTCTGGCTTGTCCAACGAGTGGAATGAGCCGATCTTAATCTTTCATCAGCGACAGGAACTCGGCACGCTGTGCCGGATTGTCACGGAAAGAACCACGTACCGCAGACGTTACCGTCTTGCTGCCCGGCTTCTTCACGCCGCGGGAACACATGCACAAGTGCTCGCCTTCCACGACAACCATGACACCGTTCGGCTCTACCGCTTCAGTCAGAATATCGGCAATCTGTGAGGTAATGCGCTCTTGAACCTGCAGGCGGCGGGTAACTGCCTCCACCAGACGGGCCATTTTGCTTAATCCCACAATCTTGCCACTCGGTACATATCCAATGTGCACCTTGCCGAAGAAAGGCGCCATATGGTGTTCACATTGGCTGTAATAGACAATGTCCTTCACAATGACCAGTTCTTCATGATTCTCGTCAAACGTCACTCCAAGTACATCGCGCGGGTCCACTTCATACCCGCCAAAAATCTCTTCATACATCCGGGTTACGCGTGCAGGCGTTTCAAGCAGCCCTTCCCGCGTACTATCCTCACCGATCAATTGCAAGATCTGCTCAATGTGATACTCGATCTTCTCCCGATTGTCGGATACTTTTGAATTCAAATAATCTTTAACGCCAGCCACTGCCGAACGCCTCCTTTCGAACCACATGCTGTAAGTAGCCATTCACTCCAGCATTAAGCAAAATGCTCACTCACAGCTATTATTTTCGGCGGCCCGAGTTTTTACGCGCAGGATGTTGTTGCGGCTGAGGCATCTTAGTGCCAGGCTGCTGGTTCTTCATCATCTGCTGGGCGCGCTGCATCTGCTTGCCATTCAGGTTATAACCCATTTGCTTCGCCATCTTCTGGAGCATGTCGGGATCGCTTTGCATTTTCTCAAGCTGCTTCCGCAAGTAGTATACCCCAATGAAAAATCCTCCGACCAGACCAACAATCAATGTAATAATCGGTATTGCTATTTCCATCTCTTAGACACCTCTGTATGCAATCTAAAAAGCCTGATGATCCGTGTCAGCACATGATGTTATACGCTCACAATGCAAACATGACACGCACCGGATTTCCTGAAAGTTATCATAGCATTTCCGCACGCCTTGAGCAAACGGATTTTCCAGCTATCTACTGAATTTAACATCCAGAAAACAGATCGAAAACATTCAATAAATCTTTCAGGAACATCCGTATAAGTTACATCAGTACCGCCTCTATGAAAACGGTTGTATGCTGAGCCAGATCCACTTCAATCACATCCAGATCATAACGTGTACTGCCACGTGCCACCCGAATGACCGGCCTACCGGGCAAACCCCGGTGCTGACGCACAATGACTCCGGTCTCTCTGGTAGACAATCGAACTGCTGTTCCATTCGGATAAACGGATACACTCCGGTTGAATTCTATCAAAATGTCACGATCCAGCTTCGTGCCAGACATCGCCATCATCTCTTCACAGGCTTCATGCGGCAGCAACCTTCGACCCGAAAGGCCATTGATCAGATTATCATACGTGTTAGCTGCACTGACGATTCTGGCGAACAGATGAATGTCTTTTCCCTTGATACCTCTCGGCTGTCCCGTTCCATCCACATGCTCATGATGCTGCAGAGCTGTATGTGCCACAAGCAGATTGAACTCCCGTTTGGACTTGATCAACTCGAACCCTCTCCACGTGTGATGCAGGGAGGAATTCGCTGCTGAACCGCTGCCGGGTGGCTCCCCCACTTTACCGATGTCATGCAATAGAGCTCCGACGGCTAGATCCTTGAGCTGCACATAGTTAAGCCCCAGATTCAGACCAATGACAGAAGACAGCAAACATACATTCATGGCGTGAACATACTGTGCGTTATCTTTGGTCCGAATATCTGTGAGCTGGACAAGCAGTTCACGCCCATTCAGAACATCGTTCAACAATTTATCGATGCTGATGGCGACCTTCTTCGGGCTCCAGTCCTTCCCGGAACGGATAGATTCAAGAGTTACACTCATTTCATTAATAACTGCTTTTTTCGTGGCTTCATCCAGAATGTCTTCTGTATCCACATCTTTATAAGCTTCATCCTGGATGTATAGCATGGTCACGCCAATACGCTTCAGCGTATTAACCATAAATACGGTGAGTTGGACTCCGGCAGACAGCAATACCGTACCGTTACCGGAATATACTGTTTTGCCCAGAAACTCTCCCGCTTCCACGCTCTCCACGTTAACATACTTCATGAACGTCCCCCGCTCTTACGATTGCTGCTCCAATGTGAGCAATTGCTCTTTGGTTTGCAGCCCACCTACATAACCCACCAGGGTTCCGTCTTTACCGCTGATGCGGTGACAGGGAATAATAATCGGAATCGGATTTTTACTAATGGCATCCAGAACTGCTCGAACAGCTTTGGGCCTACCGATGATTTCCGCAACCTGTTGGTGTGTTGAGGCCTCTCCATAAGATATATCGGACAGGACTTGCCATACTTGTAGCTGGAATGGTGTTCCAAACAAATCGAGCTTCAGTTCAAACGCTTTTCGTTCTCCTGCAAAATACTGCTTCAACTGCTGTGCAGCTTCACTCAGCTTCTCTTCATTTTTCTCATATCGATATTCGCCAATCCATGTACGGGCCCATTGTTGCAGATGCGCCTCGCGCACATGGAATGCACCGAAATCAATGTGACACAGGCCCTTATCCGTGGCACAGAGCGTTAGTGTACCGATCGGTGTCAGCACTTCATCGTAATATACTGGCGTACCATGCAGGCCTGTTACGGCTGATGGTTTCCATGCTGCAGCTTCCGGTTTGGCAGGCTCTGTCGTCTGCCCGTTCTGTTCGGGTGTCTTATTCTGTTCCTTCTGATCCTCAGGCTTATTGTTACTCTTTGGCTCTGCCTGAGGCTTATCGGGTAAGGTCTCGGACGAACTCAGTCGTTCCTTGGCCTTCTGCAGCATGCTTAGCACGTTCCCATCTTGTTCGTTAGCGGCAGCTTCCCCAATGGCTCTCATTGCGTCTTCTCCTCCAATTCTGCTCAGCGCCCAAGCTGCAGTTCCCCGCAGCTCGGGACGCGGATCACGCTTAAGTACCTCCGTTAGTTTCGGTACAGCGGTTTTGTCTTTGAAATTGCCGAGGGCAATTACGGCGTTGCGCTGGATTGGCTTCTTGCCCCGCCAAGCGGCGGAACTTTGGCCAAAGCGCTCTTTGAATTCACGGTTACCGATGTCAAGGAGCGGTATCAGCAAAGGTTTTACAATCTCCGGATCGGGATGAAACTCGGGATGGTGGTCCCAGTTTTTACCCCGATTCTTCGGACAGACAATCTGACAGGTATCACAACCGTACAGACGGTTGCCAATTTTCAGCATAAACTCTTCATCCACGAAGCCTTTCGTCTGGGTCACAAACGAAATGCAGCGCTGTGCATTCAGTTGTCCCGGTCCCACCAATGCTCCTGTTGGACAGGCATCAATACACTTCGTACATTCACCACAATCCTCGGTCACCGGGTTATCTGGCTGAAACGGAATATTCGTGACCAGTTCGCCGAGAAAGATCCATGAACCGAATTTGGGCGATATAATGGCACAGTTCTTGGCACTGAATCCTATCCCCGCACGTTGGGAAACAGCACGGTCCACCAACGCCCCCGTATCTACCATACTTTCAATCATGGCTTCAGGTACGCGTTCTCGTATAAAGTTAACCAGCTTGTCCATCGCTGCACGCAGGACTTGGTGATAATCCTGCCCCCAGGCGGAACGAGCCAGAATACCGCGGTATGCACCCGGCTCCGACTTCGGCGGATTGACCATCTTCGATGGATAAGCAACAGCAATAGCAATGAGCGAAGCAGGCTCTCCATCTTTTAGTTCGGGACGCACCCTTTTCTCAATATCAGGCTCCTCAAATCCGGACTCGAATCCTTTCGCCCGATGTTGCTCCAGAATGGATTTCAAGGTCACGAATGGTTCTGCCGAAGCGAATCCTATATCATCAATACCCATCTCGGGAGCAGCTGCCTTAATCTCTTGTTTTAACTTCTCCCATACAGCTGCTGCCTTTGCTGCTCCGGTCTGTACACTCGTCATATCTATTCCCTCTCTTCTTCCACGCTAATTCCGTAAATAGTGAACGCCCGCCTCAGGTGGGAGGACAGGCGCTGATTTCGATATACAAGTCGGACATACCGGAGCTAGAAAGAAACCGAGTCTATATCGTTTAACGCAAAATGCAGCGTGAAGTTGTTGTCCTTGTCCTGCTAACATTTTACAGTTTTTTAATTTCCGAGAACGGCCAAAAAATAAACTCCGCCCTGCCTACAATTTCACTGGATGTAATGCTGCCAAACACACGGCTATCCTTGCTCTTGCCTTCATGACGGTTATCTCCCATCACAAAGTAATGATCCGCTTCCAGCGTAATCGGTCCAAAATCAGGGTCCTGAACCTCCGTATCCGTGTACGTTTCCGCTTGCTGCTCCCCATTCACGAACAGATGATGATCCCGTACTTCAACCGTATCACCGGGAAGTCCGACAATCCGTTTAACCAGAAAATCTTTTTTCTCCACACCTTCGCTTGGATCACGAAGTACAATAACATCCGATCGGGACGGTGTCCCAAAGTCGTATACAATTTTATTCACAAACAAACGGTCCTGCTCAACCAGCGTGGGCTGCATCGATTGACCTTTGACCATCGAAAGATTGAATACAAACAGGTTCAACAGCATCATGATTACAAAAGCAATCACTATCGTTTTCACCCAGTCCCAAAGCTCTGCACCCCAGGATTTCCCCGGTTGATCAGGCACTCCCGGACCATTTCGTTCCTTGGAAGCCACATGCTCCGTTGAAAGATTATTGGAGTTCAAAGAGACACCTCGTTTATCAATTTTATAAAGAAAAACATCGATCGACGTACTTTCAAGGCAGACAGATCGCATATAATGAACGTTTTTCTTAAAAATATCAGGAAGCTGGCGTTCCACGTTTATATGTTCTGATATTACCAAAATCGAGTGATCATAATCCTTTTAATTCTACTTCATTTGCAAGGGTGAAACAATTGGTTATGAGCACCAACACAACTTGAAGGGTGAATTACAACGGGATTAAAACAGTTAAACCAGGGATTAAGTTAAATGGAATGGCGTTCAGAAGTGGCGAAAAAAGGGGAATAATCGGTGAATAGCACCCATATAAATAGAAAGGCATATCCCTCACGTTGTTACACGCTGAAAGATACGCCTAATATAAAATGAAAATCTGTTTATATTTCTTTTTAACCATGCAAACTAAGCTTTGGACAAAATACTAAGTTTCTGGAAAGCGCTCATAATCTGATTGGCACCGTAACCCATTGCTTCATAAAGAGGCATGGCCACTTTGTTGTGCTCATCACCCGCCACCCATATTTGACTGACTTTACGCTGCTGGAACCTTTGTTCCATGGCCTCGACAAGTTTTTTGCCGACTCCGCGTCGACGATAGTCTGGATGGACCGCAATACGATAGATGCATCCCTGGTTGTGGTCAATCGTACCGATCAAAGCGCCGACGAGGTCTCCCTCTTCTTCCGCAACCATGATCAGGTCAGAATCCCATGACAATTGACGGGCAAACGGGCCCATCGTGTTCTCATAACACTCTTCCGATAGTGCAACCTGGAGAAGCTCTGTCATCTGGCTTGCATCACTCAACTGAAAGGAACGAACGTGCATGTCTTAAATCTCCCTTTTCGTTAGCTTAGATGAGGTTTTACAAAAAGGGGCTCCCCTTTTTACCAAAAACCCAATGTTCATATAATGACAAAAAACGAGAAAATACCGCTTCTTCGTCAATTAAACCATACTTTACGCCATAAAACACGCATTTTCTTTTGAAAGCGCTTAATTGTAACCGTTTACATCCGAATATTAAATTTTCCCTCTATTTAAACACCTAAAATCACATAAATAGTTTCATAATGGGTAAAATATGTTTGTTATCTCTGACCCATGAATGGATTAACATCTGGGGGGACTTAATAAACAAAAATGTTGCTTAATTAGCCCGAATGCGGTTTAATATTAGTGACAAGGGTATTATTACATAGGTACCTGTGGCAATTTGCATAAATCCTGTGAGCGACTTTCACTCAGCAAGATATAGATCGAAGTGATCCTATTCGTCTAGAACTTGTCCCGGAAGCGATTCGAATTGAATTATGCAAAATGCTGACCTTAACAAAAATTCAAAAATCTCAGGAGGTATTTCACTATGACTTTTCAATTACCAGCACTTCCTTACGCTAACGACGCACTGGAACCACATATTGATGCGCAAACGATGGAAATTCACCACGATCGCCATCACAATACTTACGTAACGAACTTGAACGCAGCTCTGGAAAGCGCTCCTGAACTGCAAGGTAAAAGCTTGGAAGATCTGATTGCTAACCTTGACAGCGTACCTGAAGGTATCCGCACAGCCGTTCGCAACAATGGTGGTGGACATGCTAACCACAGCCTGTTCTGGGAAATCATCGGACCTAACGGCGGCGGCGCTCCTACTGGAGACATCGCAGCAGCAATCGATAGCGAACTGGGTGGCTTTGACAAATTCAAAGAAGATTTTGCAAAAGCAGCTACAACTCGTTTCGGTTCCGGTTGGGCTTGGCTCGTAGTTGGTAAAGATGGCAAATTGTCCATCACTAGCACACCTAACCAAGACAGCCCTCTCTTCGAAGGTCTGACTCCGGTTCTGGGTCTGGATGTATGGGAGCACGCTTACTACCTGAAATATCAAAACAAACGCCCTGACTACATCGGTGCTTTCTGGAATGTAATCAACTGGGACGAAGTAAACAAACGTTACGCTGCAGCGAAATAAGACTGCTGGCATAATAGAAGAGCCTGATTTGGTCAACACGACCGAATCAGGCTTTTTTTTATTTGCTTTTGCTTGCTGCACTGGGTTATGAGTAATCCTTCTACGGCTACGAGCTTTAAGTTAAGAATCCTTAGTCCTTAGAGCAAGTATCCTCATTCAAAGACGGTTAGTATGGAGTAGTTTCACTATTCATTAACATCGTCATATGCCCCTGCAAAATAACTGCTGATCAGCTTCAGGAATATATTCGGAAATGCCATTTTGTCCATATCTTCTGGACCAATCCAGCGATAGGTCAGGCCATCACCCTTACCTGTCAGTGTGCTCAGCGCCTGGTCACTAACGTCAGATGGTGCGAGCAGCTCTCCATCGTTAAGCGATGTTGAGATGTTCTGTGCATGAGGAGTGCCCGGCTCCGATGGCGATGTGGCTGACTCAGGTGACACAGCTGATGATGCGGCTGTGCCCTCCCTTGTTGCCGCCTGTGCGTCGTAGGCGGCTCTGGCTTCCGCGGCGATCAGCGGAAGCTCGTTACTCTGGTCCTGCTCGGTGCATTTGTATACCTGCAGGCTCCAGACAATGTGGCTGAACACATGCTCCGCATGGGTAGCCAGCCCTTCCGGGCGGGCAGCGAAGCCTTCCGCCCACAGACTGCCGGCCAGCAAAGCCATGGCCGGCTCATCTGCCAGCGGACCCGCCTTCTTGCCAGCTGTGGCGGGCGCCGCCAGCACATGCGGCAGCTCCCACATGCGGGCCAATAGGCCCGTCGCTGGGCGCTGGCGCACAAGCACACGGCCGCGATGAGCACCGCGGCCCTCCACAATGGCGACCAGCCGCTGCTCAGGGCGCGGCGGCTTCGCCTTGGTCTTGACCGGCAGCGTGAGCTCCCGTCCGGCGATGCGGCCGGAACATTGCTCCATGACCGGGCAAGTCAGGCAGTGCGGCGCTTTGGGCGTGCACACCAGTGCGCCAAGTTCCATCAGCGCCTGATTGAAATCACGCGCACGCCCTTCTGGAATGAGCTCTCCCGCGAGCTCTTCCATCAACACCCGGGTGCTGCCCTTCATAATGTCCTCATCAATGAGGAAGTATCGGGACAGGACCCGCATCACATTGCCATCCACCGCTGGCTGCGGCTGGTTGAAGGCAATGCTGAGAATGGCCCCGGCTGTATACGGGCCCACCCCTTTTAACGCAAAGACTGCCTGCTTGTCCTGTGGCATCTCCCCACCGTGCAGCTCCATGACTTGTCTGGCAGCTGCTTGAAGATTGCGGGCACGCGAATAATATCCGAGCCCCTCCCAATTTTTCAAGACCTCTTCTTCCGGTGCTTCAGCCAAAGCCTGTACAGTCGGAAAATTCCCAATAAAACGGTTGAAATACGGGATCACCGTATCCACCCGAGTCTGTTGCAGCATAATTTCCGATACCCACGTGAAATAAGGATTGTTGTGGCGACGCCACGGCAAATCCCGTCTGTTGACCATATACCAATCCAGCAAATTCACACTGAAATGTCGTTTCTGTTCCAATAAACCCATATTCCCGTCCTCTCCTGTTACCATGCTTACGTTCTTCACACGTTCTCCCACATTGTTACTGTTCAGATTCAGGCAACGTCTTCCCCATCTGCTCTACAATAGCAAAGGCCGCAGCCAGCTCCGTCTGGTGAGTAATACTCAAGTGAATATCATACTGCTTGCCGTATGGCAGTTGCAGTCGTTCCCACGCTTCATCAGACAGTGTGGCAACGGGACGTCCTTTCGCATCAGGCAGCACTTCAATGTCGGTAAAACTCATCATGCTTCCAATGCCGCAGCCAAATGCCTTGGACACAGCTTCCTTCGCTGCAAATCGACCAGATACAAACTCCACCATCCGTTTTCCCCGATGCTCCGCAATCTCCTGCTCTGCATGCGTTAAAATCCGCTTCATAAACGCTTCGGCGTGTTGACCTGACAACAGCCTGCGCATACGCCCAATCTCCAGTACGTCATTTCCAATGCCATATATCATTAACGCTTCACCCGCTTAACCTTTTATGCTGTAAACGATCTCCATTCGGTCATCTGATCCGTAACTTATCCGAACACGTATTCTATTGTAGCAGGAGGCGCGCATGGATGCGAGTACCTTCGTCCACATTACCATTTATGTTAAAATATGAATCGGGAATAGAAGAAACTTTAGGAGGAATAAGATATGTCCACAGCATTTGAACTGCCTGCAGGCGAAGATGCCGTCATTCGCGGAAATATATTCACTGCACGGCAACCCGCTCAAGGAATCATTATCCTAGCTCACGGTTACAAAGGCTTCAAAGACTGGGGCATGTTCCCCTACACTGCATCCCAGCTAAGCGAGAACTATCACGTCCTGACCTTCAATTTCTCTCACAACGGAGTTGGAGAAGATCTAGAGCAATTTTCTGAACTTGAAAAGTTTGCAGTCAATACGTACAGCCGGGAGCTTGCCGACTTGGCAACACTGCTTGATTATGTGTCCACACAGCCAGAACTCCACGGACTGCCGGTATTTCTACTTGGACATAGCCGCGGTGCAGGCGTAAGCCTCGTGTACGCGCTGGATCATCCCGAACAGATTGCAGGTGTACTCTCCTGGAACGGTGTAACCAACTTGGATCTCTTTACCCCTGAGCAAAAAGAAGAAATGCGCACACAGGGCCGCAGCCATGTCACGAACGGGCGAACTGGCCAGCAGATGCCTCTGGACGTGTCCATTCTGGAAGACTTGGACGTGCATAAGGAGCGTTACGCCATCATTGATCGTTTGGCTTCTTCCCCTCTGCGTGTGGCACTTATTCAGGGAACAGAGGACGGCACACGGCTGCGTGACGGCTCGGCCGCACTGGTTCAGGCTCGCCCGGATATCCCGTGGCACCAGATTCCCGGCGGTAATCATACTTTTAATACTGTGCATCCATTCAAGGAATCGACGAAGCAGCTTGAGCAGGCGATCGCCGAAACACTTCGCCAGATCGCAACTTGGATTAACTAATCTTGCATAACAAAAAGAGTCGCTGCCTTATGCAGTGACTCTTTGCTGTTCAGATACTTGCATTGCCCATATCATATCATGGCATGCTTGCAATCCATATTAGATGCCAGGAATGGCATTACGTTTGTGATGGGTACGTGTGTAGAATGCTTCAAGACGCTCCTGTGCAGCCGGATCAATCTGTTTGCCTTCCAGATAGTCACTGTTCGCTTCATACGAAATGCCCAGTTCATCTTCATCAGTCTGGCCTTCCCAGAGTCCCGCTGATGGAGCCTTGTCCAAAATGGCCTGTGGCACGTTTAAATACGCAGCCAGCTGACGCACTTGACGTTTGTTCAGGCTGCTCAGTGGTGTAATATCCACGGCGCCGTCACCCCACTTGGTGTAAAAGCCCGTGATGGCTTCAGAAGCATGGTCTGTTCCGACAACCAACAGGTTTTCCTCAAAGGACAGAGCATATTGCATCACCATACGGGTTCTTGCTTTCACATTCCCTTTGCCTTGATGAGTCATATGACGCGGGCTGCCCATGGATTTGAAACCTTGTTCCACTTCGAGTGCGATTTCGTTCACTGCATCTTCGATGTTGGTTTCCACAACGTGCTTCAGGTCGTAGGCTTTTGCTACAGCATAGCTATGGTCAATGTCCGATTGCTCACCGTAAGGCTGGAATACACCCAGCGTTTTGTATTCCTTATTCTCTTCAGCTGTAAGCTCGTCCGTTGTTTTTTTGCAAATTGCCGTAGCTACAGCGCTGTCAATCCCGCCACTGATTGCAATAAGCAACCCTTTGGAATTGGCATTTTTCACATAGGTTTTGAGAAAGTCAACGCGCTTGCGCACTTCCTCTTCTTCATTAATGCTTGGTTTAACCTTCAATTCAGCGATGATCTGTTGTTGCAAACTCATCGTTCACACACCCCGTTTCTAAATTAATGAAATTTGATGTCCATTTTGAAAGGTCCGAATGGTTAAATAACCCTATTCGCTCAAAATGAAACGCCCCGGCATCGGTCATCCGAAAGGCGGGGCGTTGCTTGAGCTAATTAACGGCAGTAACGGTCAAACACACTTGTGAGTTCAGCCGCAATTTCCTCCGCAGAACGATCTTCCACTTGATGACGCTCAATAAAGTGAACGAGTTCTCCGTCTTTCATCAGAGCGATGGAAGGTGAAGATGGAGGATATGGTGCAAAGTATTCACGTGCTTTTGCTGTAGCTTCTTTGTCCTGACCAGCAAATACTGTGTACAGGTGGTCTGGTGTAATATCATGTTGAAGTGCTTGGGATACACCTGGACGGCATTGACCTGCGGCACATCCGCAAACCGAGTTAATGACAACCAGAGCGGTTCCTTTGGCATCCGGCAAACTTGCTTCAACTTCTTCTGGAGTCCGCAACTCCTGAATTCCCAAACGAGTCAGATCATCCCGCATCGGTTGAACCATATCTTTCATGTATTGATCAAATGACATAGACATTCGGTTTCACTCCTTAAACATGTGAGTTCTATTATTTAAAAAATTAAATGCTTTTGTGCTATTCCTATTATACATCCCTAATCAATGAAAGCAAGGTTCAAACACCGCCTGCGGAAAGGCTTCTCCTTCAATATTATGTCTCATTCCTTGGCAAAACATGCTTAAAGTTCAGCGTTGAAATGCAACCTTGAAAGTTGTACCCTTCCCTTCCTCCGATTCGACGGTAATGGTTCCGTTATGCCGTTCAATAATACTCAGACACATGGATAATCCCAGTCCGGTTCCTTTGGCTTTGGTCGTAAAAAAAGGTTCGAACAGCTTCTCCTGCTTCACTCTAGGTATTCCTGGGCCTGTATCTCGCACACACAGCTCCACGGTGTCATCCACCAACCGGGTCTCAAGTGTAAGTACCCCTTTTTCATTCATGGCTTCCATCCCGTTACGAGCCAGATTAAGTACCACTTGTTTGATTTCCTTTGAATTTAGATGCAGCTTCGGCACATTGTGAGCCAGCATAAATTCAATACTCTGACCTCGCAAATTTGCATCCGCCCATAACAAAGGACTTAGTTCATGGATGATATCATGCAGCTGGGATTCTTCTTTCTCGGCAATTCGATTCTGAGCCAATGACAGAAAATCATTAATAATGCTATTCGCCCGATCAAGCTCTTCCAGAACGATCCGGTAATAGTGATCCAGGGACTCTGGACTCTTTTCCTGCATTAATTGAAGAAAACCACGCACAACCGCCATCGGATTCCGTACTTCATGGGTAATACTTGCGGCCATTTGGCCGACAAGACTGAGGCGATCCACATTATCGAGCTCGCTCCGCAGCATTTCAAGCTCAGTAATATCCTGAATGATCAACATGGCTCCGATAGCCTCTCTTGGCAGTTCTGCTGAATACGCGTAGATGGGAACCGTCCGGGATTGGAACACGTTTGAACCGTAACGCACTGTTAGCCCACTCACTTCTCCATGAACAATGGCTTTACGAATACTGCTCTCCATCTTGTCTGCCTGGGCTTGTTCGACAAACTGACTCGCTGGTTGCCCAATCAAATCTGGTGTGGTTGTGCAAGGCAGTTGATCCCGCGCCGTTTGCTCCATCGTATCATTGACGAACTGCACGGTCCCTTCCTTATCTACGGTTGCGATGGATAAAGGAACAGCATTCAGAATTTGGTTAAGCTTTTCCGTTTCGGCTATGTATCTATGATGAACTTCAGACAAATGTTGCTCAAGCCCCCGGTGATGTTGCATCTGTTCAATCCAGAGCATACTAAGACTTCCAGCAATAACTGCACCGATGGTATATCCCAGCGCTAGCAATACCCACTGTACTATTGAGAATGTTGGCTGGCTTTCCATCAATGGAATATACAGTACACTGGACACAACCAGCTCTGCCGTTATTAAGGCGATAACTGTTGCCATTTTGCGTGAACGTGTATAATGCTTGAATCGTTTGGCTGACAACCATACAATAGGATAGAGAAGGATGCCCGTTTGAAGTAGAAATCCGTACAGATTATAGGGATGCGCAAAGAGAAAATAGAAGAGTATCTGGAGAAGAGACAGCGTTAGACCAATGCGAGGCCTGCAATACAATATGACTAGCGTCAGGGGCACAATGCCCAAGGAGATGGGAACTGACACCGGACTCCCATAGTGGGCAAAAAGCAGACATAGCAACATGCTCACCACACTGGTCGCGGCAAAACTGGTCTGTACCATCCTATGATATCCTGCCTTGGCGACCGCTTGCTTGGAGAGCCCCAAGTGCAATAATGGAATCAGGAATACCGCAGCTCCTGCAAGCAGTATTTGTAAAAGAATGTCCTTCAACGCAACCACAATGCCATCTCCCTCCTCTGCCTGCACATTCCCTCATGTATTTCTGATTAAAACATAGGCGACAGTATATTACAATATATCCCTTAAGACTGCATAATAGAACTGCTAATACATTTGTATTGTTTCATAAACAGGCAGGAGTAGACAGGGTTTTCGGAAAACAGACAAAATCAATGAAAAAAGAGGGTAATAATGCATGTATGATGTCATTGTAATTGGCGGTGGATCTGCGGGCCTCATGGCCTGTGTTGCCGCTGCCGAGCATGGAGCCTCGGTGCTTCTGCTGGATAAAGGAGATCAACTCGGCCGTAAACTCGGGATCTCTGGCGGCGGTCGCTGCAATGTGACCAATGCCAAGGAGACGGATGAACTAATCCGGCATATTCCGGGCAATGGACGCTTTTTATATAGTTCATTTCAGAATCTGGACAATCAGGGAATTATGCGGTTTTTTGAAAATCTCGGTATTGCCCTGAAAGAGGAAGATAACGGGAGAATGTTCCCGGTAACCGATAAAGCCAAAACGGTCGTTGATGCGTTGGTTGGTAAAATTGTTTCCCTTGGGGTAGAGATTCGCACCAAACAGCCGGTTAAGGAATTAATTCAGAACGGTCAACACGTGCAGGGCGTGAAGCTAGCTTCTGGTACAACGATACTTGCACGCTCTGTTATTATCGCTACCGGGGGTAAATCAGTTCCTCAAACCGGATCAACCGGGGATGGCTACCCTTGGGCTGAAGGGGCTGGACATACGATTACAGAGCTGTATCCGACGGAAGTACCGATTGTATCTGGCGAGAGCTGGATTCAATCCAAAGAACTGCAAGGCTTGTCCTTGCGAGATGTCGGGTTATCTGTTCTAGATGCCAAAGGCAAATCGGTTATCTCCCATCGCGGAGATATGATCTTCACCCATTTCGGCGTATCAGGACCGATCGCGCTTCGTTGCAGCCAGTTCATTCGCAAGGTGCAAATGAAATCTGGGAACCCTCAGGTCACGATGAGTATTGATCTGTTCCCCGATCTGTCCCCCGGTGCTCTGGAAGCCCAGGTTCAGCAGGTGCTGGAGCAGGAATCCCGAAAGGCCGTCAAAAACATACTCAAAACATGGGTTCCTGAGCGCATGATTCCATTGATGATGAAGCGTGCAGAGATCAGCGAAGACCTCACATTTCACCATTTCCCCAAAGGCATGTTAAGTGCATTAGTGGGGTTAATGAAAGATTTCACCTTCCGCGTAGACGGAACTCGTTCTCTCAAAGAAGCCTTTGTGACTGGTGGGGGAATCCACTTAAAGGAAATATACCCCAAAACAATGGAATCCAAGCTGCTGCCGGGACTATTCTTTTGCGGTGAAGTTTTGGATATTCACGGCTACACGGGAGGCTATAATATTACCGCTGCCTTCTCTACGGGGTACACGGCTGGCATGCATGCTGCAGAGTATAAAAACGCTCGCTCATGACTTGAACATAGGATGTTGATGGACAGAGTTAGGGGCCACATCACGTAAGTTTATTAAGAGCATGAAAAAACCTCGACATCCCGCTATCGGCGGGGTATCGAGGTTTTTTTTAGATGTATGCAATCCAGAATCACTGTCACCAACAAGGCAAGCAGCATCGTTGCCCCTGTTGTATTTACGCCTTCACACTGCCCGAGAAACCATCCACTGAATCATCGAATGTCGGATCTTCATCCCGGTTAGAGATCTCCTGTTCGGAATTGCCCCCCTGGGTTCCGCTCGCATAACCTTCATTCCAATCTTCATTCACGAGATGAGCCGGAATGGATATATTCTGAAACTGATCCAATCCATCTGTTTCGGAGAGAAACACCGCACTTCCTCCGTGTGACTGTACGATTTCCACAGCAGATAGCGTATCCTGTCGATCTGTAGGAATGTACAATTCAAGCGGCCCTGACTGGTATGGCTTATACCCAAGTTCCTCCAAAGTTGCATGCGCCGCGAGCAACGCTGCATTGTCTGCAAAATGTACCTGAAGTTCACTATCATCCAACATGATTTTTTCCTCCTTGCGAGAGCCGATCTCTTACTTTCAAAATCGTAAGACCCGTCTCCTATAGCATGGTCAGTTACTTCATCTGATATGCTACTGAACAAGGAAGAATATCAACTAAGCGGATCGGATGTAACGAATCCAGCCTGTTATAGATAGGACGAACAGCCCAAATGCCACGACAGCCGCAGCCGTAACGATACCTTCCAGCCAGCCCAGCCAGGCTGCCCCCAGTGAAAATCCCATTAGAATCCCTAGCGGAACGAACAACATCCGTACCATGGTCACACCTGCACGATTTAACGCCTCGGAATCATAGGATACAAGCTGAACGTACTCCGAGGTTGCAAAGACCTCCCAAGAGCGATAAAAAAGTACGCTCAACATGATGACCAACAAGCCACACACGATTACATTGACCGGGAAAGGTGGTAAAGCAACGGCAGCAATCGAAAGGCCGCCAAGCTGCAAGTACAATTTCATGGTTGAGGAGTTACGAAAAAATGCTTTGAATGCCGTCTCAGCTGTCCGATTAGAGATCGTTCGATGACGCAGCAACTTACGCTGCTTGCGGAATATGATCGTCCGGGTGCGTGGTGCTTTCGGTTTGGTTACAGATCGACTCAGTAAAAGGGCTGTGAACTTTAGCCTTTCTCGTAAATCTTCACGCACATCGCCCTCAAAGGTTCCCTTCATTTCCAGCCTCAATCGGCCAACCAAAATCAGAAGAAGGATTGCGGCCACAATACCTGCAAGCAGTATCCAGATGTGTCCATGCATCCAGGATGTTACTCCAATCGTGATAATGCCCATGGCAACTGCTAAAGGGATCATGCGAATCCAGCGTCTCCATCCGGTATAACGTACTTTCGTCATATGAAGTACAATGACCTGGAATGAAGCTACTGCGCCAAACCAAATCGCTATTAGTGCGATATGGATAAATGACATGTCATACACACGGGACCATAGTGGTGAAGTCAACGCCGTAATTGCAATCATTTTACCCAAATGCTGCAAGCAAGCCCGGTAGATCCCTTGTTTCATCAATGTACGCATCCACAGCGACCGCGACTTCAGGAATAACACATCCGCTTCCTCTACAAATATAAGAATTCCACCTGTAAGCATAATGACGTCGATCAGTCCTGTCAGTGTAGGCAGCGTTAATCCGGTCGCCCATGAGGGCAGTGGTTTGGACCATAAACTCACGTACCATCCGCTGAAATACAGCAGACCCGGAATAAGCAGGTATACCCATACCGTCCAATCTACTACCAGTTTCAGGTTTTTTAACTGTTCATTGAAGTGCTCCTTGCGTCTGCGTCTATATAAACCAAGTGGCGTGTATGCTCGAGAGGTCTCCATCTTCCTCCCCCCTTCCCGGTTAGGATGTCAGTGTGTCAAAACAATCAAACAACGAGGCATCCGGCAAATCTGCGGCTGCACGGATTTCGTCCAATGTTCCTTCGGCAGCAGAGCGCCCGGAATGAATAAGAATAAAACGATCACAGATTCGCTCAGCGGTATCCAGTACATGCGTTGACATAAGGACACCCGCACCACGGCGGCGCTCATCGTCCAGCAATTTCAGAAAATCCTTGGTTGCGCGTGGGTCCAGCCCGATGAAAGGCTCGTCCACAATATATACATCCGGCGAGGACAGGAAGCCGATCATCAGCATCATTTTCTGCCGCATCCCCTTGGAGAAACTGGCCGGAAGATCATTGCGAACGTGGTCCATGCCGAAACGAACCAACATCTCCTCCGCCCTGGCAACAAAGACCTCTTCCTCCATCTCATAGGCAGCCGCTGCCAGATCGAGATGTTCCCACAGGGTCATATATTCGTAAAACACAGGTTGTTCCGGGATATAGGCATAACGTCCATCTCCCCCAATGGTTACTTCATACTTTGCATGCTCAAGTAAGCCAAGCAATGTTTTGATGGTCGTGCTTTTGCCAGCCCCATTCGGTCCGATAATACCCACCAGTTCCCCCGGCGCCACGTGTAATCGGATGTTCCTGATCGTGGATTGACCCGCCTCATATCCTGCTTCCGTAATATGTACGTCCAATATGGACTCCTGTGCGGCTGTATCTTCGTTTTCAATTTCCATATCATTCACTCCCTGTCCTGTCAGGTGCTTGTTCGGTTCTTTATTGATATTGTAATCGAGTTCGTGAGGAATTGTTTGATCATTTTAAGCTTTTGTTCTTAAGTTGGATCATACTGTGAAAATACCTGAAAATGTGAGACCTGAAGTACTGGAAGCTTTTTTTGATGTTTTTGAAGAGGATGAATAACACAGCACAAGCTGGAGTGAAGAACTATTCTTTGTTGGACTCTGCTGTAAATAGCCCCCAACAAACTTTGTTTGGAGAAGATGCCTATCCTTCTATATTTGAAAAAACTAGTGCTTTATTAGAGTCTTTAGTTAAAAATCACTGCTTTCAAAATGGGAACAAAAGGACAGCTTATCTCGTGACCAAATCGTTTTTGATGTTGAATGGTTACCATCTCCAAATGGAACGTCAATTTGCAGTAGAGTTCGTGGTCAATATTGCAGAGGGAAGCACTCATTTGAAAGCATCGCAACTATATTAAAGGACCATTCAGTCGTGCGGTAACATAATTTTATAATAAACAAAAGAAGCAGGGGTTCCGGAACCCCTGCTTCTTTATATTACAGTGAAAATCTCATATTTGCATACTCGTTTCACTCACCTGTAATCATGTAGTTTGCTGTAAGACTCCCGTCCATATCGTTCTTTTTTCGCCTACGAATCGCTACATAAATCACGCCAAGCAACGTCAGCAAAATGCCTGAACTGATAAAAGCCGGAATAACTCCGAATGAGGTCACCAGAAATCCACCTACCACCGGACCCATGATGTTACTGGCCGTCATGATGCTGCCAACCGTTCCAAACACACGCCCCGTCATGGATTCAGGCGTTTGCTCCTGAAGTAGAATTTGGAACGGAACAATGGCAAACCCAACCCCCACACCTGCCAAGGCAAATAACGATATCAGCAGTAAATTAGCGCCAAGACCAGCATGCGGCCATACTCCTACGATCATGCCTACTCCACCAATGACAAGACCCATCAATGATGTTCCAAGACCCATCTTGATTACATGCCCCGCCTTCTTCCACTTCTGAACACTCATCGCTGCAATTAACGTCCCAACACCGCTAGCCGCGACACACCATCCGAGCAGA
This sequence comes from Paenibacillus sp. 276b, assembly GCF_900107875.1. Lineage (NCBI taxonomy): Bacteria > Bacillati > Bacillota > Bacilli > Caryophanales > Paenibacillaceae > Paenibacillus > Paenibacillus sp. 276b. The sequence continues at coordinate 330,524 of NZ_FNRR01000005.1, read as the reverse complement.
TCACTTGAAATACCAGGAAGCTGCCTAAACAGGACTACCGTCTGGGAATCCGCAAATTGCAGAAACAGAAGGGCTGAGGCAAGCAGGACTAAAGAGGTACCCACATGAGGAAGAGATGCGAGCATGCGGATGCCTTCCATTGTATCTTTCATAAACGTAGCTTTTTTACCTGCTGGAGCAACACCTGCTGTCTCTTCCCTTACTTGTTCTAAGTTCTGATTCACAGATTGGATCACTCGCGCTCCAGGAATCCATAGCAAAATAATGCCTGAGATCAGAAAGGACGCGGAATCCAACACGAAACACCAGGTGATCCCAAAAGCGGCAACCAACAGCCCGCCAAGAGCCGGACCGATAATTTTGGACATCTGTTCAATCACCGAGCTGATGGACACCGCCTGCCCCAATTGCTCCTGCGGCACAATCTCCTTAAGCTTGCCGTTCTTGGCCGGTGAGAACACCACATCGAATAAAGACTTGAGAATAAGCAATACATACACATGCCAGATTTGATCCGCAAAAATGAGCCCTCCAACGATCACAATTCGCGCACCGTCTGCGCCGATCATCAGCCACTTGCGATTGACCCGGTCCGCCAGTGCCCCTGCAAATGGACCTGTAAGTAAGACAGGCAATGCTGCACAGAGCGTGGTGAACGTAATCTCCCATGGCGTGGCATTCCAGCGAATGCCCACCAGCGTAAGGATCGCAAGCAGGTGCAGCCAGTCTCCCAGATTGGAGATAGCCTGCGCAGCCATCAAAGTGATAAAAGATCGATTGTGCTTCAGGGGTCTTCGTTCCTGCATCGTTAATCCATTTGCCATCATTCTCCTCCTCCGCCCTCAACCCATTCATGATATGAATTTATTATAGAGAGCAGGCTGAGCTCCCACCTCCTGCCAGAGACGGAGAGGACGCGGCGCCTTCAGGATGATTTTCTCAGTACTTATTTTCAAATCTCATGAATGCTGACAATACGAAAAATGATTAAATTTTAATTGCTAAAAATGCAAATCTTGTGACATATCGCATGTTTTTCGTGCAAACAGATGCTTACAATAGAAATATGGCGAACCTTTGAATCGTCAAATGTAAATTCATCAACTCCAATAAATCTGAAAAGGCGGGATCAGTATGCTGGAATTACAGGAAATCGGAACCGAACGTTCTCTTCATCTGTACCGCACCTTGGCCCAGACATTTAAGAGCGTGAATGAACACGCTGTATCCGGAAGCAAAGTGCATGGCTTCAACCCCACCGCTTACGGGGTGCTCGAAGTGTTATATATGAAAGGAGCACAGCCTATTCAACAAGTCGGTGCACAGCTTCTGCTGCAGAGCGGGAATGTCACTTATGTCATTGACAAGCTGGAGCAAAAGGGACTTTTACATCGAAAACACTGTCCGCAGGACAGACGCATCATTTTCGTAGAATTGACCGAAGAAGGCCAGCGTACGATGGATGAGATCTATCCAGGCTACGCACACAAAATAGATCGTGCTGTCAGCGGTCTGAGCGAAGATGATAAGACATTGCTTTCTGAGCTGTTGGAAAGGCTTGCACTCGGTGCGGATCGTTTATCCGCAAACGGTTAAGGCCAGCCCCGTATCACCTGATCCAAACTAAAAATAACCGGTTCGCCTTAATAGGCGGTACCGGTTATTCGAATTTGTTTATTAATCAAATCAAAGGTACAGAATCCACATCAACACCGTGAGGACAGCGACAACCAATCCACCTGCAATCAGCAAATCGACAATGTAACTGGACAGACCTGAGCGGCTGTGACCCTCAATCTCTCTCTGAGTCTCTTCGTACTTTCTTTTGGCTTCATCTTCCTTGGACGAATTCAGATTATTGGGAAACATCACCCTCACCCCTACTCCAAATGAGATATCTATATTATCCTGTGCTGGTCTGCTGCTTCTGCTTACGAATTTTTTTCAAGATCCATCCCAGACCTGATTGCCACAGTAAAAAAACAAACGTTGTTGTTACTACGTATTGATAAGGGCCAGCATACTGAAAGGCATGCATTCTGTACACAAAGATGGAGAACAACAGCGCACTACCTACACCAAGAAGAAAATAAGCTACGATTGTACTTATTACCTTGGATATAGATCTGTTCATTTTCAGGGAAGCAAGCACACTGTCCGCAATTAACGATAAAGGCAGGGTCAGAAACAGAAGAAGAGCCAAGTTGATAAGAATGCTTATGATCAATGTATACCAGAAGGGATAGTAATATGTATGTTCCGCTCGTTCTGCCAAGGGAACATATTTCATGAGTCCGACAACAATTGAGAGCGAAATGCAAGTCATAATGACTGCCAGAAGCTTGATTGAAAAGGATATTAACCAGAATGATTGCAGCGATTGCTTACTCATCTTAACTCGCCTCCCATTCCATTATTGTAAATTATAGATAATCCCTTCTAGAAAATAATAAACAAAAAAGCAGCCAAGAAACAGCTGCCCTAATCCAATGAATTTTCTTTTCACTTCGTTTACTTCGCTGAAGCTTGTGCTTGCGGCGGAGTATCTGCATCTTCGGGAACGATTAGCCGTTTGCGCAAGGCCAGTGTCGTCACCCATGAGATAATGGCAATGACAAACATGATGACAAACAAGGAATGCAGACTTCCTTCCAACACGTTACGCAGTAGCGCCCATTTGTCATCCGATAGAGCGGCATCCGTATGCGGAGCAAGCAGTTGATTCAGGTCCCCATCCGAAATCCCCGCCTCTGCCAGATGCTGTTCGCTCGACAACGTTGAAATTCGGTAATTTAACCATGTGCCGAAGGCTGCTGCACCAATGGTTTGTCCAAGCGTACGCATAAAGGTATGTAAGGCCGTGGAAGATCCACGTTCTTTATACCCAACCGACGACTGTGAAATGATCGTGAATATTGTAAAAGCAAATCCGAAGCCGAGTCCGTAAATAAAGGTCAAAATAAACAGTACGGCTTGGGGTGATGTTCCACCGACCAAGAAGAGTCCACCCGATCCAATGGCAATCCCGGTTAATCCAATCACCGCTGTTAAGCGTGATCCAATTTTCATTAGCAGACGGCCAGCAAGTACACTACCAATCAGCCAGCCAACAGACATCGGTGCAAGCAGCAATCCTGATTCAGTCGCGTTACCGCCCCGAACCCCCTGCACCCATAGTGGCAAATAACTGGTTAGGCCAATCATCAGGGTACTGGTCAGTAGTCCGGCGATATTCGCCACCCGGATGTCCCGAATACGGAATAGATGAAGAGGTACCATTGGGGCCTGGGCTCTTTTTTCCACCACAAAAAATAAAATCATAAACAAAACAGCTACGATACTCAGTCCCACAATAATAGGAGAACTCCAGGCATAATACTGTCCACCCGCGGACAATACAAAGAGCAATGCTGTAATACCAACGGTAAAGGTCAACGCACCCATATAGTCAATTTTCGCGGTACGCGGAGACATTTCTTCCTTCAAATAACGGAACACAAACCACATCGCCAGCAGTCCGAACGGCAAATTAAATCCAAAGATCCACTGCCAGCCCAGATTGTCTACGAAATACCCGCCAAGCAGCGGTCCGGCCAGAGATGAAATGCCCCACACGGAGCTGATCCAGCCCTGTATTTTGCCCCGTTCTTCAAGGCGGTAGATGTCACCAATAATCGTAAACGTAACAGGCACAACCGCACCTGCGCCAATCCCTTGAATCGCACGAAAAATAATCAGTTGCTCCATGTTCTGCGAAAGGCAGCACAGAAGCGAGCCTAGTAAGAATAAGGCACAGCCAATCAGGAATACTGGCTTTCGTCCGTATAGATCACTGATTTTGCCAAAAATCGGCGTGCTCACAGCCATCGTCAACAGATAAGCAGTGAAAATCCAGCTCAACAGCTGCACACTTCCCAGCTCACTGACAATGGTTGGCCCTGCCGGACCAATGACTGTACCTTCAATTGCAGACAAAAAAGTCGCCAGCAGCAATCCCGCCAGGATGAAACTGCGGTTCAAACCTCCGGTTGTATTCACACAAACCCTTCTCTCTTCAAGTCGTTCTAATCTCTATTTATCTCTCTTACGCAAAAACTCATCGTACAACAGGGAATACATCACCATATCCTTATATCCGGTAGACGTATGCTGCACCTGACGCAGCAGGCCTTCCCTCGTGAAACCGCGGTTCGTCAAAAACTCTCCCGAAGCCACATTGCGCGGATCAACCAGCGCTTCAATCCGATTGAGACCCATCGTTTCATACCCAAACGGTAACACAACCGAAAATGCTTCCGTCATATAACCGTGACGCCAGTAGTCGCGCCCCAGTTCATAACCGATCTCCCCACGGAATGCGCCTTCAAGTTGCCAAGTGTTATATCCGCAACTTCCGATGAGCTGGCCCGTCTCCTTGAGCTCAATACCCCAGCGAATCGCCTCCTCTTCTCCTGCCATATGGTTCAACAGCCCAATCATATCCGCAGCCTCACTTGTCCCGATCATGGGCGCCAAATTCATATAACGGGTCACTTCCCGGTCTGACCAGCAAGCGAACATCTGGGCAGCATCTCGGCGGCGCATTTTGCGCAGACGCAACCGCCCTGTCTCTAATTCGGGAATTCTCCCTTTGCATTTGTACATGAAAAGACTCTCCGATCCGATCTATCTCACAGACCTCATATTCAATAGCCATCTAACCATAACCTGCACCGAATGGCAACTGTTCAGTCATCATGATCACGTCAAAAAACCGGGCCACTTCCGCTCCCGGTCTTGTTGTACGTATGGATCAACTCAAGTTTGCATCCTATTTCGGGATACCTTATCCAAATTTAATTTCAGGCTGTAGACGTCTTCTTGCCCGTCCCCAGCAATTCCTCACTAACCCGGCCGAACACGGCTATGATTTCCTTAAACTCCTCAATGCCAGTCCCGGTAAGGCTCCATTGATCTCCATGGGCGGTCAGGAAGTTTTCCTGTGTCAGATGCTCAAGTTCCTGCTTGATCTCCCGTTCTCCAACGCGATACCCCCGTTCTTCCAATAGAGGCAATGCGTCGCTAACAGTTAAATCCTGATTTTGAGCTAAATATAGAAGATGAATTCGTACAAAAAGATTCTGTACCTCTGCATGCATAAGCCAAGCTCCTTCCCGGGTTGTAGCCCGCCGTGGTTGCTAAGTATTTACCCCACCCAGGAAGATGAGAAACAGGAGGAATATTCATGCCTGACCTGCCCTTTCCGAAATCCTCCGCTTGACTAACCGCAGGCTCTGCACTATCTTGAAAATAAGTACCATTTTTGCTCGGGAGGGTGATTCATCATGTTTCAAGCTGTTTCTTATGAAGGAACACGAAGCGAGCAGCAAACCGCCGTCCTGGGACAGTTAAGTGCTCTGATCCGCGATGAACCTAGCGCTATTGCCAATCTGGCAAACGCTGCGGCGTTGCTCAATGTATTTATGACCGACACCAATTGGGTCGGATTCTATCTGTATGATGGAAAAGAACTTGTACTCGGTCCATTCCAGGGACTGCCTGCCTGCATCCGTATTCCACTTGGACGCGGTGTATGCGGCACTTCTGCTGCGGAACGGCGTACAATGGTCGTTGAAGATGTTCATGCCTTTCCAGGCCATATCGCCTGTGATGCCGCATCGAACAGTGAAATCGTTGTACCCATTATCAAAAACGGCGAATTGTACGGGGTGCTCGACATCGACAGCCCGATCAAAAACCGTTTTGACGATGAAGACCGCGTCTTCCTGGAAAAGGCGGTAAGCCTAATTACAGAGCAGCTGGAATTATCCTAACTGCCTGAAATACCATCTTAAGCCGATGGAGGGTTTATCGACCTTACGATGATATGCAATAACAAAGAGCGCACTCCTCCTAGAGGATCTGCGCTCTTTGTTATGATTATTTTTCTTCACACCCATGTTCTGCTCGCCCAAGATACTTTATGCATCTAGGATAAATCCTGTTCCGCTTTAATCATCATCCCATCTCGCAAAAACTCGGCCAGCTGGGGGTGGTAGCCATCATACATCTGACGAAAATTTTTGTGCTCGACGTACAGATTGGCCAAATCCCGGTAAATCTCTGCTGTTGGGGTGTAATAATCCTTGATCCAATCCAGGTGTCTTCCAATAATCTGCTGTACTTCCGAGCTGCCGGGTTCTAACCCATCCTCAATAGCGCCCTGCAAGTCCAAGTGAATCCGGTCAATCTTCGCCTGTGAATCGAGAAAATCTTCCTTCGACTTCATCTCCTGCCCATCAGGCATTGTGGATTGCTCCGGTGAATTGGCGTTGTACTTCTGACTGTCCTCTGTCTGCATCCGTTCAGAATAGTCATTCTTTGACGCTTGGTCAGAGGTCGGTTCATTTAGAAGCTGGTGACGCCCCTTGTTGGAAAACCCGGCGTACAGTTCGTACTCATCCAGTTCCTGCTCTCCACGTAAGTAGGAGATGGTTTTATCCAGTGTTTGAATCATTCCGTGCAGATGAAGTGCCTTCTCCAGCATCTCGAGCCGATGCTGCTGCATAATACGGATCATGTCACGGGGAGTATCCCTGAGCATGGGGCCGATCTCCTCCTCCTCCATGCCTACTTCTTTACAGAACAGAATCTGCTGTAGTCTCAGCAGCTCCGGCTTCTCATAGTAGATATCCTCGTCTTGACCAACGAAGGCTGGATTCAGCAGACCTGTCTCCGCATACTGTCCCAATTCACTCAGACTTACACCGGACATCCCGGATACATCAACCATGGAATATGCCATTTGAATACACCTCCTGTCTGGCCTGTAACTCCTAGGTTCAGGCTTGTTCATACTGCATTTTATTTAAATTTAAGTGAGATATTATAAAACTTCCAACCATTCTGTACCCCAGTAATCCGTTCATTTCTCTGGATGGATACACAATGCTTCGGTGATATGAACGGCATCTAATTGGTACATTTGCGGTATGATAAGTATTTATACCCTTCTCATCAGATGTGAACCCGGGGTTAATAAAGAAAGGCTATGTATTTTTTTACGGTAAGGGCTGAATGTAGAAAAGAAAAAAATCCCGCACCCCTAACTCGGGTACAGGATCATCTTGTTCTATTTTATCTCGAATCCCGCTCGTCCTAGGAGTGGATATTTAATTCTTGTTAAACATGACAAACTTCAATTCCGTCATTTCCTCTACAGCATATTTAACACCTTCACGTCCCATCCCGCTCTGCTTCACACCACCATAAGGCATATGATCCACACGGAAAGTGGGAATATCGTTAATCATCACGCCGCCTGCTTCGATGTGGTCCGCTGCATGCAATGCAGTATGAATATCATTGGTAAACACACCCGCCTGAAGCCCGTAGATGGAATCATTCACTTGCTCGATGCCTTCTTCAACCGAATCCACTGTATTAATGACAACGATCGGGGCAAAGACCTCCTGACAAGACACCTTGGCATCCCGCGGAACGTTAACAAGCACGGTTGGACGCAATACGCCGCCCTCGGCTTCGCCGCCTGTTGCCACCTCAGCACCTGCCTGCTTCGCTTCATCAATCCAATCCAGCGTACGCTGTACATCTTTGGATGTGATTAGCGCAGACACAACGGTATCCGGATTCAACGGGTCTCCAACTACGACTTTTTGGGCTGCTTCAGCAAAACGACGAATGAACTCATCCGCGATAGCGCTGTGCACATAAATCCGCTGCAGCGAGATACATACCTGACCTTGGTAAGTAAAAGCTCCGGTCACACATCTCGGTACCACCTTGTCCAAATTGGCATCCGCGTCAATAATGACAGCTGCATTTGACCCTAGCTCCAATGTGACGCGTTTCAGTCCGGCTTTGCTGCGAATGCTGGTGCCTACAGCCGGGCTGCCTGTAAACGTAATATGGGCCACGTCAGGATGCTCTACAAGTACATCACCAATCGTTTTACCGTCACCGCTCACTACATTCAATGCGCCATCCGGTAATCCCGCTTCCTGAAGCAAATTGGCAATATAATACGAGGACAGCGGTGTCTGCTCCGCAGGTTTCAACACAATCGTATTGCCTGCTGCCAGTGCCGGTCCTACTTTGTGAGCCACCAGGTTCATCGGAAAATTAAACGGCGTAATGGCTCCAATAACACCCAAAGGCTGCCGCATCGTGTAGCCTACGCGTCCTTCACCGCCTTTGGCTGCGTCCATGGGAACCGTCTCTCCGGTGAGCCGCTTGGCTTCTTCTGCGGCGAAACGATACGTTTCCACCGTACGGTCAACCTCGGCGAGTGCCGCAGTAATCGGCTTTGCTGCCTCCAGCGCAATGATCCGTGCTGCTTCTTCCTTCCGTTCTTCCAGCAGGGTGGACAGCTTGTAAAGGATGTCTGCACGCTGATGGGCAGGCATTCTGCGCATCTCTTTGCCCGCCTGAACTGCGGCGGCAATCGCCGCTTCCACTTCCTCAGCTGTCGCCGAGGATACGTCTGCCAGTGTTTCTTTCGAGTATGGTGCCTGAAGTGCTATATAGTCTACTGATTCGGTGGGCTTGCCCCCGATGAACAGATGTTGTTTTTTCATAGTTGTATCCTCCATTCATGTTTAACGCAGCGTTTTCCCATACCTATTTATACACCACTTTAGCATCATCAACACAAGAAAGTCATACCACTATTTCACAGTCATTACGGGACATGCTGCATGTTTCAAAACTCCGTGGCTGACACTGCCCACGACGATCTCAGCGAGCATGCTTTTCCCCGCCGTCCCCATCACAATGAGATCACAGTCTCTATCCTTCGCTACACGGCAGATCTCATTCACGGTATCACCAGCTATCAGCAACGTTTCATAATGAACAGAACGAGCGGCTAACAATTCATTAACAGGTTGTATAATATGCTGTCCTTCTTCTGCGATCCGTGCTTCCAGATCCACACCCAGTGCGGGCTCATTTAGCGAGATCGAAGGATTAACATGTACGATCATCAAGGAAGCCGGTTGTTTCAAACTTTCTGCCAGATCAACAGCTTGCTCCAAAGCCTTGTGTGCATGATCCGACCCATCGACAGCAACCAATATTCGTTTCAGCATTTTACATTCCTCCTGTTCATTAATGCGTAATGGCAGCATCGATATCGCGCAGATGTCTGCGGCGTACCAGAAGCACAACGACCCCGATCAGAACCATCAATGCGCCAAAATAAAACGGTGTCTCCGGCAGGAACCACTCGGACAATTTACCTGCAAGCCAAGGTGCCAGCGCACCTCCAAGGAACCGGACAAAGCTGTATGCAGCCGATGCCACAGAACGTTCCACAGGTGCAGCTTCCATAACTGCTGTTGTAATCAATGTGTTGTTGATCCCGAGGAAAATCCCGGCAACGATAACGGCCACAATAACTGTTGTGGATGATCCCATTACCGTACCCACCGCCATTACCAGCAGATCAATGGCGAACAGGGTCAGCATAACGCTCATGGAAGGAACGGATCCGAATCGACGTTGCAGTCTTGGTGCGACAAAGACAGACGTGATCGCCAGCATCAGACCCCAACCGAAGAATACATAACCAAGTCCGTGTTCATCCAGATTCATGACATAAGGTGAATAAGCCATCAAGGTAAAGAAACCAAAGTTATACAGGAAGGCTGTGATCGCCAATGTTTTCAGTGAAGGATAACCCAGTGCTTTGAACGGATCGGACAAGGAACTACGCGTTTTCGGTTTGGCCATCTTAGGCAGCATAAACGTAATACTGATAAAAGCAATCGCCATCAGAACAGCTACACCATAGAACGGGCCACGCCATGAGATGGAACCCAGTTCACCACCGAGCAATGGACCAACGGCAATCCCCAGACCAAGCGCTGCTTCGTATAAAATAATCGCTTTGGCTGTCCCCGAAGTGGACAGTCCTACAATAGCGGATAATGCAGTTGCGATGAACAGGGCATTCCCTAGTCCCCAACCACCACGGTAACCGACGAGCGCACCTACAGTGTCAGAGGTTCCTCCGAGGAAAGAGAAAACAATGATCAGCAAAATCCCGCTGAGCAGTGTCCACTTCACACCAATCCGGCTGGATACAACACCTGTAATCAGCATGGCTACCCCGGTAACCGCGTTATAACTTGTAAACAATAAAGATACTTGGCTTTTGGAGGCATGCAGCTGATCGGCAATCGCAGGCAGAATCGGGTCAACCAATCCCAGACCCATAAAGGAGATAATACAGGCGAAGGCTACTGCCCATACTGCTCTGGGCTGGGATAACAGACCTCCACGGGATGACGGCAATTCGTCAGGTAATGAGGGTTCTCTTTTCATACGTAATTCCTCCTGGTTCATGATTTATGTTGTGAAATAAATTGTGAAAAACAATGAAATGCTCATTTTTTTTCAGAAATATAGGAAAGAAAACGGCACAAATGACACCGGATCTCCCGGTGCTTATCGTGAAATACTAATTATGTCTCATTCTCGTGCCCTTCTAATCGTCGAATGCCGTTCTGAACCCGTTCACGTAATTCCTCAAGTTCCTCCTGAACGGCGTGAATACTCTGAAGTTTCTGCTCGATCAGTTCCAGCTGGTCATCCAACGTCGTTTCCATCTTGGTGAGCTTCTCGATCCGTTCTCTCACCTCAGTGGTCTGTTGGTAGTCAAAACGCTGTTCGTTCAGCGCATCCGCCGTTGCCACATAGGTATGTAGCTCCTGAAGCGAGAAACCAAGCACTTCCTTCGCCCGAACCACCTTTTTGAGATAATCGATATCTTCCCGGGTGTATAATCGTGTGCCACCGTCCGTCCGCTGAGGTGAAGGCATAACACCGATCTCTTCGTAATACCGAATGGTACGCTTGGTCAAACCACATTCCTTGGCTACGTCATCGATTTTATATAAACTCATTTCCTTCACCTCACTTTAATATGTCTATAATGTTATGTACATAATTATATATGTTATTAACGTTAACGTCAACGTTAGATTTTGGACTTGAATATGTAGTATGTCTCAAACAAGAATAAATTATTGCAGCGGTAATTTTTACAATATGTTGTTAAAAGCAGTTCTCTGTTATCCTTCGCCTCTATAAGATGCAAAAAAGATCCGCTCGCGCGGATCTTCGTTCAGGTGCGATTTCATATTATGTCTTTAAGCGCCTTGCTCCTTCTGTTCCTGTTGCTGGACACGCTGCATTTGCTTCAAACGGCCTTCGACTCTGGTAAACAGCCTGAATGTATAGAATCCTATAGCCACAAGACTTAGAACCAAAGCTCGTACATCCGTAAGCCAAAAACCGATTATGCCGAATACCGTAATAATCACACCAAACTGCATCATCAGATTGGCGCTATAACGTTGCGCTTCTTCCCATAACTCAGGATGACTCATTGCTCGCGGAGTACGATAACCATATACGCCATTAATCCTTTTCGGCGGCTTTTTGTACACCATTAATCCCAGAATGAAATAGCACACTCCGCAAATAATCCCAACTACTGCTCCTGCCACAATGTTCTCCCCTAACTCCATTAAAAATACACCACAGATATTAAAACAAAAAAAACGGCTCTACGTATATACGAAGAGCCGTCCGGATCGTTTCGTAAAACTTAGATGTCCTTCACCCGCAGTACACGCATAGCGTTCAGGACAGCAAGCACGGTCACTCCTACATCAGAGAATACCGCTTCCCACATGGTGGCAATGCCGAACACACCCAGTAGCAGGAAGATCGCTTTGACACCCAACGCAAAACCGATATTTTGCCAGACAATGGTTCGTGTCCGTTTTGCAATCCGGATCGCACTTGCCAGTCTGGATGGTTCATCCGTCATGATGACAACGTCTGCCGCTTCAATCGCGGCATCTGAACCAAGCCCACCCATCGCTACACCAACATCGGCACGAGCCAGCACCGGGGTATCATTAATACCGTCACCGACAAACACCATTTTCTCCTTCGGTGATTTGGCAGCTTCGAGACGCTCCAACTGTTCGACTTTATGCTGTGGCAGCAGCTCAGCGTATACTTCATCGACACCCAGCTCACGCCCTACAGCTTCACCAACAGCCTTGGCATCCCCTGTCAGCATCACTGTTTTGCGGATACCTAGCTTCTTGAGTGCCTGAATGGCTGCCGCTGCATCATCCTTAACCTCATCGGCAATGATCAGGTGACCGACATACGAACCCGATTCGGCAACGTGCACCACTGTGCCTACGGTTTGTGGAGTCGTGTAGGAGATACCTGCCTGTTCCATTAATTTGGCGTTACCCGCAAGCACTTCACGTCCATCCACACTGACCTTGATGCCATGCCCTGCAACCTCATCGTAATCATCCACACCTTGGGTCCGGATATCTTTTGCCCAAGCTGCGCGAATGGATTCAGCAATCGGATGATTGGAATGAGCCTCGGCAATTGCAGCAAGCTCCATCAATTCATCTTCGTTACGCCCACCTTCAGGGCGAATAGCTGTTACTTTGAAAACACCTTTAGTTAGTGTACCCGTTTTATCGAAAACAACGACTTTGACATCGTTCAAGGCTTCAAGGTAGTTACTTCCTTTGATGAGAATACCGTTACGCGAGGCAGCTCCGATACCGCCGAAAAAACCAAGCGGAATGGAAACGACCAGCGCACACGGACAAGAGATCACGAGGAAGACCAGTGCACGATAGATCCAATCGGCAAATGTCGCACCACTGAGCACCAATGGTGGAACGAGCGCAATCAACGCGGCGAGAATGACGACAACCGGTGTATAATAACGGGCGAATTTGCTAATAAAATGTTCTGTTTTGGCTTTGCGGCTACTCGCATTCTGCACTAGGTCCAGAATTTTGGATACCGTGGATTCACCAAAAGTTTTTGTTACTTCGATAGTTAACATTCCGTTTTTGTTCACGAATCCACTCAGAACATCACTACCCGGTTCTAACTCACGCGGAACTGACTCACCTGTCAGAGCGGAAGTGTCCACCATGGAACGACCTGCCTTAACAATCCCGTCCAGAGGTACTCGCTCACCCGCTTTAACCAAGATGCGGTCTCCAATACGTACTTCTTCCGGCGACACTCGCTTGGTCTCTTCTCCCGAGCCAATCAGCATATTCGCATAGTCCGGGCGAATATCCATAAGCGACTGGATCGACTTCCTTGACCGATTAACCGCCAGCCCCTGAAACAGCTCACCGAGCTGATAAAAGAGCATAACCGCAACACCTTCGGGGTATTGACCGATGGCAAACGCACCGATGGTAGCCACGGACATCAGGAAGTATTCATCGAATACCTGACCGCGAATAATATTTTTGAACGCCTGGAGAACGATATCTCCCCCTGCGATCAGATAAGCGACAACATAGAGTGCAAGCTGTGCCCAGCCTTCCAGCGGAGACCAGATCGCGGCTGCTACCAAAATGGAGCCTACCGCCAGGCGTGCCAGCAGCACCTTCGTCTGCCCAGCGCCATGTTCATGTGAGTGTCCGGCATGCGCATCGTCATGATCGTGACCGTCCGCATGACCGTGATCATGTCCGGCATGACTTCCATGATCATGCGTTTGATCTTGAGCTCCGTGATGATGACCGTGGTCATGGTCATGGGAGTGACCAGCATGATCGTGCCTACTCGGAGTATGCTCATGCGTGTGAGCTCCGCTACCTGCATGTGCGTGCACATTGCCGTTAGCTTGGTCTATTGAATCAGCAGAACCACGACTGCCTTGTGATGATTTACCTTTTTCCGAAATACGAATATGCGGCTCCAGCCGAAGTACTTTGCGCTTCGCTTCTTCCACCACCTGCTCATCCATATCGGATGTGGTGTGCATGGATAAGGTTTTGGTCACAAAATTGACCGAGCAATCGGAAATGCCTTTAATTTTTTTGACGCCATTCTCAATCTTCAATGCGCAGTTCGCGCAATCCAATCCATCCAGCAGCAGTTCCCTTTTCACCTGTTCCTGTCCGGTTCCCATGTGAACTCTCCCCTTTGCAGTACGTAAATCAATATTATTATTCGTAATTTTTACGTTAAAATCAATATATGAGCAATCATTCATATGTTTTGTTAACCCTATTATATGCACGCTTAAACATGAGTGTCAACAATTCCGGTTGATTTTTCATACAGAATATGCTAATAGTAATCATTTCGCTTTAGACGTTTTTTGGATATAATAGGCTTATCGAAGAACATTTGATCAAATCAAAGGTTGAGTTAATATAGGTGGTGATAGGAAATGGAACAACCGGTTAAAGCTCCAGCCGATTGCGACGCGGCCTGCTCTGGAACAGAGGCTGACGTGCAGACCATTCGTGCTTCTCTCATGGATCGCGAGACCTCTTCCGAGATGGCTGATTGGTTCAAGGCTTTCAGCGACCCGACACGGCTTCGTATTATTGATGCGCTGTTGCAGAAGGAATTATGTGTGCACGATCTGACGGTGCTGCTCGATATGGGACAGTCGGCCATTTCGCACCAGCTGCGATCACTCCGCAACATGCGGATTGTCAAGCGGCGCAAAGAAGGCAAGACCGTGTATTATTCTCTGGATGATGCACACATTGAGCAGATTTTCCTGCAGACGCTTCAGCATATTAAACATGGCTAGGCATCAGCCAGCCTGTTCACACAACAGAACCCCCGCCTCTCGGCTGTTAGCCGATGGACGGGGGTTCTGTTGAATTATTGGCACCGTTTTGCCAGAAAAAGAAGTTTATCATGCTCTAGCTACGGGCTTGCCCACTTCGGTTACAGTAGATTGTTATTTTTCGGATCATACAGACCGGATCGTTCCTTGAACCAGTTGAAGATATGCGACACACATACTTTTAGCACTGCGTATCCCGGAACAGCCAGCAGAATGCCTACTACACCGAACAGATTACCTGAAGTCAGAATGACAAAGATAATGGTAATGGGGTGAATTTTGAGTGTTTTGCCCATAATCTGAGGTGAGATGAATTTACCCTCAATTAATTGCACGATCGTCCACACCGCTACCATCTTCAGCAGCATCACCGGGGAAGTGACCAGAGCAACAATCAACGCAGGCGTAATCGCAATCGCAGGTCCCAGATACGGTACAACACTCGTGAACGATGCGATAATCGCAAGAATCAGCGCATAGTCCAGACCAATAATCATATAACCGATGTATAGCAGAATACCGATGCAGAAGCTAACGATAATCTGTCCACGAATGAACGAACTGATCTGGTGATTGATATCTTCCAGCACATGCATTGCACCTGTACGGCTCTTAATTGGCAGGAAAGACAGAATTTTCGATGGAAGCTTCTTGCCGTCTTTCAGCAGATAGAACAGGATAAACGGAACCGTTACAATGGACAGCACCGTCTCGGTGAACGCTCCGAGGAATCCGCCCAATTTGTTCCAGGTCGAGTTCAGAATGTCAGTGGCTTTCTGGGAAATCGTGCCCCACCAGTCCTGAGAATTCAAATTGACTGTCTCCTGGAACTGACCGAACAGCTTGCTGCCCGTAAGCTGCTCAAACTGCTGTTTGACCGTCTCACTGTACGTTGGAAAATTTTCAATCAGACTCGTAATCTGGTTACGTACGACCGGAATGACCGCCAGTACCACGACTGTCAGGATGCCCCCGATAGCCAGATATAAGATCAGAATGGACCAGCCACGTTTGATTTTCCACTTTTCCATAACATCCACAATTGGATTCAGCAGGTAATAGAGAATACCCGACAGAATAATCGGCAGCACAATCGTCTTGATCAGCACCGCGAGCGGGTGCAAAACAAAGGATACTTTGGTAAGAACCATCACGTTCAGTCCTACCAGCAGCAGAATTAACAGAAAAAGCACGAACTTATTATTCAGAAAAAATCGTTTAAACCGATCCGGCCAAATGCGGGGTTGCTCGGGTTGCTCCATAGGCGTGTCTTCCTCTCTTATGTATCCTTTATCAAAAGCATAAGCTGTAAACCTGCATGTTTCTTGACTGCGCATAAAGTTGCTTGTACAAGCCAACATATGTATAACACATTGAGTTTATACGTACGGCGCTGTTTAACCGTTTCAAATTAGACCGGTAAGTTCATTTTACCCTAAAAAGAACCTTCTGCCCCATACAACTCCTTTGAATAATTTCCCTACCAAAAAACGGCTCGCCTCCGAAGAGACAAACCGTTAATATGTCAGTGGCATGCGAGCCTTTTGTTCACGTCCGCTGTTGAGTTTATGCTTTTGTTTATGCTTTTCCCGCCAGTTGAGCGATCAGCTCATACGAGTGCAGGCGTGCCTGATGATCATAGATCATCGACGTAATAATCAGCTCATCCGCCTGGGTCTGAGCAATAAATGATTCCAGTTGACCACGCACGGTCTCTGGAGAACCGTTCACAGCTGCTTTTAGCGTCTGCTCTACACCAGCTTTCTCACGATCTGTCCATTTGCCTTCCATATCGGCTGGTGGCTGCACCAATCCGGTTGTGCCACGAATAATATTCAAGAACTGCTGCTGCATCGTTGTGCCAAGCCATGCTGCTTCTTCGTCGGTATCCGCCACGACAGCATTTACACCCACAATAACATGGGGTTCCTTCAAGTAATCGGATGGTTGGAAGCTGCTCCGATACGTTTCAAGTGCAATCCGGGTGTAATCCGGTGAGAAGTGGCTGGCAAAAGCAAACGGCAATCCCAGCTGTCCGGCGAGACGAGCACTGAAATCACTGGAGCCGAGCAGGTAAATCGGGATATTCAACCCTTCACCGGGTACAGCGCGAACAGGCGCGTGATACGATGTAGCAGAAGCATCGAAGTATGCTCTAAGTTCAGCCAGCAATTCGGGGAAATCTTCACCACTGTTCAGATCTTTTCGCAAAGCAAGAGACGTACGTCGGTCACTTCCCGGTGCACGGCCCAGCCCAAGGTCAATACGGCCTGGATACAGTGACTCTAACGTGCCAAACTGTTCGGCAATAACAAGCGGCGCATGGTTAGGCAGCATGATTCCGCCTGATCCGAGACGAATGGTCTTCGTTCCACCTGCAAGGTAACCAATGACAACCGCGGTCGCGGAAGAAGCGATGCCCGGCATGTTGTGGTGTTCCGCTACCCAGTAACGGTGATATCCCCAACGCTCTGCGTGCTGAGCAAGATCCAGACTGTTGCGAAGCGCATCCGCAGGTGTGGCACCTACTACGACAGGAGCCAAATCCAGTATGGACAATTTAACGTCGTTAATAAGTTTTTTATGGGATGAAGCTGTGTTTTCGGTAGACATAATAGAAAGTTCTCCTCTTTGTTCATATTTTTATTTTTGTATATCCAGATATATAGATGTAAAAGCGCAAAAAAATGATGTGACAGAGCTGCTCCTCTAGCCGTTTACATCCGGACGGAATACCCGCCTGCACCTGCATTCTTGCTTCCGTCTCGGCGTCCGGCTTATAGCTCGTGCTGTACGTACTCGGCAAATTGACGAATGGTTTCTTCGTTGCGGCGATAATACGTCCACTGTCCCCTACGCTCGGAGATCAGCAACCCGGCTTTGAGCATAGTCAGCAGATAGCTGGATATGACGGATTGAGCCAGTCCGGCCTTCACCTGAATCGTTCCAACACATATGCCGCTCTTTCCTGCATCCGGATGCTGGGATAACTCCAGCGGTGGAAAGTGTTGCTCCGGGTTTTTGAGCCACAACAGAATCTGTCGACGTGTCTCGTTGGATAATGCTTTGAATATGAGTATAGGTTCCATGGGTAAGATTATACCGCCTTTCTTTCATTTTGCAAACCAAACAGACCGATTCAACGAACGAACCGGCCTGCCAATAAATACATGTGTATACGTTTAGAACTTGGTGCTGACCGTTTCTTTTACTTGTTCCAGCATGGACTGATAAGCTTAATCAATCCACTGCGTGATTTTATCCAAAGGCTGACGGGATTTCTCACGTGGCGGATCTTCCGCCCGATAACCGAAGGCTGCCATGACGGAAACATCCCATTGTCCATCCTCAAGCAAACCTTCCTCTTCCAGAATACGATGTACGTCTTCATATCTAAACCCTTCAATTGGGCAGGAATCGATACCAATCAGCGCTGCCGCAGTCATCATATTACCGAGAGCAATATAGGTCTGTTTGGACGCCCAGTCAAATAAAGTACGCGGGTTCTCAAGCATTCGTTGGTTCTTTTGAAATTTGCCATAAGCTTCACGGGTCAGCTCAAATACGTCATCCGGCATGCCCTTGATTTCTTTCAGCATATATTCCGCGTAAGACGAGTTATAACTCGCCTCAGACCGCGCCAGAATGACAATAAAATGGCTTGCCTTCGCCAATTGTTTCTGAGCCCCGGAAGAAACTTCGGACAGACGCTTACGGAAGTCCGGGTTCTGCACAATCAGAAATTTCCATGGTTCCAAACCAATTGAGCTTGGCGACAACCGTCCCGTTTCTAGAATAAACTCAAAATCTTCAGCCGAAATGATACGTGAAGCATCAAACTGTTTGGTTGCATGCCGAAAATAGTAAGCGTTCAAAATATTTTCTTTCGTAATGGCTTTTGCCGAGAATTCCATATGATCTGCACATCCTTTTCTTGTTTATGTTCCTGTTTATGGTCTGAACTTGAATACCTGAGTATTATTTTAGAGTTTATAATCAAAATATAAAAGTACGCACAATAATGTTTCTTAGTATATAAAAGTAACTATTATTTCTAACAAGGTTTTTTCGATAATCAAGTGCATGCCCTGTTGTAACAAAAAAACAAGTCGCCATGGATCTGCTGCTCCCCAAGGCGACTTACCTGTAATTCGTATCAGAGATTATTGTGATTACGACAATTACAACTGTTCCATAAACTCATTTTCCGAGATAACCGTAAATCCCTCTTGCCGCAGCAAAGCAGACGTAACCCCTTCGCCCACGACTTTGTGGTTGGCAAAATTCCCATCGTAGATCATCTGTGTACCGCAGGAAGGACTGAATTCTTTAAGCACCACACAGGTGACATCCAGTTTTTGCGCCCATTCAAGTGTCTGATAGGCTCCTTTAATGTACAGATCCGTGACGTCATTGCCACTCTTCTCAATCACCTTGGCTGTACCTGCCAGCACATCCTTACCCGTACCGCCGATAATTTCAGCTGGCTCCCGCGGGGTGGAAAACCCTCCAAGCAGCTCCGGGCAGACCATCTTTGCCTGTTCCTGCTCCACAAGCTCCTGAATCTTTGCATCCAGACTCGCTGTTCCGTTGTAACGGCAGGCTACGCCAGCAAGACATGAACTCACCAAATATTTCATCGTTATGCTCCTTATGCTCCAATCATCTATTAAATTGATTGTACCATATGAAATCAAGTCTTAGAGGTTGGCATCCCTTGTGATCATAGTAATACGAGCATCCTCATTATATCGAACTTGAAAAACATCCCCTGTCGATTCCAGTTCAAATGTAACGATTCCAAGCGTTTCCGGCATTCGATGGAGTTTATATGCTTGAAGATCAACTTTAAATATTTTCTTGATTATTGGTGCTGCCTTTTCCCTAAGGATAGATTCTTTCATTTCAAAGAGTTCCTTATGATAAGCCTCCATTTCTTCCAAATTATTTATTTCTTTTCCATCATACTTCGCATCTATAACGGAATAACTTAAGCCAGACTTGCCTTCAGTTGTTTGTACAAAATAATAATCTCCAAAATTAAAAGTAATTGTATCCTCACCAATCTCATCATCTTTGGTCCGGTGTATGCTCGTCAGATCGGGAGCAGTTTTGCCAGAAAACGCCTCAATGGAATCCTCTGCATTTGCCAAAGCAGTTTGGGAAACTTGATCAGGATCGAGATCACCTGAAACGGAGATCGCTTCATCCTGTAACCAAATAATCTCTCCATAGCTTTTTTTATTCTCTAACGTAAGTGTAGTATACGATTTCGGCTCCAATTCGCCCTGCTTCATTCCCACATATCGATTGGCTGATATTGGTGTGAGCGCAGGGTCCCCACCAATGCCTTGAAGCAGTGAAGGAATCTGGCGCAAATAACGATGCTCCAGCTCATTAGCTGCCATCTCCCTTCTCATCTGTACCTCACGTAGATTGCCTGTTGCCGCATCAAGCCAGATCAACGCATATTCTGCATCGCCTTCTTTTCCAGCCTCGACAGAAACTCTTCCAGAGACAGGCAGGTCCTGCACTTTGGTTATACGTAATTGTTTGCCAAGATAGTCTCGCATCGTGACGGCTACATTCTTTTTCATCTTGTCAGTGAGCAGGCTCATGCCGGCATCATCCGTATATTGCAGCGCTGCTGTGGGATATACTTTTTCAATTACAGGCTCCACAATCTGTCCGTTCCAAAGAATGACCGCCGCTGCCACGGCTGCAATCGTCGTGCACGCAATAACAGCTCTGCGGGAGCGAAGACGGCGTCTGTGTTGATTGGGCAGGGTGTTTTGCTCGGCGGACTTATCCCCAGCATCACTCATTGTTTGTGCAGATCCCGATTTGAGCCAGGCTACCTGGCGAAGTACGTTCTGCTTATGCTCCTCGGTAAAAGGAGACTCCGCAAACGGCTCCTGTTTGACTACTTTTTCCCATTCGTCATCCATATGTTTCATTCACTTCGCTCCTCCCACTGTTTCCGTACTTTGGCCTTCGCTCTGGACAGTCGCGATTTGACCGTTCCTGCGCTGATGCCCAGCATTTCCGCAATTTCACCCGTTGTAAGCTCATACTTCAGATGCAGCAAAAGCAATTCCCGGAATTTGTCCGGCAGAGCCATGATGATGTCCCAGATTTCATGAACGTGCTCCCTGCTGATCGCCTCGGCTTCGGCAGAGGGGTGAACCCATTTTTCAGGCTTCATCTCACCCATGCTCGTATTCACCTGTTCCGTGGGGAGTGGCAGTGTCTCTCCCCATAAACTGCTGCGAAAAAATCTGGATTTCCGGTATGTAAATGTTGTGTTCCTAGTAATGGTCAGCAGCCATGTCTTCAATGAGCATTCCCCCCGAAAATGGGCGATCCCAGAATATGCCCGGATAAACACCTCCTGTGACAATTCATCTGCCTGCTCGGTACTTTTGGTCAGAAAGTACGCGTAGTTCCATACATCGTTCCCGTACTCATCCATCATGCTGCTAAGTGTGTAATTGTCGATCGTCTGAGCGTGTGCCAGATATTGATAGTCCAACTGATGTTCACCTCACTTAATAAGACTACGTCCATTCGGATTTGGTTCCCAAACGGTTTATTTCTTCTCCCTCTCCTACAAAATAAAATAAACCAGCAAAGTCCAGATGTACTGAACGCGCTGGTCTATCGAGTATAAAACCCATAAACTTCATTTTGATACCGCCGAAGCTGCTGCTCAAGCCTTAACCGCGGCAATCATCAGAAACATCGGCCGACGATTCTCGTCTCGCATACCGGGAACCTGCTCCATCATCTCAGGAGATGGCTTGGACTCGGCTACCTGTTGAATGACAAAACCAGCTTGAATCAATTCATTCAGATGAGTCGCCATCGTCCGATGATATTTCACCAAGTCCTGATTCAGAAAGTTCGCTACCCGCTGCCCTTCCTCTTGATAATGATCCACAGGCCAATGCAGTATTTCACCTTGAGCTCCATAATGCCAGTCCTGCTCCGCCCGCGCCGTGAAGATGGGATGTTCCGCAGACAAGACAAACGTACCTCCTTGAACAAGACATGCATTGATTTTGGCGTATACCTGATCCAGACGCTCGATATAATGCAAAGCCAGTGAGCTGATCACTACATCAAATTGTCCGGGTGCAAAATCAATATCCTCAATCGCCATACGCTGGTACTCGATCTGAGGATCATCCGTCATCTCGCGTGCACGTTGCAACATATTTTCAGACAAATCCACGCCAACCACAGAACTAGCGTGTTGCTCACGTGCATATCGACAGTGCCAACCAAAGCCGCACCCCAGATCCAATACGTTCTTGCCCTTTAATTCAGGCAGCATCGTTTGCAGTTCATGCCACTCGCCAGCAGCCTCCAACCCTTGGGTAGATCGAGCCATCTGACTGTAATTGCCGAAAAACTCAGCTTCATCATATTTGTTTTGCTTCATAAAGAGATTCCCTCCCGTGTCATAAAAGATGCTCTATTAACTCTACCATATAAACGATCATCTTTTGGAAAAGTTGCCAACCAAATTCTCGGCATGTTATTATACAGAACGAACGTTCAGTATAATATAATATAGAACGAACATTCAGTATACTAACGGAGGTCATCATGAACACAAATTGGACGCATCCATTAGAAAGGCAATCTGTAGGTAAGGCATTTGTAAGCTACCTCGTGCCTTCCATATTAGGGATGCTCGTTATCGCTTTCAATTTTATTATCGACGGCATTATGGTTGGACACAAACTGGGTTCTACAGCGTTGGCGGGAATCGGGATTGCATCTCCTGTCTATACGCTTTTTGTAGCTATGTCGCTATGGATCGGAATGGGCGGGGCAACCTTGTATTCCACCTATATGGGTAAGAAGGACCCCACGACAGCGAAACAAATCTTCACCAAATCCATTACGATTATTTTGCTGATTACAATGGTTATCGGATATACGGCATATACTTTCAGAGATAAGCTTGTTTTGGCCCTTGGTGCCAATACTGAAACATTCCCGTTTGCTGCAGACTATATGAATATTATGCTGTTGTTCGGTTTTGTCTTCACCATTGAGAATGCACTTACTATTTTTGTTCGTAACGACGGCAATCCCAATACATCCATGTATGCTCAGATTACATTTGCGGTAGCTAATATTGTGCTTAACTATATAACGTTATACGTACTGGAATGGGGCGTTCGTGGCGTCGCGATTGGTACAATTATATCGGCATCTCTGGCGCTTCTTGTGTTGCTGACTCACTTTTTCAGAAAAAATAATAATCTCAAATTCACTCGCTTCAAATGGAATACCAAACTGCTGGCTTCTATTGTACTCATTGGGTTTCCAAGCTTCCTTGCTGAACTAGGCATGTCCGTCTTCTCCATCTCTCACAACATCTCACTGGATCGGATTGCGGGCACGGATGGCGTGGCATCTTTTACAGTTTTGAACTATATTCATGGTGTTGTACTGCTCGCATTTCTCGGTCTAGCCTCCGCTGCCCAACCTTTGGTCAGTTATTATCACGGAGCCAAACAGATGGATCGGGAAAAACAGACCATTCGTTTAGCCTCCAGAACGGCTCTGGCATGTGGGGTCCTGCTGTTACTCGTTGTACAACTGGGCGCACCTTATTTTGTGCAAATCTTCGGGAACTTCAGTGCCAGCGTGACGGATAACGCCGTGTACGGTTTGCGAATATTTACTTTTGCATACTTGTTCATGGGTATTAACTTTGTCATGAGCACGTACTTTCAATCTGTCGGAAATGCCAAAATGGCCATCTGGATTACAGCTGCACGCGAGATGATTATTATGGTTGCTTTGATTGCGATCCTCCCTTCATTCTTCGGTGTTACAGGCGTTTGGCTTGCCGTTCCGCTATCCGAGATGGTGGTTCTGGTGACTATCGGCATGTACTATAAAAAAAGAGCCATCTCTGAACGGATAAACGGTTTAACGATTGAATAAAACATGTACATGTGAACAACCAAAAGACCTGCTTGATCTATAGAGATCAGGCAGGTCTTTTGGTTGAGCCAATCAGCTCCAACTTATCGATTAGCTCGTTGGTTTAAATTATTTTATATTCGGTTTTAAATTAAGTTCTGTATTCCTTCTTATACCCGAATATCAAATCGGCCATTGCTGTCCGTCGTTGCATTTGCAATTTGTTGCGGGGATGCTGCTTGCATGCCATTGGTTGGTGGTTTGGCCGGCGGCGATTCTTTGGTTCCGGTTGTCCCGCTGCTCTGGGAGCTTTGCTGCGAGATTTGAGCTTCGATTTGCTTGATTTGCTGCTGCAGCTGCTTCGTTTTGGTCTCCTTGGTTTTATCATCGTCCTTGCTGGATTGCACTTTCTCCAATTCGGCCTCAAGCTTCGTCTTTTGTTTTTCCAACTCACTTGTGCTGTTCGAACTGGATGAAGACGTGGATATGTAGGATGTCGTGGAACTTGCTGCTGAAGAAATATTCATTGTTGATCTCCTCCTCTTTCTTGGTTCCACTATATCCCATACAGACGATAGGAACGTTAAATTCAACTGAAAGGTTGCTGAATGATTGGCGCCGGCCATTTCTAGTTTTTCGAACAAAGTTACCCGATCCTTTCGCGAAAATTCCTTCCAAGAAGTTTCGTGAATTTTCGAGGGCTTGATCCCCCCCCAAAAAACCTTTCTAAATCAGCCTTTATCAGGCGTTTTGAAAGAACTTCCGAAGCACCAATGAAGGTAGCGCTTTCAACTATCCAAAAAAAGGGTTGATAATTGAGAAACCATCCACTATGATAATCTCATCAGTCCGGATAATAAAGTTAAAGCACTTTAACTTTCAATTACATAACATCACATGAAACCTTTTAATTTCGGGGAAACTCAACTACGAAAGTTAAAGCGTTATAACTTTATATCAAATAGAAAGGTTGGTGTTTATGTGACCCATCGCGAAAGCCGGCGGCAGACATTTTACATGTACCTCTTCATCTCTCCATGGCTTATCGGTTTCTTCGTGTTTGCCTTGTATCCGATTCTGTCATCCCTTTATTACAGCTTCACGGACTATGACATTATCCACCCGCCGAAATATGTCGGACTCGCGAATTACAAAGAAATGTTTCAAAATGACCTATTTTGGAAATCTGTTGTCGTAACGGTACGCTATACATTTATCAGTGTACCGATCCAGCTGCTGCTGGCACTGGGATTTGCTCTCCTGCTCAATGCGAAAATACCGTTTCGCGGATTTTTCCGCACGGCCATGTATTTTCCGAGCATGGTATCCGGCGTCGCCATGTCCTTGCTATGGTACTGGATTTTCAATCCATCGATCGGTCTGTTCAATTACGTGCTGTCCTGGTTCGGCATTAGCGGCCCAGCCTGGCTCATGAGCCCCGATTATGCGCTTTACGCTCTGATGATTATGTCCTTCTGGACGGTGGGCTCAGGCATGATTTTGTTCCTTGCGGGACTTCAGGGCGTTCCTTCAAGCCTCGTGGAAGCCGCCAAGCTTGACGGTGCGGGACGCTTCCGGATTTTCCTGAACGTAACGCTGCCCATGATTTCACCGGTACTTTTGTTCCAACTGATTATGGGCGTCATTGATTCCTTCCAAGTATTTACGCAGGCGTATGTAATGACCCAAGGGGGTCCAAACTACTCGACCTGGTTCTACGTTTACAACCTGTACACCAGCGCCTTCAAGGAATACAGAGCGGGCTACTCCTCGGCACTCGCTTGGGTACTGCTGATCGTCGTCATGGCGTTTACAGCGCTTATTATCAAACTCTCGAACCGTTATGTTCACTATGAAGGAGGCGGACGCAAATGAGTACGATTCCGACTGCCGGCCCAGGGGCTTCACCTTCTGTGAATAAACGCCGGCGCAAAATCGATGCGGTTAGCATTGCCAGCTTCATTGCCCTGGTGGTCACCACCTTTCTCATGCTCCTCCCTTTGTTTTTCATGGTCTCTACCTCACTGAAATCGAAGAAGGAACTACTGACGTTTCCTCCGACCTTTCTGCCGGAGTCCTGGCAGTGGAGTAACTACAGAGAAATTTTCGACACGCTGAACTTCGGTCAAATGTATATGAACAGTCTCATTATCGGCATTTTGACTGTTGTCGGCACCCTGTTTTCGTCGGCGCTTGCAGGCTATGGCTTCGCCAGATATCGGGGCAAGGGCAGCAACTTGTGGTTCATGCTCATGCTCAGCACCATGATGCTTCCATATCCAGCGATTATGATCCCACAGTTCATTCTCTTTTCCAAGCTGAACTGGATCGATACCTTCCTGCCGCTGATTGTCCCTGCGTTTTTCGGTTCAGCATACAACATCTTTTTGCTGCGACAGTTCTTTACCACGCTACCGGATGAGCTGTTTGACGCCGGACGTATCGATGGCTGCAGCGAGTTCCGGATGTGGCGACAGATTGCTTTGCCTCTGTCTGGTCCAGCACTTGCAACCGTTGCGATCTTTGCCTTCATCTACAGCTGGAATGACCTTTTGACACCTGTGCTCTATTTAAGCTCATCGGATAAGTTTACGCTTCCGGTCGGTATGTCTTCCTTCACATCTTCGCGTTTTCGAATTCCGCCGTGGCATCTGCTCATGGTCGCCTCCGTACTCGCCATGCTGCCGATCGTGACCCTGTTTGCGATAGCCCAGAAGCGGTTTGTGGAAGGAATTGTACTTACAGGCATCAAGTAAAGACTCCGCCGCAGGGGCGGCAAAAAACTTGAATATATGGGGGACTGTAGTTCATGAAAACGATAAGGATCAAAAAGTCTTTTACACTTTTGCTTGCGACCAGCATGCTCGTCGTATTGGCTTTGTCCGGCTGTAGCGGCGGCAAATCAGCGGGAGATGTCGTACCTGGTAACGATGGCGATAGCGCTAACTCAGGTGGGCAAGTAACCATAACGCACTACACCATCGATTCCGAGGATCGCACCTTTATTGAAAAGCTCGTTCCGGATTTTGAAGCCCAACATCCGAATATTAAGGTGAAAATCGAGAAAGCTCCTTACGAGCAGTTCGACAGTAAACTTCAAACGCTGATTGCCGGGGGCAAATCGCCTGACGTCACAAGCCATTATGGATACGGCGGTTTTGCAGAGTATTACAACAAAGACATGCTGCTTGATATGAACGACATTATTAAGGAAGACGGATTTAAGGCGTCCGACTACAACATCCCGGATGATCTTATGAAAATCTACACCGTCAAAGACCAAGTCTACGGTATTCCGGTCAACATGTACGTCTCTCTGATGCTCTACAACAAAGACATGTTCGATGCTGCCAACGTTGCTTATCCTCCAAGCGATTACGAGGACAAGAGCTGGACGTTTGACAAAATGGTCGAAGACGCGAAGAAAATGACGCATGTATCCAATGATATTGCTAAAACTCAATATGGCGTTGACTTCACATGGTCCGAGCGCGATATGCGCCCGCTCTATTTCGGAGCTGAACCCTACTCCCAGGATACCTGGACGAACGGCGGCGTACCATCCGAGACTCATTTTGATTCGCCTGAAGTCATCGCAGCTTATAACAAGCTGTTCAACCTGATCTTAAAAGATAAAGTGTCTCCGACAACGGAATGGAGCAAAAGCGTAGCGGGGCAAAACGGCGATGCGTTCGTAACCGGCAAGGTGGGTATGACCGTCAGCGGCTCATGGAGCCTTGCGGGCTCCAATGACTTTCCTTTCAAGGTTGGCGTGGCTGCAGTGCCTGCCGGCGGCAATGACAAGGTCCGCAGCGTGCTGTTCGTCGATCCGCTCTTGATTCTGAAGGGTTCCAAACATCCGAAGGAAGCTTTTGAATGGATCAAGTATCTGGTCAGCGACGAAATTCAGGAAAAATCCATCGACCTGAGCGGTGGTAACCCTCCAGTGAATACGAAGGCAGCCGAAACCTATTACAAGCATTTTGATGGCATCGATGCGGCAGATGTGAAGAAGGTTTACGAAGGCGCTGTGAAATACGGCTTTGAATCCTATAACCACCTGATCACCCACTATTCTCAGATCAACGACATGTTCATTAATGAGATGCAGCCGATTGATACCGGACACAACACCGTTGAAGAAGTGATGCCGACGATTCAGAAAAAGGTCATGGAAATTATCAAACGGTAACGCTAGACATTGTGCCGTCCCGAAAGGGGCGGTGCATCTATCAAATTAGCTTCGCGGCTAAGCCTCCGTACATGTATACTATTGTTAAGTCAATATAAAGTACGGAAAATCTGCCGCAAGGAGAATAAACAATGAAGGTTAGTATATTTGATGTTGCAAAGAAATCAGGGCTGTCCGTCGTAACGGTCTCACGCGTCTTAAACGGTGCCGAATCCGTGCGAGAGAAAAATAGGCAAAAGGTTCTGGAAGCCATCAAGGAGCTCGATTACCATCCCAACGCTGCTGCGCGGAGTTTAGCTCGCGGTAAGACAGGAATCGTCGGCTTGATCATGACCACTCTTCAGGATTCCTTCTTCGACACCGTCGTTAAAGAGCTGAACGAAGTGCTTGCACTTCACGGCTATTTTCTGGCCGTTTCGGTCTCTACCGGCATTGGCTCCGATGAAACCCATTACCTGATCCAGGAGGACCGGGTAGACGGACTTATTCTGCTCTCGCCGATGGAAGAGGATAACTACATCGTGGAACTGAAGCGGCGCAATATTCCTTATGTCCTAATCGACAATCAGAAGCCGGAGAATGATACTTTTTCGGTAACGATCGATAACTACAAAGGTGGCTATGCCGCTACGAAGCATCTGCTTGATCTCGGCCATACCTCCATCGCGCATTTAAGCGGACAAAACATGTTCCGCAGTACGAGAGAGCGTCGCAGCGGTTTCCTGCAGGCTCTTAAGGAAAAAGATCTGGCTCCATTTGAAATGATCACGGGCGATTTCGAAATCGATTTTGGTTATGACATCTGCCGCAAGTGGCTGCGTGAGGGACACCTGCCTTCCGCGGTGTTCGCGGGCGATGACCATATCGCGCTTGGAGTCGTGAACGCCCTCATGGAAGAAGGCATCAAGGTGCCTGAACAGGTAGCTATCGTCGGCTATGACGATCAGTATATTTCATCCAAGCTGCACCCCCATCTGACAACGGTCCGGCAGCCTGCCGACCGCATTGGGGTCGCAGCTGCGGATATGCTGTTGAAACGCATGGACGGTACGATGAAACGAGGGGCTAATGTAAGGATCGATCCTGAACTCATCGTGAGAGAATCTACTGGATTACCAACAAAAGGTACGACCGGATAATAAATATAACCTTATATATAGGAGTGACGACCATTGGCTTACTACTTGGGAATCGATGGGGGAGGAACAAAAACATACGCCCTGCTGACCGATGACTTCGGCAATGTGCTTGGCAAAGGCGTGGGCGGCAACGGCAATCACCAGATTGACCGCGCCTTGGCCGCACAAAGCATACGGGAAGCTGCAGAAGGAGCTCTAAACGAAGCAGGACTGCGGATTCATGAAATCTCGCACACCTATTTCGGACTTGCGGGCGCAGATCGGGAGGTAGATTACCGAATCCTGCACCCTCTGGTTCAGGAAATCGGATTCACCCAGAATTACTCGATTAACTGTGACACGATGATCGGTCTGCGCGCAGGTACGAACCGGCCTTACGGGGTCGCGCTGATCTGCGGCACAGGCACCAACTCCGCAGGCCGCAATCCGGCAGGAGAACATGTACAGGTCGGTGGTTTTGATTATATGTACGGTGATTTCGGCGGTGGCGGTTCCCTCAATATTGAGGTGTTCCGCTCTGTCATCCGTTCTTGGGACGGCCGTGAGCAGCCAACGCTCCTGAGTCCCCTGCTGCTTAACTTCCTTGGATATGACAGTGTCAGCGATATGTTCGATGACTTTCAGGATCACGGCAAGCATGTGCCTGTCCATGTAGCAAAGCTGCTATTTGAAGCTGCCGCAGAGGACGATGCTGTAGCTCTGGAAATTCTGAACCGTCAAGGCGTAGAGCTTGGCAAATCAGCAGCTGCGGTTATCCATAAACTTGGAATGGAAAAGGACGCCTTTGACGTTATACTAGCAGGAAGTCTGCTAACAAGGGGAGATCGTGGCTGGATTCGCAGCAAAATTGAACAGACTGTTGCAACCATCGCTCCAAATGCGACCATCGTAACGTTGGCCACCGAGCCTGTTGTCGGTGCCTTATGGTCTGCTATGGATGCGGCCGGACATGCGGTAAGCCAGGATGTATATGACAAAATGAGGGCCTTCCGTGACTTCGAACATATTAAGCAAACAACAAGATAAACGTCTATAAACACTGTCATCATAAAAAATTCTTAAAAGACTGGAGTGTGCAAAATGGCATATGAACAAGGGCTAAAAATAGCGGTAATCGGCGGTGGATCTTCCTATACTCCGGAGCTCGTTGAGGGGTTCATCCTCCATCATGCCGAGCTTCCTGTACGAGAGCTGTGGTTGGTCGATATTGAGCCGGGAGAGCGCAAACTGAATATTGTCGGCAACTTAGCCAAACGCATGGTGGAGAAATCGGGTCTGCCGATTGAAGTTCATTTGACGTTCGACCGTCGCGAAGCCATCAAGGGTGCGGACTTCGTCAGCACTCAAATGCGTGTCGGCATGCTTGACGCCCGTGGCCGCGATGAATCCATTCCCCTGAAATACGGCGTGATCGGTCAGGAAACCACTGGTCCCGGAGGCATGATGAAGGCGCTGCGGACGATTCCGGTCCTGCTTGATATCTGCCGTGATATTGAAGAACTCGCTCCTAATGCCTGGCTGCTGAACTTTACAAATCCGGCGGGTATGGTCACGGAAGCCATTCTGAAGTATTCCAACGTTAAAAGCATTGGTCTATGTAATGCACCAATCGGCCTAATCAAGCAAACCTCAGCCAAATACGGCGTAGAAGCGGACCGCGTCTATGCCGAGTTTGTTGGCCTGAACCATCTCCACTGGATTACGCGTATTGATGTGAATGGAGAAGACAAACTGGATGACATGCTGTCCGATACGGCCGGTTACAGCGCGAAGAACGTGCCTGCACGGGAGTGGAATCCGGAATTCCTGCAATCCCTGCATGCCCTGCCTTCTTACTATCTGAAATACTTTTATATGACCGACGCCATGCTCGAAGAGCAGCTGGAATCCTTACAAAAAGGCGGCAACCGTGCGGAAGTGGTTAAACGCGTCGAAGAAGAACTTTTCGAGCTTTACAATGACCCGGACCTGAAAGATAAACCGAAACAGCTGGAACAGCGGGGCGGCGCCTTCTATTCCGAAGCAGCCGTGAACCTGATGCGCTCACTCTACAACGGAACGAATGACATTCAGACGTTGAACGTAGCCAATCAAGGTATCATTGATTTCCTGCCAGACGATGCCAGCATTGAAGTCAACTGCGTGGTCACCAAAACCGGTCCACTGCCCCTGCCGTTGACCAAGGTTCCTCCAATGGCAGTTGGACTGATCCATGCGGTTAAAACCTATGAGCGCCTCGCCATCGATGCTGCCGTGACCGGCGATCGTGGATTGGCCATACAGGCATTGGCCCATCATCCTTTGGTCCCTTCGGTCGAAGTGGCGATTCAGATGCTGGATGAAATGCTCGAAGCCAACAAGGAATATTTGCCGCAGTTCTTTACTGAATCTGCAGCTAAAGCATAATTCGGCTTTCATCCATTCGTCCTGATACCATAAGAAAAACGTCTATCGACGTACTTTCACATTAAGAGAAACCGCCATATCCCAGAATTTCCTGAGATATGGCGGTTTGTTGTTTTTAGGCATTTTCTATCTATAAGGCTATCTATAAGGCTTTCTTAAATCAATCATTAAATACATTCTCCTAGCTCTCTATCCATAAAAAGAGCAGGCCCGGAGCTAATCTCGCGGCCTGCTTGCATATGAGCAATCATCGGATTATAAGTTGCTTAGTATGTCCACCAGTTGCCGGACATCACGATCATGGAGAACAGCTTGATGCTATCTTCATAGTAGCCTTCATTGGAGCTGCCGGCCGTTTTGGTCCAGACGGAATTCAGCCAGTTTTGGTTCACGGACGAGGTCATAGCGCTGACACCAAACGGTGCATAAAACGCGCCGCTGCCGCCGGAACCTGTAACCGTGCCGTTGAGTTTATAACCATCCTTTACGTTGCTAGGATTACCGCTTACTTTGGTTGAGATCCAGCTATTCATTTGATTGAGCTGACTGAGTGCCCGGCTGTCACCAGTCATCAGGTAATCCGTTGTGATCCTCCAAGGCGTACGACACGAGTTGTAATCGTAGCTGCCGTCGTTCGCACCTTCCAGAAAATCGGCTGAAGCTGGCTTGTACGTCGAGCCCGACAGAACGACGAAGTCTGGAAGCAATCCGGTTGATGAGCTGTACCCGTTGTATAGGGAGTTGACAATGGTATAGGTTTTGTCGATCACGTTCGCCCATTTGGCATCACCCGTTGCTGCCTGGAACGCCTTCAAGTGATTCAGCATAAAGTCCGATGGACGGGTAGCATTTTTGAACGTATTATCCGTTGCCCAGTCGCCAAGACGCAGCGTCCATTGGGACTGATTCACGTCACTTTGCATGATGGCATTGATGATGTCCTTGCCGGCCTGAAGGTAGTTGATACTGCCGCTGCTACCCCACTGCTTGTCCGCAAGCAGGAGCGAATAAGCAATGTCCATGTCTCCATCCGTGGCCGAGTCGGCGCCTTCAATGTTCTGGAAGCTGCTGTTTTGTTTCCATGCCATCAATTTCGAATTGTTGGCGCTCGGATGCGCTTTATAATATTGATAAAGTCCGTCGAAATAGGTCTGCGCATTACCGTCATAACCGGCCATTATAACCGTTGCCAGCATTCCGTACCCGTGTGCCTCAGATACGGTATCCCCGTTGGACTGATACTTCACATAATACTTGCCTGTGCCCGCCGTTTTCAGATAAGCCGATTTCCAGCTGTCCCATTTCGCTTTCACGGAGCTATCCATCGCACTTTGCGTAACATGGTTAGGCTTGATCGAGCCGCTGGTATATGTCGTGTGCTGCGGAAACGGCTTGTTTGGAGCGGCGAAAGCAAAGCTCGCCGGAATCAGAAGAAAAGCGAGACAACACATCATAACAGCCTTGCTGCTAACTGAAAATCCCCTATTTTTTCTCATAAATTTACGCTCCTTTTAGGTCCAAATGGGTTTTGATCCATGACATAACCTTTAAGCCGAAAATTCAATGCAGCATCTTGATGGAGAAACCATGATTCGATACTCGCGAGACACAATCACCTCCGCCTAAAAGTTAAAGCGCTTTAACTTTTAAAACGCTTACATTTATTTTAAATGATTTTCTAATATTTGTAAATAGGCCTTTCTGAGATTGAATCTAAAGTCCTGATTCGACATTTTGGTAGAGATCACCCCTCTCTACCCTAATTAATTCAATATCAAGCCTTCATTCACTCACGTATAGACGACTACTTGCTTCTTCGCAGGCATACAAAATCCCCTCAAGCTTCCAGTGCTTGAGAGGGATTTTATACGATCTCTTTTTTCACTATTGTCTACCATCTGGGGAGAATACCAGACTTCCATATAAGGAGCTATAATTCTTTTATTTTCGTACCACTGTATATCCTTTATCTTTCAGCAACTTCACAATCCCATGATCACCCAAGTAGTGCGCTGCACCAACCACGATGAAGTACTCTTCACCCTTGCCGTTTTTCAGGTAACCATCAATTTTATCAGCCATTCCAACATTACGGTCGATCAGCATTGCTTTGTTGTATTCTTCATCATCAGAGAAGCTGTTCGTCAGCTCCAACAGTTGTTCGTCATTCCCTGTCTTCCACATTTCGGCCATTTGATTCACGCTGTCATCCAACACATCAAAATTGTCCAAAGTCGCTTTCAATGTTTTCTCTTGCAGCTCCTTGGAGAAGTCATTGAACATTCCCAATTGAGATTCATAGGATTCCAACTCGATCACCGGAAGTTTGCGCTCAATTGCCTTCTGTATGAAGTATAGGTCAACCCCCGAAGAAGCTTCATAGCCCGCTTTCATGGATTTCAGGCTGGCCAGTGTGCTCTCCACTACCCAAGGCTTAAAGGTATCCAGTGCATTCGCTTCCAATCCATTCTTCTTCAAAATGTCTCCCACCTGAGCATACGTCTCGCTGGAGATGTGATCTTTCAGTGTTGTGCCATCCTGATACGAGCCCAGATCCAGAACAATCTTCTGCTGCGCTTCGTCAGCCGCTTTGCTGATATCGATCTCTACGCCTAAGTAATCCGCCTCGGCAAAGGCTTCTTCAAACTCCTTACGCAATGGATAAAAGCTTTCATCTGCAATATGCATAGAACCTACCAGGTACACGGTGTTGCCGTTGCTTTCGACTTCCCACATGAAGCCACGTCCACCGGTTTGAACAGTTTCTGTTTCGCCACCTTTGGAAACCAGCAGCACTGTGCGTGCAGCAGCATCCCAACGGACCTCATAACCTGCCGCATCCCCTACAATTCGAATCGGCGCATATGTTACGCCATTAATACGTGTAAGCTTGCTCTTCAACGTAATCGTCTTGCCGTTAACGACGGCTGTAATTGTATCATCTCTTGCTGTCGTCAGCTTCACGTCCATTGCGTCCAGCGTGGAGCGCAGCGGCACAAGTGTTGTTCCTTTATCGTTGATCGGTGCACCCGCCGTGTATTCAACCGTTTCGTCATTCACCTTTACCGATGTCTCTTGCGGAGAGGCCATAGCCGGTACTGCCGATGCGAGCAAACCGACCGAAATAGTTAGAGACAAGAGAATGCGTTTCCAGTTTTTCATATTATGTGTTCTCCTTTAAGCAATATAGTAATTTGAATAAAAGATATTTGGATTATTATGAATTAAGCAGAGAAGATGCTCCTCTCTATTGCATAGCACCTTCTCTGCTTTAATTACTCAAGCCATTTCCGTTCTGGATCAAAAAGGTTCTATTGAACCACTAATAACGTCGTGTTGTGTGTTGTCATAATTAATGAGAAAAATCATCGAAAATGCCTTATAAATCAAGTCATTTTTTCATATTTACCGAGAGTAACTTAACGCTAACGTTATAGAATCTCCATCTTTTTCACAAATGCTGAGAAAAACAGCAAATCCTCATTTGTATATTTATGCATAAAATTGTTGACGAATTAAACCGGATAATCCTAAGGTACCAACAGCAAAAGACCGCTCTCTTTTACTTTGAGAAGCGGTCTTTTGCTATTGTTTTAAATTTAACTCATATATCCAATTTATTAACTGTTTATATTAGTAATTGTCTCTATCTTATTGCGTTATAAGTAATGAGACTGTTCCATTAGAAGGAAGACTGTCATTAGTAAATAAAAATGATAAGTGGCTTATTCAAGCTGACACTTTCGATACCGAAGCCTACGAGAAACTTGTCCCACAAAATAAAAAATAATTCTATTGAGTATAGTAAATCTTAATTTTAGGTCCAAGTAAATTGCGATATTAGCAATGCTTGGGCCTTTACTCTTACCAGTTCATTATCTTCAGGAATAAATCCCAACGCCTACTATTCTTCTAACCTAACTCCTGCTTCACATGAGGGTGATGATCTATAAGATACAGTCGATCGATTCGTAAGGTGTACTTTTTACTTTTCACATCCTTGATCACATCAATCAAAGAAAACTCGTTCGCTTCAGCAGTTCTACTCAAGTAACTCAACAAAGACTCATTGTGGTTTGGTTTCAATCGTATAAGATACACCAACTCACTCCTAATCTACTTCACTTCGTAGGGATGACCTCGGAAATCAAATCTTAAGCAAGCATTCGAGAACCACTAATTCCTTTAAGGTACTTAAGAGGACCTTCAGCGGTTGCAAAACTATTCCTTTGGGCCTCTTTCATCTGATGACTATACAACTAAAGAATGGTTCAACCACTACTCTTACGGAGATATAACGATAAAGCTTGCCCAGTATCCCACTAATGGTAGCGGGACTGTATCTATCGAGTATACTTTGAGAGCTTCTGAAAAAAATAGCATACCAATCGCTGGTAACTATTCAAGTGCTACTAAAACAATAACTTTTTCCAATGTTCAAGCGGGTACTTATGCTTTGCAAATAAAAAGTATTGGAACTACAACTGCTAGTGGATATGGATCAATCAATGATTAAGTAAAACAAGAAGGCCAAGAAGGAGCCATTGTCGAAAACAATGGCTCCTTATTTATGAAGTGAAATTACTATTTTGATGAACTTGATGGAACATCAGTATCAGTCGGGTTTTCATCATTTAAGGTTTTATTTAAGAGCAACGAATTGGGATAATTTTTAAGAAATTCTGCTTCATCTACTTTTAAAAAAAACTCGCCTTCAAAAATTAGTTGATTCGTATTAGGCCCGATTTGATCTAAATTTCTTGCTATCTCCGATTCCTTAAAGATACTTTTTTCATCTGCTCGCACGAACATGCCATGAGGTGTATATAGTTGACTATAATACCCTTTTGCGATTTTTGATTCTACGGATTCTACGTTTTTTACTGATTCTTCGGATTCTACGGATTTCACGTTATTTGTTGAAAAATTAGTGTTAACAGGATTTTCATCTGTCTTATTTACGGTTTCCATTTCTGAATAGGTGTCTGCTTTTGAATTCGATATTAATGCCACTCCTGAAATAATAATCACTGCAAAGGCTATTAAATATATTTTTTTAAACATATTATCCTCGCCCTTCCTATAACAATAATTATTTCCTACTTTAAAACATTATATTCACCCAAATGTTGAACGAATCGATAAGGTCTGTTAAGGAAAAGATTCAACTATAAAATGTTTTATTTTCCTAATTTTATTATACTAGCATTTAAAGTGCATGTGAACATCAGTTTACGATAAAATGCATTTCCTTACGCATTAAATCTCAATTCTCCTCTAGGTATTATTATGTTCCATCCAACATGGACAACACGCCGGATAGCGATCGGGCGAATCAGAAGGTAAACCGTTCCATTTTGTTTCACCTGGAGGATATATGAACGTGTTATCAAAGAAGGGCGTTGTTTGCTGAAGAGATACTGAAAAATGGTGAACGTGAAGCTGCCCCGATACATAGGTATGAAGTAGAGTTATCTCACGGATGGTTCCCGGTCATTGACCTATCGTATATCTGAGTTCCGTTGAGTCTGTTGTGCCGAATAGCTGTACAATAATAAAGCCCGCCGGGAGTGAATCGGCGGGCTAACCTTTTCCTACAGAAGTAGACCCAATGTCTACAATAATATGATATGTACCTCTTGAGAATAAGTGCAAATTTTAACTTGATTAAAAAATAATCTTCCTGTTATTTTGAAATAAAAGCAGCCGATCATTTTGGTCAGCTGCTTTGTTTGTTGTATGAGCTATCGTTTCCCGTTAGTTTAATGAGCCTCTATTATGCATTTGAATAATTAATCCAGACCACTCCTGGTTAACCACGGAACGAAGGAGTACCCCAAGTACCCGAACAAGAACTTCGGCTCGTGCTCCTAGTTTGTATCCTCCCATAGTTGAACGGAAAAGAAGTATATTTATATACTAAAAGTGAGACCTTTACATCTAAAGTAATCTTCATCTTGTTTAACAAAAAATTCATAACGTCTCTTTAACCATTTAAATGACCTACTCATGATGTTTGTAATTATACGTGTATGATTGATCCGGTAGGACGTCCAAATGTTTTTTAAAATAATCCCAACCTTTATTTCGCCTGGCACACTATATAATTGTCAGGAATTACAGATGCAACTATGGAGGCAAAAGATGGATTCAATTAGTAAAAACGGAAAAGAAGCGGCGGAAGCGATTCGGAGCTATGTCAAACCGATTTTCGGTTTTGCCTTAAACCGGGTCAAGCAGCGGGCCGAGGCGGAGGATCTGGCTCAGGAGATAATGCTGCAGTTGTTGAAATCCTTCTCTGGGGTGCGGGACATTAGAAGCCTTGACGCTTACGTCTGGACGGTTGCCCGATACACTTGGGTGAATTGGTTGAAAAAGCGTGCGCACGCTCCCCAAGCGTTCGAAATCAACGGCATGTCCGAACTGTCTGCTGCCCCTTCCCGGGAGCCGCTTGACCGGCTGCTGGTAACCGAAGCTTACCGCGAGCTCCGCCGAGAAGTCGCGTTTCTGTCCGACATCCATCGCCGGATCGTGGTCATGCATTACTACGACGAGCTTAAAATCGGCGATATCGCGATTGCTCTGAACATTCCTGTCAACACGGTGAAGTGGCATTTGAGCGAGGCTAAAAAGAAGTTACGGAAAGGAATGAAACGTATGCGTGCAACAGGAACTTTAAGTGTCAATCCGGTCAGCATGGGGGAAATGGGCCATTCCGGTTCGGCCGGCAGACTGGGCGAAACCAACGATTTTCTTGGACGCGCCTTGGCGCAAAATATCGTTTACGCGGCTTATCACAAGGCGCGTACCGTACATCAAATCGCGGAGGAGCTTGGAATGCCGCCGTCTTTGCTGGAAGGCGAAGTCCGGCACCTGGCCGATTACAATTTTCTCATCCAAACCTCTCCCGGCAAATATCAAAGCAATACCATCGTCTGGGACCTCTTCGAGTTGGCCGTAGCCGGTCATCAATTTTGGCAAGATTGCGCCGCCGAAGTGGCCGATGTTCATTTTGACTCGTTAATTGAAGTTCGCCGGCAAGTCGAGGATAGCGGAGTGTACGTTCCGGACGGCGACTATAACTTCCTGCTCTGGACCTTGCTGCCCAAGAACGTCGAGGAGCAATCTTGGCGGAGCATGCCGGCGGGCGAAAACTTCGATGCGGTCGCACCAATGCGAAAGGACGGAGGTCAGTATATTGCCTATGCGGCGTTAAACCGGAGCCACGATGCCGATCCGGGTTTTGATTTGAGTAGTTACGTCACCTTCGGTCCATCGCTCCGCTACGTCGAAGACACTCCCTTATACTTGTGGCAATTCAATACGTACTGGAGTGACCGCCAGATGGATTGGCGTTTCCTGGAATACCGGAATGTCGAGATTTGTCATGCGTTCCAACAAGGGGAACTGCCCGACAACGAAGAGAACGGCGAGCAATATTCGTTCCTGCTGGAGAAGGGGTACATCCGCAAGACGGAGGAGGGGTACAAGTTCAATGCGGTTTGGATCGACTCTCCGCAAACGTTGGATCGGTTGAACAAGGCAATGCCGGATTTGTCCGCTCTGTATGCGCCTGCTGTCGGCAAGCTCTACGACAAAATGCTCAAGCTGTTCCTGCAAAATCAGCCGAAGCATTTGGAGCCACAGCTTGCTTACATGGTGAGAGGCAACACCGGCGGAGGCCGGCTTGTCGCTTATATTTTGAAGCATTTGGTCGATAACGGGAAGTTGAAACCGCCGTTGCCGCACCAGCAGAAGACGATCTCAACCTGGATGGGGCCGGTCAAGTAAGTCAGTTCGGAAATGTATATGAAGAAAGGCCGTTCCGGGCGGTGGCCATTTTTACACAAAACTCTGTCTGTCCAACGAAGTGATTAGGACATCGCTATTTCACGTGGCCCCCTCCTGAACGTATGGAAATGATCAAAAACTACCCATAACGCATGTGCGTCATGGGTAGTTTTTGATCGCAATCGTATCTGCCAGATTTCTCCTTTACCTTATGATTTTTATCTTTCTTGTCCGCAACCAACCGTGAGAGGCCAAATGCTCCACTACTCGGCAGATCTATTCAGCAAAACTGCCCGTTAGTTGAATGAATTTACGGGCAATATTGAATTTACATGGTTCCAATGTTATTATTCTTCAAATCCAATTATTAAAGCAACAATTGTGCAACCTTATTTAAATATACCGCTATAGTTATCATCATTGGAACAATCACATTTCTCTAACCAACACCAATATTCCTTACCTAGGATAGGACGGTATGCTTTAACTGAATAACTGAACTCCTTAGTTCTTTCTCTTGTTCTAGGTAAGCACACAACGCTTGAATAACCGACCTCTTTGGATTAGTCTGAGCAATTTCGCTATTCAACAATTGTAAAATCTCCTGCAATTCCTTACGGCGTTCAGCCCCCCCCTTCCAGACATCAATGATAGCAATCACTCTGCTGAGCAACTCTTCGGTGATCCGTTTTTTTTCTCTATTCCAGTCATTTGAGCCTGAATGAATAAATGTATCATATGCGCTTTGCCCGAGCAGCCCATTCGAACCTAACTTGGACATGTGGTTGACTAACGCATCCATTTTATCAACGATAAACCAAGCTGTATCCTCAATGGACAATAAATTCTCTTCGGAGATGACGCGCTGCAGATAATCTTTAATAAAAGACCGATAAATAAAGACCAAATCCCAGAGAAACGGCTTAATTCTAGGGCCGTAAACTTCTATAAGCCATGATCTGTGCCACTCCATCATTCGCTCGCGAACGTGATTCCTCAATTTGCTGAATGTTTCGTACTGCGTAATTGGCAGATCAATGAAATCCACCATAATATGACGATATTCCATGAAATACTGAAAACGAAATACAATCTGATCCACTAGTCTCTCCTGAGGGCTTCCCTTTCCGATATCTTTCAAACGTTCAGCCCGATCAAAATAAGCCATTTGGCAATGGTCGAAAACCTCACACAACAAATCCTCTTTAGAAGGGAAATATTTGTAAACGGAGCCCTTTGCTATGGAACAGTCCTGGGCGATTTCCTGAATGGATGTTCCCAGGTAACCTTTTTCTTTAAACATTTTAGAAGCCGAATAAATAATATCTTGCTTCGTTACGCTCATGCTCAAGCATCCCCTCTTGACAACTTTGAACCTATAGTACAAAATTATGAACACCAAGTCAATGAATAAAAGTTCAATTTTATGAACTTACTATTAAGGATGATCAAATTGAAATTGGAGTGTGATTAACATGAAAGAGCATTTATATCAATTTTCTAAAACGGCATTAATCGTAATCGACTTGCAGAAATGGATCGGAAACCAGTACGCCCCTCATTCAGCAGAACAAGTTGTCGAACGTGCCGCTGCCATGGTTCAAACTTTCCGTGAGGTTGGTGCCTTCGTTGGACTCGTACGTGTTTCTTCGAAAGATTTCAAAGATATGCCCCATCCGTTGCTGGATCAAGAACCGCCAGCGATCAATCTGGTACCTGGATGGGATGAAATTGTACCTGAAATTGGAGTCACTACTAACGACCATCTAATTACTAAGCGTCAGTGGGGTGCATTTTACGGGACGGATCTGGATCAGCAGTTACGCCGGAGAGGCATTACTACGATCATACTCTGTGGAATTGCTTCAGGGATCGGGGTAGATACAACGGCGCGAGAAGCATTTGCTCATGGGTATCAGGTGATTTTTGCAATAGACGCAATGACCGGATTCAGCGAGGCAGAACATGAGCACGTCAGCAAAGTCATCTTTCCACGTATCGGCCGAATCCGTACTACCGACGAGATTCTCGCTTGTGCAGCGCTTCAATCATGATCCACATAAAAGAACTTAATAGATGATAGGTCTGCTAACAAGCACTCATCGAGAATGATACAATGGTAACTTTTACGACACCGTTCTCTTAAGTTAAAGCAAAGGTACGCAACCAGGTACCTTTGCTTTGTGTTACTTTTCTAATCTGTTAGCACTTAGATCACTACCTAATTTTAGTTGGTTCACCATTCTATGTAATCCTATCTAGAGTTTAATAGTTGTTCCATGAACAGAGCTACCTTCGTCTGCTTAAAACACGGATTATTTAAGCCATTAAATAATTTGGACGTCCGTCGATTTTTTCGGGGCAGAAAGCTTTTGGCCCCTCTCATTAGTCTAGCCTTCAGTACAATAAGCTCTAGATCGTTGATGAACAGACTAATGGGTAGCTGCGCTATAAAATCACTATGCCCAACTTCATACCATAAATAAAAATGGTGTCGAGGATAATGTTCACAACCGCAGCAACAAATACCGTGAATAGCTGTTTTGCATATCCTTGTGCTGCAATTAACCAATCTAATCCCAGAGAAATGAGTACACCTAAAGTTCCAAAAAGCTAAATGTTTAAAAATTCATTAGCGAATGATAAAATCTCATTACTGGCACCAAATAGTCTTAAGAATGGTGCATTAAACAGAAGAAACACAGTTGTTATTAGCATGGATGCCATGAGTATCATAGAAAAACGACAACCAAGCAAGTCTTCCTCTTTGTTATGCTCCCCTTCTCCCATTTTTATAGAAGTAACGGAGCACCACCAGTTCCAAATAAAACTGCTCAGGAACATCCTATTAAATACGCTCACAATATAAGGTGAAAATAGCTTCGTCTCTGGCAATGCAAACAAAGCACAAGTCTTAACGAATAAATGTACAATTATCTATTATACACATTTCAATTGGGATTACAGGTTCCAGTAGAAATACTTGCGTGCATTGAAGCTCGTATCGTGATCATAATTCAGCCTTTAGCGTCTAGTCACTCAAAAGAGCTCCACTACCTATATTTAGATATACATCTAATCGGAAATCGGACTATGTTCTTGTCCCTCGACAAATGTTCATCTCAAGTTATTCGTCTTTATTGTTCTGGGATGATGCTATCACTATAACAATTTCTTTGATTAATTATACATTTCTCACAGGAAAAATGTCTTGTTATGAACTATACCTTAATAAAAGAACCTTGAAGGCAATTAGCCCATCAAGGTTAAAAAAACATAAACTAATTTGTATAAATTAACTCATTTATACGGGTCCCATTCTCCAGTTACAAACCTACTATTGACTGCTTGTCTTGCCCCACAAAAATTCTAATTAAGGTCCATACTGGCGAGCACGCGCGCGACTGCGGCTACTGTCGCATGCACATCGGTGTCCGACGTGCGCCAGTTGACAACGCTGATTCGCATTGCACTCCGCCCTCTCCAAACTGTGCCGCTGAAAAATGCCGTTCCTTCCGCGTTGATAGCGGCAATCACTGAGGTGGTGCGAGCGTCATGATCTTCTTCTGTAGCATTGATTTCTGGAGAGAGGAACCTGACCAGTGCTTGGTTCAGCGTGGGTGCAAAAACCATCTCGGCTCCATGCAACGCTGCAATACCGCTCGCGAGTGCTGCGGCATGATTACAACTCCGCTCAATGAGATCAGCCACGCCAGCTCTACCAAGTTCACGCAACGCTGCATACACCGCAAAGCCTCGTGCGCGTCGAGTCCAATCTGGCGTCCAGTTAATTTGGTCGCGTGTTTCCTCATCATGGGTCAGATAGACTGCGCTAATCCCCATTGCAGCGCGATGTGCATCGGAATCAGTAATTAGGGCTATCCCATTGTCCTTCGGTGTATTAAGCCACTTATGCGCATCCGTCGCCCATGAATGCGCCAGTTCGATTCCTGCCAGTTTGCTTCGATGTTGTCCACTTGCTCGCGCCCAAAGTCCAAATGCACCGTCGATATGCACCCATGCCCCAGCTGCTCGCGCGATAGGGATAAGTTCGCTGAACGGATCGATTGCGGCTACGTTAAGATCCGCTGCGTCAAGAATAACAATCGTTGGGCTGTCAGAAGCCTTAAGTGCTGTGGACAGCACATCTGCTGTGACACGCGCGTCTTCGTCGGTAGTGAGAGGAACCAAGGCAGCTGTTCCGATACCTAGAAAGCGCAGAGCTCGTTCGATACTTCCATGACGCTGTTCAGACGCTAGAATACGGATTGAGGGTGCTCCGTTCAACCCGTCCAGCTCCACATTCCACCCCCTATCTCGAAGGAGCGCATGACGTGCTGCGGCGAGACAAGTAAAGTGCGCCATCTGGCAGCCGGTGGTAAATGCGAGCGAAGCTGTGCTAGGCAAATCGAGTACCTCCTTGACCCATGCTCCGGCAATCTCTTCCACTACAGAAGCGGCAGGCCCGCATGCATATAGAGCTGCGTTATTGTCCCAGGTGGAAGTAAGCCAATCGGCTGCAAGTGCTGATGGTAGTGCACCACCAATCACCCATGCAAAAAAACGGCCCCCTGCAGAGCCCAAATGTCCTCCTTCCGTGGCAGCCACCAACTCGTCAATCACCCGTTCGGCGGGAATGCCATCATTGCCAAGTGGAAGGCCCAATCGACGACGTAATGTATCTGTGTCTGTAGTTGCACCGACAGACTGGCTGTCCAATTTGTTGAGAAAATCTACAGCATGAACCTGAGTACGCTCAAGAAGAGAGCGAAAATTTTCATTCAGGTCATTACTATCCGTTTGTGTTTTTCTTATCAAAATAACCGCCCCCAGTAAGAATTTAAGACAAATTTATTTTAACATTACCATCCTTTTGATATCTTGCTCATCAATTCGCACTCCTCACACTTTGCTTATATTCCTCAATCTCAGCGTAAGCTAACTACAAATTTCTGCAATATGACAATAAAATCGTGGCAACTATTACTTTAGGCGAATTTCACCTTTTCAATTCATACTGATTTCCCCTTATTCGCTCAATCACATTTATTTTATCGAT
Organism: Paenibacillus sp. 276b; assembly: GCF_900107875.1. Lineage (NCBI taxonomy): Bacteria > Bacillati > Bacillota > Bacilli > Caryophanales > Paenibacillaceae > Paenibacillus > Paenibacillus sp. 276b. Next base: position 286,329 of record NZ_FNRR01000005.1, on the reverse strand, counting down.
GGGCCCCCTGCACGTTAAGCTAAATTAAGAGACTAAAACCGATTAGTTACATACCTAATCGGTAATGGGAACATGTTCTTGTCCATTTCGGCAATCGGTACAAGTTCTTGTTCCTGGCTTGGTACAAGAACTTGTACCAATAAAATAAAAAGTCGCTAGAATAGCGACTTCGAATGGGACTATGTTTCTATACAAAAAAAACTATAACAATCTAGTCTTTCTTGTAGTGATCCTTTAGATAGGATGCAGCATATTTCAGACTTAATTTGCTTTCTTACTTCTCAAATATTCTTGAGTAGGATCATTCGAACTCCTTATCATCCTTAACCAGGAATAAAACTCCTTTATTGATAACCCTTCTTATCTGGTATTGACTGATGAACCATACAATGAACAACAACATTAAAGATTCAAGAGCAAAAATTAACATAAACGTACCCCATCTGTTGAAACATATGATCAAATTGAATATGAAAGCTATAACGAATACACTCCCAAAAAGCTTAAATAACACTTGATTATATATTCTGCAAATACTTTGATCGGAATATCCGAATATTTTAAATATGCCGAAATCTTTTTGCTGTGATTTCAAGTAATTACGATAGGTTAGCGCGATATAAATCATGCTAATCATTACAAGCAACACCAAAATAATATTGTAGAGCATGTTAGATTTCCATAAATCTGTGCTTAAACTTTCAAAGGAGTCAAATGCATATGAGACAAGAAAGTCGGAACTTCGAAACTGTTCAACGAGTTCACCTAATGATTGGATATCATCTATATAGATCAACACTTCCTCTACGTCGATGAAATCATAAATACTATTATATGAGTGTAATTCTCCGTTATCGGTTTCTTTCATGTTGTCTTTAAACATGATATTCAGAATATCCACTAGGGTATCTTGTGTAGCAAACACCATAGGAAGATCATTGACCTTACGTGAAAAGAAATAAGCCATATTGGATTTATCAACTGCGTCATAAATATTTTTCAGTTGGAATGTTTTCTCATCAAAAGAATTAGATTGGATGTCCCCTTGTTCTGTAAACTGAATATGGGGAATAATTATTGACAATTCTCCCAATCCCGTCTCGGAATATAAAACGTTGTCTTTCATCTCAAAATGCTGGTTAAGCATGTTTGAGAATGTTTCATCAAGGCCATACAGGATCATTCCTTTGTTGTCTGAGGCATTCATAATTCCGCTTGATAATTTAAATATTTTGGATAGCTTATACCGCTCTCCGCGATCCCTTAACATGTATTCTGTTTGTTCAACATCTTCGCTGCTTAGTTTGCCTAAAATATTATTGCTCATCTTTCCTTCAATTCTAATAAGATGAGCATTGGTGTTATTATAGAAATTTTCTTTATTCGCCAATTGATTAAACATGTAAAAAAAAGCATAAGATGAAATAATAATAAAAATCAAAGAAACTATTACTACCATCCTATAATATGTTTTTTTTGATTTTTTAATAATATATTTATGAATTTGAATTGGATTCATAGGTTTCCTCCATTTGTTCCATACACTTAATTGATCCGTAATTTAAGTCAATTAAATACTTCTTAACGTTCCCTGATCCAGAAGCAACCTATTTACTGGACCCTCAAAATTCATTTCACTATGACTGGATATAATTACCGTTCTCTCGTCCGACCAATGACTTTCAACATAAGCAACAATCTGTTGAATACTTGCTTTGTCCAGATTGGCAACAGGTTCATCAAGTAAGATGATTTCTGATGGATCACAGGAAATCAACAACAACTCTAACTTTCGTTTTTGCCCTCCAGAAAGGGAGGACACCTTAGTATTCAACAAGTTAATTGGCAATCCGATGTTAGTCATATCATTTGATAGAATTGATTTATACTTTTCATCTTCCAACGCATGATGAAGAGCATATTTCATCATGAAATTCTCAGACACGGTTAAATTGGAAAATAACATCGTTTCTTGCATCATATAAGAAATAGTCGAATTACCTCTCTCAATTTCGCCTTTATCCGGTTGCACATAACCTTTAATTAGATTTAATAATGTTGTTTTTCCACTGCCACTTTCCCCACTAATTAAATAAACACCCTTGTTAAATTGATAGTTAAGCTCACATAGTACAAGTCTTTCTCCATACTTAAGATGTATGGACTTTAAGGAAATAGTCAACCACTTAACCCCCAATCTCCAAAGTATATATCCCGCCTTCACAGTAAATATATAGTGTATTGTTTTTGACTTCGAAATTGATAGGATATTTGTAGCGCCCTAGCATTTCATTATTTTCCGTATCCATTACAGTGCAGATCAGGTCTTGATTGGTATCAGAATATATCTGGACAAGTAAATTGTTTACAAAAAAGTTTTCATCCTTTTTATCAAACGAACGGGTGTCATTAAAAATTTTATTCTCGTTTGAAAAAAAGAGCTTGTTATGGAAATTGTATAATTCCCTGGTTGGTTGGCCCTGCTTAACTACACTTACTTGCTTATCCGTTCCATTCAATGGAAAGGAATACACCGTGTAACTGTCTTTTCCAGGTTCGTATACTGTATAGTAAAGTGTTGAATTAACGATAGTGCCTGAAGTGATTTTTTCATTCGTGTTGAATAAAATTTGAATTTCGTTATTTTCATCAAATGTAAATACGCTTCTGTTTATCGAATCTGTATCTTTTTCATTCTCATATAAAACGTAATAATACTTTTGTCCATCATCAGCAAGTGGAAAAAAAGCATCCTTATTATTTTTCATATCAAAAATCTTTGTGATCTTTTTTTGATCGTCGCTAACATCAAACAATACAAACTCATTCTCAACGCTATGACCACTTACAACAAATTTGCTAGTATGGCCAAACACATACTGAAACAAATTATCCTGCTCATATAGTGCTCTCCATTGTAATGAATCCTTGTTGTATCTACCCATTTGCTGTTTGGTTATATTAAAAAGGAAAATCTCATTTTCTTTGTTCACTTCGTCCTTGTATGGATTAGCCTCCATATCATTTCCTTTATTGCAAGCTGTAATGACGATCATTAAAAAGATAACACACAAAAATGCTCCTATTTTCTTCATATTCCCTCCCGATTTAACCTCGGCTTATACGAATAAAATCTACGCCCTGTTTTACAACGACAGGACGTAGATTTATCAGTTCCTAAAATCATTCAGACATATCATTAACCAGATTTCCTACCTAAATAAGTATATTATACTCCTGATTGCAAGCTATATGGTCTCGCATCACCTTTCAATTTCAATTTCGAAGTATGGACAATACTCACATCATCGCTATATAAATCGGATACAGGAGAAACCGCGAAATTGGACTGCTCATATGTAGTCTTGGAACCATTGGAGTTCGTCCATGTTTTTGTTGGAGACTTCACATTTTGCCATGTAGATGAAATTCCGGCAGAAATTGAACTCCCCTGTGTACCCAAAGATGTGTTCAATGTCATTGTAGCAGAACTTCTTAATTTTGCTGTGGTGTACCATTCAGAAGAAATACTTTCCACTGTCGCATTACCCTCATATTTGGAATAGATATAATAGCGATACGTTTTTACATTACCACTCTGTTCGCCAAATTTTTGTCTTTCTGCATGCGAATATAATTTCCCTTTGTCACTGGTAGGTACTGGCGATGGATCATCGAAATAATAACGATCACTTGCACCAAACGGCGTAATAACAAAATCATCAAAACCATCAGAACTTTGTCCTGTATCTACAACAGACCCAGGTTCACTCGTAATAATGGTATTGTTAGTGTCCAAGATATCCTCTGCTGCAAAAGCATTAAGAGGGAGACTAAGCATCATTGTGCAAATAGCTAGACCAAGCAATTTTTTCTTCAAGAATAACTCTCCTTTAATTGTTTTTTAGTTAATGATTTGTCTTCCATAATAATACTACTATCTCATAAATTAGTAAACCTTTATTTTCTTTATAAAGAAATAATAGGAATTATTAAAATAATAATTTATAATAGTACCTGTCTTAAGATTGCCAAAAGGAACAACTTTACTACACCTTGCCTCTCAGCTGTTTAAAAAGGGTGACCCTTTGTCGGTAACAATAGGCATGAGTATTATTTGATTCCTCTCTTTACTAAATAAAATAGAATTATATGTATTATAAATTTATTAATTAATTCATCTTAAATGTACAAAATTTAGATAATTATCACTTTTGCTATAATACTAAACAGTTGTGTAATTCATGTGTTAAATAGGAGGAAATTTAGTGAGACGTTCTGTATTGCTGGTCGAGGATGAAGAATCCATTCGCGAACTGGTCAACGATTATTTCGTAAAATCATCATGGGAGGTTGTGGAGGCGGCCAATGGTGAGGAGGCAATGGACTTATTTAAAACCAGGCCCACAAATCTAGTCATACTAGATCTGATGATTCCCCGAATCGACGGTTGGAGTGTATGCAAACGAATTCGAGCTGCCTCTACTGTACCTATCATCATTCTGACGGCCAAATTTGAAGAGGAAAGCAAATTGCTGGGCTTTGAATTGGGAGCAGACGATTACGTTACCAAACCATTCAGTCCCAGAGTGCTAGTGGCTCGTGCTGAAACGTTAATGAAGCGAGTAGAACAAACCGTCGGTCAGGAAAATTTCCTGTTTTGTTTCGGTAACACTATCGTTAATGAAAATAAACGCACAGTCGAAGTTAACGGACAAATGATTGAGTTGTCTTATAAGGAGTACGATATACTGATTCATTTTCTGAAAAACAAAAACTTACCTTTGAGTCGGGAGCATCTGCTCAACCTTGTCTGGGGAATAGATTATTATGGAGATTCTAGAGTTGTTGACACCCATGTCAAAAATCTGCGAAAAAAACTGAAAGACGACGCTCAATATATACATACCGTCTTTCGTATTGGATATAAATTCGAGGAACCTTCATGAAGTCTAGGGGAATCGTGTTCAAGCTATTCGCTGCCAATTTAGTATTCTATATCATATTTTTTGCAATAGTCATCTCCGGCCACTTCTTTTTTTTTGAACGATTCTACCAGAATGAGCGAGCTTCGGATCTTCAAAAAAAACTATCCAGCTTCGCTTCGTATTACAGTCAACAGAATTTTCCAATGGAGAGGATTTCTTCTGTCATGGGACGTTTCATTACGCAAAATCACGTACAAATAGCAATTCTGGACAAGCAAGGACAGATTCGTTATGACAATCCCTTTAAACTGTGGATTGAAACAGATAGCGGTGAGAGGATCGCTGTTTCCACTTCTTTCTTTTCCGATTTATCAAAACTTGCGCAGTACGGCTTGCAAAAAGATGACCGTGTCTCAATTCAAGGAGAATATTACGATGAGCAAAACAGAAAATTGTTCTCGCCATACGTCATCACGAAGGAGTATTCGCCATCGATTGGCACCCTCCCTAACAATGTGAACACAGAAAGACTAGAGGTGGTGCATGGCTCTATTGTGTCCATACTTTTGCCCAAGCCCGGACAATGGAATAACCGAGAGGGAATCATGGCCGCCGCACTCAAAGCTTGGTTTCCCCTTCCAGAAGAGTATTCAGAACAAGTGGCCAATGGTGAAGCCTTTCATTCGGAATGGAAAGAAGCCGTAAGCAGCGTTCAAAATCTCGTGTTTATCCAGCCAATTATCGTTAACGGCGTTACCCAAGGGTATTTGTTTGCGTTGACACCTTTAACGCAGCTCGAAGAGGCATTTAGTGCGCTTGAAATGTACTATGCTTTTTTTAGCATCGTAGGTGGACTGCTGCTGATCGTGGTTTTGTCCTTTCTATTTTCCAAATGGGTTTCTCGCCCACTACTCAAACTTAATCAGACCGCAGCCCAAATGGCGAAACTCGAGTTCACGGCGATATCCCCAATAAAAACCAAAGACGAGCTTGGTAGCTTGTCCACTAGCCTTGTCAGCCTATCATCGAATCTAGAACGCACTTTGAACCAACTACAGCTGACAAATGAAAAGCTGGTTGAGGAGATGGAATATAAGAGCAAAATGGAAGTGATTCAGAAGCGATTCGTCTCGGATGCCTCGCATGAGTTGAAGACACCAATTAGTGTAGTCAAAGGTTACGCGGAAGGTCTGGTTGACTTCATTGCGGAGAATAAAAGGGAGCAGTACGCCCGAACGATACTACGAGAAGCGAATCGAATGGAAAAGCTTGTATTAGACATGTTGGAATTGACACAACTTGAAGCTCAAACTGTCAAATTAAAGCCAGTTACGTTCCTACTCTATGAGTTGATTGCTGAAACTGCTGCAAATATGAAGCCACTTTCTAACGCTAAAACATTAAACATTCTTATCTCGGAGGACAAGAGTCTCCTTGTCGTGGCTGATCCCGAGAAAATTGAACAGGTAGTGCTCAATTATCTGAGTAACGCCATTCACTATGCCACAGAAGGAAGCTCCATACGTTTAGACTTTGAATTAAGCAGAAGTGAACGTACTGTCTATGTCTCCGTCACTAATGAGGGTCCAAAAATTCCCGACAGTGAATTACCGTCGATTTGGAACCGTTTCTACCGCGAAGAGAATGCACGAAGTCGCTCGTCTGGGGGAACAGGACTTGGACTTTCTATCGTTAAGGAAATCATGCAGCTACATCAACAGACCTTCGGAGCTGAGAATACACCATCTGGTGTGAAATTTTATTTTACACTCCCCCTTGCAACTCAATTCGAAAGCAGCTGACCTTGCTTTTATTCATTAGATCAGAGTAAACAGGATTTGTTCGCGTAGACTCTGAGGAACACGAGACCCAGCATACTCCATTGATGTGAGGAGCGTGCTGGGTCTTTAATTATACGTGACAAAATCCACGCCACATCGAGAGTAAGTATAAATCACATGACATCAAACGTAACCGAGAACACTTCAAACTGCCTGGCACGATCAATAACATAACTACTGGTATTTACTAAATAGTTTTTAGCACCATCGTTATTGTTTGGGCTCAAAAAAACCGACATGTAAAACACCGGTCGGAGTTGTCATTTAAATTATGTTTACAGTAATTATAGAATGGGAGAGGACCTTTTTTTCACTCAGCTTAATAACATTTCTGATTGAAAATGTCATGCAAGGAGCGTCATTTAAGTTTGGCATTTTGCTTACTCACCATAACAAATTTGTAGTGTTGATCAATTTCAGATTTGAAAACGATAGATTTACTTAATTCTTGCTTTAATCTTTCCATAACATTAAGTACGTCCTTGGTTAAAAGAGCAATTGATTGGTTTCTATACAGAAGCATTAGAGTGAGCCTTCTCACTTCCTTTAATGCAGGATCCTTTTTCTTCGTTTTTGTAAACTTATAGAGATAGTTGAAATCTACTTTGATTTTATTCACCTTGATAAAAGGAGAATTACTATTAAATACCTCTAGATTACTCAATACATTAATAATCTCATCTATTGAATAATATATCTCTGTGATTTTCATTGTTCTTCTCTTCTTCCGCCTCTCTCTCCACGCCAGAACCACTGTATCAAAAATAATAAAAGATAAAAATGCCTCTTTAATTGTTGGCAAAAACTCAATATACATAGCGTATTCTTCAAAGTTATAATCCAAATTAACACGCATAATCTGACTCATCCAACGCATAGGGTAGAAAAATATATTTGCAAATATTCCCGAGGTGAATGTACTCAAAGTAGTAAATATATATAGGACTCCTGCAATAAAGTATAGCTCTAACCTAAATTCAAATAATAAGTACATCAATAAGAATAAAATTAAGGCCGACAAATAGAAGCTACCATTCATAATCTTGCTGTTTAAATCAGCTATTAGATTCATATATGTAATTAAATCTTCTGTTGTTAATTCTTTTGAAGTCAAGTAACTAATATATTCACTATTCTTTTCTATCTGTTGAATGAAAAAATGCTCGTCCTCTAATAACTTGGCAAATGTATCTTGAATACTATCCGTCTGAAGCTCACCTTTTAACTGGAATATCTCTTGAATTGTCTGACTTACTTTTGTTTCTTTATCAATCTTTTCAGAAAAGAAGATATCTTCACCATACTTGTTATCAGTCGCATACCTATAAAAAATACCTATATCTACTTTCATGACAAGATTAAACAACGAGCTTGAAAGCCAAATATTTAGCGGAACATACATCACTAACATAATCATTGCGATTATACTTTTTCTTATTAAGTTATCCATTAATTATTGCTCTCTTTCATATTTTGAGATAAGTCACTTACTTAAAAAAATACAAACTCTACCTTCAAACAAAAAGTTATAAGTAATCTTCTTTTATTTAAATTCAACATATAAAATCAGGGCAATTTAATAATCAAGTTGATTCCATAATCCTTAAGGTAACTACAAATACTGAATTCACATTTATCTATGATTATATAATATTTGGTACCAACTTCACATGAAAACGTGCGTTTATGTAATATATGTAGTTGAGTATCCTGAATTGATGTAAGCGAAACAACTTATCATTTGTACATCTTCCCTTCTGTAGAAGTTGTTTAAATTTACTCTTAGGAGATTTTATGAATACTACTGCTGTCTCATTTTTTACGATTGTTTTGCTTTTCAGCAAACTGAGATGTTTTAGAATTCCCTTCCTTTTTCGTTTCCCTTGATAATTCATCTATCAAATCAAAATTATCCTGATTAAATGGATTGACTCTAAATGGTCGAGATACTTGTCCAATCTTTTTCAAGGCTTGTTCCAGATGACTCTCATGGATACTATCTTCACCTTTTTTTGAAGCAACTTCAGTAGCAAACTCCAACAGCTTCATCACGTAAAATGGAATACCCATTGAAATATAAAACAATTTATCAGCTAACCGGATATTTGAGAGGTTTGATTTATCTGCAAAAGGCAGTTCCTGTTCCACTTTATCTAAAAAAGCTCGAAACATGACTTTATCCTCTGCTGTAAAATACTCAAATCCCTTCAAGGATAACTTGGTAGCATATCTTCTGTCTAATTGCTTTTCTTTGGCAAAAATATTAATTGAGTTCGGCATACCGCATAGAACAACAGGGATAGAACTTTCTTCAGAAAATGTTTTGACCCAGTTAGCAGCTGTTGCAAGCACACTATCCCTGTCACTATCAATTAAGTGCTGGAACTCATCCAGTATAATCATTTTAATTTCAAGTTCCCTAATAAAATGATGAATACGACTTGTCATCTGAACCTCTGTCCCCACGTTAAAAAAAGGATCTCCCATTTGATTTAATAATTTTGAGGCAAGTGCCTTTGGCGATGCTTTGGGAGGGACTCTTACGTGAAGAACAGGAATACGTGTATAGTGCTTATCTGAAGTGAACACTTCAACCGGCGGATAGCGATCTTTAAACTCTGTTGTAACTGTACTCTTTCCTACTCCTGTTGGTCCGAAAATAAACAACTGGTCTGGAGAAACACTTCCATCGCTCATGTATAACATATCCTCAAGTTGCTCTAAAACCTCGTTATATTGAGGGTGGTGAACAATAATCTTCTTCACATGCTCCTTTCTACGTTTGTGTTCAACCCTACTTGCAGGGGCACCATTCAATCGTTCGAATTTATCCACTATCATGACTTCCTCCCTATACCCCAACTGGAGTTGATTTTCTGTAGGTCAACATTTTCCGTAGTAATAATCTTAGATATTTCTGAAGGTTCTACCGCCTTCTCTGGAATCGACACTTCTAGATCCACATGTTTATCCCCAGGGGTTAGATCAGTTGCTTCAGATTTAATCAAAATAATATTAGGATTTTCTGGAACTAAAGATGCTTTATTCTTCAATTCATTTACAGCACTTACTAGTGAGGTTTCTCTATCTTCAACCTTTCTTCTCCTACGTTTAATTAATGAATACTCCTTTTTCCCTTCGCGAACTACTTCTTCAAGTACCTTCAATGCATGAGATACATTCTCCTGATTTTGAAGGAAAGTGTAATCTTCTCTATTGTTTTTGTTGCACAACTCTGACAAATGCTCCACATGTAAAGGATACCTAGGATCAATCCGGCATCTAATCAATCTTGATGTCTGTTTTAGACTTGCTTCCAGATATCTCTTTTCAAATTCGTCATACACATAGATATGTCTTAAATCAATTCCATGCCTTACCCTTACTTTGGGATTTCCACTCTCATTTCTAATCCTCAGGCGTAGTTCATTCACTGCCTCACTATAGAAAAACTGCCCAAATATCTCTATACCCTTAAGTCCAAGAACCCTATATTTAGATTCTGAAGCAAACAATAGCTCAATATACTCTCTATTTTGGGGTAAACCCCTTGAAACTTTAGATATTTTCAACCCTTCATTCCAAAGATCATCAGGAATCCCACCAACTCCTCGATTATATTTGTTTGCTACTAAATCAACTAATATAATATGAATCATCTCATGCAATCCATTAATATCAACACAAGCCTTGTTAGCAGAATCATATTGACCACGTTCCATATGGTTCGAGAATGTTGTCCCTGGGAAAGCATGAAAAATACGATTGATATTCCCCAAAGCATTTTCGATGGTTCCTTTTTGATGTCCTGATGCTTTTTCGTTATGAGAAAAGGGACTGCCTCCAGCAGTCCCTTTATTATTAAATCTACAATTTCAAAAAAACGACATAATACTGTAAAGCCAATTTGTTTCTAGATTCATAATTACTTTGATGAAAAACCTTGATTTATCAAGGAGAAACGGCACTTTAATTTAAAGTTAACGACAAATCACTATCAAGTTACCGACATTTTAATTTAAAGTTAACAACCCGTGTTCGTAAACTTGTATTAGATCTTATAAGCCTTCATCGCTTTGAACAATTCCTTGAACGTTGGGCGTTTACCATACATCAGCACACCTGTACGATAGATTTTCGCTGCGAGCCAGCCGAAGATCATAATCGATACCACGAGAATGGCCAGAGACGTCCAGATCTGCCAAGTTGGCGCAACGCCTGCCCCAATCCGTACCAGGATTGCCGTTGGCGATGTGAACGGAATGAAGCTTGCTACTTTCAACAACAGGATGTTCGGTGTAGCAATACTGAAAATTGCAATATAGAAGGAAACCAGGGACAACATCGTAATCGGCAGCACGGCCTGACCCAGTTCTTCTGTCCGACTCACCATCGAACCAATGGCCGCGAACATCACCGCATACAGGAAGTAACCCAGAATGTAGAAGATGAGTCCATATACAATGACTGCGACGTTCACATCACCCAGGTTCATGTTGAAATCACTCAATACATCGCGGTTATGCGGTAACAGCATATTTCCGGCAACTACTGCACCGAAAATACCGATTTGCAATAGACCTACCATGAAAATACCGATAATTTTACCAAACATCTGACTGAGCGGAGATACACTCGTAATCAAAATCTCCATAATACGCGAGCTCTTCTCGGCTGTAATCTCGGAAGCAATCATATTACCTGTCATCATCGTTGATGTGAACAACAGGATAATCAGCAGATATACCACAATGTAATTGATGCCACTCATGGTACCTTCCGACTCCGCTGCAGCTCCGCTTTGGCCAGAATCCAGGTTTTGCTCTGTCAGTTTTACCGGCGTACTGATGAGCTGTTTTTGTTCCGCCGTGAGTGTATCTTTCACCACGACATCCAGCTTCACAATTTGCAGCGCAGCTTCAATGGGTGCTATAACCTGCGGGGAGATATCTTCACTTGAGTACAAAACAGGTTGTGGGAAGTCTTGCCCCGCAACAGGTTCAAACTTCAGGTACCCATCCAAAAGCTCCGACTCCACATCGGCTTTGAGTGCCGCTTCATCTTTACTCGCGTCGTTAACAAAACGATACGTTTGGTTGCCTTGTGCGGAAGAGTATGTCTCCAGCTTCTCGGCTACCTCCGTTTGTCCTTTACTCAGCAGACCGATATTTACCGGATTTGTGCTCGAGCCTCCACCGATGGGACCGCCATTAAATAAGGTAATGAAATATGGAATATTGAGTCCAATCGTAATTAAAAGTGCAAGTACAATAGTCGTCACCATGAAAGACTTCGTTTTTACTTTGTTTTTGAACGTAAATCCGATAATTGTCCCCATTTTATTCATTCGACTCACCTACCTCACGAATAAAGATTTGGTTAAGCGTTGGTTCCTTGATTTCAAAATGTTCAACGGTCGTCTGAGCCATGGCTGCTCTCAGAATTTCCTGAGCTGCTTCCATCTGACCAATATGGATCAGGTATCCACGCTCATTTTGCTCTACCTTTTTCACACCCGGCAGCTGTTCCAGACCGCCCACATTACCCATGGTGCTCAGGAACACATGCTCACGTGGATAACGGCTCTTGATCTCCTTAATCTCTCCCTGTACAACGGTGTTGGAGCGATGCAGGATTGTTATCTGACGACATAATTCTTCGACGTGCTCCATGCGATGTGTTGAGAACAGAATGGCGGTACCTTCGTCACGCAACTCCTTCACCGTGGATTTCAGCAATTCCACGTTGACCGGATCAAGTCCGCTGAAGGCTTCATCCAGAATGAGAATTTGCGGTCTGTGAACCACTGCGGCAATAAAGCCCATCTTTTGCTGATTCCCTTTGGATAGTTCCTCAATCTTTTTGTCGTAATACTCCGGCACTTCGAATCGGTCCAACCAATACTTCAGGCTCTGATCCGCATCCTTTCCATTCATGCCGCGCAGACGGGCCAGATAGTTGATCTGTTCACTGACCTTTACCTTCGGGTACAAACCGCGCTCTTCCGGAAGATATCCCATAATCTGCTGCAATTCTTTGCTATAGGGTTTGCCGTTGTACTGGATACTTCCCCCGTCCGGGTGGATTAGCCCAAGCACCATACGCATCGTTGTTGTTTTACCAGCGCCGTTGGCTCCGAGCAGACCGTAAATCTCCCCTTCTTGTACATTAAGCGTCACACCATTAACTGCCGTTTTGTCTGCATATTGCTTGACTACCTGCTTCAATTCCAATCGGTTCATCATTTATCGTCTCCCTTCGGTTATTTCCACTGTACGGGTGCATACCCGGCAATCCAGAATGCCAAGACTTCATCCAATTCCAAGTTACGGATCTTCAATACCCGGTTATTTGCCAGCTCCAGCCTTTCCTGCGCTTCGCTAACCCGGGTAGTAATGACGCGAACCAGTCCTCTCTCTTCAGAAGAAGATTCCACAACCCCAGGGATGCTCTCTGGTCGTAAGTCTCCTTCATACCAGACTTCTTTCCACTGATCGAGCACCATATCTTTCTCGGCCATCCCCAGGGACTGACCACGGTGCATCAATACGATGTAATCGGCAAGCCTTTTGACTTCGTCCGCAATATGTGTGGCAATCAGAATCGTGGTGTCTCCCTCAGCCATGAAGGTACGGAACTGCTCGATCATCACTTTCCAGGCAAAGGGGTCCAATCCTGATGAAGGCTCATCCAAAAGCAATAGTCTTGGGCGAGCTGCGATTGCAGCAGCGATCTCGAATTTCCTCCGTTCACCCTTCGACATCTTGTTCAGCTTCACATCAACAGGTACTTCCATATCGTGAATCAGTTGGTCGAACAACTTCATATCCCAACGCGGGTACCAGTAGGCCCGAAAATCAGCTGCTTCCTGTGCAGTAATCCGGTTCTCTTCGAGCCCAGCGTTGTCAGCCACAAAACCGATCTGTTGTCTCAGTTCAATGGGAAGAGGCCCCTCATGTTCCTTCCCAAACCATATAATCTGCCCTGCATCAGGCAGTACCACTTGTTGTAACATGTTAAGAAGTGTGCTTTTACCTGAACCGTTATGACCGAGAATAGCAACTACATACCCTTCCGGGATGGTCAGATCGATCGGGCCAATAACTCTGCGTTTTCGCATTTTGGATACGCCGTTCAACTGAACTGCGATAGGTTCCATGTATGAATCACTCCCTCAATTCGAGTAAACAGCCCTCAGGACTTCCCGGAACAGACTCTCCAGTTCTTCTTCCGTACATCCTACCGATTTTCCGGACTGCACCGCTGCCTGCATCGCTTCCTGTGCGGCCTTCAATCTATAATGTTCTCTGTCGCCGGCTTCTACCTGGGCCACAAATGTACCCGTCCCCTGCTTCGTACGAAGCAGCCCTTCATTCTCCAGATCCTGATAGACCCGTCTAACCGTTATAACACTGCAATTCAGTGATCCGGCGAATTCGCGAATGGACGGCAAATGTGTTCCCTCCCCCAACTGACCCGTAACAATTAACGATCTTAACTGATTTTCAATTTGGTGGTATAAAGGTTCAGCGCTATTTTCATTAATTTGAATGGGTATTTTCACATCTTGCACCTCGCCCTCCGGTACACTCCAGTCTGTTACCTGTCCGTGCCGGTTTCATCCTGTATTCATTTTTGCGTTCATCCCTCATACCGTTAACTCAAATCCCGATTGGAAAGTTTCTTCAGCGTCAACCGACTGAAAAGCCATAATCCCGCTATGCCAGCCACCAAAGCAACCCACATAATCGGGGAAAGCAGCCCCCATGATTTACTCATATCAATTACAATCGAAAATCCGTAACTGCCCGACGTTCGGATCAGCAAGGATAGGATGATCGTAAGCGGCAAAAACAGTGAACTGAGAAGCAAATATTTTTTGCCACTGTGCAGAAACTCTCCGTAAATATATAAGCCTGTCATGAGAAGTCCGTAACCTGTACAAGTTATGCCAAAGGCCAGGTACTGATCCCACCGGAACCCTTCCTCGTGCAACCCAACCACATACAGTGATCCATAGAAAAAGATACCATTATACGTAAACGCCATCAGAGACTGCTGAAGTCTCGACCACATCACTGTCTCGTTTGGAATAGGAAGTCTGCGATAGTAGGCCAACATCTGTGTATAGGAATCCTCCTGTATGTAACGGAAAGATCGTCTGCTGAACACGAATCCCTGAAATGGCACCATGATCAAAAAGAAAGTATCTACAACAGGATTAATGAAATCGGTCTTCTGTTGTCCTAATAACATCACACCACTCATGCCACCCGTGTATATCATAAAAATTGCAGTCCACAGCCATTGGAGCTTATCCTTTTTCATCTCACTGCGGGTCAACCACCACGCCTGCTTCCATGCGCTCATATCATTGCCTGCCTTTCCATCTCGACTGTGCTCACTGTATATATCAATATACACAGTATACAGACCACTCCCTATTCCCGTCAACTCCTTATTTTCCTGAATCAGGAAGAAAGGATGGGATTCACGTCAGAATCGTGGTCATCTGGCTCATTTTGCGGGATGAACCCAAGCGTCATGCTGCCAAAAAAGGCAGACATCGAGTTCGCCGTAACAACGGCTACACCGACTCTTCTCCGGCATACCCGGTCATTACCACCAATGATGACTCCTACACTCATCATTCCAAACATTCACACGATCACAAGCATCATGACAGTGATTCTTTTTCGGGATCTAATCACCATCACAGTAGCGATAGTGGAACCAGCAACGACAGTGGTGGAGATAGTGGCGGTGGGGACAGTGGCGGCGGTGGTGGAGATTAGGATAACTCCTCAAACCAAAAAAAGAGCTGTATCCGATATTGTGCGAACACAATTCGGAACAGCTCTTTCCTGTTTCCCGGCACCTGAATACTGAAGAGGTTTAATCCTTAAACGAGGTTGTAGCCACTTGGCAGGCTGCGATTACTGCGAATCGCACGAATTTCGTCCAAAGTAAGCCGTTGATTGGTGGAAATCAAAGATTCCACATCATTGCCACGAATCAGATCATCCAAATCTCTCAAGTTGGTGTTCCCACGAAAGACGCGGAATCCGCCTTGAAAGTTAGGTCTCGTAAACACAACCAACGTTGCATTCGAACTTGTCGAGAAGAAACGCAGGCTTTCTACCCCACCCAGGATGTTGTCCAGATTACGGAGACCCGTGTTACCACGGTATACCCTGCTTCTTCCACGATAATCCTCTTCTGAATACACCGTGAGACGTGGATACGTTTGACTTACATGGACTGTTTTTTTCATTTGTTTTCCCCCTCTCGAACTCATTCTATGAATGAATGCGAGAGGAAGCTTGGACCAATCCACGGGTGGATACATCCATTTTCATATTTTCAAAGAATTCAATTCATTGCATTAAACACCCAAAATGACTTCCCATACCGGACGAGTGTGTCCACCAGGATACAGCAGGTACAACAAAACGTATACAATAACGCCTGTGATAGCACTGCTAAACCAGATCATGGATGTAAATCTCCCCCAACGGCGATGTGTCTTGAATTTCTTTTTGAACCCAAGCACCAAAGTGGAAATCCCGAAGACCGCTGCCACCGTGGCAAGGATAATATGAAAGATCAGAAATATTCGATAGAAGATCTCCATTTCCGGGTCCCCACCCCAAGCCGTATTCCCGACAAAGATGGTACGAGACATATAAATGACAAAGAACAGAAGGGCAGCAATGGCCCCTGCAATCATCGCGGTTTGGTGCGCCTCCCGTTTGCCACGGATAATTAGCACCCAGCCAATTCCAACCAGCACTGCGCTAATCACAATGAAAGAAGTACTGATCGTGGGTAGCAGAAAATACATATCCATCGTGTGTTTCCCCCTCTTGTCCAAACAAAACTTGTGTTATTTCGCTGCAGGATTGAGCGGTCCTCCCGTATTCTCTACAGGGTACGGATCATCATCATCTTCCCGTTTTTCCTTGCGGTACCATTGGAAAAAGACATACGCCAGCATGGAGACGAAGATGCCTTCCTGTATGAATTTCATTAAAATACCGCCCACCTGCTGATCCTCCTTGGCAGAGGACAGAAAGTTGAAGAACGCCGGTCCACCGAACGATCGCAGCAATGCTGTGGAATCCCCGGAGACACAATACCGCATCGCCTCAGCCCATACGGCAGGATTGCTGTAGGTCGCATACAAGGGTTCGGAGGCAAAAATAATTAGTCCACAAGCTGGTGTCAGAAGAACCATGTTCAGAAAAATAAAACCAATCTTAGACAGCCCCGACGCTTGTCTCCCTTCCGGCAACGGATTGAGCAGCGTCCACCACATCAGCATGGAAGTAATGAAAAGTACAATGTAATACAAACGGTGAACCGTAAAATTTAACATCACGTAATCATGTACCACGGGTAGATGATATAACGAGAACAACCCGTTAAACAGCACAGCCGCCACGATCGGATGAGCCAAAAAAGATAACTGCCGTGTCGGCAGCCACCGGATGATGCCGCGCCATACCCAGAGGGGTAATCCCTTCATCAATAGCGGTGGCGCTACCAGATAGGACAGAGCCATACTCACCATATGGAAGCTGAACATCACATGACCCAGCAGATTGAATGGCCCCGCTTGTGCAAGATACAACACGGTAAGCCCAGTAATAAACATCATTTTCTGTGCGACCGTGGCCTGATCTGCCCCCTTGATCCGCTCACTGAATGGACCAACGAGCACTAGATAAGCTGCAGCAATGAGCAAAAACAATGCCATAATAAGTGGACTCCATAAATCATTGAAACTAAAATATTGCAACCCGAGCATACGGGAAACCTCCCCGTGACCTGATTTGGTTGTTGCCTGAATCCATTGACTGATTGATCCGCCTAAAAGGGGAAAAGACGGCGACACTGCGCCGCCGCCATCTCTTTTACCACCAAACCCAATAGAGTGCCATAATGATGCACGTAAAAGCTACGAAAAATCCGAAGCTCATGAACAGGATCGGCATTAAATGCCCTTTATCCTTCAAGTGCATCCAGTAACCGAGCTGTACAAACACCTGAAGGATCGCCATAACCACCAATATAATAATGGTAAAGGTCGTATTGACTCCTCCCGCGGCAGCAGCCGCGAACGCAATTAGCGTCAGGACAATCGAGAAAATAAAAACAACGACGTGTTTCTGTGG
Source organism: Paenibacillus sp. 276b (assembly GCF_900107875.1). Lineage (NCBI taxonomy): Bacteria > Bacillati > Bacillota > Bacilli > Caryophanales > Paenibacillaceae > Paenibacillus > Paenibacillus sp. 276b. The sequence goes on along the minus strand of NZ_FNRR01000005.1, from coordinate 268,383 downwards.
ACCTTCCGCCCGGTGACGATGCTTCACAGGCTGCTGATCACTTTTATCCTGTACCGACATGTGTTACCCCACCTTTCCGAGCAGGTACACGACCGTAAAGATAAACACCCAGACCACGTCAATAAAGTGCCAGTACATTGCGGAGACGTATACTTTAGGTGCAGTTACGACCGTTAATCCTTTTCTGAACAGTTGCCCGATAATGAGCCCAATCCACATAATACCGAATGCAACGTGAGCTCCGTGGAACCCAACCAGCGTGTAGAATGCTGAACTGAATGCACTTGTAGTCATGCCGAACTCTTTATGTTTCACATATTCATAGAACTCGTAGATTTCCAGACCGAGGAATCCAAGACCCAGTACAACGGTAATGCCAAGCCAGAGAGCAAGAGCATTGCGCTTCCCCTTATGCATAGCCTGGATGGCAAATACACTTGTCAAACTGCTGACTAAGAGAATAAAGGTTGCTGCAGCCACGAGTGGCATATGAAACAATTCATTCGCCGTCGGTCCGTCATTCGTTTGGCCACGGAGGGCCAAAAAGGTTGCGAAGAGGGTTCCGAACAATACGGTCTCGCCGCCAAGGAACAACCAGAAGCCGACAAGCTTGTTGCGTCCTTCCAGCGTTGCTTTCTCCGGCTCATGCGGCAATTTGCCGTTTACCGGTTCGGCATGTGGAGTTGTCATGTTCTAACCCCCTTCTCATCCTGATCCTCCGGTTCAATATGCCAGCCATGATCATCATAGAGTGACCGCAGCGCCATCGCACCAAATGTAATCAGAAGGCCAATAATGACTACAATGTAATTGTTAAACAATCCGTTCATAAACGCATTGCCAAAATCATCTTTGCTGAACATGAGACCAAGTCCGGCAATGAATATACCGACAGACATAACAAACGGCAGTGGAGTCGCTGATGGCATATGAATCGAACCAACAGGTTCGGCCGGTGTCATCTCCGTATGTCCTGCCATCTTTTCCTTCCAATACGCATCGATTCCACGTACCAGAGGAGTCTGCTTAAAGTTGTATTCCGGTGGCGGAGATGGGATTGACCATTCCAACGTACGACCATCTTCCCACGGATCATTCGGCGCATCAACTGGTTTTCTCGTTGTAATTACGATGTTCACGAGGAACATGATAACCCCAACACCCATTAGGAATGCACCAACGGAACTGACCAGGTTAAGCAGGTCAAAATCCTGATTCGGCAAGTATGTAACGATCCGGCGCTGCATCCCCATTAAACCAAGGAAATGCTGTACGAAGAACGTTAATTGGAAACCGATCATGAATGTCCAGAAGGTCCACTTTCCGAGCGTTTCGCTCAGGACGCGACCGAACATCTTCGGCCACCAGTAATGTAATCCAGAGAACAAACCTAGCACCAATCCACCAACGATAACGTAATGGAAGTGAGCCACAACAAAGTACGTATCATGGAACTGGAAATCCGCAGGCGCTGAGGCCAGCATGACACCAGTAACCCCGCCCATAACGAAGGTTGGAACGAATCCAACAGCAAACAGGTTTGCTGCCGTAAAACGAATCTGTCCGCCCCACATCGTAAAGAGCCAGTTAAATATTTTGATCCCTGTTGGTACAGCAATCAACATGGTTGAGATCGAGAACAATGCATTGGCGACTGTTCCCAGACCTGTCGTAAACATGTGATGCGCCCAGACCATGAATCCTAAGAAGGCGATCAGGATGGTTGCAAACACCATGGAGCTGTAACCGAATAATCTTTTACGTGCAAAGGTTGGAATAACCTCCGAGATAATACCAAAAGCCGGCAAGATGAGAATGTATACTTCCGGGTGCCCGAAGATCCAGAAGATATGCTGCCAGAGTACCGGGTTACCGCCACCTGCAACATCGAAGAAATTCGCCCCAAGTATACGGTCAAACGTTAACAGTACAAGTCCTACCGTAATGGCAGGGAATGCAAAAAGAATGATGGCTGATGTAATAAATGTGGTCCAGGTAAACATCGGCATCCGCATATAGGACATTCCCGGCGCACGCATCGTAATGATGGTCGCGAGAAAGTTAATGCCCCCGATGAGTGTCCCTAGACCGGCGATCTGGAGACCTATCGTGTAGAAATCCACACCGTGCGTCCCACTGTACTCGCTGCCAGAGAGTGGCGTGTACGAAGTCCAGCCGGCATCCGGTGCCCCTCCCATCAACCAGCTCAGGTTCAAGAGCAGTCCGCCAAACAGGAACGTCCAGAAACCAAGCGCGTTAACAAAAGGGAAAGCAACGTCCCGTGCCCCAATTTGCAAAGGTACAACGGCATTCATAAGTGCAAAAATAATAGGCATAACACCAAGGAAAATCATCGTTGTTCCGTGCATCGTAATCAATTCGTTGAAGACCTGTGCCGACACAAAATCATTCATCGGTTTCATTAACTGAATCCGAATCAAAATGGCTTCAATGCCGCCGATTCCGAAGAAAAATCCACCCGCAATCAAATAGAGAACGGCGATTTTTTTGTGATCGACGGTGGTGATCCAATCCATCAAGCCCCTATACCGCTTGACGCTATGCGCATGAGCCAAGGTTGTGTACCCCCTTCTTCGTCCTTGCTGTTCTATTCATAGTCCAATTTGTAGTTGGCCAGATATTCGGCAATTCCGTCGATTTCTTCATCTGTGAGTCCAAGGTCTTTCGGATTAGGCATTGTATTGCCCGGCTTCACGGATTGTGGATCATGGAGCCATTCTTTCATGTTGTCCAGCACCGGATTACCGTCTTCCTGGCCTTCGCCCTGATTCAGCAGAATACCTGCCACGGATTGCTTGCCGCCGATACCTGTAAGGTTAGGCGCAACGGGCCCGCCCTGATCCCCAACTGCATGGCAAGAAAGGCAGTTCGTTTTGAACTTCTCAGCCAATTGGGTATCTTCCGGAAGTACCGCCGGGGCTTTCATTTCGTTAACCCATTTGTCAAAGGATTCCTGACTGACCGCTTTTACCTTAAATTCCATGAAGGCATGCGACCTGCCACATAATTCAGCACATTTGCCTCGGTAAACGCCTTCATTTGGCGCCGAGAAGCTGAACTTGTTAAGCGTTCCATCCGGGTTTGTGTCCATTTTACCCGCAAGTGACGGCACCCAGAAGGAGTGAAGCACGTCAGCGGTTTTCAATTCGAATGCGATTTTCTTTCCGGTCGGGATGATGAGATCTTGAGCGGTGGTTACGTCATATTGAGGATAAGTGAATTCCCACCAGTACTGATGCGAGGTGACTTTGACCTGAATTGCATTTTTGTCGTTGGACAGATCTTCGCCTTGGGCAAAAATCGTTTTTACCGTCGGTACTGCCAGAACAATTACGAGCAGCAACGGAATGGCTGTCCATATTACTTCCAGCTTGAAATTACCTTCAACCTGTTCGGGCATTTCATTCTGCCCGGCTCGTCTGCGAAACCGGATCAACACATACGCAGCAATAGCAAATACAATGATGAGCACCACGATCATAATCGCAATGGACAGCTTCATCAGATCATATTGGCCTTGCGCCACAGGACCCTGAGGTTTCATTACCGACAAGTCTTCCCGCCCGCATGCGGATAGCAGCAAAGAGAACACCGCCAGCAAGGGGAGAATTCGCTTCGCAACCTGCCACTGTTTCATCATTGATCTACCCCACTTTTTTAACATTTTCGTAGATTGCCGTTGTCGCCCAAAATAAACTTAATTCAGTTCATTTCAGCACGATACACGTAATCCTGTCCGACATACAGAACGCTTACAAAAATAACGCTTCCACTACTCCCGTCATTTCCTGCTAAGGGCATGTCTGCGCATTCTTCCAATTCATTCTATATGGTTCAATCACTTATTAAATATAAGTTGAGGGTATGATTTTGTCAATCTTTGGACACATGTTCACAAATTGTTCACTATATGTAAAAAACCGCACCACAACTTGATTTGTAACCGATTTCAGTTAAAAATATTACTCTCTACTTTTGAAAATTTTTGCCAAATTTCGGTGATGAAATTGATTTTTTTGCCGATTTTTCTCACATTGAAAACATGCAGTATTATGCAAAACAGAAAAGCCTGCATCAGCTTGTTTCTCTTACAACTACTGGAAGCCGCAGTAAAGCTCCATACCGCTCCCTTATAGAACCAAACGGCATGGAGCCTGAACCTATTGTATATCTCTTACACCGTATGCGGCACCCTTACCAGCTTGCCATAGATACAGCGTCTAAGTCCCGTCAGTTAGTATAAGAGGACCATCACTTGTTATGGCTACCGTATGCTCATACTGGACGCCCCAGCTTCCATCCACTGTTCTCACCGTCCAGCCATCCTCATCCCATACAACTGCTCCAGAGCTGCCTTTCGTAAATATAGGCTCAATCGTAATGACCATGCCCTCTGTCAGCATCATGCCCGTCCTGCGTTTCCCGTAAGGGAGGACATTCGGGGGTTCATGGATGTATTGACCGATCCCATGACCAATAAGAGGCTTCACAATCCCGTAACGATATAGCCTCGCTGTCCGTTCAATCGCGTTACCGATATCCCCCAGCGTATTTCCTGGCACTGCCTGTGCTATCGCCTTATGAAGCGCCCTTTCCGTTCGATTCATTAGTTTGCGTATGGACCTGCGTTGTTCACCGATCCCATACGTCCATGCAGAATCGGCAAGCCAGCCATCTTTGTTCACCACCATATCAATGGTCACCACATCGCCTTCGACCAGTTTCCGGTCATTAGGGAAGCCGTGGCAAACCACTTCATTAACTGAAGCGCATGTAGCGTAAGGATAACCTTTGTACCCCTTTTGCTCAGGTGTAGCTCCTCTTTCAGCCAAAAAAACCTCCACCCGTTCGTCAATATCTCCTGTCGTTACACCGGGGGCCAACCACTTTTCAATATGCTCGTGACAGCTTCGCAGGATTCGTCCTGCTTCCCGCATGTAGCCAATCTCTTCTTTCGTTTTCAAAATAGGGTCCACATGCATTCATCCTTCCTGCCATATGTGTACTTCCATGTATATGCAGCAGGAACGGAACAAAGCCCCCAAAAGTGGAGCGAAGCTCTACAGCTAATTCTGTTTTCTTTTAGATGAAAGGTTTACACGTTGGAAATATGTACATATCATTTTTCAATCAAAAAAAACCGTCTGCCGGAGCTTAACGCCCGGGAGACGGTTCTATTCATATCGGAACAGTATAATCAGAGTTGTGTGTGTTTCAGGACACGGAAGAATCCATCTTGACAAGCTCATGCTCAACCACAGAAGTCAATTCTTCCTCGTATCCACCCGTAATCCGGTATTTTCTCACGTACTCCTTCACGAATTTTTTTGGATCTTTAGGACGGAAAATCCGAGTCATTTCCCTCAAACTTTCTTTGACCTCATTGTGACCTTTCGTTGCCATTGTAATTCCCTCCCAAAACGTTGAAAGTGAATGCTCCGTTTAGAGAATGCCGAATAAGTCTTAAATGCCATCCATGAAGTTGTGTGCGCGGCTCAAAGCAAGCTTTAGGTCGGGAACCCTTGCTTAAGCAAGTACCTGACACTATAAATACCCGATATGATTCGGTGTGAATCATAATCTTATTGTAGCATATTCGGAAGTATCTGACGACTTGACGATTTTACCTAATATTTATAACGGTTTTTATGCCCAAAAAGTTTAATTCCGAATCATATGTTATAAATACGATACTTCTATACGGAATTAATATATCCAGCATAACACTGAACTATTCGGGGGATATTATCACGGACAACCCATACAGTTAAAATACTGGGATCTAAGGAGGCGTTGTTTTATGGATCAGAAAGATAAAGAAATGCTGCCCCTTTCGCATGAAAAGGTGGAAGTGGACGGAATATATACCAACGAAGCCGGACAAGAAGAACATCTGCATCGCGGACAACAATTCCCGGCCGATCCCGTTCTCGGCAAGACGGAATGGGAACTGACGGAATTCACTTTTGACAACCATCACGAAGGTCGTACCGACGAGCGTTTGGTTCCTAAAGAGAATGATACCGATAAGATTGGCAAGACCACACATCCACGCAGACATTTCCAGCGGGGTGACCGTTAAGTTATATAATGAGGCAAGGAAAGGGGCATGTTCCAGGGCAGTATTAGGAACATGTCCCTTTTAAGCTAGCAAAGATACATTTCGTCCCATCCGGTTCAGTTCTGTCCACCTCCTTCATAACCTAGTTAAAAAGGACAAAGGAGGCTGGACCGAATGTCCCCCATGAAATCATCAAGCGGTCTGGATGAAAATATTGCCGGCATGCTCTGTTATCTGTTCACTTTTGTAGGTGGAATCGTCTTTCTGGCTGTAGAAAAACGAAGCCGATTCGTTCTGTTTCATGCACTTCAATCCGTTACGGTATTTGGCCTCATTATGGTCGGTCATGTGTTGTGTGCATTCCTCCCACTGTTTGGGCCACTGCTGGCTTCGCTGTTATCCCTGCTTGGTGTGGTGGTCTGGCTTCTCATGGTAGTCACCAGTCTGCAAGGCAAATGGCTGAAGCTGCCGTGGGTCGGAGACTTTGCAGAGAAACAGATGCGGCATCTGTAAGATATAACGTTTCTATCGGCTTCATCTCAAAGTAATTCATCATGTGAGTCTACATAATAATCCATCTTGTTTTGGGCAAAAAAAAGAAAAAACACCGGATCTCCTGCTCTCTAACGAGCAAGGTCTCCGGTGTTCCGTTTATTATGCCTTCAATAACGATTAACAGGATAGATGATTCATCCCCTAAATAGTTCAGGCCGTTTAACTTTTTTATTCACAACATTTATTATTCAATCCATGAGGAATTTAAAGTTAACATAATATACATGTTGAAGGCATCGGGTAATAACAACGATGATTTCAGTTCTTTACTTTTTACGCCGACTTGCCGTTATCTCCAAGGATCACATCCGCTTGACGTTCAGCCATTTTGGCAGCCGTTGCTTGAGTACCCAGACCATTAAACAGCAAATTCATGAAAATGGCCGTAAAGCTACCGGCAATAATTCCGTTACCGAGCATAATCTGTGCCCAGTCCGGCGCACCTGCGAACAATTGAGGCACAACCGTTACACCCAGCCCCATGCCTACAGAGCAGGCAATGATGAACAGGTTCTCATGACGGTTCAGATCAACCTGGCTGCCCAGAATACGAATACCAGACGATACCACCATACCGAACAATGCAACCATGGCCCCACCAAGAACAGAACCTGGAACTAGCTGTGCCAATGCAGCAATCTTCGGTACAAAGCCGATAACCACAAGCAGCCCACCCGCTACAACGATAACATCGCGCGTTTTGACTCGAGTCATCTGTACAAGCCCTACGTTTTGTGAATAGGTCGTGTAAGGGAATGAGTTGAAGATACCACCCAGCACAATCGCCAAACCTTCTGCACGGTAGCCACGGGCCAGATCTTTGGAAGACAGGTCTTTATCCAAAATTTTTCCAAGAGCCATGAATACACCAGTAGATTCAGCTACGCTGACAATCGCCACTAGAATCATGGTCAGAATCGGCACAATCTCAAACGTCGGTGTACCAAAGTAAAATGGCTGCACGACATGGAACCAGCTCGCTTCGCGAATTGGCGCAAAGTTCACTTCACCCATGAGCCCTGCTGCCACTGTGCCCACGAGAAGGCCGATCAGCACCGAGATGGAACGAACGAATCCTGTCGTGAACCGTGTCATCAGAATGATGAACACCAATACGCCGAATCCGAGCAGAAGATGAACCCCACTGCCAAAGTCCTCTGCACCCTGACCGCCGCCGAGATCGTTGAACGCAACCGGAATCAGGGTCAGACCAATAATGGTTACTACTGATCCAGTGACGACTGGCGGAAAGAGTCGTATCAATTTGCCAAAAATGCCCGAGAACAATACAACGAATATCCCTGAAGCAATGATCGCACCATAAATGGCAGACACACCGCTCTTCATCCCAATTAAAATCATCGGTGATACAGCCTGGAATGCACAGCCAAGCATGACGGGCAGCCCCACTCCGAAGAAACGATTGCCCCATACCTGAAGCAGTGTTGCCACACCACAGGCGAGCAGGTCAATCGCAATCAGATAGGTCAACTGCTCCGTAGTAAAACCAAGGGCCTTGCTGACAATAATCGGTACAACGACAGCTCCTGCATACATCGCCAGAACGTGCTGGAGACCGAGAGAAAAGGTTTTGATCGGATGACGATGCCGCTGAAAAATACGTTCGCGTGCCATATTAGATCGTGACCTCCTCGTCCGCAAACGTAACTTGTCCGTCTGATAACGCCCCGATGCGAACCAGTGATTCCACACGGTATCCTGCCTCTTTCAGCAAGCGGCCTCCTGGTTGGAACGCCTTTTCAATCACGATGCCAATACCAACCACTTCAGCACCTACTTGCTCCACAATGCGGGCCAGACCAAATGCTGCCTCGCCATTGGCCAGAAAGTCATCGATGATCAGTACACGGTCACCAGGCTGCATGAACTTCTTCGCAACTGTAATTTCATTGGTCTCCTGCTTCGTAAAGGAGTACACTTTCTCAACCAGAATGTCTTCCGTGAGTGTAAGTGACTTCTGCTTCCGTGCAAAAATAAGCGGCACGTTGAGTTCCAGCGCAGTCATGATGCCTGGTGCAATCCCTGAGGATTCAATCGTCAGTACACGTGTAATGTTCTCCCCTTCAAAACGACGGATGAACTCCTTACCGACTTCCTTCATCAAAACCGGGTCCATCTGGTGGTTCAGGAATGAATCCACTTTGAGTACCTGCTCGGACAGGACAATGCCTTCCTGTATTACCTTGTCTTTTAACAATTGCATCGTAATTCTTCCCCCTGTGCGCCCTCCCGTACAGAAGCCTGCATGACCTCGATCCCCTCTGTAAAAAAACAAAAAGCCCGCCTTTTTACACGCTGCGGAAAAACCGGAGACGGGAAAAGACGGACTTGTACATATGTGGACAAGCCGCATGGATACTGCAAGTGTAGTGTAATGGAAGAGCATGATAACAGGATAACTCAGAGCAAACCTCACTCCCTATTCAAGAAGGGATATGAAGCTACTTGAACATCCTTTTTCAGACATACTGCCCGATAATCATCTCTCTCCATACCTTAACAACGTTGCAGGATCTTTCCCGTAGTCCGATCATTCCGGTGATCGGGTAGAAACATGCAGGCCTATTCCTGCACATATACGAGTCGGCATATTAAATTTTTAGAGCTCCATGATTCGTTACAATGTATGATCGCGAACCTGAATGTAAAAGTATGAACGGAACTGATAATGTTAGAAGTATACCGAATCGGCGCTGTGAAATAAAGAAGTATTTTCATGGAAGTTGCGGAAACTTGTCTTAATTTGCATTAAAGGGATGATTGCTGCGGTTTTTTTATGTACAATATGAGAACGGAAGCGCGTGTCCGAACGGAGAATCGATGGAAACGCCGCCTGTATTATGAATATATTTGGTAAAGGAGATTTGCAGACATGAAAGGCGTACTAAAGGAATTTAAAGAATTTGCTGTACGTGGCAACGTCATCGATTTGGCAGTAGGTGTCATAATCGGGGCTGCTTTTGGTAAAATTGTCACGTCCCTCGTGAATGATATTATCATGCCACCGGTAGGTAAACTGCTTGGGGGTGTTGATTTCAGTCAGAAAATCATTAATCTGGATTGGGATATGAAAACTGCCAGTGGACAGGAGATCACAACTCTCGCTCAAGCCAATGAGGCTGGCGCTACGGTGATTGCATATGGGCAGTTCATCAACGTGATGATTGATTTTCTCATCGTCGCTTTCTGTATTTTCATGCTGGTGAAGGGTATCAATTACATCAAAAGCAAAGAACACAAAAAGCCCGAGCCGCAAAAAACGACCAAGGCTTGCAAATATTGTCTGTCCGAAATTCCGGCTGCGGCTACTCGCTGTTCGCACTGTACTTCAGAGCTGGAAGCTGAAGGTAACGGCGCAACGGCTTAATCGTTTCCATGCTTGAAGTGCATCAGAATTTACAGTGTACCCAAACTCTCTATAGAGAACAGTAGTGGATAATTGTTAATATATAAAGGCTTATGTAAAAAAACTCCTGCTTGATCTGTCCGTCATGCTTCTTCATCCGTGTTGTTGCAATCCCGCACGGAGCGGGTGGAATCAAATCGGCAACCACATGAAAGGTCTCACCGTAAAGGTGGGGCCTTTCTTTATCTCACAAGCAGGTATGTTGCTCTAATGTCATTATTATCTTACGCTCACCATGCTTACAAACTAGAATCGACGCGGCAACAAGTGCTCCAAAATCGACTTCAAATCCCGATCTTCCTTATAAACCTCTTCCCCGGTATCGAGCTCTGTTACCCGGATATAATCAAAATTCATCGACGCATCCACAGGTTTAAACAACAATTGGCTCTCGTCTTCCAGACGTACGTTGAATCCCATATCCTTAAACATCGTTGTTAGCTGGCTATTCGCCGGTTCCTGACCTTGCCCTACCATAATCAATCCTCTAAGACTTTTACGTTCCTGAGGTTGCGGATAAATGACCTGAAAGTGTACAATGCATTCCATAAGATGGTTCCCCTTTCGTTTAAAACATACTTTGTGAAATTTTGAACTTTAAAACTTGCTATATAAGGAGATACGTATCATGACCCCAGAACGTTTCGATATTTACGACGATCAGCAAAATTGGATAGGTACAGAGCTGCGCAGCGTGGTTCATGCCAAGGGATTCTGGCACCGTTCATTCCACTGCTGGATCGTGCGGGACGAAGGCTCACAGCGGTTGGTTCTATTTCAGCGAAGACGGGATATCAAGGATACCTTCCCCGGATGTTACGACATTACCGCAGCAGGGCATCTCACAGCAGGCGAACAGCTGCATGAAGCCAGTCGTGAGCTGGAGGAAGAACTGGGCGTGCAAGCACCTTTTGAAACGCTGACCTACCTGTTGACAGCAAGACAGCAACTTGAAGGGCAGGTTCGCGGTGTACCTTTTATTGATCGGGAATTCAGCTCTGTCTTTGGACTGTGCTTAAACCAGCCTCTCGAAGCCTATACCTTGCAGGCAAGTGAAGTCGACAGTCTATATGAAGTGCCTCTGGATGACCTGATTGCCTTGTTCCGTGGCGAAACCCATGTGATTCAAGCCGCGGGAGTGCAAGCCGTGCAGTCAGCGTCCAATCAGGTGGATCAGGCAAATAGTAGCTCTGTTCCTCTTCACGTTCAAACACGTCACATGCGCGAGATTAGAGCAGCCGAGTTCGTGCCACACGGTACGGAATATTATATCGATGTACTTGAAGCGTTAGTTCACGTGCCCAAAAACTAACCAATTTTGCCTATGATAAAGTTACGTTCATAGCTTCATTTTCTCAAAAATAGCATGAATTCATACCCTATTACATTAGCTCAACAGGGAACATTTGCTGTGATGAATATCACTGCTTCTGTTAACTAGCAAGAAGAGGCGTCTGCCTCATGGCAACGCCTGCTTCCTTTAAGCATGTATTTTGGAGTTCATAGGATATCTGAAGGTACCGACCAATAACGTGCTGACAGGTTTTGGTATCGAGGCCCGTATCGAGACTCCAGTTCCTCCCCCATGTCCTGCTCCAGTTCATACAACACCAATTCCTGAGCAAAATGATTCAACAGCAGTCCGGTCATAACCGGATGTTCTGTCACCATCGCCTGAGTGGCGCAAGATTCTCCGCGCATCCCTAACATGCACCAACGACGATCTACCACTAAAGAGAACTTCCGGCCATTCCCTGCTCCGTATGAAGGCAAACCAGGCCAAGGAGCGGGCTGATCCATAATACCCTCTCCACCATCACATGACCATAACAGGCGCACACCTCGATCTTCGGCACGCTGCAAGTCGGCACGCAACAGCTCTGCTTCCTCACGCCACACGTCCACCACAATCTCATATTTGGCTTCAGCCAGTTCCCGGCTCAGGTTTTCAAATACATTCTTGTCGCCTTCAATGTTGTAAAAGACCGGCTTCTCCGGCTCATGCTGCGGCATACTGCTCTGCACATATTCAAGAGATGCGCGCATCTGACCGGAGATCATGCTTGTCATCTCCTCAGGCTTCAAGACGCTGTATTTCGCAGGTTCTCCTGCGCTGCAACGCAGGAATCCCCGCTGTTCCAGCCGTTGCAGGGTGGCATATACATTGGAACGGGACACACCCAGCCTTTTCGCAACCTCATAACCCGAGGCCGAGCCTTGGCGAGCGAGTTCCACCATAATTTTAGATTCCATCTCGGTAAACCCCAGATGACGCAAATGATGCAGCAGTTGGTCCATATTCCCGTCCCCCCATGCTGTAAGCAACCAGCGCTGCCACACATTGATTCGGCAGCGCTTCTACTGCATCAAATCTGTTCTGCTCCGCAGCGTGGGCACCATTTCGAACCTTTGGGCAGCTCTGCTGTACAAATCTGACAATTCACCATTTCGCGTGGCACTTCCGTCTGTACGTCCACCGTGTTCACGATCGGATTATTTTCTTTCCAGTACCGAATGCGCTCATCCAGCTCCTGCTGGCGCTCGCGCTCCCGTTGCATTTCTTCATCCCGACGGCGTTCCCACTCGGCATCGAACGCTTCCTTTTCCTCTTGGGTAAATTCCGTACTGTTATATTCAGATTCGGTCTCCAGGTCCGCAATGGACGGAATTACCGTGTGATACGGCTCAGCTTCCTCCAGTTCCTCTTCAGCTGGCGCATCATAGATTGGTCCCTCCGGGCTTTGGGCCACAGCTGCTTCCTGTCTCGCAGGGTTTGTCGCCCCTACAGATGCTGCTGCGGGTTTGAATTCACCCAACTTGCGTCCGCATTTCGGACAGAAGTTGGCATCCAGTGAAGCGACGTGTCCACACTCGCATAAGCGCTCATTTTTGAGTTGTGCAATCTTGTTGCGCAGACCATCGATCTCATCCTGCAATTCATCGCACAATCCCGATAGATCCACCATCTCTTTTTCGGCACGCGTCATGTCCTGTGCGCGATAACCTTCATAGAAGATACGACCCATATCTGTAAAATGGACTTCCTGTTCCTGCTGCAAGCCCACAATCTGATTATTTATTTTTCCGATTTCAACGGCGTGCTGGGCACGCTCTGTTGCTTTGTTTGCTCCGTTCTTAATTCGCTGAAGCAGTTTCATGACTTCTCCTCCTCTGTCCCGTCAGAGTTGAACCTTTTGATTCAACACCCATTTGTTCCAAAACTCATTTTCATTTGATTTTTTTTATAGTATATAACTTATACGATATCATGCCAAAAAGTTGCGAAATCTCGCGTGAATGCCCGTTTTCTGCCGATGCTGGATGAATTCGGGGGCTTTCGTCAGGACCATACGTTCGGGTATAATGAAGCTTTGGCCCTACTGATCCGCCTACTTGGGCGGTTATCCCTATCATACCAATTTACAATGTGATTGTGAAAAGGGCAAATGAATTACTTTTAAGCCGGGATAGTCCTATCCCTGAATGCATATAGAGGTGGATGAATGATGTTAAGTCCGAACTCAACGTTTTACCCCCGTCCGCTCGGGGTTACCCCGGCGGCATCACTGCCCCAGTCCCCTTCAGCTCCGCTGGAGACCAGTAGGCAGCTCGTTGCCAGCGATGAACGGGATGCGCCTTATTTCCGCTCTCTGGAAGAGGTAGGCATCCGTCTGAACGGACCCCAGATCTCAGCGGTTCGCCACGGCAAGGGACCCCTGCTGACTCTCGCAGGAGCTGGCTGCGGCAAAACAACCGTACTGGCTGCACGAGCTGGCTACCTGATGGAGGTTAGTGGTGCTCACGCGGGAAGCATCCTGCTGGTGACGTTCACGAACAAAGCTGCCACTGAGATGAAAGACCGCATCGCATCGCTGCCTGGCATTCGTCCCGCAGCCGCACGAGCGGTGCAGGCCCGTACATTCCACTCGTTCGCATTGACGCTGCTGCGTCATTACGGCGTGCAGGAGGAGATTTTTGGTGAGTCCCGTGCGCAGCATACGGTACTCAAGATGCTTCTGCGCCAGAATGGCATGAGTGAGGCATTTCAGCCTGAGAGTCTGCTGGCTATGCTGTCCGCTTGGAAAATGCAAGGTTCAGAGACGAGCGATCTTCCCGAAAAATCACAGGAGGAACGGGATGCCAAACGTGTTCTCCTTGGTTATGAAGCCTGGAAGCGGGATCGCAACAAAATGGATTTTGATGATATTTTGCTGCGAGCTGCCGCTCTGCTTCGTGATCCTGCTGTACTGGGGCCGCTTCAGCAGCGTTTTCAGTACATCATGGTCGATGAGTTCCAGGATACGAATAGTCTGCAATATGAAATTGTACAAAAACTGGCTGCCGCCCACCGCAACCTGATGGTTGTGGGAGACGATGACCAGACGATCTATACGTTTAATGGGGCACGGCAGGAATCCATTTTGGAATTCGATAAAGTTTACCCCGGTGCACGCATCGTGACGCTGGATATTAATTACCGCAGCGATGCGCGTATTCTGGGACTGGGCAGCGAATTGGTTGCCCGGAACAAACGAAGACGTGACAAGCGGCTGCGCGCAGCCGGGCATCGTGGAGATGCGCCTCGGTTTGCCACCCCCTCCAATACCGAGGAAGAAGCAGCTTGGGTTGTTAACCAATTGTGTCAGCAAGTCGAGGAAGGTCTGCATACCTATCGGGATATCGCGATCCTGCACCGGACAGCCAGCAGCAGTCGGGCTATATTTGAGCAGCTTGTGTTGAAAGATGTGCCATTTGTACAACATGGTGCTTCCCCGGTCTTCTATGACCAGTCATTGATTCGACCGTTAATGGATCATATGCGCTTGTCACTGAACCCACGCGCTGTAGATGCTCTGCCAAGTGCGCTGGGGCCTCTCTATGTATCCCGCGATGCCGGATTGGAGTGGATTCAGCGCAGTGAAGAGCAGCAAGCGAAGAAATATCCGCTCATTCATCTGGCCAAATGGGACAAGCTGAAGCCTTTTCAGCAGGAACAGGTCAAGGAGCGCATCAAGCTGATCAAATCACTGACGAAGCTGAAACCAGTGATCGCGATCCAAGAGATGCGCCGCCAGTTTTACGACAAGTATATGGAAAGCGGTGATCCAAGCATCTTTACCCATTATAAGGAAACGATGCTGGAGACACTGGACGAATTCGAAGCTGCAGCCAAAAAATTCGAAACCGTTGAAGAGTTCATCCAATTCGCCGATGAACTCTCCCGCAGACACCGCGAGATGGAATCACTGCGCCGTTCACAGGACAGCGATGCAGTCCAACTGATGACGATTCACCGGGCCAAGGGACTTGAATTCCCATGTGTATACTGGATCGGCGCCAGCGAAGGAATCGTGCCTCACAGCACGGCACTGCGGCAGGATATCCCTGAAGACCAGAAGGCTGCTCTTACGGTGCAGCAGACGGATGCCGAACTCGACATGGCTCTGGAAGAAGAGCGACGACTCGCTTATGTCGCAATCACACGAGCCAAACAGTACTTATACGTCACTTCTCCCGCCAGTCATCACGGTAAGCCAGCAGACGTTTCCCGCTTTCTGCTGGAGGCCTTCGGCATGGAGGTACCAGACAAACGCAAAAACCGCGAGGAAAGCCAGACTGGCAATCACGCGTCATACGGCAGCGGTAGCAGCAACTGGAAGGGGAACGGGAACACGAATGGTAAAGCTAACGGCAATGAGAGTAGAACTAGAAATGGAAATGCAGCATACGCCCGTTCAGGTTCGCGGCCGCAGGGACGGGATGCAGTGAGTCCAGTTCAGCGTGGTGCAGATCAGCGCAGCGCGATCCGTCAAAGTGATCGGCGTGATTTTGAAGTACTCGATGAACGAGACGAGGATCGTCTCAGTGAGCGGCGCGGCAGCGGGGTGATTCGCAATCACACGGCGTTCAGCACCACGGGTGTGAATCAGGCAGCTTCGTCCTCCAACAGTTCGGAGTCGCATTCTTCAGGTGCAGAACGTACAGAAACCGTAGCGATCTGGAAGTGCAGTTCTTCCACCTGCAAAGCGTGGCTGCGCCAGAAACCGGATGGTGCTTCTGCCAAGCCATCCAAAAAGGCGGTCTCTGGTCCTCCGGCTTGTCCGCTATGTTCAGGCACAATGGAGGCCGGTACACGGAAGGTTCCGGTAACCGGGCGGTTCGGAAGATGAACGATTGCCATTCGTTTCAGGACGCTTCCTGCTGTTTATTAACAGTAGAAGCGTCTTTTTTCCATTTTAGAATGGAGGTTGGATTATGCACGGCAAAAAGCATTACTATGTATCGGTAACCCATAATCTTATTGAACAGACCAAGAACGAATCAACACCGTTTGAAATCATGGTGCACGATGAACAGCTAAACCGGCTGAAAGACCTGATGAAAGTGCTGGAGGATGAAGATGCCTATACATTGCAACGGGCCCCGGTACCCTACAAATCGGCTGATCATGACGAGGCTACAGAACAATTCTCAGATGGCATGACGTTGTTGTACACGTTTCTTTACGACCATGGCACTCCGGATACCCGGCAGGCGATTGAGAGTATGAATGTACTTTCACGGCTGCAAGATACGGATTATGATGATCCGGGGTATGAGAACTCACCGCTGAATAAATGAACCCTTATCACAAAGACTTCCACTCCGATGAATTCAGGCCAATGACCTGCTTCAGGAGTAACGGGAGTCTTTATTTTTTTACAATTCAGCCCCAATAGTATCATTATTGATACTATAAACCAAAAATAATACTACTGTTTATTTTAGATATTAAACTATATATTTTATATATAACTTATTTATGCGAGGGGATAACTATAGCGATGGGAAATCCAATCATGATGAAAGCGTTAGGATATTACGAGCCTGGGCTAGAGACCGACATACCACCATTTCAGGAGGTAGAAGTTGAGAAACCAAAACCTACAGGAAAGGATTTACTCGTTGAGGTGAAGGCGGTGTCTGTCAATCCGACGGATTGGAGATCGCATCTTTCCAAACATCCGGACGATTTATCCCTGACCGTGCCTGGTCGTGATGTAGCGGGAATAGTAGTGGACATCGGCTCCGATTGCAATTTGTTCAACGTTGGTGACGAAGTGTATTATGCGGGGAGCAATATGCGCCCAGGCGGACACAGTGAGTTTCATTTAGTAGATGAACGGATTGTCGGCAGAAAGCCAAAAAATCTGGATTTCGCCCAGGCGGCAGCTTTACCTCTGACAAGCCTTACGGCAGGAGAAGCTTTTTTTGAACGCTTAGGCATTTCCAGAAATGCATCGGATAATGAGGGTAACAGTATGCTTATTATCGGGGCAGCGGGAGGCGTCGGATCGATCGCTACTCAATTAGCCAAGTTGGCTGGACTTAAAGTTATAGCAACTGCCTCTCGTCCCGAATCAGTCTCTTGGGTAAAATCAAACGGAGCAGACCACGTGATCAACCATCATCAACCATTTGGACCACAACTTAAAGATCTCGGACTCGCTGGTGTACAATATATTTTCGTGCTAAATCATATAGATGAGCATATGGATGAGATGGCAGAAGTTATTTTACCGCAGGGGAAAATTTGCTCCATTCTACCCTTCGAAAAACCAGCCGAACTTCAAAAGTTATTCTCAAAAAGCGTAACACTCGTTTGGGAAATGATGTTCACCCGTCCGATGTTCCAGACAGATGATATGATTGAACAACATCTTCTACTTAATGAAATTGCAGATCTAGTAGATGCTGGCAAGATTCATACAACGATGGCCGAGCGGATTAAACCTATTAATGCAGCTAACCTGCTGGAAGCCTACAGAAAGAGCAAATCGGGCACTGCAATTGGCAAAATCGTGTTAGAAGGGTTTGAAAAGTAAACATACATCCGTTTTGTCTGATTATGATCGATAAATTAACCAAAGGGTGTTGTCTCTCCATTGATAAGATAGAGAAACAACACCCTTTAATATCACGTTAGATTCAATCTCTATATCAGTCCAGACGAATCTCTTGACCTTTTTCGGCTGACTCATAAATTCCGCTCAGCATCCGAGTCGAAGCCACACCATCCGCAATGGGACTGATGGGCTCGGTACCATTCAGACAGCAATCCACAAAGTGATCAATCTGGTTCTGGAAGGCGCCGTGAATATCTAGACCTTTATAGTCAGTCTGAGGTTCAATGTTCAGAATCGTATTGTGTTTCTCGGTGACAATTAGCGTCTCGGGCTCCAGCTCAAACCCACCACGCTCGCCGTACAATCGGACTGAAGATTCTTCCCCACGTGCATGCAGGGTAAAGCTCACATCTACCGCCAAAGAAGCCCCATTCTCGAAGCGAATCAGCGCATTCGCCATATCCTCCACATTGTTGACAGCAGAACTGTAATCTGCGGCTTTGTAAAAAGAAAGATGCTCGACATGGGCACGATTGCCCAGTTTTCGATACGTATTTCCACTCACCGAAACAGGTTTCGGTTTGCCCATCAGATACCAGCATTGGTCGATAATATGTACACCAAGATCAATAAGCGGGCCACCGCCGGAACGGTTTTTGTCCGCAAACCATCCTCCGGGATTTCCCAAGCGACGCAGGATAGAAGCTTTGGCATAATACAATTCGCCAAACTCACCCGCATCAATGAAACTACGCATCATCTGCATATTGTTATCATAACGACGCACAAATCCCACGACAAAAGTACATCCGCTTTTCTTCACAGCCTCTTCGATCCGCAGCGCATCTTCCACATTGGTGGCTACCGGTTTTTCAAGCAGCACATGTTTACCTGCCTCCAGGGCAGCGATGGCAAATTCGGCATGCGTATTATTCCACGTACAGATACTAACGGCATCCACATGCGGATCCTTCAGCATCTCGCGATAATCGGTGTACACGGATTGCGCATCATACTTCTCAGCAGCCGCGGCTGCACGCTGTTCGTTCAGGTCACAGATGGCGTAAATGACGGCATTCTCGTTCTTGGCATAACACCTCATATGAAGATCCGAGATGGAGCCTGTGCCAATCATGCCGATATGCAACATTTTGCTAGTACTCATCTTCTTCCTCCCTTCCTTTTCCAGAACATGAATATCGTCTAGTCTGCCCTGAGCATGCCTTTGTAAATCCCTGGTGTTGAATTTTCGATCTTCACGGCCCCCAAGGTCTGAGCATAGAAATCAACGGGTCCCGCCGATCCAATAATCGCGTAAGCGTAACCATCTGTCTTCATGGCGTGCATACAGGCCAACAGCAGCGCTGTACCGACACCTTTGCCCCGTGCCTCCTGACCAACACCTGTTGGACCAAAGAAATTACGACACGTTGCTTCATAACAAGCGAAGCCGATCATTTTCCCATGCTCAAGCGCAATATAACAAGTCACGGGTTGACGTGCAAAAGCTACATCACATTCATCCACCCAGGGCTGGCTAAAATGGGATCTCACCCAATCCAGCACAACCTGCTTCTCTGGTGCGATGGCTCTTCGGATGACAATGGAGGACTCCTCCAACTTTTTCAGTCCACTCTCTTGCTCTGGCAAATGGTAAAGCGCAACCAACATATCACTCATATGATTGCCCCCCTCCTCATATTTGGATGCTCCACAACCCCATGTAATCCTAGGTTAATTCAAAATCTGAATCACACGATCTTCCACTTATTGATCCTTAACCGCATCCCGCTTCTTATAACCGGCTATTGGTCTGTTTTTCAAATAATAGACTAACATGCTGCTCACATTAATTACCTCAAAGTGCAACACTGGACGAAGTTGTCCCGTCTATAAGGTTGGAACGTGGCCTTAATAGGAGTTTACCGCGTCATAACCAAGATGAGAAGGGATGAAATCAACGATGAACAACAACATGAAAAAGGTTAGTGCCCTGATGGTCCTGTCCTTGGCCCTGGGCGGGGGAGCCGCATACGCTGCAAACCTGGACAGCACTCAGCCCATCAATTCAACTTCCGTATCAGCCGACAGCAAAGGAACTGAAGCCGTAAAAGTATCTGTGAACGGGGCACCGATGGCTGACGGCTATTGGAACAAAGATGGTCAAGAACCCATGATCGCGCTGCGTGATCTCACCGAAGCACTTGGCATTGAACTGAAATGGAACAAAGAAAACAAATCTGCTGAGCTGACAAAAGGTACCCTCTGGACACTCGTCACCACAGGCAAAGACCAGTATTCAGTTAATAAAATGCTGCTTAAGCTGGGAACAGCACCTGAAATCACAAATGGTACATTGTTTGTACCCGCTTCTTTTGCAGATAAAGTACTGCACGCACAAGTGAATACAAAAGGTAACCAAGTAACCATCTCCAGTAAAGAGGAAGTGAAAACTGTTACTGAGCGTGGGGTCATTACGGGAATTAACAGTGAAGGCAAATATCAATCCATCCATATCGGCGGTGCAGGTACAGATGGTATCGTCCTTTATGTTGGTGAAGATACCGTGTTCAAATCCGCGGATGGCAAAGATATCAAGCTTACTGATCTGACTATTGGCATGAACGTGGAAGCTGAGCATTCAGAGATTGCAACCCTCAGTTTACCGCCGCAAACACCTACTTACAAAGTCACTGTACTGGATACTGCTGCTTCGGAATCCGAAGCACAACCAAAAGAAGTTCTGGGTACAGCAGGTACGATTGAAAATGTAAAAACAACAGAAGATAATGGTACTCAGATCGAGATCTCCGGCTCCCGTCTGACAGAGACAGCACCTGACCATGTTATTCTTAACATTAGCAAAGATACAGAACTGGTGAATCATCAAGGGGAAACGATCAAAGCAGAGGAACTGACCAAAGGGGCCAAAGTGATTGGTTTCTATAGCCCCGTCCTGACTCGCAGCCTGCCTCCAATCGGAACGGCTTGGAAAGTAGTAATCGAAACACCAGCCGATCAACCTGAAGCGAAATAAGCTGCCAGAAAAGAAGGCTAGCCTTCTTTATGCGTAGAGCACAGCAGATCTAGACCACACTATATTAATGCAGAAATAACCTTATCCCACGATTCCTCCTTCATGGAGGTTGGGGTAAGGTTATTTCTCGATCCTGCATTTATATATATATGTACGTAATAGCTCTATTCCGTTATTGTTATTTCGGCATCAACTTCAGCTTCTGCTTCAACAATCGCTTCTGCCTCAATCTCCACCATCAGCAAAGGGTCAATGAGTGCACTAACCTCTACCATCGTGGCGACAGGCTGGATCTGACCAAAAAATTCACCATGAGCCTTGCCCACTTCTTCCCAACGGGAAATGTCGGTAACAAACATGCGGGTTCTCACGACATGAGACATGTCTGCTCCCAATTCTTTCAGTGCATTTTCGATGGTCTGCAAAATAAATCTCGTCTGTGCATATGGATCACCTGCTCCAACCACAACACCGTCCTGCATGGCTGTAGTACCCGCAACCTCAATTCGGTTGCCAACACGAATGGCACGGCAATATCCTACAAGCGGCTCCCATGGAGAACCGGTAAACACTTGCTGTCTGTTCATTCTGCTTTCCCTCGCTTTACATGTGATTTGGACTCCTGATTAAACATGAATCATATCAGCCTGCCGACCTGCTGAACAAGCAAATAAAATAGGATATAACTGAATTTAGCTCAAACCAAAAAGCCCCTGAAGTGATCTCCCGTGCCTTGGACAAGGGTGAATCATTCAGGGGCTCTATGAAATTGAGATCCTAGTCTTCAATCAAAAGATGAAGCACCAGGCTTACAGCTTGATATTAGCCTCATCAAAGTATTCTTCAAGTGTCAGTCCACTTTTCACAACATCAGGAGCCAGATCAGTGCCGACATAGCGAATATGCCATGGCTCGTACACATAGCCGGTTATCCCTTCCTCACCTTTTGGATAACGGATGATGAACCCATATTCTGCTGCATGCTCAGCCAACCACTGGCCTTCTTTCGATGTGCCAAACACCTCTTCTATGGCATTGCCTACACTTGGACTGGAAACGTCAATTGCTAGTCCGGTCTGATGTTCGCTGTGGCCTGGCACAGAGCTTACACGATCCGTGTATTCTTTACCTTTGGTTTTGACATTGTTGTTATAGATCGAAACCTGACGCTGATAAGAACGATATCCAGATACCGCACGAAGCTCAATGTCGTCCGCTTTGGCACCGGCGAACAGCTTCTCCAACGCCTCAGCAGCTTCCTTGCGCATATGGCGCTTTTCATGCGGCCCGTCGAAGGAAAAAGGTACGTTAGGCTCAACCAGATCATCCGGCTCATATCCTTCTGGCAAGCTGCGCTGTTTGTTAACGATCACTGTCATCGCTTCTGAATTGGTCACTACCGCTTGTGCATCAATCGTCGTTTGCAGCGCGCTAATGCTGCGTTTCTCCATTAGGGGATCCTCTGATGTGGCTCCATTGCCTGCGTCAGAAGAACCCTCTCCCCCAGTTGAAGCATCGCCGGAACCACTATCCGTATCATCATTGTTATTGTCCGAAGATGAGCTGTCTGTGTTGCTGCCATCCTTGCCAGTATCCTCAGTCAAATGAACCGTGGTACCGTCCGACTCTTGCTGTGCGCTTCCTGCTGCGTTCAGATTCTGGTTCTCCTCTGAGCCCGAACCGTCCTGGCAAGCGGATAACAAAGCTCCGCATATCATAAGTGAGGACAGCATAACCGCAACTTGGCGCTGTCGTCCTGTACGTAATTTCATGTAAAAACTCCTATCGCATATTGTAATAATGATTGCAGTATTCGTGCATGTGGGCTTGTCTTCCCCTGCGACAGTATACCTTAAATTGCAGCGAAGCTCCACCGGTAAAGACCTCCTTGAGAGGAGGTCACCCTAAAGATATGCCGGGTGTACAGCTTGTACGGTCGTTTTTTGGACTTTTAGAGCCCTATCCCAAGGTTCAACGCCATAGAAGCGAATTAAAAATGTATATTTCCATTTTGGATAAAAAGGATTATGCCGATGCACATCACAAACAAGCGGGGGATGATCTAAGATCTCCCCCGCTCTGAATGATGCATCATTTGGTTGCCGGGCTGTCCTTCTTCTTCTTCTTTTGGACAGCCTCCCACATCCGCGCAGCTACGCGCTCGCGGATCAATGCCAGCCCTGCGGTGGCAGGCACGCCTGGCAGCAGCGCCGCCAGTTCCGGCGTTGCCGGGGGTTTCCCCGGCTGCGCCAGCCGCACCTTCACGGCGCCGAAACCAGGCCCCGGCTGGTGCATGGCGCCGTCCGCGGCTGCCTCGGCGATCCACTCGCCGACGGCTGCGCCGCCTTCGCCGCCCCGCGCCTGCGGGCGGCCGGCCGTTTCGGCTGCGCGGCCGGGGCCGCTGGGATCATGGGCGAGTTCCTCCGCCCATGATCCCAGCACGCCGGCGAGCAGCGCTTCGCGCGGCAGGCCGGCGTGCGCCAGCTGCAGCAGCGGCTCAGCCGCGAAGCGCGCGGCAACGGCGCGCTCAGCGGCCGAGGCATGCGCGCAGCCCGTGCGGCCGCAGGTGCACGTCGCTGCGCCGCCCGCGCTAAGCGAGCCGCCCGCGGCTGTGCCCTGCTCTGCCTCGCTTGGCGCAGCGGGCAGCAGCCCGGCGAGCTCCGCCGGGGCAGGGCCGCCGCGCAGCAGCGCGTACAGCGCCAGTGGACGCTTGCGCAGCTGTGCCAGCACAGCCTCGCGTTCAGCTTCACTGAACTGCTGCAGCGTGCCTGTTACTGTGAACAAGCCTTCGGCTGATTCAGTCTTGCCTGCGGCTGCTAATACCTCTTTGCTTGCATCAGACGCCGCACTTACTTCTGCTGTCCATCCACCGGGGGACATATGCAGCTCCACATTCCATTTTTCGCTCACAACAATCCCCCTTCCTGTCACTATATTTTGCATGTACTATTTATCTCGCAACCTACAGCCATGTCTCGCCCTGAAGCGAGATCAGACCGCGCAGTTCATCATCCGACATCTCGGTCAACCAGTTCTCACCAGAACCGACCACTTGCTCAGAAAGTGCCTTTTTACTCTCAATCAGCTCATCAATCCGTTCCTCCAGGGTACCCTGACAGATCAGCTTATGCACCTGTACGTTTCGATTCTGCCCAATTCGGAATACCCGGTCTGTCGCCTGATTCTCCACCGCAGGATTCCACCAGCGATCGTAGTGAACGACATGACTGGCACGCGTTAGATTCAGGCCCACACCCCCGGCACGAAGAGACAGGACAAACAATGATGGGCCCTCCCCTTTTTGGAAAGTTTCCACCATATCATCCCTTTGCGACTTCGAAACGCCGCCATGCAGGAAATACGGTTCTTCCTCATACCTTTGTGTAAGCCTGGATACGAGCAGTTCCCCCATCGCCACATACTGAGTGAAAATCAGCGCAGATTCCCCGTTGTCACGGATCGCATCCACCAATTCCAGCAAACGTTCCATTTTTCCGGATGCTTCAGCCTTGCCATGTTCCTTCCGGCTGCTGTCCGCCAGCACCGGATGATCACAGATTTGCTTCAGCTTGGTCAGTGATGACAACACAATTCCCTTACGGGCGATACCGTTTCGTCCATCCAATCCGCCCATCAGATCATCCACCACCCGCTGATACAGAACGGTCTGCTCTGGTGTCAGGGAACAATAGGATTTCAGTTCAAGCTTCTCCGGCAGATCCTTACGGATATCCGGATCACTTTTCAGCCTACGCAGCATAAAGGGCGATACAAGCCGATGAAGCTCACGCAAAGAAGCTGCATTTTCTTCGGATGGTCCCAGTCCGGTATAGCGCTGGCGGAATGAAGAAGCCGTACCCAGATACCCCGGATTGAGGAATTGGAAAATGGACCACAGTTCGCTTAGTCGATTCTCCACTGGCGTACCCGTCATCGCAATGCGATGCGGCGTAGACAGACGCATGACGCTTTGAGCTTGCTTTGTACGGTAATTTTTAATATATTGCGCCTCATCCAGCACAACGGTAGACCAGTGCAACGAAGCCAGATCCGGGCCATCCCGGCCAGCCAGATGATAGGTCGTCAGCACAATATCATGGGACTGCGCTTCTGCCTGGAAGGCATTGCCGTGCAACCGTTGTCCGCCATGGTGAATATATAACGACAGATTCGGGGCAAACCGCTTCAGCTCACGCTGCCAGTTTCCAAGCAACGAGGTAGGGCACACAATAAGTGCAGGCAGATGCGCATCATGCACGTGCGGCTGTTCAACGTTCGCGGATTCTTCTTCCATCCCCATAAACGCTTCGTGCTCACGTGCTTCCTCCGCCGCGGCTTGCTGTTCCTCATGTTTCAAGTCCAGCAGGCAGGTAATAACCTGAATCGTTTTCCCCAGTCCCATATCATCGGCAAGACATACTCCGAACCCAAGCTCACGCATGGCGGATAACCATTGGTACCCGCGCTCTTGATAGGGTCTCAACTCGCCATGCAGCTCTGCCGGAACCTGCCGAGGCTCAATACTGCGGAGCACCTGTCCGTCGAGCAAAAAGGATAGCAGCCCCTCGGATTCCGCACCAAAGACGGAAAGCCCCTTCCATGCCGTATCTTCGCCTTCTTCCGCTGCCAGATGCAGCCATTCGGAGAGTGGCATATATTGTTCTTCTTCTTTTTTCATATAACGCAGAACCTGACGAATCTCTTTTGTATCCACTTCAATCCATTCGCCGCGGAACATCACATAAGGTACCGTTGCTTCTGCAAGGGCAGCCAGCTCCTCCGCCGTAACAGGTTTGCCGTCCAGCATCGGTTCTGCCTTAAAGGCAACCAGCTGCTCCATACCCAGTGCAGACGGGGCCCCAACCGGTCTTTCTATTCCCCGATTGAGCATTTGCAGACGCAGTCCAGCGCGGCGTTTCCCTGCACGGCTCCAGCGGGAAGGCATTAACACCGTTACTCCCGCCTTCTGCAGACGAGGCACAGCATAGGTCAAAAATTCAAAAAAGGCTTGCTGTTCCAGCTTCATTCCTTCCGGTCGTGCATGAAGAAGCGCCGTTTCCAGCTCCGGTGCCAGTTCTGATGCATGCCCCAGCGCCATCAGGAGCTGTTCTGCAGCTGAAATATAACGTACTTTGCCTCGGTCCAGATCTCGTTCCGGATGTGCCCAGATCGTACGTGCAGGCAATCTCAGGCCAGATTCCTGCACACTGTCTGCCCAGAAGGTAATCCCCCACAATGATTCATGATCACCTAAGGGCGGTTCCAACCGCAGTACCAGCTTCAACTCACCTTCCGTAGGAGCCGTTTCTTCACTGCCTACCACGGGTTTCGCTGTACCGCCAGCTTCTTGCAGCGTTCCAATGAGTTCTGCCATTTCCTCCGTAGGTCCCTGCACCGTCACCGGGCGGAACATCGAGATCAGACTATTCCACCACAGCTCTGCTACCGGAGAGGACCCACGCCGGAATGGCGTGCGGTAACGAGACAGCTCACTGTCCATGCTTTCCATCTCACCCGTGACAACCGCATGGATCATTCCACTCATAAATGAGAATAATACGGCCGCTCCCGCTTCCTCCCGTGATTCCGGTTCAGAAGATGCGTATGCTCCGGGAGCAGACAATCCGATCGGCGGCATAGATTCCGCCAACTCCCGGAATCGTTCTACATCCGCTTCCTGCAACAGACGTGGACGCCATACACCTGTCAGCGTTTCCTGTCCGGTGCGACGACGCGCCCCCGTCTTGGCCGCAAACTCAGCGGACGGAGCAAATTCTCCGCGCAGCAGCAGTTCCTGTGTAAACTGTGCTGCTTTTACCCAGTAGCGAATCTCTTCTCCGGCCTCAATTCCTGCCGCATTCAATATACTGTCGTCCCAATGGAGCAGCAGCTTGAATGTATCTTTGGGCGAGATTGCGAGCCCTTCCAACGTCCGTCCGAGCAATTGACGTCGCTTCGTACCCTTCGCTTCCGCGGCATTACGCATCGGATTGGGCCAACGAAGCTCCGCAAGACGCAGAGCGGCAGGCTGAAACAGACGACCCCCGTCGCCAAAATTCAGCTTCCGTACCACGTGGCTCCACGCATCCACACGTGGTTCCGATGTTTCACCGGAAAAACAAAAAAATACGTCACCAAGCCATACTCCATACAGCGATTGCATCATTACAGTCTCCCGTCATCCCTTCGCATTGTTACTCTCCATCATATACGAAAATGCTCGGATTTAAAAACTTTTACGGATAAAAAGTGCTACATTACTTCAAAAAACCATCTTCAAACCACTTCATACTATATTATGTATGCCTGTTAAAAGGTGAAACACACCGCGTCATTGCATTAAGGATAAGGTGATCACAATAAAAAATGCCCCTCATCCCCACAAAGGGGTAAGGAGCATTATTATAATCAAGCGGTTATGTGCTTTGTATATAACATTTCAGCGTGCGTTTACTGCAATTTGGTTAAATTACCGAGCAATACATCCAAATTAAGAATACCGGCTTCATGATCGTCATTGTGTGCGATTTCCTTAAATATTCCCGTTGTGTAACGACGATATTCTTCTGTAGGCTCTTCAAACCGATCATACATCACCACGGAATCCACGGAATCGACGACGAGCGGTACATAATCGTCGTGGTAAGGCACAACAATGATACGAGTAGAAGGTGTAGTCTGCTCGTCAGGCAAGCCGAGCAGGACGCGTAAACTCACAACAGAGACCACTTTGCCGTACAAGGGCGTGAAACCCTTAATCTCAGGACTGCCAAAAGGAACGGTGGTTACCGGGAGCATTTTGATAATTTCATGAACTTCATCAATACGAAGCGCACAAATCTGATTTCCGACCGAGAAATTGATGTATTGAATTTGAACTTCCTCATCCATAGATGTTTTCATACCCTTCTTGTCTTCAGTTTAAAATAGAAGCTTTTTATAGTCATCTTGATCATGAATAATTACATTTCATGTTGCATTCTCTGTGTTTATATCGGTTGAAGGGAGAAAAATTTTTACCCATTTCTTAATATGTAGATGCTATCGTCAGAAATAATGGCAGAAGAGAAGATAAAAAAAGAAAAACGCAAACAGAACCCAAGTAAACTGGAGTTTGTTTGCATTTTCTGATCGTATTTTTCAGTTCAAATAATCACTTCTAATACAAATGGCATGCCACCTGGCGTCCTGGTGAAATCTCCCGCAGCTCCGGGATAACAGAGCGGCATTCGTCCTTCACATACGGACAACGAGTATGAAACGTGCAGCCGGAAGGTGGATTTTCCGGATTGGGCACATCGCCGCCCAGGACGATTCGTTCCTTTTGCACATTCGGATCAGGAACCGGAACAGCGGACATCAATGCTTTGGTATATGGATGCAGTGCTTCGGTAAACAGTTCGGAAGTGGGCGCAAGCTCAACCACTTTGCCCAGATACATGACAGCCACACGATCACTGATGAACTTAACGACAGACAGGTCATGAGAGATGAACATATACGTCAGTCCGAATTGTTCCTGCAGATCCTGCATCAAGTTCAGCACCTGAGCCTGAATGGACACATCCAGCGCTGACACGGGCTCGTCACACACAATGAATTTGGGATTCAAAGCGAGAGCACGGGCTATCCCGATCCGTTGACGTTGTCCACCCGAGAACTCGTGCGGAAAGCGATGTGCCTGATAGGGGGATAGTCCGACCACTTCCATCAGCTCTTCGATTCGGCTTTTCAACTCGTTTTTTTTCAGATTATGGTGGGTGAGCAGCGGCTCCTCCAGTGTGCGCTGTACCGTCCAGCGCGGATCCAGTGAAGCGTATGGGTCCTGGAACACCATCTGCATATCCGTACGGAAACGGCGCAGCTCTTCTGGCGGAAGCTTCCGTACATCCTTTCCTTCGAAAAACACCTCGCCATCCGTCGGCTCAATCAGACGCAGGATGGCACGCCCCGTGGTGGATTTTCCGCAACCGGACTCTCCAACCACGGCGAGTGTTTCCCCGCGCTCCACAGACAGCGTTACACCATCGACGGCTTTGACGGCACCGACCTGTTTGGAGAACAGGCCCTTGCGGATAGGATAATGCTTCTTGAGGTTTCTGACTTCCAATATCGCACTCATATAATCCCCTCCTGTTGCAGCAGACAGCGACAGCTATGACTTGGTGCTGTCTCCAGTAATTCAGGTTGTATTGTCTCGCACCGTGCTTCCTTCACCGGACAACGAGGAGCAAAGCGACAGCCGGACGGCATATGGACGGGATTCGGTACCTGACCTGGAATGGATTGAAGACGATCCTGATCCCCCGCAAGCTGCGGCAGCGAAGCCAAGAGACCGCGAGTATATGGATGCTTGGGATCGGCAAAAAGGGTTTTGACATCCGTCTCTTCCACCACTTGCCCGGCATACATCACCATGACGCGATCACACATCTCAGCTACAACACCGAGATCATGAGTGATCATCATGATTGCCATATTTTCCGTCCGCTGGAGGTCACGCATCAAGTCCAGAATCTGTGCCTGGATGGTCACATCCAGGGCTGTTGTTGGTTCATCTGCGATGAGCAGCTGCGGGCTGCATACCATCGCCATGGCGATCATCACCCGTTGGCGCATGCCACCTGAGAGCTGGTGCGGGTATTGTTCTGCAATTTTGTCAGGACGGGGAATGCCGACTTTGCGAAGCATATCAACCGACCGTGCCCAAGCCTCTTTTTTGCCCAGCTTCAGATGGTATCGTGCCGCTTCCGAGATTTGTTTGCCGATTTTGAATACCGGATTGAGTGAGGTCATCGGCTCCTGAAAAATCATAGCCATTCGGTTACCCCGAATTCGGCGAATTTCACGCCCAGACAGCTTAAGCATGTCTTTCCCCTGGAAACGGACTTCCCCTGACGCCACACGGCCGATCTTTTTGGGGAGCAACTGCATGATTGATAACGATGTAATACTTTTCCCGCATCCCGATTCTCCGACAATACCCAGCGTTTCACCCTGCCGTATGGAAAGACTGATCCCGTCCACGGCGCGTATCACACCTGCATCCGTAATGAACTCTGTCCGCAAATCCGAAACTTCGAGCAGTTCAGTCATGTTGTTCCCCTCCCATGCCATTACGTTCTGAACCTTTAACTTTGCTCCTTTTAAAAAGAATTAGCGCTTGGACGTCGTGGCTTCTTCGGAAGCCGCACCATTCAAATTCTTCAATGACGTCTCATCTTCCATACCTTCCACGCCTAAATATTTAAGCGCGCTCAGCGCGTACACTTTGGCGCACTGGATAATCTGCCATACGGGTGCTTTTTCATTAAAATTATGAATCGTGGACAGCTCTGCCGGACCATATTGCAATACCGGAATCTGATGATTACGGAAGTGGCGTGCATCGCTGGATGCCCATTGCAGCACACCGTACGCCTCTTCGCCGCTCACTTCACTGATGCTCTCCACCAATTGGCTCACTATTGGCTCATGTGCTGGAGTCCAGTTGGCGTTGCCCTGGAAGCCAAACGGCTTCAGCTCCGATTCTATTCCTGCTTCAAGCAGAAGCGAGCGAGCACGGTCCAATACATCGCGGTAATCCACACCAAATGGAACGCGGGAGTCCACCTGAACTGTGCAGCGATCCGCTACCACATTCACCTTGGTTCCACCCTGAATTGAACCGATATTCACCGTTACATGGTCGAACACCTGATAGGCCAGACCTGCCTTCTCCCGATCACGCGCATATTCCTGCGAGATGCGGATAATATCCTTCACCTCTTCAGGGATGTCTGGCTTGATGTCCCATAGACGCTGCAATGCTTCAATGCCTTTGGCTGCCTTCACAATCGCATTATCGCCTACAATGGGTTGAAGACTGCCATGACCCGGTGTACCTTCCACCGTAAACTCAAACCAGCAGCTCCCCTTTTGTCCAATGGTTGGATGCTGCGGGCTGGATGGCTCTGCAATTACCGCGGCAGTTCCGGTTGCAAGTCCACGCTCCAGAACCCATGGTACCCCCAGGTCACCGCCTGTTTCTTCATCCGGAACAATCATTAGCGACAGATCTCCGCGCAAAGGCACATTCAACTTTGCCAGAATAACCGTCGCAAAGATTAAGCCGGCAAGCCCACCTTTCATGTCGGATGCCCCGCGTCCAAGCATATATCCGTCCTTGATTTCACCGCAGAACGGATCAAAATCCCAACGAGAAAGATCCCCGGCTGGCACAACATCCGTATGACCACAGAAAATCAGATGTTTGTCTGACTTGTCTGCCCCTTCTCCGTTCAACGTCGAGATCAGGTTAAACATCGTTTCGTTTGCCGCATGTACTTTGGTGTCAATTCCGGCCTGATGCAAATATTCGATAATAAAAGCACTAATCTCACGCGAATCCCCTGGAGGGTTCTCCGTCGGAAAACGAATCAGTTGTGAACAGAGCTCCAGTAATTCATCCTGACCTTCCTCGATTGCATCAAGTACCTTCCTTTTCCAATCCATCCCGTTCAGGCTCCTTTCAATAATGGCTGCATTATGATCAGTACGAATCGTCAGAAGACAGGCATGACTGCCTGTCCCCCAAATCGTCCGTTCGTTTACTGCTCTTTGCTAAGTGGGTAGAAACGCAGAACCTCATCCGGGTAATACACGTATCCGCTGACCTTGTTATTCATGCCGACAACCCGGTTGTATTCATATAGATACGCCCATGGCGCTTCTGTCGTAATAATCTCCTGTGCCTTCATGTATAGCTCGTTGCGTTTCACCTGATCCGGTTCGGCGCCTGCTTCTTCCCACAGTTTGTTAACTTCCGCATTATTGTAATGAATGTAGTTGGAAGAGCCTTCACCGTAGAGCAGGAAGCCCAAATGGTATCCAGGATCGTTAACAAAAGAAGTCCATTTGGAAATGTAAGAGACTAAATTCCCGTCTTTTTGTTGTTCCAGGAACTGCGCACGAGCAACTTTGTTAATGTTCATTTTGACACCGATCTTGGCCAGTTCTGCTTGAATCAGAACCGCATCATACTCCCAATCGTCAAATCCGGAACCGAGTGTAAAGTCAAAGCTGAACCCTTCTGCATACCCTGCTTCTTTCAACAATTCCTTGGCTTTGTCCAGATTGTACTCGTACACATAGCCTGCATCCGTAAAGCCCGGTGTGTTGCTCGCTACAGCACTCTTCATCTCTTTGGCCTGACCATACATGACATCGTTGATCAATTGGTCATAAGGGATCGCATAGTTGATGGCTTGACGCACTTTTTCATTATCAAACGGTTTGACATTGTTGTTCATCGCGAAGAACAAAATGCGGTTACTCGCATTCGACTTGATGGCCAAATTACTGTTCTCCTGCAAAGCTGCAACATCTTTTGGAGGAATCTCGATTGCCATGTCCACGTCACTCTTGTTCAGCAGCAGAACACGGTTGGAGGCTTCCTTCGTGAATTTCAGCGTGACTTTGCTAAGTTTCGGTGCTCCCTGCCAGTAGTCGTTGTTGGCCTGGAAGACCGCTTCACTGGCCGGGTCCCATTTTTCAAGCGTGAACGGGCCTGATCCGGCAGCATTTGTTTTCAAATAATCATCACCTTTTTCCTCGACCAACTTCTGGTCCACAATGGAGAAGGTATACATGGCAATGATCTGGGTGAACATGTGGTTTGCTTTATTCAGTACGATCTCGACGGTGGAGTCGTCCTTGGCGGTCACGCTCTTGATGTCGGCCATTCCGTATAGAAAGCTGCCGGAGCTGGACTTGGATACACGGTCAAAAGAGTACACAACCGCATCCGCATTGACCGGATTTCCACTTTGGAATTTCAGACCGCTTTTGATTTTGAATGTATACATTGTATTGTCATCAGACACTTCCCAGCTCTCGGCGAGCATAGGCTGAATATCCTCCGTGTTGGCTACATCAGCACCATCCACCGTTTTGACACCATAGGTTACCAACTGGTCATAGGTTGCCAGTACCAATGTGTCCGAGGTCAGGTCATTCGCCTCCGCCGGGTCCATCGTGGTTCCACCTTCAGAGTAAGCAACCGTCAGTGTTGGCGCGGGTTTTGTTTCCTCTCCTGAGCCGGATGCCGCAGGTTGCTGGTTGGCATTACTGGCACAGCCACCAAGAACAACGGTAAGAGCAATCATTGCAGAAAACCATTTGAGCTTTTTCATGTTTAGTTTCCTCCCCTTTTTGTACCAGTCTTATGATGTGATACTGTAAAACGTTGCAGCTTTTATTAGACAAAGTAAATGCGTGGACCAGTACCTTGGAAAGCAAATTACCCATTTCCTGATACCAACCACAGCAGCATTCAATCTGCCTACTGCCGGTGATGGAACCTTGCCTGCCTTTATTTCAGGTATTCCCCGCAAGTTGGTTCCACCATCCAGCTATCTATGAATCGGTTCTATAGGGACCGATGACACTAACCCCTATTTTCCCGAACGCAACCTTGGGTCCAGTACATCACGGAAACCATCTCCGAGCAGGTTAAAGCCAAGAATGGATGTGGCTATAGCCAGTCCAGGGAATGTTACCAGCCACCATTGTCCGGAAATGATATACTCCCGACCTTCAGAGATCATGGCCCCCCATTCGGCTGTAGGCGGTTTGACGCCAAGACCGAGAAAGCTCAAACTGGATGCCGTCAAGATGGCAAAGCCCATACCAAGCGTGGCTTGTACCAACAGCGGTGCCAAAGCATTCGGCAAAATATGGCGAAACAGAATCACTCTGTCTCTGACACCAATGGCTCTGCTGGCCTCAACGTACTCCTTTTCGCGCAGGGATACGGTCTGCCCATACATCAATCTGGCAAATTCGGGAATACCTACAATCCCTACAGCAATCATGGCACTCGTCAGTCCGTTGCCGATGGAAGCCGCAATTGCCATGGAGAGTACCAGCGAGGGAAATGCAAGCAACACATCCATCACCCGCATGATGATATTGCCAGTACGTCCGCCGTAGTAAGCAGCAATTCCGCCTAGCGGAACCCCGATGACAAACGAGATGCTGACGGCAATCAAGCCTGTCCAGATGCTGATTCTGGCGCCATACAGAACACGACTCAGAATGTCACGACCATAGTTATCCGTACCAAACCAGTGACCACCTGATGGGGATTCCAGCTTCACAGCCGTATTCGTCACGTACGGATCATAAGGGGCAATCCAGGGGGCAATAGCTGCGATGACAGTCCACATGACTATAAAGGCTAGACCAATAGCAGCGAGCCGATTGCGGAGCAACAATCTCAGAAAGGTTTTGGGTTTGGGAACAACCGCTGGTGCAGGTTTGGTTCCCATGGAAGTCGGTGCGGCAGTACTCACAGCGGTACTCCTCCTTTCGCGGCGACCCTATTCATAACGGATTCGTGGATCAATCAATCCATAGACCAGATCCACCGCCAGATTTATAAAGCTGAACAGAATGGCACTTACCAGTGTGAATGCCTGAATTGGTGCATAGTCGGCAGCCAGAATCGAATCTGTAACATAACCGCCGACACCGGGCCAGGAAAAGATAGTTTCCGTGATAACCGCACCACCGAGTAATCCGCCAAACTGCAGGCCAAGAACGGTCAACGTGGGAATCAAGGCATTGATCAGGGAGTGTTTGCCAACGACCGCGGTTTCGCTCAAGCCCTTGGCTCGTGCGGTACGTACATAATCCTGTCCGATGACTTCCAGCATGCTGGACCTGGTCATACGCGCCACAATCGCCATTGTCCCTGTGCTCAGGCATATGGCCGGAAGCAGCAAATGAGCAAGACTGCTTTTGAGTGCAACCATATCTCCGGTCATAAGACTGTCTACCACGTACAATCCGGTGATATGCGTCGGTGGGTTGAGGTCTCCGCTGATGCGTCCCATTGGAGCTGGAGCCCAGCCGAGGATGGAATAGAAGATGTAAATAAACAGCAGTCCCAGCCAGAAAATCGGTACACATGCTCCAATCAGTGAGAACACCCTGGAGATGTGGTCGATAAAGGACTCTTTTCGGGTTGCAGCGATAATGCCTACCGGAATCGCAACACAGATGGCTATAATCACACTGGCTAATGTCAGCTCAATGGTTGCCGGAAAGCGGGTAGCGAAATCACTCAGTACCGTATGACCGGTATGGTAGGCGAATCCCAGATTCCCTTGAAGCAACTGTCCCACGTAACTAAAAAACTGTACAAATAATGGCTTGTCCAATCCCATGTCCATTCGGATTTTGGCAATGACATCATCCGTGGCCTGTTCGCCAGCCATGACAATGGCGGGATCTCCCGGAAGAACACGGGACAGGATGAAGGTAATCACCACAATGCCGATCAGCGCCGGAATCATCTGCAGCAGCCTTCGGAGCGTGTAAGCAAACAATCGATCAACCCCTTTAACTCTGATGTCTCACTTGCTGTTTTACGGTTCTCTGTGGACGGCCCAGTCTTGAAAACTTGTCTGATTATCCGTCTCTTCTTTGTAATTGTGCTTATTTTACCTAGAATCCGAGCGTCGAACTACGTCCCTTTTAGCTAAAAAAAAGCACAACCGTTTGTCGATTGTGCACTAATGTCTCCTATTTATGTCATGTTAAATCACACCCTAAGACATAGTTCGCTATTTTTCGACCTATATCTACCATATCATCCTTTGTTGATTTTGCTGTAGAAGAGAGTATCCGATTGGCAGGACCTACACCTCTTGTTTATCCTGCTTCATGTAGTAGTACACAAGACACAGATGACAGACAAATTGTTCACGCGGATGATTCAGGTCGAAGCCCGTAATATCCCGTATTCGCTCCAGTCGGTATTTCACGGAATTCCGGTGAATATAGAGGCGATTTGCTGTCTCGATCAAGCTGCCCCGGCTCTCCAGATAATAAAAAAACGTACGCAGCAAATCCCCACTGTGTTCATCATCATAAGCACGCAATTTCCCCAGTTTCCGCTCAAACAATGCCGCAAAACCTGGTTCATTCGCCGTTTCGCTCAACAAATGATATACCTCCACATCCTCAAACCGGGTTGTACGCCCACCCGACAAGCGGGAGGATACCAGCAGTGCATTTCTGGCCTCGCCATAGCTTTGATGCATATTCCAAAGTGGAACCTGGGTGCCTACGCCTGTCCTGAATTGTCCAAGCTTGTTAGCCGGATCTTCGAGCCATAGCCCAATCGTATCAGACCAGGATTGAACGTCATCCTTCCATGTCGTATCCCGGGACTCCGGTGTTGGCAAGAAGAGCACTGCCCTGTTGGTCCGAAACTCAATATGAGGCGCTACCCTCCGTTTTCTGGCCTCCTGACCAAGCAATTCGGTCAATAGGTCTTCATCCGGAGCAGTCTCCCCTTCCATCACAGCTACTTCCCATAAATGCTCCGGATTCATGCCAAGCTTGCGGCCTCTTGATTCGGCTTCATGTGGCAACAGCAGAGGCGGTGTCAGCAGTTCGTCAATGAAATTGCCTCGAAGACGTAATTCGGTATCTTCCGCCACCTTGTTTCTCATCAATTCCAGGGATAATACTAATCTGGCTTGCTCAATGCCGACTTGTTCCATTTCATCCAGGGAGTCCTTGTCCACCAGCAGTCGGGCAACCTTCCGCCGATCCAGATTTATCTCCCATACGAGTGGGTCCACCGCTTCTTTCCAGTCATAATCCGGCGGTGAAGACACAATCATCTGACCAGCATTGTCGATAACACCCACAGGTGCCTGAAGCAGCTCGGCGACATTGTCCCCCACCGCCTGAATTCCGCTGTTTTCAAGTACCATTGTCATCAGTGTCCGATATACTTCCTCTGACCTGCGGAGAAGTGCGGCCTGTCGATCCAGTACCAATTCCATAACAGGTTGCGTAATATCCATGTAGGGTATCTCCGGAGGAATTTCAATGATGGGCAGACCACAGTCATTACTGGCTGCAACGGCTTCTTTCGGGATTTCTTTGAGAAAACGCGCAGGCTTGATGGCCAAAGCAGCCGCCCCTGCTTCATTAAGCGTATAGATTAGTTCTCCGAGCAAGCCGGGATTATCACGAATCGAATAGGCTGTCGTCAGCATAAGCATGCCTTCTCGCAACCATCCTTGCAGATCCGGCACCTCCATAATATCCACGAACCGTACAACCCGATCCAATCCTTGGTGCCCACTAATGACTTTGGCCTTGCTGAGTATAGGAATATTCAACAGTTCTTTTAGTGTTATACCTGTCGTTTTCAAGCCTATCGACCACCCTGAGCCAGATTTGCAAATCATTTTTGCATACTGTATCTAATTTTTTTGGATAGTTTACCAGACTATCTAATCAAAAAAAACGGGAATTTCTGTGATATACGTATGATATATATTGATTCTATAAATTACAGCAATAATAGTACGTTGTTAGTAGAAGTTGATGGCATGGAAAATAAATTCATTACTTTATCGCTTCACATCAGAAAACAGAAAAAATTATGCCCATGATCCTAGCACACCTGCGCCATGCTATTCCAAGAGCCCCGATAACCTTATCCAACACAAATAACGCCGATGCAGTTATCCACACTGCATCGGCGTCAAAATCAAATCAACCCAAATATAAAATCATTCAATACCCACACTCGACATTCCATAGATCAGATATTCAACGCAGACACGGCTGCTCCCAATGAATAGATCGGGTCAAGCGCCCGGATATGCAGTTCTTTTTCCACTTCCACGGCGAAACCCATCGTTGCAAAACCAGTACACGCAAGAACGATGGACTCAGCACCCTTCGCCTTGAGTCTTCTGGCAGCTTCCATAGCCGCGATTCGCCCCTGAGGCGTGTTGAGATCCAGCGTGGTTACCACACCTTCAGGACGATCCATCCCGATATAAGCATCACCTAGTATTCCTCGGATCAGCAGGGGCACTTCCTCTAGGATGGTCAATACACCAACACGCGCCGCTGATGTGAGCGCAAGATGTGCAGCACATGAGCCAGCACCATAGACGGGGATCTGAACTGCGGCACGCATTTCTGCAAGAGCCGGATCGGCTGCACAACTGATACCGATAGAGGTACAGCCTTCCTGTTCCAGTTTTCGTGCCAGATCCACAATTTTGGGAATCGATTCAAGCTCTGTGGCCTGATCATATACCCCCAGCGGTTGATCGGGAATGCAGCGACTCCGAACCTGAATGCCATAACGTCCTTCAATCAATGCCCCGTGTCTGTGGATATCTTCTTCATGATGAAGTGTAATCACTCTGATAAGACCCAACATCGGCATTCCTCCCCAGGCTGTGGATATCTTGTGTATATGTTACCCACAAACTGTTGATAGTTACCCCCAATTATGTGGATATCTCTTTATATATTGTGAATATGTTGTGTATTTGTCGCTAAATCTACCGCGTAATTTACGCATTGGTCCCCACTGTGGATATGTTGTGCATACGCTCTCATACCCTTTTTTTGATCCACAAGGTTATCCCTTGAATATTCTGCTCTATTATTGATCGAGCAGCTCTCCCTGACGCATAATCAACACATCATCAATGTACACATCCGGCTTCTGCACAACGGCATCAATGTGAACACCTGCTGCGACTGTGCCACCGAAGGTATTGTTACTTCCAAAAGCAACATGAATCGTACCGTAGACTTTCTCGTCCTCCAAGACAACACCTGTAATTCGAGCCTTGTCATTGGTGCCAATGCCGAACTCGCCAAGAATTCGACCATCACCTTCGCCCAGCATGGATAACAGCTTGTCTCCTTCAGCGCCAGTTGCCGTAACAAGGCGGCCCTCTCTAACCGTCAATAGAACAGGTTCACCGATCGCACCTATTCCTGCAATTGAGCCATCCACCAGGATTTCACCTTCTCCAATACCTTCAACGGGGGCGATGTAAGCTTCACCGGAAGGCAAATTGCCGGACTCACCTGGATTGAGGTACATACCTGTGCTTGGCACGCCGTTACGTCCCTGAATGGAGAATGACAGCTGGTGTCCATCTTTCTCGATACGGACATTTCTCCCTGCACTCAGCATGGCCGTGACCTTATCTGTCAAAGCCTTCACTTTGGGATATTCTGCGGTAATGGCACCGTTCATGAACATATCATCCGTCATGCCCGGCATCGTAGCTACCCTAGTTCCCGCAGCTGCCGCCTGTTTACGCGCCTGCGTATGGGTTAGTGAATAACGGGTTACGCATACCGCGACATCTGCACGCTTCATCGCTTCGGCAATCGGCGCAGGCGGCTCTTCACCGGATTTGCTCCGTTCCTTCATCACCATAAGCACCGCATCTGCTCCCAATGCCTTGCCTGCCTCATATATGGATTCGGCCAGTTCTCTCTTGGCATCATCCGCTACGACAGCCAGTGTCTCACCACTGCGAAGTCCAAGGCATTCCACCAAAACATTTTTACTGACGTCAATTCGTTGCTGGTTCATTTGTTCGTCTCCTCCTGTGTCAGACCATTTCCGCTACTAGTTGACCCATTAGAGCATTCGACAAAATGACCGGGATTCCTGCGCTGGCATTGGCAACCCATTGACGGTGGCGCTCATCATACCCCATGCAATCCAGTAAAATGAGTTCAACACGCCCCTTTAATGATTCCGTCGCCTGCCGAAACTCATCCTCACCGGATGTATAGGGAGAAGCAGCTGCAAACGCAGGCTGGACCAGGGAGGAAAACTTCAAATCAAGCTGTCCCGCTTGCTCTGCCAAAGGTCCAATAAGCCCCAGACGGCGGCCATCGGCCATGGCCTGTACGGCTGGAGGAATAATACGATCAGGCTCAATAAGGTGCACTTTAGCTGAACGCAGACCCGGAAAGGAACCTGTGCACAGCAGCAGAATATTGGAGACACCCATGGCTTCGAATTCACGAATCTTTTGATTCAGCATCGGTCTGATTTTTTCACGGGATACGATAGCTGCACTGCCATCCTGCAGACGGGAAGTCAACACATATTCACCCGATTCCGGGGCCAGCGCAGCGATCTGAGTTGCCGACAGTCCGTCCAGCACCCCGACCTGAAGGAGTTCCGCCCGCCCCTCCAGGTACTTTTCTAAGACAGGCGCAACATCGGTTCGTGGAGCTTGTCCAAT
Source organism: Paenibacillus sp. 276b (assembly GCF_900107875.1). NCBI lineage: Bacteria > Bacillati > Bacillota > Bacilli > Caryophanales > Paenibacillaceae > Paenibacillus > Paenibacillus sp. 276b. The sequence goes on along the minus strand of NZ_FNRR01000005.1, from coordinate 228,308 downwards.
CGTAATCATGCCTAGCTGCTTGGTCATGTTATAGCCTCCTACATATCAGATCGGCTGTAGAAGCCACGTATGTCCACAGCATTATATTTAACTGCCGCTTCAACCGTGACCTTCTCGACTAAACTATGCAGACGGAGCTGCCTGGATTCCTGGTGTCTGAAGTACTTTCATTGATCCATACAGACGAGTAATCAGGTTATATTCCTCCACATTGTAGAAAGAACAGGTGCCATTCGTGAATTCCTTGGCTGTCTCCACGACCAAACGAACTGCGCTTGCAATATCAACCTCATGGCTCGCTCCTGTGCCGCATCCCGGAACTGCAGATTGAGCGGTTACGGCTACGCCTACAACAGGTGCATGTGTAGCCACAGCTGGCTGTAAAATGGAATTAATATGGTATAAGTCATTGCCATATGGCGTAATATCCTGCGTCGTAATCGGGAAAGTCACAGGCAGCTGCCCTGTGGTCATCTCCATAATTCGGAGCAAATCATCGCTCACCCGTAAAATATATCCCTCTTTCACCGTGGGCGAAATGGCGATGCCTTTATGGTTAATCACCCGGTTTCCTTTGGTTGTATCAATGGACAAAATAGCTTCCATCTCTGGCAGAACCTCATGTTCGTTCATCTGCAAAATGTCGACCGGAGAGTCCATAAAATCCACCGGTTCATGCGGAAGAGTCGGGGCATCCGGACAGATATGCGTAGTCACAATGACATCACCTTTGAGCGAATCACCCTTGGTCTGCATATCGGCGAGTTTCAGTCCTGCTGCTACAGCAGCGACGGCGCCATCTGCATCCGAAACGAGTCCAATGCGTGTTGGACGGGCGCCGATTCCACCCAGTCGTCCGACAATCCCCATGGTCGGGGCCTGCCCTCCTGACAACTTGCCGTTTGTACCAGGGATGATGATTTTAACAAAATCCGTACTTCCCTTTTCCCCTTGTACGGTCAGCACTTCAACGGAAACCTGTGGATATTGAACAAATAGTTGCTTTACACTTTCACCATTTACATAAGCGCTGTCCAGCGCGTCCAGTGCCAATAACGTTTTTTGAAGTGGCATCGTACACATCCTCCTCTTAGCTGTTGATCTTGAAATCAAGTCTATCGCAGTTCAGAAGAGGGTCACAATGTACTGCCTTGCCAAAATGAGCATCGTTTTATTGTGCGACAAGTATAAATGGGAGTGAAAATAACGTTTTCATTCCGTTTATCTAACTGTATGTGTAATATAATTTAACATTTTATTATCGAGTGACCTGAATATTTTGTAATTTCGGGAATGCACACTTCATTTCTTCGCTTACCGTCTCTTCATTTGCCATTTCAAAAGCAACGAAGCTGTTTCTTCCCCATAAAACAGGGGAAAGTGATGCCCATAGGGAAGTTCCACACGTTGAACAGATGAATGGATATTTTCGGGGCGCGAGTATCCCTTATCGTTTGTCCCCCAAACCATAATTGTGCGCTGCGCATCTACACTTGTCTGTGACACTTTATCATTTGGATGGGACTGTATCCAGTGGAGCAAATCAGCATTCGCTCCTGCGATGCGGGGAGACTTCATACCAGAAGAAGATCTCCTCGCATAACCTTCCAGCACGGTTGGATTGATCCCCGCAGCCTCTGCTCTTTTTAACTGCCCAGCCAATTGCTGTGGAGACATCCGAAATAACAGTCCTTGCAGCATTCTTCTCGGGAGTCTTGATATTAGGCGCTGCATACCATCTTTCGAGGCTCCCCATACGGGCTGCAGCATGGCAAGCTGAATATTTTCACGTCCACTCTCCTGCATCACCGCCGCGGCTATGGCTGCCCCAACAGAATGTCCTACCAGTTTGACCGGACCTTGTATCTCATCCAGCACACTTCGCACCCCTTCGACCTGCCCTTTGAAGGCCGTCCCTCTTACCTTGTTCCGATGAACCGGAGAACGCCCAAATCCGGCAAGATCGACAAGCCATATCGGGTTTCCCGTCATACTCCATAACGCATCTCCCAGCGGGATCATATCGTCAGCACTGCTCATCAAACCATGAACAATCACCCAAGGCTCCCCCTTGCCCTCATGGACCAGCACCGCAAGACTTCCCTTACGTGTTCGAGTCCAACCCTGAGGTAAATCCTCCTGTGCAGGATAGCTGAAACGATAATCCAAATCAGCTGTTACGTAAGGTAATAACTCACTAACTTCAGGCAATTTTAGTCCCATTCGCTGAAACAACCGCTCCGTTTGCTGCACTTCAAACTCCTGTTTGGTAATAAACGCGATTGATTCGGGCGGTATTCCGCTAATCTTTGTGCCACCAGCCTTCATCGCTGCATGGATCATGGGCAGGGGTACTGACCATCGAGGTGCAGATACATCCAACTCCGCCGCTAGTAACCGAATCATTTCCTTCATATCCGGACTGTCCGCTTTTCTGGACAACAGGGGATATGTGCCGCCGGATGGATTGCTGTCCTGAGTCAGGAAAACAAGGGTCTGTGCAACCACGTCATTGGATACGAGGGGCAGCCAGTGCTGTAGACCACCGGGAATCACCGGCATTCTACGCCTTCTCATCGCCTGTATCATCATGCCAATTCCGCCCGTTTGTTCGGTTGCTCCAGTGGGATATGGACCCACGATTGTACTCGGGTTTACAACAGATAAGACATACGAATGTTGTTCTGCATGCTGTCGAATATAACGATCGGCTTCGAATTTCATATGTTCATAAGCACTTTCCGAATGGAAGGCTTTTCTAATCAATGACTTCTGCCCGCTCGACTTATCCCCAACATCTTCATTCGTTGAAGATATGGGCGGAGAATCCTTCCTTCCATAGGGACTCATAAAACCAACCACGTGGATAAAGTGCCTCAATCCGTGTGTACGCTGGATTTCTTCGGCCAGTTCGGCCATGCCTCTTGCTCCATTCATAAAAATCTGTTCTGCCACCTTCGGTGGCAATGTGACATCCATCGTCCCACCTGCATGAATTATGATATTGGCCTGATGAGCACGCTCACGATCAGCTTCGGTCAGACCGAGGCCTGGAGCTGACAAATCCCCCTGAATATACGTTATTCGGCTGAAATCCGTTACTCCATATGCATTCAGAACCATCCTCGCTTTGGATTCAGAGCGTACAAGCAGTAATAACTGCGCTTCACTGTCTCCAAGTTGTTTCACTGCCTCCTTGCCTATAAATCCGGTACTGCCCGTCATCAAAATAGTCGTTGATTCAGTCGCCATGTTGTTCATAGCTGGATTGAGGTCAGTCTTACGTTCTGCATTTGATAATGATGAATTATGTATACTCATTTCTAATCTCTCTCCCTTTTACCCCTATTTATTTTAGTACTATATAGTACTATTTGTATTCAAAAAAAGAGCTTCGTTTACCGAAGCATCTGACAAAATGTACGTGCTGATTGTTCAATAATCCCTATATCACGCGCAGTCTCCGCGAGTACAAGTGAACCCTCGAATGCAGCGATAAATAATGCAGCCGCGGGTCCCGGCTCAATCCCTTTACGAAATTCGCCACGATCCACCCCTTGCTGCAACAGCTTTTCCATCATCGGCTGCAGCTCACGGAAGAAACGGGCTATGCTTTCTTTCACTTCGGGTGCGCTGGCTGGTGTCTGCATATACAATGTAATAAACGGACAACTTCCTTTATAATCGCGCCCTTCCATGCCTGCGGACAGTAACGCCATGAACGAATAGATCCGTTCTGTAACCTCTCGTTCACGCTGACTGAGCAGCAGGTAGAGCTCCGATTCATACTGGGCAATCCAGTACTGCACCACGGCCTGGAGCAATTCCTCCTTGTTTTTGAAATGGTAATAGATATTCGATTTGGATACCCCGCTTGCCCGCACGACCTCATCCATGCTGACATAGCTGTATCCCTGACGCAAAAATAACTGAGCAGCCACTTCGACTGCCTTGGTCCGATTAACCGGATTGGAACTTTTGGATTTCACAGAACCTGAGATCGATTTTTGATTTGTCATAAATAGAACTATATAGTACTAATTAAACAAACGCAAGTTATGTAGTTAACAAAAGTGATCTTTGCCCCAATTTTCTCATACTTGTCCACATTTAGAACATTTTACACACAGGATATCCACATATAGTATTAACTCTGTGTTAAATAGGTTATTGGGCCACTACATATGATGGAGTTATCCACATTTCAGGGGCAGTATCTCATGCTATTCTTTCGATCTGCGCTAGCGGAGTCCCAAAACTAAAAAATAGGTCAACCAGAATAAAATTCTGATTGACCTATTTGAGTTGGCTACTCATCCAAATTATGTGCGAATGGCTCCATTAGCCTGTGGATACTAGTATGTGGATAACCATTCAAGCTTGGAACAGCACTATTTACTTATATGGAGGGTTAATCTGGATTAGTTATTTTTTCAGACTATCCCAGTTTTGCTGCAATGCATCAAGCAGGGCTTTTTTGTCCGATTTACCTGCCACATAAGCCTGAATCGTACTACCGAATTCTTGTGGAACGCCTTCAGGGAAACGGTTAAAGTTCCAGCTTAATGTTTTGTTTTCCTGGCTGTACTTCATGATATCGGTTGCGAGATCACCCAGATCCTCTTCAGATGCCTGAATGGAACTGAACGCCGGGATAAACTTGAATTCTTTGGTCATATACTGTTTCCCGATGTCAGATGTCACGAGCCATTCCAGAAACTCTTTCGCTTCCGGTTTCACTTGCGAATTCTTGTTCACAACCCAGTAGTTAGGTACGCCAACAAACAATTTGTCGTTCGGTTCATTCGTAATTGGCATCGGCAGAATGCCGAGATTCAGATTAGGATCGATGCCATCAATTTGTACCTGTGTCCAGTTCCCTTGCTGCATCATCGCTGCTTCTCCAGTGGCAAAAAGGGTTACCTGTGTGTTGTAGTCGGTTGTCAGCGGGTTTTTGTTGCTGTATTTCAGCGTCAAGTCGAGCAAGTTCATCCAGTCCGTGAACACCTGATTGCCAGGGATTTTCTCCGTACCTTCGTTAAGACCTTGAATAAATTTCACCGGATCTGCCTGATTCGCAAATGCCACGTTTACGTTATGATTGCCGAGTACCCACCATTCCTGATATCCATTGGAGAACGGGGTAATGCCTGCGGCTTGAAGTTTCTGTGCAGCCTGATCCAATTGTTCCAGTGTCGTTGGAATTTCAGTGATGCCTGCTTTTTGGAAGAGATCTTTGTTATAAATGAAGCCATAGCCTTCCAATGCCAGCGGCTGTCCATACAGTTTGCCGTCTTTGGTCATTGGCTCTTTGGCAACATCAAGCACATCTTTTACCCATGCTTCACCTGACAGATCTTCCAGGTATTCGAGCCATGTGTCCAGTTCACGATAACCACCAACGTTGAAGATGTCCGGTTGTTCGCCAGCAGCGAACTTGGCTTTCAATGCAGCGCCGTAGTCACTGCCGCCACCCACGGTCTGAATGTCCAACTTGATGCCTGGATGAGAGGATTCATACTCCGCTTTGAGACGGTTAAGCGCTTCCGCAATTTCGACTTTGAATTGAAAGATTTTAATGGTTTTGTCTCCTGCAGCAGCCTCTCCGCCACCTTGGCCGTCTGTTTTGACAGGACTTCCACTCTTATCTCCGTTGCCACAACCCGCAAGCATTACAGAAAAAGCAATCAGCATAAGCAACGTCAACTTGGTCATTCTTTTCATACATACACTCTCCCTATAGTAGTTTCAGTATAACAGCTTCGTTGCATTTTTTATTCAGGATACCGGGGAGCAACAGCGACCGTAAGCGCACATGATCACGGAGCGGTCCGCCCTCGCACTTACCCTTTAACGGATCCAGCAGTAATCCCCTGAATGATGTATTTCTGCATCAGCAGGAAGAAGATGATAATTGGCATGATACCAAGCACCAGTGCAGGCAGGGCAAGATCCCATTGCTTCGTATATTGTCCGAAGAGCGCAAAGGTCGCAATCGGAATTGTACGCAAATTGGAGCTTTGCAGAATCAGGGATGGCAGCAGATAGTCATTCCAGATCCAGAGTGTATTCAGGATGATGACAGTTACATACATCGGCTTCATCAGCGGGAATACAATCCGGAAGAACACGCCGTAGGCGGAGCTTCCATCCACCCGAGCTGCCTCTTCAATTTCGAGCGGAACCGATTTGACGAATCCGTGGAACAGGAAGATGGACATCGGTGCGCCAAAACCGAGATAACAGATGATGAGTCCGAAGAGGCTGTCGATCAGTCCAAGATTACTGGTTACGGTAACGAGTGGAATCATGATAGACTGAAACGGAATCACCATGGCGGCAATGAACATGCCGAACAAAATCCGGTTGAAGCGTGTATCGCTGCGTACCATTCGGTAGGCCGCCATGGAGCTGATCAACACCAGCAGCAGATTGCTGACTACAGTGACGATGAGCGAGTTCATCAGCGCTGATGGGAACTTGATTTTCTCCCAGGCGTTCGCATAGTTGCCCCATTGGAATACCTCTGGCCATGCTGCCGAATTGGTAAGCAGGTCACCGAATGTTTTGACCGAATTGACAAACAGGAAGTAAAACGGAACCAGGAACAATAATCCAATGAGCACCATAACAATCTCGGTTACAATGGTACTGAAGCGGTAATTTTTTGACGTTTCCATTTATGCCTCCACCTCCTTGCTCTTCGTCACACGCACCTGAATCATGGTGATAATGGCAACGATTACGAAGAACACAAGTGCTTTGGCTGTACCGATGCCGTACCGATTATTCACAAAAGCCTCATTGTAAATATTCAGAGCTACCGATTCTGTTGATCCAAACGGTCCGCCTTTGGTCAGCGACAGATTGAGATCGAACATTTTGAATGACCAGGAGATGGCAAGGAACAGACAGATTGTGACTCCCGGCATAATGAGCGGGAAAATAATGCTGCGCAGTACCTGCCAGCGGCTGGCACCATCAATTTCGGCAGCTTCCAGCAGATCAGGTGATACGTTGGTCAAGGACGAGATGTAGATGACCATCAGATACCCTGCGGTCTGCCAAACAAATACAATGACGATACCCCAGAAGGCCGTTGGCTCGTCTCCTAACCAAGGGAGGTTAAAGAAGGACCAACCTGTTACGTCGCCTACCGCTGAAAACCCTTTCACAAATATGAACTGCCAGATAAAGCCGAGCAACAATCCACCGATCACGTTAGGCATAAAAAAGATCGTGCGCAGAAAGTTTCTCGTCTTGAGCGGCTTGGTCAGGAAATACGCCAGGAAAAAACCGATAACATTGGTCAAAATTACACCAACCACGGTGAAGCGCACCGTAAACCAAAACGCAGATAGAAACTTGGGATCATTCGCAAAAATTTGCTTGAAATTATCGAATCCTACCCAATGAATGTTCGCCGACACCCCGTTCCAGTCGGTAAAGGAATATACCATGCCAAGCAGGAAAGGGACCACGATAATGAGAATAAAAAAGACGATGGAGGGACCCACGAACACAAGCTGCTGTAACAGCTGTGAAGATTTGCGATGCTTCATATCGTTCTCCCCTTCTATAGATGGATGAAATTGGTCTCTTGTTCTATTAAACCCCATTCTCGCACAGGGAAACACCGACCCTGGTGAACAGTTGGGTGTAAAATATTGTCCTCTCTTAACCTGCAACCAGAAGGGGTGTCACGATGTCAAAATACTACAGCATTCGCACCAAGCTAATCGCTTTTATGCTCATTGCCACGACGATCCCGCTGCTGGCATCCATCAGCATGACGTTTATCCAGACTAAGACCGCCCTGCGTGAGCAGGCCGTCGCAGAGAACAAACGCCTAATCTTTCAGGCGTCCACCAATCTCAACAATTACGTGGATAACGTGGCAAGAGCTTCGCTTGCTGTGTACAACGATCCGAATTTTCTGCGAAATCTGGCGAAAATCCCCGGCGACTATCGCGCAGTTGCCGAGGTATACACCACTCTGCAGACGATACGTTCGGCTGTGCCCGATGTATTCCAGCTGTATCTGCACTCTTTTGCTGCCAATCAATCGACATTAATTGCCAATCCTTTCCCGAAGCGGGAAGAACGCAAACAGGCCTACTCCGACTCGCTTCATGGAAAATCGAACGATAAAAGCCCGGATATCTGGGTCGAATCGGCTCACCTTAGTCATTCTTACGGCTTCAAGGCAGCGTCAGCGGATGATCCTCCAAGAACAGTGATTACCCTTCACCGTGTGATCAAGGATGTACCTTCGACAGAACGATTGGGTGTGCTCGCCATCGATTTGAACATGGATACCATTGCCGAAATCTGCAGCAGACTGTATGATCCGACAAAGGAACAGATCTATGTCATCGACAATAAGAACCAGATCATTTTCGAAGGAAAGTCGGAAGTCAGCGGAACGGATGCATTACGGCAGGAAGCAGCGACTGAGCTGAATTCAGCACGTTCCGGTGAAGGGACAGTACAGACCGCTTCAGGGCATTTTGAACAAGATCATTCAATGTATGTGTATCAGCAATTAGGAAGCCAATTTGCAGACTGGACCATTGTAAAACAGATTCCGAATGAAACGCTGTACGCGAGTGCCACCACTCTAACGTGGAATAATGCCATGATCGCTATTGCTGCGCTGTTATTGGTCATTGTGGCAACCTTGTTCATCTCGATCCGGATCACCGGACCGCTCAAGCAATTAATGCGTTATATGAACCAGATTCAGGCAGGACGCCTGCATGTGGATATCCGTTTAACGAGTCGGGACGAGATCGGTGTGCTGGCCCGTCATTTCCGGGATATGATGGATACGGTGAACAACTTGATTTTGCGGGAATATCGCCTTGAAATTGCGAATAAAACGAATCAACTTAAAGCGCTGCAAGCCCAGATTCATCCCCATTTTCTGTATAATACGTTGCAATCCATCGGTACACTTGCGCTTCAACAGCAAGGACAACGGGTGTATGTGCTGCTATCTTCCCTATCCAAAATGCTGCGCTACAGCATGCGTGACCAGACCCGGGTCACTTTGAACGAAGAAGCCGAGCATGCACGACTCTATCTGGAACTGCAAAAAGAGCGGTTCGGTGACCGCCTGGAGGTTGAACTGGATTTTGCCGAAGATACCCTGCGGGCCGAAATGCCGAGGATGACCTTGCAGCCTTTAATTGAGAATTACTTCAAGCATGGAGCGGATGTTCAGCCTGGCAAAGGCAGGATACGCATATCCAGTCAGCGAACGCCTGACGATTGGATTCAGATTCGGCTGGAAAATAACGGACCGCGCATTCCGGAAGACAAGTTGTCCGAAATTCAGCGTTGGTTGCATCCGGCATCTATATCTTCCGATTCCTCACAGGAACCGGACGAAACCGAGTCAATTGGACTGCGTAATGTGATGCGCAGACTCCAACTGAACTCACCTCCGGGATACAATGCAACGCTTACGATTAGCAATCTGGAGCCGAATGGCGTGCAGATCATAGTCAAAATATACGCGGGAGAGTGAACAACATGAAAGCCTTGATTGTCGATGATGAAAAACACGTCCGCGATGCGATTAAGCTGCTTGGTCAATGGGAAGCCGCAGGAATTGATACCTTATATGAAGCGGCAGATGGTCACGAAGCGGTCGCTGCCATTACGGCTCATCAACCGCAAATTGTACTCAGCGATATGCGAATGCCTGGCAAGGATGGTATGGCTCTGCTCGAATGGATATCTGTTCATGCCCCGCACAGCAAGGTACTGGTCATCAGCGGGTATGATGATTTTGAACTGGTCAGGCATGCGATTCGATATGGAGGTACGGACTACCTGCTCAAACCAGTCGAAGCAGACGAACTGAATTCATCCTTATTTAGAGCAGTCGACGCCTGGAAAGAAGACGATGCTGTTCGTGTGCAGTCCACAAGACAATCCATGGTGGTCAATCAGATGCGTCCGCATTATCATGACAGACTGCTCACAGAGCTTGTCGTTGGACGCGGAAGCAATAACACCCAATTCCAGCGGCTGCGGGATGAATTAAATCTGCCCAAGCAGATCGACAGTTGCAGTGTGGCAGTCACCAGCCTTTCCCATCTCGATGCTCAATGCTTGGCAAAATATCGTAGTCAGCCTGATTTGCTCGTATTCTCCGTGCTGAATATCTGTGCGGAGATGTTATCCCCGCCTGCTGAAGGTGTCGTGTTCCGCCAGCTTGATCAGCCGGATGAAGTCGTTCTCCTATACTGGGGTCAATGCTCGACACTTCAAACCATTCTCGAAAAAGTGAACGATGGTCTGGAGCAGACCATTCAACGCCGTCTTCATTTTGGTATATCCAGCTGTGAGTTTTATCCTACGGGGACCTCGGGAGCCTATCAGGAAGCTAGTTTGCGGTTGTGGCGACGCAATGCCTTGCAAACGAAGCAGTGTATTCACGATGCAATGGAGTCCTCCAACGGAAACAAAGGGCTGCGGTTATCTACCTTTGAGGAGTCCTTACGGCTGGCATCTATGAGCGGGCGCGCTTCCATCGTGTCCAATGCCGTTGCAGAATGGATTGATCCCATCACCCGGCTCGATGTCATAACAGCGGAGCAGATACAGCAATGGATGGATGAAATGGAATGGATGATTGGCCGTTGGCTCGACGATGCTGCAGGTGCCCCACCGAAGGATGAAGATGAAGCGATAGATGAACAATCCATTCCATTCGCCGAGTTGCCTTTGGACCGTGACGGACTATTATCGCTGCCCTTGCTCCGCTCCCTGCTGGAACAGCGGTTGCTCGCAGCCGGAAAGGCCCTCACTGCACATCATCATGCAACACCGGACCCAATGAGTGAGATTGCACGTTATATGGATGCTCATTATCAGGAGGACCTGTCTCTGCAGCAGATTGCTGCCCGGTTCTACTTGAGTCGCGAATATATATCTCGCAAATTCAAACAGCAGTTCGGATTGAATTGGTCGGAGTATTTGGGCAAACTGCGAATCAATAACGCCAAGCTGCTGTTACAGAACCCTTCACTACGAATTGCAAAAATCTCGGAGATGGTCGGCTATCAGGACGAGAAGTATTTCAGTAAAGTGTTCAAAAAAATGGAGGGCATCACACCGGGGGAATACCGTAAAACGTTATCTGGCGGAAATGCTTAATTGAGCCGCCGAATCTGTGGAAATTCGTCTACTAGAACGTGCTCGATTCGTTAAACGATAAAAGGGGCATCCCGTCATGTTCATGACTCAGGGAATTGCCCCTTTCCTTTTTACATATATGGATGCATCTTAATGGATACACCCTGATCTTCTTTTCTAAAGGAATCAGCGATCCCGTAGTATGACGGAAGGAACAATACGAATATAGATTAACTCTCCCGCCAGCTCGACGATCGTCTGGGTTACTATCACTGCGGCAGCAATTGTGGCCCACTCTTGCGGCAATGCAAGTGCCAATGGCAGAACGACAAGTGAATTTCGGGTCCCTGCACTGAAAATAACGGCCCTGCCTTCGCCTGTATTCAATCGAAATAGAGCCACTACGATTCGTGATATGAAGGGCATAACAACTAGAAAAATAATATAAATGGGCAGAACATCCACAATTACAGCAAAATCATTGTAGACCTTCCCGATCTGCGATGCGACAACCACAATCAAGGCCAGAGCCATCATGGGTACAGGCAGCCAAGCGGTTGCGTTCATCACCCGTTCTCCTCCGGCTTTCCCTTTGGTCACAACTTGCGTAAGAATAGCCAACAGCAACGGAATAACGATCAGGAACAGAAAAGCCTCCACGAAAGGCCCCACCTGCATGACCTGTGCCGCTTCCTTCCCTATGAACAGCCACAAATATACTGGTAATAAGACCATTTGTATAACAAACAGGATTGGCGTTGCAGCAAGCATCAATTTCTCATTGCCCCGACCCAACTGTGTAAAAACAATGACGTAATCAATGCAGGGCGTTAACAGTACCAGATAAACGCCAATGAGCACGGCAGGAGGTTGCGGAAACGCCAGGGTTAACAACCACACGACCACAGGCACTACGATAAAATTAGCCACCAGCAAAGCTCCAATAAATCGCAGGTTGGATAAGGATTCTTTGAGCTGTAAAAAAGGAATCTGTGCAAACATGCTATATAGCAAAATCGCAAGCACAGGTGAAACCGTATAATGCAGCGCTGACCCCCATTCAGGGGTGCCCAGCCCAATCGCTGCTCCCACGAATAGGGCAACAACATAAAACCACGTTTGTTGCTTCTCCATCGTTTCTCTCGTAAACAACCTTCTTCCTCTCCCTCTGAGAATTAGCATTTTATCACAATATCAAAATGATAATTGTACGTTTGTAGTGAGTTGTAGTGAATTGAAGTATATGTTATTGTCATATTAGAAAGCAATTCTGGGTAATATGAAAATATCCGCAATGCGCTAACATTGCGGATATCCAGACAAAAGACCGATGGGTGACCACGGCGCGAATTTCAAATGCATGAAAAACCACCGAATTAAGGGGCCAACCTATCGTCGGTGGTTTTTCTTGTGCTTACGTGTCTTCTTAACGCTGAATAAAGTTCTTAGGCCAGTACAAATACTGACGATCTTTAATAAAGCGTTCAGAATCTTCACGATCAAATCAAGGGACACGGCTCCACCTCCTTTCGGAGCAGCTTCGCCGTGTCTTCCCACCGATTACATTTGTCCTAAATTTGAGTATAGCAGAACGTTGTGAACGAATATAGATAAACTTACCAGCCAAATGAATAAGAAAGAAGTCCATGCCATTAACATATTTCTGCTTCAACCAGCGTACATTGAGACGTAGCACAGCGAATAAGAGCGCGGCAAACCGCAGGGTATCCAGACAACGATCCTGTGAATTTTTGCGGCTTCTTATTAGAATGCGAAAGAACTGGGTATATTTATTGTAGACTGACCCGTGGTTCATTCATTTTTGTAAAACCAAGGAGGAAACACAATGTCACGTAACAATCCGTACAAGTGGTTAAACGCGATTGGATTCATCGCTGTTATCGTAGTAAATTATCTTTCCAACGCGCTGCCTATCGGAGGTAGAACCAACAAGGAAGTATCGGATATGTACCCTGTATTGCTCACCCCTTCGGGCTATGCATTCTCTATATGGGGGCTGATCTATCTGCTGCTCGCTGGCTTTGTCATCTATCAGTTCGTTCCCTCTTCTTGGAAAAGAGACTCCATTACCCGCCACGGTTACTGGTTTCTAGCAAGCTGTGCCTTTAATGTAGCGTGGATCTTTGCTTTTCAAAATCTCAAAATCGGTCTCGCCTTAGTCGTCATCGTTCTGCTTCTGTTGTCCCTGATCATGCTATATGTAAAAACGCGTGCAATCACCCTCCCCACAACGGCCGAAATCTGGCTCGTGAAGCTGCCGTTCAGCATATATCTTGGATGGGTTAGCGTGGCAACCATTATCAATGCGGCTGTATTATTATATAAAATCGGCTGGGATGGCTTCGGACTCAGTGAACCTACCTGGACCATCATCATGTTAATTGTAGGCCTTGTGCTGGCTGTACTGGTGAGCTTCCCTTACCGGGATAGCGTATACCCACTTGTCTTTACTTGGGCATATATTGCCATCGCACTCAAACAAAAAGACGTTACCTCCGTATATTATACGGCAATTATCATTGCGATCGTGCTAGCCATTTATGCGGTATGGCTATTCTTCGCCCGTAACCAGGATCGGGATTAATCCGGATCTGTTCATATAAATTCAAAAAGCCGATTTCGGTCATCTGACCAGAAATCGGCTTTTTATGTAACTTTCCTTGCTTGGCAAATATCAGTCTCCCCTATTTGAGGGCAATGACCTCAATCTCCACAAGAGCATCCTTCGGCAGACGAGCAACTTCAACTGCGCTGCGTGCCGGATAAGGCTGTTCGAAGAACGTGCTGTACACTTCGTTTACCGGAACAAAATCATTCATGTCTTTCAGGAAAACAGTCGTTTTCACAACTTTATCCATACTTGTGCCTGCTGCTTCAAGAATGGCCTTCACGTTGCTCAGGGACAAACGAGTCTGCTCCTGTACATCGGCTCCGAATTCTCCTGTTTGCGGGTTCAGGCCAAGCTGACCGGAAGTATAGATGAAACCGCCTGCTTCAACAGCCTGGCTGTATGGACCAATGGCACCTGGCGCCTGATCGGTAGAGATTGGTTTTTTCATGGATGAGTTCTCCTTCATGTTCGCTGTCCTGCCACCGCGAGGAGACAAGCCTCGAACTCATTTTTGAAGCTTATTATACCACGATCCCACCCAGGCAAGAAACGTCTACCCTTAGCTCTCATTCCAATATCGGATAACCATGAATATCTCAGGACTCATCCAAACCAAGCACATGAATAACATCATTGGAATACACGTGGTTTCCATTGGTTTGAACAAGCGCAATGTTCATCATGGCGCGAGCTATGGTTGAAGCCTGGATTGCCCGATATTTATCCACTCTGCCTTTCATCCAGCGATCCAGAAACGTCATGGCATGAGCTGCCAACTGCTCACCCAACCGTTTTTCTTTGCGATCTCCAAGAATTAACGACGGACGGAATATGTGCAGTGAACGGAAACCGATATCCGTTAATGCCTCTTCCATCTCTCCCTTGGTCCGACTATAAAACACACGAGAACCGGCATCGGCTCCCATGGAAGAGATGACGAGCATCTGGGATACACCATGTTCCTTGGCCAGTTTGGCGGCTTTTACGGGGTAGTGAAAATCCACTTGGCGGAAGTTTTCCTGACTGCCGGCTTTTTTAATCGTTGTACCCAAGCAACAGTACAAGTCATCAACATCGCGAAATAGATCTTTCTGCTCTTCAAGTTGTTCCCAATCCACGACATGCTGCTCCAGCTTTGGATGTTCCATTTCAAGCGGTCGTCTGACCAATACACGAATCCGGCCATAAGCCGGATTCTGAAGCAAGCTGCGTACCAGTAGTCCACCCACAAGCCCGGTGGCTCCAATCACAAGAGCTTGCCGTTCGTGATTTTCCAAGTACATCCCTCCACATATCTCTATTTCAGAAGCACACGACGTCCAAGCGTAAACGTAAGAACCAGCATCGCTGCACCAACACCCACTTGGAAGCCATAGGTGGAAACCCAATTCATCGCGTCCGGCCAGGTTTCCATTCTCTCATACAACCAGCCACCAATCAGCGGTCCAAGAAACGAGGTCACTCCGGTCATAGCCGAATACACGGCGACAAACATCGGTCTTTCGCTTTTGGGTGTATCTCCGATTGTGAAGTTGAAAGCAAGCTGGTTGAATCCACCCACACCAATACCGAGAAAAATATGAGATAAAAAAAGCGCTATCAAAACAGGCATAAACGACATCAATCCCCATGACAGACAGGAGAGTGCGATGATCGGTAATGTCCAAAATAATAAGGTTTTATTGCTGAATCTTGCGTTCAGATTGCCCCAGATATAGAATCCGGCCATCATAACGAGCGTCTGCACCACGGTGATTATAGATACCGTCTGATAATTAATGTTAAGCAGGTCAAGCATCACGTAGGAAAATAGCGGAACGATCAACGTCTGGATCAGTAACCAGGCCGCGAGGAACATTGCAGCCCTCAAAAAGGAAGGATCCTGAAACGGCTTCTTGAACATGCCCCAAAAAACCTTTTCAGTTGAACGTTCAAACGGCACATCTGGATAAAAGCAATAAATAACTGTATTGGCTATGGCGCAAATCCACACCGGAATGAACAGGATTAAGAAACCCATTTCCCCGGGGAAACGGTCCAAAACGATGCCTCCAGCAAATAAGCATACGCTTCCAAGTGCGTTCAGAATCGTGTTTCGAATTCCGAAATAACGCCCTCTCACCTTGGCAGGAACGATATCTCCAATCAATGAGGTCCAGATCATACCGCCAATCGTATTGGCTATAAATGCAACCGTATACACACCAATATAAATGCCTACCCACCACTCCTTGGGAAACAGGAACGGGATGAGGCCCGTCGAACTCCACAGGATGCGATGCACCCCTACAAACAATATAAGCATGCGTTTGCGGCTGCGAATGCGCTGCATCCAGTAAGCCGCTCCAATCTGGGCGATATTGAC
This sequence comes from Paenibacillus sp. 276b, assembly GCF_900107875.1. Taxonomy (NCBI): domain Bacteria; kingdom Bacillati; phylum Bacillota; class Bacilli; order Caryophanales; family Paenibacillaceae; genus Paenibacillus; species Paenibacillus sp. 276b. Next base: position 212,163 of record NZ_FNRR01000005.1, on the reverse strand, counting down.
AAACGTCGTAATGGCGAGCACAAAGCCAATATGTCTTGACCCGGCCCCAAGGTACAGCAGAAATCCGGTTAAAAATGGGCCTCCCAGCAACGTCTGCAAAATAATTGCCGGTACACCCTCCCATGTTGCAATGGATAAATTCGTGCGTTGTGTCGAACCCTTGCGCCGTGGTTTGCCTGCAAACGGAGGAGGGTTAACGTTGACCGTCTTCTGTATGGGGATACACTCCTTAGACCGGGTTTCAAGAGCCGGTCGATGCTAGTTGTCACCCCAAATTCTACTCACAGCGTGATGGTTGTCAACTCATTTTTTCACGGTTCAACGGGAGATAGAGATAGAAGGTACTTCCCTTGCCCTCAGCGCTTTTAAGTTCGATCGATCCGTCCAGTAATCTTGCCAAATCCCGACTGATTGACAGGCCAAGTCCTGTTCCCCCAAATTTGCGGCTAATAGACCCGTCAGCCTGTTGAAATGCTTCAAAAATGGATTGATGTTTGTCTTCAGCAATGCCAATTCCCGTATCTTGTACCGAGAAAACAATCCATTGACTTAGAATGCCTGACTTCTTCATTTGCTTGGTACTCACGGTCAGTGTGACCTTCCCCTGATGCGTAAACTTGATGGCGTTGGACATAAGATTACGCAAAATCTGCTGGACTCGTTGGGGATCAGACCAGAGGGTCTCTGGTAGTCCTGGCTTCTTGTCCAGTTGCAGCTGGACTCCCTTTTTCTCGGCAACCAACTGGAAGTGATTCATGGCATCTTCCGTCAGTTGGGCAACACTGATATCCTCCAAGACGATATCCAGTCTGCCCGCTTCCACTTTGGACAGATCGAGAATGTCATTGATTAACGTTAGCAACTCCTGACCAGAATGCTCAATCATTGTGGCAAAACGTACGACATCCTCCTGCTCCAGCGTATCACCGTTCTCGCTGATCATCTGGGCAAAGTTAATGACACTGTTCAACGGTGTTCGCAGTTCATGCGACATATTCGCCAAAAATTCCGATTTGTACTGCGAAGTAATCATCAACTGCTTGGCACGGTCTTCCAGCACGATCTGAGCTTTCTGCAATTCTTCCTTTTGCACAGACAATAAACGATTGGTGCTCTGGATGAGCAAAATCCGATTCTGTTCATTCTGGAAATCTCGTAAAATAAAAGCAAAAATAAGACTAAGTAAAATACCAACAGGAAGGGTATACGGCATAATATGTGAGAAAAAATACGTAGCCGGGATAACGCCGACGATAGCTATGTTCACACTATTGACCACATTTACAATCAATATGACGATGACACCTTTAACAATTAGCCTGTAGTCACTGCGTCTCATCCATATATTCAACCCTGCACACAGCACACCCAAGATTGACATGTTGATCAGTGCAGCCACCGTAGCATCATTGATACCGAAAGTTAACCGGGTCAGTCCAATCCCAACACCCACGATAATCACGCTATAGGGTTGTCTATACGTCAAAACGGCAACAATTAAAGGAACAAAACGAAGATCGAAGACAACTTCATCATTAAGCTGAAATCCAAATACCGTGCTGATCCAGCCTGCAAAAATAAGTACAAACAACGAACATATCTGTTTTACTCGTGATGAAGCTCGTATTACGACGTATTTATAGAACACACTAGCAAGGTAAGCAATGGTAATGAGCATCCCCATGTTTAATACGAACATTTTTGAAAATTGCATTCACTCACTCCTGTTGTCGTGTATTCATTGACAGAAAACCTTTAGTCCGTATACATCTCTATCATATCATGCCCATTCAACCTTCGACATTCCTTCGTCGTCAAAAAAATGCACAAAAATACACAAATCAGGATTCAATTTGTGCGCTGAACGTAGTAGAATATATTGTTGTTCGATTTTATTTGCTGTGATCCAGTTCCTTGCGAACCTGGATGAAAGGAGAAACGGTGTTGTGCACGTATTAAAAAGCAAATCCTACTGGCTGTCGTTAAGCTTGATGCTTTCCTTGGCTGTCATGGGGATGTTCTATGATATTCTGAATAGTCCGGAGCGCGGGTTCTCTGTTCTTAATTCCCCGTTGGACCGGATCATCCCTTATGTACCTTCCATGTCCATACCCTATCTGGGTTGGTATCCGTTTGTCTTCGGCGTCTTGGCTTATTTATGTGCCAAAGATCGGCTCACTTATTATCGCGTCCTGTTATCCATGAACATCTGTGTCTGGATCTGTTACCTGATCTATTTTAATTTTCAGACTATGGTGCCGCGTCCCGAGTTAACAGGTACAGGTCTAGGCGCATCTCTCCTTGGATGGCTCTACGGCCAGGACCGTCCATATAATTGTTTTCCAAGTATTCATGCCCTTCATTCTTATCTGGTTATGCGTGCTGTTCTCTCCGTTCAGAGTATTCGCAAACATGTTAAGGTGTTAGTTGCTGCTGGTGCAGCACTGATTATATTGTCCACCTTAATGATTAAACAACATGTAATCTATGACGCCCTGGGTGCGGTCGTACTCGGCGAATGCGTTTTTACAATTATCACTGGGCTCTCGCTGCTCCGTCGTCGCAGAAAAGAATCGAAGTGGACTGAGGGGATCAGCTGACCCCTCGCTCCGACGATTTCTGGAGATGCTGTTGCCGCCTCCACTCATCAATAAACAAACTTGCAAAATAGGGATCCCACTGGGTCCCTTTTCCTTCTTCCAAAATAGATAGCGCTTTCTCATGGCTCATCCCATTCCGATATGGACGATCAGACGTCATGGCATCAAATGCATCAGCCACGGCAATGATACGGCCAAACAGCGGAATCTCTTGGCCTGCTATGCCATCAGGATATCCTTTGCCATCATATCTTTCATGATGAGACCTTACACCCGGCAGGAAATCTGCCATGGCATCAATCGGTTCAATCTGTAACAAAATGCCCTCTCCAAGAACGGGATGTGTGCGAATGATGGCGAATTCGTCATCAGTGAGTTTCCCATCTTTCAATAACACTTCGTCGGGTATGCCGATTTTCCCAATATCATGCAACAATGCTGATTTGTATAATAGATCTGCTTGTTCCTCATTCATGCCACTCAGCTTGCCAATCATAATGGAGTACTCTGCCACCCGCATGGAATGACCTGCCGTATATTTGTCCCGTGCGTCCAATGCAGCCGCCAAGGTGGAAAAATAACTTTGCAGCAACTGCCGATTACGTTCTTGTCTCATCTCAAGCCGATTAATCATCATATTGAATCCGGAGATGAGCGCAGAAAATTCATCCGCGTACAGATCAGGGGTTCTTCTGCCCAGGTCTCCCTCTTGAATTCGGTTCATCTCCTCCGTTAGCTCTGCAACCGGGCCGCGAACATCCCGAATCAGCAGCCAGCTTCCCACAAGGGCGAAGCCCCCGCCCAGCACAACGATAAGAACTGCCCACAGAATATACTCTTTCGCAAACTCGCTATCCATATACTGAAGACGGATTGATGTAGCCAGGAAGAACAGAAATAATGGAAATAAACCGATCAGCGCCGTACTCAGCTGAAATTTACGCTGAATGGACACCAGGACACGTCCTCCGAGAGATGGCTCCATGCCATGCTGATCTTTGCCTCTGCGGCGAACTTCCAGCAGCAGCGGTCTCACGGTCCGAACCGTCAGAAAATATTCAATTAAGGCATGCATTACGGCGATCAATAAGGCACACGCAGCTGCAACTGCGACATATCCATACGGAAATTCCAGCCATCCTGTAGAAATCATCCATATCGTCAATCCGGCAGCAGGCAGGGAAAATCCAAGCATATGCGGACCCAAAATACGATAGATCGTTTGTCCCGGAAAACGGTGAATGCTCTCATACATTTTTGTCAATTCGGCCTTTTCATGATGCTCAGCGGCAAAAAACTGCCGGATGGGGCCAAGTTGTGCCCATAACGTAATCAGTTCTGCAACAAGCATGAACAATAGTGATATCAGCACAATGATAATAAGTCGTACAAATTGAATGTTTGGTATTTGTAAGGTAGACACCATAACGACTGTACCTACCACAAAAACAGCTCCCATTGAACCGATAATATAATTTCGCATCAGACGAAAGATAAATGAACGGTATACTTCCACCCTAACCCCTCACTCTCTAGGTGTAAACCCGTTCTCCCCATTGATGATGACAGAGGGAAATTAAGGGTACAGCCTCCTATTTGTTATCGGTTGCTCGGACTGAAAAAATTAATTCATTTCACGGACGGGAAACCTCCATCCTAGAATTAACTATGAATCGCTCATTTAACTTATATGTACGCGTACAACCATACAAAAAAGACTGTTCCCCGTAGGAAACAGCCTGTTATGGCAAGACATTTCTTATCCTTTAATCTTGGCAGCGAGAATCATTGTACCACGCGGCTCATCACCCATCGCATCCGGTTCAAGTGTGATCGCGACCGTGTCGTAGTCGTTGGCAGAGTCTAACGTATAGTATACCGCTCCCGTTCCATTATGGCTCAGGAAGGTCCCCGCATTCTGAGGTGTATCGCCCTTGATCAGCCAAACCTGGAACGCCTCATTTCCTTCCAGAGTAGGCAAGTTCTCCGCCTGTACGACCAGGTGAGTGCCTTTGCTGTCAATAACGATGGTAGCCAGTCCTTGGGCCACAATGTCCTGTGTCGCAGGACTAAGCTTGACGGCTTCGCCTGTCTGCATTCCCTGTGCAGGTTGCAGGGATGAAGCAAGCTGCTCTTGCAGCTGCGCATTCTGTGCCTGCGCCTGAGCAAGCTGCTCTTGCACTGTCGATGAGCCCGCAGCTTGCTGCTTCAGCGAATCGACCTGGCCTTGCAGCTGCCCGGCGTAGATGCCGAGCACGAGCGCCGCTGCCGCGAGGGCTACGCTTGCTATGCGCCAGGCGCGACTGCTGCGCGCACGCGCGCGCCCTTGAGGCTGCCATGGCTGTGCCTGTGCAGCTTCTTCTGCCCGGGCTGCAGGCACCGCCGTCTCCGGCGGCAAGCCTTGCCCGGGCTGCGCCGCTTCATGCTGCGGCGCAAGATCCGCCTGAAGCACCGCGGGTGCTTCAGGCTTCGCAGGAGCAGCCGCCGGCTTCGTTCCGGCGCTCTCCTGCGCGTGTCCAAGCACGTTGCTCAGCACACGTGCTCGCATGCCAGGCGGCGGTGCAACAGGTTCCGCCGCGAGTGGCAGGAAGCCTGTTACTTCCTGCAATTCCCTCACCTCCTGGCGACAAGACTCACATTGGGCCAAATGTGCTTCAAATGCTGCCACTTCCTCCGCTTCGAGTCCTCCCAGCACATACACCGGTGCCAGATCAGACCATTCCTCATGTCGTTCTATCATGGATGTATGCCCTCCCTTCCCGCGTCCGGATGCAATTCAGCATCGGCGAGCAGCTTCTGAAGCTGCCGCATCGCAAGCCTGACACGGCTCTTTACCGTACCCAGCGGAATCCCGAATCTGCTGGATACCTCCTGTTGCGTTAAGCCTGCATAATAGATCGATTCAATGACCTGTTGCTGGTCACCATTCAACTGGGACAGCGCCTCCTTGATTCGGACACCTTCCCATTTGCGCTCTATTTCTTCTTCTGTATTTGTATGTTCATCGGCATATGCCGCCAGTGTTTCGTTCTCCACTGAGGTCGTAGCTGCGCTTTTGGATTTTCGCCTCAGCATGTCCACTGCAATGTTGCGCGTAATGGCGAACATCCACGTGGTCAGCTTCCCCTGTGAGGCCTCATATCGTTCAGCATTGTTCCAAACCCGCAGGAATAACTCCTGGACAGTCTCTTCTGCTGTCATTGGATCACCAACAATCCGATAAGCAAAAGAATACACCGCCCGCTCGTAGCGGTCATATAAAAGCTCCAGTGCGGAAGCATCTCGTTCCGCAATCTGCCGCATTAACCTGCTGTCCTCTATTGATTCAGTCATGCGAGGGCCCCTTTCCGTGTCATCCCTCTTATTATAACCCTACGCAGAATCATTTGAAGAGGATTACCTTATTGAAGAAAAAATTTGAAATGTTTTCGCAATTGTTTTCAAAAAAATGCTTCAACCTTCCTTTTTATTGCAAAAAATTACAGCCTGTGGTATACTCTAAGAGTTGGTATTTAAACAACCTCATATGATTTTCTGTCTTCTTTAAACCCCGGAATATTTTCTTCATGCTGCGACCGCAGCGAACATGCACATTAACCTATGAAGATTGAAGAACCTGAATCACATTAACCCGGTAGTACAGAGTTTCACAAGATGTTCCCATTCACACTGGCGCGGTCATCGGAGCCGCAAGGACAAAAGAGAGGTAGGGCTTTTGTTGTTTTGGATGTCACTTATTCTTGAGAAGATTGAAAACATACACAAAGCACCCGGAATTGGGTTCCGGGTGTTTTTCTATGTCCACTTTTAAGAAAAAAATGTCCAGACAGCTAAAAGGCGCCGATACAATCTCGGCGCCTTTCATCGGAGTTGTATGGATCAACCCCCTGATACAGTTGCTGTTGTAAGATCTAGATAAACATCGTTTTGGAGATGATGACCAACAGGATGAACAGTACAAGAATCGTACCCATGGATCCCCAGCTTCCTCCGCTATGTCCATAGGAAGTTCCACAACCATGGTGATACCCATGAAGCACTGGAGCCTGATTGGGATGATGAGCGTAGCCGTAGCCATAGCCCGCTGGCATAGTTCCACAACCATATCCGTACCCATGCATTTCATGACCTGTGTATCCATGCATGTGCTCATACCCTCCCACGTATCCGTATACGTGTCCCTGTCCGTTCGGTGAATTCGGTTTTACTTCGCTCATTGTTCATTCCTCCTTAACATTTGCCTACACCCCTAAGCTATGTATTATGCCTACCTCTGGACCGGGCTATGGCCCTACTTTGACAAAATAGGCGTTTTCACTATTCCTGTAGGCTTGTCCTCAAACCAAAAAAAACCCCACCGGTTAACCGGCGGAGTTCAACATATTATACCCAGAAAGATTTAGTGATGATAACGAGAAGAATGAACAGAACCAAGATGGCACCAGTTGATGTCCAGCCGCCGTATCCTGCGCCTCCAAGTACTTCGCTCATGGAGATTCCTCCTTTACCAATGGTTTAGGTGTTAAGGGTCTATTAGATGAGGAATGCTTTGGAAATGATAACCAACAATATGAAGAGAACCAAAATGGCACCAGTCGATGTCCATGCGCCGCCGTATCCACCTACAACTCCACTCATGCAAAACCCTCCTTTTATTTGAGGTACAGTTCACTATATGCAAAAATCACACACTAGATCGGGCTCTGATTAAATTTGGGCAGGCATTACCTGCGAAGCAACCATATTCTCTTTCTCTTTGAACCCATGAAATGCAAAAAAACTGCAAGCCCCAGAAAGAGACTTGCAGTACATTGTATAAGACCATCTTCCTTATGCTGCTGACTTCCGTCAGTTCGGACGTGTCTGACGGGATGCCAGTTTCTCCTGAACAGATTGCAGCTTCTGTACACTGGAGGCATCCGGTTTGTCACGACGATCGTCGATCTTGACGGATGTGGAGACACGTTGAGCTCCCGATAGAAACGGAGCTTCATGCAGAGCCGCAATTGCTGTAAATACTTCATTGAGCGGGCCTTCGATAATGGTACTCATGGAGGTCAACTGATATGTAATGCCCCGCTGGTTTTCCAATACTTTCTGCATATCCGCCACATAACTGCTCAAGCTGGTCGTTCCGGTGCCAATTGGAATTACGGTCACTTCTGCTATTGCCATTTCGCTCCGCCTCCCTTGGGCCCCGAAAGATACCGGTGCCGCTCATTTTTAGTCGATTTTTGCCTGTTTTTATTCTACCAGTTGAAGGAGCTATAATTCAAACTGACGTGATGACGTCATCTGATTTGATCAAAAATTTTTTTTGATAAATCTTCAAATCTTCCAGTCCTTTTCCTTTGCGGAATCCTGGCTTAAATGGTATACTCGGAATTACGTTTTACTGTGTTGACCCTGTTTACAAACACTATATGTTGGGTTACAGTAAGAGGACAGCAACAAAATGTAGTAAAATTAAATCACCCCACTTCTATTAGTCATCTTCTGAAATCTCGCGAAAAACAGGATGAAATCACCTCTAAAGGCACGTCCCTGTAGGTGTAAATCGCTTTCTCGAAACAGACTTGACTCGGAGGTTAACGGGGCTATTTGGACTGCACCGGTATCCTCTAATTCACAGGCGTGTCTGCTATAGACAAAAGATTACATAAGCACCTTTTCTGTCTTTTTTTGATTCTTCAAAGACGGTAAGGAACTCAGGGCATCCATGGGCATTTTCAGCCGCGAGGCAAGGGGAATGCTTTTTATGTGACCATGTTCTGCGTGCGCTCCTATGTGCAAGATGAGGCAAGACTCGCAATCACCGCCGTTCAGTCCGCAATATGCAGCTTATATCTTTATCTCACCGTAAGAAGACACTCAATTCTTTATATAAAGAATTTCTCCAATTTATCTCTTAAACATGCGAAAGCGAGGAATATTCATGCCACAAGTTGTGACCAAGCCGAACAACCGCCAGCTTGCCTTTGATGATATGCGCATCTCGGTATATGCAGATCGTATTCTGGAAGGACTGGACATGCTGGACAAGGAACGTCTGATACGCGGGGTAAACAGCAAGCTCCGTCGTGACGAAGTTACCGGAGACGAGATCAGCAGCGCTTTTATGATGAGCGCTCTGGAACTGGTAACGAAGGAAGAGCCTAACTGGAAATTTGCAGCGGCACGCTCCCTGCTTACTTCCCTTTACAAGAAAGCGGCAACCAACCGCAGATACAAATCTTACCCGGAAGAGCCGTACGGCGCTTTCCACCCGCTTCTAGTGGATCTTGTGAAGAAAGGCATCTACCGCGAAGAACTGCTGGAATGTTACACCAAAGAGCAGATCGACGAACTTGCTGAATGCATCGATTACCGCAACGATCTGTTGTTCGACTATATTGGCTTGCTCACACTGGCAGAACGTTACCTTGCACACGATTTTGACGGAAAAGTCATGGAATTGCCTCAAGAGCGTTACATGGTTATCGCGATGTACCTGATGCATCAGGAGCCTGCTGAGAGACGTATGGATCTCGTTAAGGAAGCTTACTGGGCAATGAGCAACATGTACATGACGGCAGCTACACCTACGATGTCCAATGCGGGTAAAAAAGTGGCTGGACAACTCTCCAGCTGTTTCATTGATACCGTGGATGATTCCCTTGAGGGTATCTTTGACTCCAACACAGATGTAGCACGTCTCAGCAAAATGGGCGGCGGCATCGGCGTTTACCTCGGTAAAGTCAGAGCTCGCGGTTCGGACATCCGGGGTCACAAAAATACAAGTTCTGGCGTAATCCCTTGGATTCGCCAACTAAATAATACTGCGGTCAGCGTAGACCAACTCGGAACACGTAAAGGTGCAATCGCTGTTTATCTGGACGTTTTCCACAAAGACATTCTGGCCTTCCTCGATCTGAAGCTGAACAATGGTGACGAGCGGATGCGTGCGCATGACGTATTCCACGGCATCTGCCTGCCTGACCTGTTCATGGAGCGAGTAGCCAGCCGCGGCGAATGGAACCTGTTCTGCCCGCATGAAACGAAAAAAGTGATGGGCTGGAAAGATGAGAACGGTCGTCCACTCGGACTGGAAGATTTCTATGATGAATCCGTAGGCGAAGGCGCGTTCCGTGAGAAATATGAGGAAGCGGTCAACCACCCGCTGTTGTCCCGGATTACGGTTCAGGCGATTGACATCATGAAACGTGTTATGAAATCCCAACTCGAAACCGGTACGCCTTACATGTTCTACCGGGATACCGTTAACCGTTCGAACCCAAACAGTGCACACGGCATGGTGTACTCTTCCAACCTTTGTACTGAAATCATGCAGAACCAATCTGCAACTGTAGTTGAAAAGGAAGAGCTCGTAACCAAAGATGGACAAACCCGCATCGTGATTTCCAAAGTACCGGGCGATTTCGTAGTCTGCAACCTGAACTCCATTCACTTGGCACGTGCTGTACCTCATGATGTATTGGAGCGTCTGGTACCGATTCAGGTTCGTATGCTGGACAACGTTATCGACATCAACAACATTGAAGTGCTACAAGCCCAATACACCAACAGTCAATACCGTGCGGTTGGTCTGGGAACATTCGGACTCCATCACCTGCTTGCTCTTGAAGGCATTCGTTGGGAATCAGAAGAAGCAGTCACATATAACGACAATCTGTACGAAAAAATTAACTATCTGCTCGTGAAAGCCAGCATGGAACTGTCCAAGGAAAAAGGACATTATCCGAAGTTCCAAGGTTCCGATTGGCAAACAGGTAAATACTTCGACCAACGGGATTACACGACAGGTGAGCGCGTAGGCGAATTCGTTACAACTGAACAATGGAAAGAACTGCAAGCCCAAGTACAACAAAACGGTGTACGTAACGCTTGGTTGTTCGCTATTGCACCAAATGGTTCAACGTCCATCATTGCCGGTTCAACAGCCAGCATTGATCCGCTTTACGAACTGTTGTCCTATGAAGAGAAAACGACATACAAGATTGCCAACCCGGCACCTGACCTGTCCGAAAAAACGATCTGGTATTACAAAACAGCGTTCATGGTGGATCAACATGCTTCCATCAATATGGCCGCTGCCCGTCAACGCCACGTCGATCAGGGACAAAGTTTCAACTTGTATGTTCGTCCAGATATCAAAGCAACGGAATTCCTGGAACTGCATCTGCACGCCTGGAGAGCCGGCATTAAATCAACTTATTATGTTCGCAGCCGGGCATTGACTATTGAAGAATGCGATTCTTGCGCAAGCTAAGTTTTATCGTGATGCTGAAAGCTCACTAGATCTACGATGACTACCAGGGCATCCTGTTTTGAATGCAAAATGGCGTTGCCCTGGTACTTTTTTGCCCAAAACACGATCACAACATCATGAGATGTTGATATAGATGCCACATTATACAACCCTAATATATAAAAGAATTAATGATTACACGATAACGAAGAGGACAGAACAAAGCTGAAGAAGCGGAGCGCTCGCCTTTATCACCGGATTTCCCCTTATAAAAGAGGGAATCAAAAAAATCAGGGGATAACAGCGATCGGAAGGTTGTTCTGTCATCGTAGTTATACAGTGTAAATTCATTCAAGGAGTGAACGGATTATGCAATTGCAGAAAATTTTCAATACCGAAGCGCCTAACCAGTCTACCCGTATCATTGAAGGGGAATGCTCAGGCATTCTGAACTGGAACGATATTCGTATGCCTCATATGTACAAACTGTACAAAGTACTGCTGCTCAACCACTGGATCGCGGATGAAATTCCAATGTCCAAGGATGCTTCCCAATTTGCCCAATTGGATCCGGAAGAACAGCGTACATTTAAAGTCAACATCTCCCTGCTCGCTGTATTGGACTCCATGCAAACGATGTTTGTAGGTGACGTGAAACGTTATTTCACGGATTCCTCACTGGAAGCGATCTCGGCAATCATTGGACAACAGGAAGTTGTACACAACCAATCGTACTCTTACGTTCTGTCCTCCATCGTGTCCGATCGGGAACAAAAGGAAATCTTTGAATACTGGAAACATGATCCGGTGCTGCTTGACCGTAACCGGTTCATCGCCGACATCTACCAAACCTTCCGGGATAACCCGTCTCCACAGACGTTCTTCCAGGCCATGGTAGCCGATCTGGTACTTGAAGGTATCTTCTTCTATAGTACATTTGCCTTCTTCTACAACCTGGCCCGTGACCAGAAGATGATGGCAACCAGCCAAATGATCTCTTATATTCAGCGCGACGAGAACCAACACTGCTACTTCTTCGCTGAAGTGTACAAACAGCTGCTGGTAGACTTCCCTGAACTGAACACACCTGAGAACATGGACTATGTGTACAAAACGATCAACCGTGCCGTTGAACTCGAAACCAACTGGGCACACTACACTCTCAGCAACGTACGCGGGATTGACCTGAACGAGTTGGAAGACTACATCAAGTACATCGCCAACAAACGTTTGCGCCTGATGGGTATGGAAAAAGCATATGAAGGCGTGGATGTAAACTGCATGCCTTGGATCAAACCTTTCTCCGACGAAGCACTGAATGCTACGAAAACAGACTTCTTCGAAGCCAAATCCCGTAACTACGGCAAAGTCGGCGACGATAACGGATTTGACGATCTGTAAGTTGATTGATACAGTGAGCGTAATTTAATGAACGCAATTTAATAAAAATGCACAACACTCCCCTTGTTGAAATGTCTTGATGGCTTTCTGCTTGTGGGAGTGTTTTTTATATGCGACTGGATAGGATACTGTACCCATCCATCCTGCGAGCTTGTAAGATATAATGGAATTAGGTTCACATTCCCCTATTGAAATGAGGCATAGTGATGGAAAGAGAACTGCTGGAACAACTAAACAAATGGCATGAACAGGACCAGTTCGGTCTCATTATTAAACGTATTCAACAAATTCCCGAATCGGAGCGGGATTATGAGCTGATTGGACAACTTTCCAGAGCGTATAACAATGAAGGTCGTTACCGTGAGGCTGTCCAACAGTTACTATTCATCCATGGGCAGGGAGCAAGCGACCCACTATGGCAGTACCGGTTGGGTTACGCTTATTATCATATGGCCATGTACGAGCAGGCACTCAAAGCTTTTGAGATGGCAAACGAGCTCTTGCCCCATGACGAATCGACTATCGAATTTCTCGAATGGACAAGGCCCAAAGCTGAAAAAATGCAACAGGATCGACAACGACATCAAGAGATATTGTTGGAATTGGAGCACAGTGGCAGGCTGAACAATCTCAGAGCCGCTTCCGGGTCCTACGATCCGGCTTCATTCTGGGAACAGAGTGAATATGCGTTGGAAAGTTATGTATCTTCACCTTTTGACGAAGAGTTGATCCAAACCATTGAACAGGAGCTAGGCTACAAATTACCTGCCTCCTATATCCAGTTAATGAACACACAGAACGGTGGAATCCCTGCACACACTGTTTTCCCAACCAAAGAAGCTACTTCATGGGCTGAAGACCATATCGCCATTACGGGGATTATGGGCATTGCACGGGACAAGTCCAATACACTGGGCGGAGAATTTGGAAGCCGTTTCATGATTGAAGATTGGGGATACCCTGATCTTGGTGTTGTGATCTGTGATTGTCCGTCTGCCGGACACGATGTAGTGATGCTGGATTATCGATTCTGTGGCCCTGAAGGCGAACCTGCTGTGGTTCATGTGGATCAGGAAGACGATTATGAGATTACATATCTGGCGCCTAATTTTGAAACTTTTATTCGCGGATTGGTTGATGCCGATACGTTTGATCTGTCTGACGAAGAGGATGAAGACTGAGATCGCAGGAGGGGCTTATGACAACCCGTATTTATTTTGGCTCCAATAAACTTGGTGAGATTGAGCAAGCATCCTTGCAAAAGGCGCTTCATGATTTCAATCTGGGAGCGCTTATAGATTATAAGCGAACCGATGAGGGTGTGATGGGTCAGACACTTTTTATTCGCTCTTCAGAGGGAGAATATATTCTGAAAGGCAACCCGTTATATGCAGGACAACTTCAGGAAGAGCAGTTCTTTGTAAAACAGCTGAGAACTCACACTAACATTCCTGTACCTGCTCCATATTTATTGCATGAAGATACCGACATATTGGGCTGGAGCTATGCCATCATGCCCCTATTACCTGGAATGCACCTGCATGATCCGTCATTACAAGCTTCACTTTCACAGGAGGATCAGGAAAAGATCGCTTCGATGCTTGCCCACTCCTTAGCAGAACTGCACCGTTGGAAGGTCCCTGATGCGGGAGAGTATGATCCTGTAGCAAAGCAGATCGTTCCCTTTGCGGGCAAATATCTGGACTGGCTGTATGGGACAATCCATCACTGGCTGCAGGATGCTGCAAAGTACTCCGTGATAACAGACGAAGATACACAGTGGGTGGACGAGCAATTAAAAAACGCTGAATCTGCATTTCACTCCATGCCTGTGCCCGGATTTGTGATGGGTGATTTTAAGGTCGAGAACTTTGTGATTCAGAGGAATGGTGATAGCCTTGCTTCGGACTGGCAGATTAGTGGTCTGTTTGATTTTACAACGGCCTATTTTGGAGACGGAACAGCTGACTTAACCAAAATGACAGCCATGTATGTACGAGAAGGTCAACCCGAACTTGCCAAACGATTCCTTCACGGTTACCGGGAGGTTGTCTGCGCAGCAGATACGGAGCGATACCAGCACTTTGCTACCCGTCTTAGGGTGCATCTGCTCTATCAGCGTATTTTGTTATGGGGTGAATGCAAAGCAACAGGCCGAGTAACCTGGGCATCGGATATGCCTTTTGCACATTGGGCGGAGCAGTACATGGATTCGGTAATTGCTTTACTGGATTAACACAACAAAAAACCGCCAGAAGGATGAGATGCACTCACTCCTGGCGGTTTTCTCAAACCATCATATATTTAAATCGGTAATATGCATATATGAATTACGGTTGTGCAACCGGCACTTCCTGATGTTTCTGCAAAAACTCCAGCATCCGCCGATACACGAGAATCTCATTCGTTTTTCTGGAGAAGCCATGGCCTTCATCATCCAGAACGATGTATTCCACGTCTACCCCTTTCCCCTGCAACGCGGCCACGATCTGATCCGATTCCGCCTTCACGACCCTTGGATCATTGGCCCCTTGAATGACCAGCATCGGGTTGACCATCTGGTCCAGATACGTAATCGGTGAATCCTTCGTTAAGCGTTCGCGGTCACGGACCGGATCACCCAGCCAGTTGTCCATCATCGGTTTCCAGTCTTCCGGCACAGATTCCAGGAATGTGAACAGGTTACTTGGCCCAAAAATATCAACCGCAGCGCGGAATAATTCCGGGTGACGCCCTGCCAGCAGCAAGGTCATATACCCGCCGTAACTACCCCCTACCACGAACAGGCGATCCGGTGATGAGATACCCTCGTCAAACAGCCAGTTTATACCGGCAACACAGTCTAACCTTGGGCCCTCGCCCCAATCTCTCTCGACCATTTTGCCAAACTCGGCGCCATATCCAGTGCTTCCCCGGAAGTTCGGAGCAAAAATATGATAACCCTGAGCCAGCATCATTTGGAACATCGGACGGAAGAATTTTGCTTCCGATGCCTGTGGCCCGCCATGCGGCCAAAATACCGTGTAACCATTAGCCTGTTCCGGCTTCGCTTTGAAAAAAAGCGCTTCGATCTCCAGTCCGTCGTAGGAGTTATATCGAATGACATCCGGGTAGACGAGATCACTCGGATTAAGCCCCGTGACCCGATTCGCAGTCAACGGTTCCCAGGACTCACTACCTGTCATCAACCGATAGATATTATGCGGCTGGACAGCTCCACGCCCCGAAATATACACGTTGCCAGCCTTGGTAACCGTCACATGTTCTACGGTGTCCAGTGGCATGGCCACACGCCGAGGCTGCTCGGAACCTTTGTCCAGCGCGTACATCCGATTCTCGGGACCCGTAAACGTCCAGAAGTATAACGTCTCTGAATCCTTATGCCAGCGGATGATATCCACGTCTTCTCCCTCCACTTTGCACAGAGGACGAAACTCATGAGTATCCAGCCGGTATTCGGCCACATAGGTGTACGGTTCGTTATCATTTGTAATCATCAGAAGCCGATTATTGTCTGCAAATAGGACATACGAAACCTGACTCTGTCGCTCGGAGACCGGAATAATGGATTCTGACTCACCGTTCCGGTATACATATGCTGTCTGGTAGGTATTGGAGTATACATTCAAGATTACATAGGCTTGTTCATCCGAACTCACAGCAATCAGATTGCTTGTGA
Organism: Paenibacillus sp. 276b; assembly: GCF_900107875.1. NCBI lineage: Bacteria > Bacillati > Bacillota > Bacilli > Caryophanales > Paenibacillaceae > Paenibacillus > Paenibacillus sp. 276b. Next base: position 196,235 of record NZ_FNRR01000005.1, on the reverse strand, counting down.
CCTCTTCCCCTTGATGCAAGAGCTCATCCTCTCCCGTTTCCAGGTTCATCCGGCGTGAGTTGAGATAGTTCGGGTTATCCTTACTTGTCATATAATAAAGACGCTGTCCATCCTCGGACAGATGGGAGAAATAACAACGATCATTGGGCTCTGCCGGAACAACAGGAAATGGGACTCCGCCTTCCGGTTGAAGTGCATACAGATGATAATTCTCATCCCCATCCCGATCAAACGCCGTGAGAATATGACGTCCTTCTGGGTCTGGTTTGATAAACTGGCTGCTCTGATTCAAATACGTCAAAGGATACGGGTAGCCACCCGGCAGATCCATCGCCCAGATATTGGGCTGGCCGTTCAGATTGCTGTCAAAAAACAAACGTTTCTCGTCGGCCGATACGGCAAAATGGGAAATGCGATACGTCTGGAAATACTGTTCTACATCCGGTTTGGGAAACTGAATCATGACAAACCTCCTTGAGTATGAACGAAGTATCAAACAGTGGTAAATTAAGGGTATATTTGTCCATATTATATGCACATCCATTGTTTGCACAATAGATATGTCATATTTTTTTCCATTTCAGCTCATTCGATTACGTATAAAAGGTCATATGAGGTTTATCCTCACGGTAATAGTCAAGTCTCTGCTTCATATTTCCGGTATGTAGCTCGAACAAATGACCATCGGGATCGGTAAAATAAATGGATAATGCATCCTTCGGATCGCGTGGTCTTCCGGGAAGAATGTCAGCCCCGGCTGCTCGCAGCTGCTGCACAGACTCGTCAAATTCCTCTTCTTTTACGGTAAATGCAATATGTGTATACGTTCGTTCCGTATAGTTGCGAATGACGTCTTCCTGATTCAAAGCGATCCAAAGTCCGGCAAGTTCGAAATATGCCAGCTTCCGGCCTTTCACCTGAATACGGGCACCGAGAGCCTGCTCATAAAAGGTAATGGACCGTTCCAGATTGGATACGGAAAAGCACAGATGATTAATCCCCTGAATATTCATTTGGCTCCTGACACCTCCACATTTTAATGAACTGTTGCAATTGCTACATCCTTATTATGGTATATTTTACCCCAAAAACAAATGCCCTTCTTCCTCCTGTCGCACCTTCTTCTGGGCGAATGCATAGTTTAGGCGTATGAACGAACGTGCGAGGGGGATGTAAACCGAATGAATCCTGTCTATCCTTTTTACGGTGAGAAAACGGTGTGCAAGCCACAAAAGCTGGCTTTCCCACCCCAGCATCAGGACCAGCAGCCAGGTCTGGAAACCCTGATGGTGCCTGAACCGATCAGCGAAGATCCTGCTTATATTGGCAGCTGCAAGCTAGAAGGCAAGGTTGCGATTATTACCGGTGGTGACAGTGGAATCGGCAGAGCGGCAGCTATTGCTTTTGCCAAGGAAGGTGCAGATATCACCATCGCTTATCTATATGAACGGACCGACGCCGAAAGGACACGTGAACGCATTGAAGAGCTGGGACAACGGTGTCTATTAATCGAGATTGATCTGCGGTTAAAGAAAAACTGTGAGGCTGTCATCCGAACGACCATGGAAACCTTCGGAAAGATCGACGTCCTGGTCAACAATCATGGCGTGCAGTACGTACAGCCAAGCATTGTCGATATTACGGAAGAACAGCTGTACCATACGTTCCAGACGAATGTGTTTGCCTACTTTTTTCTGATTCAGGCGGCTCTCCCACATCTGTGCAAAGGAGCATCCATCATCAATACGGCTTCCATTACGGCCTATAAAGGTGAAGTGCAACTGATCGATTACTCATCCAGCAAAGGGGCTGTGGTCTCTCTGACACGGGTACTCGCCAAATCACTCGCTGCTCAGGGCATTCGGGTCAACTGCGTCGCGCCCGGACCGATCTGGACCCCACTCATTCCATCCAGCTTCTCCGCTGAAGACGTGCAGGTATTTGGAACCGAGACGCCGATGGGCCGGGCAGGCCAACCTTATGAACTAGCAGCTGCCTACGTCTATCTCGCTTCCCGCGACTCCTCCTATGTCACTGGTGAGTGCATTCATGTCAATGGCGGCGATATGGTAACGACCTAGTCATCTGGAGAACACCTCATATCTTGGAAAAAATACATTGGCACTGATATGAATACAACTGTATCATCTCTATTCACGGGCTATGTCAGATTGGATTTCGCGTTGGCAGCAGGAGATCATGCCACCTGTTCCGAAGAGGGTTAGGAGTAATTGATCCGGCGAGCCGGAACCTGACATCTTGCGACAAGGAGCTGAACAACCTGATGAACTACGATCCACTCTACCAACCGTATCCGTCTTATCGTGTGCCCGTTTATGCCAAAAAAGGCATGGTCGCCACTTCACAACCTTTGGCTGCACAAGCGGGTCTGGACGTGTTAAAAAAGGGCGGCAACGCCATTGATGCCGCTATCGGCACCGCTGCTGCACTCACCGTGCTGGAGCCAACGTCCAATGGCATTGGGGGCGATGCCTTTGCCCTCGTCTGGACCGAGGGCAAACTGCATGGCCTGAATGCCAGTGGGCCTGCGCCTCAGAGTATATCGATTGAGGCGCTCAAAGCGGCAGGCCATTCGGAGATGCCGAAGCTGGGGGTCATCCCGGTGACGGTGCCTGGCGCACCGGCGGGTTGGGCTGAGCTGAGCCGCCGATTCGGGCGGCTTACGCTGGCGGAAACGCTGGAACCGGCTGTCCGCTACGCGGAAGAAGGTTACCCGCTTGCGCCGGGGCTGGCTCGCCATTGGGCAAGGGCAGCCGACATCTATGCGCGCCAAGGCGATGCGGAAGCCGGCCGTGCGTGGTTTGAGACGTTTGCCCCAGGCGGGCGTGTTCCAGCCGTGGGCGAGATGTGGCGCTCGCCGGATCATGCGGCAACACTGCGCCGGATTGGCGAGAGCGGTGCGCGAGACTTCTATGAAGGCGAACTCGCGGAGCGTATTCATTCTTTTATGGCAGAACACGGAGGTTACCTGACCAAAGAAGATCTGGCTGCATTCCAACCTGAATGGGTTGATCCGATCTCGGTCTCCTATCGCGGATATGACGTGTGGGAGATCCCGCCAAATGGTCAGGGGCTGATTGCTCTGGCGGCGCTCAATCTGTTAAAGGGATTTGATTTTGAAGAAAAGGAATCCGTTCTGGCATACCACAGGCAGCTGGAAGCCATGAAGCTGGCGTTTGCCGATGGAGAGAAATACATTACCGAGGAACGCAAGATGGGCGTAACGGTGCAGGAATTATTATCCGAAGCGTATGCAGATGAACGGCGCAAGCTCATTGGTGATATGGCACTTCCGCCTGAAGCGGGCGACCCAAGGGCAAGTGGAACGGTGTATCTTGCAACGGCAGATGGTGAGGGCAACATGGTTTCCTTCATTCAGAGCAATTATATGGGCTTCGGCTCCGGGCTGGTTGTGCCAGGCACAGGCATTGCCCTGCAAAACCGGGGACATAATTTCTCGCTTGATCCCGATCACGCCAACGCACTGGAGCCAGGCAAACGGACATTTCATACAATCATTCCGGGCTTCCTCACACGTGGTGATGAAGCAGTCGGACCATTCGGGGTCATGGGCGGTTTCATGCAACCCCAGGGTCATGTGCAGGTCGTTATGAATACGGTGGACTTCCACCTCAATCCACAGGCTGCGCTCGATTCTCCGCGCTGGCAGTGGACCAAAGGCAAAACGATTCTGGTTGAGCCTGGATTCCCTCAACATATTGCACAGGCACTTGCTCGCAAAGGGCATGATATACAGGTCGCCCTCGATCCGTCGATGTTTGGACGCGGCCAGATCATCTGGCGCAACCCGGACAACGGCGTATTGTGCGGCGGCACGGAAAGCCGGGCAGATGGCTCGGTAGCAGCGTGGTAATACGTTGCAAGTGCAGCTGAATGAGAGCGGGAACGTAACGCTCAGGAATATTGCATATGCTGCGGGAACCGGGAAAACCGTTCATATATATGAATTTTTTGATTCATGATATGTAGTCATTCATCATTCGTTTGGTTTCAAAAAAAGGGTAAAGAAGAGATCTAATCGGTCTCTTCTTTACCCTTTTTTTGTCTTTCTTTTTCCCGTTGACCAGCAAGACGTAGTACAGGTTCAGTATAGAATTCATGCCTCTTCAGATGTAAATTCTATGTATAATTTATGGGTTTCATTGGAATTTTATTGAGTTTTCGTAAATTTTCATCCTTACCCATTATAGAGACTCTGCTCTCGTCCGATATACATATAGAGGAATTGCTCACCTCACACGTCATCTCCATCTTATAGAAAAGAGGGCATACGCACATGAAAACACAATGGAAAATCAAATTCGGGTTCACCATGATGATGGTTCTAGTTGTTCTGATGCTGGGAGCATGTTCGGCATCCGATAAGGTGTCCCCCGCAGATCAGCGAACTAAAGTCGGAATCGTTCTTACGGATGTCGGCTTGGGTGATCATTCTTTCAGTGACGCATCTTTTGAGGGATTGGTACAGGCAAGAAACGAGAACAGTATTGTTTTTGATTACAAGGAACCGGGAAAGGATTTGACATCCGAGGCAGCTTTTGAGCAATTTGCGAAGGATAAAGTTGATCTGATTATTGGTCTAAGCGACACGATAAAAACCGATCTGGAGAAGGTTGCTCAGAAGTATCCCGATCAGCATTTTCTCATCATTGACGGGCATTCCGATCTCCCCAATGTGACCTCCATGTCCTTCAAAGCAGAAGAAGGCAGCTATCTTGCAGGTATCATTGCTGGCTTTGCAACAACCGAAGACCATGTAGGCTTCTTGGGTGGAATGGATATTCCGGTGCTTCACGATTTCCAGCAAGGTTTTGAGCAAGGTGTAAAGGCGGCTAATCCGGATGCCACAGTCCATGTCGTGTACGCCGGGGATTTCGGCAATCCTGATCTTGGAGGAAAACTCGCGGCGCAGATGATTCAGGAACAGCGTGTTGATGTCATTTACGTTGCTGCCGGACTTACCGGCATAGGCTCACTTTCGGAGATTCAGAGATTAGGTAAATACGCCATTGGCGTGGACCAGGATCAGTTCTTTTTAGCAGAAAAAGCAGTACTCACTTCCATGCTCAAAAATGTAGATGTCTCTCTTCATAACGCCATTAATACGTTCATTCAGAACCAGCATTCATTTCCCGAAAAAGAAATGTTCTATGGTCTGGCAGAAAACGGCGTAGGTTTAACCGCCCTACATAACATCACACTCACGGACGAACAACAGCAAACGTTCGAAGATTTGAAAGCACAGATCGCTTCCGGCAAAACCAAAATTACCCTAGATCAATAAACCAATTGCTAATATGGAGGCACGCTTATGAAATTGCAGGGAAAGCTGATAATGAATGCCGTAGTATCGTTACTGTTATGCCTTTTGCTTGTAGCCTATATCATTATTCAATTGCTGAGCATGAATGCCAAAAATCAAAATCTGGTGCCTGCCATGCTGAAGGTCACGGAGTTGAACGCTAACCAGATACAGACCGAGCAGGCGCTCGATGTGTACTCGTTCTCCATGACAGCTGGAAATCAGGATAATGTTGCACGCTTGCTGAATGAAGGTAAAACCATGGTAAAGCAGCTCACAGAAGGCTTGCTGGAAACGGATGAACAGCTTCGCCTGATCCAATCGATCCAAACCAAATTAACAGCTCTGGACACGGGCGCCACCGAAGCCATCACAGCCATGAACAGTTCGGACGCCAAACGTTTCAGCTCACGGGTCAAAGGCATACAAAATGATATTTATATGCTGGATGAGGTGACCCGGGATCGATATGACCAATACACAGTAAATCTTGAACAAGACATTCAGCGGACCTGGCAGATTGCTCTCGCCGGAGCCATCATCCTGCTTGTCGCTGTACTGGTGTTCAACATGTACACTTCACGAAAATTGGCGAGACGCATACGCAACTTGAAGGAAGCAGCAGGACAAATTGCGAACGGTGATCTGACGCAGCAGCTTCCGGAGACACGAGGCAAAGATGAATTGGATGACTTAAACCGCTCCTTCCGCCTTATGACGGGGAATATTCGCAGTATCATTCAATCTATCGGTGCGGCAGGAAACCGTGTTGATGGGATGGCACAGGACATTGACCGCGGTAATGATACTGTGCAAGCCATTGTGCAGCAGGTATCCCGAACTACCGAAGAGCTATCGATTGGCAGTCAGAAAATTGCTGAGGATCTAAGCGACACGGTTATGGTTGTGGACAAGATGCAGCATATGTTTGAAAGCAATCTTCAGGCGACTTCACAATCGGCCATCTATGGTAACGAAGTTTTGACTTCCGTGCAGGAGGGACACATTGCCGTACAGGAACAGCTTCGACTGGCTGAAGTAAACCGGATTGCCATGTCCGAGGTAGAAAAGACTGTCCAGGAATTGGAGGAGAGTGCCTCCCGGATCGCAACCATGACTGCTTATGTATCAAGCATCGCTACGCAGACAACCCTTCTGTCTCTGAACGCCTCCATCGAAGCGGCACGTGCAGGTGAAGCCGGACGCGGCTTTGCTGTCGTTGCGGGGGAAGTGAAGAAACTGGCCGAGCAATCCGAGCAATCGGTACAGCATATCTTTGGGGCTGTCGGCGAAATCACAACGGCTATGGGCAAAGTGAAAAACTCTGTGACACAGAGCATTCAGCTCTTTGCAGAACAGGAGCAGGCCACCGGAAAAACCGGCGAATCCTTCTCCGGAATTCGTCACAGTGTAGAGCGAATTAGCACAAGTATTAATCAGCTTACGGAAGACATGCAGCAGTCCAGTGAGCTTAGCGCACAGGTTCAGCAGGCGATTGAAAATATAAGTGCCATTACGGAACAATCGGCCGCAAGCAGTGAGGAAATTACAGCTTCAACGGCCGAGCAACAACGTTCGTTCGCCGAAGCAAGCACTAAGGTGAAAACCCTGCGGGATATCAGTGCAGAGATGCATCAGGAGCTTTTACGGTTCCGGTTGTAGTTGAACCATGATAAAAGAATGAAGAGAAGCGTCTGTACCGAAGGTTGAAAGGAACTTCCTTTCTCGGGTCGAAGCGCTAATCAATTCTAACGAATCGACCACACCTTAATTAGAGGATTTGGGTCGAATGCACAGATTAACGAACTTCAGTCACGTTATTCCGGTTAGTCCGGCCACAAATACAGCGGTATGAGGTGCTAATTGAGGGAATAACTTCGCTAGGATTTGTTAAATGGCGAAACTATGAAAATTGCAGCTAATAGCATGTGTTTGATTCGTTAAAATGGCAATACACTAAAAAGGGATGTCCTCGTCATGTTTATGACTATGGACATCCCTTTCTTAATGTTATGAGTGGTTTATATCTTCGTCCTTTGTGCAAAGGCATGCAGCACACCTATCACCCGAGCTCAAAGCGGTGTAAATGCAGCTTATGAAGTAACGAATGTACGTACCAAGAGTCGGCACCAATCATGCCCCTGTTTTATAGTGCATCAACGATATCCCCGGCGAGCAGGGATGCCGGATCACCGCGCAGCAGCGCAGCTCTCTCCCCTGCCTGGCCGTGTAGAAACACGCCAAAGGCTGCAGCCTGCTCCGCGCTGAGCCCTTGGGCGAGCAGACCGGCGATAATGCCGGTCAACACGTCTCCTGCACCGCCGGTTGCCATGCCTGCGTGCCCGGTGGTGTTGATATACGCCTCGCCGGATGGCGTTGCGATGACCGTTCGTGCTCCCTTGAGCACAAGGGTCACGCCCTGCTCGCGGGCGTACCGTACAGCGTGTCCAATTCGGTCACGCTGTACTTCGGGGGTCGACATGCCCAGCAGTCGGCCCATCTCCCCAGGGTGCGGCGTCAGGATGGTCGCCGCACTTCGTTTGCCCCAGTCGCGAGGCCCTGTTGGGCCAGCGTCTGCCAGCATGTTGAGGGCGTCCGCGTCGATGACGAGCGGGCGATCCGAATGTTGCCACAGACGGCGCAGCCAGTCTGTGTCGCCCTTGAAGCGGCCGAGACCCGGGCCGGTCGCGAGCACGTCGCGGCTTTCGGCGAGACGCAGCACAGCGTCTGCGGAAGCCGCGTTCCACTCGCCGCTGTCGCCATCTGCGGCGGCAGCGAGCATGAGCTCGGGCACGGTGCCGATGACATGCGGCAGCAGTGCCGAGGGCAGCGCCCATGTGGCGAGCCCGCAGCCAGCGCGCAGCGCGGCTTTGGCCGAGAGCAGGCCTGCGCCGCTCATCGGCAGACTGCCTGCGGCCAGCAGCACGTGGCCGTAAGTGCCCTTGTGGCCGTCCGGTGCCCGGAGTCGGCCCGTGTCCACGCGCAGCGCACTGCGCAGTACCTCTTCCGTCAGCAGACGGACCGAGGGGCCATGCTCCGGCGCAAGCCGCGCGGGAATGCCGATGGAGCGCACCACGATGCGCCCTGCGGCAGATGCACCCGGGTACTGCACCAGCCCGCACTTAAGTAGCGCGAGACATACGGTAACCCGGGCCTGAATGCAGGGCTCATATACCTCCCCGGTGTCGGCATTGAGCCCGCTTGGCACATCGGCTGACACGACTGGCTTGCCGCTTTCGTTCACCGCCTCAATCAGCGCTGCGTATGCTCCGCGCGGCGCCCCCCTCGAGCCGGTGCCCAGCAGCGCATCCACGATGCCTGTGCACCGGCTGAAGTCCACGGCTTCGCGCCCATGGACCAGAGCAGGGATGCCGAGCTGCGCGGCGGCATCCCGCTGCACTGCGGCTTCGCCCCGCAACGCATCAGGCGCATCGGCGTAAACCAAAGTCACGCCGAGCCCCGCTTCAACCAAATGGCGCGCCGCAACCAGCCCGTCGCCGCCATTATTACCCTTGCCGATCAGCATGTACCACTGCTGATCACCGGGTTGCTCCATCACGAGCGCCGGATCGGCGATGATGTCGCCACCATGAGCAGGCCGATCGCCGGGCCCGGTGTGCGCCCGCTTCCCGTTTTTGTTCCAGTAACCATACTGCTTCGAACGGTGGTCAACATCGTCTTCCCGGCACAGCCGGATAACTTCCTCGGCGATGGCTCTGCCTGCGTTCTCCATCAGACTGACAGCAGGAATGCCAAGCTTCTGAATCGTATGCTCATCCACAGCTCTCATCTGTTCAGCGGTTACGATAAACAACGTTCATCCCTCCCCGGTGGCCTCTTCGGAAATTTACAGAAAGATTGCTAGCTTACCTAAAACTTTTAATAACCTACTGTAAACCGGGATTGAATAAATTGCGGATCATCCAGCTCATCCACCAAAGCCGCTGCAAAATCGCCAACGGAAATCGAACTCTCACCAAGATCATCTGTGATTACACGATTCATGCCAACCCGGAACAGGCCTGTCCGTCTTCCTGTTGTGATCGTAGCCGCAGGACTCATGTAGGTCCAGTTAATATCCGATGCTTCAATCAGGTTATACGCATCGACATGAGCCTTCGCCAATGGTTTGACTTCCTCAGGGAATCCTGGTGTGTCCATCAGCATTTCTCCAGAATCGGTAAGCAAGCTTCCTGCTCCACCCACGACAACCAAACGTCCTGCTTTTCCACGACGAACACCCTCAATTAGTGAACGTGTAACTTCCAACATCTCTTCCTCCGCACCAAACTTCGGTCCATAGGCACTCACAACGGCTTCCTGGCCTGCTGTAAAATCAGCAACCTGGTCCGGGTTAAGCAAATCCCCTTCTATCACACGCAAACGCTCATGCTCCATCTCAACCTTCGAAGGATCACGAACTATCGCCGTTACCTCATGTCCGCGGTCCATTAACTCCCACAGTATCGTCTTCCCAATCGCTCCGGTTGCTCCAAAAATGGCAACTTTCATATCAAATCCCTCTTTTCAGTAGATATCATCTTGTCAACTTACCGTTATTTTAATACTTAATCCCATTGTTATATACCTTAAACGGCTCACGCCATCTTAAACCGTCTATGCCCACTTGTAAACCATCGCGAAAAAATCTCTTCCACCTCTTACTCCACACAAAAAAAGCCGCAATGCGGCTCAGCATCAATTACTTCATATTAGTTTGAGGTCATGCATACTTCCCTCATTTCAATTTTCAATAAACTGCGCTTTATTTCCGCTCTATTCCCCTTGTCTCCACCACATACCTTCCGATTTCGGACTGGTGTAGGTGAAGCCGAATTGAGCGTACAGACGATCGGCAGGAACGTCAGCCAGCAGGCTAACCAAGCCACGAGCAGGCACATGTTCGCGCAAATAATTCATGATCTCGCTCATAATCAATTTGCCATATCCTCTTCCCTGCTGATCCGGGCGCACGGCGATATCCACCACCTGAAAGAAGCAACCTCCGTCCCCGATGACCCGGCCCATGCCTACGATTTCATTTTCTTCACGCAGACATACGGCAAAAAGACTATTGGGCAGCCCAATCTCCGCCCCCTCGTTGCTCATCGCACTAAGACCTGCGCTTTTCCGTAACGCTAGGTATTCTGCTGCTGAGGGCGGTGTGTGTTCAATGTTGATCTGGTCCATGTATCATGCTCCCTTCCTATTAAACCTATAATTATGTGTAGAATTAAAAAAATTCATGGAAATTACATCTTCTTTGCATGGGTGCCGTGGTCCTTCTTATGACAGTAAATTCCTACTGTTCCTGCTTGAATTCACGCAATTCCTGTGTAATAGTGAGAGAAAGCTTATGTGAACCGTGTTTCATGCTACACTACAGTTTTTGCAAAGGAGGAACCATTGTGCTTCAACGCTGGATGCTTGCTCTATTCTCATATCCGGGCTTCGTGGCGGTACTACTCGGAATGATCGCTGTGCTGCTTGGACTCTACGTATGGTCAGCCACTGAGGTCAGACGAAGCCGGGACAGGCGAATGCACGCGATACGAGATACATTATACATAAGTACAACCCTACTGGGACAACTCACAGCCAAAGAACAACGGAAAGTTGCTATAACGGAACATGAGCATCATGAATTATTAACGGCTATGCTGTCCTGCAGAGCCGCAGTGCATCTGTCTCCACAGCTTCAGGATCAGATCCGCAGCTGTATTATCGATGTTGATCCCGCTCGACTGGCATTGATGCACAGGGCTCTGGAACGAGAGAGTGCAGCATTGTCCGATGAATTGAATCGATACGCACATCCTGACCAGTGGGGAAGAGCGATCTGGAATGTCATTCGTCCAGCTGCCGAGCCCACCGCTGTAGTAGCTGTACTGTACCTAATCGCTGATTTTGTGTTTCGTCAACAAGGTCTGTTGTATCCTTTCTGGCATTCATGGTTCAATGCTTTGCCATGGATACGCTTCGTTTCTTTGATCATCACGGTGTTCTATGGTTATCTGCTCTGGTCCAGTCCAAGACAGGGTTCATCGGGCACAGTAACCAGAGCACTTGTTACGCTAATTGCCATGTGCTCGCTGCTTCATCTGATTGGACTGGCTGCTGCTCCCTACGCATTGGGATTGCAACTCATTCTGTTCATCTCTGGCTTCAGCCTGACAGGAACGCCTTCTCGCAGTGATCGCCCCTATGCGGGACACACCGATTCGGATAAGGAATTGAATAGCATTGCAGAAGCACATGAGGATGAGAACTTGGATATGGAGCTAAACCTCTATAAACCACGCACATCCGGAGCCATTTCCGAAAAATAAACCTTCTTTTAACTTGGTTTGCCTGCATCATCAGACTCAGTTCATTCAACACCAAAAAGAGAAGCCCGCAAAATCGGCGGCTTCTCTTTTTGGTTTCTACTATTTTTTGCATTATGCCTAATTCGATCCTGGATTACATGATGCCTATCCCTTCGCACTTGCATTCGATGAGCGCAGTGAACGGGGTGAGCTGCTTCGTGCAGTGCTGCCGGATTTGGAGGCGCTGCCGGAGGGCGTATTTTCAAAACGCTTGCGTTCGGTCCGCTCCATCTGCACAATCTGGCCTTCATGTACAACGATGTGTAACGAGCCAAACTCCATGTCGTTCAGTTGTCCGGCAATGCGATCCATCCATACCTCATCCACTTTTAACGGCTTAGCCATAGAGCCGCCTCCTCTTCTCGGGCTACTGCCCGCTATATTCCTCAAGTGCGCTGTCATCCAACCCGACTTATAATTCATTCTTATCCAACCTATATACTTGGTTTATACATTAGCAGGGCTTCCAGTAGCTGTCAATCCGAATTTTCATGAAGTTTAAACAAAATCCATTTTCATTCGGAACCCTCTTCAAAACCAAGATGATCGGCATGAATATAGGATTGTTACATCACTTTTCGGGAATCGTTTTATGACCCAACCAGCTCTTGAGCAGCAACGTTGCCAGAGCCAAAATCAGCAACAAGGAGGCGACGGCAAACGAAGCAGAGAATTGATATTCGTTATACAGGATCTCGACATGCAGCGGCAAGGTGTTGGTCTCCCCGCGAATATGTCCCGATACAACAGACACGGCCCCAAACTCCCCCATTGCCCGCGCATTACACAGAATAATGCCATATAACAGTCCCCACTTGATGTTGGGAAGTGTAACGTTCCAGAATATCCGCCACCCGGAGGCCCCAAGCGTAACCGCCGCTTCTTCTTCCCTCGTGCCTTGATCCTCCATCAACGGAATCAGCTCTCTGGCAACGAAGGGAAACGTAATGAACAATGTTGCGATGACAATGCCGGGCAGGGCAAAAATAATTTTGATATCATGCTCGGCCAGCCACGGTCCAAACCATCCATTTGAACCAAAGATGAGGACAAAGATCAACCCGCCTACCACAGGCGAGATCGAAAAAGGAAGATCGATCAGGGTGATCATGAGTCCTTTGCCCCTGAACTGGAACTTGGTAATGACCCACGCAGCCGCCACACCGAATATCGTATTGAGCGGTACGGTAATCCCGGCAACCAGCAGCGTAAGTTTCAATGCCGACATCGCGTCCGGCTCGGTAAGCGCGGCGATGTAGACACCCCAGCCTTGCTTTAAAGCCTCCATCAGCACGATCACCAGCGGCAAGATGAGCAGCCAGAGCAGCACCAGACTTGCCAATCCGATCAACAACCATTTGACCCATGGTGCTTCCGTGGTTGCACGGTTTGGCCCCGGCCCGGTTCGCACACGGGAAGCAGGCGTCAATGGAACGGAACCCGCCATATTCTGTACCTCCTTTTGGTTTAGGTTGGCTCACTGCTCACTAAGCTCTGCCTGCCTTGCGGCTCCAGCGTTGAAGTGAATTAATGATCAGCAATAGGACAAAAGAGACCAGCAGCAGCAGCAAGGCTACCGCCGTAGCTCCCGCATAATCGAACTGCTCCAGCTTCGCCATGATCAGCAGGGGCGCAATCTCCGTTTTCATCGGCATATTGCCTGAGATAAACACCACTGAACCATATTCGCCAATACCTCGGGCAAAGGCTAACGCAAAACCGGTCAGCAGCGGCGGGATCAGATCCGGAAGCAGAATCTTACGAAATATCCGCCATCTTCCCGCTCCCAGCGTAGCCGCAGCTTCCTCCACTTCAGTCTCCAGTTCCTGCAAAACCGGCTGCACCGTACGCACCACAAACGGAATCCCGATAAACATCAGCGCGAGAGTAATGCCCGCCTGTGAATAGGCCAGCTTGATGCCCAAAGGTTCCACAAACTGCCCAATCCAGCCATTCCCGGCATACAGCGCCGTTAAGGCAACCCCCGCCACTGCTGTCGGCAAGGCAAAAGGCAGATCAATAACGGCATCAAACAGCCGCTTTCCAGGGAACTCATACCGGACAAGTACCCAAGCCAGGAGCAGCCCGAGAACCAGATCGATCAGGGCCGCTGCACCTGCAGTCAGAAAACTCACCTGGAAAGAAGCCAGTACCCGGGGATTGGTCGCCACCTCAATCAATGTGGACCAGGTCAGCCCCGTGGAGTTAAACAAGAGCGCTGCGAGTGGAATAAGTACAACCAGGCTCAGGTAAAGCACACTGTAACCCATCGTTAATCCGAATCCCGGCAGTGTGCGACTCCGGGCCACCATCACCTTGCTCATGCACGTTCATCCTCTCTGCCTTCAGTCGGTCGGACTGGTTGGCCGCTTACATGGTCACTCAACATCATCGACGTCAGATGCATTAACTGCCCGGAACATAGATCTGGTCAAAGATACCGCCGTCATTAAAGTGCTTGGCCTGGGTATCGCGCCATGTACCAAATACATCGTCCAATGTGAACAGCTCAAGCTGCGGGAATTGATCCTTGAACTTTTCCTTCACGCTGTCCAGGGTTGGACGGTAATAGTTCTCGGCAGCAATGGTCTGCCCCTCTTCGCTGTACAAATATTTCAGATAGGCGTCCGCCACTTCGCGGCTGCCCTTTTTGTCTGCATTTTTATCTACAATCGCTACAGGTGGTTCAGCCAAAATACTGACCGAAGGCACCACAATATCGAATTTGTCCGGACCCAGCTCTTTAACTGACAAGAAAGCCTCATTCTCCCATGCAAGCAGTACATCACCAATACCGCGCTCTACAAACGTAGTCGTCGCTCCACGTGCTCCAGAGTCAAGGACAGGTGCATGTTTGAACAGCTCTGCAACAAATGCTTTGGCCTTCTCTTCATCATTGTTGTTATGTTTGAGCGCATATCCCCATGCCGCCAGATAGTTCCAGCGTGCCCCGCCGGACGTTTTTGGATTTGGGGTAATGACCTGGGTATCTCCCTTGATGAGATCATCCCAGTCCTTAATGCCTTTTGGATTGCCTTTGCGTACCAAAAACACGATCGTTGACGTATACGGGGAGCTGTTGTGCTCGTATTTGTCCTGCCACCCCGCATTGATCAGACCTTTATCTTCAATAGCATCGATATCGTATCCCAATGCCAGAGTAACCACATCCGCGTCCAGCCCATCAATGACGGAACGACTTTGTTTACCTGAACCGCCATGAGACTGCTTAACCGTTACTTCCTGACCTTTCTCTTTCAGCCAATACGCCGCAAATGCCTTGTTATATTGCTCATAGAGTTCACGTGTCGGATCATAGGATACATTCAGCAGCTCGATCGCTTTTGCCCCTTCTTTGCCACCTTCCGTTCCCCCCGATGTTGCTGCCGCATTCGTGCCACCGCTATCCGATCCGCATGCCGCCAGTACCCCTGTTAACACCAATGCCAGACCAACCAGAATACCCTTATGAATTCTCTTTTTCATAGATAACACTCCCCCCGAATGGATCTGCAAGATTACCCCAACAGGCTGAACAGCATGGAACGCACCGAAAAAAAACAAAAAACGGAGGAACCCCCGCGCACTTCTCCCTCATAAAGTCATGCCGACCCAAAGGCCGTGTATGCTTCATCCAGAAATGATGCGCTGCGGTGTTCCTCCGTCTATACGGTGAGAACGTTATTCTGTTCACGTTACGATCGCTCATGTGACTGTAAATGACTGCTTCCGCAAATAGAGCATAGTCATTTTTATTATTCCTACCTGTTTAGTGAGTTATATACGTATCATAAGGGCAGTACATAGGACTGTCAAACGTTTTTTCCGATTTCTACCGAATATCTGTGTAAATGGCAGAAAAAGAAGAACAACGGACCAAAGTCCGTTGTTCCCTTGTCAGCGGTAAGTTTAATTCGCTGTAACATCATCTCTGGGGTTGGCATGAGTTCCATGCCCTTTCGCTCTTATTTGCCAGCGTACCGGATATTCGGTACGGGAGGTGTGCTCATGCTATCTCCCAAATAAAAGCCCGTGTGTGGCGGTTGGTTATAGGCTACATTTTGCCAAGCTACGCCAAGACGGTATACCGGATCATGCATCAGGGTGTAGATCCGTTTGTCCGTAACGGCTGTTGTCGTGTAGATGCGCAGTGCAGAGCTGTCATTGGTCCGCCATACCACTTCTTCTCTCCAGTCGCCGAACAGGTCAGCCTGCAGATTCGGTGTGGACTTCGTTCCATTATTGGAAGAAACACCGGATGCCGTCAACAGATTAACCGTTTGGCTATTGGCGTAGTCCCATTTATCAATCCGGTTGCTGTCCAGCAATTCACGGAGCAGATCACCGTCCCACCAGATGCCAAAATTCGTGGAGGAAGGCAGGGTTGTCCCTATTTTCTGTCCTTTGGCTGTATACAAGCCACCATCCGCCCACACTTCTGCCCCCTTATAACGTGGATCGATATCGGCTGCCATGCCGCGTCCAATATCTTTGGTCGTAGGGATGCCCCAGATCAACTGACCTGTACGCGCATCACGGAATTCCACTCCGGCATTGGACGGTGTCTCATGCACCTGGAATACTTCAAGTCCTGCACGATCCGGGTCCAGATCACTGAGATGCATCGCATCCCCATGATGGAGTCCTGTCGTGTAGAGTCCTTTGCCGTTATCATCTACCGCCATCGCGCCATATACGATCTCATCTTTGCCATCGCCGTCCACGTCTGCCACGCTCAGATTATGATTACCTTGCCCAGCATAACCGGAATTACCTGATGTATTGGAATCAAAAGTCCATTGTTTCGTCAATTGTCCATCCCGCCAGTTGTACGCCACCAGCACGGTTCGGGTGTAGTATCCACGCGCCATGACCAGACTGGGCCGCTCCCCATCCAAATACGCAATCGCAGCAAGGAATCGATCGACCCGGTTGCCATAGTTGTCTCCCCAATCGGACACATTACCGCGCGCTGGTTCGTAGTTCACCGTGGAAAGTTCTTTGCCGGTCTGTCCATTAAAGATCGTAAGGAACTCCGGTCCGGACAGAACGTATCCGCTGGAATTACGATAATCCTTGCTGGCATCCCCGATGACTACTCCCGTACCATCCTTCGTACCATCAGCCGTTTTCATCGCCACTTCGGCCTTACCATCTCCGTCCAGATCGTACACCATGAACTGGGTGTAATGAGCACCGGCACGGATATTTTTACCCAGACTAATTCGCCATAGGCGCGTTCCATTCAATTTGTAGGCATCGATAAATACTTCACCCGTGTAGCCGCTTTGGGAATTATCCTTGGAGTTGGACGGGTCCCACTTCACAATCAGTTCATACTCGCCGTCCCCGTCTACATCTCCTGCACTCGCATCATTGGCACTGTACGTGTAGGCTACACCATCCGGTGTTGTGCCTCCTGCGGGTACACTGAGAGGTACAGACAAATAATTATTGCCCCATACGCTCGCTGCCGCCGAAGCAGCCTGTTCGTTTCCACTGACTACGGCTCGAACCGTATATTTGGAACTACTTGTCCCGCTTGCATCCTGGAGGTTGGTGCTGTTCGTTATGGGCGATGCATTTACCTTAGTTCCATCCCGATAGACATTAAACGATACATTCGACCCTTCCGTACCCAGAAGCCGCCAACTGACAAACACACCTGTGCCTGTCTTCACTGCAACTACACCTCGGTCCAGAAACTCCATCTGACGGGCACCAGCAGCATGAGTGACTGGTATGTTTCCAAGACCGAGCGAAGTCACCAGTAACGCAGAACTCAGCAGGGATACCCCTGCGGTCCGCAATGTACGCTTCCATAACGATCGTTTTCCCATAAAGCCATTGCCTCCCCAATCGAATTGGTAAGCCCGATGCCCTTGGTAGCGCCATCTCACATCCATGTAAGCGCTTTAATATATTCATTTTAAATTAAACATATAATTCCATCTATAGGTCTAACTTAGTAATTTTATGTATGAAAAAAAGGAAAAAAGCCGAAAGATGAATCTTTCGACTTGGATGCTTCTTTTTCACACGCTCGATCGGAATTTGAACGTAACAAAGAATGTTGTGTCATCCCACCTTATACTACCGGAGCAATACACACTGGGCGGGGTATCTCCAGCTTGAATCCGTTGTGTGTTAGACGTCCATCTTCACCATTAATCTGAAAAGCAACGAGGTTGTTGCTGTCCTGATTGGCAACCAGCAGAATACCACCGGGAAGCAGGTTGAAGTTACGCGGAGTCTGACCGATAGTGGAAGTCCACTCTATAGCCTCCAGCTCACCGGATTCCTGGTCAATGTGATACAGCACAATGCTGTCGTCCCCACGGTTGGAAGCATAGAGGAAACGACCACACGGGGACACACGGATATCCGCTGCCGTACCTTCTCCAGAATGTCCTTCAGGCAGTGTGGTGATATGCTGCAACGTAGTGAACTCACCTCTGCGTTGATCATACATGAACGCCGTAACGGTGTTACTCAATTCATTAATCACATAGGCCCATTTCGAGCTTGGGTGGAAGACGAGATGTCTCGGTCCGGAGCCTGGAGGCTGATTCGTCTCACGATGCGTTACCAGGCGGCCTTCTTCCTGACGATACACAATAATCTGATCCAGACCCAGATCACAGACAATGGCGTACTGACCCGAAGGGTCTGGTTGAATGGAGTGGGCGTGCGGCCCTTCTTGACGGTCATCATTCTGCCCTCTTCCTGTATGCTCAATCAGCGCACTCATCTCTTCAAGCGTGCCTTGATCTCCTACCGGGAATACGTTCACACTACCACTGCTGTAGTTCGAAGTCAGCACCCACTTGCCGTCCTCCGTGACAGACACATAACAAGGCGAAGCGCCCTTCGTTAACTTGCGATCCATCAAGTGCAGCTCACCCGTTGCGGCATCCCTGCGATAGACCAGCACCTCTCCCTCATCTGTCTCACTTACCACGTACAGACCATTCCCATCCGGAGATAAAGCCAGATAGGATGGATTATCCACCCCATCCATATGATTTACAATCCGCAACTCGCCTGTTTCCTTGTTTAACGCACATAGAAAAATCCCCGGCTGTTCTGCTGATGCATAAGTACCTGTATAGAAAAAAGCTTCATTCGTTGCTGTCGGTTCCATCGTCTCATTCTCTCCTTATTGATTCAAATGATTAACCTTACACTCTAATTACATGCAATTATAAGAAGTTGTAACCCGAATAGTTGATTCCACTGTTATGTACTTACCCAAATCACAGACCTTTGCTTCAGTGGTTATCTTTCCTCACCATAATACAAAGCATAATGCCTTACAATAGTCCATTTACTTTGCACATATTCCAACAGAATTTCTTGTAGAAAAACAATGGAAAATTACAGCAACCTTTTGAGGAATAGGGTCGTCTATAGGGACAAATAACTTTTATACAAAGGGATACTCCCTGGAAAAGTGAGGCGAATCTGATATGAAAAAAAATATATTGGCTACATTAACAGCCGGAGCTTTACTTACCCTTTCTCTGAGCGCTGGTCCGATTCACGCCGCTCAAGCGGAATTCACTGATATTCAAGGTATTGTGGGGGCAGACAAGATTGAATCCCTACATCAGGATGGTTTAATCAAAGGCGTGAGTGATAGCTTGTTCAAACCGGAACAGGAACTAAACACAGCTCAGGGTATCCAGCTCATTGCAGATGGCCTCCATCTGAATTTGGACACGATTCGTTTTATCAAACAACCCCTGCCAAGTGACTACTTCTCCAACGTAAAAGATGGCGTATGGTACAGTGATGCTTTTGTCCGTGCCCAATTCAATGGCATTAAGATGTCCAACGATATCGATCCTTCCAAGGCGTTGACCCGTGAACAGTATACCCTTTTCTTAATGCAGGGCATTGAAGCCAAAGGCGGCCTGCCGATGATTAACATCAAACCTGTAGACATCACGGATGAAAAAGAGCTGACTCCAGAATTTCAAGGTGCTGTTCAACGTTCCCTTGTCTTGAAGATTAATACACTCGATGCAGAAGGCAACTTCAATCCGAAGGAAACGATTACCCGCGCCGAAGCTGCGGTTATGATGTATAACGCAATTGAGTATCTGGAAGATTTCAATGCACCGAAAATCCCGGAAACACCAGAGAAATAATGCCCTTCTTCATCATTTAAATACCAAATAGCCGCATGTTCCCTCTAAAGGGGACATGCGGCTATTTACGTTATATATATTACTCTCTATAGCGATAACTGATCCAAAATCAGTCTTAGAAAGAACCTTTAACAACAACTTCGGACAGCGGGAAACGACCTGCCGGACGAGCTGGTACTGCAGCTTTACCTACAGTGATCAACAACGTTGGTAAATAACGCGCAGGGATGTTGAATGTTTCGATCAATTGTTGCGGGTTGTAACCACCCATTGGGCAAGTATCATATCCCAGGGAACGTGCAGCAAGCATAATGTTCTGTGAAGCAAAAGATGCATTGCGGATTGCTTCGTCACGGGCGATTTGCGGATTTTGGTAAGCACCGTTGATCTGTCCAACCAATGCGTCACGAACTTCAGCCGGGATCGCACCTGCTTCAACAGCCTGATCATAAATCACGGCGTTGCGGTTTGCTTCCAAATCTCCGAGTACAGCGATCGTAACGGAGCTGTCTGTGATTTGACTTTGGCCGTAAGCGATTGGCAGCAACTTGGCTTTGTCTGCTTCGGATTCGATCACGAGGAATTTCCAGTGTTGCAGGTTCCATGAAGACGGTGCTTCGGAAGCGGCAGTCAGGATAGCGTTCAGATCTGCTTCAGGCATAACAAAACCACTTTCGTACTTTTTGACAGCGTGACGTTCGTTAATCACGCGAAGTGTTTCATTGTTTTCAATGCTGGACATGCGTTCCACTCCCCAAATTCTTTTTTTATTTTTTTACGTTCGCAAGGCCAAACTCTACCGAGTACTCACCTTCCGAAAATAACATCAGCGCAGACGATCGCTTCCATCTGTGTTCACGTTATGCCCGGAATCGCCTGAAACATCAACGGATCTTACAACCGGAGCAAACGCCCTGATATAGCTTGTCCACCATGCCTGATAGCAGCAGTCCAAGGCCAGGTCATGAAGAGCTGTTAACGATCAGTTCTGTCACGACCTATCCTTCATGGCCAAGGGTTCCATAGACAAAGAACATTCTTCCCCATTACCGATACGATGCTTCACATCCTCAATGGATATACGGTCAAAATAAGCGCTTAATGCTTCTTCGCCTCCATCGTAGATACTTCCCATCACATCCTGCATATTGGAAGAAACAACGCACGTTGAACCGGATTCTCCCGAACACCAGCTGGGACCAAGTGATCCACCTGCTACCAGTCTGTACAGTTCTCCAAGCTTGATTTCTTCACTCGGACGGCTGAGCAGATAACCACCGTGGGCACCTTCCTTGGTGGTCAGGTATCCATGCTTCCGCAGCACACTAAGCACCTTGCGTACTCTGGCTGGATGCGTACCAACACTTTGAGACAAGTCTTCACTATTGGCCATACACTCATCCTTCATGGACAGAAAGACCAGACAGTGCACAGCAATGGTAAATTCACTGTTCATTACTTACTCCCTTCCCGGCATATCGTTCACCGCTGAAAATTCAATCCAAGGTAAGTATAACTGTTATTATAGGAATAACAGTTATGTTTGTCAACATTCTCAACTTAGGGGTTAGAAAACCTGATTCCCCCTGTCATACCAGTATATACAGGCCCTTCATAGGCTTAGTAAAAAGGTTGAGTTCCTCCGTGTTTTGAGGGAACAGAACAAAAAAAGTGAGCCTATCGCTTCGCGAAAGGCTCCAATAAGATAGACATATGAAAGGGCTTACGAGATTATTATAATCGGTTATTCCTATTTTGAAAACGCTTTTTTTGTAAAGTGTTTTGGGATTTTAAAAAATGCTATTTTTTAAGCAAATCTACATAGGGTATTGCAAAAACTAATGACATTAGTTATATTACTAATAACATTAGTTTTAAGGAGGATTCAATGATGCGAATTACACGTGAGCATGATGTTGTCCAAGTTTCATTCCTTCCACGCCTCTTCCCTGTGAACGTATATCTTGTTGAAGAAAAAGAGGGGTTTACCCTTATTGATGCCGGAATGCCATTCAGTCTCAAGGGGATTTTGGCTACTGCACAATCCTTGGGCAAACCGATTATCAGAATTATTCTGACTCACGCCCATGGTGACCATGTTGGTGCACTGGATGGTCTTAAGGAGGCACTGCCTGAAGCCGAGGTCTGCATCTCAAGAAGAGATGCCCCACTGCTTGGCGGAGACGCCTCCCTGCTTCCCGGCGAGCCACAGACTCCGGTACGCGGCAGTGTTCCCAAAGCGATCCGCACCCGGCCGGATCGCTTGCTCGATGACGGCGACCGGATCGGATCCCTGGTCGCCATTGCTACCCCAGGCCATACGCCGGGCCATATGGCCTTCATGGATACGCGCAGCCGCGTGCTCATCGCTGGCGACGCGTATCAGCTGCACGGCGGCCTCGCCGTATCCGGCCGCCTGCGCCCGCTCTTTCCGTTCCCCGCGCTGGCGACGTGGAACCGTGAACTTGCTCTTGCCAGCGCCAAGCGCCTGGCTGAGCTGGAGCCGTCCGTGCTCGCTGTAGGGCACGGACGAATGCTGCGTCAGCCCGCCGCGGCCATGCGTGCAGCTACAGCAGACGCAGAGCAGCGGCTGCGCCCTGCCGGGGGGCATCTGTGAGCCCCCGCCAAGGGCTGGATCGCGGCGCTCTATTAAGCGCCGCCACCCAGCTTGCCGACAGTGACGGATTCCATTCGCTAACACTGGCCGCTCTGGCCCAGCGGCTGGATGTGCGCTCCCCGTCGCTTTACAACCACATCAACGGTCTTCCCGGGCTTCGCCAGGAAATGGCGTTGATGTCCGCACAGCAGCTCAGGCTTGCATTAACTGAGGCTTCTGTCGGCCGTTCGGGTGACGAAGCCATTCAGGAGGTCGCTGCTGCATATATCGGCTTCGTCCGCAAGCATCCAGGGCTGTACGAAGCCTTTTTCCATGCCCCGGACCGTCAGGAACCGCAGCTCGTTGTGGAGAGTACAGCTGCCCTAGATCTGCTGCTCCGCCTGTTGCAGCCCTATACGCTAAGTGAAGCGGAAACGCTCCATGCCGTTCGCGGTTTACGCAGTCTTTGCCACGGCTTCGCCTCCATGGGTGAGAAGGGTGGCTTCGGTATGAACTTTGACCCGGATGAGAGCCTGCAACTGTCCGTGGCCGCTTTCCTGAATGGGCTGCAACATCTTCATTCATAAAACCTGATATATCTTGATGGAAAATGGAGGAGGGCTGCAGATGATCTGCAGCCCTCCTTATGTATCCTACCGTCCCGCTACCAAAGGAACGGCTTTTCTATTGCCAGGGTGCTTGCCCTGTCTGAACTTCCTGCAAAATCTTCTTCATCACGGGTACATATACTTTCCAGTAAAACCGATCCGGGACACCCTTTTGATTCGGTGTGAGCTTCGTTTTTACCACATCCCATCCCTTGATACGGCGCCAGAACGAATAATGCTCCAGCTCACCGAAGGACCCTGCCATATAATATGTCCGATTATATCCCTCATGCCGGATAAGAGCAGCGAATTCCAACGGAATACCTGCGTCCATCAGTTTCTGCTGACCATTCTCCGTTAGATCCGTCTTATACCAGGCCAGTACAGTAGCCTGTTGCTCAGGCACAATGATGTCAAACCATTCGCTGTAATGGATATCCCGGGTAATTCCACTCCATTTCCCACCTTCCTGTGTAAAGGAGAGCTTTATGTCACCGGTCTTTACATCATGGCCTTGCTTCAGTACAATCACACGTCCATCCTCATGAATCAGTACAATACCTGCTCCA
The DNA here is from genome assembly GCF_900107875.1 of Paenibacillus sp. 276b. Lineage (NCBI taxonomy): Bacteria > Bacillati > Bacillota > Bacilli > Caryophanales > Paenibacillaceae > Paenibacillus > Paenibacillus sp. 276b. The sequence continues at coordinate 172,597 of NZ_FNRR01000005.1, read as the reverse complement.
TGATAGGGCCACTCCTTTTTCTCCCTAAGCTCATAGTTCATTCGTACCTTCTGTGGCACTTCATCCAAGCTCTGCAGATCCGATACTGATCTCCCCTGCCATCCGCTGCTTTTCATGCCCAGAATCGGATACAATTGCTCTCTTGTCATGTTCGAAACAGCATTCGACAAGGCGCTAAACTCAGCGACAATCGTTACGCCTTTGGTTGCAGCTTCACGAATTTTGTGCGCATCATATATCGTAAGACCTTCATAAGCTTTGCCTTGTATACGTTCATTCGTATCTGTAGATGAAATATGATGATTCGCCGTCAGATAGATTAGGTCCGTGTCGGTCACCTCATCCGGCAATTTCCGTTCAAACCGGGAGATCCCGTTCTGTATATCATATCCGTAGTAGTCTTCTTCATACGTATAATGTTCCCCTGTCTGTTGGACAATCTTCTGCTGATTCAGAATCCAGACTAGTCCCTTATGCCCCACATAGGACAAGTCCGGTTTACTTTTGTCGACAATCATGATGTTAAGCTGTGTCGGTGCCTGTGATTGCCACAAAATCCAGGGGATAACCAGAACCACTGATACCACGGTCAGGCAAGCCAAAGTCCATACCGTGAGTGGCCTGTGATTTCTATTCATGAAGCGTATTCCTCCTTGCTCTGTTCCAAGGTATTCCTATGATCGGCATATTACTCCTTTCCGTTCTTACTGTCCTTCCTCCTGTAGCCCATCCACCCATAGATCGGATCGGGAATGTATATAATACGTCCACGCTCTTTCATCTGTTTCATATGTTTGTGCACTCGCATGACAAGCTCTATATGACCCACTTGGTTATCTGTCTTGTAATCACCGATTTTTATGACCCTAAATGTTCGTTCATTTCCTGAATTCTCCTTATTCGAATAAACCGCCTAACAGTGGGTACAATAATACAAATTTTTCAAATGAACCCTGCATATACAATCCGGGTAAATGATACACTAAGCATTCTATCGGCTTTCTTTGTTTGTGATATAATAGAAACAGAAAATTCCGGTAATTCGCATCATGTTCCGGATGTCCGGATAACATATTATTCCAGAAAGAGGGAGTTTTACGTGGCTCAAATCAGTCCGTCTTACCTTCAGATCGGTGCAACTCTGGGTATGCTCGTCATGGCCCTGCTTGCCATTTTTATTCGAATGAAAGCCAGCCATCGTCCGGTAACCATTCGCAAAATACTTATTCCCCCGCTGGGAATGAGCACGGGTTTTCTCATGTTTGTTGTACCCCAGACACATGTCCCGCTTCTATGGGCAATTATCGCGCTGTTGGTGGGCTGGTTTATATTCTCGTACCCCCTCATTCGCAGTACTCGCTTTGAAAGAGTTAATGAAGAAATTTTCGCCACACGTTCACGAAGCTTCGCGTTCATTCTGCTTGGATTGCTGGCAATACGTCTAATCCTGCACGAAGTCATTCAGCGTTATGTGAGCATTCCTCAAACGGGTGGATTGTTCTTCCTTCTGGCCTTCGGTATGATCGTACGCTGGCGGGTATATATGTACAAGCACTATAAGGAAGTTGTTGCTGCGGAATCTTAGCATCATCGCAACTTCCTAACAACTAAAAAGACACGTTCTGTGCACTTCACCGTGCGGAACGTGTCTTTTCCTGTCCTGGTATATGTTCAAGGGATTCTATATCTATTCAGGGTCTGCAACCTTTACAAGCTGTTTGCCTAAGTTATCTCCAGAGAAGAGGCCCATAAATGCTTCCGGTGTCTGGTCAAAACCTTCCACAATGTTTTCTTCAAACTGTAAGTGGCCTTCCTTGATCCATTTTGCTAGTTTGGCACGGCCTTCCTTAAAGGACTTGGCATAATCACCCACCAGGAAACCTTTCATCAACGCTGTATTCGTTAATAGTAACGTCTGCGGGCGCATGCCGATATCCGGCTTCTCCAAATTATATGACGAAATCTGTCCACAGAGTGGAATACGTGCATTCCGATTAATATGGCTTAGTACCGCATCGGAGATTTCACCGCCAACATTGTCGAAATAAACGTCTACGCCAGCCGGGCAAGCCCGTTCAATGGCAGCAGACATATCCTCTTCGTGCTTATAGTTCAACACCACATCGAATCCCAGTTTTTCTTTCAGGTAAGCACATTTCTCGTCAGAACCTGCAATCCCGACTACACGCGCACCTACAATCTTGGCGATCTGGCCCGCAATCATACCTACCGCTCCGGCTGCTCCCGATACGACCACCGTTTCGCCGTCCTTCGGCTTACCGATATCTTCCATGCCAAAATAAGCGGTCAAACCGGTCATGCCCAGCGCACCCAGGTAAGCCGTAATTGGAGCTTCTTCTGTATCAATCAAGGAAATATCTCCCGTATTTACGGCTGCATACTGCTGCCAGCCCCACATGCCGGATACCAAATCCCCTTTGCGCAGATTGGGTTCCGAAGACTCCACCACCTGCCCAATCGTTCCGCCCTTGATCACTTCATTCAACGCATAGGGGGGGGCATAGGATTTTGTATCTTTCATGCGGCCCCGCATGTATGGATCTACAGACAAATATAGCGTACGTACCAGGACTTGTCCTGCTTCCGGTTCAGGAAGGGGTGCATCAATGAATTTAAAGTCTTCTCTGGATGGGGCACCTTCGGGACGAGACGCAAGTACGATCTGTTTATTTTCAGACACCAAAATGACCTCCTTCTTGCCAGTGGACAGGGGATAACCCTCTGTCAGCTGATATCATTCAACACCGGCTCTATGTGTATCGCCTCTAAATAGTTTAAACCGAAACAGGCGGATCACAAACGTGGGCCGCCTTGAAATATGCAAATATCATCACATTGGAGACATTGAGCGTAATTATTGAGCAGTCAGAATGACAGGACCATCTGCTGTAATGGCAATCGTATGCTCATATTGGGCAGACAGACTTCCATCCTGAGTACGTGCTGTCCAACCATCCGAGTCCAGCTTGCTACGGTACGTACCAATGTTCAGCATCGGCTCAATGGTAATAACCATGCCTTCCTTGAGACGTGGACCACGGTGTGGTGGGCCGTAGTGAGGCACCTGTGGTTCCTCATGCATTTTCTCGCCGATCCCATGACCGATAAATTCACGGACAACCGATAGACCTTCACCTTCTGCATACGTCTGAATCGCATTGGAGATATCACCGATCCGGTTGCCGATCACAGCCAGTTCAATCCCTTTGTAGAGAGATGTTTTGGTAACGTCCAACAAATGTTGTGCTTCTGGAGTCACCTGACCCACCGCATACGACCAAGCGGAATCGGCCAGCCAGCCGTTCAGATTCACGACCATATCAATCGTAACGATGTCTCCATCCTGCAGTACATATTTTCCCGGGAATCCATGACAGATCACATCATTAACCGACGCACATGTCGCATATTGGTACCCGTTGTATCCCTTTTGTTCCGGCGTAGCGCCATTTTTCTTCATAAAAGCTTCTGCAAACTGATCAATTTCCTGTGTCGTGATCCCTGGACGGATCATTCCAGCAATTTCTCTATGGCATGCGGCAAGAATTTCTCCAGCCTTCTTCATAAGTTCGATTTGTTCTTTGGTCTTCAACGTAATCATTACAACTACTCCTGTCCGTTAAAATCTCATCCTGTCTTCTATTGTAACGCGAAATGCTCAAAATAAAAAATTCCGTGTAATCCTCAACATTCTATTATAAGGCTAGCCCCTGTCCAATGAATATAATCCCCCTTAAAAAATCCGAAACCCACTCCAACAGAGCCCCGTATATGCTTAAAACGGTTGAAGACGAAAGGATGAACTTTCATGTTCAAAAAGATTATCGGCAAACTCCTCGATTCTAAATCTTCATCTCATCGTAGGCGTAACAGCTCATCGGATAGACGCTCATATAAACGTCACAGCAGTTCCTCAGGCAAGCGTGCCTATCAACGCTATTCATCTTCGGATGCGAAGCGTCGGGATAGCCGCCACGGCTCCGGTTATTATAAAAGCAGGAAATACAGCTCCAGCTAGACTGGCGCTAAATCATCGTATATGTATTAAAAGGGTTGTTCTGCCAGCCGTCTTCATGGTTAGCAAAACAACCCTTATTTATTTCTTCATCGCAACTTTATCAGCACACGGTCAATATCCGCCTGTAATTCCAGCGCTCCACCTTCATAGCCTGGACGAAGTCCAAGCAGTCGTTCCAGCATATCGTGAACTTCCGGCGTAAGCTTGAGTTCTTCCTGCCAACTAGCCGGTTTGCGGCCCTTCTCTGGCTCGTAAGCGGAATACAGCATGAACAAAAGAAAATGACCGAGATCCTGCAAATCCTGATCCGGCGCAGCCAGTTCATCTTCAGGCTCGGGCAATTCACGCATCCGGCGTTTTAGCTCAGGCAACAACGGCTCCCCCATGCGCCGCGCCAGGCCAAAATCAATCAAATGCACCTGCCCGTCACGTAAAATGACATTTGGAATACGGACATCCCCATGAATATATCCCTGCTCATGAACATGCACAATGGGAGCCAGTAGTTGCTTTACCAGCTCCAGACAATCCTTTTCCGTATATTTGCGGCCTTGCTCGAATATGCACTGTTCCAGTGTCTCCCCAAGGATATACTCGGTGACAATGTAACTGCGCGCCCGGTATGTGAACACATCCAGCAACTTAGGGATGGCCGGATGATCTATCCGATTCATCACATCCGCCTCCCTGTCCAGCAACCGTACAGCGAGTCTACCCTTGCTGGGTTTGGATTCTTTTAACGCTACATCCTTGCCAGTCTGTTCATCGGTACACAGGTATGTCAGTCCATAACTTCCCATACCAAGCAAGTCATATATCGTATAACGCCCGGCGATCTTCGTACCTTTCCTCCGGGGACGATCAGTCCATAGGCCGAGTAGTCTTTGCCAGCTTCGTCGCAGCTCCACAGGTCCTCCCACGCCAGCCATCTGATCTCCTGTTTTCCGTTTAAAGCAGAGCAGATCAGCAGCCAGTCTTGTTGTTGTATGGGCTCATTATACCAAGCTAGCTGTGTAAAATCACGACGAGCATGGACAGGGTTCTCAGGCTTCTTTGTGCTTTTTGGGCAGCAGCCCGAACAACATTCGAAGCGATGTTCCTTTGGGTTTGCGTTTTCTTCCCTGGAAGCTGCGCAGATTGGTGACCAGTTCACGGTCTCGCTCCTCTTCCAGCTTCTCATTCATCCATAGGCGCTGCTTCTCCATCTGCTCCTGGAGAGCAAGATGGGTATCCGCCAGATGCTGCAGCGTTAACTCTAGTTCGTCCACCCGATGCTGCAGCAGCTGGACCTGATCATCCTGCTGTCCGACAGCACCGTAAGTCACTTCACTCACCAGTTGTCCCAGACCTTCATAAGATCTCAATGCTCCAGTTAGTTCAGGTTCCTCAGGAAATATTGCAGGCATCACTGTTGCCGCACATTCTGCCACTGAGGCCTCCTCCATTACCATCACAGGCACGTCTGGAGTCAGTACGGTCACCACAGCATCTGCAAGTGGCAGGTTATGTTCCCTAAGTTCTGTCATCAGGCGTTCGATGCACTCGATATCGTCCGACTTGAACAATCTGGATTTGTTGGCGGAACGCTCGAATCGATACCCTTGTTCCTCAAGCGCTGCCGCATATTTACGAAGAGTACTGGCACCAATGCCCAGGCTCTTGGCCGTTTCCGTCGTTGCTCCTACTTCTTCAATCATTATTATTCCCTCCCGGAATGAAGTCTTTTTGAATATAAGGTAGTGGCTTCAGCGTTCCCTTTTGGAACTGTCATCGGATCGGGTCAACCTGTCTCATGGATCAAGTACGCATATTTCATTTGCTTGTCCGTATGTATTCGTCAGTCTCTTTGCAGATCCCTTTGACGCTTTTCTTCTGTTTCTGCGGATTCATAAGAGCTTTTGTCAGTTGCCTCATTCGTAAAAATAACCCTTCATCCGACAATGAGCATGAATGCTGTCATGTCGAAATTCGTTGGTGCAAACGCCGTCACTTTTTATGAGGATGAATTATTCATGTCAATTTTGTTAACTCCGTCACTCCAATACGCTCCCGCGACAGAGGAAATCATTGCTGCACAGCTTTTCCATGTGTTATCTTATGTAACGTAGAAGCAGCTATTAGCATAAAATAAAGGACTATACTTAACATATGTATTATTACGAACGGATAAATCAAATGTAAATGGGGGCTGAACAGCAGTGTTAGGCAAATCAGGTAAAGTAGCGGTGATCGGGGCGGGACTTGTCGGTTCAAGTTGTGCATATTCCATGATTAATCAATCGATATGCAGAGAAATTATGATGGTTGACCGGACGTATGACCGTGCGGTTGCACAGGCGCTGGATTTTTCCCATTGTATGGACTTCACACATAACCGCACGAAGGTATACGCTGGCACTTATGCAGATTGCGGCAGCATGGACGTCATAGTCCTGACTGCCGGAGCGAATCCGAAGCCAGGGCAGACTCGTCTGGATATTCTGGAGGAAGCGGAGTCCATTGCCAAAGATATCGTTGTTCCTATCATGAATAGCGGATTCCGGGGGATTTTTGTCGTCGCGGCCAATCCGGTTGACATAGTAACTTATATGGTATGGAAGCTGTCCGGTCTTCCGCGTGAACGAGTCATCGGTACAGGTACGTCTATTGATTCCTCCCGGCTCAAAACGCTGTTGTCAGAGGTCTTCTCCATCGATCCACGCAGCGTGCATGGATATGCTCTCGGGGAGCATGGGGAATCCCAGTTCGTGGCATGGTCCCATGTCACTATCGGAGGCAAACCGATTATGCACATTATGGAACAGCACAAGGAACGCTTCAAACATCTGGACCTGGAAGATATCGCCCGCAAAACGAAAGACGCCGGTTGGGAAATTTTCACTCGTAAAGGTTCCACCCAATTCGGAATCGGTAACGCACTCGCACATATTACCCGTTCGATTCTCAACGATGAACACAAGATCATTGCTGTCTCCGCAATTCTTGATGGAGAGTATGGACAGAGCAACGTATGCGCAGGTGTTCCAGCCATTATTGGCGGGGATGGGATTCAGGAGATTATCGAATTGAATTTGGATGCATCTGAACGTGAGAAATTCGAGCGTTCCTGCGAGGTTTTGTCAGGCAATATTAATCGTCTTACCCTGGTTTGACCAGTTCAGCCATTTAAGGATGGTCCATAACAAAATAAACAGAAACACAAAAACGCCAATAACCTCCTGATACAGAAGCGTCATTGGCGTTTTTGTGTTGTTTGTCTTTATCCACCTTGGGAGTACGAGTCTTCAGCTTGGTGCAAGCTGCGGTTCATCTGTTGGCCCCCATTGCTGCAATACCCTTTTTAATTCACTCAGCATGATTGGTTTGCTGATGAAGTCACGCATCCCAATCTCCAAACAAGCTTCCTTGTCTTCACGTTTGGCATTTCCGGTTACCGCTATAATAGCTGGAATACGCTCCTGCGGAATTAATCGGTGTACAAGGTCTGTTGCTTTGAGTCCATCCATAACAGGCATCTGAAGATCCATCAGGACAATATCATAGGCATTTTGCGAAATGGCTTCAATCGCTTCAACGCCATTGGTGCATACATCTGCTTGGTATCCAAGCTTCTCTAGATACTCCGATAAAATCTTTCGGTTTACCGGGTGATCCTCGGCAACAAGAATACGTATTGCTACCTTATCCCCCTGGCGTGTCCGATCATGGCTGAATTGACGTGCAGATTGCTCTGCCTCTGCAGTCCCATCTACACTTGTGGCAGGCACAGCGAACCGGAAGGTTGATCCCTTTCCTTCTTCACTCTCCACACTGATACTGCCCCCCATAATCTCCACGAGTCGCTTCGAGATGACTAATCCAAGACCTGTCCCGCCATATTTGCGGTTAATGACAGGATGCAGTTGAGAGAACGACTGGAACAACTGATCCAGCTTATCTTCTGGAATACCGATCCCCGTATCCTTCACCGCAAAGTCCAGCACACTCGCTTCCGGTCGATTGCCACGAATAATATCTACCGTGACATCAATGCCCCCCTGATCCGTAAACTTCAAGGCATTGCTCACCAGATTGACGAGAATTTGCCGAATACGCATCGCATCGCCCACCATAAACTCAGGAATGTCGGGATTGAGACGATATCGGATCTTCAACTGCTTCTCTTCCGCTCTAGACGAGAAAAGTTCCGCAACCTGTTCCAACATGATGCGCAGCGAGAACGGTTCGTAGGCCAAAGCCATTTTCCCAGATTCCAATTTGCTGAAATCAAGGATGTCATTCAGGATATTTAACAGTGCATCACCGCTCTCACGGATGATCTCGGCGTATTCTCGCTGTTCCTCCGACAAATCCGTGCTGATTAGCAATTCAGTCATCCCCACGATTCCATTCATTGGTGTACGAATTTCATGACTGACCATGGACAGGAATTCCGACTTGGCCTGTGCCGCGAGTTCAGCGGTTTCCTTGGCGCGCACAATTTCGCGATCACCCGTCACATCATTGAACACTATAACGGCGCCACGAATCTGACCCTCATCGATAATTGGCGTAACCTGGTATTCCACCAGAAAGCTGGTTCCGTCTTTGCGCCAGAACACATCCTCCTTCACAGTGCGACGCTGCCCGTCCATCACCGTCATATGAATAGGGCATTCACTTTTTGGAAAATAGCTGCCGTCTGCACGTGAATGATGAATGATAGGATGCGAGCTTTTGCCGACAAACTCTTCCGCTTCGTAGCCGAACATGGAAGCAGCAGCCGGATTCATAAACCTGGTGATGCCATCTGCGTCCAGTCCATAGATGCCCTCTGTAACCGAGTTAAGAATCAGAGCATGCTGTTTGCTAAGCTCCTGGATCTGCTCTGTATAATCCTTACGCTCCGTAATATCAGACAAGATCCCATATACACCCACGAGTTCCTGGTCCACAATGATGGGAACATTAATGATAGATACATCAACCTTCCGGCCACTGGAATTCACGATCCGCGTTTCATAGTGTTGGGGTTTCCCCTGCTTCACCAGTTCGAAATATGCTTGCCCGCCATGCACTTCACATTTATCCAAATGCGAAAGAAAGGACTGCCCAATCAATTTGCTCCGAGGTACATCCAGCATTTTGACCAGATTGCGGTTCACTGCCGTATATTTGCCTTCGAGATTCAGCGAGTATACCGCTGCTGGATTATGTTCGAAGAGAGATTTGTAACGTTGACGACTCTCTCTAAGACGTCTTTCTGCATTTTTATGCTGGGTAATATCCCGGCTGACGCTGACGATCTGAGTATTCTTGCCCTCTTCTCCGGCCACCGGCTTTGCCAGCGTTTCCATCCAGATGTAGTGCCCCTTCTTATGAAGCACTCGCATCTTGCAGCCATTCCCACTCGACGACATCTCTAGAAGTTCAGGGTAATCCTCAGGATAACAGTAATCCTTCAGGAACTTTCCTGTTACCTCTTCCGGACGATATCCCAGCAACGAATAGACCGAAGGAGAGACATAAAGCAGCTTGCCGTCCAGCGAACTCGTGGTAATGAGGTCCTGAGCATGGTCCGCCAACATCTGATATTTCTCCTGCGTTTCATGCAATTTACGTTCTACTTCCACGATCTCGGTTACATCCCTGGCAATACCGTATATCCCCACAATCTCTTCTTTCTCCGTTATGGGCACATAGGTAATCTTGGCCTGTTTCAGGGAACCGTCTCTATGATAAAACGTGATCGGCTTACTGACTGAATGGCCAGCCAGTACCTCACTAATGTATTCTCCTCGTAACTCCTCACTCTCAGGAGGGCAAATCCTATCTCGATTTAAGCTACGGAGTTCTTCAAATGTATACCCTGAAATCCTCTCAATCGAGGGATTGGCATCAATATAATTTCCATGGATGTCCATCACATATATGGCATCTGGGTGATTAAAAAACAAGGATTGGTAAGAACTTCCCTCAGAAATAATGCGCTTTAGGGTTTCCGTTTTATTAATATCCAAGGCTTACCCCTCTTTTCTTAGCCTATATCTTCATCTAACAACCAAAAAATATAATTTTCGGCGAAATGGGCCTACCCTCGAATAACCATGTAAGCCCTCCTAGAAACAGCTTTTTTTATTTTACCAGATTCCAATCTCATTTTGCTTACAATCTCTTCACCAAAACCATGTAAAAGTGACAAAAAAATCCCCTTTAAGCGACATAGTCCGTCAATAACTGAGGTCTATGTTTGCTTAAAAGGAATTTATTACACAACTAATGAATAAATTCTACGATTAAATTTCTTTTTTTCTAAAATATAAAACTCCAATTAAAATGAAGAGAACTGCACTGCCCCCGACTACTGCAAGCATGGTCCCAAGTGGAACATTGTAAGCTCCAAATCCCCCACCTTCAAAAGGTGTCATTAGAATCATCGGCTGCGCCCAAGGGTAATACGGGCCAAATGTAGCCGAGTTCACGATCAGAATGTTCGGTACGGTCAACGCAAAATTCAATGCCAGCGGTGCGGCAAAGCTGCTCCATACCAAGGAAACGAACATTTGGAGAGCAGCGAGCGGCACACAAGCGAATAGCCCCAGCAGCAGCTTACCTGTAAGCAATCCCCATGGGATGGGATCCGTCATGCCCTGGATCGTACCTGTCAGCAGGATGGCCCCCAGCAACAGTAATTGTGTGCCCGCCAGAAGCAAAATCACAATGGTCAGTTTGCCTGCATATACGCCCGTACGAGTAAGCGGCAGCACCAGCATTTGCTTCCAGCCTCCCCCCGCATGCTCGAATCGACAGACGAAAGAGGTAAATACGCCGGTCAGGATGGGCAGCAATAACAAACCGTGCAGAAAGACCATTGAACCCATAAGCACATTCCATTGACCTGATGGTGTGGACAGCAGCCCAATAAGCAGTGCGATTAACGGACTCAGCAGAATCAGAAGCCAGATAGGTGATTTACCCATTTTGAGTCGCTCAGAGGACAGGATTCGGAAATAGGTTGTTGCAAAACTCATCTTAGGCCACATCCTTCCGGCTAAAGTGCATCATACCCAGCAACATGATTAGGAGCCCCGCCCCTACACCCAAACCGACATACACAAATGGTTTCGGGCTGATCCAAGCCATCTGTGCCCAAGCAAGCGGAAAGTACGGTGAGATACTGAGTGCGAACATCCCCATTACCGCGAGTACAATGCCGAGAGTGACCGGAAGAGCCTGATTTTTGTTTACCATCGTCAGCCATAGCTCCAGCGATAACACCGGAAGTGCGCCAGCAAGTGGCAATAAACCCAACTTGATTGCATGTATCCAAGGGATCTCACCAGCGTCGAATCCAAGCACCAATCCCAGACCAATAATTCCGGCTGATAATAACAAGCAGGATATGATGAGCAGCATACAAGCGAGCAGGAATTTGGCCAGGTACACCGCAGGTCTTGTGATTGGCATCGCCAGCAATTGCTTCCATGATCCCTGCTCATGTTCAACATTTGCGATCATCGAGCTGAGAATCGTCGCCCCCAGCATCAAGGCAAGTGGTACAAAAACAACCACATTGTCCAGTAAACCCTCCCACAGATGATTCCCATACTGTTCTTTCAGATAGCCTAAACGAAGCCCGAAGTTCAAAGCCTGCATTGCCGTCAGTCCAATGGGTGCCAGAAAAACGAGAAACCAGATACCTTTGCCACGAATTTTAAGCCAGTCGGACGATAACGCACGGCCCGTCATACCGTTGCCCCCTCACCGATGACCCGCATGAACAAGTCTTCCAGGGATTGACGGTGCTCTTCCACACGATAAACCGCATGGTCCTGCTCAACCAATCGACGGACCAGCAATGCAATCGCGCTATTATCCATATACGGGAACGTGAGCGCCGCTCCTTCACGTTGACCGAATTGTCCCTGCTCTCGTGCCAGCTTCATCGCCTCTTCCGGCTCGGAAACGGTCAGTCGAATGGAGCTGCCCGTCTGGCTATGCAGATTGGCGATCGTATCTTGAAGGACCATTTTCCCCTCACGGATAATGCCAACCCGGCTCGCCATCTGTTCCACTTCACTCAGCAAATGGCTGGACACCAGGACGGTAATGCCGTGTTCTAGCGGCATACGCTTGATTAATTCCCGGATCTCCTGGATGCCCGCTGGATCAAGACCGTTCGTCGGCTCGTCCAAAATCAGCAGCTCCGGCTGACCCAACAAGGCACTTGCAATCCCCAGACGCTGTTTCATTCCAAGCGAGTAACCTTTCACGGAACGTTTGGCATCCCGAGTCAGGTCCACGATGGAAAGCACTTCGGCAATCCTTGATTTGGGTACATCCAATATCCGGCGCAAGGTTTCCAAATTTTCCACCGCGTTCAGATGTCCATAGTATGACGGATATTCAACCAACGAACCTACACGTCGCAGAATGTCCATACGATCCTTGCGGATATCCTTGTCGAATACACGGATGACACCTTTGGTTGGCTTGATTAAGCCAAGAAGCATACGAATAGTTGTTGTTTTGCCAGCGCCGTTGGGACCAAGGAAGCCATAAATGTCTCCCTTTTTAATATGCAGATCAAGTTCACGGACCGCCGCACGGTCCCGGTATGTTTTCCATAAGTTAGCGGTTTGAATAATGTTATCAGTCACTGTTTAATCACCTCGGATATCATCGTAACCTTCCAAGGTTAAAGCTGAAGTCGGCTGAAGTTTAAGTTTTGTTTAAAAAAAGGTACGGCCTTGATTTTCCAGCTCCTCCGCCGCTATAGAGGCATACCCGCAATCCATTCTCAGAGCTGTCTACCCTCTTCCGCAGCCCCATCTCACGAATCAGCAGATCCACGATGGATAACCCCAGGCCTGTTCCCTTGGTATCCGAATCTTCCTGCAATCCTGGGCCCCTATCCTGAATAACAAGAGCCTTCTCCCCATGGATCTGTTCTGTCGATATGCCAATATATTTTCCACTCGCTGCATGACGGATGACATTCTGAAACAGGTTATCGAGAACACGACGTAATCCCTGCTCATCCACCTGCCAGATCAACGGTTCTTCCGGCAGATCGATATCAATCTCAAACTGCTCTTTTTCCCAAACGGGATACCAGGCCGCTGCCGTTTCTCTGACGATTCGCAGGACGTCCTTCTGTTCCAGCTTCAATGTATATTTTCCGCTGGTGAGCAGGTTGTACGATAACATGTTATCGATCAATCCGCTCAAATCATCCATCTTGGCTTCCATACGACGCAATGAAGTATCCGCAGCCGTGCTTAGTGGTTCTTTGTGAAGGGAATGCATATGTCCACGGATGACGGTCAGCGGTGTACGCAGATCATGCGACAATCCCGCGACAAGACGTTTGCGAAGCTGCTCTTCCTCCCGCTCCCGGTGACGGCTGTCTGTCAACTGATGCACCATTTCGTTGAACGATTCCTCCAGATGTCCAATCTCATCCGATCTGCGAATCTCCACAGGAAGGGGAATGCCTTCCTTACCCGGAGTGATCATCGCCGTCTGGAGCCGGATGAGCCGCTTGCGAATTCGCGCAAAGAACAGGATCGACATGATGATAAATAACAGGAAGATGATCATCATCAATCCACCCAAATACAAAAGTTCCATAGGCCAGTTGTTCTGTGGCTTTTGCAAAAGATACCTTGGAACCTCAATCACCATAAACCCTTGTCCCTTGTCTTCACTATCTCCACCCACAAAAGAAACAACCGTTAGCGGATCACGATAGGAGGCTTCCTTCATAAATTCCAGGGAGCTGTTTGCATTCCATATCGAAGGAATCCGGGTCTCTGTATTTGGATGATCCAACGTCCATTTCAATGTCGTCATTGTTGTTCCATCCACGGTGGACTCCGATACATCAACGTCCTCTCCAGCGAGAATAAATGCCGTTTCACCGTTTTGGTCCACACGGTACATCGAAGATTTGGGATATTTACGATGCAGCTGTTCCATACGTTGATTGATTTTTTCAGATGTCGCCCCATCCAGCTTCTCGGATTCCCGGGTCCACAGGTTGCTAATTTTCGTGCTATCGCCATAAGGTGCCGTATTGTCTTTATTTGTATTGTTCACCACCACCACATAGATAATGGATGTAATGGGGAGAACGACCGGCACAAACAAAACCGCTGCCAAGATCAGGAGAATATATCGGGACATCAAGGTCCGTCCAAAACGCATTTTCCGTTTGCCTGGAAGACTACGTTTCACTCCCCTATTCCTATCGGATGGATCACGCATCGTCGCTTTTCTTCTCATGGCTTCTTCACACGATACCCAACACCACGAACGGTTTGAATGATGGTTGGGTTCGCCGGATCACGCTCCAGCTTCTCGCGCAGATGCCGGATATGTACCATTAATGTCTTGTCCCCGTCCAGATAAGGCTCGTTCCAAACGGCTTCGTAGATCTGTTCCTTGGTTCGAATCATGCCCATATGCCTGAGCAGGTAGGCGAAGATATGAAACTGTTTGCCCGATAAAATAATTTCTTCCTCTGTCTCCTCATTCACGATCCGGTGATCCTTCTCGTAGATGGACAAGTGGTCCAGTTTTACCACGGTATCGGCCGAGATCGCTGTCCCTGCCTTCCGAAGCTGGACTTCAATCCGTGCGGCAAGTTCATCGGGATGGAATGGCTTGGTTACATAATCATCGGCAAAATCAAGCCCATGCAGCTTGTCGTCAATGGACGTTCTAGCCGAGAGCATGACAATGGGCACTTCAGGATGTTCCTTTTTGAGTCGCTGTCCTACCGTAAATCCATCCAGTCCCGGCAGCATGACATCCAGAATAACCAACGAGCAGCCCCCGGCAGCTTCAGCCGCACCTTCACCACTTCCGAGCCATACCACCTCATATCCACGCTCCTCCAAGTCGGCCCTAACCCATGTGGCAATTTCCGTATCGTCTTCAATGTATAACAGTTTCGTTTTCATGCGCGTATTCGTTTCCTTTCTGTACCCTTTGGGTTAATTATATATTTGAAACATAATGAAGTATCTTGTTTATATAAAATGTACGAATGATGATCACACGACCATGGATATCCTTTTATTTTAAATTATACCTTAATCATCCGCTTCGCATAATTCATGCAGAGATTGAGAGGTTGATTCAACAACATAAGCATGTGGCATTCATCCCGAGATTGATTTGCATCGAATGCAGCTACTTGCTCACATACTACGTGTGTATACGACGGGAGGAGATTCAACATGCTGCTGGAAGCCATCTATCATCAACCAAAACGGAACTGGGCCTACGCCTACGATAAGGATACCATTCGTCTGCGTTTGCGTGCCAAAAAGAATGATCTCACCGAGGTACATGCCCTGACTGGGGACAAATACGCCTGGGATCGCACCAAAGAGCTGGTTCCTTTAACCAAATATACATCCGATTCCATGTTCGATTATTATGAGGGACAAGTAAAGCCTCCGTATCATCGACTGAAGTATTCCTTCCTGCTGAAAAGCGGCACAGAACAGATCTGGATGACCGAAACGGATTTCCAAACGCATGAACCCGACGATCCTCGTCACATGTTCCAGTTTCCGTACATCCATCCCGGAGCTGTATTTACACCGCCTGCATGGGTGAAGGATGCGATCTTCTATCAGATCTTCCCTGAACGATTCGCAAATGGCAACCCCGACCTTGATCCAGAAAAAGTGGAACCCTGGGGGGGTGAGCCGACCCCGTTTAACTTCTTCGGCGGTGATCTCCAGGGCGTCATCGACCATCTGGATTACCTTGAAGAGTTGGGCATTAACGCCATTTATTTCACACCAATCTTCGAGGCGACGACCAATCACAAATACGATACCGAAGATTATTTGCGAGTAGATCGGCATTTTGGTGATGCAGATACAGCCAAACGGCTTGTTGAGCTGTGCCATGCACGCGGAATCCGGGTGCTATTGGATGCGGTGTTCAATCATTCTGGGAAGACTTTTGCGCCGTTTGTGGATGTGCAGAAGAACGGGGAGAAGTCCAAATATAAGGACTGGTTCCATGTGCATGAATTCCCGCTGGACGTGAAGGATGGCATTCCTACGTATGAAACATTCGGATTCGAAGCCCACATGCCGAAGCTTAACACGGAAAATCCCGAGGTGAAGGCGTATTTGCTGGAGGTCGCCGAATACTGGATCAAGGAAGTGGGCACCGACGGCTGGCGGCTGGATGTCGCGGATGAAGTGGATAATGCGTTCTGGCGCGACTTCCGCCGTGTAGTGAAGGCTGCGAATCCGGATGCCTATATCCTGGGTGAGGTATGGAATGAGTCCTCCTCCTGGCTGCAAGGTGATCAGTTCGATGCCTCTATGAACTATCCATTTACGGAAGCCGTAAATCGTTTTTTTGTAAAAGATGCCATGCACGCCGAACAGTTCGCGAACTCGATCGGTCGACAACTGTCCCGCTATGCGCTGCAAGCCAGCGAAGTGGCGTTCAATCTGCTTGATAGCCACGATACACCACGGCTGCTCACCTTATGTGAGGGTGACCAGCGGAAGATGAAACTGGCCGCGTTGTTCCAATTCAGCTATATGGGTGCCCCGTGCATCTATTACGGGGATGAGATTGGGCTGGACGGCGATCATGATCCCGGCTGTCGGAAATGTATGGAGTGGGATGAGACGAAGCAGGATCGCGAGCTGTTCACCTTTTATCAGAAGCTAATCGCACTTCGCCATGCCCATCCTGCCCTGCGTGCAGAAGGCAGCATTCGATTCCTGCAGGCCCGTGAAGGCGGAAGCCAGCTTGTGATGGAACGACAGGATGAGGAGGAGCGCATTCTGATCCTTTTCAATCGTTCGGAAGAAACAGCTATCGTGGAGCTCGAAGCGGGTGCCGGGGAATGGACGGAGTTATTTGGCGAGAATTATCGTACAGCCAAGGAAGAGGGAATTCTGGCCGTTGAGCTGCCAGCATATGGATATGCTGTACTAAGTACAGATATCGCGTAACTTCTTCATATTGTTGTATCCTTGCAATTCCAACGCAGTGAAAGCAACGCCGGATAAGCGCTCACAGACCTGTTACTGATCTGTAGAGCGCTTTCTGCGTTATGGATGGATCGTCAATTGATTTAGTGACACGGATACTATAGAAAGCTACTGAGGCGCGGTCAGCTGTTCCTTGAGCAATCGGATGGTAGCCTCATATTGCACAAGCCCCACTTGCATACACAAACGCTGTGCAGGTGAGATCTGTTCGCCAAATTGCTTCATCTGGCGCTGCAGCTCGGCATACAGCAACTCTTTACGATTCAGCTCCGACCGGACCCACCCTGCGACAGTATCTTCATCCGCCAGCTCTCCGAAATACAGACGCATCAGAAAATCAGAACGGAACACCTCTGCTTCCAGTGGACTCATCAAATAGGTATTGAACTCCGCAGACCCTTCCGGTGTTAAGGTATACACATTTTTGTCAGGTTTCCCTTCTTGTCTAACGGATTCTTTGGTTAACAACCCTGACTTTTCCATCTTCGCAAGTGTGGGATAAATGGTGCCAAAGCTGGCATCGAAGAAAAATGAAAAATATTGTTCAAAGTATTGCTTGATCTCATATCCGGAACATGGCTGATTGTGCAGTATTCCGAGGATGACATGCTGCGTGTTCATCGGTGTACCGCTCCTTTCCAATTGCTCTTAACGTATCACATCCTCCCTTATACGTTCAACATCATCAGACGTTCACGGATTGGCTTATCCGGCAAAAGGGGGCTTATCGTTATCCATGTTATCCACGATCAGGTGAAGGCAGGTTTCCAGTCAGAGCGACAGGTGTCGCAGCAGTCTTGGACTCCAAAGGTATGCCGGATTGTGCAGGACCTGAGCGTTTAATCCATGTGCACACCGCTCCCAAAACCAACGTCGCCGCTCCAATCACTACCAGAAGCAGAACATCATGACTAATCCCATCTCCGCCAAGTACCAGATTCATCATACCCTCCACCGCGTAGGTTGCCGGCAGATAATGACCTATCTGTTGATAGAAGTCAGGCATGACATCGCGCGGAATGGTTGCGCCTGATGACAACATCAGCAGAGGCAACAAGGCACTGTTTAACCATGCTCCAGCATTTCCAAGCAGCAGCAAGCTCAATTGCGCCACGAATAGAAAAGATAAAGTAATCAACAACTGAAATAGCCATAACATCCACCATCCATCTGCTGATGATACTCCCATAACATGCATCATCCCCGCTCCAACAAGCGATACGATAAATGCAGCACCAACATTGATGATATTGCGCGCCCAAAAGCGTTCCCATTTCCCTGCCCTGCTACTGAGTTCACCAGAAACCTTTTGCAGATTCATGCCAAGCAGCATTGCACCTGTAAACGTAGCTGTCACAATCAACATTGGTACCATAGAAAAAGCAAAGTTATGAACTGGATTCAGTCGTTCCACTTCTGCCTCCACCCGGGAAGATAACCCCGCCGCCATCGTATTCGCCTGATCGGCAGCCATACCTGATTGATTCAGCACTCCCCGAATGCTGTTTTGCTGTACTTCACGGTTCAACGTCGCTGTAACTTGTGCGGACACGGTCTGCATCACACTTTTTACGGTAGCCACGTTGGATTCATTCATTACATACTTCACTGCCACCGGGCCCGACAAGTCTCCCGCCTGCTGCATGAAACCGGATGGAATCTCGATAATCATGTATACGTCCCGGTCCGTTAACATCTGTCTGGCTTCTTCCATAGTTGCCGAAGGTTTAATCGCGAAATGAAGCCCCTCTGCAAGAGACTTTGCCACAGGCTCAGCCGCAGCCCCATCTTCATTTACGATGGTCACAGCAAGCTGATTCATCCGTGCATTTACCTGATCATATCCACTAAGCCAAATGGTATTAAAAAAAACCTGGAACAGTACGGCTGTAATTAACCCGACTACTGTAGCTCCATTTTTCAAAAACAGAAGACTCGTTTGAAAAACACTTTTCATGTTATCCATCTCCTTAATTTGTATAACTTATTCTCGATCTTATATATCGTGTTGATATATGACAATAAATAATATATCTAAACGATATATAAACGTCAATACCTTTTTATTTTTCTTTGTTGGAACAACAAAAAAGCCGATACGCTTCTTCACCAGGAAGAATTCGTATCGGCTTTTTTATCATAATGGGAGCAGATCATTACCGTTAATGATCAAGCTCCACGAATTAAATTCAGTTCATGTACGTTCATGCATGTTATGCCTTGGCTTCTGGTTCATTTTCAGCAGGAGACTCAGCTTCAATCTCAGGCTCCGCACGCTTCGCCTTCGGTTTAGCAAGCTTCTCCATCATTTTCCGTCCTGTCGGTGTTTGGGCAAGCCCACCTTGGGCCGTTTCACGGTGCCTGCTCGGCATCGCACTGCCCACTTCCAGCATGACATCAATGACTTCGTCAGACGGGATGGCACTTCGTACCCCGGCCAGCGCCATGTCGGCCGCAGCCAACGCAGTTACGGCACCCAGTCCGTTACGCACGATGCACGGAATTTCCACGAGGCCTGCGACGGGATCGCAGATAAGGCCTAATGTATTTTTTAACGCGAGGCCAACCGCATGAACCACTTGCTCCGGCGTCCCTCCACGCAGCTCCACCATGGCTCCAGCGGCCATACCGATGGCAGAACCCACTTCAGCCTGACAGCCACCCTCGGCACCGGAGATAAATGAATTGTTGGCAATGACATAACCAATCGCTCCCGCACAGAACAGACCGTTCACCAGATGCTCGTCACTCCAGCCAAAACGCTCTTGGGAGCTTATAAACACACCCGGAATGATGCCGCAAGAACCGGCTGTTGGTGTGGCAACGATCCGGCCCATGGAGGCATTCACTTCCGATACACAAAGGGCATACGCCATGGCCAGTGCAGAAGCATCTCCAGAACAAGTCTCACCTTTACGAATGTACTCAGCCATTTTTTTGCCGTCTCCGCCAGTCAAACCGCTGCGTGATGTCGTATCTTCTGTCAGCCCTTTGTGTACAGCTTCCTTCATCACCTGATAGTAATCCGACATCTGCCGTACAACATCCGCTTCCGGGATATTCGTCTCCTGAACCTGCTCTTCGATCATCAGCTCGGCGATGGTTTTGGATTCTGCTGTACAGATGGTATTCAGTTCATGTAGATGTTTAAACCGCATCAGGCTCGACCCCTCTCTTCAAATCAATCACGCGAATGTCCAGCATATGATCCAGTGACCGCAGACGGTTCAACATCTCAGGATTCGGCACACCATCCATCTCCATCGCTGTTAATGCTTCACCATCCCGGGCTTTCCGATCCACTTGCATGTACCCGATGTTCACCCCGGACGAACTGATGGTGGAGGTTACGGAAGCGAGCACTCCTGCTTTGTCCGAATGGCGCAGTACAAGTGTGGGAAACTCTCCGCTGATCTGTACACGAAAATCATTCAATGCATGCACCGATACACTACCTCCGCCAATGGAAGCACCAATTAGTGAGCATTGACGGTCTCCATGCCACAGTTCAATCTTGACCGTATTCGGATGAGGAGCAGGCAGGCCGCTTGTAAAAAACTCTACCTCCATACCCGCTTCCTCTGCATATTGTTCTGCATCCGGTATACGTGGATCATCAGTCACATAATCAAGCAGGCCACCGATTAACGCAAGATCCGTACCATGCCCCTGATACGTATCGGCGAACGAGCCATACAGTGTTAATCGAGCGCGTTCAGGCGTGCATCCCAGCCACTGACGGGCAATTCGCCCCAATCTTGCCGCTCCAGCCGTATGTGAACTTGATGGACCTGTCATGGACGGACCAATAATTGAAAAAACGTCTTTAAAACGCATCGCAAACCCTCCATTTATAATCGTCATTTTCATCCAGACGTACACCCATAATGTTCCTTTATTACTGAATGATGACATGAGAAAAGGACAGAAGAAGGCCCTAGGCCCTCTCTCTGTCCTCGATACCTGAGAGTTTCATGATAAGCAGCGCGGCGGATCGATGCATTCCTGTATTCACAGGTGAAGTCACCCTGCACACCGTGCTGCTTGACCATATACCCCTTGGGTGGCGCAGTTCGCGCACTCTCCAGAGTTGCGTCCAACGATGGTACATTTACCTGAGAGATTAACTGCTGCGCCGGGTGCGTAGCAGCTTGCTCCTTCGGTGCCCGACAGCTGCCATTTTACTCGACAAGCTCAGGTCTCTCCCGCTCGCTATCATTCGCTGTATGGAACCATTCTGATCTTGTACCAGAACGATAATTGAAGTTTTTAATACTTTCTCATTAAGATTAATCGACCGGAAGATCAGTGTCAACAAACTTAACGATTTCTTTGCGAATATTTGCTTTTTACCATTTTATACACAAGATAACCGAATAAACTGTAAACTTTCATCACATGAATGTGTTAATGCGTTTCATCTCGAAAGCGTATACATTGTTCATTTTCTATTAGTGACTATCAGTGTTTAATACTATTTATGTTATGTTCCACAGAACGGTTTGGGTATTCAGGCAACCTTTATTCTGTACTAGAATTGCCGTATTTCTGCCTGTCACCCCACCATCGCCTTGGGCTTCGATGGTTCATCGTAATACCTGCTTCGGGAAGGAAGCATACTCGTCACCCACAATCCCAACGCAGCCAGCAGCATAACCCCGGATACAACTGTATATACCATACGAAGTGACAACTGCTCTGCCACTACGCCTGCAATCAAAATGGAAGCCACCTGTAGCATACTTAACACTAGTCCAAGTACACTGCTCATTCGCCCCATCAGATCGACAGGGATATTATTTTGATAAAAGGTAACCAGGCCCGTATTCGCCAGTGCGGAGCACAGACCGAGCAGAATAAAGGCAACCGCCGCCAGCTCAAACGAGAATGAACGGGAGAACAGAAAATAACCCAGCGCGACCAGAAGTACACCGCCACCCATCATGTGACGGATCGGCAAATGTTTGGCGAACATCCAAACCAGCATGGAACCTGCCAAATAACCGATTCCGGTGATACTCATTAATGCTCCGTACTGTGATTCAGGCAGGTTCATCACCTGACGGATAAACACCACTTCCTGAGCATCCAGCGACATGCCGACCATCAGAATAATCTGGAACAGGGCATATATACCGACCACGTAGCCCGACTTTCGGCTGAAGCTCAGTACAGCTCTCCAATCCTGGACAATCATCCGAGGTGTCAGTCTGCTTCCCGTCCCTATATTCTGTTCTCCAATGCCCAGTTTGGGAAGAAACATTAGAATCAACGCAGAAGCAGCAAAGGAAACCGCATTGGCATAAATGGCTGCCGCCGGAGATAAATAAATTAGCATCACTCCTGCAACTGCTGGGCCGGTAATGAATGCCCCTGAGCTGATCAGGGCTTGTAGGGAATTGAAGCGCTTGCGCCGTTCAGCAGGTACCAATCGGGTAATGTATACCTGAGAGGAAGGGACAAATATAGATGAAGACATGCTGATCAGAAACATCACTGCGTACATCATCCATAGGCTGGACATCAGTGGGAGCGCCGCCACCAACAATGCCCGTAGCATATCAGCACCAATCATCAGCTGTCGCTGATCATAACGATCAATCAGGCTGCCTGACCAAAACTTAGTGCACACCGAAGCAATCGGCGAGATAATCCACAACCCTGCGACTGCCGCTGGAGACTGTGTCATATTCAATACCATCAGGTTAATCGCCACAATATATATGAAATCACCTAGATTGGATATGCCCACTCCGCTAAGCAGCAATCCGGCATGCTTCCAGCCACCAGACTGCCCCTTCGATGCAACTCTCTTTGCACGAATGTTCTTCATAGCGCTACCCACCCACTAGAAATCACAAATTATAACTCATAGAAAATACTCTCGTTCTGTACATATGGTTTGCAAAATTTGCTGCATATAAGAGGCATTCGCTCTTTCATCCATTCGTACCTGGACTCATTCTCCATCTGAAATGCAAAATAGCCGAACGTAAAGATCAGCATGAATCCTTCCATTAACCGAATATCACGCTTCGTCAGTGGTCCTGTCTGCTCCGTATATCCCGATAGGAAGACATCCCGTTCCTCCCGATTGAAAATCGTAGCCGCACCTCCGGCATCAAAGAGATAGTAGCCATAACCGTATAAACAAAAATCAATCATCGAAATGCCCAGATCCGTCACTAGCAGATTGCCGCGGGTGATGTCCCCGTGAATCACTCCCCATGTTTCGGCATTGTGCGGATACGCTTCGACTTGCCTGTTAATGTTCTCAAACGTCTTGCGAATCAGATCAAAATCTTCAGGAGTAAAGATGCCACGTCTAACGCCTTCCTCCAATTGCTCCAGCATGACCAGATTCTCTTTGATCGAGCCATAGGCTGGTCTTACTTCTGTATGCTCCAAGGTAGGGCTGTCGCTATCGGTATACATCTCTGCGATGATCGCCTTATCAGCATGCTGATCACGGTCATTCATCTGCTGTCCGCTTTCAGACACCTGTGAACCCTCAAGTGGCTTGGGAGTTTCCTTTGGTCGTCGTCCATATTGATGCAATATCTGCAACTGTACACCCAAATCATGAATCTGCGCTGTTGTCAGACGTTCTCCCTGCTTAATATCCCTGCCCTCAATCCATTCCAGAACAGTACAACAGATCTCTTCTCCTGCTTCGTCCAAATAGACAGTGACCCACTCATTCAATGTATTGCGTACAGGAGTCTGCACCCGCAATGGTCTGGTAGCCCGTAATTCATAAAGTAGATTCATCTCCGCTTCAAGTGCAGGTCGTGTATGCTGGATACCCGTCATGCTTGCAAAAGCGGCTTTATGTATACGCAATAGGTACTTCTCTCCGGTTGATTCATCAACCACCTGATACGTTAGATTTTCATTATGTCGGATAAAGGAAATTGCAGGCTTTTCTATGGAATAATGCGAGATAATTTCAGTTGCCATGGTGTCATGGGCAATCTTATGGGTAGTTATGATCCACATCTCCTTCTCTTATCAAATTAAAGGTGGTGCTCACAAATATCGTAGCATGATTGTTTTTATTTTGGCAAACTATTCCATATGTAGAATGATGTAAAAAAGCATAACCCTCGAACGACCTCGCCCGAGTGTTATGCTTCCTTCTATCTCTATAAATCTATCTCGATCTCATACTCCATCCAATTTAACAGTTAACCGAAACGTCCCATAATATATTCTTGAGTCAGACGATTGTCCGGGTTGGTGAAAATATGTTCCGTATCCCCGTGCTCAATCATGCTTCCCAGATAAAAATAAGCTGTATAATCCGAGATGCGTGCCGCCTGCTGCATATTATGGGTAACAATCACGATCCGCAGCTCCTTCTTGAGCTCCGAGATCAACTCCTCCACCTTACCCGTTGATACCGGGTCAAGCGCAGATGCCGGCTCATCGAGCAGCAAAATCTGCGGATCAACCGACAACGCGCGGGCGATACAGAGCCGCTGCTGTTGCCCACCCGAAAGGGCCAGGGCAGATTCATTCAGTCTGTCCTTCACTTCGTCCCAGAGCGCAGCGCGACGCAAGCTTTTTTCCACAATTTCATCCAATGCCTTCTTGTTCTTAATACCGCGGTAGCGGGGGCCAAACGCGATATTGTTGTAGATAGACTTGTGGAAAGGGTTCGGCTTCTGCCACACCATGCCGATCTTCTGACGGAGTTTGATTACATCTGTGCCCGGCTCATTCAGATCATTGCCATCCATCCAGATATGTCCCTCGGTGCGGGAACCGGCAATCTCGTCGTTCATTCGGTTGAGCGACCGCAGGAACGTGGATTTACCACAGCCGGATGGTCCAATGAGTGCCGTTACACTGGCTTCGGGAAAAGTCAGGCTGATCTGCTTAACTGCCTGAAAATGCCCATAATATATGCTTAACTGTTCCGTACCAAAAGGTATGGCCATGTTGGTTCCTCCTTATTTCGAAGCTGTCATGCGGCGGTAAACCACCCGACCGATCCAGCGTGCACTCAGATTGAACGCCAGTACGAGAAGTACAAGCACGGCTGAAGCGCCAGCTGCTACTTCTTTGGAATCCGGGCCAATGCCTTCACTGTTTACTTTCCAGATGTGCACGGCCAGCGTCTCTGCCGGACGCAATGGATTGATTGGCGATCTTGGACTCGTTGGATTCCAGTCCGTGAAGTCCAGCGGTGGACTACTCATACCCGCTGTGAACATCAGGGCTGCTGCTTCACCGAAGATCCGGCCCGATGCCAGGATCGTACCCGTGATTAAGCTAGGCAATGCCACAGGCAGCAGGATGGAGGTAATAATTTTCCATTTGGACAATCCGAGTGCAAGACCCGCTTCCTTCTGCTCTTTCGGAACGGCCCGGAACGCTTGCTCCGTTGTCCGCACCATGAGTGGAAGATTGAATATAGCCAAGGCCATCGCACCCGATAATAAGGAGAATCCAAGACCAAATGTATTAACAATTAACAAGAGTCCGAACAAACCAATAACGATAGATGGGAACGAGGATAACACTTCGACAACGAGTCGAATAAAACTTGTGATCCGGCCAGGCTTGGCGTACTCAGCCATATAAATACCGCCGCCCCATCCGAGCGGAATCGTAATAATCAAGGTCAGAACAAGCAGGAATATCGAGTTGAATAATTGCGGTCCAATCCCGCCTCCACCTTTTAGCAGCTGTGGTGCACTGGTCAGGAAGTGCCAGTTAATCTGCCCAATCCCACGTACCAGAATGAAGCCAAGCAAACCGAGCAAGAGAACAACAATGAACAGCGCCAGAACAACGATAACGGATGTGGCAACTTTATCTACCGTTTTAGCCTTCATTTTCATACCCGGTTCCTCCTTTCAAGCAGGCGAACCAGAATGACGAAGACAAAGGTCATCACCAGCAGGACAAGCGCCATACTCCACAGTGCATTATTATGAACAGATCCCATCGTGGTGTTACCCATACTCAGGGTGATTACACTCGTTAACGTTGAAGCCGATTCGAGCAGTGATGTCGGTACATGTGGTGCATTCCCGATGACCATCTGTACGGCAAGAGCTTCACCAAATGCGCGTGCCATACCAAGTACAATCCCTGTCAGCAAAGCTGGAAGAACCGTCGGGATAATGACACGGTAGATCGTTTGCCAGCGTGTTGCCCCCAGTGCGTAGGACGATTCACGCAGACCTTTCGGCAGTGCTGACAGTGCATCTGCCATAATACTTGTTACGGTAGGCAAAATCATAACAGACAGAACCAAACATCCGGCTGCAATCCCGACGCCGGCTCCGCCAAACATGCTACGCAATAAAGGAACGATAACACTGAGACCGATAAACCCGTACACAACGGAAGGAATACCGGACAGCAGCTCAATCGCAGGTTGCAATATCTTTTTACCTTTACCTGGTACAATCTCGGTCATGAAGAGCGCTGCACACAAGCTAAGTGGACTTGCAATCAGAGCTGCAAGCAATGTTGTTATGAATGAACCGGTAATGAACGGCAACGCTCCATAGGCAGCAGGTTCTCCCGTTGGATTCCACGTTTTTCCGGTTAAAAATTCGCGCATACTCACGCCATCCTGGAAAAAGGTAGACAAGCCTTTGGACGCTACAAAATAAACGATGGAAAACATGACAACGATCAGGAAAACGACACAAATCGACGTATAGATCCGTCCCGTCCACTCTTCCCAATAATGCTTTTCTCTCAAGGGCCGGCGCGGTTTCAACTTGTTGTTCATTACCGTTCCCCCTTCGGTCTGTTCCATAACAACCATCCTTCTATAGTAGAATTCATGCAAAATATGGGATTAATCCAGAGCAAACCGCGCAAAGAGGCAGGACCTGGGTCCGCCTCTCTCGCTGTATGCGCAAGTTCAAAGATTATTGAGTCACAGTGCCTGCTGCGTCACGTTTTACTTTCATGCCGGATACTGGGATGTAACCAAGCTCCGTCACGTCGTTTTGTTGAATTTCGTCACTCAGGATGTAGTCGAGGAATGCTTTTGTTGCTGCATCCGGGTCACCTTTGGTGTACATGTGCTCGTAAGCCCATACCGGATAAGTTCCTGCTTCTACGTTTTCAACCGTTGCTTCTACACCTTCGTATTTCAAAACTTGCAGGCTGTCATCCAGGTAGGACAGAGCCAAGTAACCAATTGCGCCCGGCGTTTCAGCTACGAGCTTTTTAACTGTACCAGAGGAATCTTCCTGAATAGAACCTTGGATATCTTCCACTTTTGTTCCCAGTGCAAAGTTCTCGAATGTTGCACGAGTACCGGAGCTGCTAGGACGGTTTACGATAACGATGGCTTGATCTTTACCGCCAACATCTTTCCAGTTTGTGATTTTACCAGAGAAAATGTCGATCAGTTGTTGCTTCGTCAAATCTTGTACACCTGCATCTTTGTTGCTTACTGGAGCGATGGCTACAACAGCCACTTGGTGATCTTTCAGTTCGCTTACTTTTGCTGCGTCATCGATTTTCTCTTCTGCAAATACGTCAGAGTTACCGATTGTAGCTTGTCCTTCGGATACTTGTGTCAAACCAGTACCACTACCGCCGCCTTGCACTTGTACCATCACGTTCTTATATTCATCAACTGCCATAAATTTTTGTCCAGCTTGCTCTACCAGAGGTTGCAGTGCTGTTGATCCAACAGCGAGAATGTTACCACTAAGTTCAGTAGCAGTTTCTCCTGTGGAATTATTGCTTCCCTCTGTACCAGCGTCATTTTTCGATCCGCATGCTGCGAGTACCAGTACGAACGTTAAGGTCATCAAAATGAACGGCAACTTTTTAAACAT
The DNA here is from genome assembly GCF_900107875.1 of Paenibacillus sp. 276b. NCBI lineage: Bacteria > Bacillati > Bacillota > Bacilli > Caryophanales > Paenibacillaceae > Paenibacillus > Paenibacillus sp. 276b. Next base: position 144,719 of record NZ_FNRR01000005.1, on the reverse strand, counting down.
GTTTTGTTTTCCTCCCCCAAATTAGTGACGGCGATTTGCTTTTATTTTTGTTCACCATCAACTCTTTATTCATTGTAGTTGCGTTATGTCATCTCAAAATCAATGTTTTGTAAACGCAATGTTAAAAATGTTTACTGTGGATTGAAATACATCTGTGACAAATTGCGCTGAAGTGGCCGCTCCGGGAACGGACGTTGTTTCAATCGCTGTTATCCCCGGATTTATATGATTTACTTTTCTCAAGGAATACATCCGGGGATAAAGGCGAACGCTTCGCTTTTACACAATCGTTCCGTTCCCTGCGCTGTGTCAGCGCTGGTTGTGTCTCAGGCACTTTAATCCTCAGACTGGGGGATGGCAAAAAAGAAGGCCAGCACTGTAGAAGGTTGGCCATTGTGTACATGCATAATGTAAAAAGAGAATTTGTTTCTTCTATAGAAGAAACAAAAAAACTGCTTCATAGCTGGTAGGTAACACCAGCGTGTGAGAGCAGCTTTTTACAATAAGTTGGATCATATGATGATTGTTAATGTAAATTACGATTTTACTAACCCAGAATCCATAGCCATAACGCTAATCCGGCCAAGGTGATTAATAGTGTGGGAATGGTTAAGATTATGCCTGCCTTGAAATAATATCCCCATGTAATCTTTACACCTTTGCGGGACAGAACATGCAGCCACAGTAATGTGGCAAGTGAACCGATTGGCGTCATTTTGGGACCCAAGTCGGAACCGATCACATTGGCATAGATCAGCGCCTCACGCACAATACCTTCGGTGTGTGCACCCTGAATCGCCAATGCGTTAATTAACACGGTGGGCAGATTGTTCATTACGGATGACAATATCGCTGCGATCATGCCCATCCCCACTGAGGCAGCTAACAGACCATGGTCTGCGATGGCATCTAGCCAACGGCTCAAGTGATCGGTTAAACCGGCATTACGCAACCCATACACCACGATATACATGCCCACCGAGAACACGACAATGGACCATGGTGCTTCTTTAATCACGCGTTTCAGGTCCACAGCTTCGCTCTTTCTTGCCAATATAGCGAACAAAAGAGCTACGGCACCGACGATAACCGATACGGGAATCGGCAAAAACTCACTGGAGGCATAGGCCACGAGCAGCAGCACCAGCATGAACCAAGCGATGCGGAACATCCGCGGATCACGAATAGCTTCCCGTGGATCACGTGCTGCAGAAATATCGTAGCGAAGCGGGATGCTTTTGCGATAAAACAAGAACAGCATCCCGGTACTCGCCACGATGGAAAAGAGATTAGGCACAATCATCCGCACCGCATATTCCACAAATGTAATACCGAAATAATCCGCAGATACGATATTCACCAGGTTGCTGACGACCAGCGGCAACGACGTTGTATCCGCGATAAATCCACTAGCCATAACAAAGGCAAGTACCATGCGCTCATCGAACTTCAATGCACGTACCATCGCGAGCACAATCGGGGTGAGGATTAGCGCTGCACCATCATTGGCGAAGAGCGCCGACACCGCCGCGCCGAGCAAAATGGAATAGATAAAGAGCCTACGTCCATTTCCTCCTGCCAACCTTGCCATATGAAGAGCGGCCCATTCGAAGAAACCTGTCTCATCGAGTATTAATGAAATCATGATAATGCCGACAAAAGCGAGCGTTGCATTCCATACAATGGATGCCACATCAGATGCATCGTTCAGACTGACGACACCACACATCAATGCTAGCAGAGCCCCACCCATGGCGGACCAACCAATACCTAATCCGCGTGGTTGCCAGATAACCAATGTGATGGTCAGGACAAAAATCAGAATTGCTACAAATGTCATAAAGCCTCCTGCGCCGCTGTATTCATCATGTTTTGGAGCATGATATGAGAATGGCCTGCCAGATATGATTACACTGCAATTATTGCGGATAAACCAGACGCTATAGTTATACAGGGCTGCAGGAGAAATGTCTATCTTTATTTCCTTCTAATTTCTATAGAAACTGAGATAAAAGATATCGCCTAATGGTCAGGACTTGTCCCCATCCTTCGGCGTGTCCTCCACCATTTTGAACATACCCAACAATCCTTGTAGTTGCTCCGCCATACTGTTCAGATGTGCTGAAGACGAAGCGATCTCCTCCACAGATGCCAGCTGTTCCTGTGAAGATGCCGAGACGGATTCCGTATTCGCAGCAGATTCTTGGGTCACAATCGAAATATCGTTCATTGCTTTGGCAACGTGGGAAGCACCATTCTCCAATTGCTTCGTTGTTTCGGACAAATCATCCAACGTATGAACAGCATCCTCTACAGCTTCCCGAATCTGTGCAAAGGATTGTCCGGACGTATTCACGGCCTGAATTCCGTCTCCAACCCGAGTCTGAGCTGCATTCATAGCGTTCAGGGCAGCATCCATATCCTGACGGATATTATGAACGAGTTGACCAATCTGCGCAGCCGAGCTTCCCGATTCCTCTGCGAGCTTCCGTACCTCTCCCGCTACAACTGCGAAGCCACGGCCAGCATCTCCCGCTCTTGCCGCTTCAATGGAAGCATTCAGAGCCAGCAGATTGGTCTGTTTCGAAATTGTGGCAATCACATCTACCATACTGCCGATCTCAACAGAGCGTACATTCAGTGACTGAACCACCGTCGCCAGCTGTTCCACCGTTTCTTGAATGCTATTCATCTGCTCTACTGCCTGACCTGCAGCCTCATTACCTGAATAAGCCGCTCCAGATGTATGCCGCATATTCGTTGTAATGGATTGTACTCGCTCAGACATCATGCGAACATCTTCCGCCATTTGGCTCATTTGTCCCGATCCATCCGTTACACTCTTCACTTGCTGCTCGGCACCCTCGGCAAGTTCCTGAATTGCCATCGTTGAATGCTCAATAGCTTTGGTTGTTTGATCCGCACTAGCGGACAATTCCTGTGAGGAGGCAGATACCTGCTCTGCCGTTTCCTGCACACCCAGAATCATCATGCGCAGATTGTCGACCATCCGTTCAAAGTACTTCGCCAGATCGCCTACCTCATCTTTGCGTCCTGTGTCCAATTTTACCGTCAGGTCGCCTTTACTTACGGATCTGGCGGATTCCTGCAGACGTTTAATCGGACGCAGCATCGAACGTGTAAACCAGATAATGAAGATCAGAGTAAGTAATGTGGCAGCCAGGATAACGATGAGTGTAGCCATCCGAATGTCTTTACTTGCATTGGATACTTCACTTTTGAACATTGTACCGCCAATTTTCCATCCAGTTTTCTCATTCGTAGAGAAAATCATGGTTTTGGGATCATCATTATAGATATAGCTGAACTCGCCTTCCTTGCTCTCGAACATTGGATCCAGCGTTGTTGTTTGTTCTTGTGTACCAGCTTCCACGACTGGGGATACGACATAATTTTTGTCTGCATCCAAGATGACGACATACCCTTCCTTGCCAACCTTAATGGATGCCTGTTTTTGAAGCTCTGTTAGATCCATGGACAAACCAATAACACCCGATTGATCATCAAGCGTTTTGGAGACAAAAACAACTGCAATGCCATCCGTGTTCTTGGATACAGGTGAAACTACTGGAGTACCTGGCTTCTCCATTGCAAGTTTGTACCATTCTCGTTCCCGGGGATCATAAGGTGACCCTTGTGAACTTCCCGCAGATTCCTTGCCACGGACCATGACTCCCTCTTTGGTCCCCACAAAGATATTTAAAGCATCCGGATGCAGTCCAAGATACTGTTTCAATTTCAGCTCAAGCTCAGGGCTTTCATTTTGTCCTTTAATCATGTCAGTTACAATCAAACTAGCAAAATAATTGATATCATGAACCTTCGCATCCACATGTGTCCCAATGATTGAATTCGTTGTGTCTACACTTTGTTTGGCACTGTCCATCAGTTGGTCTTCCACCGTATGATCAGCGATAATCAGCGTAACGATCCCAATGGTTAGACTCGGCAAGAGCAGAACCGCCAGGAAGGATACCAATAATTTGTTCCTTATGCTCCAGACGAAGCCTTTTTTCTTTTTGTTTTTCTTTTTCGGTTTATTATCTTTTGGCTTGGCTGGCTTGATTGCTGCCTTAACTTGCTCATTCCCCCGAATGTTCCCCATTTTGCTTCTCCCCCTCCAAATATAAATCTGCCCTTTTTCTTTTTTATGTAAGACCTCTCCAACCTAATTAAATAAGGTGTCACATAGACGCCCATCTAATCTAAAGGCCTATCCTATATATCGGTTGGATGAGCGTATTTATAAATTTACATAGCACGACAAACAAGCCACTCCGATCATGCGAAGTGACTTGTTGGTACATCCGTATTTTATTGTTTATGCAGATGTTTTTCCGTAGGGACCTTGTGGCGGATATGCGGTTGGTTTACCAAAATAATACCCTTGTGCCAAATCAATACCCACGGATCGACAGAAATCAAATTCCTCGATTCGTTCAATGCCTTCGGCAAGTACCCGCCCCTCAAATTGACGCGACATCTCAACAATATTGATAATTTGCTGCTGTTTGTTCAAATCATGATCACAATGATCAATGAGGCTCCGATCTATTTTGACAAAATCCGGCTTCAGCCGATTCATTACTTCAATCGTCGAGAATCCGGCCCCCACGTCATCCAAGGCAACCGACATTCCATGAGAACGATACACCTCAAAAATATGCTGCAAGATGGACATATGCTGAATCTGTTCCGTTTCCACCACTTCAAACACAAAATCCTTAGGGTCTAGCGAAAGGCGTTCAATCGTCTCAAATGTGTGCGTCAGGCAGTATTCGGGGTTATAGATGGAGGAAGGCAGGAAATTCACAAAACGTTTGACACCATGCGGTAAAAGAACGGCACTCGTCTCGATGGCAGCAACACGGGCTGTCCGATCCAGAAAAGAATGCAATCCGGTATCCCTTGCAACTTCAAATAATTCATATGCACTGAAGGGTCTACCCTGTTCAGCAGGACGAAGTAAAAATTCAAATCCGATAATCTGCTCCGATGCATCTACGATTGGCTGCATATGACTGCTGAATTGATGTTCCAGAATAACAGAAACCAGATCAGCATGTTTGAGGCGAGCTTCCTGCATGGATAGACTAATCCAGCTATCAGCATCGGCCTGGCCATACAGTGGAGTGACCTGAACCGTTAACATATCTGGCAGGGTCGCTTCAATCTTGAGAATATCCTCAATACAACGTTGTACAGATTCAAGATTCAAAAAATGCATCCAGATGAGTTCATCCGAATGTTCGATATGTCTTCCCTGCTTTTGCAGTGCTTCCAGCAAAGCGGGGGAGATGGGACGCATATACAGGGTACCTTGATCCTCTATAGGATGAATTGGACTGCAGCCACTGCAATTCATGTAGAACCCCCTTGCCAGTTTGTGATTCTATCTCATTAATGTTTACTGGTATATACCCAAAGTTTGTAAATATTATAGCATGGGTCTTGAAATTTATCTCTACTGTTTTGATGACTTCAACTATGACGGTTACTGATGAGTTAACGAATCAGCATAGCATGAAAAAGACCGACAGTCTGATGACTGTCGGTCTTCATTTACCGCTAATTAATCTTAAGAAGCGGGAATTACAATTTTCTGTCCAACTTTAAGATTGTGCACATTTGTAATTTTATTTATGGAAACCAGCTTGCGCCAGTCCACACCATATTTCAAGCCGATGCGGTAGAGGTTATCTCCTTTTTTCACCACATGAACCACTTTGCCGCCTGCTGGTTTCTCAGGTTGTGGCTTGGTTGTAGGTTTAGTTGGAGTTGGGTCTGGCTTCGTAGGCGTTGGAGCAGGTTCCACACCTGTTTCTGGAGTCGTTGTTGCTTCTCCTGTCAATTTCAAGCCATACTCAGCAAAACCGTCTTTGTTTGTCCCAATGAAGGACATCGCCGGGTTCGCTTCAACCAATGCTTTGGCATCTGGGGAAGACGCGAACACCACTTCAAGATCGTTAAGTGCAGCTGCTGTTACACCTGCAGAAGGCTTAATTGGCGCAAGCGACCAGTTGCCATCTGCTGCCGGGTTAATCGTTTTGTTCTCACGGATGTAATCAATGATCACTTGACGGTTCTCATCCGGTGCAGCCAAGACGATACGTTTACCGTCTGGGTTAGCCAGTTTGGACGAAGAAGCACGATAGTTATTCGTTGCCACGATGAATTTTTGTGCTGGATCAACCGGTTTACCATTGAAGCTCAGGTCTTTAATCCGGTTAGCTGATGCATTTACAATCGTTGCTTTGCCATCGTATTTCGCTGGTTGAGTTACATCAATTTGGTACGTAACACCATCGATAACGTCGAAGTTATACGTTGGGAAGTCCATATTGACCAATTGTTGCTGTCCACCTTTTGCCGGATCGATCTGGTTAAATTGACCAGCAGACCATTCCAACCATTCTTTCAGCTCAGCGCCATTCACCAATACGGCATGTACCGTATTTGGATACACGTACAAGTCAGCTACGTTTTTAATCGCAATGGTGCCTTTAGGGATATTCGTGTAATACGAAGCACCTGAACGTCCGCCTGCTTTGAACGGAGCGCCTGCAGACAATACAGGAATATCTTCGTATTCTGTTCCTTGCATATGTTTTTCAACATACCATTTCTGTGCATTGGTAACGATCTGAATGGATGGATCATCCTGAACCAGTGCAAAGAAGCTGTTGATTGGAGCTGTCGTTTCGCCGACTGGACCACGCACATACTCAAGCGTACCTTCATGTTCGTCATGAACAGCATCAACGATCTCTTGATCAGCATCTACCAGAGCTTTTTTGTTAGCTGTGTCATAGATAGGTCGTGCCTCCACTTTGGAGTCTGCCACTTTCCATTTGCCGTCTACCAGTTCCAGATCCAGATCGATAATTCCAAGGTGGTCACCCCAGAAGCCTGGCTCTACAGCAGGAACGCCATTGATTGTACCTTTTTCAAGGTCTACACCTTTTTTGCCGGCAAAATCAGCGCTCGGGAATACTTTGTGGGCATGTCCGAACAGAATGGCATTAATGCCTTCAACCTGGCTCAGATACAATACCGAGTTTTCCATCAGATCCGTTTGCGGAATATCTTCAAAACCGGAGTGAGGAATAGCTACAATAATGTCGGCACCTTCAGCCTTCATTTTAGGAATGAATTTTTTCGCAGTAGCGATAATGTCTTTGGCAATAACTTTGCCTTCCAGATTAGCGCTGTCCCACTGCATGACTTGTGGTGGTACAAATCCGATGACACCCACCTTGATGGTGTGCTCTTTGCCACTCTCATCGGTAACTTTTTTGTCTAAAATTTTATACGGGGTAAAATAGTTCTTGTCATTCGTCTCATCGTCGTCACCGTCATCTACATATACGTTGGCATTGATGTAAGGGAAGTTCGCACCTTCCAGCGTCATGTCAAGGAAATCCAAACCATAGTTAAACTCATGGTTACCGATGTTTCCTGCATCATAATCGAGCAGGTTCATGGCTTTATATACAGGGTGAGTCTCACCCTTTTTGAGTGGATCAATCTTCGCTACATAATCCCCGAGCGGGTTACCCTGGATCAGGTCACCGTTGTCGAACAGCAAGCTGTTCTTCGCTTCGTCACGGGCTTTTTTGATCAGCGTAGCTGTCTTCGCCAGACCATACTGGTCTGTCTCTTTGTCGGAATAGTAGTCATAGTTAATCAGGTTGTCGTGAATGTCCGTTGTTTCCATGATCCGCAATTTAACCTTGGTAGCGTCCGCAGCCGATACAGGTACCGGAAATACCGCAAGCACGTTTAATGCAACCAAAGCGGCAGTCAGGCTTGATAATACTTTTTTACTCTTTCTCAAAATAACCCCTCCCGGTTATGTACATTGAATCATGCATTAGTGAGCAAACGAATAGGCGCAGAAATGCGAAAGATCTCATGGTTTGTGCGTACTGATTTTCTGATCGTATGGTTCAGAATTCCAGGTTAGTTTATCTCACATGAACATCTATTCATATCTGTGCGTACCGTTTACATTCCAAATCATAACGCAATGTTCAGTCATTGAAAAGCATTATTTTTTACGTTATCCGCACATACCTACCCCAGTTTACAATAACATGCGTGATTTCGACATCTTTTGCATGTTTTTGGATGAAAATAGTTTACTCACGCTGTTAAAAACGTATATTACATGTGGCTTACATCTATATCCATATTAGCTGAATCGACCCATATCAAAAAACCGTGAAGCCTTCTGGCGTTCACGGTTTGCTATGTCTTTTCCAAATAGTCGGCACGGCCTTCCACTTAGAAAAGGTGATTTTCAATATCTAAAATTATTGCTCCCACACCTGATGCTCATGATCTTTGCCGATGTATTCAATCCGTTTTGGGGTAATGTCCAGAATGACATAATTGGGATCGTTCGGGCCGTCAAACCAAGCTTTTAGTTCATCATTCCATACCTGTTCGCGTAAACCTTCATTTTTCGTCACTTCGCATGTTCCTTCAATCTCAACCACTTCCTTGGAGCCGCCCGCTTCATATCCTAGCAAAAGGCTGACGTTTGGATTATTCTCCAGCTCCTCTACCTTGTGCGTACGGCGGTTTGTCGCCAGATGAATGTTCATTCCATCGTTGAAAAGCGCCATATAGCGGGATTTCGGTTTACCGTTCTCCACCGTGGAGAAGCTGCAAAAAGGGTTGTTTTCCAATGCTTTTACAATGTTTTGTTCCAATTCAGTCTGGTTCATGGGACATGCTCCTTTCGATTTGGGGGAATATTTGAAGAACGTTGTAGGCGGCCGTTACGGGTACGGATCGTTCTTTCGATCGCTGTTGTCTCGCAGACGATTTACACTGACACTACGAAGACAGAACAACCTTCCAATCGCTGTTATCCCCAGATTTTTTTGACTCCCTTTTCTCAAGGGAAAATCCGGTGATAAAGGCGAACGCTTTGCTTTTTCAGGTTTCTTCTGTCCTCTCCGTTATCGTGTAAATGTTTAATTCAACGGATATATAAGTGAAAATCTAGGATGCAAGCGAACGCTTCGCTTCTTCAGAATCGATTCCGTCCCCTTCACTACTTCCATTGTTCTTCAACATTAGGGTAGATAAGCTAAAATCTCAAAGATAAGCATACTTGATTGCCTATCTCTGATCTCTTCGCTTATATCACATTGTTGTATATAAGCCTGTACTTATAGTGTACCCACCTCATCTATGGTGAATCCATGAACCCGTTCGTAAACGTGACAGTTTTAATTCAAATCTCCAAGATAAATGCGTGATGAATTCTTATTCTGGAGCAACTCACCAATTGTTTTCGGATATAGGCGAACCTTGGACAGCTCTTCAAGCGAAATCCATTCTACGGCTACCTGATGGTCGTCTGGATTAGAGCCTTCGAAGATTGTTGCTTTCGGATCAATCAATCTGCATTCAAAATAAAATTCAACCTGGTGGACATCGGCATCCCACTCGGCAAATTCATGGTTTTTTCCGATATACTCCCGGATATGCAGCAATTCTCCCACGTCCACCGCCTGTCCAATCTCCTCCAGACATTCACGAGCAACGGCATCCTTGAGTTCTTCGCCTTTCTCCTGTCCTCCGCCGGGGAAAACATAAGCGTCACCATATTGATCCTCCAACCGGATCACCAGCAAACGTCCATCCTGTACAATGACAGCCTTTGCCGAATTACGTATCGGTTTCATGCTCTAATCTCACTCCTTACAAACTCGTATAGTTCGACCTCTGGCCCTCGGTTACCTTAGCAATCATCTAGTAACTCCAGGTGCAGAAAGGTTAATTCCATCAGATTCAAGCAACGTACGTATCTCTTGAGCAAATGCAAGGGCATGAGCTCCGTCGCCGTGGATGCAAATTGTCTCTGCCTTTATGGATACAGGTGTACCTTCCGTCGACACAACGATTCCCTCTTTCACCATGCGCAGCACTTGAGCAAGAGCTTGTTCGGTCTGCTGAATGACAGCCCCGGGCTGACTGCGTGGGGTTAGGGTCCCATCCGGTCCGTAGGTTCGATCCGCAAAAACTTCACTGACACTGCGCAGTCCAATGCGATCCGCTGCCTGTATCAGCGTACTTCCGGCCAGGCCATAGAGGTACAGTTCCGGTTGCACCTTATAAAGCGCCTCGGCGATTCCCTCAGCGAGTTGATTATCTTCAGCAGCCATGTTATACAAGGCTCCATGAGGCTTCACATGATGCATACGCCCCCCGTATGAACGGACAAAAGCATCCAGCGCACCAATCTGATACACAACCATGTCATAGGCTTCCCGTGGTGTAATATCCATACGTCTTCTGCCAAAACCCTGCAAATCCGGCAGACCGGGATGGGCGCCGATGGCAACCTGATGCTCTAATGCTTGCTGTACGGTTTGCCGCATCGTTGCCGGGTCACCCGCATGAAATCCACAAGCGATGTTGGCTGAAGTGATTAGCGGCAGAATCGACTCATCCGACGCCATCCGGTACACCCCGTAACTTTCGCCAAGGTCACAGTTGATATCCACCGTGTTCATTGATGGTCCCCCATTTCTGCCAATCTCCTGCGAATCAGCTGATCGGTTAGTCGCCACTCCAACGCCTGTTCCAGGAATAGCTGCTGTGCTTCTTCATATGTAATCCGTTCAAAAGTAACCCGCTCCCCTGGCTTTGCCTGTGCCAGTATCGGTAAATCTACTCGTGCCACCTGTGCGATCACAGGATAGCCCCCGATAGTCTGATGATCGGCCATCAATATGATGGGCTGACCATCTGCTGGCACCTGAACTGTACCATAGGTGACGGCTTCGGACAGCCGATCCATCGGTTGAACGAGTTCTAGCTTTGCTCCCTCCAATCGATAACCCATCCGATCCGATTGAGGAGAGATTACATATCGTTCTTTATGGAATCGTTCCAGACTATCTTCATTAAACTCTGCACTGTCTTTGCCCGGCATGACACGAATAACAGGTTCAGCATGGTAGGCGGGCCATTCCCTGCTGGACAAATACCAGGCAGGTGCATGCATCCGCCAGTTATTCTTTTCAGCTTCTACAATCAATCCATGCAACGCCGCTTGCGCTTCACGAGAAGCTTCCCCCACAGACAACCTGTCTCCCACCTTCAAGGCACGTCCTTTAAACCCACCAAAACCTGTCTTGAGATCCGTGCTTCTACTGCCCATGATCTCAGGTACCACGATTCCACCAGCAATCGCCATATAAGACCGCAAACCGGAACGGCATCGTCCAAATCTCAGCACACTTCCAGCAAGCAACACGACCGGACGCCATAGTGGAACAGACAGACCATCCACGGTTGCTGTCAGATCCGCACCACATAAAGAGATCAGCCGATTTTCATGGAATCGAAGCTCCGGTCCCGTCATCGTCATCTCCAGCACAGCTGCATCGCGGGAATTCCCAACCAATGCATTGGCTGCTATGGCCGCAAAGGTATCCATAACCCCGCCCGGATGAATTCCATACCGGCGAAATCCCATTCTTCCTTCGTCCTGAACGGTGGATAACAAACCTGGGCGAATGACTTCAATACTCATCGTTCGCCCTCCTTTTGTTCCAGATACTCCTGAAGTGAAATCGATGCAAAACGAACCCGATCCCCTGCTGCCAGCAGGCTTGGTAGATTTTCCATCGGACGAAATAGCGCCAGCGGTGTGCGGCCGATACATTGCCATCCGCCGGGAGTCGTCACCGGATAAACTCCCGTTTGTTTGCCACCAATGCCCACCGTTCCCGCCTCAACTCGAAGCCGAGGTGTAGGTCGTCTGGGCGTGGCGATCTTCTCCGATAATCCGCCCAGATAAGGAAAACCCGGCGCGAATCCGATCATGTGAACCAGGTATTCTCCGGATGTGTGAATAGCTATGACTTCATCTGGCGTAAGCCCATGTTCAGTAGCGACATATTCCAGATCAGGACCCAGTTCACCACCATAACATACGGGAATAATGATCGTTCTGGGTTCAGCCAGCGTTGCCTCTTCCATCTTGTTCAATTTATGAAGCAGCATTCTGCATATCTCGTGGTACGGGGAGATCAACGGATTATAGAAAAACGTAACTGATGCAAACGAAGGTAACCACTCCAAGATGCCCGGTAGTTGGCTCTTTTCCAGCAAAGTACATACCGACATCACCCTCCGGTGCACCGCTTCGGATATCGCGTCCCCACAACGGATCATAACCCCTGTTTCGCCCAAAGGAGACAGCACATCCTCAGTCCATGAATACGACAGTTCAGTCATGCTATCACCCTCCTTCTCCACAAGTTTATAGTCCCTTGATCATTTTTTCTCCAAAGCCTGCAAAACAAGTGAACGAACAGCGGGAAAGGGCTCTGCTTCTTCGGTCCGTATGGCAAGATAGAGCGTCTGCAGAAAAACGCGCACATTCAAGCTCATCTGGCTGATCTCCAGAAGCGATTTCCCCTCCTTCTTATCGTTTGGATTCAGTGAATCGATCCAAGACGAAATATCGTTTTGCTCCAGCAGATTGCGGCGAAGGATGGTGACCACTGCATGAGCAATCCGTTGATCCTCATCGTGGATGTAGACTACACTTGATTCGGTAATTTTCACAGTGAGCGCATGCAAAAGCTCCCGCAAGGCGGCCCGCTCCATATAAGGCGACTGTGCAAGATCTTCAACCGCATCTGCCGCGTGTGCCGGTGCGTGCGCCCAGCCCTTATCATCGGAATAGCCACGAACATCTTTTTCACGCTCCAGATACGTGGTCAACCGATGATGAATAACCTCTATATCTTCCTTTTTCAGAAAAGGCCGCTGACGATCTACACTCAGAATTGGAGGCAGGAGCAGCACAGAGAAGGTTCGGGTAAACACACTGTCCGTGCCTTGTTCTCCAATACCATGAAAAAGATGCTGATCATCCAGCGCCATATGTAACAGCTGACTGAGCTGTTCTTCCGAAAATACACCCTGTCCAATCCAGGTCGCAAACGTAACATAGATCAATTCATCCCGCAGAACCGGGTCTGGACTGCCAATATGCTGCATCATATGCAGAGCCAGTTCGTAAGGATGTTCCACTTCATGTGCGTATAGGTTAGCCGACTGAATCTGCCGCAATTTCTGTTTTAATGCCAGAGCATCCATCGATCACAACTCCTTGGAGGAATTCAGATGCACGCTGCAATTGTATAGCTCGCATTGCCAAGAATTCGTTTCCCAAGAAATCCGGGTAATCGACGTGTTGGACAGCTTTGCGCTCACATCAAGTTCAGGCACCAGACCTCGCAGTGTATTACGGAGAATAGCGCCATGGCTGACAACGATCACTCTTCCATTGGGATGCTGTCGTACAATATCTTCTATCGCGGCACTGCCCCGAATCGTACCTGCATCCGCAAGTTCCCGGCCTAAATCCAGAGTGTTCCAATCCGCTCCCCATTGGGCAACTCGTTCAGCTTCGGTCGTACCCTCCACCTGCCCACCGCCCATTTCACGCAACCTCGGGTCCAAATGAATCTCCTGTATTCCTAAACGGTCGCCAATGATGCGAGCCGTCTCACTTGCACGCTCCAGGTCACTCGCATAGATGGCATCCCACGTTTCCTCACTCAGTCTCACAGCAAGCAATAGTGCCTGTTCTCTTCCTTCCTGATCCAGTGGATTATCCGTTTGTCCCTGTGAACGTTTTTCCTTATTCCATGCCGTGCTTCCATGGCGAATCAATGCGATCTTTGTCATTGCTGTTCCTCACCTTTACCTTTTTCTATGCGCAATTCATCATCTGTAAAATGTTTTCGTGCCTTCGGCTTGGCAAATTTGCCACCATTATATTGGCTAGAACCGTTTCTCGGAATGGAAAGACTGTTCCATTCGGTTTCTTTGAGCATTTTGGCTGCATAAATAATCTGTCCCACATGATAGGGGTAATGCGCCAATTGCCGGATAATTGCTTCCATGACGGTATGTCCTTCATTGCGAATATATATAATATGAGACAGTTGCTCCGGTGTAAAAGAACGAATGGCTCCAAGCAGACAGTTCCAGCCTTCCTCCCATTTGGCGAGCAGCTCTTCCCGAGTCGAAATATCATTCACAAATTCCGCATCACGTTCACGCCATGGCTTTTCTCCATCGGTTGTCAGTACATCCGTCCAACGGGACAGCATATTGCCCCATAGATGCTTCACAATAACTGCAATACTGTTGGCATCTTCATTCCAGGATTGAAATAGTTGCTCAGATTCCAGTTGCTCCATGGCCTTTTCACCAAGCTGTTTGTAATACAAAAATTGCTTCTCGGCTGTATCCAGAAATACCTGATTCATATCCACACGTTCACAACCCTTCGCAAAATGTCTTTATTCAGGAAAAGAAAACGTCCCGTCCTCATTCGGTTCAAAGGAAATGACTTTCCGTACAGCATCCAAATTAAGTTCACCATAAATATGTGGAAATAGTTCATTCAACTCATACAGGTCCTCATACACCAGTTCCGGCTTCAAGGCCCTCTCATCAATACCAATCAATAACAAATCCGTACGTCCTTGATAAAATTGAGCCGCTACCCATGGAATCTGTTCTTTAGTGGAACAATGAATGAAACCGTCCGTCTCCAGGCTATCCGGTGCATACACGCTCTGCTTGGATACCTGCTCCCATACCGCTTGGGAAATAATACTGTAGATCATTGTTCCGCCTCCTTCAATTTCTTCTATGTATCCTGTACGTCATTGGAAGTATTATAGATCATCCCGGATACGTGAGTACAATTTTTGATCTATAAACACACCTTTGATCTTCAACTGTTTACGCAGCAAACCTTCATATGACATGCCCACCTTCTCCATCACTCGTGCAGAGCCGATGTTGCCTGCATTGCATGTCCCCTCCAGCCGATTGCAGTCCAATTCCTGAAAACAATATTCAACAATCGGCTGCATCGCTTCTGCTGCGAGGCCTTTGCCCCAACAACTGCTGGCAATCGCGTACCCCAGTTCAGCACTTTGCATGGATTCATTCAGATGAAAAATGCCACCTCGCCCGATCAGCTTCCCCGTTTCCTTCAGAATAAAGGCCCATATATAGACCGTTTTCTTCTCATAATTATCTAACACTCTTTGAATATATTGAACGGAGTCATCCAACGTCTCATGACAGTTCCACAAACTTTGCTGACTCACTTTCGGATCGGAGGCAAACATAAAATAATCATCGAGGTCGTTGAGCGTAAGACGTCTCAGTACCAACCGATCTGTCTCAAATTCGGGTGATTCCGTAAAAAGCTTCTCTACATTCACTTAAGTCCCTCCCCATTATCAAGCCTTCTTATTTCTCAGGAAATAACGATCCATCCCATACACACACAGAATGCCAACAGCATACCTCAGCAGATCCATTACCAGAAATCCACGTCCCAAAATAAGCGCACCCAGCACCGTGGAACGCACTTCGTTCAACCAAGATATCTGAATCATTTGCGAACATTCAACGGCCCAGCTAAAAATCAGGCTCACGATCAGCGCCAACTCTTTGCTGCGATTAATCCAAATCATGCGTACCCCAAAATAGATCATCGCTGCCCACAAGGCATCACCGAAATGCTCATGCACAAAATCCGGTAAAAGTTCACCATAGTGTCTGGATGCCAACCCTGCCGCCATGGTTATGATCACTGCGATGAAATAAATCAGCCTCTCTTTGAAAAATGCCTTCATCATCGATCAAATGCCTTCATCAAGCACTTGTAAAATAAATTCCGTTTTGGCAGCGGTATACGCTTCTCTGTCATCCTTATTCTCATCAGCAAGTTTAGCTTTCAAAGCTGCGTAAGCCTCTACCAGATCCGGACGCTGTCTCAGCACATCCCGGAACTGGATTTGACGATCCCAACGTTCCTGGCCTGGGCGCATCAGATGAAGATGTACAGCCCTCTTGCCATCCTTCACTCTGACCCAGAAACGTCTATATTCCCGACCATCCAGTTCAGGTGGAACGTAGTTCCAGCCTACCGGATTCAGCTGATCGGCAATCATGTCCATGTCCTCCCATGACTGCACCTCTCCCATCAAATCAATAATGGGCTTGGCGGGCAATCCTGGAATCGACGTGCTTCCGATATGTTCAAATCGATGAATATTGAGTTGCTGTAATAGTTCTCTGAGCTGGCGAATCTCTTCCTGAGCCTGTAGGCTCCACATAGGATTGGCCTCAACAATCTCTACCGATTCTGTCGCCCATGCAGGCCAATTTTCCGGTTGCAGTTGATCTGTCATTCGGATGCTTCCTCCTTTGCAGGATTGAATTTCAATCGGTATTGTTCCAGGTACTTGAGATGGGCTCGTTTCTTCGTGTCCTCCACTGTGGTAATCATCCCAAGTGTCAGTATCGAAAGTAGGGTCAGAAGAAGATACTTCATGTAAGCCAATCCACTGAGATTGGTATCTGAGCTTATAATTGAAGAATTCAGTTTTCATCACATCCAATTTTTTATACTTAAAAGGGGCGTATGTCTACGCCCCATCTGTTTCTGTTCACGATGATGAATTTATTTCATTTGATATACTTCATTCGTTGAAACTTTATTTTACCGTCACCGGTATAGTAACTTTTTTATTGCCCCACTTGGCGGTGATGGATGTTTTGCCTTTACCTACGGCCACAATCTTGCCGCCCGTTACTGTGGCTACACTTGGTTTGGTGCTGCTCCATACGGCACTGCTCGTTACAATCGTGGTTTTGCCTGTATCATACTGCGCCATCACACTCAGTGTTGTACTTGCCTGTGACGATAAAATGAGTGTTTTCTGGCCTGTGATCAGTTTTTTGAGCAAAGGAACAACGGTAACCTCTGCCTTTATTGTCTGATTTTGATAAGTTCCTGTCAAGGTGGCTTGTCCTTCCGTCAGTGTTTTGACTGTACCATTCTTGACGATGGCTACATTATTGTTGGAAGAGGTCCACGTTACCTGTTTCGAAAGATTAATTGTTTTCCCATTGGCATATGTACCGATTACCTTCAACGCTTTCGATTTCTTAATATTCAGCTGCATGACAGCAGGAGTTACTTCGACTTTGGTAATCTCGTCCGTGATCGCTACGGGAACTTTAACCGTCTCTGAGCCATATTTGCCTTGTAACAGAACTCTGCCAGGCGTGATTCCTTTGATTTTACCACTCTCCAGCACAGCGGAAGCACTCGATACCGTCCATACAATCTCAGATGTGACGTCCTCTTCCTTACCGTTTGCACGCACAATGCTTACTTTGGGCAGCGTACTTTCACTACCTTTGACAAAATTATAGGAACTTGGCGAAGCTTTGATGCTTTTAATTTTATCCTGAACCTTAACAAGCAATTGCGCTTTGGCGCCATCTACCTGTGCGTATATCGTCGCTTCTCCCGCTGCCACAGCCTTCACTTTGCCTTTAATAATGGTGGCAACAGCTTCGTTACTCGTGGACCATGTGACGCCTCCCGTAACATCCTGCTTATTATCAAACCCTTCAATAACCGCCATTACCTGAAGCGTAGTTGTCTGGGATACACTCATCTGTTGCGGACTACTGTTGGTAATCTCGATAGATGTCACGTCACCTGTGGCTGCTAGGGCAAACGAAGGAGCCAGTAATACCAATACTAAAATAAAGGCCAAACTGCCTCGTATTGCTAATTTCATTCCATTCATTGCAATCTTCATCTCCTGTAATCCAATATTTTACTTCTATTATATTATATCGGAAACTCATTACATAAAAGTGAATATCCCAAATAAGTAGAGGCATTCTGCATGTCATTAGGAAGTGACTGAAGAATGCCTCTTTATTCAGAAGAAGAACGGGATTGTAACAGGTTGCAATCCTATATAAATTAAACTATTCATTTACACAGAAACGGAGAGGACAGAAAAAACCTGGAAAAGCGAAGCGTTCGCCTTTATCACCGGATTTTCCCCTTGAGAAAAGGAAATTTTAAATATCTGGGGATAACAGCGATTGGAAGGTTATTCTGTCATCGGAGTGTTCAGTGTAAAATCTTTAGTTCTACTTATATAGTTTAATACAATAAACGTTTTGAGATAATCAGGATCGATACGATGAGCAAAAAGAACATGACCAGCAGCAGTTCGGGAAATCTTTTACTCATGTTCAGCTCTTTCTACCGAAGAAACCGTTGTATGAATAAGCTGCAGAACCTTGTCAACGGCGTTGTCCGTTCCACTCGCCTTCATATGGCCCACCATATGATCTCTCTCCTTATATACAAGGTCAATATCTCGCAGGAATGTCTGAGAAGTCAGCTCTTCTTCCTGGAGAACTCTTGCATAACCTCGCTCCTGAAAATACTTCGCGTTCAGCGTCTGTCCAACAAGAGATCCGCCGTTGGCATGGGGAATCAGGAGCATTGGCTTGCGGAGCAACAGCCACTCATGTATCGCATTGGAGCCAGCACGTGACACAACTATATCCGCCATAACCATTAGATCCGCAAGTTCTTCATGCACGTACTCAAATGCCTTGTAGCCTGCAAAATGTGGGAAGGATGAGTTCAATTTACCTGTACCACATATATGAATGATTTGATACCGCTTGAGCAGCTCTGGCAGTGTTTCAAGTACCATTTGATTAAGCTTTTCCGAACCCTGACTGCCACCCATAATTAACAGAATAGGTCTGTCGGAGACAAATCGGCAAAAATGAATCCCCCGTGCTCGGCTGCCAAGCTTCAACTCCTCCCTGATTACAGGTCCCACGTACATCGTCTTGTCTGACGCCTTAGAGGAAGCGAATGTCGCTGTATCCATAAACGTAGTACACATCATTTGAGCGTATCGCCGTGACAGCCTGTTGGCCAGTCCCGGATGAAGATCCGGCTCCAGAATCAGCACCGGAACCCGATTCCACCCGGCACCCACTACAGCAGGAACAGCCACGAATCCCCCTAACGAAAAGCATACATGTGGTTTAATTCGTAAAATGAGCAGATAAGCCTGCAGCACTCCAAGTATAATTTTGAACACATCGGAAATATTCGCCCACGCCCAATATCTTCTCAGCTTGCCTGTTGCAACCGCATGATAATGAACAGCCGGGATTTTGCCGATTAATTGGCGCTCGATGCCATGCTTGGAACCGATATAATGAATTTCCCATTGCTCCTGAAGCAATCTGGAGATCAGAATAAGGTTAGCTGTTACATGACCGGCGGAGCCGCCTCCTGTAAATATGATCCTCCGCTTGAACACAGAAATCCCCCTCTCCACAGCATGTCGCGAACCTCTGCCTTGGTCATGATGACATCTTCCGAATGGTATCCTCTGCCAGGAAGAACAGATGTCTCACAACCCTCTTTATCCGTTAATTTGGTTGAAGATGAGGCGGTGACAACAAAGTAGGACTTCTCCTCTTCCACTTCCTTAACGTTTTCCCAATCTGAAATCAGCGTTTCATAAAGCCGTTCTCCCGGACGGGCACCGATGAAATGTATCGGAACATGCTTTTGCCCAGCATCCTCTGCCAAAACCTGTGCGATATCCGTTATTTTGCAGGATGGCATTCGGGGTACAATAATCTCGCCGCCCTCGCATTGCTCCATGGCCGACAGGAGAATTTCCACGGCGTCTCCAAGGGGAAGAAAAAAACGTGTCATTCTGGAATCGGTAACGCTGAGTGGCTGCTTCAACTCAAGCTGGCGTTTGAATAACGGTACTACGCTGCCTGTGGATCCAAGAACATTCCCGCTTCGTACACAAGCAAAGCTTGTAGCGGAACGACTGTCAGCTAATAAGATCAATTTTTCCCCGATGGCTTTGGTCATCCCGTACATGCTGGAAGGATTCGCTGCTTTGTCCGTAGAGACGTATACCACCTTCCGCACGCCATTCTCGATTGCAGCATCAATGACGTTCTGCGTTCCGGTTATATTGGTTTTGACCGCACAATCCGGTTGGTCCTCACAGACCGGAACATGTTTAAGCGCCGCAAGATGAAAGACATAATCTACATCCTTACAGGCACCTGCCAGCTCCCATCGGTCTCTGATATCCCCCAGTACAAACTTCACTCTCGGGTCAGAGATGGTTTGTCTCATCTGAGCCTGAAGCGATTCATTTCGTGAGAAAATACGAACCTCTTTCGGCTCCTGAACGAGCAATTGTTTGACCAACTCTTCTCCCCATGAGCCTGTGCCTCCCGTTATTAAAAAGGTTTTATTGAACATCGGATATCCCTCCATGAATTAAGTTCTGATTTGGTGATAGGCCTATCCTAAGGCAATTGTGTTACATCAGTATGACAGGGGAACAATTGGCTTTCCCCAACATGAAAAGGCTCTAATTCAGGTTGCTTCTCACACAAAAAAACCACCATTTGCATGGCGGCTCCTTCATTAACGTTGTATTAAAGGTAAAGAAAAATAAAACATAACTTCTCCATCGGCTACGCTAAGGCCATAGTCGGCATGGTGATTCTCCAGAATCGTCCGGGCAATAGACAAGCCCAGACCCGTCCCGCTAAACTTTTTGCTGCGCGAACTATCCATTACATAGAAAGGCTCCCAAACCTGATCCCACTGTTCATGCTCTTCCTTATCCGTTTCATTGGCGATACCGAAATGTGCCGCTTCCCCTTTCATTTCAAGGGTAACGGTTATTCGGTCACCGCTTGTATATTTCACCGCGTTGGTCATCCAATTGTGCAGAACAGACTCCAGCTTCCATCGATCAGCCAGCACCCATGTCTCGGCAGTCCATCGATCCTCCACTTCCACATGCAAGCCATGCTGCTGAAATACGGTTTCATAGGTATGAAGGGTCTCCGTGAGCAGTTGGCGAAGATCAACAGGTTCAAAATCATATACTTCGGCCTGCAGACGGGATAGCTCCAACAGACGGTCAATTAAACCAGCCAGCTCTTCGCTCTGTTGCTGAATTACTCCAGCATAGGTTCCGTCATCTAAGCCATCCTGAATACCAGAGGCATAAACTCGAATCAGGGAAAGCGGTGTTTTCAATTCATGCGAGATATCCGAGATGAACGTTCGCAGATTGGCGTTTTTTATTTCCAAAGAATGTTGCGCCTGCTGCAATTTGTCGCTCATCACATTGATGCTGCGCCCTAAAGACTCAATCTCATCACCTGTCTTTATATCAACCTTCGTAAACGATAAATTGGAAATGGCTTCAGCCGTTTCGCTTAGCTTCGCGAGCGGTTTAACAATCCGGGCAGTATACAACACGGAAAGCAGGATAAGCAACAGCAGCATGCCGAGCCATATATACGCGTTGAACTGATTAATAATTCGAATCGTCTCCGATGAATGGGAGATGGAATCGCCGACAGCAAACACGGAATCCCCCACCTTCACAAAGTTCACGAGAAAGCTTGATTTCAGCTTGGTCTGATCATAGAATTTATTAACCCGGGCACCCTCACGCAGCGCAGAGATACTCTCTTCTGTCAGCCAAAATTTACTAAGAGCAATTCCCTTGCGGTTATATTGAAATAACAATTGATCGTTAATATCATTCACACTATCCTTCAACGATGCATAAGCGATAGCGACCTCGTATTGCGTTTCAAGACTCTCAATCCGTGATAGCTGATCGCCATGTTCTGAAGCAGAGATTTCAGTCGTTAACTCGGCCAACTTCTGCTTTTTCTGATACAAAAAATAGCTAGGCAGGAAAAACGTATTGACGATAAAGGATAGGAAGAAGACAACACACAATGCACTGATTATGCGCACGAGCAGTTTACGGGTCAGTTTACTCATCTTGATCCTCTAGGCAATAACCCATTCCCCGGTACGTTTTGATTGAATCTTCTCCAACTTTCTCACGCAGTCTGCGGATATGAGTGTCTACCGTACGCTCCTCGCCGAAGTAATCGAAACCCCACACCTGATCCAGCAATATTTTACGGGTTACGATCTGCCCCTTATTCATTCCCAGAACCTTCATTAATTCGAATTCCTTATGGGTAGCCCCTACATCCACTCCACGACGGTAAACCTTCTGGCCTTCCAGATCGACAGTCAGTTCTCCCACAATGATTTTGGAGGAAAGTTGCAGCAGCTTCTTTACACGCAATAGCAGGATACGCGAATCAAACGGCTTGCGCAGATAATCATCCGCTCCGGCCTTCAAGGCAAGAAATTCATCATCCGATTCCCCTTTGGCTGTGAGCAGCAGTACCTTCGCACGACTCGTACGCTTGATTTCCCGGCACACCTCAACACCGCTGCGTCCTGGCATCATCCAATCCAAAACCGCCAAATCGATTTGATTATTATAAAAGAGATTCAGGGCTGCTTCCCCATCCTCGGCTAAAAACACCTGAAAGCCCTCTTTAACGAAATAGGCTTTTAATATTTGCAGCATCAACGGCTCATCATCCGCGAGTAGCAGGTTCATATCTGCCCCTCCTTTCCAAACTGCATTCTACTATACAATCTGTACGTTACAGCTGTGTGACATACCCATCTGGTTTGGCCATTCCCCCCATTCCTGTACTGCGGTAACCGTACCATAAAAGCGCTGAACACTCTCCACTGGTCCCAACATCACAGGTAAAACAAAAAGGAACCCTCACAAGGGTTCCCTTTTTACTTCTCCACACAGCTTGTAATCCTTTTAAACCTCTTCATCCTGGTGCGGCAAAATCAAATATTCGGCACCGCCCATATAAGGCTGAAGTGCGGCTGGAATACGAATGCTCCCATCCGCCTGCTGATGATTCTCCAGCAATGGAATCAGAATGCGTGGTGAAGCCACAGCCGTATTGTTCAACGTATGGCAGTAGGCAAGCTTACCTTGGGCATCGCGACAACGAATATTCGAACGCCGAGCCTGGAAATCATGCAGATTCGACGACGAATGTGTCTCCCCGTACGCATTGCGGCTTGGCATCCAGGTTTCAATATCGTACTGTTTGTACGTTTTCTGCGACATATCCCCTGTACACACAGCCACAACACGATAAGGCAGTTCCAGCAATTGCAGTAACTCCTCGGCGTGTCCTGTAATTTCCTGCAGCATTCGCTCCGATTCTTCCGCATCCGGTGCACAGATAATGACTTGTTCCACTTTGGCAAATTGATGCACCCGGTACAATCCGCGTACATCCCGCCCGCCTGAGCCAACCTCACTGCGGAAACATGTCGATGTGGCTGCCAGCTTGATTGGCTCCTGCACATCCACAATCTCATCCGCATAATACGAAACCAGCGGCACTTCCGATGTTCCCACCAGCCACTTGTTCTCGCCTACTAATTCATAGACCTGATCCCGTCCTGTGGGGAAGAACCCCGTGTTCAAGAGTGTATTCTCCCTCACCATCAGAGGAACTTCCATTGGCGTAAATCCATGCTTCAGCAGCAGATCAAGCGCAAGTTGCTGTACAGCCCGGTGCAGGAGAAGCCCTGCTCCTTTGAGCACATAGCTTCGTGTTCCGCCGATTTTCACCCCACGGGGGATGTCGATTAGATCATGCCGTTCACCGAGTTCCACGTGATCCTTGGCCTCATAATCGAATACCGGCAGCTCACCCACACGTCTCAGCTCCACATTATCCTCATCCGATGCACCCACTGGCGTGTCTGGCGATACAACATTGGGTACCAACCATTGCAGCCTTGTCACTTCCTCTTGCATAACGGCAAGCTTGGCTTCAACTTGCTCTAACTGACCATTCAGCTGTTTCACCTGTTCCCTTAAACCCTCGGCCTGTTCACGCTCACCAGCTTGCATCAGTCTGCCGATATCTGCAGATAACGAATTACGAACTCTACGCCCTTCTTCCGTCTCCAGTAAAAGTGCTCTGCGCTCTTCGTCCCGTTCCAACAATTCACGAATACTGATATCCATTCTCTTGCCAACTGCCGCAGCTTGCACCTCTTCTGCATGCTCCCGAATCCACTTCATTTCCAACATGGTCACCGTCTCCTTTGGCTGTAAAAATACAAAGAGCGCCCTCATCCCTTGGGACGAGGAGCGCTCTGCTCGCGGTGCCACCCAACTTGCCAAACCAGAATATTCTGGTTCAGCCTCTTGGTCCGCGATAACGGGCGGTTCCGGTTAACTTGGGGAATAACGCTCCCCTGGCGAAAACGCCTCCGAGTTGGATGCTCTTCAACGGCATGGTCCGATCTGTAATTGTTGTTTTTCAGTATATACGAACTTTAGCCTCCATTGCAAGTTATCCGTGCACACCCTTACATGTCCTGTTATGATAGAGATTGTTTGTTTTTAGGAAATACTCCTGAATGGCAGACTTACTACATAACATAATATCTAGAAGGAGTTTTTCTTCATGAAAAAATTGCTTTGGATTGGATGCTTGTCCTATTTCCTCATCGGACTTGCCCACGTCGTTCTCGGCTCCATCCTGCCCGTTGCCCTTGAACATTATGGCAAGGATTATAGTCAGGGAGGCACACTGATATTTGCCCAATTTGCCGGGTTCCTGGGTGGTGTACTTTTATCTCCGTGGTTGAATAAACGCTTTGGTAAACGAGGTGGCATATTAATTGCTACAGCTCTGCTCTGCATTGCAGAGTTATCCTATATGCTGCTGCCTCCTTGGGGCTGGATGTTCGTTATTGCACCTGCAGCTGGATTCGGATTCGGTATGATCGAGGCTGTCATCGGTACAATCATCATTGCTGCAATTAAAGATAATACGGCGGTTGCCATGAGCCGACTCGAAGTGTTATTTGGTATCGGCGCTATGGTCATGCCGCTCATTGCCAGCGGTCTGATTTCTGCCGGCTACTGGCGCATGTCGTTCCTCGTGGTTGCCGTCTGTGCAGCGATGACTTTTATCTTCTGGGCCAAAAGTTCATTCGGTGAGCTGGACAACGAGCTGAGTCGACGCAGCTCAGACCAGACTCCTGGACACACTCACGCTGCTGAATCGCCAAATGGAACGAATCCTTCAGACATTAAACCAACTCGTTCAACCTATAGCGGCCGTAATTTGGCTCTTCTGTCTTTATTTGTTGTATTTTTCTTTCTCTATGTCGGCACCGAAATGAGCCTTGCCAACTTCATGCCAGCCATTCTGATTGAGAAAATGAACATGAAGGAAGCAGGTGCTGCGCTTAGTGTTACCTGCTTCTGGATCGCCATGTCTGTTGGACGACTGTTTGCCGGATATATTGCGGAGAAATTCCAATATCGCGTCTACGTTCTGTACAGTTGTCTTGCAGCAGTTGTACTGCTGATGATCTTTCCTTTTACCAACCAGATCTGGTCGGCATTTCTGATCATCCTGTTGCTCGGGCTCGCACTATCGGGCGTGTTCTCCATTGCCCTCGTCTTCGCCAGCAAAATGCTGCCTGGAACAGAAGAATCAACGCCCAGCATCCTGATTGCATCAGGTGGTGTTGGTGGTGCCATTCTACCTTTGGTTACAGGCTGGAGTTTGGACCATCTGGAAGTTAACCAGTCGGCGTGGATGCTTGCCATTTTTGCAGTTGGTCTGCTGATTATCAGCGTGATCGCGTATCAATGGCAGCGCAGGCATACCGTGAGTTCAGCATCGTAATATCTACCGAACAGAAGATAAATTAAATTCCATTAATCATAACTGGTAAAAAGATAGGCTTCGTAGCGTGAATGCTACGAGGTCTTTTTTGATTTGAAAATGAACAATTACTTCTTTATCTTAGTGCAGTGGACGATTGCCCAGGAAATACTTTCAGATGCTCTAAATCGGAACTAACGTTATTTAGGTTGTAGGGACTACACTCCCTTTATCCTTAATGAATTTACCGAATACATATCGAACGAGTGGTCCCAGAATAATAATTTGGTAAGGAAGCGCCAGGCTGAAATTACGAGCAATCGTATGAAGATACGTACTTAGTACGGATGCTCCATTTAACTGATTCGCAAGATAAGCGGAAATCATTCCGTACAAGGACATGATCAGAACCATTCCAATGACCATGAAAAATGACATAGCCAGCACGCCCAGGATTTTGTTGGACTTGTCAAAAGGTAAGGAAAATGCAATTTTTCGCGCTACAGGTCCGACAATAAAGGACTCCACCAGAAATGCAATGACAAAGCACAATATGAACTGAAGCAATATTTCAAGCGCGGACATCTTGCTCAATAACCCATTGTGCCATAAATTGAAGGCCATCATGACGATGACCATTCCTGTGCACATCATCATTCCAAAAATAATCTGTTCTTTCTTCGTTGTTGGCAATTCTCTCATCCTCTCTGTTTACCTTCGTAATTATAGAGATGACGAACCCCTCCTCATAAGTGAACATTCTGTGAACAATTATAATTTTTCCAAATTAAAATCCTATTTGACAACCTCGTAGTACAGCCCTATGATATCCCTTAAAATGGTAGAAAAGATTCAATGCATATAAGGAGGATTTGGATTATGAGTTTTCAAAAGCGCATTGACCACGTCGGCATTGCCGTTCGTGATCTAGAGACCACGCTGCGTTTCTATACGGAGATTGTTGGTCTTGAATTGAAAGATCGGGTAACCCACACCAACGGTGTCATTCAGCTCGCCTTTCTCGGCTTCAACGGAAGCGATGAGACTGAGATTGAGTTGATTCAGGGATACAGCGACAAGCTGCCTTCCGAAGGTACGGTGCATCATTTTGCTATCCATGTCGATGACCTTGAGTCTGAGTACAACCGCATTAAGGCAACTGAGGCCGAGTTTATTGATGGAGAGATGATTACACTGCCTAACGGTTACCGTTATTTCTTCATCTATGGACCCGAGAAGGAATGGATCGAGTTCTTCCAGCGCTAAGAATTGGAGCTGATTTAATGAACATTTTAATTACCGGCGCAGCCGGAAAAATTGGACGTGACTTGTCCCAACACTTGTCAGAAGCATTTCACCTGCGACTAACGGATTTGAATATCGACAGACTGCATACGTATCAAGGGACAAGCCATGAGATCATGACACTTGATGTGACAGATCCCGAAGCCTGTCAGCACGCTTGCGAAGGCATGGATGTGGTTGTACATCTGGCGGGAGATCCTTCCCCGCATGCCGGATTCTATGAATCGTTGTTGGACATCAATATCAAAGGTACATTTAATGTATTCCGTGCAGCTAAGGACCAAGGTGTGCGGAGAGTCATTCTGGCAAGCAGTGCACAGACGATCGAGGGGTATCCCATTGATGCTCAAGTCTATCCGGACATGCCGACACGCCCACGGAATTTGTACGGAGTTAGCAAATGTTTTGGTGAATCGCTCGCTTCCTATTTTGCATATACCGAAGGTTTACAAAGTGTAGCAATACGTATAGGTGCATATGATGATTTCCAACCGGATGGACCCGCGCTGGAGGCAAGGGATATGAGCGCGTATATTAGTCCGGCTGACTTGTGTGATTTGATGTTCAAAGCAATTACAACTACAGATCTGGAGCCCTTCACCATACTGCATGGGATCTCGAATAATCGGTTTAAACGATTGAATCTGGAAACCACTCAGAAACAGGTAGGCTATGACCCGAAATCCGATGCTTTTGCACTCAGTCAGATTTCCTTATATGATTCGCCACGATAATTGTTGAAAATCACACATCTAGAGAGGTCGTTATACGCATGTATAATGGCCTCTTTGATTCATTCATACGTGCCCCTATCCAGTTCCTGACTGGACATGCGTGGGCCTCTGGCCTATAATTACACCTAGTAATGCCCGTAACTTCATAGTTTCCCAGGGGAGTCGGAATAGGCCGGCTGAGAGTGTATCCCACCAAGATACTGACCCTTAGACCTGATCTGGATCATGCCAGCGTAGGAATCGGAGTATATCGAATTGGCCCAGCCTCTTTGCTGAGTGCCACATCTCTAACGCCTGCACGCGTCCCGGATTAACGGGGCGCTTTTTTAATGTTCTTTTATATAGCCAGAGAGCTAAAAAAAGTGACGTCATCCGGATCATAGCTGGTATAAATCTGTCGATTTATGCAAGAAGCTTGGATATGAAGCCAAGGAGTACCCCGCGCCACTGGCCGGACAACATGAAGGAGAGAAATGAAGATGAGATGGCGTAAAATGATGGGCCTAATGCTCTTGTGCGTACTACTTGTGGCTGTGGCCGCATGTGGCGGCAAAGAAGCTGCACCTTCAGGAGAAAATGGCAGCAGCAACACCGAAAACAGCAATGAAGGTGACAACGCAGCCCTCAAGGACATTAAAGTGGTGCTGGACTGGACACCAAATACGAATCATACCGGCCTGTATGCGGCTGTAGATCAAGGTTTTTACAAAGCCGAAGGCTTAAATGTCGAGATTGTACAGCCAGGTGCCGGAGGCGCGGATACGATGGTAGCTTCGAACGAAGTGCCTTTTGGCGTAAGTTATCAGGAGAGTGTAACCCAGGCCCGCACACAGGGCGTACCGCTCGTGTCCATCGCTGCAGTCATTCAGCATAACACGTCCGGATTTGCCGCTCCGGTGGACCGGAACATCAAATCCCCCAAAGATTTTGAAGGTAAAACCTATGGTGGCTGGGGCTCCCCGGTGGAAGAAGCTGTGATGCAATCCATTATGGAAGGCGAAGGCGCCGATGTATCCAAAGTAAAAAATATTAGCATGGGCGATGCAGACTTCTTCACCGCTGTGAAACGCGATATCGACTTTGCCTGGATTTTCTACGCATGGACGGGCATTGAAGCCGAACTGCGCGGCGAACCGATCGACATGTTATATGTGAAAGATTATTCCGATGCACTGGACTACTACACACCTGTACTCGTTACCAATGAAAAGACGATTCAGGACGATCCCGAGTTGGTTAAAGCGTTCTTGAAAGCGACTTCCGAAGGATATCAATATGCGATTGAACATCCCGAAGACGCTGCCAACATTCTGATCAAGGCCGTACCGGATCTGGATAAGGATCTTGTACTCGCAAGCCAGAAGTGGCTGAGTCCAAAATATCAGGATGACGCACCACGCTGGGGTGAGCAAAAGCAGGAAGTATGGCAGAACTACACGGATTGGATGTTTAGCAAAAAACTGCTCGATAAGCAGGTAGATGTATCCAAAGCATATACAAACGAGTTCTTACCCCAATAAAATTATCCATATAAAACGAACTTAGTATTTACACGATGACGAAGAGGACAGAAATAACGTGAAAAAGCGAAGCGTTCGCCTTTATCACCGGATTTTCCCTTTGGAGAAGGGAATCAAAAAAATCTGGGGATAACAGCGATTGGAAGGTTATTCTGTCATCGAAGTGGCAAGTGTAACAGTCATTAGTTCATTTTATATATTTCGAAAGGAAAAGTGATCTCTCATGGCAAGCACACTACTTAGCATTCAAGTCATTCCCAAAACGCCAAATGGCGAAAATTCCTATCCTTATGTTGATCGTGCGATTGAAGTCATTCAGCAGTCTGGCTTGAAATATCAGGTTAATCCACTCGATACCACGATGGAGGGAGAACTAGAGGAACTGCTGGAGGTTGTCCGCAAAATGCACGAAGTTCTCGTGGAAGCTGGCAGCCCTAGCATCATCTCACAGATCAAAATCGCCCATAGCCCAAGTGGCTTCAGCATGGACACCCTGACGGAGAAATATCGCTAATGCATGCCTATTGGAAAAGCGTATGGCCGCCCTTTGTGGCGGTTATTCTCTTTATAGCGATATGGCAGGGAGCCGTCTCCCTGTTCCATATTGAGAAATGGATGCTGCCTGCGCCTTCGGACATCGCCCATGAAGCAGCATCCCAGGCCGAGCGACTTGGTATGCATGCATGGGCAACAATCCAGCTGACATTGATTGGGTTTGCAGCAGGTACACTTGTGGGATTACTGATTGCGATGGTGCTGCATCTGATTCCATTTTTGAAATCTGCACTCTATCCATTACTTATTCTTAGTCAAAATATACCGACCATTGCGCTTGCTCCGCTCTTGCTGATCTGGTTCGGATTTGGGCTGCTGCCCAAACTGATTACCATCATCCTGGTCTGCTTCTTCCCGGTGGCTGTAGCTGCCATGGACGGGTTGACCCGCACCGATGCGGCGATGATGAACTATATGCGCATGGCTGGTGCAAAACGCGGCCAAATTTTCTGGAAGCTCGAACTTCCACATGCATTGCCCTCGGTGTTCTCGGGGATTAAAATTGCCGCTACGTACAGCGTCATGGGTGCGATTATCGCCGAATGGATCGGTGCAGATAAGGGCATCGGCTATTATATGATGCTGCAAAAATCAGCCTATCGGACGGATCGTCTTTTCGTGGCAATCATGATTATTGTGGCATTGAGTCTGCTGCTCTTCCTGCTCATTGCGCTACTGGAGAAGCTGCTCGTACGCTGGCGTCCACAAAAGCGATAACTTTGAAATATGCACCATATAAAGGTTAGGAAGTGATGACAAGATGACACCCGAACACAACGAGCGGGTAGCTGCGCCGGATGAAGGTAAAACCACTCCAACGAGTAGCGGAAGTCCTGAGTATGGAACCGTGGCCTTACCTGCACATCATTCATCACCAGCGTTGGAAGTATTAAACGTGAATGCTTCGTTCCGAGAGCGACGCAGCACATTGCCCGTTCTGGATGGTCTGTCCCTGACCGTGGAACAAGGAGAATTCGTAGCCATCGTGGGCCCTTCCGGCTGTGGCAAAAGCACCCTGTTTCACATCATCGGCGGTCTGCTGAAACCTCAGGAGGGCCAAATCCTGATGAATGGTCAGGATGTCACCGGACAACGCGGCAAGATTAGCTATATGCCGCAGCAGCCTGCCCTCTTCCCATGGCGTACCATTGAGGACAATGTGCTGCTTGCAGGTGAAGTGTCTGCGGATGCACCACCCCGAGCAGAGGCGCTTGCAGATGCCCGGAAGTGGCTGAGCAGTGTCGGACTGGCTGGGTTCGAACAAGCCTATCCGCATATGTTATCGGGCGGCATGCAGCAGCGGGTTGCCTTTCTGCGCGCCCTGCTCAGTCCGCAGGAGCTGATGCTGCTAGACGAGCCTTTTAGTGCGCTGGATGCACTGACCCGTAGCGACATGCAGCGCTGGCTGCTCGATATCTGGGAACAGAACCGCCGCTCGGTGCTGTTCATTACGCATAATATCGAGGAAGCATTATTGCTTGCGGACCGTATCTATGTTTTATCAAATCGGCCTGCGGCTGTACTTCACGAGGTCGATGTTCCCTTTGATCGTCCACGTCGCGAAGCGATCACGGAGGAATCTGCTTTTCTTGAACGGAAACGGCAGATTTCCCAGTGGATGAGAGAAGAACAGCAGAAAACCCGCCTATCTAAATAGTGCGGGTTTTTGAGTTATTTTTTCCCTAAAATGGGTGATCCAAGACAAACTATCCTGCGTATCATTGGTAAAAGACAAAAAGGAGGGGTCAATCCATGCAATCAACCGCTTTTGCACCCTTGATCGATGCCCATCTTCACCTGGACAAATATACACCTGAAGAACAACGTGAGATGCTGCATTCCTTCCCATCCCAGCAGGTTGAGGCTGTCATCGCCGTTTCCATGAATCTGGCTTCTGCCCAGAGTAACCTAGAAGTAGCTTCCCAATACCCTCGTACCGTATATCCGGCCTTTGGGTTCCATCCCGAGCAGCCCCTGCCGTCCCTGGCAGAGCAGGATCTATTTATCAAATGGATCGAAAAGCATATGGGACAAGCCACAGCGATTGGGGAAGTTGGATTGCCTTATTACAACCGACAGGAAGCCGAACAGGCAGGACAGTACTTTGATCAGAGCGGCTATATCGATCTGTTGGAGCGATTTATCCAGCTAGCGAAACGGCACGGTAAACCGATTGTGCTGCACGCTGTATACGAGGATGCCGATATCGCCTGTGACCTGCTGGAGCAATATCAACATCGCCGGGCACATTTTCACTGGTTCAAAGGTTCCAAGGGGACCGTCCAGCGAATGGCTGACAACGGATACTTCGTCTCATTTACACCTGATATCATATACGAAGAGGAAATTCGCGAATTAGCTCGCCAGTATCCTTCCGAGCAGGTTATGGCAGAGACTGATGGACCTTGGCCTTTCGAGGGACCTTTCCAGGGAAGAATGACGCACCCTGCCATGACCAGACAGGTCATTCAAGCGTGGAGTGAAGTGACCGGTATGGGAACGGAGCGGGCTGCGCGTCTCTTTTATCAGAATACGAAACGCTTCTACGGTCTTCCTTAGGTCCGAATTGGCATCCATTCTTGTGCTGGTTCCTCAACTAAATAGATATAGTATGCAAAAAAAGAAGTCAGTCGGCATCTGCCGAACTGACTTCTTTTGAATTTACACTTAACGTTTCAAGAATCCTTTGCCTTCGAGGAATGGCTTCATCTGTAGACGTACCGGTTCTGTGAGGCGTTTCGCCATCATTTCGGACCACGATGTAGAACGTTCCCCTTGAGTGCGCTCCTTCATGTATGCAGCAGTCGTTTCGTCATAGCTCTCGACGCCTTTGAGAGTCTGCTCGGCGTTATAGCGGCCATGGTGCAGGACAGCATCCAGTGGTAGACGCGGACGAATACCCGTATCCTGATCAGCAACACCAATGCACATTCCATATACTGGATAGACGCCGTCGGGCAAACCCAATACTTCGCTCACTTCCTCAATACGGTTGCGCAGCCCGCCAATATATACAATTCCGAAACCTAGTGACTCTGCTGCAAGCGCAGCATTTTGCGATGCGAGTGCAACATCAATGGTGGCCACCATAAAGTTTTCAGTGGAGTCCTCATAGGATTCCTTTTCAGGCAAATGACGCTTGGCAGCATCACTCAGGCGATAAAGGTCAGCACACCATACGAGAAACACAGGGCATTCATTGACGTAAGACTGATTGCCTGCCAATTCAGCCAATTTGGCCTTCTGCTCCTGTTCGGTAACAGCAATTATAGTATAGGCCTGCACACTACTTGAAGAGGAAGCCATCTGCCCGGCCGCCACGATTGCTGCCAGCTGCTCCTCACTTACCGGGTCTGGCTTGAATTTCCGCACAGAGCGGTGTTTCATCATCAATTCAATGGTTTCGTTCATTGCTATTCACTCCCAATCCTCGTAGTACGAATTCAATGGTTTGCTCAGCCAGTTCATCTGTGTTCATATCCTGATAGTCAAAGCTAAACCGCGAATTCTTAGCCCGTTTGTGCGCCAAAGCCACACCCATGACCTGAAGCATCGCATAAGATACGGACTCGATCTGAAACACGCCCTGCTCCTTGCCTTCTTGCAGCAGTTCTCTCACTCTGGTCCAGACGGGGTCCAAAAAACGAAACACGGTAGCTGTGCGATGGGTACGCAGTGTAATTTCAAGCTGCACAATATCGCTCATCTCCCGGTCCGTCATCGTGAATTTTACGACTTCACCTATGATTCGTCGGATACCCTCCACGGGGGAGGACATGGACTCTTCAGCCAACTCGTTCATCATATGATCAGGAAAAAAGTGCTCAAATAATGCTTCGAACACCTTTTCTTTTCCACCAAAATGATACGAGACCAGCGATACATTCGCACCCGCCTCATCACAGATTTGACGAACACTTGTCCCGTCATACCCCTGCTGTGCAAAAAGCTTCTTGGCTGCAAGCAAAATCCTCGTTTTTATATCCAATTCCGGTTCCGTCATTCCGTCCGCTCCTCTTGTCCGTTCTATTCATTTGCTCCAGCTCACCGGGCTGCAGCGAGACTACTCTATCGTTTCATTATGAAAGTTTGTGCATCAAAGCGCAAGGTGTGCCGCCTGTGGTTCTGCAAAGCTAGCCACCTCAACCTACTATTAAACCAAGCACCCCGGTGAAAATCACCGGGGTGCTTGATCATATCCTATGAAGAACAACCATGATGACTGGAATATTAGCTGTTCATTTGAGCCGGGCTTGGTGCCCCAGCTGGCATAGGTTGTTTTTTCAACAACGTCACCACCAGGGAGAGGGCTACAGCAACCAGCAATACAATGGTAATTGAGCCAGCCGCGGATTGAACTCCAGGTCCACCCAGTTGAGCGCTCAGAACACCTTGAACGGCATATGTGGCAGGCAGATACTGACCAATACCACTGTAGAAGCTGTTCAGCAATTCACGTGGCACCATTGCACCGGAAGATACCAGTTGCAGCGACAGTGAAATGATGTTGAACAAACTTCCCGCTGGTCCAAAGCAGATCAGGAAGAACTGGGAGAAGAACATGAACGTGCAGAGGAACAACGCCTGGAACAACCAGAATGCGATAAATCCTTGCTCGATCTGTCCGCCCAGCGACACGATCAGTGATGATCCCAGCAGGGAAACCACAAGAGCAGACCCCAGATTAATGACTACTCTGGCGCCAAACAAAGTCCAGCGGGAGTGAGTAGCCGACAGCATACCCATCGCTGTCTGCAGGTTCATACCCATAATCATGGCTCCCACATAAGAAGCGAGTACCATCATCATCGGCACCATCTGATTGTTCATACCGTTAACCGGATTAATGGAAGTGGTTGTACCTTCCACTCGTGTAGTCAGGTTGGCAGCAGCTTCAGCTGCCTGATCTGCAGGCGCTCCAGAAGCCGTCAACACAGCTTGCACACCTTGAGCGGTTGCTTGCTTGTTAATCGTGTTCGTCACGCTCTGCGATACACCTTGCATCATGCTTTTGATCGTAACCGGGTTCGCCTCGTTAATGGTGTACTTGATTTCGGCAGTGGAACCGGCTGTCTGAATCAGCTCGTTAAACCCTGCAGGAATATTCAGCACCATATGAATCTTGCGATGATTTAACTGGTCAAGTGCTTCGGCAGCACTCAGATTCGTTACGGTATGAAAAGGAAGCGTCTCAGCCATACGATCTGCGATCCCCTTGGACTGCTCTCCATCCTCATTGACAACGGCAACCGTCAATTCATTCATCCGGTCATTCACTCCGGAATATGCTGTCATCCAGATCACGCTGAAGATCACTTGGAACATAAGTGCCGTCACGATCCCCACAATTACTGGCGGTTTTTTCAACAATATACGTAAAGCCTGCAACATAAATGATGTCCTCCATTACTCATTAGTTCGAATTTGATGTAAACGATTGTTTGAATCAAACGATCGTTTTAAATTTTAAGTCTATATGTCTATATTGTCAATCTATTTCTGAAAGGTTCAGAAAGATTAAGATGTGTTTCGCAAACAATGAATTCCATTTCATAAGAGGACATCACTTCACATACTCACCTTCTAATAACAAGGAAAGGACCATTCCCTTAGCATATTTCAAACACCTTTCCTCAACAAAAAAAGCACGGTCCGCCACAGCGGACCGCACCCTATGCTTACTTTTGAGCATAATAGAAAGTTGAATCACGTCCCTCAATGGACATCAGTCATTGCTTTTCAGTTTCATCCGTTGCAGACGCAGCGAATTCAATACAACCGACACAGAGCTGAACGCCATGGCCGCACCTGCCAACCAAGGAGCTAGGAAGCCCACTGCTGCAATTGGAATCCCAATCACGTTATAGCCAAGTGCCCAGAACAGGTTCTGCTTGATATTGCCCATCGTGCGCCGGCTCATCTCGATTGCATCTGCAATACTGTTCAGATCGCCGCGCATTAGCGTAATATCCGCTGCTTCCATCGCTACATCGGTTCCGGTTCCGATGGCCATACCAATATCGGCTGTAGCAAGGGCCGGAGCATCGTTGATACCATCTCCAACCATCGCTACCTTGAGGCCACTCTCCTGAAGTTTTTTCACTTCTGCCGCTTTACCCTCTGGCAGTACCTCAGCCAGAACTTTATTAATTCCGGCTTGCTCCGCTACAGCGCGTGCTGTCCGCTCATTGTCTCCCGTAATCATGATGACATCAATTCCCATAGCATGAAGCCGCTGAATGGCTTCCCGTGAAGTTTCCTTGATGGTATCCGCCACCGCAACAACCCCAGCCCATTGACCGTCCACGGCGACCAGCATCGCTGTGCGTCCTTGTTCCTCAAGGTTATTCATCTGTTGCATCGTTTCCTCGGAGACATTCACCTTCGCATCCGTAAGCAGTCGGCGTGTCCCGACCAGGATTTCTTGTCCCTGAACCCGAGCTCGCACACCATATCCCGGTATGTTCTCGAATTGCTCTGACTGGACCAGTTCCAGACCTTTACCTCGGATTCCTTCTACAATCGCCTCAGCCAATGGATGCTCCGAACTCTGCTCTGCTGCTCCCACCCGTTGCAGCAGGTCTGCTTCCGTCCATTCTGGAGCCGTCACCACATCCGTAAGCACGGGCTTGCCTTGGGTAACTGTACCTGTTTTGTCCAGTACAACGGTTTGGATCTGCTGTGCCGATTCCAGATGTTCGCCGCCTTTGAACAACACACCATATTCCGCCGCACGCCCTGATCCAGCCATAATGGACGTTGGAGTTGCGAGTCCAAGCGCACAAGGACAGGCTATGACAAGTACAGCAATCGCCTTCTCCAGCGAACCGGCAAAGTCACCGGGACTGGCGAAAAAATACCAGATCAGGAACGTGACTGCCGCGATGCCTACAACAATCGGAACAAAGATACCTGAGATCACATCGGCAATCCGCTGAATAGGGGCCTTGGAACCCTGCGCTTGTTCAACCACTTTAATAATTTGGGATAACGCCGTGTCCGAGCCCACGCGGGTCGCACGCAGTCTTAATACTCCATTTTTGTTCAGCGTAGCGCCTGTAACGGCGTCCCCTGGTTTTTTATCCACGGGCAGGCTCTCTCCGCTTAACATGGATTCGTCGACAGAAGACTGCCCCTCCTCCACGACGCCATCCACAGGAATGCTGTCTCCGGGTTTTACCAGAACGAGATCACCTACCGCGACATACGCAGACGGTACAATAACCTCCTGTCCATCACGAATCACTCTGGCTTCACGCGGAGCCAGTTCGATGAGGCTCTTGATTGCCTGAGAGGAACGTCCCTTGGCTACGGCCTCAAACCATTTTCCCAATAGGATCAACGTAATCAGAATGGCACTCGTCTCATAATAAAGCTCCACGGTTGGCATGGCTGCTGTAGCCATTCCCGTCCCACCATGATCCATCATGGTCAAAGCTGCATTGCCACTGGTCAGGGTCAGATACAGACTGTAGAAGAAAGCCGCACTTGTACCCAAAGCAACCAGTACATCCATATTGGCACTGCCATTACGGAGCGCTTTATAGGCTCCCACATAGAATTGCCATCCAATCACAAACTGTACTGGCGTTGCCAACACCAGTTGGAACCATGGGTTCATGAACAGATCCGGTACCCAGATCCACGAGGTAAATGAAAAGTGACCCACCATGGCCCAAAGCAGTGGCAAAGATAACAGGGCGGAGATCATCCATTTCCACTTTTTACGCTGTAATTCACGCTCACGCACTGATTGGGTATCTTCCTGTGTCTTCTGCAACTCTGCTCCATAACCGAGCTGTTTGATCTTCGCCGTAATATCGGTTGCCTTCAGTACTCCTGCTGCAAATTCCACATGTCCCGTTTCCAGCGCCAGGTTCACGTTTGCACGGGATACACCCGGCAACCGGGAAAGACCTTTTTCGATTCGAGTAGAACAAGCAGCACAGGTCATGCCTGTAATGTCCAGATCCACGGATTCCGTTACTGTACCATAGCCAAGCGCCTCCACCTTATCCCGCAAAGCATTGATGTTCGTTGTTTTCGGATCATAGGATACCGTTGCTTGTTCTATAGCGAGGTTAACATTCGCCTGATTGACCCCTTCCATTCGGGACAAACCCTTCTCAATCCGGGTAGAGCAGGCAGCACAGGTCATGCCTGTAATTTGCAGTGTTGTCTGCAATCCCGCCGCTTCCTGTGAAGGTACGGGTTCTGATACTGTTGCGTTTTCCGTTGTTGATGACTTATCCATGTTGTTAGCTCCTTTCTCTATGAAATATTCCTACACACCCAATACCCCCAAGGGGTATATAAAAGACAGAAAATCAGGCTTAAACAATGAACTCATTTAATGGAAAAGACCTGTTGAATTCCTTTCCATGCAAAGGGAAGTTCAGTTTAAGCCTGCGATGATTAGACAACGTCATACCCTTGATCTTCGATGGCTGCCTTGATCTGATCCACATTGACTTTTTGCTCGTCATATTCAACTGCGACAGTTCCTGCTGCCAGATCAACCTGACCATTCGCTCCCGCATTCTTCACAGCTTCTTCAACCGATTTCACACAGTGATTGCAAGACATTCCTGTAACGTTCAACGTAATATTAGACATGGGTAGTTCCTCCTTAGATATATAAATGATGAGTTCATTCAAAAATAATTACTTCATTAACTTTCTTACCGTTACCAACAATTCATCCACAACCTCATGCTCTCCGGCCTGAATGCGCTCAACGATGCAGCTCTTCATGTGGCCTTCCAGCAATAGCTTGCCTACTGAATTAAGAGCGGACTGAGCAGCCGCGATCTGTGTCAGCACATCATCACAATAGGTATCCTTCTCGATCAATCCCTTGATCCCGCGAATCTGTCCTTCAACACGGTTCAAGCGGGAAATCAGGTTGCCCTTCATCTCTTGGGAGTGATGGCTCTTGCGCACATGCTTTCCATCACTGCCTGACGTATGACATGAATTGGCTTGCTGATCATCTGTCTGTGAGACTTCGTTCACCTCTGTTACGGATGACTCCAAAGGTTCCTTGGGATGGCTCTGATGTTCCATCGCGAACACCCCTTTTCTTTCGTTCTGTAATAAGAGTAACATACCCCACGGGGGTATGCAAGACTATTTCTTTTATTTTACTCCAAATGGATGTATTCCATGCTTCCTACGACTGCACTAACGCGCCAGACATCTCATTATTCTTCGTACAGCACATTATAGTTATAGTATGTATTCCATTCTGCTGCTGCGTACAGCCAGACCCATCTGCTCATAGAAAGCTTGAGCACCAGTGTTAAATGTAGACACGGTCAGTTCAACACTGTCGACCTGCATTTCTTTGCCAAGTTCGATTAACTCCTGCATCAACAGTTTGCCTGTCCCATGTCCACGATGTTTGCTACCAACGATGATCTCATGGATATATAACATCTTTCGATCCTTTAACAAATCCACATTCTGAATAACATTCAACTGTGCGCTCGCAAATCCAACAATCTCACCCTGTTCCAGCAATTCCGCAACATAGAGATAACGATGATCCGTTTCCAGTAGTTCTTCATATTCCTTATGACTCATTCTCGTCTGCAGCTCTCTGTATACGTCTGGCCTGTCCTCCACATGCAAGTGATGAAGTTCATCCATTAAGACAGATACTCCCGTGTAATCTCCGATGACAGCCCTTCTAATGTTAATCTCACTCATCTTCACATTCTCCTCTCACAAACGTTTCCCATGATTATACAATAAGACATCAGGAAGATGATGCTCCGAAACGTGCTTAACCATTCTGATATAAAAAAGCAGATACCTTCTACGGTACCCGCT
Source organism: Paenibacillus sp. 276b (assembly GCF_900107875.1). NCBI lineage: Bacteria > Bacillati > Bacillota > Bacilli > Caryophanales > Paenibacillaceae > Paenibacillus > Paenibacillus sp. 276b. The sequence goes on along the minus strand of NZ_FNRR01000005.1, from coordinate 105,238 downwards.
TCTTTTTAAGCTATATTTGGTTCCTCTTATTCTTTGGATGATTTACCTTCATCAAATGCTACAGGTGACGGTTTGGCAGACCATTCGTCCGCTTGCGGCTCAATATCCACACCGCTCAAAATTTTCTTTTTCTCCATCAAGGAATCCCCGTCTTCATCTAGTTTGTTGCGAATTGCCGCCTCATCCTGAGGTTGATTGTTCTGTGTCATGCTGGAGTCCTCCTCTTCGTAATCATGGTGATGTTCCTATATATAACTTACCCATTTTTTGCATTGTCATTCGGAATGTATACAAGGTTCAACAACCACGTGAAGAAAGTTCTCCGCATAACTTTATATTTTCGCGACTTTACTGCCTTTCACTTTAACATTCACAAGCAGGATGCTGGCAATAATCATAACCAGACCTGCGATCAGATTGACCGTAACCGACTCTCCGAGGAACAGCACACTGCATAACAGGGCGATCAGCGGAATCAGGAACGTAAACGATCCTACTTTGCTGGCTTCGCCGGAGCTAACCAGTTTGAAGAACGCGAGCCAGCCCATTGCAATGACAAACACCGAAATAAATAGCGTATCCAGTATAAAAGGAAGCACCCATTGCACATCAGCCCAGCTCTCTGTGACCGTACCCGTCAATGTCAGAACAACTCCGCCGATCAGAATCGGAATGGCTGTCATCCAGATTCCATCGACCTTCATTGAATTTCGCTTCATATATACGGTCCCGATCGCCCAGCTAATTGCACTGAACAGCCCAAGCATAACCCCTTCAGGGGATACTTTGCCTGTCATGCCGCCAATACTGATCGTAGCCACCCCTGCAAAACCGATCACCAATCCGGCAATCTTCAGTCCATACATGGACTCACCCAGCCACAACCATGCCCCGATTCCGAGCAGCACAGGCTGTAGGAACACTATGGATGAAAATAATCCTGCTGGCACTTCCGTCAGCCCCACGGTCTGAAAACCGTAGAAGAAGATGATGTTAAGCACCGCAGATATGGCATAAATATGCCAGGTTTGCTTCAACCGCAGCGTTTTGTAGCGGGGAAAAGCATACAGCCCCAGCACCAGACCCCCAATTAACAGGCGCATGCCTGCGAATATGAGCGGCGGTGTAAAATTTAATGCGTATTTGGTCAGGGGCCAGTTTACTCCCCACATGAGTACCAGAAAAGCCAGGACCCAGCCTGCTTTTGCACGTGATAAAGCCATATGTTTATTCTCCTATCCGGCACCATCTACAGGGGCAGTTTAATCAATCGTACACATTATCCTGCGCTCTTTCTGTGCCTGCAAACCATTTGGAATCCGATCCAGATCCGTTTTACATTCGTTCTTTGATCGTTCCGTGTCTTCATGATACAATAATGATCGAAATAATTGAAATGCATGTTAATCATAAGGAGCATACCATATTTGTTATGAACAACTCACAGTTGCAGTTATTTGTGAAAATTGCAGAGACGGGAAGTTTCACCCGTGCAGGCCAGGAACTGAATATGACACAGCCCGCAGTCAGTCGGGCCATCTCTTCGCTAGAGAATGAACTGGATGTCACTCTAATCATACGGGATCGTAGGAACGGCATCGTGCTTACGGATGTGGGACAGCGAATTCTGGTTATTTTCCGCCGCATTTTACAGCAATTTGATAAGGTACAGCAGGTCGTTGCCGCCGAAAAAGGGTTGGAGATTGGTACGATTCGTATTGGCTCTTTCCCAATGTCATCCGCCCATCTGCTGCCAAAAATCATCCGCTCGATTCGGGACCGCTATTCTCAGATTCAGTTTGAGCTGCACGAGGGGAACATCCTTGAAATTCAGGAGTGGCTAAGCTCACGCGCCATTGATGTAGCTCTCATTATTGCCACAGATAAAGAACCAGTAGATGTGTCTTATGAGACGCTTCCACTCTATAGCGAGGAGATGCTCGCGGTGTTTCGGGACGATGAACCTTTTGCGAATCAGGAAATTCTGCCGGTACAAATGCTGGACAAACACCCCATGATTATTTGCAAAGGCGGCTATGAGGTACCGATTGTTGATCTGTTCAATCGAGCAGATGCAGAATTACATTTCGGATTTGTCGTGTATAACGTAAACACTTGCCTTAGCATGATCGAGCAGGGACTCGGGACCGCCATGCTGCCTGCGATCTCACTATCCTGGCTGCCTCCGGGTGTCAAAGCACTCCCCACAGAGCCGAAAGCCTACCGCAATATTGAGATTGCCGTTCCTTCACTTGTTGATGCTTCTCCCGCATCCCGGTTATTTATTGAGACGGCACAGCAATTGTTCGGACAACGCTAACGAATCGATTGCACCTTCCAATCTAGCAACAGTCGCTTCTATCTCAAACTCAAAAGGGCATCCCAAAGTCATGAATATGACCTTATGGGACGCCCTTTTATATTGTCCACCTCAGATGAACATCATTTACGCGTTTAGCTTTTTACCAGCAATAGTACTACAAAATACCCTGATGATCTCAGCTTTTACGCCTGATCCTGACGAGCCAGTGCAGCCAGTGCACGCAGTGCCGCTTCGATCTCCCGCTCAACTGCATCAGCTACCGCATTTGTATGCGGATCATACTCGGCTGCCAGGTCGCTGTCTGCGAAACCGTCGATAGCGACAATAGCTCCGGCACGAGCGCCGCGTAGTGTGCTGACGATGTAAAGTGCGGCAATTTCCATCTCAGCGGCAAGAGCACCCGCCTGCTTGTACTTGCGATGAGGAATCTCTTCAACGCCTGTGAAGAATGCATCCAGCGTAACGGTAATGCCCACGCCAACTTTACCCGCACTTGAAGCTTTCGCTGCACTTGCATGCTCACGAGTTGCCTCGATTAACGCTTGTGTAACACCAAGGTCCGCTACCGCAGGGAAACCATCTGGTACCAGCTGACGTGTCAGCCCGTCCGTACGCACAGCGGCCGTGCTGACGATTACGCTGCCCGCTGGATAATCCGTTGTGTACGAGCCCGCTGTACCTACACGAATCAGGGTCGTTACCCCTGCCCGGATCAGTTCTTCGAAGCAGACAGCTGCTCCTGGTGAACCTACGCCATGGCTGACCACGGCCATTTGTACACCTTCATACAATCCTACAAACGTGCGATACTCCCGGCTGAACGCCAGTTCTCTCGCCTGCTCCAGCTTGCGGGAAATTTTCTCCGCACGTGCCGGATCACCACAGACAATGGCATATGCAGGCATATCTTCGGAATGAATTTGCAAAATAGGCATCAACATCTTAATCAAACTCCTTCTTCGTCCATTCGTCTTCCGGAATCGGAATATCTTCACCAGAGAAGCGCTGCTCCTTGAACGGATCGGCAAAATGATGGAAACCATTGACTTCCCAGAAGCCATTGCGATCTTCTTTCATGAATTCCAGACCCCGTATCCACTTCGCACTCTTCCAGAAGTAGAGTTGTGGAACAACCAAGCGCAGCGGATAACCGTGCTTTGGTGTGAGCGGCTCACCGTTAAATTTAAAAGCAAGCAATACATCATCATGCATCAGTTCTTCGAGCGGAACATTCGTTTCATAATCATGATCCGCGTGGATCATAACATATTTTGCTTCCGGTTTGACGCCAAGTAGCTTGATGAAATCCGAGAACCGTATGCCTTCCCATGGTGTATCAAACTTCGACCAGCGGGTAACACAATGAATATCGCTCACCGTGTTCACTTGAGGCAGCGCCTGAAGCTCGGCGAAGGAGAATACCTTCTCTTCTTCAACTTCACCGAATACCTTCAAATCCCAGGTGGAAAGGTCGTATTCCGGCACTTCACCTTCATGCAGAATCGGGAATTTCTCGGTCAGTACCTGCCCCGGTGGCAGTCGGTCTCCGTGCTCAGCACCCGCTTTGGGTGCCGGGCTTTTCGTTTTTTTCAGACGTTCAGCCTTATTATGCAAGCGTGATTCCTCCTTCTTTATATGCTTCAAGCATAACATTCAGGATTTAACGCGAGCTTCCGCCCGCTTTCAGTGCATCTTGTGCATAAGTACGGTCCTTGAAGAAGAACATCGCCACCAGTGTCACAATATACGGCAGCATCATGGTAAAGTGAGTTGGCAGCGCAAAGCCCTGCAGTCGGATACTAAGAGCTTCCATGAACCCGAACAACACACTGGACCCCATAACGCCGAGCGGATTCGCTTGACCCAGCATGGTCGCTACCAATGCGATGAAGCCGCGACCTGCGGTCATGCCCTCGGTAAACATCGTAACCTGACCGAGCGATAACTGTGCACCCGCCAAGGCGCACAATACGCCGCACATCAGAACTGCACCATATTGAATGCCGCGCACCTTGATGCCGATACTTTGTGCCGCTACCGGATTCTCACCCACGGAACGAAGACGGAAACCGGAGACACTTTTGAACAGATAAAACTGCAAGGCAATTACGATAATAATCCCGAGATACACGAGCGGGCTGTGCCCTGAGATGACATCGCCTACCCACGGAATGTCCTTAATAAGAGGGATGTCCCATTTGGGGAGTCCCACCATATCCTTGTCATAGTAAGCACCTTTTACATCAAAAATCGCCCGCAGCGCAAAAGTCGTCAGTCCTGTGGCCAGAAAGTTAAGCGAGATCCCGACCACAATGGCGTTGGCCTTCAGGTTAATACTGATAAAGGCAAATAGCGCAGAGAACAACATGACGATCACAATAGAAAATATTACAGCCAACAGTACATTGCCGAACAGATAGTTACCGACAATAGCGGAGAAAGCACCGATCAGTACGAGTCCTTCCAGACCCACGTTGAACAGACCGACACGAGAGCATAAAGCCCCACCGAGCGCTGCAAGCAGGATCGGCGTCATAATCCGCAAGGTAGAGCCAAACATGGCTGCATCAAACAGTTGTTGCATTGGACTTTTTCTCCTTTCTCCGCTTCAGGAATGAATATCCGATCTGAGCCGATACAAATAACGTCAATACTGCTTGGATGACACTGCCGACTTCCAGCGGCACATCCGTATTCCGTTCCATCCCCATAGCACCTGTCTGCAACGCTGCAAGCAGGATTGCCGCCACAGCTGTTCCTAGCGGATGCGAGCGGGCTAGCAAGGTCGCCATAATGCCGCTCCATGCATAACTTGCCGATGACAACGATCCATCAAGGAAACGGTACTGTGTACCCAGCACTTCCCCTGCACCCGCAAGACCTGCAAGTCCACCACTGATGATCATGGACAGCATCATCATGCGAATGCGGCGCACACCGCCATACGTTGCAAACGAAGGATTGCTTCCCAACATGCGAATCTCATAACCAGTTACCGTCTTGTGTGTGAACCAGTAGATGAGAATCGCCGCCACGATGGCGATAATGAATCCGGCATGCAGTCCCATACCCTGGAACAGCTTCGGCAGCCAGACACTCTGATCAATCATCGGCGTCTGGGCCATTGCCGCCGATCCCGTGCGGTCTTTAAACGGATAGGATACCATGTATCCTCCAAAATAAATCGCAATATAGTTGAGCAGCAGTGTTGTGATCAACAGATTCATGCCAAAGCGGGCATCCAGCCAACCTGCAAACAGCGACCAGACCCCACCGGCGATGATCCCCGCCACAATGGCTGCAATACAGACAAACCAGCCTGGACCCGGCAGGTAGAGCGCCGTCAGCGCTGCACTAAGTCCGCCAAGAACCATCTGTCCTTCTGCACCCATGTTGAAAAATCCGGCGCGGAACGCCAGTGCTACGCCCAGCCCCGCAAGAATAATGGGCGTCGAACGTGCCAGTGTGTTAGTGAAGAAGTAGAAGTTGCCGAAGGCCCCTTTCCACATCTCCGCATACGTATCCACCACAGACCCGCCAACGATCAGAATGGCTACAGCACCTGCCAGTAAACCGATGAATACGGCAAGCAGCGGCTGTATGAGTCCGCGAAGTGTTTCTTTTACCCGATTCATATCCGCTCTTTCCCTCCTGCCATCAACAAGCTGATCTGTTCTTCTGTTGCTTCATCTGCCTTCAGTTCCCCGGCAATTCCGCCTTCATACATGACAATGATCCGATCCGATAATTGCAAAACCTCGGACAATTCGGAGGAAACGAGCAGAATACCCGCACCCTCATTCCGTTTGCGCAGCAGTTCAGCGTGGATGGTCTCCATCGCTCCGATGTCTACACCCCGCGTAGGTTCAGCTGCAATCAGAAACGGTGTATCCTGGGCAAATTCACGCGCAGCAATCAACTTCTGCAAGTTACCGCCGGATAGGAACTGCGCCTTCGTTTCCGCAGAACCGGTTTTAATGCTGAACTGCTTGATCCAGTTCTCCACCATGGTCCGTGCTGCCTTCGCTTTAATGATACCGCGTGATTGAAGCCGGTGATGGTGGCCCATCAGTCCATTTTCACGAACGCTCGCATCTTTCGCCGCTCCCCACATATAACGGTCTTCCGGGATATGGGCAAGTCCATGCTCCCGAATGCGCCGCACTGGCCAATTGGTTGTATCCTGCCCTGACAGTAGGACGCGGCCGCTATCTGCCTTGCGTAGTCCCGCAATGATCTGGATCAGTTCAGACTGGCCGTTGCCGGAAATACCCGCGATTCCAACGACCTCGCCTTTCCGAACTTGCAAATGGATATCCTTGAGTGCAGAACGGTCCTCTGCCCCTGACAAGTTTACCGCTTCCACCTGAAGCACAGCTTCTCCCGGAACGGATGGCTGCTTGTCCATGCGAACCAGCTCACGCCCTACCATCAGGCGGGACAGTTCCTCTACATTCGTGTCTTTTGCTTCCAATGTACCAGTCACCTGACCATCACGAAGAACCGTGATCCGGTCTGCCACATCCATAACTTCCTGCAGCTTGTGCGTGATCAATACAAAGGTTTTGCCCAACTTGGCAAGGGATTTCATATTCGCGAGTAGTTCTTTCACTTCCAGCGGTGTCAGTACCGCTGATGGTTCATCCAATATAATGATGTCCGCGCCCTGATGCAGCACCTTGAGAATTTCAACACGCTGCTGCATGCCCAGAGGGCATTCAAATACTTTTTTCCACGGATCAACTGGCATGCCATACGTTCTGCCCAATTCATTCACCTGGGCCGCCGCCTGTTTGCGATCAAATACCCCTGCCGCAGACGGTTCACGGCCAATCACGATGTTCTCGGCAACCGTAAAGGAAGGAAACAGCATGAAATGCTGATGCACCATGCCGATACCACTTGCCATGGCCTGAGACGGAGTTGCGAAGCTGACCTCGCGTCCACGAACTTTGATTGTGCCTGATGTCGGTTGCTCCATTCCATACAACATGCGCATCAGGGTTGTCTTACCAGCGCCGTTCTCACCCACGAGGGCATGAATCTCTCCTTCTCGCAAATTAAAACGGATGTCCCGGTTAGCGGTGAAGCCTCCGTATTTCTTCGTAATCTGCTCCATCTCCAACAGCATATCTCGCGTTCTCTCCTCTCGGTCTTAAATAGCAGCAAAACCGGCTGCCTGATCGGGCAGCCGGCTGATCAACTCAATTACTCAATCCTATGAAACAAACAATACTACTGTTGCAATGGATCTTTCACAACGATTTTGCCGGATACGATATCATCCTTGATTGCTTTAACCTTGTCGATAACCTCTTGTCCAACAAAAGCATTCAATGGAGATTCGCTGTCACGTGTTACATAAGTCAAGCCTACGCCATCTTCTTTCAAGCCATAGTTCACAGCGCCTGCTTTGAAATTTCCTTCTACAAAATCCTTCACTGTCTGATAAGCAACCGTGTCTGTCGACTTCAATTGAGACAACACAATATGCTCAGGATCTTCAACGGTACGGTCTGTATCCTGACCGGAAGTATAGAAGCCTTTTTCCTTCGCAGCTTCGAACACGCCCAGATCACCTACAGCAGATGCTCCAGCGATGAAGTCAGCACCTTTGCCGAATTGTACCAACGCAAGCTCTTTGGCTTTGGCCGGGTCGTTAAATCCACCAACGTAGTTCACAAGGAATTCCGCTTTCGGGTTAACTGATTCCAGACCGGCTTTGAAACCTTCTGTATATTTCTTGATCAATGGAACGTCCATCGCGGCAATCATACCGACTTTGTCTGTTTTCGTAGACAGTCCGGCAGCTGCACCAAGCAAGTACGCTCCTTCATATTCATGGAAACCAACGCTACGTACGTTAGGCAGATCAACCGTTGTGTCCACAATAGCAAAGGACTTGTCCGGATTTTCGGCAGCCACTTTCTTCAGTGCATCTTCTGCCTGGAAGGTTGCTGTAATAATCAGATCATAGTTCTCAGCAACTGCAGCACGCAGGTTTTGCTCAAATGCAGCCGGGTCAGTCGATTCAATCGTTTTGGTATCTACCTTGAATTCCTCGCCTGCTTTTTTGAAACCTTCATCCATCTGTACGAAGAACGGGTTAACCCCGATTTTTTCAGGAAGTACAAGCGCCATGCGAAGTGATTTCTCACTGTCGCCACCTTGGGCCGATTGTTCGTCTTTGGAAGCAGAATTTCCACAAGCCGCCAGTAAAATAGCCAACATGATGATCGATAAGACGAACGATAAACCTCTTTTCATTTTGAAAATTCCCCTTTTCACTATTCTTTTTTTTATAATCCTAGCGGATACTGTCGATCCTTGTCAATAAATCTTTGAGCGTATACACTAATTGGAATATAATAGCTGATTTACCCTCCATAAAGCCTCCGAAGGCTCTCTGTATCAAGGTTTTTTTTCGTTGACATCCAGAGCTGCTCCATGCTAAAGTCAATCCAATTATTATATTCAGATAGGATTTGTCAGAATTATAACGCAATCTTATTTATTTTCCAACCCTATTTTGAGGAGGCTATTCATTTGAAAAAAATCACCCAGATCACACTGGCCGCTCTGCTCGCCGCTCCGGTTACACTCGGCAGCCTCAGCTTGCCCGCTTCGGTATCCGCAGCATCCGCTGGACAAACGACCTCACAGGCTGTTAAAGGACCCGTAGCACAAGCTCCTTCAGTTTATACCGAGAGTGCAGCTGATTACGCCCAATTCCTGCAAGCTAAATACAATATCCAATTGCCGAAACAGTTAACGAAGGGTGACTTCATCAAGGCGATTGCTACCATTCTTGAAGCCGATCAAGCTGCTCCTGCTACAGATGAAGCAAGTGACAGTGAAGTTAAGGCCCCATCCTTTACTGATCTGAAATCGAATGATTCTGCTTATAAAGCTGCCGTTTCCTTATATAACAATGGCATCCTATCCGGTACGGAAGTTCGTGCCAATGACAAACTGAGCACTTATGCCGCTGTCTTCATCGCAGTCAAAGCAGCCGGATTCAAAGAGCTGGCCTATACATATCCTGAAGACAAAACAGCAAAGGCACTTGCAAAACTGGGCATTAGCCCAAGCCGCGTGCAGGGACAAGCCGCGCAGGAACTGGCCGCTGCCATCGATACAGGTCTGATCCCGGAAAATCTGTACCCCGCTCTTCGTAAGGGTGGCGAAGCGAGTTCCGATTTTGCCAACATTTTGCTTGGACGGGTATTAACCAGTCAGGGTAAATATAAAAATGAAATTGGCCGTTCCGGCGACGCTGACATTTACTCCAAATTGTACGCTGCCTATCGCACTGCTGATTTAATAGAAGCACCGGAGCTTCGGACCATTGTGGATCAAGCTCTGCGGAATGATCTCGTCACAGGTTACAATCTTAAGGATAGTCGCTTTGATTCCAACTTCATCGATGAACTGACTTTAACTTACGGTCATGATGATATTAAACATGCGGTGCAGTTGATTGGACTGTTGCGCAGTGAAGGCATCGATGCTGATGTACAGTTCCAGCCGAAGACATCTGCCTTCATCTATTTGAAGGAATGGGGAGAGCCCAAAGAAACACCGGATTACAAAGTAACCCAGATCGAGAATGGCAACTACATCGCCTACGCCAAAGAATATGACATTCAGTTCGAGTTCAATAACACAGCGGACAAAGCCCGTTTCAACGATATTATATTGAAGTATGCCAAAAAGAATAGCGATGACACCTCTGCCTTAATCCATGCTTCCTGGTGGCAGCCGCTGTATTATTCACCGACTGCTCTGGCGGAATATCCGGTCATTGCTAACAATAAAATTTCACTTGGCAACTATTACGCACAATCCTTCTCCCTTAAGGAGAATTCCAAGGCAATTCAGGAAGGATTCCGTAAGCTCGCCCCTGATGCGGATATTTCCAGTTACACCTTCTGGGTTGACCACCCGTTCTTCAATTATCTCAACGGGGAATCAGAATAAATCGAACATATGCTAGGTGCATCAAAGCTCGCATTTTGACATAATATAAAGCCGACTTTACCGAACTTTTCAATGGATTCGACCCATTGGTTCGTAAAGGCGGTTTTTTGTTTATTTTTTTGCAAATTTCTTCTCAAAAAAATATTTTCCATTGAAGGATTTACCAGTAAAAGGTCGAATAACATAGATACACAAACACGCAATCACATTTACACATATCTGTAAGACAGGAGTTAATCATGGTATACGACGGCATTCTGCTAGGCTTGATCGTTGGACTGTTCCGGGGAGGATTTCGGTATGGTCTCCACCAGTTTGCAGCACTCAAGCTGCGAGGCGGATGGATATTCCCGCTGTTGCTGCTGGCCCAGTTCTTCATCTTTTTCTTGCAGGAAAGGCTTGATTGGGTTGCATCCATCAACGGGTACCTGTTTGCTGCCGTTTATGTCACAGGTCTAGCATTTTTGTGGCTTAATCGACATTACAAAGGTTTTACGTTGATCTGGATCGGTGTCTTTCTCAATTTCATCGTCATGGCAGTGAACGGTGGGCGTATGCCGGTTTCCGTGGACGCCTCTGCTGTTCTTGGGCCCTATTATGTAGATATGCTGCGCGAAGGCGGGGCGGTATCAAAGCACTATATGATGGATGCTTCCACACATCTTTCATTCCTAGGTGATATCATCCCGCTGTCCAGCCCTTATCCGCGGACCCAGGTGATCAGCATCGGCGATGTGGTCATGAACATTGGCATATTCCTGTTTATCCAGTACATGATGGTGAATCGAACCGGAGAAGCTTTGCAGCCAGTGAGTTCCATCAGGCCTGAAGACATTCGGACAGACTCCAAGGAAGGGAGGTCTTTTCCATGAAAAAATTCGAAGGCATTAAATATTCCCGTCTCGTCATCAACGCAATCATCGTAGCTTCTGTCGTTGTTGCATTGACTTCGGGATACAAGCTGGGCGGCTAGTACATATACTTCGCCAACCAAGACAAACAGGCTGCCAGCGGCCTGTTTTTTCTTTCTGGATTTTTGGGAGGTAACTTGTTATGTTATACATCAATATAGTACAAGCCGATATATTCACATCAAGAGCAGACTAAACCAAGCAGGAGAATTTTTATGAACTTTATTCGTAACCTTATCCATAAAGCAGATCGGAGCAGCATGTATGTCGTCTTGCTTAGCTGTACCGGCATCGGTATTTTTCTGTATATGAACAAGTGGTCTTATCTCCATCTATCCTCTGACGAATGGGTAATGGTATACACGATGCTTGGTGCGGCGCTGATTTTGGATTATTTCACGTTTCAAATTCCACCCAAAGGCAATCAGCAATCCATGGACTCTTCCGTGTACCTCGCCTCTATCTTCATGTTTGGTGGTGCATTCAGTCTGTCTGTACTGCTGCCTGTTTCCCTCATTCTGTTAATCAAGGATCGCAAACTCACCTGGTGGAAACATATCGTCAATTTCAGCATTTACAGCCTCATGATTGCTGGAGCGGCTTATGTATTTACTTGGACTGGAGGAATTCCGGGAGCACTGGATGGATATAACCTGCTGCCCTATTTTGCGGCACTTGCAGCCTACTTCATCATTAATACAATCACGCTTGGCCTGTTTTTTCATTTCTCAACAAAGGATGCATTACAGCAGATGAAGCGTGTGTTCGTTACCGAATCGCTGCTCGTCTATTTATGTACATTGATTTTGGCACTCGTGCTGACCATTCTCGTTGTGCATAACGGCGTTCTCGGTCTGCTGCTCTACCTCAGTCTTAGCATTCTGCTATCACATGCGTTCAAACAGCTGTTTGTGATGTATCAGAGTATTGAGGAAAAGGCGAATACGGATCAACGCACAGGTTTGTTTAACCACAGTCATTTTGAAAGTATGCTGGAGACCGAGCTTGGTAACGCCCGTTCTCAGGGAACCCCGCTTTCACTGGGACTCATCGATATTGATGATTTCAAAAAGTATAACGACCGCTTCGGTCATCTCCAGGGTGACAGCCTGCTGGCTCTTCTCGGAGATTTCCTCAGTCGGAAGACGGAAGGCACTTCGGTCACCGCCTTTCGTTATGGCGGAGAAGAGTTCACCCTGCTCATGCCAGGCATGGATCTGGACGAGGCTTATGCTTTCATGAACAAGCTGCGCAAGCAGCTGAACGACACACCTTTTGAAGGGGTTGAAGTGTTTCCGCACGGTTGTCTCTCGTTCTCCGCAGGTGTTGCGCGTTATGAAGTCGATATGTACAACAAGTCACAACTTGTGGATCAGGCGGATAAAGCGCTGTATTATGCCAAAAAGCAAGGCAAAAACAATGTGCATCGCCACGGCAGCAATGATGGCATGGAGCAAGAGATTGATCTGGTCCAGGATGTGCGTGACATTGAGCAACAACTCAACTTGTTCAGGTATAAGGATATGGATACATTCAAACATTCCAAACGCGTATATAAGTATGCTCTCGATATAAGTGAGTTGCTGGAACTCGATAATGTGGAGAAGCGGAATTTTGTACTGGGCGCACTGATTCATGACATCGGAAAGCTCGAAATTCCATGGTCCATCTTGAATAAGAAAGAAAAGCTTACCGCTGAAGAATGGGAAACGATCAAGGGCCATGTCACCTGGGGCAAAAAAATGGCCATGACGAACGAGCGTTTTGCCGATCTCATTCCCTATATCGAATTGCATCATGAACGATATGACGGGGCAGGCTACCCTTATGGTCTGAAAGGCTGTGAGATTCCACGGTTGTGCCGGATGCTCACGGTGATTGATTCCTTTGACGCAATGACGACAGAGCGACCGTATCAGGAAACGAAAAATGTCGATGAAGCAATCAAGGAACTACAGATGTGCTCCGGTTCTCAGTTTGATCCCGAGCTAGCCGAGCTGTTCATCCGATATATTCAGAAACGAACGGTGCAGCAACAACTTGTGTAACACCCACAGAATTCCCCCTTACAAAGCCAAAAGCGCTACCCCCGGCCTAATCGGGGATAGCGCCATTTTCATGTTCATCATGGAATGAATCATGCACGAGATTACTTCATTCTTGTGCAGATTCTGCGTTATCGAGTGGTATTCATCTCATGTGAAGTCTGATGCAGCTCTTTAATCATCTGCTGCAAAAACATGTTATCCTGACGACTGATTCCGTGCTGATTGTCTTGAAGAAGCATTTGATGAATGTTCTTCTTGAGCAACTCGCTGCGACGTTCCAATACCTCTTGATTCATGTTGTTGCGTTCACTCCTTAACATCTTTTGTAATGAATTTCTGTTCTATATAAGTATAGAGGACCTTCTCCAATAGGGAAAATGGATACAGCCCCGCTCATCTGTACTCACCAAGGCTCACCCTGCGTGACATAATTTCACCCCATGTTGTTCTTAGATATCCTTCTAAATGCTCCCTTATCCACCCGAGGTTCCCCCGAAGAAAGCCAGACTAGGGTCTGAAGCAAGCATGCGTTATAATGGTGCCAGCCCTTGAAACGGATACATATAAATGGACCTTATCTCAAAGGAGTTCTGTATTCATGTCATACAAACAGATTAAATGGATGATTCTGCTGGTCCCCACATTCACGGTTGGTCTCTGGGAATACATCCGTCACCAATTCCTAATGCCCTACCTTTCCATGGATGCGGGCAACTGGCTTACCCCACTTATCCTGTACCTCATAAGTGTCACCTTGCTAAGTCGCTTATTTAAGATGCTGGAAAGTGCCAGGGCTGCTCTGGAGCAGGAGCGTGCTTCCAAAGTGGCTCTCGAAGCTCGGGATCAACTAGCCCGCGAGCTTCACGATGGTATCTCGCAGTCTCTTTTTCTCCTGTCGGTAAAAACAGACAAGGCCGAGCGCAGTTTGGCTGGAAGTGGTCACGAGAATGAAATTCAGGAAATACGCAAAACCGTACATGAGGTCAACGCTTACGTACGGCAGGCCATCGCCCAGCTCCGCTACGTCCCTGGACAAGCGGCAGTACCGGAGGGAACTTCCCTGTTGTCACAGGTAGAATTACTTATAGAGGAGACGGTTCCTTCGGCGCGTCTGGAATGGGATCTCGACAGCACCTTCTTCTCCCCAAAGGAGCAGGTAGAGCTGCTCGCCTGCATTCGGGAAGCACTGCTTAATGTACGTAAACATGCCCGGGCCACAGATATTCGGGTGATTGCAGAAGGAACCCCTTTTGTCTGGTCCATCTTCGTTCAGGATAATGGTGTTGGTGTGAGCGGGGATCCACTGCATCTGAAGGATCGGTACGGCTTGCGAATTACGAAGGAACGTGCAGCTCAGATGGGCTGGTCTTTCGCTCTTGATTCAAGGCCAGGTTACACTCGAATAACCATTGGAAAGGGGCATGCTTAATATGGAACTTGTACGGGTATTGGTTGTCGATGATCACGCGCATGCGCGTGAGGCGATATGCAGTATTTTATCCGAGGACAGCCTGTTTGAAGTTATTGGTACCGCTTCGACTGGACTAGAGGCGCTGGAGCTTACCGGGCAATGGATGCCCGATCTTATTCTGATGGACGTGCAGATGCCGGATATGGATGGGCTGGAAGCCACCCGCCAGATCAAACTGCGCTTTCCTTATGTCATTATCGTCATGGTTACTGTATCGGATGATGTCACGTACCTGTTCGAAGCGCTGAAGCAAGGGGCTCAAGGATATTTGCTCAAAAATCTATCTCCGTCCACTTGGCTTGAATACCTTCGCGCCATCGTCAGTGATGATGCACCCCTGAGCAAAGAACTTGCCTATCGAATCCTTCAGGAGTTCCCCGCACCTCGCACGGAAGATGTACCCGATAATCCGCTGACTACGCGGGAGCTTGAGATCCTGCAATGGGTATCTGCGGGATATACTAACCGTGAGATTGCCGACCAACTTGGCATTTCGGATCAAACAGTGAAGAATCACCTGAAGAATATTTTACAGAAACTGCATCTCGAAAATCGTGTGCAATTAACCCGCTATGCATTGGAAAGCGGACTGGCAGGCCGTAAGCTGCGTAAATAGCGGCACATTCATGTTTTTGTCACAATTCCATGGATCATTTCGTTTTTTTATAGCCCAATGTAGTCATACGGTGTTATTTTGGACAAAGTTATAATGGTATAGATTGTGCTCGGTTAACAAAGAATGACTTACAATTCTAGACCTAAGGGTGATGATTTTTTGATTTTGAGTAGGTTCACCATGAAATTGGGCAAACGGCACTGGGCACTTATGGTTGCCCTAATGTTATTGTGTTGCCTTGTTATGCCACAATGGGCATCCGCCCATGCTTATATTGTGCAGGCCTCACCAGGTGAAAATGAACTGGTTGCGACAGCACCTGAACGCCTGACTCTGGAGTTCAACGAGTCTTTACAGACGGCCTTTTTTGATATTAAAATCACCGGACCTGACGGAACACAGGCAGATGACGGCAATGTGCACGTCGATGAAGATCGCCCTCATATTCTGGAGACCGGACTGCGGACCGGACTTGGAAACGGAACCTACGCCGTGAATTGGAAGGCCGTGTCTGCTGATGGTCACCCCATTCAAGGGGCCTATGTGTTTCATATTGGGGAACCATCTGGCGCTCCTGCTGGTCTGGCTGATTTAACCTCAGGTTCAGGCCAGGTTGGCGGACCGTTAAAATGGATTTTGTCGCTGACAGACTGGATTCAATATCTGGGGTTGTCTGTGATTCTGGGCACACTTGCTTTCCTGCTGTTCCGAATTGCACCAGCTTCCATGGCGAGAGAACCACTGGAAGTGCCAAGGAGCTACAAGTTGTTATGGATCAGTTATGGCGCCGCTTCTGTTGCCGCTCTGATCAGTCTGCCCCTGAACACGTTGTATGAATCAGGCGTCTCCATCGGGGAGTTCAGCTGGGCACTGATGGGCAGCGCACTCAAATTGACGTCATTTGGGCAGATCTGGATGGTACAGATGCTTATTGTGATGCTGCTGGCGGTTACCATCCTCTCTGGATATGACCGGGATCGCTCGCTGCGTATCCGTATCTGGTCATCATACGGATCACTGGTCCTCGTTCTTGGCTGGTTGTTCACCCATGCCATGACAGGACATCCAGCTGCAGCAGAACATCGCGCGCTCGCCATTGCAATGGACTTCGTTCATCTGATCGGAGCCGCTTTCTGGATCGGGGCTCTAACTGCCATGGCTGCGTGTCTGCCTCCGCTCGCGGATAAACTGCCTTCCACGGTGCGAGGTGAGGTCTACTGGACGGCGATCCGACGATTTACAGCTTGGGGCATCGGCGCTGTTGCTGCTCTCGTCGCTACGGGGATATACAGCAGCCTGATCATTTTGCCTGCACCTATCCTTACGTCTTTGTTCACAACGGCGTATGGTATCGTGCTTATCGCTAAAGTTGTCTTGCTTGTGGTGATGCTTCTATTGGCCTGGCGTCATGCCAGAATGGCACGTGCAAGCAGCGGCAACCGACTGGCTGGCAGCCTGAAGGCCGAACTGATTGCTGGAGCCGTCGTGCTTGCGTTGGCCGCCGTGCTGACACACTTGTCTCCCGGACAACCGGCAGCCGTAGGACCCTATAAAGAAGTGCAGACTAAGGATGACGGGACTACAATTACGCTTCAGGTAAGTCCCAATCGTACCGGAGAGAATCAGTTCAAGGTCGACGTGAAGAAACCGGACGGCAGTACAGTCAACGATCTGGAACAGATCACATTGTCACTGACCCACCTGGATATGGATATGGGCATTTACGAGATCACGATTCCGAAAAATGATACTGGCGTATACGAAGCAGAAGAATATATCTCCATGCCAGGACGCTGGAACATCAAGGTTCATCTGCTAACCCGATCTCTGGATTCGCTGGATACCGAATTTGAGATCGACACCGCTAATCCGTAGGTATAAACCGATTAATGATTGGCCTTATATGTTCAACTAAACATTTACACAATAACGGAGAGGACAGAAAAAACCTGGAGAAGCGAAGCGTTCGCCTTTATCCCCGGATTTCCCCTTTGAAGAAGAGGATCAAAAAATCTGGGGATAACAGCGATCAGAAGGTTGTTCTGTCATTGTAGTGGCTAGTGTAAATATTCTTTAGTTGAGCTTATATATTAGAAGATTTGAGAGGGGTAAATTATTTTGAAGAAAACATCATGGACTTCCAAACTGACATCCAGCCTTACTGCTGGAGCTGCTGCACTGATGCTGTTTGCTGGATTCGCCAGTGCACACGTTACCGTTAACCCAACTGTGGCACAAACAGGTGCATGGCAGACGTATAGCATCAAGATTCCATCCGAAAAAGAGCTGCCTACTACCAAGATCACGCTGAAAGTACCGCAAGGCGTTGCATTCAAGCAATACCAACCACTGTCAGGCTGGAAAATCACTACCGAAAAAAATGATTCCAATGAAGTAACATCAATCACTTGGGAAGTGGACGGAGATAACGAAGGAATTCTGGCTGGTCAATTCCAGCAGTTCAACTTCGTAGCTCAGAATCCGGATGCCGAAACGGAAGTAGCTTGGGATGCGTTCCAGTATTATAGCGATGGCAGCATCGTGGAATGGACAGGCGGACCAAGTGACAGCAACCCGCACAGTATCACGGCTATCAGCCAAGATCCTGCTGCTGAAGGTAATGCTGCTGCAGGCGGAGGTCATGATAGTGCAGGCACAGCCGGCAATGCTGGCCATGATGATAAAGCAGCAACGGGCGATGATAAGAAGGCAAACGACGATACCACACTGGGTGACGCGCTGAACGACACCGTTACTGGTGAGCCAAACAACACGGATTCCGACCCAGGCACATTGAAGCTGCAACAGGCAACACTGATCGTATCCATTCTGGCGTTGATCCTGTCCTTCCTGGGTATTGCTCTGGCAACACGCCGCAAAAAACGTTAAGAGTTAAGATACAGTCAGTCTTGTATGTAGACAAAAAAAGAAAGGAGCCTTTGGCATACGGGATCTTTCCCGATGTGCCGAGGCTCCTTTTTGATATCTGTATGCATACGCTAACTTCGATTTCAAAATCATGCTTACATTCACTGGTTAAGAGCAGCGTCCCTTACGACTCTTTCCTACCGTCCCTGATCCGTCTGGATCATGATTTCAATATATTGCAGCAAGCTCTTCTTCTGCTGTTCAATCGACTGTATTCGTCCAGACAGACCCGCGAAAAACGCTTCGATCTGCTGCCTTGTATAATCGGCCGATTGTCCCTTCCAATCGTCGAGACGGTTGTATAGGCTTCTTGCCTCCTGCTCATCTGCCTGGAGACGGGCAAGCAGCTGGGTCAATTCTTTTTCAGCAATCCGAAGATCATTTAGCTCTACCAGCAATTGTCCGCTCACTCGTGTTCCCTCCCTTATGTAAGTGCCAAGCGCCAGGCCCTTCACGCAAAATTCTATTTAAAACTGACCTGACTCTCATCCGCTTGACGGAATGCTTCCGCCTTCTCTTCGATAAAGTTCAAGAATTGACTCGTATGCTTCATATGCCATGTGCTCAATTCGTTAATAGACGCATCCAAATGAGTGACGATAGGCTCAAGTCTGCGACTACGGCTGGAATGCAGGTATTGCGCCATTCGGCTCCGTACCGTATTCAACTCTGCATTACACTGTTGTGCATTTTGCTTCCACCGGGCAGCGACACTTTTGAGTTCTTCGGGCGTTACCTGAATCAGGCCAGACGCTCCTGCTGCTGCGGCCATACCTCTTGCAAGGTTGCCTGCTTGCCCACCCAGGTTCCGCATGAATGCTGCGAGATCAGACAGGACATTGGATGGCTGACGTGGTGAATAACTGATTTGCTCGCCCGTAACCGGATCGTATAGATCGTTGGAAATATAGCCATTCTCGAATTTGTACTGTTTCAAACCGTGATACTCTTCACCACCAAAGGTGTTACTGATTTTATCGAACATGCCCATGTCATCATTCATATCCTTGTAGTTGGAATTGATGTAATACATGGAACCTACATGACGATCATATCCACCAAAAAATCCGCTGGTTACAAAATCTCCGGGATGTCCGTAGTTAATGATTTGGCTATCAAACCCACCCTCTTCAGCCTTTCGTTTTGCCTCTGGCGTGAGGTTGGAAATCACGGATGGCGCACTGAACGTCACCGCGGAAAGTCCCGTGTATGCGGCCGCATACTGGGCATTGCCCCCTCCAAGCGAATGCCCTGTCAGCGAAAAATCCAAATCCTTATATTTTTTCTGCATATCTTTGGCGTAATCTTCCGCTTCATACATTTGGTTGGGACCCAGCCCGATTGTCTTATCCAGCTTTTTGTCCAGTTCTCCCACAGCATTCTCGACTTTAGTGATTCCGGTCACATCTCTTACCTTCTGAATTCCATTAGCTAACCAATCTGGCGTAAGGTCAGTACTTTGTTCAATTTTTCTGCCGAGCTCAGGCAAACCGATTTGAGCATCCGCGTAATAATCAGGGGCGCTGCGATCCAATGATGCACTTCCCTCGGTGCCCCGATATGCGATAACCGCCTGTTTGGTCTCAGGATTGTAGAAGGTCACCGCATCAAAACCCGATTTTTTATTTCCATGAGTGTCCTCAAGAACTTGCCATCCGGGAAGATTGTCAAACTCAATACCTGATTTCAGATTCTCGTAAGCTAATTCAGACATCTTGTTGTATGTTTCATCATCAATTTTTGGTGATTTACTCACAACCGTTGCACCTCCAAGAAAATCAATCCTGAATTATGATTTATTTGTTAAACGGATCATACCCCTTAGCTATAATTGCTTCCTTAATTGCTGGACTCATGCCAAAGTTTTTGATTTTTTTATCCTCATAGTCGTACGAGATCGTAAATTCTTGCTCTTCATGTTCAACCACATGCCCTTCCATAGCAATAGAATCAAGCGCCATCTCAGGTAACAGCTCTTTATTTGTGATCACGACATCCAGTTCATATTTATTTTTCAGATATTTTACGGCTTCCGCTTCGGCTTCTTTAAAATAGGCCTGTTTTTCACTTTCCTTCATGTTCTGACACCCTCCCAAAATGAAAGTAGATAGTATGGTCAAAAAAAATATACATGCGAGTCGTCGCTCCAACCTCATATCAATCACCTTTTCTTTATCATTAAATATATTCGTATACCCACTCTTTTCTTCTGTTATCTGCATCATAGTACAAAATCAACATGATCACATCGGCTGTTGGCATCGTTTTTATGTAACTTTGTTCCTAAATGATTCCAATAGAGCATTCGGGTGTACATTACCCAATTCAACTGTTTTTGCATCATTTCTCTATTTATCATTTGCCCAGACAAAAAAAGAGCCTGCTCCAGAGAGCGGCCCTAATCTTGCCATTATCAATGAGTTACTCCAATACCATCCGCAGGGCGGTCAGTGCAATCCCGATTATAAATCCGGTAACGGCCCCGTTAATCCGAATCCACTGCAGATCCTTTCCTACCTTATCCTCAATCAAGGAGATCAGTGAGGCATTATCCATTTTGTCGACATTTTCGCGTACGAGGTTGCCGATTTTGGAATGGTTTTTCTCTAGCAGCGTCGTTACACCTTCCACAATCTTCGCATTCAATCCAGCCAATAAAGCATCGTCTGACCGCAAATCAGACAATACCCGCTCAATCGCGGGTAGAGCAAACGTCTCCACATACTGGCCATCTTCCATTGCAGCGAGCGCCTTTTCCCTCAATTCAGTGAGTTTGTTCAGCACAGTTTCCTCTGCGTTCCATCCATCCAGCATGTTGTTTTTCCAGCCATTGACTCCATCCTGCACACTTTCACTCATCGCCAGCCGGATAGCCTGGGTTCGCAACAGATCTAGCACTTTGTAACGAAGAGCGCTGCCCTCCCGCTTCATGTCCTCCACCCGGTCAAACAGATATCCTTGCAAAATACTGCCCAGACGCTCCTCGTTCAGATAACCCATGAACGCATTCATCGCAAATTGCATTAATCCGTTCATCTGGATGCCACTGATTGCCTTTAGGCCGCTTTCACCCAAAAACATGATCGTCTCCGGCTTCACCAGCCATTCCTCTGCCTGCTTCAGACCATAGTCCAGTGCTTTGGCATCATATCCACGCTCACTCATCTGGATCGAAGCCCGTTCCAGAATCGGACCCAGGTCGAAGGCTCCCGCCTGTGATTTGATCTCGCCCGCAACCAGTGGAGCAATCTGCTCCAACGGCAGGCCTGCAAGGATTCGTTTGCAGAGCGTATCGATCATGGTTTTGACTCCATCGTTGTGAAGTTCCCTTGTCATGGTATCCAGAACGATTTCTGCCGCCTTGAAGCCCGCAATTTTCTCGGTGATGCTATCCTTGTTCAGCAAGTTGTTTTCCACCGCGGAGACAAGGCCTTCAGTCAATTTGTCCCGATTCTTAGGCAGCAAAGCCGTATGGGGAATCGGAATACCCAGTGGATGACGGAACAACGCTGTTACGGCGAACCAATCCGCAAGTCCACCTACCAATCCCGCTTCAAATGACCCTACCAGCAGTTTGCCTACTACACCGCCTTGAAACGGCAATGATGCGGCAAATCCCGCTCCCATAATAACGAGAGACCAAGCTGCTGCTTTTTTGGTTTGTTTAGGTTTAGCCATTGTATTCTTACTCCTTTATCGTTAATCACACGGGTTCAATAACACCCAACTTTCCCGTGCTCTTCTGTTCTTCATGTGATTGCTTCCATAGGAAAGCTTCTGTTTCCATATTTCGTATACTTCATCTTATCACCCGTAAGCGTCAAAACCAAACCTCTGGCTGGTGAAAAAGGATAAAAGAGGGGTTTTCCCTATCGAAATGGTCGTATTCTTTTCCATTACCAAAAAGGTTTTAGTATAATCAATACAGACGGCCCTCCATTTACGATTGGCTGGCGAT
This sequence comes from Paenibacillus sp. 276b, assembly GCF_900107875.1. Taxonomy (NCBI): domain Bacteria; kingdom Bacillati; phylum Bacillota; class Bacilli; order Caryophanales; family Paenibacillaceae; genus Paenibacillus; species Paenibacillus sp. 276b. Next base: position 83,003 of record NZ_FNRR01000005.1, on the reverse strand, counting down.
CATCAGGGTAATTACATAATGAAATAATGAATGAATCAGAGGAGGAATTTCGGACCATGAAACACGTGCAGGACACAACGACACTTTATAACGGAGTCAAAATGCCTTGGCTGGGTTTTGGTGTATTCAAAGTTAAAGATGGAGAAGAAGTGGTTGAAGCCGTCAAAACGGCTATCCAGGCAGGTTATCGCAGTATCGATACAGCGAAAGCGTATAACAACGAAACCGGCGTAGCTCAGGGTATTCGTGAATCCGGAATCGCCCGCGAGGATCTGTTCATTACCACCAAAGTGTGGAACGGGGATCAAGGTTACGAATCCACGCTGGCAGCTTTTGAAGCAAGCATGGAACGACTCGAACTGGAATATCTGGATCTCTATCTAATCCACTGGCCTGTCAAAGGCAAGTACAAGGATACCTGGAGAGCGCTGGAGAAGCTGCATAAGGAAGGACGCATCCGCGCCATTGGGGTAAGTAACTTCCAGATTCACCATCTGGAGGACCTGATGACCGATGCCACCATTAAACCTGCTGTGAATCAGGTGGAACTGCATCCGCTATTGATTCAAACGGAGCTACGGGAGTATTGCAGCAAACATCAGATCCAGATTGAAGCCTGGTCTCCACTGGGTCAGGGACATCTGCTGGAGCATCCGCTTCTTCAGGACATCGCTGCCAAGTACAGCAAGTCACCGGCACAGGTCATTCTGCGTTGGGATCTGCAAAATGGCATTGTGACCATACCTAAATCCGTTACACCACAGCGCATCCGCGATAATGCGGACCTGTATGATTTTGAGTTGACCACGGAAGAAATCGAGCGCATTAATCAATTGAACGAGAATAAGCGCTTTGGTTCCGATCCGGACAATTTTAATTTCTAACCTCAACATACAATCAAGCTAGAAAACATCAAAAAATCCCGATCTGGATGCACACGCACCTGGATCGGGATTTTGCTTATTCATTTATAGTTATATTAGCCTTTGGAAACCAGTTTGAAATCATCAAAATGGAAACCTGGTGCTACAACACACGTTACCAGTACAGGCTCATCACCCAGCGGACGTGCTGTTTGCCATACTCCGGCTGGAACGAGTACCTGCGGCGATTGCCCCGCAGCAATATCCATACCCAACACGAGCACTTCTTCATTTTCGGGGTTTTCCCCGTTGCCGCCCAATTTCAATTCTACTGGACTGCCGCTATGCCACAACCAAAGCTCATCGGACAAAACGGTATGCCATTCCGAGACTTCATGGGAGTGCAGCAGGAAGTACGTCGAACTTGCCGAGAATCGAGGGCCTGAGTATGTATCCGGCAGTACGGATTGTGGAATTTGGTACGATGCCTTCCATTCTTCCTTATACCAACCGCCTTCAACGTGCGGCTGCATATTCAGTGCAGCAACGAGTGGCGATAATTCATGTGTCGTCATATTCTGTTTCCTTCCTTCCAAATCGAATTGGAGACACCCCTATCCAGAGGTTAGTCTCACTCCCCCTACTGTAAAACATGAATAGACTTTTGTCACCTTTACAGCATATATAAGCTTGCCGAAAATCATTCCACCCGTATGCTGTTCATTTCGTCTGGTCGGCCCCCTATTCAAATGATAGCGTTTACAACAAACTGGATTTTCCGTTATGATATGGATATTAACCGTAAATCAGCTGGCGCAGAGGGGAGACGTGTTATGAGTGTTATAGAGGATCGGATTGGACCCAAATATCGAATTGGCGAGAGTTCATTCACCATTGAACACATGAGCAGACACGAAGGGAACGCCATGCCACAGCCTCACGCCCACCCTTTTTATGAACTGTATTATCTGCTTGAAGGAGAACGCGTCTATTCCATGAATGGTCAGCTTCTTACCGCCCGCAAAGGTGATTTGATCCTGATCAATCCCCATGATGTACATACGACGTCCAAAGGAAGTATTCCCGGCTTTGAACGAATCCTGATCGGATTCTCTCCTTCTTTTGCCACCGGGATGGAGCTTGGAATATGTGGTCTGCTTCCCTTCGATCGTTCAAGGCTGCTGCACTTTCCTGATGCGGAACAGCCCGAGATCGAACGAATGCTATGGCAGATGCTGCAAGAATGCAGGGAGCGCCGACCTCATTATGACATCGTGGTGAGAAGCCTGCTTGCCCAGATCCTGATTCAGATCCACCGGGTTGAAGAAGATACTCGGCAATCCTCTCCGGCCCCGCATCATCCCATGCAGGATAAGATCAGTGAGATCGTCACTTATGTGAACAATCATTATACCGAGCCTCTTACGTTGGAAGAGGCCGCAGCGCGATTTTATATCAGTCCATCCTATTTGAGCCGGATGTTCAGCCGTTTTACCGGATTTCGCTTCAGCGAATATTTGCGTGTTACCCGGGTTCGGGAGGCACAGAGACGTTTACTGTCCACTCAGGAACGGGTGCAAATGATTGCGGAGAAGGTCGGATTTGAGCATACAGCCCATTTTAATAAAACGTTTAAACAGGTGACCGGGACCACGCCGCTTCGCTATCGCAAAGAACATCGATAGATCTTGGAAGCGACTGGCGAAGCCGGACACCTGTCATATGACACCCTATCATGACACCGCGCGCCAGGAGATGCCCGCGGTGATATGCTAAGCGTATACTAAGTCGAACCCTTCTTACCTGCGGATAATTACACCACTTCTTACTTCAGGACCAACGGAGATTTGGCGTCCCTCTGTATCTGCATCACTTTCCCGGCATACGATTCCTGCCGATTCATGTCCTGTCACCATCAGAAGCCGACCGTCCGCGCCTACACCCTCAATCGCTTCCAGTTCCGCACCCTTACACTGATGCAAATGAATTAACGATCCATCGGTAATATGTGCATTCATTTCGGCGATTCGCAGGTGCTTCGCATGAGCGCAGTGCACCCCATTACGAGCCGTCACCGTATATCCCTGAATGACCAGACCATCCAGAGGCATTTCCGGCAGTCCACTCACCAATAACGCGGTTTCCGCTCCTGCACAGACCACATCCGATATCCGAATATCCCGGAACACCGGAGTCTGCTCACTGACCTCCTGAGTCAAGTCGCTACCACGAGCGGAACCCTCCTGATTGGCATAGAAAAAGGAAAACGAAATAGCTTCCATAATGATATCTTTCATATAAATGCGCTCCACCTGAATATCTTCAACGACCCCGCCGCGCCCACGCGCGCTTTTGAAGCGAAGCCCAATATCCGTTCCAATAAACGTACAGTCCGAGACCCGGACATGCCGCACACCACCAGACATTTCACTGCCAATGACAAAACCGCCATGACCGTGATACACGGTGCAATTGCGGATCGTAATATATTCCGAGGGCAGACCGAGTTCACGTCCTTCTGCATCCTTGCCGGATTTCAGGCAGATCGCATCATCACCAACATCGAATACACTCTGCTCCACAAGGACATGACGGCAGGATTCGATATCAAGCCCATCACCATTCTGGGAAAACCATGGATTTCGCACACTCACGTTACGAATTGTGACATGCTCGGATGCCCACGGATGCAGATTCCATGCAGGAGAGTTTTGGAACGTCGGTCCGTCCAAAAGCACTCGTTTACATTGACGCAAGCTGACCATGTTAGGACGCAAAAAGTCTCTGACTTCGTCATAAGCAGCCACATCACACACTTGCTCCAGATGCAGACGATTCGCAATCGCACCGCCTTCAAGAGCAGAAGTCGAGGGCCACCAAATGGCTTCGTCTCCGCCAGCCTGCTCCACCACACCGCCCGAGGAAACCAGTCGATTCCACTGCGAGGCCGTCATCTTGGATCGTTTCACCGGACGCCATGCCTCTCCACCGCCATCCCAAATCCCCTCACCCGTGATCGCAATATCCTCCAACTGCTCACCATCAATAGGCGACTGACACCGCACTGCCTGCCAACCTTCGAAGCTGGACGCAATCAGGGGATATTGATCGAAATTACGGCTGAACGTAACCAGAGCACCCGCCTGAACATGAAGCTCAATTCGACTGCGGAGAACAATCGGACCCGTTAACCAAACACCCGCCGGAATGACAATTCGGCCACCGCCCGCTTCTGCACAAGCTGCTATAGCCAGTCGAAACATCTCGGTATTATCGGTCAAGCCATCCCCTACCGCACCATAATCCGTAATCTGAAAATCCCGTGCAGGGATGACAGGTAAACTCACTTCATAAGCTTTCGTATGGGATTCAACACCTTCTCCTGTACCCAGTGGGGAGTAATATGTATTCATCGTTCAGAACATCCTCTCTACCTATAATTGGATCGGACTGTTTTTAATATTGCATTACTTACTGGAAAGCGCATTCTCGCTCCATCATATCAATGCCATAGGGCATAAGGTTGAGCTTTTTTGCCATGTACGATTCAGAATTTGATGTTATTTGTTTTTATGATCAGAGTCATAAAGTAAACATCCCTTCCAGTATACTCTATACATCTATTCCAATGGTTGTAAAACAACTAGGAGAATGGATTCATTTTTCTGTCAGGATTCGTCACAAAGAGGCTAGCAATATAACAAATATATAACATAATTACTGGCTATAGCCCTATAAAACCCATTACTTATGTCATGTTTTATCACAAACCAATTGCCTTCAGCAGGATGAGTATGTATGATTAAATAACTAGTTTCAATTTATTCCTTATTATTCCTTTTACAAACAGACGTTGCAGAAAGGATGGGGTCTCTTGATTGAATTTAGGGGTGTTCAGAAGCATTTTGGCCATTTTCATGTCCTCAAAGATATTCATCTTCACATTGAAGAAGGAGAAGTCGTTGTCATTATCGGCCCTTCCGGCTCAGGCAAAAGTACATTGCTCCGCTGCATCAATCGTCTGGAGACGATTACCGAAGGTGAACTTGTCGTCAGTGGTGTCCCTTTACATCAGAAAAAGGTGGACATCAACCTCTTCCGCCGTGACATCGGCATGGTATTTCAACACTTCAATCTCTACCCTCACAAAAAAGTCATCGATAACATTACCCTTGCACCCATGAAGGTGCGTAAACAGCCCAAAGCACAGGTAGCCTCTACGGCGATGAAGTATTTGACCCGGGTTGGCATTGCCGACAAGGCAGACAGTTTTCCTTCCCAGTTGTCCGGTGGACAACAGCAGCGGGTAGCCATTGCAAGAGGTCTTGCTATGGAACCCAAAATCATGCTTTTTGACGAACCCACCTCTGCACTGGACCCCGAAATGATCGGGGAAGTCCTGGATGTCATGCGGTCTCTTGCCCATAACGGGATGACAATGGTCGTTGTTACACATGAGATGGGATTCGCCCGCGAGGTCGCAGACCGAGTCATCTTTATGGATGAAGGCCGAATTGTGGAAGAAGCCTCCGCCGCTGAATTTTTCGACAACCCGAGAGAAGAACGGGCCAAGCAATTTCTTAGTCGTCTGATTCACCACTGAGAATAATCCATTTTGAAAGGGGTCTTTACCAAATGAAAAATGTATTAAAGTGGCCGTCGTTTATGCTTGTCTTGATTCTATCCCTTGTCTTGTCCGGTTGTAGCACTGGAGAGGAAAGTAGCAACAGCGGTGGTTCTGGTGGGAGTACCGAAGCCAAAGGCACAATTGAACAGATTAAAGAGCGCGGCAAACTCATTGCCGGCGTGAAATACGACACCAAATTGTTCGGTTTGAAGGACCCCGCAAGTGGCGAAGTCGAAGGATTCGATATTGATATCGCCAAAGCACTCGCCAAACAGATTCTTGGAGACGAAACGAAGGTAGAACTGAAAGAAGTAACGTCCAAAACGCGCATTCCGATGCTGCAAAACGGCGACATTGATCTCATCATCGCAACGATGACGATTACAGATGAACGCAAGGAACAAGTGGATTTCAGCGATGTCTATTTTGAAGCTGGGCAATCCCTGCTTGTGAAAAACGACAGCGCAATTACAGGTCTCGAAAGTCTCAGCGGTGTGAAGGTACTTGCCGTCAAAGGCTCGACTTCTGCGCAAAACATTCGCGAAAAAGCCCCGGACGCCGAGGTGCTGGAATTCGATAACTATCAGGATGCCTTCACAGCCCTCAAAGCGGGTAAAGGCGAAGCTCTGACGACCGATAACATCATCCTGATCGGCATGCAGCAGACGGATAACAACTACAAGCTGGTTGGTGGCAATTTCACAAGCGAACCTTACGGCATAGCAATTCGTAAAGGCGACACAGCCTTCGTCGAAGAAGTAAACAGCCTGCTCAAAAACCTGAAGGACAGCGGTGAATATGATACGTTGCACGAGAAATGGCTGGGCAGCAAGCCAGAGTAACCCCGATTAATGATGGTTAAGCGGCGAATTCGCCTGTGATATGCAATGCGTGAGCAGGACGCAATCGCCGCTTCTACATCTGGAGAACGGAGGCTTCGCCTACATGGGCAAATTGGACTTCAGCGTACTGATCAAACATTCGGATCGATTTCTGGAAGGGTTCCTCAACACCATTCAGGTGAGCATCATGGCCTTGATTGGCAGCTTTATTCTGGGTGCAATCATGGCTATTTTTCGGATATCCCCCATCAAACCACTCAACTGGATTGGCACGGCTTTTGTAGAGTTTATCCGTAACATCCCGCTGCTGCTCGTCGTGTTTTTCTTCTATCTCGGATTGCCGGCACTCGGCATTTCACTGGATGGATTCATCTCGGGTACACTCGGTCTGACCATCTATACGGCTGCTTTCATTGCCGAAGCGATTCGAGCGGGTATTCAGACGGTCCCTCGCGGGCAGTTAGAGGCTGCGAGATCTTCCGGTCTGTCCTACGTACAGGCCATGAACCTGATCATTTTGCCACAAGCGATCAAGATTGTATTGCCGTCCCTTGGCAACCAGTTTATCAATCTGGTCAAAAACTCATCCATCCTAGCGGTCGTGGCTGGCATGGATCTGATGTATTTTGCCGATCTGATCAACTCGGATACGTTCCTGCCGCTCAGCGTCTACACCATTGTTGCGCTGTTCTACCTGGTGTTGACCTTACCGCTCAGCTTCCTGGTTCACTATATGGAGCGCCGTTTCGGACAAAGTGATGCGGATGCCAGCCGTGCCAAAGGCAAACCAAAAAAGAACAAACCAACGGGTCAGGTCACCATGTAAAACAGACATCCTTTCTAAATCTTGTCCTACTCACAGAAGGAGGCCGATGATCTATGGACTTTAGCGGGGCCTACGCCTGGCCCAACCTTCGTTTCCTGCTGCACGGATTCCTGATAACCCTGCAAGTGGCAGGGTTATCGATTGTATTCAGCTTTGTACTCGGCACCGTGCTCGGTACCGTTCGATACACCCGAATTCCGGTCCTGTCACAGATTGTGGCCGTCATCGTGGATACGATCCGCAATCTGCCGCTGCTGCTGATCATTTTCTTCATTTATATCGTACTTCCCCAGCTCGGGATCAAAATGTCCGTCTTCTGGTCCACGGTTGTTGGACTAAGTCTGTTTGAAGGCGCCATGATCGCAGAGATTGTCCGCAGCGGACTCAAATCGATCGAACGCGGTCAGGTGGAAGCCGCCCGTTCCTCCGGCCTAAGCTATATGCAGACACTTGGCGGCATCATCATGCCTCAAGCTTTGCGGCGCATGTCGCCACCGATGGTGAGTCAGTTCATCTCCTTACTGAAGGATACTTCACTGGCGATCATCATCTCCCTGCCGGAATTGATGCACAATGTGCAGATCCTCGGGGGTCAAAGCTTCGATTACGTCATCCCTGCCCTGCTGCTCGCAGCCGTATTGTACTTCGTCATCAACTACACGTTGTCCATTGTGGCACGGCGGCTTGAAGCACGAATGACTTGATGATCGGTTGACCGATGCTTCCATTACAACCCAAAGACTCCAGCTCCACTTCAATAGTGGTTTTGGAGTCTTCTTTGGATTTCATGATAGTCTGCTCGCACAGGAATCATTCCTCAAATCGCTGCTCCCTTACGGCGTAGTTCCTTTTGCAGCACCGCTACCGGCAGCTCCAACGGATCTAGCTTCATCTGAACAGCTAAAGCTGCTGCTGTTCCCGCCGCCTGCCCCGTAGCCATGCAGCTTGGAGTCAGCCTTGTCGTTGCATGGGCCTCATGTGTGGTGGAGATGCAACGTCCTGCCGCCAGCAGATTGCGAATATTTCGGGAAATCAGAGAGCGGTACGGAATATCGTATGCTCCGTCTCCTTCTATAAAAGCCGCTACGACGCCTTGACCGGAGGGATCATGAATATCAATCGGATAGCCACTTCTGGCGATTACATCGTCAAACTTTTTCCCTGCAACCACATCGTCCTTGGTCAATGCATAGTGTCCGATGATTCGCCTGGATTCACGGATACCGATCTGCGGTGCTACCGCTGAGATCGAAGCCCGCTCGAATCCAGGCACGTCACGCTGCAGAAACTCAGCGATCATCAGCACCTGTTTCCTGCCTTCCTGTTCAGCAGAGGTCAGATCCTCTGCATCTGTAGCATCCAACCCCTGCACCCGGGTGCAGTTAATCAATACTTCATCTTCAGCCGGTCCGGTAAAAAACAATACCTGATCACGATTAATCGGTACACCTGCTTTTTTCCATTGGGAATAGAAGCCGCTCACCCCGGTTAACGGAATACTGTCCAGTTCGGAGAAAGGGGTTTTGGCATAGAAATCCTCCGGGTGCTCCTGCATGTATTGCTTCACTCGTCCAAGGTCCACACCACGCATTCGGAATTTCATGGTCATCGGCTGTGACTGGTGATCGCCATCTCGCCCCTTTGCAACAGAAGCGCCCGCAAGATACGCCGCATCCGCATCACCGCTGGCATCCACGAATACGTTCGCTTGGAGCTCCATTCGACCAGACTTGTTCGTCAGGCGTACCGCTTCTACCCGATCATCCACCATAACCACTTCATCCACGAAGCTGTGCAATAACAACCGGACACCCGCCTCCTGCAGCATCTCCGCCGCAACCACCTGATAGATCGCCGGATGGTAAGGCGTAACAGTATGCACAAATCCAACCGTATCCCGAAGATGCCCCGGAGAGCCGCCGCGCGCCTGCAGTCGGTCAACGATTTCCTGGGCGATGCCTCGAATCACCTGCTCACCACTCTCCGTATGGAAGGTCATCCAGGGGTACACCATAGCGGCAGTCGACATTCCACCAACGAACCCGTACCGCTCCACCAGCACTGTTCGAACACCTTGTCGTCCAGCAGCAATGGCTGCTGCTATTCCCGCCGGACCTCCTCCCACAATAACCACATCCGCTTCTTCCTTTTTCATACTCGTCCGTTCACTCAAGTTTATCACTCCTTCCGTTCTATTACATGGACTACTCTTTCAGTCCTGTCATGGCAACTCCCTCAATGAAGCGCCGTTGTGCCAGGAAAAAGACAATTAGCAGCGGCAGGGTCGCCATGACGGTGGCACTCATCAGATATTGCCAGGCTGTACCCACTTCATCCGTGAACAAGGATAACCCCAGCGGCAGCGTCATCAGTTCTCGCGAGTTAATGAAAATCAACGGATCGAAAAACTCATTCCAGATCGTCACAAAAGTAAAGATCGTCAGCGTAGCCATACCGGGCTTGGCAATCGGAAGCATAATTCGCGCATAGATCCGGAAGCGGTTGCAACCGTCAATCATCGCCGCTTCTTCCAGCTCGGTGGGTACCGTAATGAAGAACTGCCTCATCACAAAGATGCCAAACACACCGCCCGCCCCAAAGATCGGCAATAAAATCAGCGGAAGATGTGTATCAATCCACCCCAGCTGCCGCATGAACAGAAACATCGGGATTGCCGTCACCTCATGGGGAATCATCATCGCACTCAGCAGGATGAGAAATACCACATTACGTCCCTTGAACGGAATTTTGGCAAATGCGTACCCGGCGAGAGATGCAAAGAACACCGTACCCAGCACAACCACAGCAGCAATATATACACTGTTAAAATAAAAACGGTGAAACGGAATTAATCGAAAAACATCGATGTAGTTCTGAAATCGGAAGGTATCCGGTATCCACTGTGGTGGATAGGTAAATATGCTCTGAGGTTCCTTGAATGACGTCGATATCATCCAGATAAATGGAACAAGCATGATCAGCGAGATCAGTGTCAAAAGCAAGTACGTCCCCAGGGCACTGCCTGTCTTGCGAATCGAAGGATTAGGCATCGCCTTCATTGAATACCCACCTCTTTCGAAGCTGCCATTGCAGCAGCGTCAGGATTAGCACGATAAAGAACAACACATACGCAAGCGAAGAGGCGTAGCCGAACTGAAATAATTTGAATGCTTTTTCCCAAATGTAATAGACCAATACCTTCGTGCTGTTGCTCGGCCCTCCCTGTGTCATGACGTAGATCTGTCCAAACACCTTAAGCGAGCCAATCACGGTCATGACCATGGTTAGAAACACCGTTGGCGTAATCATGGGCAGCGTGACGTGAAAGAAAGTTCCCCTTCTGCCCGCGCCGTCCAGTGTTGCCGCTTCGTAAAGTGAACGCGGCACCTGCTGAATGGCTGCAATGAACAGCACCATATTCAGCCCCACATTTTTCAGTACACTCGTCACAATAACCGCAGGCATCGCCAGATCCTGATTGTAGAGCCAGGCCGGACCCTTGATGCCTATCATTAACAGAAGCTGATTGATCAGTCCCGACTCTGTCGCATACATCAGTTTCCATACGATGGACCATACAATCAGCGAGGTCATGACCGGAACGAAGATGGCTGTTCGAAAAATCCCGATGCCGCGCAAACTTCTGGATAGCAGCAACGCGAGCAGTAGAGCAAGCACAATGTTAAGCGGCACAAGCCCCGCAGTGAAATAGACTGTATTGGCAAGCACCTTCCAGAACATGGCGTCTGTCATCACATTCCGGTAATTCTCCAGTCCAATAAAATGATGATCCCCCAGCAGCGGCCAGTCGGTCAGGCTCATGTATAGCGCGAGACCCATGGGAAACAGCAGCAGCAGGGTAAACCCGAGCACCATGGGCGATACAAACAGCCATCCCGCGATCTGGGCCTCTCTGGCGAGCGGACCTCTTCCTGTACGCTTGCGTGAATGGGTCACAGTCAGGCCCTCCCCTTTATCAAATTTCTTCCCTTGAAACGAATATTTACACTTGCCACTCCAATGACAGAACAACCTTCCGATCGCTGTTATCCCCAGATTTTTTGATTCAATTTTACAAAGGGGAAAATCCGGGGATAAAGGCGAACACTCCGTTTCTTTAGGTTATTTCTGTCCTCTACGTTCTCTTGTAAATGTTTAGTTCAACTTATATAGTCTGGACGGTTCAGATTGTCCACCGCATTACGGAAGGCGTTAACAACCCTTCGCAGCTGCTCCTCCGCTCTGCCCGTTACGACCGCTCCAAGCATGATCGCCTTGACTCCGGTATCGTGCAGCACCCGAACATCCTCCGGCACCAGCTTACGCTGAGAAGGAACCAATACCGGAATTTGCGCCTGCAAGACCAGACGGCGATACTTGAGCACGTCCGCAAAGCTTAGCGGTGTACCATATTCATTCCCAGGTACAATGGATGCCTCCAGGGCGGTGAAGCCGTAATGAGCCGCTGACGTTACGATTGAAGGTTCATATTCGTCGTTGATCGCAAACGTAGGGTCCAACCCCAGGTCATCCAGCATGAAGGATGGCAAGTGATGTGCATAGATGGAATAAAAGTCAAAACCCAGCCCGGAGAGGCGCTCCACGTCCTCCCTCCGTGCTCCATCTATACTACCGGATGGTACGACCCCAAGCGGGCCGCCAAACTCGCTACGGATCGCCTGAAAAACTTCGGCATAGTTGTCCAGTGGACCAAAATGATTCCCGCTGGCGCGATGACCGACATTATAATGCACCTTCAGTGCATCAGCGCCCTCTTCAATTGCTGCCCGGGCCAAAGATAGATCGTTCTCGGGTAAACTGACCACAAGTGACAGGGATTTCCGATCAAGCAATTCCTTGAATTTGCCCATCATGCTCACCTCCTGTTTCTATAAGAATATTTATTGTTGCAGCACGCTTTGGACCTCTTCCTGCATTTGCTTCAGATTATCCTCGGGTGTTGCTGAACGGGCGAACAGTCGGTCAAATCCCTGCAACACCGCATTGTCGATATCCTGCCAACGGATATGACCTGGAATCAAGCGCGCTTTTGGCATTTCATTAATCACCGCCTGCACAATATGCTCCTTGCTCGGATTATTGGGCTGATTAATGAACGCATCGGAGTTCAGCACAGAGGTACGCGGAGGCACAAAGTAGGTGGCCGTCTCCTGAATGCCCTGCTCGCTGGCAAAATACTTCAACAGCTTCTTGGTTTCCTCCGGATGTTTGCTGTCGTTGAACATGGCATATCCAGCCTGCCCCAGCATCGGTACGCTGCCCTGTGAACCGGAAGGCATGGGAGCGATACTCCATTCAAAATCCGTAATTTCTCTGGCTTTGGAAACATAGCTGTAGTTATCGAAGAACATGCCCACATTGCCAGCATCGAAACTGACCTGCTCGCCTGCTTTTGGATGCGATTCATCGGTGAACATCATGCGCTCCAGCAGTTCAAAGGTCTGTACGCCATAGGCATCGTTCCAGGTGAATTTCGTCATGCCTTCGTCGAACGGGCCGCTGCCATTGGACCAGGAATACGAGGAGAGCACAGCCCAGGTCTTCCAGTCGCGAAAAAAGTTAGCGCCATAGATCCGGTTGGTCGCCTCCTTGCTGGTGATCGCCTTAGCGGACTTCTCGAACTGTTCCCATGTCCATTGCCCTTGGCTGGCAAGTGTATTCGGGTCGGTCAGGCCTGCTTTGTCGAACAGCGTTTTATTGTAGAACATGACCACCGGAGGTGTAGAAAAAGGAAGCCCCAGCAGCTGATCTCCATCACGGAACAAATCCAATGTGCTTGGTATATAATCATCCAGCTTGAACTGTGCATCGTCCTTGAACTCGGATACATCGGCCAGGATGTGATTGGATTTGAATTGTGGCACCATCCGCTCCGATACCCATGCGATATCCGGGAGAGAGCCGCCAGCGGCAAGCACCGAAATTTTTTGCTGATATTCCGCGAAAGGTACGGATTCCATCGTCACCTTGATGCCTGGATTTTCCTGCGTGAAGCCATCGATCAGCTTGTTGTATACATCCATATGTGCCTGATTGCCCCACATCATGAATTTCAGCTCAACCTCTCCATTCTCCCCGGCTGCTTGCCCAGGATCACTTCCGGAATTGGAGCTTGTGCACCCGATTGAAGCAATCATCATGAGTAAGAGTATCAATATCAGTCCTGCTTTTTTCATGAAAATCCCCCTTATGGACTTAGTGGTATACATGTGCAACCAAAGTATAACGAAGACATCGCCCGCTCATAAATCACGTCAATTACAGAAATGGTATGGTATTTCAAGAAATGCTGAATCGGTCACGATATTCCCCTGCTGTCCATCCCACCTGCTGCTTGAATACCAGCATGAAGTGCTTGGGACTCTGATGCCCGGATAACCTTGCAACATCATAGATTTTGAGCCCTGTGTTAACCAGCAGCCACTTGGCCCGTTCCATACGAGCCTCAGCGATGTATTCGGAGTAATTGGTTCCTGTTTCGTTCTTGAACAGTTGGCTTAGATAGGTGGGGTTCAGATGAACCAGAGCTGCTATGGTCTGAAGTCGCAGATCCCCATCGGGGTGCTGCTTGATGTGCTCCTTCACATCTCGGATAATCTTCCGCGTATCTCCGCCGGAGTGCTCTGCTTTCCCAGATGGCTCAGTGACTGGAAGGGTTGAAATGCCATACCTGCGATCCAGCAGCAATTGAATTTTTTGGATGCATAATGCCAGTTCATGTCGTTCAATCGGCTTCAGCAGATAGTTCAATACCCCGTATTCCATCGCCCTGCGTGCATATTCAAACTCTCCGTACCCGCTAATGATGATCATCAGCAGTTCAGGGTACATATCTCTTGCTTTGGATGCCAGTGTCAGCCCGTCCATTTCACGCATGCGAATATCCGTGATCAACACATCAGGTACTTCACATCTCAGAAAATCCAGTGCCTCGGCTCCGCTCGAAGCTTCACCTGTTACCTCGAACTGAGGAGCCGCCTGTACAATCAGCTCTCTCAGTCCCTGACGGATGACCGTCTCATCCTCCACAAGCAATACTTTATACATGCGCTTCATTCCCCTTTCGGTTGAAGTTGAATGGATATCGTCACCGCCAGGCCCTGCCCGGGACTGCCATCGACGCTCAAGCCGCTGCCTTCTCCATACATGAGGCGGAGCCTTTGAGAGATATTGTTAAGTCCCAGCCTGTCCCCGGCATGACAACGCAATGCCTCATTGGAAGGCTGCCGAGCAATGGATTCATTTAATTCATCAATCTCCGCCTGAGCCATGCCTTTGCCATTGTCACGCACAATAATCAGCAGCTCATCATCGAATTTCAATGCAGATACCCAGATCACCCCGCCATCCGCCTTCCCTTCAATGCCATGGTAGACAGCGTTCTCCACCAGCGGTTGCAATACCAGCTTAGGAATCAGACACTCTGTAATGGCTTCATCGATGTCATAGATTACCTCCAGCTTGCCGTCATAACGTACTTGTTGAATGCGTACATAGGATTGTACAAAAGCCAGTTCTTCCTGAAGCGGAACCCTCCGGTCCACCTTATCAATCGTATAACGGAGCAGCTTGCCAAGTGCCGTCACCATATCAGACACCTCAGCGTGCTTCTGGCGGACCGCCATCATGTTGATGGACTCCAATGTGTTGTATATAAAATGGGGATTGATCTGGCTCTGCAATGCTGACAACTCTGCCTCTCGCTCTTGAATGCCCAACAGAAATACCTCGTTGAATAATCTATTGATCTCTTCCATCATTCGGTTAAAACCCCGGCTAATCTGTCCGAACTCATCATTGCTAAAGTGCGCTACGCGCTGGCTAAAGTCTCCCTGCTCCACCCGAATCATATTGTGTTTCAATCGAATTAGCGGCCTCGTTATACGGTAAGATAAGAGCACCGCGAGAACTGCTACGGCCGCCATACACAACACAGCGAATCCAAACGTAAACGTGAGCATCTCGCCCGACTCCTTCTGAATAACGACAATAGGCGTAAGGCTGATCACCGAAAGTCCTGAATAGCTGGAATGGTTTTGCACGTAGAGATAGGGCTTCCCATCAAGGACAACCTTCTGGTTGCCTGCATAGCCTTGAAGCTGGCCATGCGTTAACAGTTGGTCGTAAGCGGATAGACCTCCAGCTGAGGTCCGCTCGAACAAAAGACGCTGCTTGCTGTCGACAATCATCAGGCTCGCATTTTGCTCAAAATTCAGATTGGACAAGAGTTGGCCGAAGGCTTCCAGCCGGATGTCGATCAGAATATACCCCAGTCGCTGGAGTGTACCCGGATCACGTATCTCACGGGCAACCGATATATACGGCTCTTCATGACTGCCCGTGTAATAGCTTGGTTCGTGCGGAGGGAGCAGACGCCATTCCCCTTCCGAGCCGTTAAGCTCTGCAAACCAGTCATCCTGCCTGCTGTCCCATACCGGATTCACTGCCAGCGAATCCAGATTGGAGAACAAAATGCCGCTGTTGCTGATTAGATGGATGCCACGAATTTCAGGTCGGTCATACGCCTGACCGGACGTGTAGAGCTTCATTTTCAGATAATCATCGGATCTCGCCCATGTACCCGATCCCATCGGAGCATTGTATTTGCCCAGAATGCCAAGCATCATCTGATCATAGAGCGGCAAGAGCGACAAACGCTCGAAGTCCTTGAGCAGCCGATTCAGATTGGTATTAATCTGGCGGACAATATCAATGGTGAACTGCTCCGTCTTGCGATCAATCGTCTGCGAGAAATGCAGGTAATTAACCACTCCCTGCAAGCTTAGCGGCAGCAAGGTCAACGCCAGGAACAACAGAAGCAGCTTGGTGCGCAGATTCATATTTCTTCCGAAATAACCCAGTACCTTGTCCATCATTTCCGTTCATCCCTCCCTCTCCCGATCATTGTATGATCCCCCTTCACAGATCAATCTGGATATAACTGGGGTCATCATATCCAGTTTTAATGATCGTTGGCTATCCTGCCAACCATGGGATTGGTACGGAATTTCAAGATTGAAGCGCAGGTTTCGACGAAACGCAAAAAAGCCGACTGTATGGCTACAGTCGACTACTCTTCTATTGCATCAAAAAACCGACTGCTTTATGCAATCGGCTGTCTATTCATAAAGTGTTTATTATATTTGAAGCGATTATATTCATTAATTAACTCGTCCAATACCATCGATTGTTGAAGGACTTTGTAGTCTTGCATGCCATGATATTCCGCCAAACGACTTAACTCATGCCTGTTTTGTTCGATTTGGTCTCTAATCTGCTTCGGTTCTCTCACAGCATGCACCCCCTCTTTTTAAAACATTTTAGGATACATTGCCAAAAAATTCATATTTTATTCCTTTGCAAAATAAAATGTTTTCTTACATAACAATACTTTCATAACATAGCATTTTGCATTAATCCGTGAAAATCGTCACAATTACAGCATATAGATATATTCCACTCACACTAAACTACATATCGTACTCATGAGAAAATGGAGTCCCTTTACACAAAGACTAAAGACAGAAACACATTATAAATTATGTTCCAATCGTATGCTGTACTTTGCTCGCTCTGGAGCGGATTAGAATCCCTGCTACACGCACCAAAACCATAGCTGCGGTCATTAATATAAATGCAGGGCCGATATTCTGAAGATCCAATTGATGCTCATTTGCATACTGGTATGCTTGCTGCGGATGATGCGTAATCCATTCCACCGGAATGATGCGTAGCAGGAATGCCACTGCCCAGACGACCACACTACCTATCCCCACTCGGGTATACCACTTACCTGCCGTCGCATCGAATTCCATACGCGTTATTCCCAGCACAATCATTCCGAACAATGCCCCTACAATCACGGCCACCAACAAAAACAGCACATTATTGCCTGTAAAAGTCATGTCTTTAAGGAATATGGCTGCATAATAACCCATAATAACGAAAGGCAGCAATAAACGATAATAACGTACTGGCTTTCGTCCAATTGAAGTGAATACTAAAACCGCAAACATGATGATCATCTGAACCCACATGCTCGTCGTCATACGTTGTTCCCCCTGTAATCTGCTTGATTTGATGCTTTAAGCATAGCAGGGAGAACACCGCTCTAGCGTCCACAACTGGGTTGATATAGAGGTCCACCTATAGGTGGATTACAGAGGAAGATAAGAGCGTTAACAAATTAGTGTTTCTCTCTTAGTCGAATATATTTATTAATCAGTTCATCCAGCACCATAGACTGCTTGAGAACTTTATCATCATGCATGCCATGTTTCTCCACCAACCGACGCAAATGTTGCCGATTCTGCTCGATTTGATCTCTCAGGATTCTCGGCTCTCTCACAGCATGCCCCCCCCCCCTTTTTAAAACAATTTAGAATACATCTTTTATCCTCTATTTTTTCGTGTGAACCCATAGTACTGACAAAAACATATGATGTTTTGCAGAATTTTGTAAAAAAGATTCTTTAGAAAACTTTTATGTTCATTTTTCGACCTAATTATTGAAAACAAAAATAGCCTACTGCAAAAACAGTTGGCTGTTTAAATATATATTATAATTAATGCAACATTGTTCGATTGTAATATCTGTTGATATTTAACGTTTATTTCTTCATTAGCAAATCTTCTATATTCCCCATACAGATTTACACATTTTATTAAGGCTACGGATACTTACAAACTCGCATTTGGATGAAGCAAGCTGATTAATGTTTTGTATTGGTTCTCTAATTCTTTAGATAAACGACTCTTAAACTCTCCATAAAGATCAATACACTTTAATGTTGCCGCATCATCTTTAACAAAAATGGATAACTCCAAACTTATAAGTAGAGACTTCGATCCAGAATCGTACCTATGTCTTCTAAAGTAATAAACTGATAGCTCATAAAATAATATAACTCTTCGATAATACCAGCTTTGTTCTGTGTACGCCCCTCTTAAATAAGTATCATTGAATTGTATAGCAATCTCTTTTTCAAACTTGACCAATAAATCATCCACGTCATAATGATGCCTGTTAGCAGATTGAATAATTTTAACCAAAGCAGGAAGAATTTCTGCTTCATCTTTCTCGATACAATTAATGTAATCAGGTATAACTTCTCGTACGCCCATCATTATTTGATATAAATATTTATTAAGTTTAGCCATATATCTAATTTTTCGATCAATGAGCTTATCCTCAATTCCGTAAGTCTCAATGATTTTCTCATAAATATCAGTATATCGAAGAGCTTCTTTATAATTTTCAGAGCAATCATGGTAATTAGCAATAAGCAAGTTAGAATAAGCTTTATATACATATAGTGGATACTGTGTTTTACTAGTAAGCTTTTTAGTTTGTCTCATGGCCACATCCGACTGCTTTTCTAATTGGCAGGCTATGTCCCTCATTCTATCCCATTCATGTAATCCCCAATATGCATTCGCTAGATCCTTAATTGCATCCAGCTGATAGTCTTCATCTAACCGTTCTATGAATGGTTCGAATTTGGAAATGAGTAGTCTGTTCACTTTCTGGTCATGACCAATATTAATAAGAAAAATACGGTACTGGCACAGTGCTAATCTTTCCGAGTGCTGATATTTCTCACCTGCGGCTACGCATCCATATAAAATAAGCGCCGCTTCATTCATTTCGTTGGAATATAGATTCTCTGCCATTTGAAACAGTTCTGAAATATAGGATCGATCATCTGTAACCTGATAGACCACCTTTTTAATACAGCCTAGCTTGTTAAGTTCAGCACAGCGATACAGGAACGGTTGCAAACGCCTCCAATGAGGTGCGGCTTCCACAAAACATTCCACACTGTACATTTCGTAGAAGTATCCATCCTCCAACCCCATACCAGATGTAATTTGATCCAACTGATTCATGGCTAAAGGCCTGCTGCCCTTGAGGATGGCACTTAATGTACCAACGTTGACACCCGTGACATCTGAGAATTGCTGTAGTTTATATCCTCTTTCTCTTATGTGATTCTCTATATATGTGCGTATCGTAGGTGCAAGTTTCAATTCTCCCACCCCCTTCAACCAAACTAACTTAAGATTCATCAATACTTAATAAATGTAATTTTAATCCTGAATTTTACAATGGTCAATCTGCGCAAAAAAGGCTTATTTCCAATCTCGGAAATAAACCATTAACTATGATAGTTTATAATTTCATTGCGATTAATCTACAATGTTCCATCACCATGAGATGAAGGACCAAAGGATTGTATTTTTATGTCGATTGGATATTGATGTATAACAGAGAAAAAAATAGTACTAAACAAAAGTATTGTTATAATTTTTTTTAATCTCATAATTATATGCCTCCTTTATTATAGATCCGTACAAGTTTTGTATCTCCTGAGATGCAAAAGACCTGTATCTTTCAAAGAGAGCAACGCATTGTATAATATCTCTATAATTGTTAATATTGATTGCTGAATTCAAACAATTAAGCAGCTTTTGCATTCCTTCAGCATATCGTTCCTGACGAAAATAATAAATTGCCAATTCAGTCAAAAATTTGGTGTACCTGTCATTTATTATCTGTTTATTGTATCTTTTATTTGACATAATATCTCTTGAAATTGTATTAATTTTACTATCAAATTTTAAAAGTACATGATTGATATTCATATCGTAAGTATTTGCTGCCTCCATAATTTTGACAAGAGCAGTAAGGAATTCTTCTTCATTTTGTTCAATCCATGCCACATACGCTGGGAGCACTTCTTCATTTCCCATCATCAGATTATACAAATAGGTGTTTACTTCAGTCCAGCCACTGAACATATTGATATATATTTGGTCCTCTTCACTAGGGTTTGCAATATTAATTATCTCAGCATATTCTTGGGTGTAGTTTAGAGCCTCCTTATATTTTCCACTCCATTCACAGGCTGAAGCCTTGAGAAGATTTGAATATGCTCTGTACACAAAAAGGGGATATGCAGTTACCCTATTTACTTTATCGACTTTTTTCTTAGTAAAAGATTGTATAAATTCAGCTTTACGCCCCAATTCATCTGCTAGTGCGAACAGCTTGTCCCAATAACGTAGGGCTGAGTATGTATTCGCCAGATCCTTGATCGCATCCAGTTGCCGCTCTTCATCCAGCCTATTAATATATGGCTCGAAGTGCACGGCTGCCCTGAGATTTTCATGCTGATCCTGACCCAGAGATAGTGTGAAAATACGGTACTGACACAATGCGAGACGTTCCGAGTGTTGGTACTTCTCACACTCCGCAACGCATTCATATAACATGCGGGCCGCTTTCTTTTGTCCTCGTTCAAGCATGCCTTC
Source organism: Paenibacillus sp. 276b (assembly GCF_900107875.1). Taxonomy (NCBI): domain Bacteria; kingdom Bacillati; phylum Bacillota; class Bacilli; order Caryophanales; family Paenibacillaceae; genus Paenibacillus; species Paenibacillus sp. 276b. Next base: position 62,510 of record NZ_FNRR01000005.1, on the reverse strand, counting down.
TGCCATCTCGAACAATTCGGAAATATAGGATCGATCATCCGTCACTTGCTGGATTACCCTCTGAATACATTCGAGCTTGTCCAGCTCGGCGCAACGTTGCAGAAAAGGTTCCAGTCTTCTCCAATGTGGTGCAGACTCCACAAAACACTCAGCGCCGTAAATTTCGTAGAAATGGCCTTCTTCCAGCTTCATGCCTTTGGTAATCAAATCCAGTTGAGCCATGGCGATTGGCCGCGTTCCTTTGATGATCGCACTTAACGTTCCAGCGTTCACACCCGATATATCGGCAAAGTATTGCAGGGTATAGCCCTGTTTCCTGATGTAGTCCTCAATAAAGGAGCGTATCGTAGTTGTAGGTTCCATGTCTCCCACCTCCACAATGAAAATCCATAAATTTGAATTTATATGATATGCACAATTTTAATCCTAAATTTTACAGCGGTCAATAAAAATCGTGGCAATTTCCTGCCCATTTGTCTAAGTTTGAGCGGCTTTAATCCGCCTTATAGAAAAAATCCATTAGAAGAATGCATGGCAACATGGTAAAGTTAGTTTTAGCTTGAATATCCTACTATTTCCATAGGATTAGACAACCCAGTGCTTTTCCAATCCAATCCAAGGGGATGGTTAGATGAAATTTGCCTTATTTAGTCTCATGATGAATCTTCCAAATGCCGTAACTGGTGAATCACTAACAACACAACAAAAGTTTCACAACATTTTGGAACAAGCCAAGCTGGCCGAACGGCTGGGGTTCGATGCATATGGGATCGGTGAGCGGCATGGCGCACCTTTTCTGTCTTCCTCACCTCCCGTTGTGCTGACCGCCGTCGCTGCTGCGACTTCACGTATCCGGTTGCTAACAACGGTCACTGTTCTCAGTATACTTGATCCGGTACGGGTTGCCGAGGATTATGCCACGCTGGATCAATTATCGGGCGGACGTCTGGAGATGATCATCGGGAAAGGCAATGATCCTCGGCACTATCCCCTGTTTGGCATTAGCGAGGAGGAACAATGGGATTCACTCGGTGAACGCTACGAACTGCTGAAACGGCTGTGGACTGAAGAGAATGTAACCTGGCAGGGAACGTATCGCCCTCCCCTTCAAGAGGTTACTACTCAGCCGAGACCGCTTCAGCAATCCATTCCGATCTGGCATGGCAGCGCATCGAGCACCCGCTCTACCGAGCTTGCAGCTAAGTATGGCGAACCGATATTTAGCTCGAATTCCTTCCACCCACAGGCAAAATACAAAGCGTTAATTGACCATTACCGGGAGCGTCTCGATTATTATGGTCATGATGCGAACCGAGCGGTGGTTGGCTCTGGTGCAGGCAGCCTATACCTCGCGAATACACGCGAAGAGGCGATCCGTCGTTATACGCCTTATTATGAGGCATTTCATGCTACGGCCGCTGCGCAGCACAACCAGTCACCCTTTAAGGACCTGGAGGATAACATTGCGCATGGTCCTGTACTGATTGGTAGTCCAGAGCAAGTCATTGAGAAGATCCTCAATTACCATGCCGCATATGGACATCAGGTACTGAGTATCAGCGTGGATGGACTCAGCCATGCAGAGCAGCTGGAGCAGGTAGAACGCTTTGCCCAGGATGTAGCGCCGGTGTTACGACGCGAAATACCCAGTTTCATATGGAACGAGCCCCCGCTCTTGAACGAGTCTCTTCCTTCTTCCACTTCGCATTCTCCTGATTCATGGCCCCCAGCCATCTCACCGATCTTCCAGGTATAGTTCTCAGTTCTCCACACAATCCCCATTCATCCACAAGCCTTTATGTATCCAGGGTGATTCTTAAGAATCGCCCTATCCCTCCCCCAAGATGTCTTTCTCTATGATCCAGATTTAATACCCTCAAACAAGGAGATCAACGAACGCTGCACGAATTCAGTATCTATCACTTCGCCAGTCACCAGCATGCGATAGAACATCGCTCCATAGACGAGGTCTATGCACAGTCCGATGTCACAATCCTTTTTCAACTGTCCCCGTTCTACACCTTTTTCAAAAATTCCCCACGCTTCGCGCCGACGAGGCTGAATGTATCTGGTTCGGTATTCTGCTGCAAGCCCTGGATCAGACTGTCCCTCTCCGACAATCTGTGTGATCACTTTTCCTTCCCGGCTGCTCAAAAAAACAACCAGATTGCTCGCATGAATGCGCACATCCTCAAATACCGATCCTGTATCCGGTACAGGCAATCTTGCCTTTGCCGCAGACATATACCCATCCATAATGACAGCACCTTTATTAGGCCACCATTTATATATCGTTGCTTTGCTCACCTTAGCACGTTCAGCAATTTTTTCGATCGTAATCGCTCCGAAACCATGTTCCAGTAATAATTCATAGGAAGCTGCAAGAATCGCATTCTGGGTTTCCACATTGCGGGGACGCCCTCTTTTGGCTGTCATCATAAGCCCTCCTTGGTGTAACCAATGCATCTGTAATTCATAAAAACTATACGTTCATTATACTAAAAGACCGATACATTAAACAATTTCGTTCTTACCTTACCTCGACATGAAAAAAATCCCCACGCCTATTTACAATACTAAACGTTTAGTTTATTATATGCTTACGATTAGTAAACGCACCGTTTAGTAATTAACAATTTCAATACAAGTTCACTTTAATAAAAAATAATTAGAGAACATGTGGAGGGTGATACTCATGGATATGCAAACTGATGTGAAATCAAATTCAGTTCCCAGTTGGTTGATTTTACTTTTGGCTGCGGCGTGCGGGCTGATTGCGGCAAACCTGTATTATGCTCAGACGGTTATAGGACCAATCAGCGTGACAACAGGGCTTTCCTCTGCTGCTGCGGGATTGATTGTGACGTTAACACAGATCGGTTATGTTATTGGCCTGCTGTTTATCGTTCCGCTCAGTGACATTCTGGAGAATAAGCGACTTGTAACTTTTTTCCTCATCATTCTAGTCGTTGCATTGATTGCCGCTGCTTTCTCTTCCCATGCCGTATTATTTCTGACTGCTTCCCTCGTCATCGGTATCAGTTCAGTCGTTGCGCAAATTCTGGTTCCCTACGCCACCTACCTCACTTCTGAGGAGCAACGCGGACGGGTTGTCGGCAACGTGATGAGTGGTCTACTGCTGGGCATCATGCTGGCTCGGCCAGTCGCAAGTTTTATTACAAGCCTGCTCGGCTGGCAAGCGGTCTTTGTCTTCTCGGCAATCATTATCGTATTGCTTACATTGCTCCTATCACGTGCACTTCCTGCACGTCAGCCACAACCTGCGATGAAGTACGGACAATTAATTCTGTCATTGGGCTCCCTGCTCAAAACATTTCCCATGCTCCGCCGCCGAGCCCTCTATCAGGCCAGCCTGTTTGGCGCTTTCAGCTTGTTCTGGACCACAGTTCCCTTGCAGCTCGCCAATGAGTATGGCATGTCCCAGCAAGGAATTGCCTGGTTTGCACTGGCTGGTGTTGGGGGTGCCATCGCAGCACCTATTGCCGGAAGATGGGCGGATAAAGGTTTAACCCGCATATTAACCGGACTCGCCATGGTCATCGCAGTTGCATCTTTTGGGCTTGCCTATCTATTCCAGGGTCACTCTACCGCTACCCTTATTTTGCTTGTGCTCGTTGCCATCACGCTGGATATGGCGGTTTCGGGTAATTTGGTGCTGGGACAGCGCATTATCTATTCGTTGAGCGAAGCAAGAGGACGCGTAAACGGAATATTTATGTCGATCTTTTTTGTAGGGGGCGCAATTGGATCATCTCTTGGCAGTTGGTCCTACGCGCATGGAGGTTGGAGTCTCACGACATTGATTGGTCTGTTAATGCCTCTGCTTGCACTCGTATACTACTTAACGGAAAAGAAAGTCATCGTCGTCAGTAACCCATAACCATTCTTCCATACGTAAACAAAGGGCAGAGTGATCTTTAGGATCAGCTTCTGCCCTTTTCTTTCTACATTCACACCAACACAGTTAAATGTTCATTGGCATCATACTTGATCAACTGCTGCCCCGCACGAAATTTTTGCACCAGATCAGGATTGGCGATAAACGGTCTGCCGAACGCTGCCAAATCAATGCTCGAATTTTGCACAGCCTGTTCTGCGGTTGTTTCCTCAAGATCCCCTACGCCAATGATGATTCCATCCCACTGCTCGCGAATCGCCTCATGGAAATTCTGTTCCCCATCCCATACTCTGGTGTATCGATCTGTTGAAGGATGTAGGATTGTAATGCCTGTCTCGCGGAACAGATTCAGGTAGGCATTCAGCACTCCAGCCTTGTCTGTCCAGACATAGGAAGGGTCATCATCTTTTTTCTCAGAAAATCGTACCGATATGCGATCCACGCTAATTTCTTTTTGAACTGCAATAATGATCTCCTTCAGAAAACGCAATCGTCCCTGGATATCGCCTCCATATTCGTCTGTTCTGTGGTTCGTCTTCTCATTGATAAACTGGTCGATCAGATAACCATGTGCTGCATGCAGCTCAATTCCGTCGAATCCAGCCCGTACCGCATTGCGGGCAGCCTTTTGAAATTGTTGAATGCTATCCTTGATATCCTGCGCACTCATGGCGTGAGGTATCTGATATGGCTTATGCAATTTATGGACTCTTCCTTGAGCCGGAATGTTTGAAGGTGCCAGTGGCGGGGTGCCTATCAGATCGGAGTGAGACAGTCTGCCCACATGCCACAACTGAGAGATAATGGTCCCTCCGTGTTTATGGACGGCATTCGTCACTTTCTTCCATGAGTCGGTCTGTTCAGCCGTATATAATCCGGGGATGCCATAGGTGCCTTTGCCTGCCAGCGAGGGATTAATCCCCTCTGTAATGATCAACCCCACACCATCCTGGGCACGTCGCTCATAATACGCCACCATCTCTTCCGTCGCGGTCCCATCCTGATCATTGGCAAACCCTCGGGTAAGAGGTGCCATCACCAACCTGTTTCTCAAATGCCACTCGTTGATCTTCACCGGGCTCAGTAATGTAGACATATTTCTCATCACAACTCCTTCTCCAATATCAGCGTTTTGCATGATTCCATTGCTCTGTAAAAGCTGTTGATAACGATATTGTAAGCCGGCATATATATATCGTAAAATGATTGAAATATATAGAGGTATCTCTCATAGAGATACCTAACACTTCACTTCACTTCATTTCATTACAACTCAGGAGGCCAGAGCCATGGAACTCTCGGATATCGATATTATTCTCGCGGTGGCAAGGTCCGGCAAAATCTCACAGGCCGCCAAGGAACTGAATTACGCTCAATCCAACGTCACCACACGCATCAAAAAGCTGGAGCAGGAATATCAGGTGCAGTTGTTCAACCGCTTTCCCAAAGGGGTAGTGCTGACTTCCAAAGGAGAACAATTTGTCCAATATACAACACGCATCCGTGACCTGTTGAACGATCTGGAGCAGGATATGACTGATCCCGGTGAGCCTTCAGGCACGTTAAAAATCGGGATTGTGGAGACGGCAGCATCCAGCCGGTTCATGGAGATTCTCAATGAATACCAAGTGACCTATCCCGAGGTCTCCATCTCACTTGTGAATGCCACTTCACCCAAAGTGCTGCGCAAGAAAATACAGGAATACGAGATTGATGGTGCCTTTATTAGTGGTGCGTGTGTAAAAGAGGGTCTGAAAGTGGAATATGAAATGCAGGACACGGTGCATATCATCTCCAAAAGGATGGACGTTCCACCCGAAAGCCTGTGTCAGGTTTCGTGGGTCGTTTTCCCAAAAGGCTGCCCATACCGTGAAATTACGGAGGAATATTTGCAGGAAGAAGGTTTGTCTGCTCGCAATATGATTGAAGTCAGCACGATGGATAACCTGCTTAGCTGTGTGGAGTCGGGGATTGCTTTTACCATTATGCCTTGCAGCGTTATTCACAAGAAACCAGATGAGTTCTCTGTATATGATCTGGCCGAACGATTCACACATACCACAACGACCTTTGTCCGGGGTGAGGATCGATACGTCAGCAGCGCGCTGGATCGATTTGTGAAGCTGCTGAATCAGAAGTGCATTACGTTTTGAAATAACATTGCGTTGCTCTCGGGTTATAAGAATTTTTAATATTAGCCGAGCCATACGATGAACGCCTTACAAAAAAATCTTTAAACTCAAAGAGAAGGCAGGCATCCATTGCACTGCACCTCCTTTCTAACAAATGGGGTGCAGTTCACCATGGGATGCCTGCCTTAGCTGTTTTACATTTTATTGTAATGTGAATCCTTAAAATTTACCCGCGCAGTCTGCGGGAACTCAGCGCGTGATGACCATTTTGCAGAAACGTGCTGCGTGTATTTTTCATCAGTTCAATCCGGCGTTCAGCCAGTCGATCCGCAGCAATATACGTTGCGATGCCTTCGGTCCGCGACGTGTCGAAGATTTTCTCCAGATTATTGTAGATCTCTCCAACCTTGCTCCACGCACGATCTGCATTATAGCCGTTCAGCTCATCCGCAATATTAATTACGCCACCTGCATTGATCACGTAGTCTGGTGCGTATACGATTCCCATTTCATGCAGCTTGTCACCATGACGCGGCTCCAGCAGCTGGTTGTTGGCACAGCCTGCCACAACCTTGGCCTTAAGCTGTTTCAACGTATCATCATTAATGGTACCGCCCAATGCACATGGAGCATAAATATCACAATCCACTCCAGTAATGTCGGTAGGGTCCACCGCCTTTGCACCGAATTGATCCACAGCCTGCTTCACGGAATCCTTATGGATATCGGTAACGATCAGCTGCGCACCTTCTTCGTACAAATATTTGCACAGACGCATCGCCACGTTGCCCACACCTTGTACAGCCACGGTTTTGCCTTCCAGCAGATCCGTGCCGAATGCTTGCTTCGCTGCGGCCTTTATGCCCCGATATACACCCCAGGCTGTTGCCGGGGAAGGATTACCGGAGGAACCGTAGCTTGGTGATATGCCTGTAACATAGTCAGTTTCCTGATAGATCAGATTCATATCTTCTTCTGTCGTTCCCACATCCTCTGCGGTGACATAACGTCCGTTCAGTCCCTGAATGTATCGGCCAAAGGCCCGGAACATCGCTTCATTTTTGTCACGGCGCGGATCCCCGATAATTACGGCTTTACCTCCGCCCAGATTCAGTCCGGATACAGCATGTTTATATGTCATTCCCCGCGCAAGGCGCAAGGCATCTTCAATGGCAGCTTCCTCAGAAGCATAGGTCCACATCCGTGTGCCTCCCAACGCTGGACCGAGTGTTGTATCGTGAATAGCAATAATTGCTTTTAAACCAGAGGCTCTATCCTGGCACAGTACCAGTTCCTCATAATCGTGATGTTCCATTGCATCAAACCAGCTCATGTGTTAACCGTCTCCTCCAACCATTTTTGCGATCAATTCGCCTTCTTCAGTTCGTCTTCCATCCTCTATTGTACCCATGATTATCAAGTTTGTGCAAAACCACATCACGATGTAACAAAAAGACCTTTCTCTCTTCGCAGGGAAAAAGGTTCATTTACTCCAGCATGGAATCGGTAAAAAATCTAGCGACCAGTAATCATGGCAGGGTTTCAACCACGTTGATGGGATGCAGATCCCCTCCCACGGCGAATGAAGCTTGACCTGTCTCTTCCGAGACAACCAGCACAACCGCATCCGTCAGCTCACTTAATCCGAGAGCAGCCCTATGCCGTGTGCCAATTTTCCGTTCATGTGCAATGGCCTGTGACAAAGGTAATACATTGCCCGCGGATACAATCTGATTGCCCCGAATCAGCACCGCCCCATCATGCAGAGGTGCACCCGGTATAAACAGCGACTCCAGCAACGCATGCGTGACTCTGGCATCGACTGCAACCCCTGAGTGGATAATTGGTTCAAGCGGAACTTCCCGTTCAATTACAATGAGCGCACCATATCTGCGATCCGACAAATGCTGTACACTGGCAGTCAGTTCGGCAAATTTCTCCGTGAAGGGAGACAGATAACAATCCAGATAAAAGGAAGACGCCAGCACCTCGATCTGCTTGATCTCGGCCCGAATCTCCGCAAATTGGCCCAGCAGACACACACTGTCATGGTCAAAGGTGGATAACGTCTTGTTCATTCGATCTGCCACACGATGGAGGTCCCCTTTGAGTTTCTGCCTCATGGTCGAGCTGTCGCAGTCTGCTTGCCGATTCATCATGGTCTTCCTCCTCACCTTGGCATCTCACTCATCATTCATAATTACCCATACGTTTCCCTCTGCTCCGGGCATTTATGCAAAATAAAGCCTGTCCGCAATTGTGGCGAACAGGCCGATTTTCCGTATATTTTTCTTACTGCTTATCTTACTGCGCTTTGCCGTACGATCCTGCCTTAAACGTTGTAGGATCGTACCATTTGTAGCCTGCAGCCGGTGTAGCCCATGGTTCGGTTTGCGGCTCAGTGGAAGAAGCCGGAGCTTCAATAGCAAGCAGACTTGTCGGCGTATCCAATGTCAGTCCAGCGACCTGGGACAGACTTGTGTAACTTTCTTTCACTGCAAGCCATTTCACGGTATTCACGAGGAATACACCGTCATTCACTTCTTTGAAGCCATCATACGTTGTTTTGGCAGCGCCTGTTTCTTCACGTAGATATTTGGGAGTGGCATCCTCAACAGGTGAGGAGTCACCGATAAATGCTGCTTTTCCTGCCCCGATCTTGGCGATCGCTGCGTAGGCTCCTTCAGCTCGTCCGCCACCATTGTATACGCCCTGATCTACCGCGTTGCCCCATTTGGAAACCCCACTAGGTACATACACCAGACCTTTGGCTTTGTTCGGGTCAATAATGGCAAGTGTGGAACCAGCATGCATGGCCACTGCGTTCACGCCAGTTGTAATGCCGAACGACTGTGAAGGTGCGACGATATCCGTTGCATTAACATCTCCCAATGCATTGTAGCGGAAACGAATACCGAAGTTGGATGCCAACCAGTCCGAACTGGTCACGCCTTGCATGGCTGGAGATTCAGCTTCTGCTGACGACATGCCTTTGGCCGGATTCAAGAATGCACCACGGCGATAGCCGTTGAATACTTCGGAGGAATCCCAACGGTTTTTGTTCCGGTCTGCGTTGTAGTGGTCGGCAATGAAGAAGACACTGCCACCATTCTGTACATATTGCAGCAGCGCAGCTTGCTCTGTCGCTTTGAAAGGCACGTTCGCTTCGCCGATAACGAAGACATCATAATCTTTCAATTTATTAAAGGTGATGGCTTGCTCACCGAAGGTATACGGGATGCTGCGATCCAGCTGATCCACGGTAAAGCCTGCGTTTCGCAAACCATTCGCAAAGTCCGAAAATGCCCCATCAATAACCCAGTCCGCAGCCCCGGCTGTCTGAGCATGCGTGTTATCGAATAATACTTTCTTCCCTGTACCATCCGGCAGCGTTGTGCCTGGATCAGGATCAGGATTGGTTGTTCCAGAGGAGAGTGCGATTGAGGTAGGATTCTTAACTCCGGCATAACTGTTATATGCGCCAAGTGTTCCGGTTACGATAACCTTCTGCCCCACAAGATTCGGGTTGGTAGCCAGTCCATATTGCGAGCGGTACGACGCTGGAATCTGCACGTCGAGCAGTTTCGCGTTAGTCTTCTCTGTCGCTGAATCTGCAATCAGGAAGTTAAAATCATTGGCGTAAGGAGATGTAAACTTGGCTGTAAGCGAACCGGTGGCATGTCCAACAATATATCCTTCCACCGTTGCCGTTGCTCCGCCACTCTGGGCAGCGATGGCCTGCGATACCGTAATAGGTGCTGCAGCGGCCTGTACCGGACTTTGTGAACCAGGTTGAAGCAATGCCGTCGCCATCATGATGAAGATCAGGAATGCCCCGATCCAATGCTGCCATATCGCTTTCTTCATACTTGCCTTCTCCTCCTCGTAATTACCTGATAATGGGTTATCCACCTTTAATTTAATCGTTCATATGCTGAATTCCTCTTTCTTTTTGTAAAATGTTTGAAAAAACTTTTGGAAATTCCACCAATTGCCCATACTGTTTAACAAAAGTATCCCAAAGGAGACCTATATGATGAAGTTTCTTTTTCTTCTGCTCCTGCTGATTGTTCCACTGATTATGGTATTTGTTGCGCTCCGCTCACGGATGGTGACCCGCATTTTCCATGTACTTGCACTGCTCTGCTTCTATAGTGCGGCCACTGTCATTGCAGGTGATGTGTACGCTACGAATTCCCATATGACAACGTTCACCACAGAAATTCACCATTTCCTGTTGAATGGATGGTTTCTTTATCCGTCTGCATACCTGGGTGTGTACATTCCCTATGTGCTGTGGCTGAGCCTTTTTTCGAAAAAAAGTTGAGTACATTCGAGCCTTGGCATTGCATTTTGACATCGTTCATTGCATAATGATAATATAACTGTGATAATGATTATCATTCTTGAGCTTGTCTCAAGTCTTCTGCCTACTGTACATGACTTAACGATTTTATAGATAAAGGGGAACGAACATCGAATGAATACAACTCTGCAAAAGGCTGATCTGCAGCTTGACGATTATTTGGATCTTCTGAACCTGGCAACCAACCTGGGTGACACTAAATGGCAAAAGGAAATTATTCGCAAGCTGGCTTATACTTATCCCGCAGTTGAATGTAAACAACCACAATAGCATGCTTATACTTACATAGCTCGTAACCCATTCTTTACACGAATCGGTTATTGGGCTATTTTTGTTTTACTATATAATTGAACTAAACATTTACACGAGAAACGGAGAGGACAGAAAAAACCTGAAGAAGCGGAGCTAAAAGCTTTCTGAAAGAAAGCTACATCGGAAGCATACGCTACGCCTTTATCCCCGGATTTTCTCCTTTTAAAAAGGGAATCAAAAAAATCTGGGGATAACAGCGATCGGAAGGTTGTTCTGTCATCGAAGTGGCAAGTGTAACTATTCTTTAGTTCACTTTTTATATAGGAGGGAATAGCTATGCAATTGGAGACCGAACGACTCATCATCCGGGATATTCTGGAGACAGACTGGGAAAGTATACATAGCTACACATCCATGACAGAAGTTACTCAGCATACGGCATGGGGACCTAATACGGAAGAAGATACGCAGGCTTATGTGGAATTCGTGCTGAATTCACAGCAAACACAACCACAAGAGGGCTTTGAACTGGCGATATGCTTGAAAAAGGAGGGCATTCTGATCGGCGGTATTGGCCTTCACATCGAAAAGACGAACGCAGAAATCGGTTATGTGCTCAATCCCGTTTACCAGGGAAAAGGGTACGCTGCCGAAGCAGCCCGAGCGATGCTTGGCTTTGGCTTCAATACACTTGGCGTACACCGTATTTATGCGAAATGCCGCCCGAACAACAAGGCTTCTGAGAAGGTTATGCAGAAGGTTGGCATGCAGCGTGAAGGTCTGATGCGAGAGCATTGGTTTTACAAAGGGGAATATCATGATTCGTGTCTATATTCGATTCTTGCAAAGGAATATGCAGGTGAGTGATGAATTCCTGATATGATGCAGGAGGGCGTTAACGCGTCCTCTTTTGTATCTAGGATTATTTATCTTGGATGGGAGTCATTAAGCATAAGAAAACCACCTAATGATCAGGTGGCTAATACTTCTATCGATTCTCGTTACTTTAATGACGCTTCTCTCTGCATGATTTCTTCCAATATTTTTATACCTGTAGAGTCTATCATCGTTCCTTGTGAAGGCTCTTTTTTTGTAATCCATTTTATGATTTGAGCAAAATAATGATCCATAAGAGAATTTGAGAAAAAAGAATAATTGGATAGCAATACAACTCCTACACGGAGTTCCTTATTGAAAGCTAGATAACTATTAAAACCAGCTGAACCCCCGTTATGCCAGAGGATACCTTTATCTAGAAGATTATCCTCTCCCCAGCCAAAATAACGGTTTGAATTTCCGATCGATATAGGGAGATGACTTTTTTGTAGTGTAGAGGCTATCGGATTATTATCATTTAGATTGGCTTGGACAAATAAACTCAAATCGCTAACAGATGACTTAATTCCCCCAGCTCCTACATGTATAGAAAGATCCCAATGAGGGACTCTTTTCCCAGATGAAGCATGTCCATTCAAAAACCTGCTATTCTGTTCTGCATCAAGTATAACGGCTGTCTCATTCATCTTTAATGGACTCGTTATATATTTTTTTAACAGTTCGTCATACGCACTTCCTGACACCTTACATAGTATGTATCCCAGTAAACCTACACCGATATTGGAATATCCAAACGAACCTATGCTATCCGTGTAATCAGAATTAGATAAAAAAGCAGTTAAATCTTGCTCGGTATACATTGAATAAGGATTCGATCTTTTTTTAGCCAAATTGTGGTTGGTTGCCAATATAGGTAATCCAGAGGTATGAGTAGCAAGGCTTCTCAAGGTAATCTTATTCAAATAATCGTTTTGAACGTTCTGCACGAACTTACCAACAACGTCATCCGAGGAAAGCAGTTTTTCTTTTTCCATTTCTAATAAAATTATGGATGTAAAAACTTTGGTTATGGAGCCGATCTCAAACAACTTATGCTCAGGAGGGATCACACTTTTCTTTTTATTATTATCAAATGAATAGTATTCAACATCTCCCTCCCTAACAATCCCGATAACAAGCTGTAAATGTTTCTTATCTTTTGTGTAATCTGAAACAAAACTTTGTAAATCCAGCATGGTAAAATGTACTCCTTTTTTATGATTCTTTTATTACTTGAATGTTGAAATTACGTTGATCAACCTATTTTGAGCAAACCAAACTATGTATTCGTTTCCAATTCTTGATTTCCTGCCCGGATAACTGAACCCTCTAAACTTTTCGATTCAATACCACTGCTTCAAGCCGCTCATATCAAGCCAAAAAAGCTGATCCCGAGTACATCGGACATCAGCTTTTTTGAATTCTCCGTAACGACCCCAATCGCCATGGAAGGAAACAACCCTATTCAACTTGATTTCATTACAATCGGCACAGCTCTACCGGGCAGCTTGGAAATGTCGGACATCCGCACATGCAGCGCAAGGCTGCCAGATCACGAATCATCAGCTTTCCATCCATGGTGTCCAGCGTCCCCTGTTCTTTCCAGGCTCCCAACATGCGCGTTACACTCTCCCGCGTGGCACCAATCATTTCCGATAATTCGGTATGATTCAGCTTCATGTCGAGCACGATGCCATCCGGCGTAATTTTGCCATACGAGTTGCTGGCACGAATGAGCGTCGATGCGAGTGCACCTGCCTTGCCATAGAGCAAGAGGTCACGGAAACGCGACTGGGTGATACGCTGGGCGAGCGCCATCCATTGCAGGAATTTCAAGGCAAGGTCACCGTGTTTGCTAAGCACACTTTCCAAGTCGCTGAGCGAGATGATCCCCAGCTCCCCTTTGCCAGCCATCTCTGCACTGTAGCTATGAGTCAATCCGCCAATGCCGCCAAACTCTCCAATCAGATCCCCGGTTTGTTGAATCGATAAAATAATTTCTTTCCCATCCTCAGTCGACTTGGTCAGCTTCACTCTTCCCGAGCGAATGTAGTACAGGTATCCGGCTTCATCGCCTTCCAGAAAGAGACTGTACCCCGACTTTACCCGTTTTGGCTGCATCTTCGCCTCGATCAAGCCCCACTGTTCAGCTGTCACGAACGAAAGGATTCCACCTGTCTCCCGTGTCATCTTGCTCGCCTCTGTCTGTTCTTGTTGTGTCGCCTGGGTTGTTCTTTCTGTAAATACCGTACCCATTACCATCGTCCCCCTCGGTGTTTCCTTATGTATCCATCATACCGCGAATATAGCGTGGGGGTTATCGGGGGATTACCTGAACCTCACGGGGAAACTCCCTGAATTTTCTGTGAGATAAATCACACTTACGAGATCCCTTCACGACTCCGTAATCGAAAAAAGCCTTGCCATTCCTGGCCTGAATGCCTGTCCATACACAGGATCAGCAAATTGCAGAACGGAAATAGGGGTTTTCCCTGAATTACAACACGGAAGAAAGGGGCTACAATAGAAACAACAGCGAAATACCCTTATTTTAAGATGTTCCCTGACCACAGGATAACGATATTGATTACACCGTAACGTACGGTATGATTCCAAAAAAGGAAGTGTCCTCTCATGCATGATGAACTGCCATCTGGCATTCAGGAGATGATCGACGGCCTGCGCCTGAGTACCTCCAGCGATTTTTGCGGACTGGCCTGTCTGTCCGGCACGATGCTGCGCTGGAAATATACATCCGGCGCCAGTAACGAACGTGTGAAACGCATGGAGATGCGTCCCGGACAAGATCTGGTTGGCACAGCGCTTCGGACTGGACGCACCGCTCTATCTGATGCACAATCCATCGGGGAGCATACACCCGGTCGTTGCCCGTTAATGCTTGCGGAGCGGTTGGTATGTGCCATAGCAGTGCCTGTGTTCCAGCAAGGAAGTGTTCCTGGCGCCGTGTTGCTCCTTGGCAGCAGATTACCCTGCACGTTCTCACCGGAGATGGTCCGTCAGACCGAACAGGTCGCTATACAGCTGCAGCCAAAAGTGTACGGATAAAGATAGCTGTCTGTAATACGTTAAGAAGTCTTGTTATTTCCTTATAGGAAGTAACACGGACTTACAGAGAATCGAAGCCATTCAGAGATTAACCTCTGAATGGCTTTCTTTTTTGGTATGATAAAGAAAGAACTGTGGAACCGGACAGGAGGAAAATGATGTGATTCAATTATTAGTTGTCGACGATCATGTAGTTGTACGCTCCGGGCTGATCGCCCTGCTCGACGGAAAGAATGATATACATATTGTTGGAGATGCAGCCGATGGTGATGAAGCTATTGCCAAGGCACAAGAACTGAAGCCGGATGTGGTCTTAATGGATTTCAGCATGCCGCCAGGCAAAGACGGTCTGACCGCTACTGCTGAACTGAAGAAATTGATGCCGGATGTCTCCATTTTGATCCTGACCATGCATGACGATGAAGAATATCTGTTCCGCGCTATCCACGCGGGAGCATCCGGATATATTCTCAAGAGCGCACCGCATGAAGAATTGCTTGCCGCTATTCGTTCTGTAGCAGAGGGTAGCGCCTATCTGTACCCAAGTGCGACCAAGCGGCTGATGAGTGAATACCTGGACAAAGCGAAGCAGGAGAACGCTGGACCGTATGACACGTTATCCGAACGAGAGAAAGAGATATTGTCCTGGATTGCCAAGGGTTATGCCAACAAGGAAATCGCTGAACATCTGGTGATCAGTGTCAAAACGGTTGAATCCCACAAAAGCAATCTGATGGAGAAGCTCGGCCTTCGAACCAGACCGGAACTGGTGAAGTTTGCGATGAAAAAGGGGTTGCTTAACTTTGAGTAGCACACGCAAAAACAGACTTAGCGGATTTGCCGACCAACCAGTGCGTCAGTTATTAGAGGAAATCGACAGTCACATTACAGATACTGAATTCCGCAGCAGACTGAAAGGTTCCCTGCATCAGCTCAGTGATCTGAAGTTTGCCCTGGATGAGTCGTCCATTGTAGCCCTCACAGACCGCAAAGGAAAGATCCAGTATGTAAACAATAAGTTTTGCGAAATCTCACAATATAATCGGGAAGAATTGATCGGCCAGGATCATCGGATCATTAATTCGGGTTATCACGGCAAGAATTTTATGAAAAACCTGTGGGAAACCATCTCTTCCGGACGAGTGTGGAACGGAGAGATTCGTAACCGTGCCAGGGATGGCAGCCATTATTGGGTGAATACAACGATTGTGCCTTTTCTCGATAACGATGGTGAGCCCTATCAGTATTTGGCTGTTCGAAGTGAGGTAACCAAGTTGAAGCGGGTCGAAGCTGAGATACAGACGATGATGACCCAGGTCATGAACATTCAGGAAGAGGAGCGGCGTCGCATCTCGCGTGAGCTGCACGACGGCATTGGACAGAGTCTCTTCTCTCTTGTTATTCAGATGGATCGTCTGTTGGCGGACCAACCTCAATCTGGTGTGGAAGCACTGCGAAAACAAGTTACGGGCATTATGGAGGATGTACGCGGCATGGCATGGGAGCTGAGACCCTCCGTACTGGATGACCTTGGTGTCGTTCCGGCCATTCGCACGTATATCGAGAACTATACCCGGCACTACGGGATTGAAGTGGAGCTGGAATGTAATCTGCGAAAACGGCTGGAGATGAACCGAGAGATCGCCATGTATCGCATTATCCAGGAGGCGTTAACCAATGTAGCCAAGTACGCCGATGTGTCAGAAGCACATGTGACGGTGGAAGATTCGGAAGAGGCAACCGTTGTTAAGATCGTGGACCAAGGCGCAGGGTTCAACAGTACGACGGCTGGTAACGGTGTTGGTCTATTTAGCATGGAGGAGCGCGCTCGTGGAGCCGGAGGTACACTTGTAGTATCTTCGGAGCCTGGCGAAGGAACTGTAGTTACCTTTTGTCTACCCAAAACTTTTCATTAAGTCGCTTCAACCTGTACTTTATATAGAAGACTGTTTACGGATGTGCTCCGTGAACAGTCTCTTTTTCGATTCATGCCTGCATCCTGCTCCCATTCATCATCTCTGATTGGTAAAAATGACAAAATGAAAGCTTCGAATCGGATAAATTCAACATTTACAATAAATATATTGACTCCAATTACGATTCGTCATTAAAATATGAATGCTGCATACAAATTGTACGTAGATTCTATCATAATTCTTTATTCTATATAGTTAAAAAAAAGGATGGTCAATCATGTCAGAGAAACGCTCCTCCAAAGGTGTAGAAATCCCGCAAATGCACAATCTGGATGCAATCGATCGTAAAATCATTGCCGCTCTTCACCAAAATAGCCGGATATCCTACACCGATCTGGGTGCACAGATCGGTTTGTCCCGTGTGGCCGTTCAGGCCCGCATTAATGCCTTATCCGAAAAGGGAATCATTGAACGCTTCACCGTGGTTATCAATCCGGGCAAAGTTGGACTCCAGGTCTCTGCCTTTTTCAATGTCGATGTAGAACCGCTATTCCTGGATGAAGTAGCCGCGAAACTGGACGAAGAACCCGCAGTAACCAGCCTCTATCATATGACAGGCCCGAGTACCCTGCACATGCATGGAATTTTTGCAGATATGGAAGAGATGGAGCAGTTCCTGCTGGAGAAGCTCTACAAGATGCCGGGCATCGTTAAGGTAGAATCACAGCTGTTGTTAAAACGATATAAAAGCCGAATGGGCATGAGACTCTAGGAGGAAATCAGCATGAGTTGGAAAGATTACAACGGTCTCGTCATTGGGATGGTACGAACCGGAATTTTGGGATATGGCGGCGGCCCCTCGGTTATTCCGCTGATCCGTTATGAAGCCGTTACCCGCTATAAGTGGGTGAGCGATGATGAGTTTGGCGAGATTTTGGCCATTGCCAACGCTCTGCCTGGTCCCATTGCTACCAAGATGGCCGCGTATCTCGGGTATAAAACGAAGGGCGTGCTGGGCGCTATTGTGTCGGTCCTGGCCCACATTTTGCCGACGAGCATCGCCATCATTGCGCTGCTTGGTTCCATGTACGCGCTGCGCGAATCGAAAATCGTAGCAGGCATGGTGGCAGCTGTTCGCCCGGTCATTTTTGTCATGCTCGGCATGATGGCATACGAATTCGCCAAGAAAGCATGGAAGGGACTCGGTACAACCTTTGCCGCCCTGTTCGGTGTCCTTGCATTTGTACTGCTGCAGCTGCTGGATATTCACCCCGGTATTGTGATTGCCGTCTTCCTCGGATATGGCGTCTTCCATATGGATGTGGTCCAGCGTTTCAAATCCAAACGCGATTCCGACAAGGGGGTATCCTAAGCGATGCTTCAGACATGGTGGGAATTGTTTTGGGGATTTTTTGTAGCCAATATCTTGGGATACGGGGGCGGCCCCGCCTCCATTCCATTAATGCAGGAAGAAGTGGTCAACCACTACAAGTGGATGACCACCGAGCAATTCGGTGATGTACTCGCCATCGGTAATGCACTTCCCGGTCCAATCGCGACCAAAATTGCCGCATTTGTCGGTTATCAGGTAGCTGGCTGGTTTGGCGCATTCATCGCCAGTTTTGCCACAGTTGTACCTTCTGCTGTCGCGTTAATTCTGCTGCTTCGTTTACTGAACAAGCATCGCACTTCACCAAAGGTGAAAGGGATGACGTTGCTCGTACAACCGGTTATTGCTGTACTTATGATCTTACTTACATGGGAATTCGGTCAGGTATCCACCAATTCCATCGGCATTTGGCAGACACTGATCATTGCAGGGATCTCGCTTTGGGTCATGACCAAGACCAAGCTGCATCCAGCCATCCTCATCGTCATTGCTTTTGCATACGGTGCGCTGGTTCTGTCTCATACGATGTAATTCATTGATTATTTAGATTGGGGGAACGTCTTGGAACAATGTGTTGTTATATCTGATATGGATATATGCACAAGTGCCGGGGCGTTTCTTTTTTGTATTGTTGGTTTTTTTGTGTTTTTCCCATTAAAAAAACGGTGATGCCAGCATTTAAGCTGTCATCACCGTACATAAAATTGCTTGTTTTACCTTCGTACTTGAAGATATTATTTTGCTTCAACGACTACAGTCACTTTGGTTTTCACACCTGCATAAGTCACGGTAATGGTTGCTTTACCCTTACCATTGGCCTGAATGATACCATCTTTCACCGATGCTGTTGCAATACGGGAAGATTTCCAAAGTGCCGGCTTGGATACGTTCGCTTCGCTGCCATCGGCATACGTTGCTGTAGCAACCAGGGTTGCCTTGTCACCAGGCTTCATGGTCAGGGTTACTTTATCGGTTTGCAAATATTTCAGTGTATCTACATCGACTGCAATGGTTACCGTCTTGCTGCCGTACTTGGCTGTAATTTTTGCTTTACCTGAACCTGTCGCTTTTACTTTACCTTTGGTTACCTGAGCTACTTTGTAGCTGTTGGTTTTCCATTCCGCTTTGTCCGTGACATCACGCTCACTGCCATCGCTCAGATATGCGGTAACCGTAAGATCAGCGGAATCACCGGTTTTCAGGGAAAGAGCCGGTTCCGATGCTTCAATGCGTGAAATAACGTCCACTTCAACCTGAATGGTCACTTTGTTGGAACCATATTCAGCCGTGATATTGGCTTTACCGCTGCTGTTCGCAGTGATAACCCCTTTTTTCACGTCGGCTACGCGGGAATTGCTTGATTTCCATGTTGCATCGGATGACACGTCCTTGGTCAAGCCATCTTCATCCGTTGCTGTGAGTACGATTTGCTGTGTTTCCTTGGAGGACAACACCACAAAGTTCACATCTGCCTCCAGCCCACTAGCCATGCCTACTTCAACAGGCAAAGTTAACGTTTTACCTTCAATTTTGGCTGTGATGGTTACTTTACCTGTTGCAATACCCGTCACGACACCTTTACTGTCCACTTCAGCGAGTTTCTCACTGCTGCTGCTCCAATCCGCATCTTCGGACACGTCTTTGGATGTATCACCGTATACGGCCAATACTTTCACAGATAATGTACCACCAATGGCTACAGAACCTTTTTTCTTGTCCATTTCATACTTGTCTGGAACGTCTACATTCACTGTGAATTTAACGGTTTTGCCGCCGTATGCCGCAGTGATGGTCGCTGTTCCAGATTTATAGGCGATCAGCTCGCCGCCAGATACATATACAACATCCGCATTGCTGGATGTCCAAGTTGCTTTGGAAGTTACGTTTTCTGTACTTGCATCAATATATTCTGCATTGGCTACCAGTTTCTTGGTTTTGTTATCACCTGTAACACTCATAGCCAGTTTATCTTCGACACCCGCAATATCCAGATATCTTGCTGTATCAACGTCAACCGTGATTTCCACTGTTTTGCCGCTATACGTTGCCTTAATTGTCGTAGAACCCGCACCAATGGCTGTAACTTGTCCCTTGAATACCGTCGCTACCTTCTCGTTGCTGGATGTCCATGTCGCTTGATCCGTTACATTCACATCAGCACTGCTCGGGTAAGAGGCAGTCAATACTACATTTGCCGTTTTATTGGACTCGCTCAAACGGAAGAAAATGCTCTGTTTCTCCACACTCAGTTTGCTTGTCAGATCAACATCCACATCTACGGATACGGATTTCGTTCCGTATTTGGCTGTAATCTTAGCAGAACCTGCGGAGTATCCTGTAATTTCACCTTTTAATACATCTGCTACTTTTTCATTACTTGACGTCCACTCTGCCAGATCCGTTACATCTTTGGTTGTGCCATCTGGATAGGTGGCTGTCAATTTTACAGTTTCGCTTTTGTTCAAGAGCAGATTGACCTGCTTCTTGTCCACATCCACACGTTTAACAACCTCAACATTAACATCCACAGTCACGCTTTGACTGCCGACTTTACCTGTGATGACAGCTGTACCGGCGCTTTGTCCAGTAACTTTACCATTCACAACCGTTGCCACTTTCTCGTCATCGGATGACCATTCAGCTACTTTGGATGCATCTGCATTCGTCGTATTATCACTGTAAGTTGCTGTCAAAATAATGTCTTTGCTATCCCCTGTGCGCAAGTCCAGGGACTGCACGTTTTTGGAAAGGGCTTTAACCTTTTTGGTTACATTCACCTGAACCGTTTGACTCTGAGACAGATACGACGTTGTAATGGTTGCCGTACCTTCCTTTTTGGCAGTAATGGCACCATTATATACAGTCGCTATCGAAGTATCACTGCTACTCCAGGAAGAACTGATGGTTACGTTAGCCGATGTATTGTCGGTATATACTCCTGTCACCGTAACCGAACTGGAATCACCCACTTCGAGCGACAGCTCATTTTTGGAAACTACAATTTTGGACAGTTCTTTATCTGCCGCAGCGGCCAAGCCTACGTTGGAAATACTCAGCACCAATACCAGCATCATCACCATGTACTTGGTCAATCTTGGCTTTAACATCATTTCCCCCCGATTCTTTTCATTTTGTTCCTTAGTTTAATGTCGGCAAGTTCTTTCCAGATGTTTAGACTTTCAGGGAATTTTCAGGGGATTTCGTGGAATTCATTCATCCGAACTATCGATTTCCAAATGATTCATACCTGCAAATATTACGCATAACCTATGTATAGTCACTATTTTGAATTCATTTATATGATCGGGGGAGAAACATGAGTCAGCCTTTTGACTACAAAGGATATTGGGAACAAACGTATAGCTCAGGCGAGACATCCGGAAGGGGTTCGTATGGCGTACTGGCTGAATTCAAGGCAGAGGTCGTAAATGGACTGATTCAGCGTGAGGGTATTTCCAGCGTCATTGAATTTGGATGCGGGGATGGCAATCAACTGCAATATATGAATTATAATACGTATCTAGGTGTCGATGTAGCCGGCTCGTCGGTGCGTCTATGCGCCTCCAAGTTTGCTAACGATACCTCCAAGAGTTTCATGTTATATACACCAGGTCTGTGGATTAACCGCGGTTTCCTTCAAGCTGATCTCACCGTGTGTCTGGATGTGCTCTATCATATTACGGATGAAACGGATTTTCGCAATACACTCTACGACATTCTGCACTCTTCGTCAGGGTGGGTTGTGTTGTACACTCGTTTGAAAGAAAACGGTAATCCAGGAGTTAGCACCATTCAGGACCGAAATATTTTTGACTATCTGTTCGACTATCCCGAATTCAAAGTACATGAAATTATTCCTCAGCGGTATCCCGACCAGTCCTCGGCCGACTTTGTCATCTTAAGACGCACACCCGGCATCGAAAATAAATCGGTCTGAGACCAAGGGTGTGCTCCGCCTCCAAGACAGGAATACCCTTTCCCACTAGGAGGCAGGCACACTCGAACGGCTGTATGGTGGGTCGCCTACTCATGCAACTCACGCATACTCGCCGCTTGAAGTGTGACATTCCTGATTCCCTGATTCTCGTTTCTCTAAAATAAACCCGGGCGGCCACGCAGCTTCGCCAGCGCCTCCATATAGAAATAATCGCCGTATATAATCGGCACATTCAAGCCACGACCCTCTGGATAATGCACCGTGCCCTGCATAATTAGACCTTCTTCCGCTGCCGTCTCACCGGAGCTGTAGTTCTCATGCATCCCGCGGAGGATACGCTCTGCCGCGGCTGCATATTCCTCGCCGCGCGGCGACAGCTTCGCCAGCTCCAACAGGCCGCTTGCGGCAATCGCCGAAGCGGACGAGTCCCACGCCACCTGATGCTCGGCAGGTGCGCGGAAATCCCACACCGGCACGATCTCTTCGCCAAGCATGGCGAGGAAGAAATCGGCCGCCCGCTCCGCTGTCTCCAGATAGCCGGCTTCGCCCGTATACCGGAAAGACAGCGCAAACCCATGCAACGCCCAGGCGGTACCCCGCGCCCAGGCCGAACCTGGCGCATGGCCCTGCCCGCCATGCTCCTGCAGCTTCTGCCCCGTGAGTGGATCGAACTCCACCACATGGCAGATGGACCCGTCAGCGCGGACGAATTCGCGCGCCACGGTGTCCGCATGCGCTTCCGCCAGGCAGCGGAAGCGCGGGTCGCCGCTCTGCTCGGAAGCCCAGTAGAGCAGCGGCAAGTTCATCATGCTGTCAATGATGGCTACGCCGCGCGTATCCATGGTTGACGAGCTGAAGTTCCAGGCGCGGATGAATTCACCGCGCACGTTAAAGCGGGCAGCGAGCAGATTGGCGGCGAGCATTCCCCGCCGCCGGCCATCTGCGCTGCCGGTCTGGCGGTAGTTGGCTACGCCACTAAGCAGCCAGATGAACCCGAGATCGTGATCCACCGATTCGGGATCACGCAGACAACCTTCCAATTGCCGCTCACAACTTTCGGCAATGCGGGATAACGGAGCGAAAGCTTCGTTTTCCGGCGACTCGCCATAGACAAGCCATAACAGCCCCGGCCAGAAGCCGGCGGTCCACCATTCGGGATCATTCCGGTCATATATGCCCTGCGGGGCGGTGTGCGGAAATGTATCCTTGATGCGCTTCGCGTTGCGAATCGTTTTGGCCGCTCCTTGCCGCCATGCTTCCTCCAGCCATTTTACTGATGTTGATGTATTCATAAATCTATCCCTCCTCTAATCAATGCACTACACCCAATCTGATCGTAAACGTTATACTTCGTCCACCGCTCACTTCCATTCGTGCTTCCTTCAGCAGCCCATTGCGGGATGCCACCGGCTGTTGCTTGAGCTGAATGATGGCTCCTTCATCCAGCACAGTGGATTCCACATAAGCTCCCCGGTACTCGCTGCGCACAGCCTGCTTGGAATGAGTGATGACAGCCTGCTCGCGGCCGTCACTGAACATCAATGGAATGAGTGCTCCGACAGCCTCAAGCTCACCGTCGAATTCATATGTCACAGTAAGCAAATCCGCCTGCTGTACATAACGGGTGCTCAGTGAATCGAGCCCGATTAGTGGGCCGAGCCATGTCACTGTAAATGCATTGGCCTGTTCCTGATGCTTCCCGTCATCTTCCTCTGGGGAGGCTGAATCATCTCGGACCTCTCGATCTACCGTTTCAAGCAAAATCGAACCTCCGCCATCGGCAGGATTAATCCCGGCATCCCGGTCATAATCAGCACCTGACGGAATACCCTCGGCAAGACTGTGCCAGTTCCCATCTGCCGTCTTCCAGACAGGACAATAGCTCAGCGGACTAACTTCCCCTTCCGCAAACTCTGTGAATCCAGATTGCACATGTCCAGCAGCGGATGGACCGATCAGCCCTGACAATCCCGCCTGTTGTATGCGCACGAGACCGGGAACCGTGTATGGATCATTCATAGCTGTATGCAGAATCATTTGTTGACCTGGTACCGAGGCAATGATCGTTTCAAACCATCCATCGGTCTGCAACACCCGGTTGCCTAACTCGGAAGGAAGGTATATTTCCGTTACATCTTCACCAGGATCGCTAAGGCAGGCATGGGCCAGCGCTGCTGCCGTCCACAGATTATAACCCGTATGATTCGTATAGATTTCGTAGCCATGACGTGCCTCAGGTGCATACTCGTTGCGAACTATTTTCAGACGCCCATCATCCATCTTCCAGCGCTCCACAGCTTCGAAACACCGATTGGCAGCACGAGCGAACGCCCCAGCCATCACCCAATCTCCAGCCTGTAAGGCCTGTGTTGCATGGGTAGAACATACGTAGGCCGCTGCCGCTTCATTCCATTGATGTTGGGAGCTGCGTCCACGCGGAGGAATCTCCCCCAGCGGTGACAGTGTAAGCAGCGTACTGAATGCACCATGACGTAATTGTTCCTTTAACTCACCAGCGCAGGCCCCCTCATAACCCGCTTCAAGCATGACATCCAGATGATAGCGCGTTGCAATATCATAGGAAAATGGACAATTGGGTCGATCCAGCGGCCCGTCCTGATATAGTCCAAGCGCCGTAAATCGTGGCAGATGATACAGATTCAGATAACGGTCCATCCAATCCGTACCCTCACTGGCGAGATGTTCCCTCAAGCGCAGATATTCTCCCGAGATCATGATGGCGTTCCAGTTAATCATGCGATTGGGATTGTTCATTTTTCTCATTGTAAAAACATAATCTTGTTCTGGCTGTATCTTCTTAAGAGCCTCTGCCCAGACCTTTGCTTGCTCAGGCATATGCGGCTTCAACAGGATGTAAGCTCTCATCATCAACACAGGGAAAAAGTCCGGGTGATGATCCGGTGCACAACCCTTCACAACAACATCTATACTGTGTGACAGGGCCGATGCGGCCGAAGCAAGCAGGTCCATATGTCCCGCTTGAACAAGAACCGATGCAGCCATTGCATATGCTGGTGTGGAATAATATCGCTCGGCCTCCGAGAACGGATCAATAATGGCGCCACTACTGTCCTGGTAAGGTGTATAAGCCCGAACAACACTCTCCACAAGGGCCAATTTGCGAGCCTGATTCCAACCATCTGATGGGGCAGGCCCCGCCTTTTCCGCCAGTGTACGATAATTTTCGAGAGCATCTCTCCATGGATACATTGATGCGGCTGTATACTTACTCACGTATGCTCACCTCCATCTTTCACTTTGGTTCAATCGTGAATTTCAGCTCACACATCGTCTCCAGCAGATCGGTTTCATCACTTCCCGCACTGGAGTTATCCGACTGCTCTCGCCATTCAAGTGATGTCCGATAGAATGTAACTGGCACATTGTCATGATCAACCGTATTAATGATCTCTATGTCAGCCTGCCATTGGTTTGCATCATACGTCATACAGACCGTTGCTCGTTCGCCATGCCATTGAATCTGCCCCTCATGTACGATCTCAGGTACCTTTCTGCTCATAAACCGCTCCGTCACATTCGACCGATTCAATTCGCCCACCGAATTTAACGTGCTTGATGAAGACGCCGCTCTGTTTTTCCATTGAAATCGATCCTTCAGACGCAGTTCTGCTACGCTCCCGGCATCATTAGCAGAACCGCTCCAATGCAGCTGGCGTGTATAACGAGCGAGCGAAGTTGCTTCAGGATAAGCTGCTGTCAGTTCCAAGCAGGTATCCAGTGTACGGTCATCGTCCGAAACCGTCGCCTCAAGAATCTGTGCTTGCGCCTCGCGCCCTGAGCTCTGCTCCTTCCCCTCAATCCGCGGCACGCTATGCCCGGCCGAACTAATGTGGAACAATCGCTCTCTGCCCGGAGCAAAATAGGCTTGTGTATACAGCCCTGCTCCCGGATCACAAAGAATGTTTTCGCCACCACAATGAATCATAAATTGCCCCAGATCATTATGGTTATGGGGTTCATCGTTATGCCCGGCTTTGACGGAAAAAGCAACAGCGAGAGGTTTATCTCCGGTAAGTTCAGCGCTTGGAGAATCAAGTGCTCCCTTCGCAATCATCCAGCCCAAATCTTCCAAAATGATCACTCGTTCCGCCGGAACAGCCCCCTTTTCTTGCAGGTACATTGCCGGACTGCTCCACATCACGTTGCGCAGCAGGTGAGCCCAACGATGACAGGGATCATCGGTAAACAAAGGAATATGAAACGGCAGATCGATCTGTATACCGAAACGAGATGCCAGAAGTGAGAGCAAGCCCGAAGGAATCTCTTGCTGCTCCGCACTATCCGAATAATTCACGAAGGTTCCCCCCGACAGATGAACCCGCAGTGGGAAGGCTGCTATCGCCGCTATCTTTGAACCATTCAGCAGATCCAACTCACCTTTACTGTATTCGCGTAGCATGTCGGCATAATAGACGAAATAGCCGAACCCATACACCCAGTAACCAATGCCTTCTGCACAGCCACCATCCATGCCATATCCACTCAGAAATGCCTGCATGGATCGAATCGCCTGACCAACCGATTCCGTCAGAATCGCTTCTTCCTCCAGCAGTAATAGTCCAGCCATGCCACAGCATCCGCTGCACACAGCAGACCAGTTATGCTCTGCATCTTGCCAGTGATAGGTACGTTGTTCCCGATAGAGCGGTGTGAAGATGCGCCGCTCGGCCTCAGCCCTAATCCGCTGAATGATAAGTGTATCCAGTCGATCCGCGTGAATCGTCACGATTTCGGCCAGCATATGTACCGTCTCCGCGGCAAACAGATCAATATTACCGTTGACCTGTTCCACTCCCCCTGAACCCAAATGTGCAGGCAAACACCATGTATACTCACCACATACATCCCACAACATATCTTCCAATGTCTCTATCCATCTCGGCACATTCGAATCCACAGCAAGCAGCGCTATTGCCGCCATACGTCCCCTGCGTTCAAAGTACGCATCCTCATACAACTTTCGTTCCCCTATATCCCCAAACTTCCGATAAAGACCGAATGACAGCGAAGGCAAGCTTTCGTTCAGAGCACGTTCCCCATAGCTGCTCAGATCTGTGTAAAAAGAAGCTAGCTCTGGTTGCAATAATGCCTTTCCAATGGCATTGATAGAGCAGATTGAGGGTGCTGCTGAAGCAAGCAGAAGCTGCTGACTCCTATTTCTGTCTCGTACCATCCGAGGTACTGCCTGCTGAATGACCGTAGAATCCGGGATGCAGATGGAGCTGACTTTACTTTGATTGGTGTTTTCCATTGAATTCACCCTAATCTATATGGAATACGAAACCTTCATTATATGTAACCGATTTCATTTTACCGGATAATGCTGTACATTTGAAGAGTTATCCATCATATCCAACCAAATTAACCACAGAATTCCTGTCCCAATATAAAAAAACGAAGAACCCCTCAGGGTTCCTCGTTGCATTCAGCTTTTTAGCTCAAACTGGATATTTCTAATTCTATTAACCAATCGCAAGTGGAGAATTCTGTACAACGGACAGCCATTGACGGGCAATCAGCTCATGACCCGCTGCGGTTGGATGCACACCATCCCATAACCAGTAGGCTGCGTCAGCTTGTTCGAGAGCATCGTTGAACGTTTGCTGCAAAGGTACCCAGACCGCCCCGAACTCACTTGCGAGTTCACGGACCAGATTTTGATACTGCCCGATACGCGCCTGCCAAGTATCCCAAAGCTCCACTGTAGCTCCCGTTTTAAGAATGAACGGCTCCATTAAAATCAGCCCGGTATTCGGCATTACTTCCCGTGTTTCCTCCAGCAAATGACGATATGCACGTCCAAGACGATCCGTCACTCCACTAGGTTCGCCATTCATGGTACGCCATGCATCATTAACACCAATTAGAATGCTAATCAGATCCGGCTTCAAACTAAAAGTATCCTCGTTCCAACGTGCATAAAGATCAGAAGCGCGGTCCCCGCTAATCCCTCTGTTGTAGAACGTTGGCTGTTTGGCTGCCAGTTCCACACCCAGTTTGCTTGAGATCAGATAAGCATAGCCATGCCCGAGAAAATGATTCGGATCGTCATTGCGCGATCTTCCGCCGTCTGTAATGGAATCTCCCTGAAAAAGTATAACGGATGAATGTGTACTCATAATCAAAACCGTTCCTTCCTGTATTTGACACTCCCACCCCTAAAGGGGCAAGATCACTAAAGTGATTGGGATTCTTAGCTAAGCTTAACGTCCTCATTTCATTTCTGCTTTGGACAGATGCTAAGATTAGGGTATGCCATTACCCCTCCTAAGACAGTGCATATAGCACCTTAGGCTGATTGACTGTTACCGCCAATCACAGTTGCGTAGCGAATATTCATCGCCCCAACGATATCACGATGTTTCTTGAATCCACATGGGCACTTATATCTTCTATCTTGCGCCTTGTTCTTTTTTGAACATTCTGGACAGGTTTGACTTGAATATGCAGGGTTCACATATTCCACTTTGATCCCTGCCATATTTGCTTTGTATTCAATGAATTGTGCCAAACGGTAGAATGACCATGTGTGTAGATTCTTTTCGTTTTTACGACTTGTTCTTGTCGTCTGCCTAATATTCGTTAGTTGCTCTAAGCGAATGACAGAAGTCTTATTTTCGACTGCGAAATGAACGATTTCACGGCTGACTTTGTGGTCTTTGTCTTTCATCCATCGTTGTTCTTTATCATCTAACTTGCGAATAGCGTTCACTTTCTTTTGTTTTCCTAGCTTTTGACGAACACTACGAAACTTCCGTTTCTTGTATTTGTTTTCTCGCCCATTCCCAAAGAAGCGAACGTGATCATTATCCGTGATGGCTACGGCAGGGACTTTCAACCCTAAATCAACGCCCAAAATCCGCATACCCGTTTTTTCAGTTGTTGGCATGGTGACAGCAATTTGGGCTACCCATTTACCTGAGCTTTTCGTGACACGGAGCGTACCAAGTTTATGCTTCAAAAGGTCAACGTTTCGATGGTCTTTATCGATGGACAATGCACGAATTTTTAAACGCTTAGATTTTCCCTCTACCATGAATGGAATGGAAATGTGTGTGAAGTCAAGAGAATAGTTTTGGTTATTCCATACGCAAATCGGTTTCTTTAGGATCGGTATGATTGCGTATTTACTTTTCTTAACTTTGGTAGAGAATACACTATTCGCATCTTTAATCGCTTGATTTTTTACTGCACTTGGTAGATTAGCAGGAATGTCTTTTGTTGTCTTCTTCAACCTTTTCTTTTCTTCTACCATCTCGGCCACGAGTGTATTAACAACTCGGATATATTCATGACTACTTTGTTGCAATAGTTGGATCTGCTCTGTAGTCGGCAGCAGCTTTAACTTAACCGTTATGGTCTGAGATATATACTTCACCCCCTTGTCTTTTGTTGTTCAACATAACGCTTGATGGTCTCACTTGATACATTTCCAGCGGTAGAAACAAAATAGGAACGTGTCCACAAACTGGGCAAATGCAGAAGGTGTGGAAACTCTTCTCGTAGTTTTTTTGATGTGACTCCTTTTATTTTTGCCATGATATCAGCAGGGCTTAATGTTGGAAGTGCATTGAGAAACATATGTGTATGGTCTTTGTCGCATTCAATGGCAACAGTCACAATTTTAAGCTCTGCACATACCTCATGCACCAATTCCTTGAAGCGCTGTTCTACCTCTAATTTGAGAAATATCTTTCTCCTGTATCGTGGGCAGAACACAAAATGATAGTTCAACAAAGATACGGTTGTGTTTGTTCTTCTATATTCATTCATATCTATATTGTATCAGTTTAATAGATGAATTGAAACAAGCAAAAAAAATTAAGAACGCAGACATTTCGGATACTTGAAGCATCACAATAGTGATACTCCGTATTCGACCTCACTTTCATCCCACATCTAAAGAATTAGGCTTTCTCGTTCGGGGATTCTGTAATCAATATTTTGTGCTTCAAGTTGCTCATGGATTTAGCTCCCTTCGCTCTATTACGATCCTATAGAACATTATTAACCGTTAGAGCGAAGGATTTACCTGATCCAATAAAGGCTCCCGTATATTAACCCATCAAATACCGCAGAATCATCATCGCCACAATACCGACAAGTACGGTTCCGAGCAGACTTCGTGTCCAGATTGCTACAGCAATCGTAGGCAGTGCTGCCCATAGGGCTGGATTGTGTGTAATCGGCACCAACTGGTTGTCCGCCATAAACAGTTCCTGACCGATCAGTGCCGCCATGACCGCCACGGGTACATATTCAAGCCAGCGTAACAGCCACATCGGTATCTGTATTTTACTGAACAGCATGAGCGGCAATACGCGCGGGATGAACGTTAACAAAGCCGAACCCATTATAATCCAGAATACATCCCATCTTACTTCCATCGTTCCATCACTACTCCCATCGTTGCCGCAATGACCGCAGCCACAATGACACTCATGCTGCCAAGTGAAGCCATGCTGGCGAAGATTACACAGACAACGGCGATGATCGCCACATTGATGTGTAATTTTTTATTTTTGCGCTGCATCAGCTGAAGCACTACCAGACCTATAAACATTGCAGGCAGGGCAAAATCAAGTCCAAGCCGCTCGGGATTGGTTATCCAGCGTCCAAAGTAAGCCCCCGCCATATTCGCCACAAACCAATTCAGGTATGCTGTAATGTTCAGACCGTGCATCCAGCGCTCACTCAACGTTTTCCGGCCAATCGCTCGCGTCATCGCCACGCCAAAGGACTCGTCGGTAAGCAGCGAGCCGATCCACATATTTTTAAGCGGCGTCAGATGACGAAAGTACGGTGATACGGCTGCACTCAGCAGCAGATGGCGAAGATTCACAAAGAATATGGTGAAAATGATAGCAGTCGCTGAACCACTCGAGGCAAGCATGCCTGCGGCAATAAACTGAGCCGATCCAGCGTATACAATCAGACTGAGCAGAGCCGTTTCCGCCAAACTTAAGCCTGCCGTCATTTCAATGACACCCGCTGCAAACCCAATACTTAAATATCCAAGCAGTGTTGGAATACAGTCCTTAACCCCTTGCATAAATGTAGCATCATCCAGCACCTCTTCAGTATTTGCGGGCCCGGATGTCAGTGGTATGGATTTATCCAAATCCGGTTCATCCCCTCTCCATGTCATCCACATCATGTAGATTACTTTTAATTTAGAAATATACCACAGGATGAGACATTCAGGGAAAGACAGATTCACTTTTACAGAACAGATCCGTTCCGAGCGTTCATAAACCGTTGATTAACGATAAATCACCAACGAGAAAAAGACTGAAGGGTTTCACCCCCACAGTCTTCTTCTAGAAATGCTATTGAACTATAACTTGAATTTCTCAATCAGGCTTTGCAGATCTTCAGCCATGCGAGACAATGCCGCAGAAGAAGCTGCAACCTCTTCCATCGTAGCCAGCTGCTCCTGCGCAGCAGCTGAACCATCTTCGGTTCCTGAGGCAATTTGATTGGATAATTCAATGGTATCATTCACTTCCTTGGACACATGACTCATGCCTCCATCAATCTGACGGGAAGCTGCCGACACTTCTCCAGCTTGTGCAGCAACCAACTGCACGGCGCTACGGATATTTTGGAAGGCCTCTCCCGCCTCCGTAATCATTTGCGTACCTTTAATCATGCCTTCTCCTGTACGGGCAAAGGTAGACTGTACCGCATTCGTTTTCTCTTGCATCTCACGCATAAGTTCATTAATACGTTCAGCTGCACTGCCCGAATTGTTGGCTAGCGATTTTACTTCATTGGCAACGACAGCAAAGCCTCGACCTTGTTCACCTGCTCTTGAAGCTTCAATGGATGCGTTCAAGGCAAGGATATTGGTCTGTTTGGCGATGTTGGTAATCTCGGCCACAATCTCAACAATCTCTTCATTTTTCGCTCGAAGATCCTGAATGACAGCAGCCATGGCCTCACTCTCATTATTCACCTTCTGAATATGAGCAACCGCCTCTTCCACCGTAACCATACCCGCTTCGGACTTGGAAGATGCTTCTACAGCTATACGAGCCGTGTCTTCAGCACTCGATGAGATTTCTTTGACACCTATAGACATTTCACCGACGAGTTGGCCCGTTGCAGCAAGGCTGGCGTTTTGTTTGTTCGTTCCTGCCGCTGCATCCTGCATCAATTCGGCAACCTGTTCCGTTGCTCTGGATGTCTGTTCAGAACTCGCCATCAGCTCCTCAGAGGATGCCGCTAGCTGGCTTGATGTATCATGCACTTCGCCAAGAACGTTACGTAGCGAAGATGTCATGGTATCGAAGCTTGCCCCGAGTTGTCCAAACTCGTCACGGCGCTGTAAACCTACACGAACTGTCAGATCACCCGCGCTTACTTTGGATGCTGCTTGCGTTAGTTGCAACAATGGACGGTGAATACTGCGAATAATGAACACAAGCAGAATAATACCAATGATCAACGAGGTCCCTACCAGAGTGTAGGCACGAATCAAGATCGGTCTTACCGCATCTGCTGCTTCAGAAGGAACCATCTCACCGACAATTTTCCAGCCTGTTTCTGGATTCGTATAGAATACGGCTTCCAATTCTTGTCCATCATACGTGTACTTTACAGTTCCTTGATCTTTTTTATACATCTCATTAATGTAGCTCTCATTGGACTGCACACCGGATTCGATATTGTAATGAAACAGGAACTTCCCTCCGTTATCCAGCATATACAGTTTTCCCTTTTCACCAATATGTATCTTATCAACGGAATCTTTCAAATAATTGAGACTTACATTGGCTCCAATTACCCCTTTACCATCGGCCAGCTTGGCAGCTGCGGTGACAACCCATTCACCCGTGGTTACCGACTGGAACGTGTCCGAGATAATTGGTTCATCCTGTGACATACCCATCGTATACCAGCTGCGTTCCCGTGGATCGTAGATTTGTTGTCCGGGGTCAGGGGATTTCATCCAGCTGCCATCTTCAGCACCTGCTGTTATTACACCCAATTCTTTGTGAGCTTTGGACATACGATCCATTTGTCTCTGAACAGCTGGTGATTTATTGATAATATCTGTTGAAGTAATACCCGCTGCAAACTGCGCTGCGTTATCCTTCTCCATATCCAGCATTTGAGTAATCTGCAGACTGAGCATTTCCGTTTTGGCCTGTGCAGAAAGAATGATTTCTTCCCTGACCTGGTCTGCTGCTTTTAAATAAGACAACCATCCCACGCTAATGCTCGGTACAATCAAGAACAAGAGCAACGAAGCGATCAGACGTTTCTTAACCGTTAATGTAAACCAATTGCGAATCCTTTTCTTCATTTAAATATCCCCCATCATCATCTTCACCCCTTTTTTATCGGACAAACGTAGTAAAAATATTATGTATGGATACTAAAATGAATCGAAATTGCATTATTTTTGTTAGGGAAATAGAAAATGATGCTCACGCCTCGTTTTGACCCTCTCTGCGAGATCGTTTACAATATCTCATAAGCTGGTTATCCATGAAACGATTGGAAGGAGAGGATTCGAATCTTACGCAAGTCACATGTGCAACAACCTGTTACCAGATTATATTCATCCATGTTACGTATTCTGTTAGCCCTCATCCTTTGTGCAGGCCCTATTATGGGACAAGCCAGTTTCACGGCATCCGCGGCACAAGAGACGCAAACAGTTCACATTGAAGTGAATGGTCAAGAGCAATCGTGGAAAAATGCACCCCTTGTATACAAAGGTACAACGTATGTTCCATTGCGAGATGTGGTTACCTCTGTAAATGGCACCTTGAAGTGGGAAGCTCGTACCAAAACGGCTACGATTACCGTTGGTCGAGACAAGCTCGTTCACCAAGCTGGCAGTGACTTCATTCAAGTTAATCACGTTCGCCTGTCCTCCGGTGTGCAATCCCGCACCATTAACGGCACCCTGATGTTACCTGTCCGCGCGCTTGCCAATGCTCTCAAGGCAGATATTAAAGTGCAACGTACAGCCTCAGGGCAGATGAGTGTTAATATCCAGACGGACAAAGTGAGCCTATTAAATAGTCAAGTCGCTAGTGTAGACAGCTATTTGCGCGAAATTGATTTTCCAGGCATGGCTCTGATTGCCCGCAATGGCGAAGTGCTGCTTCGCCAAGGCTACGGACTAGCGGATGAACAGACGCTGAATCGTCCAGATCAGAAGACCAGAATTGCCTCTCTGAGCAAATCCTTCACCGCAGCCTCCATTCTCAGCTTGGTGGAAAAAGGGAAGCTCGATGTGCAAGATCCAATATCCAAGTACATCTCCGGTATACCAAAGGGAGATCAGATCACGCTCCATATGCTGTTATCCCAAACTTCAGGTATTCCATCCGCCTTTGGCAGAGGTGAAGGCACTTCATTGGAAGAAACGGTAGAGGAAATCCGGCACAAAACATTAAAATTCGAACCGGGTAGTGCCTATTTATACAGTAACAGTGGTTATGTTCTGCTGGCCTATGTTATTGAACAGGTATCTGGCATGAGTTATGCCGATTATGTAGAACAGACCATTCTGAAGCCACTCGGCATGAAGAACTCCGGAGAAGCTTCACGCAAGGTCCATACGACCAGCGGGTTTGTTTCGGAGAATAAGCAGTGGGTACCTGCCCCTTATTATGTTTCACAATCAGGTTCAGGGACGATCTACTCCACGGTGGATGATTTGCTGAAGTGGGATCGGGCACTGTACACGGACAAAATTCTAAGCCAGGATACGATTGAACAGATGTATGAGCCGTATTCGGATAAAAATTATGGCTACGCCTGGATTCTTAAGGAAAGCGATCAGAATCGTACCGTGTTCCATAACGGTAGCGGCGGTGGTTTTGCCACAGCGTTCTCACGCAATTTAACAGATGATGTTACCATTATTCTGCTCGGCAATCATGCGGGCATGGATATGACTTCGCTTATGGATAAAGTCGAGGCTAAGACAGCTCAGGCACTGAATCTGCAATAATTTTGCAATTATCCATTAGATATAGCAGAAGGGACGGTCCATTATAGGATCGTCCCTTCTGCTATATTGGTCTTCATATTCCGAATCAAACTTTCGCTTCGTTCGTCATTTAACGCCTGTCTACTTAATGGATACAGGAAGTTTCCCGGCAAAAGGAATATGCCCCATCAGCGCCCGAGCGGCGCTATCCATGGCAAGCGGCCTACTCTCGTAAGCTGCCACATACACCTGAACCTCCGGGATTGCAAGCAGATCATAGGGACTGCGGAGCGCCACAACAGCGAGCGGTTTGCCCAATTGCTGCAGCCAGCCGATCAACCTGCACTGCGGATCACCAGAGGCACTGCCTGCATTATACGTCCCCACCACAATCTGGCGAACGTCATCCTCTTCGGCAGATTGAAGCAGACGGGCAGAACGAATGGCAACCTCCTCTGGCGTGACTGTTACTTCGAACACATCCAGACCGCAGTGCGACAAAGCCGAACCTAGAGTAACCGCCTGAGTCAGCTGTTCGTCGGCAATCGTTGTCACAGATGTAGCAACCGTTATGACCAGTGTACGTTCCGGCTTCAAAGGCAGCATGTTCAGTTGGTCACGCACCAGCGTGATGCTGTTCTCACTGATTCGTCGAGCCACCTCTAGGTGTAACGGGTGGTTGCGCTCTTGGAGCTTCGCTGAAGCTGGATCAGTTGATGCCTCAGCGGAGAGAGAAGTCGACACCGAACCGTGTACTTCATCATTACCTGTGCCTATTCCCTTCTCCAGCAGGCCTCGTTTGGCCTTGTACTTCAGCAACCGGGTTACAGATTCGTCAATGCGGGCCTCGCTGATTCGCCCGCTCTGCACGGCTGCCAGCAGCGCTTCAAACGCCCCTGCTTGAAGTTGAGCTGTGTGGCTGATCAACACCAGATCTGCGCCGGCCTCTACCGCCATCACAGCTGCATCGACAGTGCCATAGTTGGCGGCAATCGCGTCCATCTCCATACAATCCGTTACAATCATGCCGTCATACCCTAGCTCCTGACGAAGCAATCCACTTAACACGGCTCGCGATAGTGTCACAGGCAGACGCTCCGGTTCCAGAGCCGGAAAATAAATATGTGCCGACATCATTGCATCAACACCTGCTTCTATGGCAGCCCGGAACGGAATCAGCTCCACACGCTCTACCCGTTCCCGATCATGGGGGATGACCGGGAGATCCAGATGCGAATCAGTATCCGTATCCCCGTGCCCCGGGAAATGTTTGGCTGTCGCTGAAATGCCAGCATCTTGGACTCCCGCAATGCTCCTGGCCCCATACGCTGCCACGGACTGCGGTGATTCCCCAAATGAACGCACACCGATTACCGGATTGGCGGCGTTGTTGTTTACATCCAGGACCGGAGCAAAGTTCATGTTAATCCCCATGGATCTCAGCTCCACCCCACTGATATAGGCTGCCTGGTATGCATCCTCGATAGAACCTGCTGCGGCAATCGCCATCTGTCCCGGCATCAGGGCGATCCCTTCGGTAATCCGGGCCACCATGCCGCCTTCCTGATCAATGGATATCCAGAGCGGCACATTACCGCTATCGACAGCAATCCGTTGCAGCCCCAACGATAGCCGCTCTACCTGCTCCGGTGACTCGACATTGCGCGCAAAATAGATTACGCCGCCAATGGGATACTTTCGCAGAAAAGCATCCACATCACCGGCAGCCTCAGTGCCATGAAATCCACAAAGCAGCATTTGTCCAATTTTCTCACGCAAGGTCATCTGTTTCAGCTTCACCGGGTATATCTCTTTTGGCTCACTCATTCCATGCCTCCTCCCCATGACAAACATCATCCGTACATTACGCGACATTCTATTGATGAATTCCATACTTTATGGGTATAGCAAAAACGGCTTACGCCGTTCCTTCCATTCCTCTGCCTCTGCATTCCATGCTTCCATCAAGCGTACTAACTCTTCACGGTCATGAATGACATCCCTGACTTTCCTGCCTCCGGTCAACAGATCAATAAAATAACGGGAACCCGGCTGTGGCGGCTCCAACCAACGAAATTGCTCCGGATAGAGCGATGCCAGTTCATGCAAAAGCACCAGACCTGTATCTACCGCCCGGAGTGCCCTGCTATCCGTCACGAAAATCCTCACACCTCCGCACAGCTCACCTGCATGTTTGGAGAAGGTTGGCGACATGTAGACCGGATGCACATGTACACCCTCCAATTTGTGTTCCCGAAAGCGTTCCGCCAGTCGTTCACCCTCAATCCAGGGGGCTCCAATCCACTCAAATGGGCGAGTCGTGCCCCTGCCCTCTGATACATTGGTGCCTTCGAACAGGCAAGTACCCGCATACACCCGCACACTGTCCAGCGTGGGCATATTGGGAGAGGGCAGCATCCAAGGAAGCTCACAATTCGTAAACTCCATGGAGCGCCGCCACCCTTCCATTGCTATCACATCCAGTTCGCAGGGCACCTCCATCTCACTGTTGACCAACAGAGCCAATTCACCGACCGTCAGTCCGGTGCGGACAGGAACACGCCAAGCGCCAACGAGTGATTCATACCCCGCGCTTAGCAGGCCGCCTTCTACCGCATCCCCGCCCAGCGGATTGGGTCGGTCCAGCACCAACAAGCGTTTGCCTGCTTCGGCACAGGCCTCCATCATGTGGAACAGAGTGGATGCATACGTGTAATAACGAACGCCCACATCCTGAATATCAAACAGCACCGTATCCACCTCAGCCAGCATCGCAGGCGTAGGCTTCTTGTGTTCCCCATAAAGGCTGAACACAGGGATGCCCAGACGTGGGTGCACCGTATCCCCGAATCGAACACCAGCTTGAAGCTCACCATCCAGCCCGTGCTCACACGCATAAAGCGCTGTAAGTTTGGCATCTGCCAACCCGGCACAAACATCCACCGTAGAGACAAAGTCGGCCGTAATACCTGTGGGGTTCGTCATCAGGCCAATACGCGCATCCGTTAACCATGGGTGGGATAACCCGCTGGATAAAAGATCAACTCCAGTTTTTACACCCATCACACATTCCCCTGGCTTATCCACCCCGTATGTTGGTGGTCATTGCCGCCAGATGTGACAGGTTCCTCTTCAGGTTCAAGCACATTAAGGGCGACCTTATGCTGATAGATGGCAAACATGCCCGCGAACAGCGCTCCGAAGCCAACAACCGTCAGCATTAGCAAAGCCGTCAGACACAGCCCCTGAAAACAGGCTCCCATCGTGTACCCCGGATGACGGAAGAATAACTTCACACTTTCCCCCATCGCCTGAATGATGCCCATGTTTTTTTGCAAAACAAGCTGCCAGGTATAGAATTGCGACATCAGCGCCATGAGGACGAAGAACGTTTGGAACATGCTCACCGCTGTGCCTGTAATCCCGCCCTGTCCGCCGTAATACCACCAGGTTGACCAGAGAATGAAGCCAAGCACGGCGAAAAGCACACCTACTGCCCCTCCCGGGATGAATCCCTTCATCGTTCCGTTCCAGATATCCTTAAGACCATTGCGGCGTTCCTTGCGTTCCAGCCTGTGATGCACGGCATAACTGACACCGAACAGGATTGGCATATAAATCACGGCCAAAAGCAGCACCGCGATTGGCAGCGGAGCAAACATCAGAATGGGTACCAGCACGATGGAGCTGACAACACTGTACAGGGCCACCGGAATAATATCCCGATAGATTTCCGCCCCCGACTTTACCAACACTTCACTCAGCTTACGCATCCCCACACTCCCTTTCTTGCAGCTCGTTTCTTATTCCCGTCCAATCGCCAGTTCCGTCTCTGGGTCAAAAAAGTGTGCCTTACGCAGGTCCAGTACAAAATTTTTGTCCATTCCTACATAAGCATGTGTTTCCGGGTGAACCTTGGCCGTAACGGTACGGGCACCCGAATGGAAATACACTAGATTCTCGGAGCCCAGATGCTCTACAACCTGAACCCGCGCATGCAGCGTATGATCTGTCGGGATATTCGGAGCGACATCGTCACCAAAAATATGCTCTGGACGCAGACCCATAATCACCGGTTTGGCTTGATAGCTCTGAAGACGAGCGAGTACATCTTCTGGCAAGGTGAATGATGCTCCGTCCACAACAACCTGCGTGCCTTCAATCCGGGCATCAATGAAATTCATTGCCGGGGAACCGATAAATCCGGCAACAAACATATTACGTGGACTCGCATACAATTCTTTCGGTGAAGCCACCTGCTGGATATCTCCATGATTCATGACCACGATTCGCTCCCCAAGTGTCATGGCCTCCACCTGGTCATGCGTGACGTATACAATTGTGGCACCGAGCCGCTTATGCAGTTCGCCCAATTCCACCCGCATCTGCACCCGCAGCTTTGCATCCAGATTGGAGAGCGGCTCATCGAACAGAAACACCTGCGGATCACGGACGATCGCACGTCCTACCGCCACACGCTGGCGCTGACCACCGGACAGCTCGCGCGGTTTGCGCTCCAGCATCGCCTCCAGCCCCAGAATGGCGGCAGCATTCTGTACCTGTTCATCAATATAGGATTTTGGTTTCTTGAGATTTTTCAGACCAAAGGACAGATTTTCACGTATCGTCATATGCGGATAAAGTGCATAATCCTGAAATACCATCGCGATATCGCGATCCTTCGGATGCAGGTCGTTCACGACCCGTTCCCCGATGACAATATCGCCACTCGTCTGTTTTTCCAGTCCCGCAATCATCCGCAGTGATGTCGTCTTGCCACAGCCCGAAGGACCCACAAAAACCACGAATTCCTTATCCTCTATAACAAAGTCCGAGCCGGCCACAGCCGTGAACGTTCCTTTATGATCGTCTTTGAATTCTTTGCGCACTTGGCGAAACTCCACGCGTGCCATAGGTAGATCCCCCTTTACGTTGTCGCTTGTCCTGAACTAACAGTTCACCTTAACCTTTTACTGCACCGATCGTAATGCCCTGTAGGAAATAACGTTGCAGTGAGAAAAACAGAATGATCATCGGCAGCGCACCAATTGTTGCCCCTGCCATCATTGCGCCGAAATCCGTTGATTCGGCAAATACGAACGAAGCCAGCCCCACCTGAACGGTGCGCATCTCGTTGGAGTTAGTGATCAGGAATGGCCAGAAGAATTCATTCCACGAAGCTACAAACGTGAAAATCGCCAGCACCGCGATCCCTGGCTTCGCCATCGGCAGAATCACTTTCCAGAAGATGCCGAACTCACTGCATGCATCAATACGTGCCGCATGAATCAGCGATGTGGGCAGCGTTGACATGAACTGTTTCATCAAGAAAATGTTGCCCACACTGACCGCAGCAGGCAGAATAATGGCCGTATACGTATCCCCCAGGTCAAACACGTTGACCATCAGAATATACAAGGGAATCAGGGTCACCTGTGCCGGAATCATCATCGTCCCCAGCAAGGTCCAGAATACCGCCTGACTTCCCGGGAATTTCAGTTTGGCGAACGCATATCCCGCCAGGGAGGCGAAGAATACATTCGTCACGGTTAGAATGACCGAGATGAGCAGCGAGTTGTACAGCCAGCGCCAGGCATCAGTTTTGGCAAAAAAGCGCTCATATGGTGATAACGACAGCTGCTCCGGGATCATCTGCGGTTTGAAGGAAGCCGACATCGCACTATCCTGCACCGAACCGACTAGCATCCAGTACATCGGAATGACCGTCACCAGTGCCCAAACCACCAGCAGAATGGATGCAACGACAAGCAGTGTCTTTTTCTGTGTTGATTTCATGGATTTCATTCACCCCCGGATGCTTAATGCAACGTGCTCTAATAGTACGTGTTTTGAACTACCTCTAATACTCAATATCGCTGGAGAAATATTTGAACTGGATGACGGAGATAACAATGATGATAATCGCCAGTACGAACGACTGTGCAGAAGCCAATCCGAACTCATAGAACTTGAATGCCGTCTCATAGATCAGATAAGCGATCGTTGTTGTCGCAAAGTTCGGTCCACCCTGTGTCATCAGATATACCGATATGAACACCTGGAAAGACGTGATCACACCTGTCACGAGCAGATACAGCGTCGTTGGTTTGAGGAGCGGCCATGTAATCTTGCTGAACTGGGTCCAGCCGCTGGCATGATCAATATCCGCCGCTTCGTACAGTGATTTCGGAATACCGCCCATGGCTGCCAGATATAGAATAATGCCCGCTCCGTGCGATCCGAGCCAGTTCATCAGAATGAGTGAAAAGAGTGCCGTTCCCGATTGGCCCAGCCAGATCACCGGATCAAGGCCTAACAGGCCAAGGAAGCGGTTCAGCAGTCCCGAATCTGTCGGGTCAAAGATCGCCAGCCATACGATGGAGATGGTTACTCCGGATGCTACCGCAGGCAGGTACAATGTTGCTTTGAAGAACGTCTGCCACTTGCTTTTCATCTGGTAGATGAAGTAGGACAGTACAAAAGTAATGAGAATATTGACCGGTACCGTACCTACAGTAAAGATGAGTGTATTTTTAATCGACTTCCAGAACGTCTCATCTTTCACCAGTCGCTCGTAGTTATCCAATCCAACCCACGTCGAGTTCATAATGTTGTATTTCTGGAAGCTCATCACGAGAGCCGTCAGAACGGGATACAGTGTGAAAATGAGAAACAGCAGGACAGGCGCCAAAATAAACAAATACGCCCACCCGTAGTCTCGCCAAAACCGGGCAACCCGGGAAGTCCGGGGCACAGACGGTTTTGGCGCAAGGGCGGTCTGCATGGCGAATCCTCCTCTCCTAATCAGTGTAGTTTTGCGTTATGTTGTATGGTCCGAGTTATTGTCCAAACATCTGCTGGCCTTTGTTCTTGAAGTCTTCTGCGATCTGCTCCGGTGTCTTCTCACCCGAGAACAGCGCCTGAATGTTAGGCTTCACAACTTGTTCCTTGAATTGTTTTTGCTGTGATGCTTTGTCGATATCCAGTTCCAGTACAACCGGCATAGCGATATTCTCTGCCATGACTTTTGCAGCAGCCAGATTATCCGGTTGACCAAGTTCTTTTCCTTTAAACAGATCCACCTGGGATTGTCTTACGAATGGAAGCGCCAGTTCATTGGCCGAGTTCCCTGCTTTGGCACCACTGAGTGCCTCCATAACCAGGAACGTATTTTTAGCATGCTGTTCACCTTTGTCCTTCTTCTGTTTGAAGGCTACATACCCTTCGCCACCCATCGTTGTTGCCGCAGGTTGATCATCATTATGCGGTACAGGCAGCAGGACAAAATCAATTTTCTCCCCTTGTACCTTGCC
Organism: Paenibacillus sp. 276b; assembly: GCF_900107875.1. Classification (NCBI taxonomy): domain Bacteria; kingdom Bacillati; phylum Bacillota; class Bacilli; order Caryophanales; family Paenibacillaceae; genus Paenibacillus; species Paenibacillus sp. 276b. Next base: position 20,346 of record NZ_FNRR01000005.1, on the reverse strand, counting down.
GTCATCAATATCCTTGTTGCGGTTCTGAATCATCACATCATAATAAGGAATCGCTTTGGAGATGATCGCCGTTTCACCCGCGTAGAACATATCCGTCCGTTTTGCTGGAGCAAGAGCAGCCGTTTCTTTCGGCATATAACCTTGATCCATCAGATTTTTGATAAAAGAGAGAGTATCCAGAATGCGACCATCATTCCATTGGAATGTGCCAGCTTTATCGAGAACGTCAATCATGCCGTTGTTTCGGGACAACATTTCAATGAAATCAAGCGAGGTTCCGTCGGTAACCAGTGCATATTGTTTAGCCCCACCATCCAGCGTTTTGGTCAGCTTGGCTGCGGCAGCGTTGAATTCGGACCAGGTCCAGCCATTTTGCTGAATGGATTTCCAGTCAATACCCGCTTCCTCGAGAATGCGTTTGTTGCCACCCCATGCCCATTGGAATTGATACAACGGCATTCCGTACTGTTTCCCTTGGATCTGGCCTAATTCAAGCGTACCTGGCAGATAGTCATCCTTGATCTCAGGTGTCAGGTAGTTGTCCAGCTCAAGTGCCAATCCCGTATTCACATATGTGCCATCTACACTATGAAAGTAAAGATCCGGCGGGTTGCCCGCGTTTAGAGCGACATCGAATTTTTTGGGCCCTTCCGCCCAGGAGAGCATTTCCGTCTTCACGGTAATGTTCGGGTGTTCTTTATTGAAATCAACGATCAGATCCTTCAGTTCATCTTCATATGTCCCATGTACTGGATAAGTCCATACGGTCACCGTATCTTCTGCATTGGGATCATCTGAAGCAGCGCCCCCGCTATTCCCGCAGGCAGTAACCCAGACCATCATCAACAACATTGCCCATACCAGACCCTTCTTTTTCATCCCTTCATCTCCTTCGCGTGTCGTCTCCCGATAATTGCATTGCCTAACCATGCTACCCCTTTTGAAATCATCCATCCTTAAACGACTTAACAGATTATTGAGCGTGGCAGTAAGGAAAATGCACCTCCCTTATGGATTAGACCTGAACGTACGCAGGATTAATCTCTTAAATGCAATATTAACGTCAACTTAGTTAACATTAACAGTATTAATTCCTTCCAAAATTGTAGATTGAGTTCATTATATGAGCTATGAAATAAAAATTCAACATTATTTTTTATTATAAAATTTAATTTTACTTTTTCATTTTATGCCTCTATACTATGTAAAAAGAAAACTCAAGCAATCGAGGTGAGCCACTTTGCGAGTATATGTAGGCGTAGATGGAGGCGGTACCAATACTGATGCAGCAATCATTTCTGAGTTTGGCGAAATTCTCGCCCGGCTCAGCGGCGGTCCCACAAATCCTCACAGCGTACCACTGGAACAGGCCCTTTCCGAACTGCAACGAGTGCTGGAACAGCTATTTGATCTAAAAAGTGATTTATCGACAAATTGTGAAGGTATATGCCTCGGCATGTCAGGTGTAGATACGATCCAAGAACGGCAACTTATAGCCGACGCAGTTAATAACTATATGAAGAGTCGGAATCGACAGGGATCAGAAGGGTGTCCAGTCTGGGTTGTATCCGAAGGAGAGATTGCTCTGATGGCCTCTCTCGGACATACTCACGGTGTATTGTGCATCTCTGGAACAGGATCCATCGTGTACGGATTTACGCTGGAAGGAGAGCGATACCGTGCAGGAGGCTGGGGTCATCTGCTCGGAGATGAGGGGAGCGGCTATCGTATTGGGCAGCGTGCACTCCAAGTGGTAATGCAGAGCTATGACGGTGTTCTTCCTCCAACCCGTTTAACCCCCCTTCTTCTAAAGAAACTGAACCTTCGGGATATATCGGAGTTAAAGGCACGGGTGTACCAGACGGATTGGGGCAAAACCGAGACCGCATCCATCGCCCGTCTGGCTATAGAGGCTGCTGAATCCGGGGATGAGGCCGCCCGGGCACTGATCATCGATGAGGCCGCACAATTGGCGGATACCGCCAAGGCGCTGATTGCCCGTCATCCCGAATTTGCATCCACTCAGGTTGTCCTGTCTGGATCATTGTTTCGATACGCTGCACTTTTCCGAACTACATTTATCCAGAAGTTATCGGGATATTATGAAGAGTTGGACTTTGTATATCGTGAAGATGCCCCTGCTCCAGCGATTGGTGCAGCACAACTGGCAAGAATACGCTGTTCCTTGAATGAATCATTTTAAAAGAGAGAAGGAGGCCATACGGATGAATCACATGCTGAACTCACTACTAACGGAACAACCCAATCCACTAACGGATCATATAGATGAATTGCCTTCGGCAGAAATTATGGAGCTAATTAATAAGGAAGATCAACGGATTGCGGAGCTCATTCAGCCCCTGATTCCGGTCATTGCTCAAGCGGCGGACCTGATTTTGAAGGCCTTTCAATCTGGCGGCAGGCTATTTTATGTAGGTGCAGGTACCAGTGGACGATTGGGAATACTTGACGCTTCGGAATGCCCTCCTACTTACGGAACCCCTCCCTCCATGGTGCAGGGTATTATTGCAGGAGGATTCAGGGCAGTGAAGGACCCGGTTGAAGGTGCTGAGGATAGCGAGGAATTGGGAGCCGCAGACCTTGATGAACATGGAATAGACGAAAACGATGTCGTGGTTGGCATTGCAGCCAGTGGCCGGACGCCGTATGTGCTGGGTGCGATGAGACACGCCAAGGAGATCGGAGCTACTGTAATCAGCCTGAGTAACAACGCAGGTACGCCGATGACCCTTTTGGCTGATGTGAGCATCGAGGCTGTTGTCGGCCCAGAGGTTGTCATGGGTTCAACACGTATGAAGGCCGGCAGCGCCCAGAAAATGATTCTGAACATGCTCACCACTACTGCCATGATTCGTCTGGGCAAGGTTTACCGTAATTTCATGGTCGATCTGAACCCTTCGAATGAAAAACTTGTCCATCGGGCCAAACGCATGATCCATCTGGCAACCGGAGCGAACGAAGCGGACATTGAACAGGTTTTTGCCGGTGCAGACGGTCATGTAAAAACAGCAATCGTCATGCTGATGGCAGGCGTGGACGCCGTGGAAGCTCAGCGAAGACTTGATCTGGCTGACGGATTTGTCCGCAGCGCCATTGCGGGTCCTTCCTGAGCCGTACAGAAGTATTCCTAGAGGTTGAAAGAGAAGAGCCCGACATTAGTCTGGGCTCTTTTTATAATTTTTTTATACTAAAAGCGAATATAATCCGTCAAAAAATCCCCTCCTGTATAAACAGAAAGGGATTCATATGGTTCTACTTCACTTATGCTCCAGAATAGCCTGCCGACTCTTCTCCAAATATTCCACCGACTGGTTGTAGTCGCGGCTGGCAATCGCCAGATACAAAATGTCGATCACGTTCAGCTGTGCGATGCGTGACGAAGTTGCTCCGCTCCGGATATCGCTTTCGGTGGAAGTAATCATCAGGGGTACATCCGCCAAACTGCTGAGTGTATTGCTCCCCCACTTGGTAATGCTAATCGTTGCAGCGCCGCCTTCACGAGCATGCTTCAGACAGGAGATCACGTTCGAAGTCTCCCCTGAATACGAGATACATACCACCGCATCATCTTCGCGAAGCGTCGTTGCGGACGAAATCTGCATATGCGGATCGGCGAACGAAAAGCTTGTGCGATTGATTCGCATGAACTTGTAGTGTGCATCCAGCGCAATCAGGTTGGAGGCCCCCACCCCGTAGAAAAAGATCCGGTTCGCCCGATGAAGAACATCCACTGCCCGCTCCACCAGACGCGGGTCCAAAATATGAACGGTATCCTTCACCGACTGAATATTGTTTGCGGACACATGCTGAATAATGCTCTCCATGGAGTCCTGGGGACGAATCTCCGTATATTGGTATTGCTCACCTGTCTGCAAATCTCCGGCAATCTTCAGCTTCAGCTCCTGGAAACCCGTTACACCCAGTGATTTGCAGAGACGGATAATGGCAGCCGGGCTGCCACCGCTCCGTTCAGACAGCTGTGCCACCGAGGACTGAACCGTCTCTTGGGGATGATCGAGAATGTAAGCACCGATCTTCCGTTCCGACGGTGTCAAGTCATCCATTAATGCGCGTAAACGTACAAGTCCACCTTTCATGCCTTCCATCCGCTCCTCCTTTCCGTACTGCCTTCATGTACAAGCATTTTATCCTATAATTCCAATAGAGTCTAATTGATTAAACGCCCTTGCTTATTCAACTCATTCAAAAGCCATGCTGCACTACAGTGTCAGGTTGCCCGATATTACGGCGTGTTTCGCGCCGGTTACTGCCGGGAGCGTGTTGGTTCTGCCCATGAGTGCCTCATGGCCAAGGAGGGCAAATCCAATCGCTTCACGGGCATCATCTGGTATACCATAGTCCGCTGTTCGCTCCAAACGGATGCCTTCCGGAAGTCTCTGACGGATCATCTCCATTAACGTAGCATTGGAAGTGCCTCCACCGCAGGCGAGCATGGCCGATATGTGCACCTTGGGCAGGATAAAATCCTTCACTGCACGCACGATCGTCTCCGCGGTCAGACAAGTGGCGGTAGCCAGCGTATCCTCCAGGGATAAAGAACGCGCAGCGGCCATCTCCATCAAGCGTACTGCATATGCTGCACCGTACACTTCACGTCCGGTACTCTTGGGAGGCAGCCTTTTGAAATAGGTATCGTCCAAACACAGATCCACCAGATCCTGATCAAACTTTCCTTGTGCGGCGATGCTTCCATTTGGATCATAGTGCTGCCGCCCACCAGTCGCCTGGCGTACGATCGCGTCCATCACCATATTGCCAGGTCCCGTATCAAAAGCCGAAATGCCTTCATTAGAAGACGCTGATGGCAGCACCGTAACGTTGCCAATACCACCGATATTTTGCACCAGACGTCCTTCCTCCGGACTGCGGAACATCAACGCATCGGCATAAGGGGTAAGTGGCGCTCCCTCCCCGCCAGCCGCCATATCCCGTGCCCGCAAATTGCCGATCACTGGCAGGCCCGTTCGTTCACGTACAACGGCGCTTTCGCCAATCTGCAACGTGGACACTACTGGAAGACTCTCGCCTGCTGGTCCTGGAAAAGCCGAGGCTACTGGTGCATGCCATACAGTCTGTCCGTGCATGCTGATCGCATCCACCTGACCGGATGAGATTCCTGAGGATCGAATAAGCTCTCTGACACTCTGAGCATACCACTCCGATACGCCAAAATGTGCAGCCGTCAGCTCATCCACACGTGCCGTCTCCGGTGAACATAGTCGAATCAGCACTTCTCTCAATTCATTGGAGTAAGGTACGCAGACGAAGTCAACCAGATCGATCTTTTGCAATGCCCCGCTGTCATCTGTCAGAATACGCACCAATGCCGCATCCGTCCCGTCGAGGGACGTGCCTGACATCAGTCCAATGATGTAATGCTCCCGTTTCAAGCGATATTGCTCCCACATCGGATAGCTGCCTGTATCCATCCATTCACAACCTCCCGCCAGACCCGATGAACACGTCATCCTGCCATAATTTCACCCAGTATATGATATAAAATTTCACAAGTCAAATATTTTATGAAATTTAATTACACTCTTCCAACCATAGCGACTCTTTGTCCGAAATGAAATGCTCACAAGATGCTTCTATAAATAAAAATAGATAAATAACGATCAAAAAAGAAACATTTTTACAATTTTACCGTTTATATAACGAAGGTATATTTTGGAATCGATATGTTGAGGGTTATAAACTGTCTCTAGCGGAAGGAGATACCAAGATGAACAACGCTGCTATTTGGTTTTCAACTGTGTTATTACTGGGGGGATTGACGACTACATCGTCATCTATTGTTGGTGCCAAACCAGCTGCACCAGAACAAATTTCACAACGTTCCGTTAATGCGCCTTCTGTAACTCCTTCCATCTATTCAAGCGTCACACCTTTTAAAAAGAGCAACAGTACCAACAAAATCATCTTGAAGGGAGGAAATATTACTTTAACCGCTACTACAGTGAGATTGGAAGGTATGCCCACATTTGAACAAAACGTAATTCAATCCATTGTCGTCACCAAGGGGAGCCAGAAATATACGATTGAAACGAGTGACTTGGAGGACAATTGGCTCGATATCACAAGTGTTGTTGCCTCTAACTCCAATACATGGCTTGCTATACACGCAGAACGTAGCTCAGGAAACACTCTGATGCTGCTTAACCTTCAAACGGGTGAAGTGACGGAATTAAATGATCGATTGAAAAAAGCAGGCAAGAAAAACATAGAAACGATTGCCGACTATAACTGGGCACCCAACGAAGATCAGATAGCCTTCTCTTACGGAGATCCCTCCAAAAGCTCAATAGCCATCTACAATGTTCAGAAAGAGAGCTTTGTATACCTACCAAGGGCAACCAATTATATTAGTACCAATCTGATTTTGTGGCAAAAAAACGGAAAAATGCTAGATTACATCAGTGAGTACCCGTCTGATCAAATGATACTTTATAGGTATAGCATAGAGAGTAACAAGGTGAAGCCTTTTAAGAAAATCAGCCGTAATGAGTTTGCCGAATGGTTTAAGCTGGATAAGTATTCCATACAGTAACGATCTAAATAGTAGAGGTGCATAATGAAAAAATCGATTTTACTCCTGTTTTTGAGTCTGTTCTTGCTGGTTGTACTCCCTCATCAGGGAAATGCGGCTGCAAGCACGTCGAAAATCTTCTTGGACGGCGAGGAATTAATCCTCCCAAGTGACGTTCAGGTGACCATCGTGAATAAGAATGTTATGATTCCGATTCGTGTCGTTGCCGAAAATTTGAAATTCAAAGTGGATTGGAATCAAAATACACGTAATGTAAAGATCCAGCAAAATGACAAGACGATTTCTTTAACCGTTGATCAAAAGCAAGCCATGGTCGCTGACAAGCGAGTTACCCTGAACACAGCTCCACTCATTTTAAATAACACCATGGTGGTACCCATTCGATTTGTCAGTGAACAAATGGGACTCAACGTGAAATGGAACAACAAGGAGAAGATTGTATACTTAATCAACACCGCCACCAGTAAAGAGCTCAATGTTGAGCCGGGCAACGGTTCAGGAAACGGTAACCCAGCATCGCTAACACATGTTACCGATATCCAATTTGCCAACAATCAGCTCGTCGTGTCTATGGATGGTGAATCCAAACCAGTGATGACGACTTTGAAGAATCCCGATCGTCTGGTCGTGGATCTGCCCGGAGCAGTGTTTGGTGATCTATCGCAACCTTTGAATCAAAACATGAATGGTAAATTGGATGTGGACGCATACCCCAATGTAACGGAAGTTAGATATTCTCTTTTTAAACAAGACCCTGGTCAAGTTCGAATTGTCGTTGAATTGAATCAGGTGAAGGATGTACAGTACAGCCAGAACATCATTGCCGATAAACTAATTATCGATCTAAATGTTTCGGGAGATAACGTCACACCCGTTCCTGTAACTCCTGTAGGCGATTCAGGACGCAAGGTTGTTGTCATCGACCCAGGCCATGGGGGTAAAGATCCAGGTTCAACCAGCATCACCAACAAACCCGAGAAAGAATATAATCTGGCATTGGCTCTCAAAGTACAAGCACTGCTTCTCAATGAGCCGGATATCGAATTGGTGATGACTCGTGACGGTGATACTTATCCCACTCGCCCGGAGCGTGTTCGGCTCGCTAATCAATTAAACGCGGATGTTTTTGTATCTATCCATGGCAATAATGTGGAGTCCTCACCCCAGGCGACAGGTACAGAGACGTTCTACTATCAACGCAGCAGCAGCAAGGAATTAGCCAATATCATTCATCAACGTTTGGTTAAAGCCATGGGGCTCAAAGACCGTGGTGTGAAAAATGGAAACTTGGAAGTGATCAGAGATACGACCATGGCTGCAGTACTTTTGGAAGTGGGATTCCTGAGTAATGTTATGGATGAAGAACTGATGTCTTCCGATGTTGTTCAGATGAAAGCGGCTCAAGCGATAGCAGATGGGATTAAGGAATATCTGGGTATAAATTAAATGATAAAACATAATGAAAATATGCTGGAGGATGTGATCCATTGAAAACGAAATTGGGATGTGCACTCGTCTTATCCTTCTTAATGATAGTTGGCATTGGTTGTGCTCAGAAGCCAGTCAGTGAATCCGGATCGGCCGAACCTGCTGTTCAGGGAGGACAGTCACCAAACCCATCCGAAACAGAGGTGGATCTGGGCTCAATGAACACAAAAGCGGTAGATGTGTATTTCGCAGATGCCCAGGTACTGGAACTTGAGAAAAAAGAGCAGGAAATTGAATACAAGGACGATTCCGAGAAATACAAAAAAACATTTGAAGCTTTACAAAAAAATACCGATTCGGAGCTCGTATCCCTCTGGGAAAAAGTCGAATTGCTCTCCCTACAGTACGGTGAGGGCAAAGTCACTTTGGATGTTCATATTCCGGATGAGGCCAAATTGGGAACCAGTGGCGAGCTGCTTGCATTGGATGCACTGACCCAGACGATGTTTCAATACGATGAAGTAGAAAGTATCGATATCCTGGTGGACGGTGAAGCCCTCGATAGCTTGATGGGCCATTCAGAGCTGGAGCATCCTATTCAGCGCGAGCCCTAATCTAATTTTAAAGACAGCGGATGATTTCCAGATGATTCTCCCCTTGAATCATCTCCCATGCATGATGAGAAGCATAACTTCTCATCATGCTTTTTTTTATTAAAAATCCACATTCAAAAAGACGTCCCCAGGGACGCCCTACATAGATCCAATCTTTATCCAATTCAACTTACAGATACAGCTCATCTCCAGGAGATAGCGAATGCAAAATCCCTTTCCCCGAGACCGATTTTTCGCTGAGCAAGCCTTCTCTCAGTTTATCCGTCTCTGCCCGTTCCGCATGCACAAGTACCGTATGCCTCGCAGGAACCTGATGCAGCATTCTCTCGACATCCTTCCAACCCTGATGCACCTTATAACGAATTTTCCGCACCTCGCACGCTCCATGTTTTGCAGGATTCTGCAACAGCCTGTAAGCATAGGTGCCGGCAGAGACATGCCCAGTGAGCAGTACCAGATTATGTTCATCGTCCGCAAACTGGCTATAGTACCAGCGAGCAAGAGAGGACTGCATCATCCCGTCCGGAATGAACCACAAAGAGGCAGCATGTTGATGCAGTAGCCGCTCTCGATTTTCCTTTGTTACAGGCATTTCCCAACCATAACCCCTCAAAAAACGCTCAATTGCTTCCTTTACAGAGCCCGATATGTGTTCTTCCTCTTCCTTTAGCCAATATGGAGCACGTAAAAGCTGCTTCAGACCGTCCACCAGCCCTTGTTCCACTACAATTGGAACGTCCGGGAACTGCTGCTGTGCCCACAGCATGATTTCCTGACCACGACCCACTGAGGGCATAGGCATTAGCACCTTTCCACCCCGGGCAATGGTCTCATGAATGGCCTGCTCCAGCTGTTCCAGCTTGTTGGCCTGCGTATCGCGATCTGTTCCATAGGCAGCATCCATAATCACCAAATCGAGCAGGTCGGATGAAGATGCTTGGTTCACTTCGACTCCCTTGGATACGGCATAGGAATCCCCTTGCTCCACAGTTCTCCCTGCTGATACATGGGATCGTAACACCCCTTCGGATGCAGCAAAGGGGAGAGTCTGCGACGCGGATGGCTCTCCTGCCAAGACATGCCCACCATTCACGGCGGTTCGTATATCCGTTTTCCAACGTTGAGTAACCGGAGTATCGAATCCACGCTTGTTACGTGGTACCCTTGCCTGCCAGAATACATCCGCTGGACAATCCTCCTGCAAAAGCATGGATTCGGAGGTGTAATCACCGGAATAGAATATCCGCTTATCCTCGATTTCCAGCCCGAACCATACCGATCCTGCAAGATGTCCACTGCGCCCCCACACCACCGAAACGCCAGGGACCATTTCAAACCAGGTTCCACCTTCGGCTTCGTCCTCCAGAAATCGGTAGCGAATCAATTGTTCATCGCCTTCTTCGTATGGAAGGGCGTGTCCTGCCCTCTCCATATTTCTTCGCCAAGCTCTGAAGTAAGTGTCCAATTGCTCTCTGGTTTCCCGCGTCGTCCATACTTCACCCTGATACCCCAATCTATAAAGTAATGGAATAGCGACAGAATGATCCTCATGGGCGTGAGACAGCAAAACCACATCCAGCTCTTTGACGATTTCCGGTTCAATCAATGGATACTCGCCGGCTCCTTCTTTTTTCACGCCACAATCCAGCAAAAGTTGAACCCTGCTCCCTCTAAGGAGATAGGCAGAGCGCCCGTGTTCCCCGGCGCCGCCCCATACCTTCAGTTTGATCATGATGCATTCCACTTTCTCTTCGAATTCAGAACTTCAATGCCGAGCAACATCAGTACCGTCATAACGACAGTAACCACGGCCATCGCCATTCCCAATGAAACCTGACCTTGTTCAAATTGAGCAAAAATATACGTAGCTGATGTCTGCATCGATGGAGGCAAAATCAACAGTGATCCCACCAGCTCCCGCGTGGCAATGGTGAATGTCATCATCCACCCGGCCAACATACCGGGAATGATCAGTGGTAGAAGAATGCGCCGCAGAATATACAACGGTCTTCCGCCAAAGACCTGACCCGCCTGGAACAACGTTCCGTCTATCTGGGTGAAGCTTGATTTGACATACTGCACCGTGTACGGCAAGAAGAGCACCACATACGTCAGAACAACCATTCCGTACGAGTTGTACAGGGTGAACGGCATCCATGGTGAATTCCAGAACAGGATGAGACCCACCACCATGACAATGCCAGGTACCGTATTCGGCAGCAGACTGAACAGGTCAATGACACGCTGCATAAAGGAAGACGATTTACCAATCGTCAATGCAAAACCTGTACCGATAATAACCGCAACCGTTGAAGCTGCTAGTGACAGCCCTAGACTGTTCCCGATTGCTTTCATACTGACCGATCCCCAGGACAGCAATTCCCGGTAATGATCCAGCGTCAGATTGTCGAAGGACAATCCTGCGCCGCGCAGCTTCATAGTCGATGCAGCAATAATGGAGAAATACGGAATGCCCACCGACAGAATCAGCAGCAACGCGAGATACAACCCACACAACCAACCCGCTCCGCCGCGTAGGGAGTATCGTTTGGATCTCTGCCCTTTGCCCCCTACCAGACGGTACGTGAACTTCCGACTCATGGCAGACTGCATGTACCACATCACCAGACAGACCGACAGCAGCACCGATGCAAGCGAGGTTGCCTTGCCAAAATCAATCGGCCAACTGGAGATATACTTGTGAATCTCAGATGTCATGACATAATAACCGATACGGCGCCCGAAGGTGGCCGGTGTTCCGAATTCCGCAATCGTTTTGACAAAGACGAGCATGATCCCCATGCCATAGGAAGACAACAGCAGTGGCAAAATAATGCGTCTGAATCGGTATCCCGCACGTCCCCCGTGCACCGCTCCCGCTTCTTCCAGGTTGCCTCCAATGCGAATGATGGCATCCCGAAGCAACAGATATAGGAAAGGGAACAGATGTAGGCTCATAATGAGCACCATGCCCCAGAAGCTGAAGAACAACTCACTCCAGCTCGCAGCGGAGGGCACCCATTGCTGCAGGTATCCCCCTTTTTGCATAAACAGAATCCATCCCATGGAGCCGATATACGGCGGGGTCATGAACGGAATCATCAGGATTACGTCCACCCAGCGATGCTGACCCATGCGGGTCTTCGCCATCATCCAGGCCAGTGGCAATGCCAGCAGCGTTGTTACAGCTACCACGCAGATCCCCAGCCAGACGGAATTCAGCAACACCCCGGATAAATGCTGCCCGGTAATGGTCCGAATCGGAGCCATCCAATCCCACTGCCCGTCTGGATACACACTTTCCCAGAAAATCAGCAAGAGCGGTACACCAATGCTTATCGTCAGCAGAAAGAGGGCCAGAATCACGCCCACTCTCCGAAAAATACGGTTGTTGTCTATTACACCAGGTTTCACTACGATTTCACCTCACATGACTTCCACAAAACAATCGTCTCTTCACTCTAGTTGCTCTAGTTACTCAATCGTTAGGTCATAACACTATTCTTATTTAAAAGTCTCGGAGAAACGTGCCGCTGTCTCATCTCCGTGTTCACTCATCCAGTTCCAATCCACTTTAAGCTGCGGGATATCTTTCAGATTTGCCCGGTTAGTCGCCTCGATGTCTTCACGACCCGGAATCAGGTAAGCATCTGCAACGAGCTTTTGTGCCTCATCAGACAACAGGTAGTCGATAAACGCCTTGGCATTCTCCACATTCTGACTCGATTTCAGAATCGCTGCCGGTCTTGGACTGATTACAGTCCCTTCCTCTGGATATACGATGTCCAGCGGTTCACCTTTGGCTTTGGAGGAATACGCCATGTAGTCCACACCTGCTGCTACGATGCTCTTCGCTCCAGTAATAACCGGGTCAAGTGCTTCCTGATTCGCTCCTGCCATCGCAACACCATTCGCTTTGTAGCTTTCCAGCAAGTCCCAGCCCTTATCTCCATTCACACTCAGGTATCCCGTAATGAAGTCCAGTGCAGAACCGGACAGTGTAGGATCAGGAATGTTCACAACATCTTTCCAGGCGGGTGTTGCCAGCTCAGCCCAACTGGTTGGTGGCGTGGACACCAGCTTCGTATTGTAGACAATTCCAAGTGCCGAAGCACTGGAGCTAAAATAGTTGCCATCGGCATCTGACCAATCCTTGTTCAGCTTGTCTGCATTCTCCGCATCAGGATATGGGAGTGTCAGACCATCCGCTTTCAGCGCTTGTGCCGAAGGCAGGGAAGCCAGGATAACCACGTCCGCTACCGGATTAGATTTTTCAGCTTCCATGCGAGCCAGAATTTTGCCTGTCGTACCCTGGAAAATCTCCACTTCAATGCCCGTCTTGGCTGTAAATCCGCTGATGATGTTATCCGCCAGCTTCTGAGGTCCTGCACTGTACAATACCAGCTTACCGCCGGCTGGTTTTGTTGTTTCCACTGATGCAGTAGCCGTACTGCCTTCCCCAGCAGCTTGACCCGCATTCCCGGTAGTTGAATTACCTGTGCTACATCCGAACAAACTGATACTCATTACCGCTGATAATAATAGCATTGCACTTCTTTTCCGTGTTATCATACCCAACATTTTCATTCCATCTCCCTTGGTTTCTGATTATATTAGTATTCAAGTTTCTGCAAACTCACGCTGTATGCTCATCATGATCAGTTGGCTGCTGCGATGAACTCTCTAGGCTTCACATTCGGAGTGTCTTGTCCGTTCATTCGGCAAATCCGCTCCGGGGCTACATATAGCTGAACCTTCTCTCCTACGCGTACTCTTCGATCCAGATAGGCTGTCCATACACCCAGTCCCTCCATCTGCACCCGAATTTCATAACGCTCTCCTACATAACTGACACTGAGCACTATCGCCTGATAACACAGATCGTCATGACCTGTTTTGCTCCAGGAGACATGTTCCGGTCTCACCATGGACTGATTAGGCGTAAGCCAGTTAGACTTTCCGATAAACGAAGCAACAAAAGGATCGCTTGGCGATGCGTAGATCGTTTCCGGGGTTCCCTTTTGCAATATCCGCCCCTTCTCCATCACCACAATCTCATCGGACATCGACATCGCCTCAACCTGATCATGGGTGACGTACAGCGCTGTCAATCCCATATCCCGCACCAATGACATCATCTCAATTCGCATCTCTTCCCGCAGCACGGCATCCAGTGCACTTAGTGGCTCATCGAACAGGATAATCCCCGGTCTTACTGCTACCGCTCTGGCAAAAGCAACCCGTTGCTGCTGTCCTCCCGACAGCTGATGAGGATAACGATCCTCCATGCCTTGCAGGCGAACCATGCTTAGTGCTTCGGTCACCTTCTGGCGCAAATCCAATTTCTGCTTTCCGGCTTTCAAGCCGAACGCCACATTTTCGTATACGGTCATATGCGGCCATAATGCAAAATCCTGAAACACCATGCCCAGATTACGCTTATGTGTCGGTACATCTATTCGCTTCGTCGCCGAGTAAAAACTCTTGCCATCCGCGACGATTTCTCCCGCATCCGGTTGCTCCAGCCCCGCCAGCATGCGCAGCAACGTCGTTTTGCCACAGCCGGATGGGCCGAGCAGCGTCGTAAACTGTCCATGCTGAAGTGTTAAATCCGTGGGCAGCAGCGCGGGAGTGCGATTGAATGATTTTTGAATTCCCCTAATTTCCATTTTCATAAGCATCCCTGCCTGTCTTCTTGTACTGTTCTCAGTCTAACGTCCGCTTTCGCGAGTTGTATGTTAGAAATGTAAAATTGGAATTAACTTTTTAGATGAATTCTGTTGATCTTCATAGATTAAATCTATATAAGGTGATTAAAATGAATTTTTCATTTTGCTACTCCGATTACAGCACCATCTTCCGATCGCTGTTATCCCCAGATTTCCTTGATTCCCTTTACAAAGGGAGAAATCAGGGGATAAAGGCGAAGCATATGCTTCCGAAGTAGCTTTCTTTCAGAAAGCTTTTAGCTCCGCTTCTTCAGATTGGTCCTGTACTCTCCGTCTTTATGAAAAAAAACATTAATTCATCTTATATTATGGAGGCCCTGTATAAGTGAGAGGAGTGTTGAGTTCGTTGAACCTGATTAAACTGCAAATTGTTGAACTCATTGATAAACATCATCATATGACCAGCGTGGCCGAACTTCTAGGTATCAAGCAACCTACTGTTACCTTTCATATGAAGTCTTTGGAGGAAGAGATGGGGGTGCGATTATTCGAATCGCGTAGTGGAAAGACATTTCTAACCGAGGCTGGACAAGCCCTTTTACACTATTCCGTCAAAATCAATGCCCTGACCCAGGAGGCACGCCGGGTAGTACAGGAATATGACAGCCTCTATCGGGGCACCCTGCACATTGGAGCGAGCTATGTACCAGCCACGTATCTGCTGCCACCTATTTTGAATACATTTTCTCAGGAATTCCCCGGTATTCGAATTATGTTATCAGTCAAACCTTCACCCGTTATCCGCGAAATGTTGATCCGTCACCAGATTGATCTGGGTGTAATCTCTTCCGAACCGTTTGTAGGGCCGGTGCTGCAAGCAGAGACGTTGTGTGAAGACGATCTGGTATTAATCTGCTCACCACAGCATGCCTTGGCTCAGAGGGATGTGCTGAAACCTGAGCATATGGCACAGGTTCCTTTTGCACTGCATGGGGATGAATCTAGCACTCGCCGTTTAACCAACCAATGGCTGGAGCAACATGATATTCGTCTGCGGAGCACCGTTGAGATGGACTCTCTGGAAGCGATCAAGCAGTTGGTTCTACTCGGCGGTCATATCTCGTTCATGTCACGAATGGCCGTACAGTGGGAAGAGCAGCATGGACTGATCAAGGTCCTCCCCATTCCGGGGGAGCAGGCTCCGCGGCATATTTACACCGTCCACAACAAGGATCGTCATCCTTCCGTCCAGGTCAACCGCTTCAAGGAAGTACTGCGGGACATGAGCCACAGCATCTCTCTTTTTAATTCATGATCCCGCTATCCCATATAAACTATCGCTTGGCATTCATCAAATCTATGCAGGGTTAACGCAACGAGCCCTTCCATTTAATCGCTTTCATATACTCGGACGATAAAGTGGGTCTGTACGTTAATCCAGCCTAGGGAGTGATTGGTTTTGAAAAAATGGAAAAAGGTAACCGCCTCATTCATGCTGAGCATCGTGACATTGGGAAGTGGACTGACGTTTCTGGAAGCACCACAGGCCTCAGCAGCAGCAAACGCCGTTCCTGCTTATGAAGTGAAGTTCCTGGCTAAGCCGGAGCTGGTATTGAACACAGATGGGACACCACGCAGTGAAGTCATTCAGACACTTGGCTTGAACTCCACAGCAAGAAACATTAGTGCAGAGTATTTCGACACTAACGCACTCAATCTAAATCAAGCAGGATGGGATGTCCGTTTTCGGAAGAAGGATGACAAGAACAATTATGAACTGACTTATAAAAAGCGCTATCCTGTCATCAATGGTGATGTTAATGCGGCGTTGACTCTGGCTTACCAAGAGGGATTTAATGCGTCAGATGATAACTACGAGGCTGAAATTGACTGGGGATATGGCAAACAAACATTAAGCTTCTCCAACACGAAAAAGGTGGATACCAACGCTACAGGCGTACAACTTCCATCACAGCAGGAAGCCTTGAGCATGTTATTGGACAAGCTGCCTGGCAAATTAAAAAACTGGTCCTCCTCCAACTGGGGTAAACAACAACTCACGGCATCCCGTGCCTACGGCCCGGTAACGTTCCAACGTTATGAAGGCACATGGAATGGACAGGAACTCACCCTTGAAGTATGGCCAATTCGCAACGCAGCAGGCACAGGTGTAGAGAATATCGTTGAGATCTCGTTCAAAACAGCAGATTCTACAGAAGTTTCTGGACTGCGTACTCAACTGATGCAAGTCCTAGCAAACAAAAACTGGCTCATTCCTGCCGATGGCCTGAAAACTCAGCTCATCTTGGAAAGATACTAATTGGTTGTAGCTGCCCATACCGTATAAGTCTAAGTATGGTATCTAGCGGTTTAAAGGCAACGGGGAAAATGGGCATGTCTATGTTCTTAATGAAACGAATCGAATCATGGTCTTTCCCCTTCCCATACCCTATCGCTTAAACATACAATGATATGTTTGGTTTATCTGCCCATTCAAGCCTACATCCATTTTCACCCAAAACAAAAGGAGATCAACAGGAACATTCTGTTGATCTCCTTTATTTAATATTCCTTACAGTTAATATATTTTAAAGTTCTGGGCTGTTTCGATACCAAGTGCACTCTGGATAAACGTATTGGCGACCCGCTCCACAGGAACCGGATTAAATCCAATAAACACACCCTTATATTTCTCTGCGGATTCAACAAACAGGTTAGGACTAACCGAATTCAGACGTATACCTCGCGGCAACTCATACGCTGCTGCTTTGGCAAACGAATCAATTGCACCGTTGACCATAGCACTGGATGCGCCTTTCAGAATGGGATGGTCCTGTATAATGCCGCTGACCAGCGTAAAGCTTCCCTTATCGTTGATGTAGTGCTGCCCAATCAAGACGATGTTCACTTGACCGAGTAATTTCCCCTGCACACTAATCATGTTGTTCTCAGGAGTCAGCTCCTCCAACTTCGCATAATGGGTCTGGCCTGCTGCAACAATGACATAATCAATATTAGTTACCGTTTCAAAGAGGGATGTAATACTCTCAGTCGAGGTCATATCTACATGGTAATCCCCGGATTGCCTGCCAGCTGTAATGACTTCAACGGAATATTCCTGAAGCTTCGCAACAACAGCCTTGCCTAATGTTCCATTTCCTCCAATAACCAGAGCCCTTTTCATAATCCGCCTCCTTTTTATCAGTGAAAGCATGATTTGTACATTCATTGATCTCTTCATTTAAACAAAGATCACTCGCATAATCAAACTTACTTCACAATTAAGCCTAATAATCCAACAAAAGAGGCAGCCTGAGCATCAGAGATGATGCATCCGTCCAGGTCCTCAATATCCACGTGTAACCTTTCAAAGCTACAGTCACTAAGGTCCACTCCCTTAAGCTTAACCCCAGACAAAAGAGCTTGATCTATATTGCATTCAGAAAACTCCAGTTTTGGGGCTGTAGCTTGAAAGAAATCGCCACTCACCAGAGAACATTCTGTGTACTTCACCTGTTTAAACTTGGAAAATCGAAATAAAGAAAGGTCAGCTACACAGCCCTGAAAGGTTACATTTTGGAGCCTGCTATTCGAAAACTTAGTACCAAGCAATTTACAGTTTCTAAATTCTGTCCGGTGTAGGAAAGAACCGTTAAAGTCCATATTGGACAAATCACATTTATCAAAAATCACATCAGTAAGCTCAACTTCGGGGAGAGAGGACTGGCTGAAGATCACGTTCTCAAAGACCACTTTATCGAATGAAACCCTGCTGGCGCTCTGATTCTCAATAGAGATATTGGTAAATCGTCCATGTTTGATTTCTTCTTTACTCTCCCATGCTTCTAAAGTTAACGATAAGTCCTCGAGTTCCAGGGGAATCTTTGGCGTTTCTATTTTATTTTTCATAAGTCCTCCCACTATTTTCTTATTTAAGATTACTATATCAAAAAGAGCCCTTGCAATAAGCAAGAGCTCTCTTTGATGTTACCATGAAGCGGGTGATGGGAATCGAACCCACGCTATTAGCTTGGAAGGCTAAAGTTCTACCATTGAACTACACCCGCATATAAAAATCGGGATGACACGATTTGAACATGCGACCCCCTGGTCCCAAACCAGGTGCTCTACCAAGCTGAGCTACATCCCGATACTTATGAAAATAATGGCGCGCCCTGAGAGATTCGAACTCCCGGCCTTTTGATTCGTAGTCAAACGCTCTATCCAGCTGAGCTAAGGGCGCAAATATTGGAGCGGAAGACGGGAATCGAACCCGCGACCCTCGCCTTGGCAAGGCGATGCTCTACCGCTGAGCCACTTCCGCAAAATATATGGTGCGGTCGAGAGGACTCGAACCTCCACGGGGGTTAGCCCACACGGACCTGAACCGTGCGCGTCTGCCAATTCCGCCACGACCGCAAAATATAATGGTGAGTCATGAAGGGCTCGAACCTTCGACACCCTGATTAAAAGTCAGGTGCTCTACCAACTGAGCTAATGACTCGAAAAACTGGTGGAGGATGATGGATTCGAACCACCGAACCCGTACGGGAGCAGATTTACAGTCTGATGCGTTTGGCCGCTTCGCTAATCCTCCAGGATTACATGGTGCCGGCGAGAGGACTTGAACCCCCAACCTACTGATTACAAGTCAGTTGCTCTACCAGTTGAGCTACACCGGCGTATTAAGTTGTGATAAATGGTGGCTCGGGACGGAATCGAACCGCCGACACGAGGATTTTCAGTCCTCTGCTCTACCGACTGAGCTACCGAGCCACAATAAAGTTTAATCTTGGAACGTTACACTTTATCTAGGGCGTTCGGTGCCATATTGCAGATTTAGTGAACAGCTTCCTCATGTAAAGATTAAAATGGCGGAACCGACGGGATTCGAACCCGCGATCTCCTGCGTGACAGGCAGGCATGTTAGGCCAACTACACCACGGTTCCAGATCACTTTCTTGAAAGAAAGTATAATTGCGGGGGCAGGATTTGAACCTGCGGCCTTCGGGTTATGAGCCCGACGAGCTACCGGGCTGCTCCACCCCGCGTCGTTATTCAGAAATCTATATGGTGGAGGCTGAGGGGATCGAACCCCCGACCCTCTGCTTGTAAGGCAGATGCTCTCCCAGCTGAGCTAAGCCTCCATGTAAATATGACCCGTAGGGGATTCGAACCCCTGTTACCTCCGTGAAAGGGAGGTGTCTTAACCCCTTGACCAACGGGCCACAGTAACAAAATTCTATCTGGCGGAGAGAGAGGGATTCGAACCCTCGAGACGCTTTTGGCGCCTACACGATTTCCAATCGTGCTCCTTCGACCAACTCGGACACCTCTCCTGAATGGCTCCCCGAACAGGGCTCGAACCTGTGACAACTCGATTAACAGTCGAGTGCTCTACCAACTGAGCTATCAGGGAATGGTGGAGCCAAGCGGGATCGAACCGCTGACCTCCTGCTTGCAAGGCAGGCGCTCTCCCAGCTGAGCTATGGCCCCATACACTTTAGTATATCTGGTATTACTATGGGCCCTGGTGGACTCGAACCACCGGCCTCACCCTTATCAGAGGTGCGCTCTAACCAACTGAGCTAAGGGCCCCAATATATTTCCCTTTTCCTTACGAGGGGGGCAAAAAAAATACCCCAAAGGGAATTCGCTTGGCGGCGTCCTACTCTCCCAGGACCCTGCGGTCCAAGTACCATCGGCGCTAGAGGGCTTAACGGTCGTGTTCGGGATGGGTACGTGTGGAACCCCTCCGCCATCGCCACCAAACGCGATTTGTCGAAGCATTGCTTCTTGAAATCTTTGTAGAACTGAAAATCATACACACATTCTGTGATGTACCGATTTTCATTTCAGAGATTATTCTCTGAAAACTAGATCCGAAACGAAATGTGCGATTTATAACTTGCATATTGGATAAGCCCTCGACCGATTAGTACTGGTCAGCTCCATGCATTGCTGCACTTCCACCCCCAGCCTATCTACCTCGTCGTCTTCAAGGGGTCTTACATACTGGGAAATCTCATCTTGAGGGGGGCTT
>NZ_FNRR01000004.1:0-648133 GCF_900107875.1 Paenibacillus sp. 276b | reverse complement strand
AGTTCATCACGGATACGACGATAGCCATAACGCCCCTGATGTTCCTCGTAAATGGATTGAATAAGGAGTTTCAGGTCTGCGTCTAGATCGGGCTTGTCAAACTGTTTCACCCAGTAATAGAAGGTGCTATGTGGGACTTCAGCGAACGCTAGCAATGCAACCACCGGGAATTCAAGCCTTAATTCATAGACTACTTGCGCTTTGTCTTGTTTGGTGATTTTCCCTTGTTTTGAACTAAGGCATTCAACTTTTTTAAATAGGCGTTTTCCATACGCAAACGTTCTAATTCAGCTTGTAGAGCTTCAACTGATTCATCGCCAGGTTCTAGCTTCTTCGTTATATTTTTGTTCGTATTTTTCATGAGTGGACGCCCCTTTTTCTTTGATTTCAGGCCGTCCATTCCATCCTCATTGAATTGAATACGCCATTTTCTAATAATCCTAGGAGAGGGTATATTGAAAATGACCGCAGCTTCATTTGGAGACGTCCCATTCTCGTTTATATAGGTGAGTACGTCTAGTTTAAATGTCTTAGTGTAAGCTGTATAGCTCTTTTCAAAAGCTTTGACGCCGTGATATTCGTATTGCCTAATCCACATACGTAAAGTTTCATGATTTATCCGTAATGATTTTGCAATACTTTTGACTCCTTCAGTACCATTCTGATATCTATGAATGGCTTTCAATTTCTCATCTAAACTGAATTTAGGCAAAAAAACTGCACCTCCATTGTTAGTCGTGTCTAACAAATGGGGTGCAGTTCAATCGACGTCTGGTTTTATTTTTGCCTTTTACTTTACACCACACTTTTTCAAAGCCAAGGCATTTCTCCATCAATTACTTTCTCATTCATAGTCCGTCGTTATTTCACCACAAACTTTACTCGTGTTCCATCCGGATATGTACTTAGCTGGTTTCCCACCCATGAGCCTGCACCACGATTATCTTTGGGACTAATATATTGGATATCCGCACCCGCTCCGCCTTCCGCACACATCGCCATTGGCCATTCATCCCGATCTTTCCCCTTTTTGACCGGAACACCTTTGAGGGACAAATCCCGATTACCTTCAGCTCCACTGCGATCAATGGTGCATACATCCGAATGTCCTGCCTTGATGGCCTTCTTGATATGATTGGCCGTTTCGGGATAGCGCTCGGCCGGGAATGTGATGGTATGATCTACGCTCCCCTTGCTTCCCCCAAATTGGGACGGTATGTCCAGAGACCATTCTCCCCCAACCCATGCATAGAGAGCTACCATTAACATGGCCACCAGCGTCAATATCTGCTTTTTAAATCGTTGCTTGCCCTTGCTCCTTTTACTTCTGCGTCTTTTACTCATGCTGTTTCTCCCCCATTCAACACTTGCATTATACCAGAACGCCAGTTCGCTAAACAATATAAAAAAACATAAAAAAACAGCCGACACTTCCCGGCTGTTCGTTCTGCATAGACTACCCCACGTTAGGAATCGCCTGTTGTCGAAGTAAAGGCAAGGTTACCTCAAACTTCGTACCTTTCCCCTCGGTACTCTCCACCGAAATTTGACCATCCATCAATTCGAGCAACTCTTTGCAGATGGTGAGTCCAAGTCCGCTGCCGCCAAATTTGCGTGCATGAGAGATGTCTGTCTGCGTGAATGCTTCAAACAATTGATTGATTTTATTATCTGGAATGCCAATGCCGGTGTCATGTACAGTGAATACCAGAATAACGGTATCCCCTCGCCGCTCCTCAACGTCCATCTGTAATTGCACTTCACCTTGTTCCGTGAATTTAATGGCGTTGCTGAGCAGGTTATCCAGCACTTGTCGGAGACGCAGAGGATCACCTGTGAGTACATCAGGAGTAGTCAGATCCGCATGACAGAGCAAGCGAATTTGTTTATTCTGCGCCGCAGGTTCATGCGTTTTAATAATCTGTTGAATCAGCTTCAACGGCTGAAATTCGATTTGCTCCACTCTCATTTTCCCTCTGCCCAGCTTGGCCATATCAAGACTATTGTTGACAATGTTCAGAAGAGCCTCCCCTGACTGACGCGCAAGCTCCAGGTACTCTTTTTGCTCCTCACTGTTGTCACCCATGCCCACAAGTTCGATCATGCCCATAATCCCGTTCAGCGGCGTGCGAAGTTCATGGTTCAGCTTCCCAATGAACTCCAGCTGTCCCCTACTGTTCATTTCTGTCAGCGAAGCTGCCATACGTAACTGCTGCTCAGCATATTTTCGCTCCGAAATATCGTATTGAATCCCTACAAAAAACAAACATTCCCCTGAATCATCGAAAATCGGATCAATATTCAGTTCATTCCAGAATTTCTGTCCATGCTTCGTATAGTTTAGAATCTCTGTCTTGATCGACTGACGCTTCTTCAATGCTTCGCGAATTTTCTGTACGGTTTCCGGATCCGTATCCGGCCCTTGCAGGAACCGGCAATTCTGTCCAATCGACTCTTCCGCACTATATCCGGTTAATTCACTAAAATATTCATTTACATACATTAGCGGAAAATCAGGCAAGGTAGCATCGACTACGGTCACGGAAGATTTAATCTTAGAAATTATAAATTCCCATTGTATAGCGAGTTGATTGTATTTAGTCATGCTTCCTCCTTCATCTCACCAAACTTTGTTGTGTTGAGTTCATGCTCCTAATGCAGCTATCGATAACCCGATGGTATGTGATTATATAAAAACAATATAATTAATTGTAACATAGTTATTCAAGCCATGTGTTCCTTGGGTAATATCTGAATAATACATTCACAAAACTTATCATCTCATCAGGAGGGTCACTCATGAAATTTTTATTAATCGTTATTATTATTATTTTGCTTGTTTTCTTCTTCTCCAGACGTAAGCGTTAATTTTGAGCGGGTCATGTAAAATGAGGAAGGAAGATCGGGTATGAGAACCCTCTTTTTTATATTCATGACACTTTGTATCATTAATTTGTGCTTCCCGAAATTTGGCTGGTACTTGCGTTATGGCTGGATTTCTCGGGGAGAGGCTGAGCCCAGCAGACCGTATATGGCGATGACCAGAATGACCAGTCTGTTGATGCTGCTTATCGCTTTTACGCTCGTTGTGGCTTGAATTATAGAAACCAGAACGGCAGCTATCCCTTGGGACAGCTGCTTTTTTGCTGCTTCAATGACGGGAAAATGACAACTTTGTTTGTGGTGCGTTTGCAACGATACCCGTAATATATAATTATCGTTGTGGAAAGGACACCTTAGCATGAACATCGCATTTTATCCATATTGGGCTGCCAAAACGCTGCTTTCTCTCATTAATGTTATATATATCATGGTTATCACGACGTTTATTTACGGTCAGACCGGGTCTGTCCTTTACGCTGCGATGTTTCCATTCATTCAAATGTCAGCTCGTATCGTCGCAGGGTTCACTGCACCACTGCTTGTGAACCGTTTCGCATTCTCCAGGCTGATTATTAGCATTCCTTTAGCCAAAACATTGATGATAACCGGAATCGCCATCGCATTTACCGATCTCACTGCTCACATTCCTCTTCTGCTTGTGGGAATAGCGATCCTCTCGTTCCTGGACGGATGGGAATCTCCATTAATAAACACATTAACTCCACGATTGGTTCAAGGAGAAGATCTGGTGAAGGCGAATAGTTTTCTCTCATTCTCTACTCAGACCGTGACGATCATTGGATATGCGATGACAGGATTCATCGTTATGCACTGGGGGGCTTCACAAACATTCTGGGCGGCTACAAGCTTATCCTGGGCTGTCCTGCTTCTAATGATTACGATCAGTTCACTTACCCGCGATATGCAGGAAAAAGTCGAGAAATCCACTTCCAGATGGGATGTATTAAGGGAAGGTTGGCTTATCCTTTGGAAAAATCGATCGTTGCGCCTGATAACGTTCATGGACCTGGTTGAAGGTCTTGCTGGCTCCATCTGGATCGGTGCTATCACGCTTGCTTTTGTGAAAGAAGCTTTGGGCCAAGAGGAAGGTTGGTGGGGACTTATCAACTCCAGCTATTCTGCCGGCACCATTCTTGGGGGAATTCTGGCCATCGCCTTGGCCACTCGCATACAGAAGCACTTGATCTCCAGTATGGCCATAGGTTCTCTTCTCTTCAGCTTACTGACCATCGCATACGGTTTAAACAGCCTTCCTTGGCTTGCTCTGGTATTATGTATGCTTATGGGTCCTGCTTATCAGATCCGCGATATTGCTCAGCAGACGGCTTTTCAGACCCGTGTGCCCATCGAATCACTGTCCAAAGTAAACGCAGCCCATGGAATTATTCTCTCAGCTTCCATGAGCATATCTACGGTAATCTTCGGTCTGATTGCTGATCAAATGGGGATTCGGCTAGTATATTTGATTGGCGGTGCCTTATTCATCGTATCCTCCCTATGCTCTTTCCGGTTAAATCGAGTTAAAGAGCAAAATGATTGAATCAAAAAAAGACGAGCACATATCTGCTCGTCTCTGCTGCATCCGAACATCATCGGTGCAGCCATTTTATTCTCAATCCAATCGGTAATCTGTCAACGGCTTGCCTTGTTTATAATACAGGGCGGGTGACAGTATATTGAAGAAAATATGCACATCAGGCAAATCCGCTTCTTCCAAAATAACCTGCATTGAGGAAGCGATACGATTATGAATCTCCTGATCACGTTGGAACATCAAGATCTCTACTGAAGCCGGAGAAGGAGTAAGGGCTTGTACGTCATGACGCTCTGCCTTCATTCTCTCCCGCGGGATATTGGTAATCAACGCAAATTGCTCCGTGATGCGAGGTACAACTTCCTCCAGCTGAGGTCCTGTGAATCCTTTAAAACGAATAAACGGCATTGCTATCCCTTCAATCTCTATTATTAGTCTCTTATGTGATTTTAAGCACATTGTTTTCGGTTGTCAAATCTCTTTCATCATATCATTTTTTTCATAGAAACGCAGAAAAGCCCCGCTGAAGTCTCAGCGGAGCATACACGCAACCAGGGTCTCACCTTGTTCTACAGCGGCTTACAGCCAGAAAGATTTAGTGATGATTACGAGCAGGATGAAGAGTACGAGAATTGCGCTTGTGGAAGTCCATCCGCCAAATCCACCAACATTGCCGCCACAACCGTATCCAACTTCACTCATTTGATTGGCCTCCTTTGAATTTCAAGGTATGCCATAACATATGTCGATTCTAACATGAATGACCGGGCTATACGGCAAGCTAACCGGCCCAATCATTGTGTATTCTGTTAGTTGAATTATGCCGAAGGAATGACTTGGATGTTGATGTTCACATCATTTCCTGATACTTCACGATAGAAGTCTGCTGTATTTTGCTGCTCCAGGACAATCAAACGAGTACGTGTATCGTTTCTGGACGCCAAAACCACTTGACCATCCGGGGCAATACAATAAGCGATTGGAATTGAAATTTCACTGTTACGATATGAACCGTCCGCATGGCTGGTCCCCATAACAATGCATTGATTTTGTATCGCCATCTGCCGCGCTTCTTCAACCCACTCTGTATACTGCTCTTCACTGAACATCCCCACACCAATGGAATGCATAATCAAATCCACTCTACCAATATTCTCGTTGCGAAATCCTTGCAGTACCAGTTCGTCACATAACAATGTGCTTATGGTCCAGTCCTGTTCCTTAATTACCTCAGCAGCGGTATACTTCGCTTTCTCCAATACAGTCTCCCCAGCCTTGTTAATAATGATCGCACGGTCCTTGGGACGTTCATCCAACCTGCGATGACCTGATACAATCATCGTTCCATATACAGCCGCCAGACGGCTAGCCTCTTCCACGTTCTGATTCAGATAGCCTTCAGGAAAGAACAACACATCCGCTTCTGGATGTTGTTTCAATTCCGCTTCCAGCTGCAGCAATTGTTGTTCCAACCTGGGTTGTCCAATAATAATCTTCAACGTTTATCCCCCATTCATGAATAAAAGCCGGTTCATACCTGTATCAGGTATGAAACCGGCTTAAAGGTTGTACAGGCAGGATTCCTGCTCACCGCACTTCGCTTCAAGAGTAATTGTCTTTGGCATATCGTTACGTCTAACAATTACTTTTACAGTTTAAATGATATGTAGTTAGGAATTTCTGTGTTCAATTCTATCATAAATCTCCTGCCCGTCATAACCTCGATCTGTGGCTATATCTTTGGCAAAAAGTACCATATCACCAGTCGCAGCTGAATTTGCGCCCAACGCTCCCACAACCGCCGCAAGTGGATACAGCAAAATGGTCAGAACCTTCTTCATGCACTCATCTCCTCTTCCGTATACAGGAAATTTTTGTGTGATCATCCTAATAATACGATGAAAAGAAGTAAGTTTCAATCTTTATAGACACTCGAAGCTTTTCAACAAATCTATTGCTTCCTCATGATCAGGTTCCAAAGCCAGTACTTTCCGTGTGTAAGCCAGTGTTTCTTCTTCCAGTTCAAGTTCATAACAACACACAGCCAAGTCGTACAGCACAGCTGAGTTCTGTTTTCTCGAATCAGTACCTAACGACAGCTCCAGAAATCGCTTGGCGTCCTCATACATATACATCCCATATAACAGCTGACCTACAAGAAACGCCACATCTCCTAGCCGCTCCATTACATAATATGAAGACCACATGATGTGGATTCCAGACTGAATATCAAGCATTTCCTCATCGCTTGCATCCGGTAGAAGGTTCGAAATCCGGTTGGCACTATGAATCAAAAACTCAGCATCATATCCGCCCAGACGCCAGAATGGTATAATCTGCTTCAGTTCCATCCGCTCTACCTGATGATCCATCCATTCTTTCATACTAAAGAAATCATCGGGTCCAAAACGTTCAACAAATCGGTGATACGCCAGTCGAGTGTTTATGTACCCCAATGGTTCGTCCACCATCAACATACATCCAACGTTCAGATCTTTATAATGATGTGTTGTGAAACGAGTGTGGGCTCCTTGCTGTTCCAATACATATTGAATGGCATGATAATTTGCCGTTAAAGAAAAACTTCCATGAAGTACGAATTCAGGAGGCTCGGCAAACTTCCAGTTGTCCAGTCGATGGTCACCTTTGTCCGCAGTAATTAACACATATCCTGAATCTGATAACCTATTCAATCGTTCGAGACAGGACAGACCGATTGCCGGGAACATAATGTGCGAATCCTCCAACTCTTCCTTGTACAGAGCGATAAGCCCTTGATACGGATAGTCTTCTGCACTGTACTCAGGTGCACGGCGGTATTCATAACTCAGTATCATGTTTTTCAGCAACTCGGCAGGCTCCGAATGAAGAGCAGATTCTGGAGATTGGAGGAGTATGTCACACTCATATATCTCCCCCTCACCGACATAAATTAATTCCTGTGGAATGCTGTCAAAAAAGTAATTGGCAATCAACAGCAAAGGTTGCTTCAGATCGCCCGGTCGAATAACTGTATCCGCCACTACCAGATTCAACTCGGTGTCCTGTATCGCGTCAAAACGTGCGAAATCCAGTATTCCTTGGTCAATAAAGGATTGCATGGACGGATGCTCTCTCCAGCCCAATACATTATCTTCGACCAGATCGGTCATTACATATCGAAAAGCTGGCAGCTGCACGCCTGCAAAATCTTTCAACTCTGTCAGTTTGAACAGAATTTGGTGCGCCAAGCGGCCTACGCCCGCTCCAAGTTCCAGAATGGTCACTGTCTCGGCCGTCTTTCCTTTGCTGGCGAGATCTTGAAGAAAACCAAAAATCATCTCGGCATACGCCATTGCAATCATGGGGTTACTCGTAATATATTGCGGAACCTGATTCTCGGTCCAAGCGTGCAGCCCTTTCTGTTCATAATATGCCCGCTGCCAGTCCCATACCGGAGCTTCACTGAAGCGGAATCGTTGTCCTTCGTTTTGCATCATTGGTTGAAAACCTGCTTTCCATTCATAATTTCATCGACATTTCGGACTTTCTATTCCATGTTCTCATAGACCGTTCCCTTAATCTCTAACGCATTATATCATAAACGATGACTGATCCAATTAATTGCTAAACCACACTCCTGTAAAATAGAAAAAACCTACCTTTCTCAAGGCAGGCAATGCTCGTTAATACATTTATGCTCCATCTATAACGAACTGTTGGCAAGGGCGCTCAACGTTAGTCCGAATATACCGCTCCATCAAAGTTCTCAGGGCCTACACGGATCGTACCCAGCAAGTTAGAGCTGATAAATGCAGTGTACGTCAACTGAGGTGTTATTGGTGGATTGAAATCATCCGCAGAGAACGTAATGACCTGAGGAGCCAGAATGCTCAAGCTGAACGTAGACGTTGCAGAATAGATGACAGGATCCGTTGCTAAGGTTCCTCTGACAATTGTTATCGTTACACCTACGAGGGCTAATGGAAGCTGCACTGATACAGTTCCTTTGAATTGTACCCGTGGGTTTGCACCAGCACCAGCTGTTTGCAGACCAATCTGACCAAACAGTTGAGGAGTATTGATTACAAGGATCGGGATAGCAATGGAGTTCGCCAAACTCGCATTCTGCGATGTTCTTGCATCAAGAAATTGACTCATGAAATCTACCTCCTTCTGTCGGGGATATGATAGTATATGTGAGATTTGAGATATGGCATGGACAGACACTGATATTAAGAAAAAAGGGCATATCAAAAAGACACTGCCCGTATTGCTAAGGCAGTGCCTCCAGAATTTCTTAATCAAAGTTATGTTCGTTTTTCTCCAATCTCTCTTTTAATAATCGAATCTCTTGCTTCAAACCTGAGATTTCCTCCCTTAAACCAGATCTTTTTATTGCCATTGAAAACACAGCATATAAAATCAGACCTACCAAACCAATGAAAATAAATATAGTTAAAATTCCTACAAAACCCACAGCACTAGCACCATTCATAACTTTAAATTGTCACCACCTTTATAACATATATTTTAACAATAATACCATATATTTATTTTATCAGCTTTGTTTGCAATTTCGTTAGCATTCGCCTGCCATAAAAAAGCTCTGCTAGCATTATGCTAACAGAGCTTTCTCACAGTGAATTATTAAGTAATTCCCTCATCACTTTAAAGTAATCTAATCAACTTCCAAAGTAAACGTCCAATTTTCCAGTGGGCGGAGTGGTTGCCATCCAAACTGCAGCCAAATTATCGGGAGCATACGTTGTAGCGGTGATATAATCACCAATTAATACTGTAGGCTGCGGTGAATTGCCGTTGGGGTTAAACGAAGTCGTTGTGAGTCGGCGATTCGCAAAGGTAGCTCCTCCGTTAAACGATTCAGCAACAAACACATCTAAAAGAAATCCGTCAATCTGATTGGAATAATAAATAACCCTTACAGTTCCTGTGAATGGCGATACAGTAATGGAGGGAAAGAAATTTTGCGAACCAACGGGAGCTCCAGTAATGCTTACAGGATCTGACCATAGAAGCCCATCCGGTGAGCTGCATAGGAAAATGTCGGTGTATCCATTCCGCGCATCATTCCAGGTTGCATAGACTTTACCACTATAGGTTCCATTGGATATGTCAGCTCCCAAGCTCAGGTTCGTCTGCACGCGAAAAGCATAATTCGTGACAGGTAAAGGAGATGGGGCAGGGACAACAGAAGCAATCCATGTGGATTGTCGTTCAATCGGCGGCTGGAACGTAGCCCCTCCATCGTAGGAGATGCGAAGCAGTGCGTACGGACTATCCGGCCCTGTAGTAATATATCCTGCATATACCTCACCAGTAAAACCTATAGCTATAGAACTTCTGTCATGGAAACCTCTTGGGCTTGAAATTCGGCTCGGAATCTCCCACGTTGTCCCCTGATCTAATGACCTTTGCAAAAATGTGGACGAAGCCAATGTAGCAAGAGGGGTATACCCCACGTATGCATTCCCCCGATAAGGGCTTCCAGGTGTTCGATCCACTGCTATAAACGGCTCATCATTATGAACGATAAGGCCATATCCCTTGTTCACAAACACGGGAGGAGTCCAGGTCACTCCATCATCCAGGGATGTGTAACTGATGATTGTACCGTCATTATCACCGTTAAATATGTGAACTGTCACTATAAACGTACTCGGAAATGTGTAATCAATGGTTGGTGCTTCAGCGCCTGCATACCCGGCAGGCTGCTGCATAGTTGTCGTTGACCATGTCTGTCCACTGTCAGTAGAACGATAAACGCCGATAAGTGTAGGTCCTGTACTTGTGTCAACAGCAACCGCACACATGATATTCGGAAGTAGCTCGTTGGAAGCAATTGAGGGTTCAAATTGGTTTCCACCGAGTGCTCCTGTGATATTTACAACGGGCAAGTACCTCACCTCCATTCCAAAGATTAAGGAATATTCGTAAACCGGTCAATTAATATCATTTCTGACTGTAAAACACGTTGAATAACATTACCTGTAGAATCAATACCATATGCATGAATAATCGTACTTGTAGCACTAAAGAAATCTGCTTGGACTTCATAAAATGCTGCATCGTTTAGAGCATAAATCAAGGTCCGAGATGCCTGGGGGCCTACTTGAAATAAATCGTGCCCAATTGGAATTCTGGCATTTTGAGTAGTGTCCCATTTAAACACTTCTATCTCTATATTTACAGGAATATTAAGAGAATCATTTAAACAAGTCACAAGAATCTGAGTAGCCACACTTCCACCTGTTGGCGAATTGTAGATCAACCCTGTAGAGTTTGGCAATCGAACTATCCCTCCTCTTTGAACCACAGATTAACTACACTATTTGTACGCCCCTATCATTTAAAGTAGTACGGATTCTTTGTTGAAGGGGAAATACAACAAAAAAGCCTTGATGAAGCAGCAAAGAATGATGATGCTCATCACCATCGAACTTTTGCAGGCTTTATTCCAAGGCTCAGTTAATATCAGTTTTGAGTTTATAACAATAGAAAAAAACCCTTGCTACGCAAGGGTTTCGAGAGAATGGGCCCTACAGGACTCGAACCTGTGACCAATCGGTTATGAGCCGACCGCTCTAACCAACTGAGCTAAGGGCCCTGAACAAAAATGTATAACGTTCAGATGATGGCTGTGAATCATCCAGTAAAACTAAATTGCGGGGGCAGGATTTGAACCTGCGGCCTTCGGGTTATGAGCCCGACGAGCTACCGGGCTGCTCCACCCCGCGTCAGTAAGAAATATTAAAACAGCGACTTAATTAATATACACCATACCTGCCCCACATGTCAAGGGGTAATGTTAGGGAATGAAGCGTACGCCATACCGCCCTTTTTTTGAACGATATACTTCCACTTCAGCTGGCTCGTTATGACCGTAAATCCACCCATCCTGCTCCATCCGTTTTGCAAGACACCCTGCCTGAAATTTGGTTGTATACAATTTGCTGAAATATACCCAGTGCATTCCACTCGTCCTTTCTTGAAGTCATCATTTATCCCTGCTTTTGTAGAATACCCCAATTCCATAAAAATAGCCGCCGAAGATATAAATCTCCAGCGGCTGCATCTATGATTTTTTTACAAGATCATCTAACTTTTATTGAAATGTGGCTTTAGGGTTCTTTTTCAATTTCTCCAGCATCTCGTTCCCTTTGGCTGCCCATTCACCAAGCGCTTCTTTTGGTGTTTTTTTGTTCGCAAGAACTTGATTGAAGTATTCCATACCCTTGTCACTTACTTGCCACAGGTTCGGCATTTTTTGATACATTTTATCCAAGTTCGTATTGGTCGGAGGTATAGGTTTCAGTGTATAGAACGCCTGGATATTGTAATCCAAGCCATCCTTCGGTTTAATAAAGCTCTTCCGTGAAACCATCTCATAACTGCTGCGTGCTTTGATTTTCGCCCAGTCTTCACTGTTCATATACTTAATCAATTCCCATGCATCATCAGGGTTCTGAGCTGAACTATTAATGGCCATAAGATTGCTCAGATAAATGTTGCCTCCGATTTCAGGAGCCTCCGGATGAACTGGAGGTGTAACAACATCCCAGTCTACCTTCGTAAAGTCTTTCATTTTATCTGCATTTTTATTGGCATCAATCAACTGATTAATGTAGCTGTAATCTCCAATCACCATGGCTGTTTTGCCACTCAGGAACAGATCACCCTGAAGCGGATTATAACGTCCACTCTCATCCTGACTATCCTGCGGTTCGTCTCCTTTAGGGATGACTTTATCTAAGGCGAGCTTGCTTATCGTGCTCCATACTTTCTCCCATTGAGGAGAATCTACAGTCATTTTTTCCGCTTTGTCATCAAAAATTTTCAGCTGCAAAGAGTTATAATACTGGGACATCGTATAGTATGGAGAACCGCCTTGATAGGTACTGAAAGAGAAACCAAATACATGGTCTTTTCCTTCACCTTTGGTAAGGCGTGTACCCAGGTTGAAAATATCATCCCAAGTCATATTATCCGTTGGAGGCTCCACGCCTGCTTTCTCAAACATACCCTTGTTATAGAACAAAGCGGAAGAGGAGAACGTTGGCGTCAAAGCGTAGATGCTCTGATCTCCCAAATCCTTAATTCCTTCGAGAACACTTGGCACAATATCCGTAGTATCAAACTTGTCTTCCTGCATCAGTGGGTCCAGTTGTTTCACCATGTTTTCCTGAATCAACGACTTGACTGTCGCCGTATCCGCCACGATGACATCTACCGGGTTATCCCCTGTCATAATCTTCTTCAAGCTTTCCATCGTATCCGGAATGTCCTTCTGCTCTTCCTGGTTACCATAGCCATACATGCTGCCCTGATCTACCGCAGGTACAACTTCAATCGTTATATTTGGATGTGTCAATTCAAAAGCATCGGTAAACTGCTGACGGAAATAGCTGTCATCCTGGCCACCCCATAACGTCGCTACACGCAATACACGCTGCTCGTTATCCTTGGACTCACTCGCTGTACAACCCGCAAGCAGCGGCAATGCCAGACTAGCTGTAGCCAACACGGCCAGCACTCGTTTTCCCCAAAACCTGTTCTTCATCTCCCAATTCCCCCTCTAAAATTATCTTGGCGGTGTAATGACAATACGTTCACCGTCAAATTCCAATGTGGCACGATTATCAATGGACAGCGCCTCCAGATACTCCTTGGGCACCTGAAGTCGTCCCGCCCGGTCGATAATGACAAAAGCTTCATGAATATCCGGGGCTCCTGCCTCCGATAAGCCATGTTCGTCATCCAGATTCGGATTACGTTTCACAA
This sequence comes from Paenibacillus sp. 276b, assembly GCF_900107875.1. NCBI lineage: Bacteria > Bacillati > Bacillota > Bacilli > Caryophanales > Paenibacillaceae > Paenibacillus > Paenibacillus sp. 276b. The sequence goes on along the minus strand of NZ_FNRR01000004.1, from coordinate 634,914 downwards.
ACTCGGTGCTGGTCAAGCCGTCCCGAATCGCCACGATCCGGTCCACCTTACCAGCAAGGGTTAGATCATGAGTAACAATCACAATCGTGACCCCGAGTTCCTTGTTCATTTTGCGAAAAATGCCCATGATGGTATCACATGTCTCTGAATCCACCGAACCTGTCGGCTCATCGGCAAGCAGCAGCTTGGGGCGATTAGATAGTGAGATGGCAATCGCTACCCGCTGCTGCTCCCCACCGGATAATTGATGCAGCTTGTTGTGCATCCGATCCTTCAGTCCAACCCACTCCAGCAGCTGCATGGCATAGGCGCGATCGCGCTTGCCTCCCAAAATCATGGGCGTTTCCACGTTTTCCAGTGCTGTGAGGTATGGCAGCAGGTTACGGCCGTTATTTTGCCAAATGAACCCTACGGTATGACGTTTGTACTCCACCAATTGGGCATCTGTCATTTTCAGCAAATCCCAATCCCCGACAACGGCTGTACCAGCTGTTGGACGATCAAGTCCACCCAGAATGTTGAGCAATGTGGATTTACCACTACCACTGTTACCGATGATAGCCATCATTTCACCTTGATTGACAGTCAGATTGAGACCTTGAAGGGCAACGACTTCCACATCGCTGGATTTAAAAATTTTGACAAGTCCTTCGCATTGGATCACGTTTACCTCTCCTCTCCCATTTTGACTGCCTGGTGAACTCGCAGCCTGCGGATTTGCCACAGCAGCATCGTTGCTCCAATGATCAGCATGACCACGGTCACGCCGTATAGTTGCAACATATCTTTCTCTTCAAATACAATTCGGAACGGAGGTACCTGTGCGGACACATTATCTGTCGTTTGCAGGAAGGGCAGGAACAGACGGCTGGATACCTGACCAATGCCAATACCAAGAATGATGGACAGACCCGCCGTGAACACCTGCTCTAACAGCAACATACCGCTCAATTGTGCCCGGGATAATCCCATCGCCCTCAGGACACCGAACTGTACTACACGCCCGGATAGATTGAAGAACCAGTACAGAATGTATCCGATCAGGGAAATAATCACCGAGACAAGGAATCCGAGACTCAGTATGCCGAACACCCCGCCTCTTGACGGATGTTTGCCCTGGGATACCAGCTCTGTACGCACATCGCGCACAGACGATAATTCAATGCCTTCAGCTGCAAGTTTCTCCATCAAAGGAGCAACTTTGGCATCCGGCTCCATCTTCAGCCAGACCTCATATGGAATCAGAGGCACCTGATCATAGATGTAATCCAGATTGGCAATGAAAAACGGCATTTGATCCGGGTACTGGGCAGGCCAGTAAGGTATAATGCCAAAGACCACAAATTCAATCGCCTGGCCCTGTACACCAATGGAGACGAGGTCTCCGGTTTTGAGCTTGAATTTGTCTGCAAATTTGGAAGAGACCAATACGGCCCCTTCATATTTTCCAAGCAAGTCAAGGTACTTATAAGGATGAGCCGGGAACAGATCGTTACGGAACCACGCCACTTGGGCAAAATCCACATTGTCGATCCCCACCAGCATTCCCTGTCCACCTGATTTGCCAGAGACAATAATGTTGCCTTTCGTTTGCAACACTCTCGCTGCATGTTCGACACCATTCAGGCTGCGGAACACTTCAAAAGGTGGCTCGGAATAGATCATCTTCGTGGGTTGTGAAGTACCACCGCCCCCACCTGATCCACCTCCGCCGCCGTTACCGCCGCCTCCAGAACCACCGCCACCGTTTCCTCCACCCTGTCCACCGCCTGAACCTCCGTTTTGTCCGGAACCCGTTGGCTTAACCTCAGGTGTGCCTTCCCATACCGTCTGCATAATAACATCCGAACCATAGCGATATAACGTACGCTCGGTTGAGTTCAGATCAATGGTACGAGCCGCCGCCGAGTTATACACACCGAGTCCGAGTGTCAATACAAGCAGGATCATCAAAGGATAATAAGAAGATGATGAACGTGAAAGCTGCGTCAGTGTCAGATACAGTGGAACCGGGAGAAACTTGCGCCCGATCAGCTGAATCAACTTCAAAATCCACGGGAACAATCGTAAGAAGAACAGTCCCAGTGCAAAGATCGCGAGTGCCGGTACAAAGAACAGAAACGGCTGTACCTGAAGCTGATCTGTCGTCATTCCGGTCTGGAACGTCAACATTTGCCGTTCATAGAACAAGTAGTATCCATATCCGGCGAGCCCCAACAGCGCGATATCCAGGAACCAGCGCTGCCATACCGGCGCACGATCTGTACGTGCTTGCCGCCGCTTAGCCGATACAATCGTCGCCCGCGCATAGGTTACTGCCGGAATGAGAGAAGCTATAATTGCCACCAACACGGCGATAAGGCCAAGCAGGATGGCTTCTTTCGATATTCCAATCGGAATGGATTTCCGATCCACGAACGACAGGAATCCACTCGCTGAACCGATGCTTTTCGCCATAAACCATCCAAGAAACGGTCCGATGACAAGAGCAATCGCTCCCAGGAATATACCTTCAAGCAGATAAAGAGAGAATATCTGCCGGGCAGAAGCTCCGCGACTGCGCAGAACCGCAATGTCACTTTCCTGCTTCTGTAACGACTGTCTGGCATTCATGGCAATAAAATAAAAGACCATCGCAATCATCGGTGCTGCCAGTGTGAACAGCATGGTCTGCAATTGCAGACTCTGACTGCGGAATTGTTTCAGCAGATCCCCGAAGGTGATGTCCACTTTCGTATCCTTCAACCGCTGATACAGATCGATATCCAGCCTTTCCAGCACAGAGGTCAATCCCGAGAGCTGGCTCGTTTGAATCTCTTTCAGATCAAATGCATAATACCAACGTGAATTCTGAAGAGGGATCCCTTTTTCCTTTAACAAAACATTATTAAATACCGATTCATCCACATATAGTCCGTTCATCATACCGTCAAATCCCTGTACCCAATACGGGCTGCTAGGATCATCGGCTTTGAAAGAACCTATAATCTTCACACGCAACGTAATATCGAGACCGCTGTAAATTGGATATTCCAGAACATCTCCGATATGCAGATCGTTACGATACATGCCCTCTTCGAGCATGACCGCTTCAATCGTATCGCCCTTGACCTGGTTGCCCGGCTTCACTCCCGCAGAATAATTAACCTGTGCATCCAGGCCTGTCATCGTCCCCAGACTCATGCTGCGGACCCGGCTGGCATCCACTTTCGTTGGGTCTTCCGGGTTCACTTCCGTGCTGCGGATGGAACGGGAGTTCACAAACGTATGAAAAGGAAATCCAATGTCACGGGGCACATCCTCGCGGATATATCGATCCACCTCTTCCAGACCACGTGTATCTGTCTTCACACCACCAGGTGCCTGGTAACTCATGAGCAACGAGCCGGCTGGCAGTCCCTCACTGTTATCCTGCAGCGTCTGGGCCACGACCCGCTTCAGCGCACCATCGGCATACATCGGAATACTAACGGTGAACGCTACCGCCACAATCAGTCCGATTAGTGTGCTGAACGTCATCCAGCGAGTGTTCCACATTTTGCGGAACAACAGTCGAAGCAATGGCAGCCCCATTAGCGGCCCACTACTTTCTGTCCAACGGTCAGACCTTTCAGAATCTCCACATCCGTGGATGTCTGCTGCCCAACTTCTACGTCCACTTCACGCTTGCTTCCATCACTCTCCACCACTTGCACGTACGTTCTTGAACCGATGGAGCGCAGAGCGGATACTGGAATGACAATCGCGTTCTCTGTTCGCTGCGTGACAATCGAAACCGTTAGAGGTGTACCGCGTTCAACCCCTTTGGGCATTTTCGCCAGCGAGACGATAACATATTGATCCAGGCTTTCTTTCGCTGGAGGCGTTCCGCCTTCCCCCGAACCTCCGCCGTTACCACTTCCACTACCCGATGCTTGGGCAACAGGCATCACTTTAACTTTGCCAGCCACTTTGCCTGCCCCATTAATGTCCACATCCGCCTTCATGCCAGCCGAGAACTTTTCCAAATCTTCCTTGGCAAACGTAGCTGCGACAACCAGGTTGGATGTATCTGCTATAGTCGCAATCGGGTCATAAGCTTTGACAGCCGCGCCCTTCTCCACCTGCACAGCAATGACTGTTCCACCGAATGGAGCGGTCAAAGTGGCTTTACCCAACTGATCCTCCAGATCGGCGAGTTCCTGACGAAGTTCTTCAAAGGCAATCGTGGACTCTTCGAACTCTACCGGGTCCATCTCATCCCGTTTGCGAAGCGTTTCCTTCATTTGCACTTCCGATTTGCGAATCTGCAGGTTTTTGGCCCGGATTTCCTTCTCCACGCTCTCTACATCAAGAACAGCGAGAAGTTGACCTTTTTTCACTTTATCCCCTGGTTTTACATTCAACTCTTTGATATGCATACCGTCCAGCGTAAAATACACCTTTTCTTCCCGCTGGCTCATCATCTTGCCGCTTCCGCTTACTTTCTTCTCCAGCGTCTCTGTCCGAACTTCATATTCCGGCTTCTTGGAGATCGTTGGCGGTGTAATTGGCGGAAGTACTTCTTCCTCTGTCTCAGCCGGCAGCAAAGAGCAGCCGGACATCGTTGCAGCCACTATCGCACTAAGCACAATAAGCGCTGCGCGTTTCCCCCTCTTCGGAGCGGCCCCTTTACTTGATAAATCTGCCGTCCGCCATTTCATAAACATGGTCCGCAACCTCCAAAATCGTAGGATCGTGTGTAGTCATACAGATCGTTACTTGTTCAACTTCAATAATATTGCGAAATACAGCCATAACCTGTGCTCCCATTTTGGAATCGAGTTCAGCTGTCGGCTCATCCGCGAGCAATAATCTCGGTCTGTGGGCTATCGCCTTGGCGATGGCCACCCGCTGCTGCTCTCCCCCGGACATCTCGAATGGACGGTGCTTGACCCGTTTGGTTAGTCCGACCAGATCCAGACAATGACCTACCCGGTCCTTCCATTCCGAACGCGGCACGTCCGCCATGCGCAGCGACAGCTCTACATTTTCCCAGGCAGACAACAAGGGCATAAGCGCATACGCCTGAAAAATAAAACCAATTTCTCTGCGCCGCAAAGCGGTCCGCCGCCGGTCTCCCCAATCTTGAAGAGGCTGGCCGGAGAACAGAATGTCTCCACTGGATGGCTGATCCAGCCCACCCAGCATATTGAGCAGCGTTGTTTTCCCTGAGCCCGACCGCCCTTTCAACATCACCAGCTGTTGCGGGTTCACTTCCATATCGATGCCTTTGAGCACATGAATAATACGGCTACCCGTCTGGAAACTGCGATGAACATTGCGAACCTCCAGCACAGGTCCGTCATATGGAGGTAACAGATCCTTCTTGGAGGGCTTGGACTTCACTTCAGGTTCAGCTGCTGCAACCGCAACTTCCTCTTGGCTTGTTTCACTGGTTATGTCGTGCGGGTCGATGGATGTATTCTGCGGTTCACTTATGTATGCCGATTCCTCCTGCCCGACTGGTTCCTGCTGCTCCGTGAGTCCGACTGCACTGTCCTCGCCTGACTGGCTCTTGGCAGGTCTGATTTTTGAAAATAAATTCTTCATGCCAGCAATCACGCTCATCCTTTCTTCATATCCCGTTCACTTCATCAAGACACTAAAAATAGAAATCTATTCCATACTACACTGCATTATAAACGACGGATCACAACTAAAAGTTACAAGCTTTTTACAACGTTCCAGTGAAAAAGTTAATATTTTGATGAACAAACGAAAAAAGCACCCCAAAGTGCGGGATGCCTCTTGATTATTCGCTGAATTTGCCTCTATGGCGGCAATCATTACAATTTTGATACCGTTCACAATCAAACTGTTCAGTCGGGTGTGAATGATATTATTTACCAAATGAAGAAGGATCTTCACGCCAGGATTTGAGCAGTTCAAAATCACTCTCCTGGATTGAACCCTCAGCCAAAGCCACATCCATCAGAGCTGTGTAATTGGACAGGGTTTGCAGCGGAATTCCCGCTTCTTCAAAAGCCTTAATTCCTTTGTCGAGCTGATAGCTGAAAATCGCCAGTACAGCCAATGGAGTCGCCCCGGCTACACGTACTGCTTCAGCGGCTTTGATTGAACTGCCACCTGTCGAGATCAGGTCTTCAATGACAACAACCTTCTGCCCCTCAGTGATCAGTCCTTCAATCAGGTTCTCTTTGCCATGTCCTTTGGCTTTATCACGAATGTATGCCATCGGCAGATTCAGCTTTTGCGCCACCCAGGCAGCATGCGGGATACCCGCGGTTGCTGTACCTGCGATGACTTCTGCATCGGGATATTGATCACGAATGATCGCAGCAAAGGCTTCAGCAATGTCGTTACGAATCTCGGGATAAGACATCGTTAGACGGTTATCACAATAGATTGGTGATTTGATGCCGGATGTCCAGGTAAATGGCTGCTGCGGACGCAGCGCCACCGCTTTAATTTTCAACAGTTGGGAAGCAATATGGTTAGGAATCTCAGTAAGTTCGATCATGCGTTCAACATCTCCTTCAAAATGGTTTCTGCCGCTTCACGTGGATTGGGAGCGCCCGTAATGGGTCTGCCTACAACAATGTAATGGCTGCCTCTGGCAATGGCTTCACCTGGCGTCAGGACACGAGTCTGGTCTCCGAGGCCACTTCCCGCTGGGCGGATGCCTGGTGTGACCGTGTGAAAATCACTGCCACAGGCTGCGCGGATCGCCGGTACTTCCAACGGGGAAGCAACGACGCCATCAAGACCTGCCTCATGGGCCAGTCCTGCATAACGGACTACTGCTGCCTCAACGCTGCCCTGGATGCCGATCTCGGCATTCATCGTTTCCTGGCTGGTACTGGTCAGCTGGGTAACCGCAATAATCTCAGGTCTACGCAAGGATGGGTCAGCAGCCAGAGCCGCCTCAGCACCTTCACGAGCAGCACGCATCATGCTTGTACCACCAGCTGCATGCACATTGAACATATCCACTCCCAGACGGGTGATGCTTTCAGCACCCCCACGAACCGTGTTTGGAATATCATGCATCTTCACGTCAAGGAATACCGAGTACCCCTTCGACTTCAGCTCGCGAATGAAGTCCGGGCCAGCGGCGTAGAACAGCTGCATGCCCACCTTCAGATAACAGGGAATGCCTTCGAGGGCTTGTACCAATTCCTGTGCTTGCTCTGCTCCGGGATAATCGAGTGCCACCATCAGACGGCCAGCCATTTCGTTGAAATTCGGGTGATTCATATTCCAGCGCTCCTTCCAAAAGCTTGATTTTTCCGTTTTTTGCCCGATATAAAGGACATCCCGCCAGCCCGAAGGCTGACTGATGTCCTTGATCAGTGACAAATCGTCTTATTTATTTTACAAGAGCTGGCATAGCCTCAGAGGAGAAGTTGATCGTTTGCAGCATGATCAACAGGGCACGGATCGTATCCAGTGAAGTCATACATACAATGCCGTTCTCTACCGCCTCACGACGAATACGGAATCCGTCACGCTGCGGGGTTTTGCCTTTGGTCAGCGTATTGAACACAAAGTTTGCTTCGCCGCTACGGATCATATCGAGAATGTTCGGCGAACCTTCACTTAGTTTGTTCACCGTCGTCACCGGAATGTTCGCTGCTTCAAGCGCAGCTGCCGTGCCTCCGGTAGCCATGATTTTGTATCCCAGTCTATAGAAACCTTCAAGCAGTGGAACAGCTTCCTCTTTGTCTTTGTCCGCTACCGTTACCACGATTGCTCCGGTGGCCGGGATCTTCATGCCTGCACCGATAAGACCTTTGAACAACGCTTTAGCGTAATTCGGGTCACGACCCATAACCTCACCTGTGGATTTCATCTCAGGTCCAAGCGTTGGTTCCACACGACGCAGCTTCGCGAAGGAGAAGACCGGAACTTTTACGGAAACATGATCCGATTCAGGCCATAGACCGTCGACATATCCGAGGTCTTTCAGCTTCACGCCCAGAATGGCTTGTGTTGCCAGGTTCGCCATCGGAATGTTGGTTACTTTGCTCAGGAAAGGTACTGTACGGGATGAACGCGGGTTCACCTCGATGATGTACACTTGACCCTTATGGATAACAAACTGGATGTTAACCAAACCGATCGTTTTCAGTTCTTTTGCAATCTTGATTGTAATCTCTACAATTTTCTCTTTGAGATCCTGGGACAGGTGCTGTGGCGGATAAACCGCGATGGAGTCACCGGAGTGAACCCCTGCGCGCTCGATATGCTCCATGATACCCGGAATCAATACCGTTTCACCATCACAGATCGCGTCAACCTCACCCTCTTTCCCCATCATGTAACGGTCGATCAGGACCGGATGCTCCGGGTTGATTTTAACCGCCTGTTCCATATATGTCAGCAATTCTGCATCGGAGTATACAATCTCCATCGCACGACCGCCGAGTACATAGGAAGGGCGAACCAGTACCGGGTAACCCAGACTTTGAGCCGTTTCAACCGCATCATCTACCGAAATGACTGTTTTTCCTTTTGGTTGTGCAATTTCCAGACGGGAGAGCAAACGCTCGAACTTCTTGCGATCCTCTGCCTCATCAATGTTTTCCAGATCTGTTCCGAGAATCGTTACACCAGCGGCACGTAGTGGTGCTGCCAGGTTGATTGCTGTTTGACCACCAAACTGTACGATAACACCTACCGGCTGTTCCTGTTCGATAACGTTCATTACATCTTCGAAGAACAGGGGTTCAAAGTACAAGCGATCCGATGTATTAAAGTCCGTAGACACCGTCTCCGGGTTGTTATTGATGATAACTGCTTCATAGCCTGCTTTTTGCAGAGCCCATACCGCGTGTACTGTGGAGTAGTCAAACTCAATCCCTTGACCGATCCGGATTGGACCAGAACCAAGTACGACTACTTTTTTCTTATCTGAAGGAATGACTTCATTCTCAGTTTCGTAAGTAGAGTAGTAATATGGCGTTGTTGCTTCAAACTCAGCTGCACATGTATCTACCATTTTGTAGACTGGGCGAAGGTTTTCCTCTTCACGACGTGCTCTGATTTCAGCTTCTTTCGTCAGCGTACCTCCTGGTTGACCTTCAGCCCGCAGCTCAGCAATGGCACGGTCTGTGAAGCCAAGACGCTTCGCTTGATACAAGGTTTCGGAGGACAATTCGGATTCCTCACGAATGCGATCTTCGAAGCGGATCAGCCCTTCGAGTTTATCCAGGAACCACCAGTCAATCTTCGTCAGATCTTGAAGCTGTTGCAATGTATACCCTCTGCGGAATGCTTCAGCGATCAGGAAGATACGCTCATCGTCGGCTTTGACCAGACGCTCGTTCAGCGTTGCTTCATCCAGGGTTTCGGCATCTTTCAGATAGAGACGGTGTACGCCGATTTCCAGGGAACGAACAGCTTTATGAATTGACTCTTCAAATGTACGGCCAATCGCCATAACTTCGCCTGTCGCTTTCATCTGTGTACCCAGTTTGCGGTTCGCTGAGATAAACTTGTCAAACGGCCAGCGTGGGATTTTGCTCACGATATAGTCCAGTGTTGGCTCAAAGCATGCATATGTTTGGCCTGTTACCGGGTTCACGATTTCGTCCAGTGTGTAACCCATGGCAATTTTGGCAGCCATCTTAGCAATTGGATAGCCCGTTGCTTTGGAAGCTAGTGCCGAAGAGCGGCTTACCCGTGGGTTAACTTCGATAACATAGTACTGGAAGCTGTGCGGATCAAGCGCAAACTGCACGTTACATCCACCTTCGATGTTGAGGGCACGGATGATTTTCAGGGAAGCTGAGCGCAGCATTTGATATTCACGGTCAGACAGCGTCTGGCTTGGCGCCACAACGATACTGTCACCTGTATGAACACCTACCGGGTCAAAGTTTTCCATGTTGCAGACTACGATACAATTATCGTTCTTGTCACGCATAACCTCATACTCGACTTCTTTCATGCCAGCAATGCTTTTCTCCACCAGACATTGCCCGATCGGGCTGTAACGAATTCCTGCTGCTACGGTTTCACGCAGTTCTTCTTCGTTCGAACAGATCCCGCCGCCTGTTCCGCCAAGCGTGTAGGCTGGACGGACGATGATTGGATAACCAATCTCATTCGCAAAATCAAGTGATTCCTCAAGTGTTGTTACGATTACACTTTCGGGTACAGGCTGTTCCAGTTCACGCATTAGATCACGGAACAAATCACGGTCTTCCGCTTTCTCAATGGATGTGAGCTGTGTTCCGAGTAGTTTGACATTCTCACGCTCAAGGACGCCAGCACGTGCCAGTTCCACAGCCATGTTCAGACCCGTTTGACCGCCAAGGGTTGGCAGCAAACCGTCTGGACGTTCCTGACGAATGATTTGCGTTACAAAATCCAGTGTAATCGGTTCAATGTACACTTTATCAGCCATGTTGGTATCCGTCATAATCGTAGCCGGGTTGCTGTTGATGAGTACAACTTCCACGCCTTCTTCTTTCAGTGCCTGGCATGCTTGTGTACCGGCATAGTCGAACTCGGCCGCTTGACCGATGACGATTGGACCTGAACCAATCACCAGGATTTTTTTGAGATCTTTGTTAATCGGCATGTTATTGTGCTCCTTTCACTGCGGCTGCCAATACGGCTTGACGCGGCTTTTGCGGGTTAGTGATCTTGTGCTCGCGAATCATCTCGATGAAGCGGTCGAACAGATAGCTATTGTCGTAAGGACCCGGGGCTGCTTCAGGGTGATATTGAACCGAGAATGCCGGGAAGGATTTATGTTTCAGACCTTCAATGGTCTTATCATTATTGTTGATATGTGTCACTTCAAGCTCCGTATTTTTCACGGATTCTTCGTTTACGGTGTAACCGTGGTTCTGGGATGTGATGAAGCAACGTCCGCTCTCCAGTTCTTTAACCGGGTGGTTTCCGCCGCGGTGTCCAAACTTGAGTTTCTCTGTATCGGCTCCTGCCGCAAGTGCGAACAGTTGGTGACCCAGGCAGATTCCGAAGATCGGATATTCGCCGAGCAGTTCACTGATCATTTTAACCGCGTGAGGAACGTCTTTCGGGTCCCCAGGGCCGTTGGACAGCTGGATGCCATCCGGGTTCATGCGGCGGATTTCGTCCGCTGTTACATCATGCGGAACGACGACAACGTCACAGTTACGTTTGCTGAGTTCACGCAAAATCCCTGTTTTGGCACCGTAGTCAACCAATACAATGCGTTCACCCGTTCCCGGGCTGTTGTAAACATGTTGAGTAGAAGTCATAGGAACCTGGTTACGCAGCTCAGCGATGCTGGTGTCTCCCATCATCTCCAGCAACTCTTCCACAGGTTTCGATCCTGTTGTGAGAATTCCTTTCATTGTGCCGTGGTGACGAATCCGGCGAGTCAGCATCCGTGTATCAATCTCGCTGATTCCTACGATGCCATACTCTTTAAGCAAATCGTCTACGCTGTATTCCGCACGCCAGTTACTTGGTGTCGGCTCATGACGACGTACCACAAAACCATGTACGAATGGACGAATCGACTCGAAGTCGTCACGCGTAATGCCGTAGTTACCAATCAGTGGGTACGTCATGGTTACGATTTGACCGCAATAAGAAGGATCCGAAAGCACCTCTTGATAGCCTGTAATTCCCGTATTAAAAACGACCTCACCTGTTGTTTCACCTTCAGCACCGAATGCTTTCCCGGTGAACAGTGTGCCGTCTTCCAACAATAATCTTGCCTGTGCCTGCATCCCATTTCACTCCTCTGTGTTTATCAACGTTGAATACTTTGAGTTGAACATGGGGGACGTTACGTTTGGTGCGGCTCCGTGGGCAGAAAACCCTTTGATCGCTGTTATCTCCGGATTACTTTGATCCCATTCTTCAAATGGAGTAATCCGGTGATAAAGGCGAACGCTTTGCTTCTTCGGGTTCTTTCTGCCCACTCCACAGTTACGTTGGTGTCCATGTTCAAAAGCATTATTCAACTTTTCTTTGTTTCGTATGTTTGACTCTCGGCATGGTCTGCCTTGAGTTAGTTGTAAAGATGTTATGGTGTATAGGTTGTAGATTTAGAGTTATAAAGCCTTGTTGTTTTAAAAGAATTAAAGAGGAAAAGCTTATTGATTTATTGATCTAATAAGTTACTGATTTACTGTTGTACCGTGTTATTCCACACGCTTTTGCCGTCCACCCATGTCTGTACCGGCCATCCTTTTAGCTTCCAGCCTGTGAATGGTGTGTTTCTTCCTTTGGTTGCGAACGTTGCAGGATCAACCGCTTTTTCCTCGTTCAGGTCAATCATCGTGATATCCGCTGGTGCTCCCTCTTCCAGCTTGCCAGTATCCAGTCGGAATACCCGTGCCGGATCTGCTGTCATGCGTTTCACGAGGAAGTCCAGGCTCCAAAGCCCTGTTTCCACAAACTTCGTGTACAACAGCGGGAAAGCCGTCTCGAATCCAACGATACCGAACGGTGCCAGCTCCATACCTTTTGCTTTCTCTTCTTCGCTATGCGGCGCGTGATCGGTAACGATCATATCCAGTGTTCCGTCCAGCAAACCTTCGATACAAGCTTGCACGTCGCGTGGTGAGCGTAGGGGCGGGTTCATCTTCCAGTTGGCATCCATACCTGGGATATCCTCATCCGACAATACCAGATGGTGCGGACATACCTCAGCAGTTACTTTAATACCGATGGACTTCGCCAGGCGAATCAAGCGAACCGACTGCTCCGTACTTACGTGGCAGACGTGGTAGTGAACTCCCGTTGCTTCTGCAAGCAGGATATCACGGCCTACGTGGATGGCCTCGGATTCATTAGGGATACCTTTGATACCATGACGCTTCGAAAACTCGCCTTCTGTCACATATCCGCCAACTACCAATGAGTCGTCTTCGCAGTGAGCGATGACTGGCATATCCATACTTGCTGCGAGGCTCATAGCATCTTTCATCATTTGAGCGTTTTGTACGCCCACCCCATCATCCGTGAATCCAATCGCACCCGCTTCTTTCAATGCGGCGAAATCCGTAAGTTCACGTCCAAGCTCGTTCTTCGTAATAGCTGCATAAGGCAGTACTTTAACCAGGTCGGCTTCTTTGGCTTTATCCAAAACCAACTTAACGACATCTGCGCTGTCGGTTACCGGTCTTGTGTTTGGCATACATGCAATCGTTGTAAAACCACCTTGTGCTGCCGAACGGGCACCCGTCTCGATCGTCTCTTTATGCTCGAATCCAGGTTCACGCAGATGCACGTGCATATCAATCAAACCGGGAATGACCAGTTTGCCTGAAGCATCGGTTACGCTATGCGCTGATTGCTCTGCTTTCAGTACCGCTTCGTCTTCCACTCCAGCGATCTTTTGAATTTTTCCTTCATCTATAATGATCGTTTTCCGTTCAAGTTCCCCTTGATGATTCAAGATGTTCGCGTTCTTTATAATCTGTAGCATAATTGCCCTCCGCTTCGGTTCTGTCCGACTTGCCAGACAAGCCGGGTGATTTTCTTTATCGTGTACCCTCACATTGCTCTATAAGAACTTCCGTCCCGTCAGCCTATGACCCACAGCCAGACCCTGTTACAGTTTCATCGCACGTTCCATGACCGCCATGCGGATTGGAACACCGTTTGCCATCTGCGGGAAGATCCGCGATGCTGCGCTCTCCACTACCGCGTCATCTACCTCGACATTTCGGTTCACAGGAGCAGGGTGCATAATGATTGTGCTTGGTTTCAGGCGTGATGCCCGTTCTTCCGTCAATCCGTAGTGTTCGCGATAATCCTCAGCCGAAGTAATCAGGCCATGTTTATGACGTTCCAGTTGAACTCGGAGCATCATGACTACATCCGCATCGAGTGCTTCTTCCAGACCTACATAAGGCGCGTGTTCTGCGAGCTCTGGTGCCTGCATCGTTTGCGGTGCGCAGAAGCGCACATCCGAACCAAACTTTTGCAGTGCCCACAGATTGGAGCGAGCTACCCGGCTATGCAGGATGTCTCCGATGATCGACACACGCAAACCTTTCAGCTCACCGAAAGCCTTCCGCATCGTGTAGAGATCCAACAACGCCTGGGTAGGGTGCTCGTTATTCCCGTCTCCGGCATTCACCAGTGGAACATTCACTTTCTGAGCCAGTTGTTGCAGAACACCCGAAGGTTTCAACCGAATCACTCCTGCGTCAATGCCCATGGACTCCAGTGTGCGTACCGTATCATAGATGGATTCACCTTTCTCCACGCTTGATGCAGCCGCCGTGAAGTTCAGTACTTGTGCACCCAGACGTTTTTCTGCCATCTCAAATGAGAAGCGAGTACGCGTGCTGTTCTCGAAGAACATGTTGGCTACGAAGTGGGATTCCAGTACAGGAACCAGTTTCTCCTTCTGCGCTTCCCAATGTGCTGCTCTGTTCAGAATGGAGTCGATCTCATCGCGGCTAAGGTCCTTAAGGCCAAGCAAGCTCCGGTCCTTCAATGCTGGTTGTGTAATCATCATGCCTGTTCCCCCCGGTTCTGAATGATCTTGACTTCGTCCTGTCCGTCCGTTTCTATCAGTGCAACCTCGATCTCCTCTGATTTAGAAGTCGGCACATTCTTGCCGATAAAATCAGGTCGAATCGGAAGTTCCCGGTGTCCGCGATCTGCGAGAACCGCCAGCTGAATGTTCTGTGGTCTTCCACAATCCATCAGGGCATCCATCGCTGCGCGAATCGTACGTCCGGTATAAAGCACATCATCGAACAAAATCACTTTTTTGTTATGAATCGAAAGTGATTCAGGTGTCATCGTCAACAGTTCCTTGCGATTCGCTTTATTCTCATCCAAGCGATCATCGCGATAAGGGGTCACATCGAGCTCTCCCCAAGGGATCGGTGTACCTTCGATTTCTTCAATCTTGGCGGCGATCCGTTCTGCGAGGTATACACCCCGTGTTCGAATACCGATCAGTACACAGCCCTCAATACCTTTGTTTTTTTCCAAAATCTCATGGGCAATCCGTGTTAATGCGCGGCGGATCGCGGTTTCATCCATAATGACATGTGTCTCTGTGCTCATGCGTTCAGCCTCCTCAGGATTTACCTTTCAGATCATGGCCCCGTGACGAGGAGAACAAAAAAGACTCCTTGCCGTGTTCATTGGCAAGGAGTCTCCGAACTTCAGACCGCTCTGAAGAAAGTTTACTCTCGGGATGCATCGCTTGATTTGCCGCAGCAAAAAACGATGTATCGTTCACGTTACCTTGCCAGTCTCACGGGACTGATTTAAAGGTGCTATTCATGTCGTTCATATTGCAGGACCTCACAGGGTTCTGTACTCAATATGTCCGTTTGTCTTCATGAATTATGACAGAAAGACAACCCTCTGTCAACACCTCAACATCACAGGCGAAATTCCTCTACTGTATTCCCTTAGAATCAGCAGTTCGGCTGAAAAACATCCAAACACATCACATTTCATTCGTTATTCATAATTATACAATAATTCTGTATATTTATCCATAGGCAATTGCGGAGAATCTTACAACCAAAATAATCCTCTGACTATACTCAACGTTGAGACAGAGCCCTATTCTTTGGAACATGCAATGAGTTTCGTCATAACTATCTTAAGTTCTGAATGCATTTTTAATATGATCCATCTCTTCTAATTTTAGAGTTCAACGTCCAGAAACACGGAATACATGAAGGCTCTGCATTAGTACCCAGCGAAATGGGTAAAGTTTATAAACATGAAACAATTCATAGATGCTTCAATAAAGCCGATATACATAAGGATTTACAAATACGCGACATAGAAATAAGATAAGACCTACATTTATTTACATTTAGGAGGAATTTATGCGTCACATTTGGCAAGTTTACAAAACAGACTGGTTGCATATTTTGAAGGTTCCCACAGGTATTTTTCTAATTGTGGCTATTATTTTACTACCCGGGGTGTATGACTGGGTCAACGTGAAGTCCGTATGGGACCCATACAGCAACACCCAAGGGATCAAAATTGCGGTGACAACCGAGGACAAGGGTGCAACTGTTGCAGGAACTAATGTCAATATTGGAGACGAACTGGTGTCCAGCCTGAAACAGAACGAAAAGCTGGGATGGACTTTTGTGGGCCAGGCTGAGGCTGATCGTGGTGTGCAAACAGGAGAGTATTATGCAAGCCTGCTCATTCCTGGGGACTTTTCAACCAAAATTACAGGTATCGTTGACGGGAAGCTGGAGCGCCCAGAGGTAATCTATACCGTTAATGAGAAGGTTAATGCCATCGCTCCAAAAATCACGGGTTCCGGTGTATCTGCGATAACAACACAAATCAATGAAAATTTCACTGAAGCCGTCAGTCAGGCTGTTCTAACCAAATTGAAGGAAGCCGGAGTTGAGATCAATGCCCAGCTTCCAACTTTGCGCAAGATGGAGAATGGCATATTCACGCTGGAGAAAAATCTTCCGGATATACAAGCTGCAGGTCAAAAGGTACTGGAAGTAGAAAAAGCCATGCCTGGTATCGTAAAAGATGCTCAAAAGATCGTCGAGATCGAAAAAAAACTGCCTGAAATCAATGAAGCCGCACAGTATGTGCTCAAGGTGCAGGAGTATTGGCCACAAATTAATGATGCAGCATCCGAGGTGTTGGCTATTCAGGGGCGTATTCCCGATATTCAAAAAGCCGTAGAACGTATTCAAGAAGTGGATGCAAACTTTGGTCAGGTATCAGGTGTCATCCAAACGGCCCTGGATAAAACCAATAAGGCTCTCTCTATCGTAACGGCCGCAGAGCAAGATCTGGACAAAGTATCCCAAATCGCTGGTAACGGGATTGAGCTGGCCGAAGGCTTAAATCACTTTGTGGATTCCAGTGAAGAAGCATTTCAGGCTATAGGCCCGGCGATTCGGCAAAACCTGCTGCTGGTGCAGCAAATCTCAAACGCTGCATCAGACGTATTTGGGCAATTGCAGAATACAGATCTTAATAACCTGCCGACAGCAGAAGATCTGGACCGGATCGCTGCCCGTTTGGGGATTGCAGTAAGACTCGTCGACAGTATGGCAGAACTACTGGGCAAAATCGACAACTTACTTCCAAGCCATCCACTTGCTAATAAAATTACGCAGCTGAACACCATTTCAGATAAACTTCAGCTGCAAATCCGCCTGACAGGGATTATCAGTGATGCTCTGCGTCGTAATACAACTCCGCCCGCAGACGTCATCGCCCAGTTAAATGCTCTCTCCAAGGACATTAGCAGCGGCATTGGCAATATCATGAACACCTACGAGAGCGAAATATCGCCGGCTCTTGCGGCTGGTGCGGATAAGCTGAGGTCTATCCTTTCCACTTCAGCAGATACACTACAGGGAGCAAGAGATCGAATTCCGGATATCGCGGACATTCTTGCGTCAGCCAAAGAAGGGATTACGTTTGGGCAGACTGAATTGACAAAAATCCAGAGCGAACTGCCTCAAATACAATCTAAGATTCATGAGATATCGGAAACACTCGTGAATAAAAGTGAAGGCTTCATCCAAGCTTTGAACACAGTATCTTCATTAATTCGAAACGATCTGCCCAAGCTGGGCACCAAGCTGAATGAAGCGGCTGATTTTGTTCGGAACGATCTGCCCAATGCCGAGAAACAGATAGGCAAGGCATCCGATTTTGTACAGAACCAGCTTCCGGAGGTCGAACAAGGAGTACATCGTGTTGCCACGCTTGTACGTGATGATTTGCCAGCATTGGAAAGTGCCATCAGCAAAGCAGCAGACAAACTTAGAGAAGTCGAAGGTAATAACCAGTTTGCCGAGCTCGCCAAGCTTTTGCGCGGCGACATTGAAGAAGAGAGTGCTTTCCTAGCAAGTCCGGTGAAAATCAAGGAACAACAGCTTTACCCGATTCCGAATTACGGATCAGCCATGTCACCATTTTATGGCGTGCTGTCCTTGTGGGTCGGCTCAACGCTACTGATTTCCCTGCTTCGTGCCGAAGCTGAGAATCCAGAAGGCAAGTTCCGGGGATACGAGTTGTATCTTGGACGTCTTGCCACTTTTCTGACTATTGGATTGCTTCAAGCGATCTGTGTCAGCCTGGGAGATATATTGATCCTCGGCACCTATGTCGCAGATAAAGTGTGGTTTGTCTTGTTTGCCATGCTGGTGAGTGCCGTATTTGTTACCATAACGTACACCCTGCTGTCCGTTTTTGGGAATATCGGAAAAGGGATCGCGATCATCTTCATGGTGTTTCAGTTCTCCAGCTCCGGCGGTACGTTTCCAATCAGCATGACATCGCCCTTTTTCCAGGCATTGAATCCGTTCATGCCCTTCACGTATGCGATTAGTCTACTGCGTGAGTCGGTCGGCGGCATCTTGTGGTCGACTGCCATCAAGGATATTCTGTGGTTGTGCATGTTCATCGCGCTAAGTCTCATCGTTGCACTCGCTTTGAAACGTCCACTCAGCAGTCTCACCAAACGTTCAGCCGAGAATGCCAAGAAGACCAAAATTATTGCTTAAAATCGTCCGTGAGACCCTCAGCGTAATCAACGCAGTGGGTCTTTTGTTTATCCCAACATGCACATATCGAATGAATCATGCCAAACAAGACAAGGCCATTGGATTTAAAGTCCAATGGCCTTGTCTCATTATAGAGAATCTCTGATTATTTCACTGTACGTTCCTGTTCCAACTGATCATAGGACTGCTTAATGGTTGTTAAAGTTTCTACATGACGGTAGATGTTGTTGCCTGCGGTGACGAGAATACATATCATGATCAAGCCTATTAGCACTTTTTTACCCAGCCCCTGACGAAGACCGATGACGAAGCCCCCACCGAGGAGGAAAAACGCAAACAGATAGTGTCCCGCATACAGGTACATATCGTATTGAAATACCGCCAGCCCGAAACCAACAACGATATGAAGTAAAAAGGCAAACAGAATGTATGGCACAAGAGTCCACACTTCCCGTTCACGGATGCCTTTGAAAAACCCAGTGAGCGCCAGCAACAGGATAAATATACCCGTAAGCTGAACATAGATCGGATTGGAACGGGTCAAATCTGTTACAAACGCGACCATACCCGGGTCCAGCAAATGTACTTTCGGTGACAGCATCGGATTAATCGTTAGCAAACTTAGAGCTTTCCAATGAGCTGCGAACTGGAATGGAGTGGCATAGCTTGTTCCCCCATTTTGAATGCCAAGCAGCCAGTTGCTGACCCAACTGCGACCGCCAAACGCGATGTATTGGATTCCTGTCAATACTACGATGAAGGCAACGGCCAGTGCCATAATCCCGATATACTTTTTCCAACCAGACTTGTTACGCCACGTTCGCAAATTGAAAAACATGGCGGCCGCAAATGGTACAATGTTGGTCGACGTCAGTCCGAAATTGATGGATGCCAGCAGCGCATTAGGGATGTAACGGACATCTTTGCGTTCCCGGGTGTACTGCATATACAGCACAGAGAACAGGATAACAAACTGCACGTACGGATACGAATCCGGAATCAACGCGGTAAACATCAGATAGGAGCTGAAACCGAACAATAAAGCGAAAAGTAACGGTGTGGTGATTTGTTTATCTTTTTGATTCAAAAACAGAAATACCAGCACAACCGAACCCGCATTCACAAGGGACTGCAGGACAAGAAAGAACCAATTCCCGCCCAGCAATTGAGCACCTGCTTCAAGCGTGACCGCTAGAAATGAAATTAACGGATGAATAACCGAAGAACTGTTGCTTCCGTAATACATGGAAGGATCGAAGTTAAATAAATTAAGTGGAAACTGCGTCGTACTAAATGGCGTGTATGACCCAAGTAGCTCTGCGTGATTCGCAATGTACGTCACGTAAGGTCCATTCATGAGAGCGTAAAAAAGAGCAAAACCCGCAAACAGGCCAAATGCCGTCCAATTGGTCCTGCGATTATAAAATATGTAGTCCAAAAATTTCATGCATTCACATCCAGTTTCATTATTCTAGAAAACCAATAAACACAACCCGCCCATAATACAAGTGACACCGATCCAGCGCAAAGGACCCACTGCTTCCTTAAAGGCAAACCGCGCTATAATGAGCGTCCACACATACGTTAACGCATTGGCTGGCAGCACAACCGTTAAGGGAAGAAATTTCAACAATACAATGTTCAGCAGCGCACCTGTACCATAGAATCCTAGCCCCATTAAAACATGCAGCTTTTTGCGGCTGGTAGCGTAGGCTTTCAAACCCGCTCCCCCCATCGCTCCACACAGGGTCATTGCAATTAATACAGCAATCATCCAGCTATCGATCAACACTGGTCAACGTCACCCCAATTCCAAGCAGCACAACAGCGGCCAACTTCTGCACCGTAATTTCTTCTCCTAGCAAAAAGTATCCATAGATCAGCGCAAACACATAGCTTGCACACATCAAAGGATAGGCCACAGACAGCTTTTCCAAAGCAAAAGCCTTGATCATCAAAATGGCACCCAGCCCATAACAGAGAAAGCCGATGCCCAGATAGATCCACTCGGTCAGCCCCCACTTCCAGAACAATTGGCCTGTCGCTGTAAGAAAAGCGGAGACCAGCATCAACAGCTTGCCTGTATGGCGCCCTTTTATCTCCCCCACGACAATGCCTCCATCTCTGGCACGCGCTTGTTAATAAAGTATCGCTGACTCACCAACTGCATCACTGGAAGATCGGATAAGGAGTCGGAGTAGGAGCAGGATTGATCATAATCAATCACCATCTTTTTCTCATCCAGATAGGCCTGAATTCGACGAACCTTCTCATCCCCTTTGCAATTGCTGCCATCAATCCTACAGGTATAGCCATTCGAGTGACGAACCAGATCGGTACCAATGACATGATCCACCCAGGGAAAGTTTTTAAAATATTTCATATAGGCATGCGGAGATGCGGTCACCAGCAATACATGATAGCCTGCTTCCTTACGGTGCTGCATCTCTACACTTGCCTCCGCAAAAATGGCAGTACGCAATCGTGTATCAAAAAAATGCTCCAGATCATTTTCGGACATGCGTTCAATGCTTTTGAAATAGGAACGTTTGACACGCTCAACCGTCATCAGACCTGCCTTGAACAGCGCGGTATGAAATGCAATTACAGGCAATCTCCATACCTGCCATGGGTAACGGCGAACGCCGTAATGTACAAACTGAAACATGGAATCTCTGCGTATAATCGTTTTATCAATATCAAAGATGGCGATTTTCGTGCTTTTCACCCTGATCCCCTCTACCTTCCAGACTCAAACTTTTATTCAAAAATAGCAAAAATCGAAATAACACTTATGACATACAAAATGACCGTGATCAAGATGGGCTTGTCCTCAAATAGAACTCGATCTGGGGAACCACCTTGGTTCTTCATATGAATCAGATACAGATAGCGGAACATGCCGTATATAACCAAAGGAATCGTCCACATTAAATGAATGGTACGATCGGATGTGAACGTAAAGAGCGAATAGCTAATAATGGTCGCCGTTGTGACAATGGTATTGAACTGATCCAATAACGTTATCGAGTAGTTATCCAACACTTTACGGTGTGAACCGGTATTTCCCTCAAGCAGGGTGAGTTCATTCCTCCGTTTGCCGATAGCCAGAAACAGGGACAGCAGCATCGTACAGATGAGGAACCACGGCGTAAATGGCACATGGATCAGGACACCGCCTGCAATCGCACGAAGCACAAATCCGGCCGCAATGGTCATCATATCCAAAATAACGAGATGTTTGAGTACAAATGAGTACGACACATTCAATAGGAAATAAACAATACATAATACTCCGAATAATGGGTTCATCACGAAGGCTGTCCCAACGGAAAGAATTAATAACAGAATTCCGAACAACAAGGCGTGAGCCGGGTTGACCTGTCCAGAAGCAAGGGGACGGAACATCTTCACTGGATGCTGACGATCTCTGTCGCGATCTACATAATCGTTTAAAATATAAACGCAGCCTGCAACAAGGCTAAATAAAATAAAACCTAGCAAAGTCGATAGAATGGTCTCCGTCCGAATTTCCTCAAAAGAAAAAAGCAGCGCGGCAAACAACAGCAAATTTTTGGTCCATTGTTTTGGCCTCAATAGTTTAAGCAAGCCTGAAACGGTATTGCCTGTCCCTGCAGCAGGTGTGGACACGGTATTGGTACGTGATGATAACAATTTCCATTACTCCCTTCAAAAGCAACTTCTGACTATAATAAATAAACGTAAAGATCTAATCATATGTTGCTTGTATAATTTTGTAAAGGTATTACAGGGAGAAATTATATTTTTTGCATAAAAAAAAGAGACCGTTTCCGGTCTCTTCTTTCTTTACTTTACATCATTATGATTATGTGAATTAATTAAAATTCGAATTGCACGTCGCTCAGGCGGCGTTTAATTTCAGCGATAACACGTTTCTCTTCTTCTTCCCCTTTAGCTTCAAAGGTAACGGAGAAACGAACAAAGTTACCTGCATCATCCCAAGGCACCGAAGAGATCAGTTTCTCACGGATCAGGAACTGGGAGAAGTCTTCGCCTGATTCAAAGCGGCGGCCTCCGACAATACCTTTTGGAGCTTCAACATAAAGGAAGAAGGAACCTTTAGGTTTCTCAGCCTGGAAGCCCAGCTCGTTCAGTGCAGCTACCAGCAGGTCGTGACGACGGGAATATTTCTCGGCGATTTTTTCCGTGATTTCCGGGTGGTTCAATCCATAAGCAGCAGCCTTTTGGATCGCGATGAACTGACCAGAGTCATTGTTGTCTTTCACGTCGCTGAATGCTTTGACAACAAGCGGGTTACCTGCAACAAAACCAATTCTCCAGCCTGTCATGTTGTAGGACTTGGACAGGGAGTGTAATTCCACGCCCACATCCTTCGCACCAGGTACAGACAGGAAGCTGAACGGTTTTTTGCCGTCATAAGTCAATGCTGCGTATGGAGCATCATGTACAACGACTACGCTGTATTTTTTCGCCCATTCAACCACTTCCGTAAAGAACTCCACGGTAGCACTCGCGCCCGTTGGGTTATTCGGGTAGTTCAGATAGAGCAACTTTGCACGTTTCGCGATATCTTCCGGAATAGCCGACAGATCTGGCAGGAAGTTGTTCTCCTTGGTCAATTGAATGTTGAACACTTCACCACCCAGGTATTTGGTGTGTGTACCCATAACCGGATACCCTGGCACCGTCATAATCGTTACATCACCTGGATTGATGAAGCAAGAAGGCATCATCGCCAAAGCTGGCTTGGAACCGATGGAATGCACGATTTCAGTTGATGCATCGATACCTTCAACATTAAATACATTTTTCAGGTAAGCAGCTGCCGCTTCCTTGAATTCAGGAATACCGTTATCCGCGTATCCACGGTTTTCAGGTTTGGAGGCTTGCTCCGCCAATGCAGCTACGATGCCTGCATCTGCCATCTCGTCTGGTTCACCTACGCCGAGGTCAATCAATTCTACATTGGGAAAATCTTTTTTAGCCGAAGCTTTGGCACGTTTGATTTTCTCGAATTTATAGATGTTGGTGTCTTTACCATAGTTGGAGCCGCCAATACGGTCGGCAAAATTAGTCTGAATGTACGTTTCCTGATATTTATCGATACTCATGATTTTGTTCATCTCCTCATTTGACGCAAATTTCTACACTTTAATATGAAGCATTTGCGCGTTCAAAACCATGGACAAATTATCCGAACATTTGTACTTTCTCGAGCTGTCAGCGGCTACGCAGTGAGGCTAGAACATCTTCCATATCCTGCGGAAGCGGAGCTGTAAATTCAAGGTATTCTCCGGTCGTTGGATGTACAAAACCGAGAATCGCAGCATGCAGGGCTTGTCCCTGCATTTTGATTCCTTTGTTACGACCATACGTCGGATCTCCAACAAGCGGATGACCAATGAACTTCATGTGAACACGAATCTGGTGGGTACGCCCTGTCTCCAATTTCAGTTCCAACAACGTGTAGTCATTGATGCGCTCCGTGACGGTGAAATGCGTAACCGCATGTTTACTGTTACGCTCTGTAACGGTGTACATTTTGCGATCATTGGTATCTCGACCAATGGGTGCATCAATCGTACCCTGATCATGGCTAAGATGCCCATGAACGAGTGCAATATATCGTCTATTCACACTATGCTCTTTGAGCTGAGCAGCCAGCGAGGCGTGAGCACGATCATTTTTGGCAGCCATAATTAGACCTGATGTGTCCTTATCAATCCGATGCACAATACCGGGACGCAGCTCGCCGTTAATGCCTGAGAGATCTTTACAGTGATACATCAGTGCATTAACAAGTGTTCCTGACGTATGCCCTGGTGCTGGATGTACAACAAGGCCACGCTGTTTGTTAATAACGATCAAATCACTATCTTCATACACGACTTCAAGCGGAATATCTTCAGCAATAATCTCCACAGTCGTCGGCTCAGGGATCAGAAGCTCTATCAGATCACCTTCAGATAATTTGGTGTTAGCTTTGACTTTAACTCCGTTCACCGTTACGAATCCGTCTCCAATCCACAATTGAACTTGGGAGCGCGATACGTTATCCATGGATTCTGTAATATATTTGTCAATTCGTTCTTTTTTATGTTCAGCGGCAACCGTCCATTCCATACGATCATTGCCATTCAAGAGTTCATCGTCATGCGTTGACGTATCTCCGTTATTCTGTTCTTCATTTTGCGTTTTACTCATGATGTTCATTCCCTTCGACCTTTGCGGCTGCTTTCTCGCGCCGTCCTTCAAGCAACGTTTCTACAATAATCAGTACCACACCGATACAGATCGCCGAGTCGGCTATGTTGAAAATGGGAAACGTATAGCTACCAAAATTAAGCTGGATAAAATCGACCACTTCTCCGGTCAAAGCCCGATCCAGGAAGTTACCAATGGCTCCCCCAAGCACCAAACTAAGCGCCACGGGCAGCAATTTGTGCGGAGTATCTTTTACCTTTTGCAAATACCAAACCAAAGCCACCACGACAACCAGTGTAACTACAATAAAGAACCAGCGTTGATCCTGCAAAATACCAAAAGCTGCACCTGAGTTACGATGTGATGTGATGACAAAGAAATTGCCAATCACCGGAATTTCATCTCTAAGTTCCATCCGGGTTGCAATTAGGAACTTCGTTCCCTGATCGACTAAAAATACGATAAAAGCGAGGATATAATACACCACGTTTGTTTGTCACTCCGTTCTTGTCTTTTCCAAACGATACCAGGCTTTACGCCAGACTTGTTCATTGTAGCACAGCTGTTTGGAAATCGTCCACGACGCGGTTAGCCCCAGCCCGGATGGCAAAAACGATAACATTTCCCTTCTGTAATTCTGCACGAAATGGTACATCCTACAACAGAGTTAAAATCCGGAGTCCATACGGAACAGAAAGGGGAAAATGATGTCACATTTCACTGCTAAACAACTGCAATCGTTACGTTCCCAACTGATAACCGAAAAGCGTGACATTGAACATAGACTGGAGCAAAACGAACATTATGGTCTTGGTGATTCCATGAAGCTTCAAACAGGTGAATTATCACCGATTGACAACCATCCAGGTGATGTAGCTACCGAGATGTATGAGCGCGAAAAGGATATTTCTCTGCTGGAGCATGATGAATTTCAACTGGAGCGCATCGATTCTGCCCTGCATTCCATCGAAGAAGGCCATTATGGAACTTGCGCCGTGTGTCAGCAACCTATCCCCTATGAACGCATGCAAGCTGTTCCTTACACCAAATACTGCAAAAAACATCAACCGGAAACCGTTGTCTCCGAAAATCGTCCTGTCGAGGAAGAATTCCTCGCTCCTGCCTTTGGCCGCACAAGCCTGGATGAACGTGACGACCAGAACGGCTTCGACGGCGAAGATGCATGGCAGATTGTTGAAAGTTGGGGCACCTCCAATACTCCGGCTATGGCTGAGGGACGCGACATCGACAGTTATGATGTTATGGCGATTGAAGCCACTGACGAAGTGGAGGGCTGCGTTGAGGCATATGAGAGCTTTGTCGCAACCGATATCTACGGCCATGACGTGTCCATCGTACGTAATCGGCAATATCGACAGTACCTAGAGAACCGTGAAGGTGATGGTCTGTTAGAACCAGATGTCGAGTCAGACGACTCATATTAACCCACGGGTAAACTAATAAGTGTTCAATTCCAGCTGTCGCTGCACAATCCGTACAATATCTGCGATGTAATCACCCACGATGGGCAGATTAAGCGCACCAAGCACTTGTAACACGTAAATGATCGTTGCTGCAAAAAAAGTAAAACCGATGGCGATTCCCACGCCCCTTGCGGCGCCGGACAACAGATTAAGTCCGATCAGCTTCCACGGCCGGTTCAGTAATTCCGTATACTGTGCGATTCGTGAACGTTCGAGTTCATTCGCGAGTCGGTTAGTGAGCTTGTGAAGTTCTTCAATCTTGTCCTCCGCATTCTTGGAATGCGTCGTGGATTCTGAATTAGATGGCGATTGGGTATCCTGTTCGTTCATAATTTACTCAGTTCCTTTGATGTATATAGAATGTCTGCACAATAGAAATCATTGCCCATTTGCTGAAAAACCAAACGAGCCAGGATACAGGATTGATCTCCTGCATCTGAGGCTCGTTGGCATGTCTGTCTCTATATACTGTCCTATTTGAAATAGAGTTACTCTGTCCCCGTTAAAGTCTGACAAAGCAATCCTTTCTCCAGGAACGCCTTACGTGAGAATTACTGTATTACCCCTCGATATAAACACCGATGGCTTTGCCTCCGGCTTCAATGCGTTGCATCGAATCATTCGTTCCGAAGGTAACTTCGGTAACGAGCACATTCTCACGCAGCACATGATCAAAAGCCTGAATCGCTTCTTGTAAAGCAGAGTCTACATCCAGCGTCAAACGTACTCTTTTCTCAATCGGCAGATCCAGCTTCTTCCGTGTGTCTTGAACTGCACGAATGACTTCACGGACCCAGCCTTCCTGTTCGAGTTCTGCTGTGATCTCCGTATTGAGAGCTACTGTCAGACCATAGCCGGATGCCGAGGCAAAACCGGATTTGGCTTGTTTCTCAACCAGCAGTTCTTCACCCGTCACTTGCAGCTCTTCGCCTTCAGGAGAAACGATGTTCAGAACATCTTCTGCCACGACTTTACGCGTCTCATCTGCTGACATTCCCTTGAAGAAATTCTGCAGGAACCCTACGTTTTTACCGTATTTTTTACCCGCTACTTTCAGGTTCAATTTCAAAGTGAAATCAACGAAATCCGCATCATCATGCTCGGTACGAATCGTTTTGACATTGATCTCATCCTTGATGATCTCTTCATAACTTGCCAGATCGAAGCCTTTATCCAGGGAAACGATCAGTTCAGACAACGGTTGACGTGTCTTGATACCTGTTTCGTTACGGACGTTACGGGCAAGTTCAACGATTCGGCGTGCTGTCTCCATATCCTGCTCCAGATCCAAGTCAATCAGCGTTTCATTGGCAACCGGATAATCATCCATATGCACACTCTCACCAGTAGTCAGGTTCAGATAGATATCTTCTGCAAGCATTGGTGTGAATGGAGCGACGAGCTTGGCTGTAGTCACCAGCACTTCGGTAAGGGTACGGTAAGCGTCCAGTTTGTCTTCTGTCAATCCGCTGCCCCAGAAACGGTCACGGGAACGACGAATGTACCAGTTACTGAGTTCATCTACAAATGCTTCAATGGCTTTGGAAGAGTTCAGATAGTCATTAACAGCCAGCGCTTTTTCTACAACGAGAATCAGGCTGTTCAGTCTTGACAAAATCCAGCGGTCCAGGTTGTGTGATGACAATTTAAACGGATGCTCCTGTGGATCAAATCCATCAATTGTAGCATACAGCGTCAGGAATGCATGGGTGTTGACCAGCGTATCCACCATTTTGGATTTCGCTTCGCCCACGATGCCTTTGGAGAAACGTTTGCTGTTCCACGGTGCGCTGTCAGACAGCAAAGCCCAGCGGAATGCATCTGTACCGTATTCTTCGATAACTTCCCAAGGATCGATAACGTTGCCTTTGGATTTGGACATCTTTTGTCCGTTCTCATCGAGAACGTGGCCTGTTGCCATAACTGCTTTGTAAGGTGCTTTGCCTGTCAAAAGTGTAGATACGGCCAGCAAGCTGTAGAACCAACCGCGTGTCTGATCAATTCCTTCACAGATCATGTCTGCCGGATATTGCTGTTCGAATATTTCTTTATTTTCAAATGGATAGTGCTGCTGGGCAAACGGCATGGAGCCGCTGTCGAACCAGACATCGATCACTTCCGGTGTACGTTTCATTTCATATTTGCCACAAGAGCTCATGACTTTGACGTCATCTACATACGGCTTATGCAGCTCCAGATTCTCAGGCACGTCGCCAATGGCACGAGCACGCAGTTCAGCGATGCTATGCGGAGCGAATTGTTCACCTGTCTCTTCGCACACCCAGATGTTCAGTGGCGTTCCCCAGTAACGGTCACGGCTGATATTCCAGTCTACGAGATCTTCTAGGAACTTCCCGAATCGCCCATCACGGACGTGGCCTGGGTACCAGTCTACTTCACTGTTATTGGCGATCAACTGATCCTTGATTGCTGTTGTTTGGATAAACCAGCTGTCCATTGCATAGTACAGAAGTGGTGTATCACAACGCCAGCAGAACGGATAGCTATGCTCATATTTTTCTTTGCTGAACAAACGTCCTTTTTCAGACAAGTATCTTACGATATCAATATCGCAATCCTTAACAAAACGTCCGGCAAAATCAGTTACCTGTGGCACAAACTTACCTTCCAGGTCCACCATGTTCACAAAGCTGATGCCATGCTCACGACATACACGATAGTCATCTTCACCATGTGCTGGTGCCATGTGTACAATCCCTGTACCACTTGCATCGGTTACAAAACCTGCACCCAGGATGATGTTTGCTTTCTCAGCCTGTACGTAGTTAAACGGAGGATCATACGTTTTGCCAACCAGGTCAGAACCTTTCAGGGCATCGATGATTTCATATTCCCCTTTGGCATCCTTCATGACTTTCTCAACAAGATTGGTCGCCATGATGTACACTTCGTTGTCCTGACGAACACGGGAGTAGTCCATATCCGGGTTCACGGCAAGCGCAACGTGTGAAGGCAATGTCCAAGGGGTCGTTGTCCAGGCAAGCACGAATTCGCCGCTGTCATTCAGCTTGAATTTGGCTGTAGCACTGAGGTCTTTCACGTCTTTATACCCTTGCGCTACCTCATGGGAGCTAAGTGTAGTCTGACAAGACGGACAGTAAGGACTCACGCGGTGACCGCGATACAGCAGACCTTTTTCATGAATCGTCGCCAGAATGTTCCACACACTTTCGATGTAATTGTTGTCGAGTGTGATATACGGATTATTCATGTCGGTCCAGTAGCCGATACCTTCGGTCAGATCGCGCCATTGTTGTTCATATTCGAACACGCTCGCTTTACATTCGTTAATGAATTTCTCCACACCATAATCTTCGATTTCCCACTTATGGGAGATGCCCAGCTTTTTCTGAACACCCAGTTCTACAGGCAGACCATGTGTATCCCAGCCTGCTTTACGAACGACGCGGTAACCCTTCATCGTGTTATAACGTCCCACAAAATCCTTGATTACCCGTCCCAATACGTGACCGATATGCGGTTTACCGTTGGCTGTAGGCGGCCCCTCGTAAAATACGAAATTCGGCTTACCTTCGCGGTTTTCGATGGATCTTTTGAATGTATTCTCGGTTTTCCATTTGTTTAACACACGTAGTTCTCTAGCACGTGCTTTCTCTTTGACGTCAACTCGTTGCATGATAATCTTCCTTTCGAGATATAGTTGTGGACCGTCCACAAAAAGCGTTTCAATCCCCCTAAATCCCCCTTACCAAGGGGGACCCCATAGGCGCTCCGCCCTCTGGACACCAGGAATGGGTCGTCTTTGGCGGGAGCTACGGCGGCGTTGGCGAGGGTGTGTATGTTGGAGTCGGCCCTCATGCGGCTGTCCCCTTCGGGAACGCCGCAGGGCCTTACCGCGAGAAGGGAGTTGCCGGACGCTTCGCTCCTCCGGCGGTTGGCTCTCTCCCTGAGGCACCTTCGGGCCTCATGTACGTTCGCTACTTTTTTTGGACACAAAAAAACCTCATCCCTGGAAAGGGACGAGGTTGTGCTCGCGTTACCACCCTAATTCTGTTCATCACAAACCACATCCAATATAAATTGGGTATGCTCTGTCATCAACAGCGCTTATGCCCCGCTTAACTACAGCAGGGTGCCGATATAACGTTCGGCTCACGGTTTCGCTTACACACGGCCAATCCTTCACCGCTTCAGCGTCACTTCTCCGGGGAGATATTCGGCTATAACTCATCCATTGGCTTGCACCAGACGCCAACTCTCTGAGGGATGAGATCATAACGTACTGAACCCGTCATGGAATCACTATTCATTATGAATATAGTTATAGCCTCTTTACAGGCAAAAGTCAACCAGGCGGATAGACTAATAAATTTCCTTCATTTCCCGCTCACGGTCACGGACTTCCTGCTCCCGGCTCTCCAGCGCTTCCCAACCATCCTGAGTCAACAATTCAAGCTGTGCTTCCACAAGTGTACGGAAACGAGCACGATAGATGGACGCCTGCTTTTTCAGCTCTTCGACTTCCAAAGCAATTTTGCGTGATTTAGACAAAGATTCGTTTACGATCCGGTCCGCATTTTTCTCGGCTTCCTTCACGATCAACTGTGCTTCTTTTTTCGCATTGTTCTTCACATCATCCGCAGCTTCCTGCGCAATGATGATCGTTTTGCTCAGCGTCTCTTCAATCGTTGCAAAATGATCAAGCTTCTCCTGAACGGACAGCAACTGATTGCTCAGCTCTTTGTTTTCGCGAATGACGCCTTCGTAATCTTTGATGACTTGATCCAGGAATTCATTGACCTCATCCTCGTCATACCCGCGCAAACGTCGGGAAAATTCCTTGTTGTGTATGTCCAGCGGCGTTAATGGCATGCTGTCCACCTCCTGTAAAAGTTCCTTCCCGGACTGAGAAGGTTTGCAGCATATGGGTTCCACCCAAGGGGCCGTATATGTGATGCCTAATCCTGGCACTAACACGGAATGCAGGATCAGACTCTGATCCTTTGGCAGTCATATCAACCTTTGTACTTTAATGTATATCGGAAACACCGAATGTTTTTTGCACCTTTACCTTAAACATTTCGACAAGAAAGCGGGTTTTCCTGCAACACTCTTAGGCAAATTTGCCGATTTTTACGCGGCAGCGTCCCTTTTTGGTCAACCCATCCTGTTCCATCACCTTGAATCGACCAAATCCTTGAATGGATACCACATCTCCCGCCTTCAGCGCTTTGGACGGATCTTCCTCCACTTTCCAATTCACCCGACAGCGGCCGGCCTTGATCGGAACCAGAACTTTACTGCGGCTAAGCCGATACACATCTGCACAGATGCCATCCAAACGCAGGGAAGCTACGGTAATGTCCATCGTCTCCAGTTTGCTCTCGGACCATTTCAGCTGATCCAGTGCCAACAACTCCGTAAACACATGTACCCGGTGCACCTGATTCAGTTGAAGCGATAAAAAAGCGCCGGTTTCCGACGCCACCACAGTATGGCACCCGTCCTCCAGCACTTGAATATCACCGATCTTGCCACGTTTCATGCCAAGCCCGAGCAGGGCACCCATATAGTCCCCATGCTCCAGCTCTTTGATTTTCTGATCGTCAGACGTAATGCTCATCACCTGCATACCCATATCTTCATCGTCCAGATATCGATAATCCGGTGCAATCAGCGCACGCTTACGTTCAGCTGTTTCATAACCACCATCCAGACGAATCTGTACATCATCTCGACGGTTCACAAGCGTTTGTAAAATAAAGGCCTGTCTGGGATCAAGAAAGTCAGTTAGCTTCATGTCATGATACTTACCTGCACGTTCAACCCAGTCTGAAGCTTTATCCACAAAATCCCGCTCGTCATGACTAAAATGCTCGTAAATTTCACCGCTCATCTATGTTCACCCTACCTTAATATACAAAGTATCGGAGGATGGAGATCAGCCCATTAAGCGCGAGTTGAAGAACGATCAACGCCACAATCGGTGAAATATCCAACACACCGAACAAAGGCGGAATAAATCGGCGGAAAGGTCTTAAATATGGTTCTACAAACTTACCTAGCCATTCACCGATGAAGCTCTCCCGTGCGTTGGGAAGCCATGACATCAATATGTAGACAATGACCATGTAAAAGTAAATCTGGTATAACGTGTACAACACGCTTTCAATCTGATACAAAAGTGGCTCACCTCATTCTGTTATAATCTTGCTCGCTGTCAGCCAGTATTTCCGTAATTGATCCTTGAATTTCAACCGTATCTGGCGTACAGAGAAAAATGTTGCCGCCAATTTTTGAAATACCGCCTCCCAGTGCATACACTGTGCCACTCAAGAAATCAATGACGCGAAGTGCTTGATCCTGACGCACCCGCTGCAGGTTAACTACAACTGTACGATGGGAGCGCAGATGGTCAGCAATCTCTTGTGCTTCGTCATAAGAACGCGGTTCATAAAGGACGACTTTAACATTTTTCTGGGAATGAATGCTCACCACATTATTACCCCTTTGGTTTCTACGTTTGTCTAGACTTGAGGTTTCAGCTTCCTGCTGATCAGGATCATGTTCCTCTTGTGCCGCCATACGCTCACGTTCCACAATCTCTTCCTCTTCCTGAAGCCCGAGGAAATTCATAAACTTATTCATTACGCCCATTGCGAACCCTCCTCTTTTCCTACGAGAATCGATCCAAGCCGAACCCAGGTTGCCCCTTCTTCAATCGCCACTTCAAAATCATTGGACATGCCCATCGACAACTCGGTCAATGGCTCCGCTGTCAAAGCTTGTCCATTCAAATGGTCTCTAAGCTCACGCAGTCCGCGAAATACGGGACGTGTAAGCTCCGGATCTTCCTCATGGGGTGCCATGGTCATCAGGCCGATGACCTTCAGGTTGTTGAACGAACTGATTTCACGCAAAAAGGAACTCGCCTGTTCAGGCTGCAAGCCATACTTGCTTTCTTCACCCGAAATATTCACCTGCAATAGTGTTTCCACCTGGATGCCAAGAGACGCCGCCTTTTTATCCAACTCCTTGGCCAGGGACAAACGATCCAGTGAATGTATGTAACGGAATTTACCGATGACGTCCTTCACCTTATTCGTCTGTAAATGACCGATAAAATGCCAGGTTCCCTGCTGACCGAATGCTTCCCATTTTGCTTGTACATCCTGCCAGCGGTTTTCGCCAATATGCTCAAGACCGTGGTCCAGCACAGCTCCCGTTGTTTCAAGTGAGACGTATTTCGTGACAGCAATCACATTCACATCTTCACGTTGACGGCCACTGCTCTGACACGCGGCTTCGATCTTCTGATTTACCAGTTGTATACGCTCCTCCAATGACACAGAGGGTCACCTCTCTTCCAGCCCAATCCAGCTCGCCATTCTCCCGGTAATGCCATTTTCTTTACGATACGAGAAAAATAGCTCGGGATTGCAGCTTGTACACCAAGTTGTACATTCGATATGATCCGGCAATATTCCTGCTTTCATCATAATGTGTCGATTGCATTCTTTCAAGTTTAACATCGTTTTGCCATTTGTGGCAGGCCGATATACTTGATTAGATGCAGAGTTCTTGTATTCATCATTACCCGAGGAGTGGTCCAACCAAACCCGTACATGCTGCATAACCGCTTCATCCACTTCATAACAGCAATCCCCAATGGAGGGACCTATTGCAGCATGGATATCCTGTCTGCGACTTCCGTATTCCTGCTCCATCTTTTCGACCATCGATTCGGCTATACCGGCAACAGTACCTTTCCATCCGGCATGAGCAAGCCCCACCGCTTGTTGTACGGGGTCATAGAAATAAAGGGGTACACAATCTGCATAAAAGGAAGTCAGCAGCACACCAGGCACATTGGTGACCAAACCATCCGTATCCTGTAATGCAGACTGTCGATCCAGCAAACCTTTACCCCGCTCTTCAGCAGTGATTACAGCGACATGTTTACCATGTACCTGTTCTCCACAAGTCCAGGATTCCAAAGGGAAACCCAGCTTTTCAGCCACAAGTTTGCGATTACTCAGCACGTTAGCCGGATCATCACCCACATGATAGGCACAGTTTAGACTGGCGTAAGGTGTGCTTCCAACACCACCCTGCCTTGTCGTAAAACCGGCTTTCATATGCTTAAACTGCAATTTCCACGGCTCCACATATAATAACAACGGGTCAGGACCCCAATTTGAGTTCTGGCTTCCCGACCGTATTTCCTTATCCAAAATAAACGGTTCCATCTTCTCACCTCACAACTTCCAGTGTACCAAATGAACCCCGTTCTGTCTCGGTTATATCGTTCGACGCTGGTTCCGATTCAACCGTTCAATACGTTCCACCCGGTCCACCCGGCCGTTCTGCTCGTCATACAAGCGGGCTTCACGGTCACGCTCATCGTAGTTATTTTCCTTCATTTCATCCATTTTAACCAAAATCACATCCGAACCGATCTTCACAATGTTTCTCCAAGGGATGATTAGATCCGTTCCCCCGCCGAATAGCCCCATAAAACGGCTGTAACCTGGCACAACAATTGCTTCAATTCGTCCCTGCTTCAGATCCAGCTCCAAATCGCTAATCTGACCCAGACGTTTGCCATCCGTAATGTTAATAACATCTTTGGTTTGAAAATCCGAAATTTTCATCCCGCTACCGACCGGTTCACCTGTGTTCACTTTCATTTGGTCCCGCCCCCCGATTAATCCGCTTCTGCCCGTTCTCCGCTTCTATACAATATATGTTTCATACGCGAAAAATGTCCTCTTTTTCGAAGGAAAGGCAATGGAACAATTCCAAATCCCTCTGATGTCGAAATCCAAAAAGCAAAAAGACGATCAAAGGGATATTTCTTCCCTTTGATCGTCTCCTGGCTTACCCCTTGTTACGACTTCACATGTTTCTGCATTTGTTGTATCGCTGATTTCTCCAGACGGGATACCTG
The DNA here is from genome assembly GCF_900107875.1 of Paenibacillus sp. 276b. Lineage (NCBI taxonomy): Bacteria > Bacillati > Bacillota > Bacilli > Caryophanales > Paenibacillaceae > Paenibacillus > Paenibacillus sp. 276b. Next base: position 599,812 of record NZ_FNRR01000004.1, on the reverse strand, counting down.
CGCCTGGGAAATGCCAATTTCATCAGCCACTTCCATCTGGGTTTTCCCTTCGAAAAACCGCATCGACAGAATCATTTTCTCCCTTTGACCGAGACGGTGCATCGCTTCACGCAGTGCAATTTCCTCAATCCAGGACACATCCTTGTTTTTGTCATCGCTGATCTGATCCATCACATAGATCGGATCTCCACCATCATGATAGATCGGTTCGAAGAGCGAAACCGGGTCCTGAATGGCATCCAATGCAAAAACCACATCTTCCTTCGGCACATTCAGTACCTCAGAAATTTCAAATATCGTCGGTTCACGGGAATTTTTATTCGTCAGGCTGTCACGCACCTGAAGTGCTTTATAAGCAATGTCCCGCAAGGAGCGAGATACCCGAATTGGGTTATTATCGCGCAGATATCGACGGATTTCACCGATAATCATCGGCACCGCGTAGGTTGAAAATTTGACATTCTGGGATAAATCAAAATTATCAATGGCTTTCATCAGGCCGATACATCCAACCTGGAACAGATCATCGACAAACTCTCCCCGATTGTTAAAGCGCTGAATGACACTGAGCACCAGGCGCAGGTTGCCATTCACTAATTTCTCTCTTGCTGAGCGATCATGGTGTTGCTGTAGGGAATGAAACAATTCCCGCATTTCTATGTTGGTGAGGACAGGCAATTTTGCGGTGTCCACGCCACAAATCTCGACTTTGTTTCGGGTCATCGTGACTTACCTCCCAAGGAGAAACATTAATGTACATTATCTCCGGGGCAGGCTATTTTATTCGCACTTGGCATCCTTGCCATTAATACCCATTATGAAAAATGCTCCTGTTCAGACCATCTTGTTGAACTCCTTTCGGAGTCTTTTAATGATTCTTTTTTCGAGACGAGAGATATAGGATTGGGAGATTCCAAGCAGATCGGCGACATCTTTTTGTGTCTTTTCCTCCCCATCCGTCAAGCCAAAACGAAGCTCCATAATCATTCGCTCACGCTCGGTTAATTTTTCCAATGCTTTATGCAAAAGCTTCCGGTCTACCTGTTCTTCGATATTCCGATAGATTGTATCGTTCTCTGTACCGAGTACATCGGATAATAATAGTTCATTTCCATCCCAATCAATATTGAGTGGTTCATCAAAAGAAACTTCTGTACGAATTTTACTGTTACGTCTCAGGTACATCAAAATTTCATTTTCGATACAACGGGAAGCATAGGTTGCCAGTTTAATTTTCTTTTCCGGGTCAAATGTATTAACGGCTTTAATCAACCCGATCGCACCGATGGAGACCAAATCCTCGATATTGATACCTGTATTTTCGAATTTGCGTGCGATGTATACCACCAGTCGCAGGTTCCGTTCAATCAGCATGGCACGGATAGCGGAATCCCCTGAAGACAACTTTTGCAACAAAAATTCTTCTTCTTCACGTGTTAATGGGGGCGGTAGCGCCTCACTGCCTCCGATATAATAAATCTCTTCACTTTTCAAACCAAGCAGAAATAATAAACGATAGTACTGCAGCTGCGCCACCAGTTTCCATTTTACAAGCATGTACGTTCCTCCTATACCACATTCAGCGGCTTTTCTGTTGCTCCCGCAGAGATAGCCGTAGACTGCGCAGAAGCAGCGTCTTGCACAAGCTCAGGGTGAATCACGGCCTGGTATTTTCCATCGGATGACAGTACGCCCCCGTCCAACCCTATTAATACCTTTGTCGTCTCATAACACATCTCATCCATCGTTACCTTCACCCGGTCTGGCTTCATCGCCAGCATAAACGCAGTTCCTTTGTTAATGCCTCGATAGGGTACAAGCCTTAAACGATCCTGCCAGTGGAAATCCTCCTGATCGAGCTCCATGATAAGGTTGTCCGGCGCCTCATCCTTCAACCTGCCCTTCCATGCAGCAGGCAGCATGTCTTGCCATAACGATACCTCCATTACCATGACGGGCATACGTGAAAGAGGGTCTGTGAGTTGATTTCCTGTATCCAGAAGGCCTGTACAAGAAATAGTCACATCATCAATAAAAACCTCCACTTTACCCAAGTACGTTGTCATTCGGTCTGTTTTTCGTTTCGAGCTCTGCACGGCTTTGAATAGAAAAAGCACGGCAAAAAAGACGACAAACGTGAACCAAAAGGCAATTTTCAAATCAAAAGACATTCCACCTGATGCCGTAAACCAAATGCCGTTGAACAATTCCCCAGAGCTTTGCAGCATGTAGTGCACACCCAGAATTCCCCCTGCGGCGACAAAATTGATTACATAGAAGGTACCCAAGGTCCTCATAAATGCCTGAAGACCCTTAAACCCAAATGCAATACTCAGCATCACCAGAGACAATCCAAACTTGATCAAAAAGGTGAACATAAAATCAAACTCCGGTACAAACATCATGACTACGTACAGCGCACCCACGATCGCGGACAGCAACCATCTCCACCAGACCAGCTTCGTTTTTCGCATCCAGGCCGTCAGTCCGATGAGTGCACCGTCAATACACAGGTTCGTCAAAAAAATAAGATCCACATATACAACCACATTCTTCACCTGCCTGCGCGCAACATATCGAAATAACGTTATCCCGATATTCATGAGCATATTCACAAGTATAAGGAGCTCACTTTTCAAAGTCTGTCTAATCATGGGGGGATCGTTCCAACTTTTTTTGTCGGAATTGCTCAAACCCGTTGTTCAGAATTTGTTCAATACGATGTGATAGGATAATAAAAAACAAAAAGACCCGGTTACTCCTATCAGGAGTACCGGGTCTTCATTGAAATCTATTGGAGTATTAATCGTTGTTATTATTGCGTGAACGATTGCGCAAAAATGTCGGAATATCCAGCTGATCATTGCTCGGCTGATTTCCGAAAGGACGCAGGTTCGGCGAACGGTTATCCGCAGGCTCACTTGCTGGAGCAGGTTTGCGTCCAGGTGGAGGCGAAGCAGGCTTGTCCTCAAATCCGGTCGCGATAACTGTAACCTTGATCTCCTCTTTCAGATCCTCATCAATGATGGCACCAAAGATCATGTTCACTTCCGGATCGGAAGCTGAAGTAACAATCTCAGCTGCTTCATTGACTTCATACAGGGACAGGTTAATGCCACCCGTAATGTTCATGATGACACCACGTGCACCTTCGATGGACGTTTCCAGCAAAGGACTCATGATGGCTTTACGAGCTGCTTCAGCTGCACGGTTCTCGCCAGTCGATTCACCGATACCCATCAGCGCAGATCCACGCTCGTGCATGATCGTTTTGACGTCTGCAAAGTCAAGGTTGATCAGACCCGGTACAGCGATCAAGTCAGAGATACCTTGTACCGCTTGACGCAATACATTATCTGCTTGACGAAACGCTTCAAGCATTGGGGTCTTTTTGTCTACAATCTCAAGCAAACGATCATTTGGAATGACGATCAGCGTGTCCACTTTTTCCTTGAGAGCTTCAATACCTTGCTCTGCATGGCTGGAACGTTTACGTCCTTCAAATGTGAACGGGCGTGTTACAACACCCACGGTAAGTGCGCCGCACTCTTTGGCGATTTCGGCAATAACCGGAGCCGCACCTGTACCCGTACCGCCGCCCATACCCGCTGTAACAAATACCATGTCTGCACCTTTCAAGGTGTTCATGATCAAGTCGCGGGATTCTTCCGCTGCTTTTTTACCTACATCCGGGTTGGCGCCAGCGCCAAGACCACGGGTTAATTTATCACCGATTTGCAATTTATGCTCGGATTTCGCGAGGTGCAACGCCTGAGCGTCCGTATTTACCGTAATAAATTCTACACCTTGTACACCGTTTTCGATCATACGGTTGACTGCATTGCTTCCGCCGCCGCCTACACCGATGACTTTAATTTGAGCCAAGCTCTCCATCTCGAAATCAAATTCCAACATATTATTCCATCTCCCCCTCAATGTGCATGGATGGCCCGTCCAATTTTTGATTGAACCGAATCAATTTCATATATCGACGAACGAAAGCGTTTATTTTAGAACCAGCGCATTCAAACGGCTTCAAGAATTGTATGAAATGGATTCAACCTGTTATATAAATTCGCTGAACATATTTTTCAGCCGTTCGAACAGACCTGGTTTTTGCTCCGATTCCTGGGCCGCATTCGGCTTAGGACGGTTGGTCGGTTTTTTGTTGTTATTATTGTTGTTGTTATTTCCACCGCCGTTGTTGATCGAGGGACGAATACGCAAACTGCGGATTACACTGTGCAAAATGCCGACTCCGCTCGTGAAGCCAGGGTCACGCACACCGATATAATCCGGCACCGCAACTCGTACCGAAGCAGCAAGCTCATGCTGAGCTACCTGCAGAACACCCGGCATAGAGACCGTACCTCCCGTTAGTATATAACCTCCAGGAAGATCATTGTAACCAAGACGCTTCACTTCTTGAGAAATCATCTGGAATATTTCTTGAACCCTCGGTTCGATAATAGCCGCCAGATCCTCTTGAGAGAATTCCTTGTCTACGTTGCTGCCGATCCGTGTTACTTTGAACATGACATCCGCAGCAGCATCATCCAGCCATGCGCAGCCATATTTCAATTTTACCTTTTCGGCTTGATCTGTTAATGTGCGCAGACCATAGGCAATATCATTCGTTACAAACTCCCCACCAATAGGTAGCGTTGAAGTTGCAACGAGACTGTCTTCTTCGAAGATGGCGATGGTTGTAGCCCCTGCTCCGATATCAACAAGCACGGAACCCATCGTTTTTTCATCCTTGGACAATGCCAGCTGACCTGCTCCAAGTGACATGAGTACCAAATCACTTACTTTCAGACCCGCTTTTTCCACGCAGCGCAAAAGATTATGTATCGCGGTTTTTGCACCCGTAATGATGGTCGCCTCTACTTCCAGACGAACACCAATCATACCACGGGGGTCCTGTATGCCCTCCAAGCCATCTACAACATACTGCTTGGCTACAACATCAATAATTTCCCGTTCCGGTGGAACCGCAATCACTTCGGCTGCTTTCAACACCCGCTCCATGTCTTCTTCTCCGATTTCACGATCCTCGTTAGATACTGCCACGACACCGTGACTGCTCATCAGTCCGATATGATTTCCCGAGATTCCAACATATACTTCGGATATTTGAATACCTACCATACGTTCTGCATGATCCACTGCATTACGGATCGATTGCACCGTCTGATCGATATCTACGATTACACCTTTGCGAATTCCCTCCGAGTCGGCAGATCCAACTCCAATAATATTAAAGGTTCCATTATTCATTTCCCCAATAATAGCGCGAATTTTGGATGTACCGATGTCCAAACTAACAATGATGTCATTGTTGCTCAAGTCTGTGGCACCTCCTGACTCCAAATAGTAAAATACGTTCGGGTTTAAACACTCTTAAAATATATTCAACACACTTTAGGCTTTCCCTCTTTTTTCTACAATTTTTTTGGGTGCCAAGATCTGGTTGCGAGACATAAAACCTTGAAGAAAAAAGAAGGAGGCAACTCAAGTGCCATAAGTTCAAGTGTATCATTTTTTCTTCGTCTCAGAAAGAACAACTTTCATTGGATAAAAGGGGCTAAACCCCGATCCCGCCTGGTTTTGAATACTTCTCTACCGAATAAAGGCGGAAATCAGGGAGTTGCTCCTGGTTCAGCATCTTCTTCCGGGTTATCCGGAATGAAAGGCACGTACGTATCAGCCTCTAGCATCGTGATTTTCCCTGGCCGTTCCGTCTCAATGACCTGGTTGAGATACTCTACCTTATCGGACAATAGAGAAACAGTTGTAATCACTTCAAACTGTGACTTGGTATACATCCGAATCTGATCCGGGAATGAAGGTGTAGGATTCGGAATAATCTCTGAAATATCCGTCGTTAGTTCATTCGGGATCTTGGCCAACGCTTCACTCAGCTTGGCCTTGAGCGGATCGTCCGCCTTCCACTGGGTCAAAATCGGTTTCTCAACCGCAACGCCAATGGTGGCAGGAACCGTTAAGCTTGTCCCGCTTGCCAGTATGGCTTTTAGCGTACCGTCAGAACCAAGTTCATACGCAACCGTTGGATATTCCTGCACCTTGATAAGAATAGTACCCGGAAATTGTTTATCCACAGTTACGGTTGATATAGCCTTGATCGTTTTCAGTCGCTCAATCACATCAGCAGAGGTTGTCCCAAAAAACTGTTCGCCCTCCTTCAGACCGCTTTTCTCCAGCAGTTCCGAAGTTGTTGTGTATACATTACCCGTAATCTCAATTGCCGAAATCCGACTCATCGAAGAACGAAAAAAAAGTACAGCAAGTAATACAATAAAAAGAAGTAAAAGAATAAATACGATTTTACGGCTTGTGTTTCGTTTGGGCCGATTCTTCTTCAGAACCGGAATTTGACTTTTAGGCATAGGTCGCGCTCCACAAAGCCTCCGGCCCCCTTCCCTTAAGAAGGGGACTCAAAGGACGTTAATTGGCAAAATCCAGCTGCTTCGAAACGGGGGACTGTCGCTCAACCGAAGCTCCAAGACTCTGAAAGAGCTTCTCGATACGATCGTACCCTCTATCAATATGATGTACTTGCTCCACAACCGTTTTTCCCTGGGCAGCAAGGCCAGCAATGACTAGTGCTGCACCTGCACGCAGATCGGTTGCTTCCACTGTAGCCCCGTACAAACGGGGAACGCCACGGATAAATGCTGCATTCATGTCTACCGAAATATCGGCTCCCATGACATTCAGCTCATCCACATGTTTGAACCGACCCTCGAATACCGTTTCCTTCATCACACTGAAACCGTCTGCCAGACTGAGCAGCACCATAATTTGCGACTGCAGGTCTGTTGGAAATGAAGGATACGGAGAAGTCACAATGCGGTCTACTGATTTGGGACGGCTCATACAGCTCACCGTCATTATATCATTGCAGACTGTGATTTGAACACCAGTACGCCTCAACACATGTATAAGGGAAGTAAGATGAGCCGGATTGCAGTGTGTAAGCGTTACATTCCCTCTCGTTGCTGCGGCTGCAATCATCACCGTTCCTGCAACGATCCGATCAGGTATAATTTCGTAAGAACAAGGCTTGAGTTTCTCCACACCATTAATGGTGATCGTATCCGTTCCAGCACCGATAATCCGTGCACCCATTGCATTCAGAAAATGTTGCAAATCCTGTATCTCAGGTTCTCTGGCTGCATTAAATATCGTTGTTGTACCCTCAGCCGTAACAGCAGCCATCATAATATTTTCTGTGGCTCCTACACTGGGGAAATCCAGATGAATGTCTGTACCCACCAGCTTGCGCCCGCGGCATATGATCTGCTGATCCAGCTCTTCAATCGAAGCTCCGAGCGTCTCAAGGCCCCGAAGGTGAAGATCAATTTTACGTTCCCCAATGGCACAGCCACCTGGCTGGTACACGGATACTTGCCCAAACTTAGCCAGTAATGGTCCCATTAAAAAAATGGAAGAACGCATCTGCTTCATGAGATCCTCAGGCACATCATATGACCGGATGGACGATGTATCTATCGTCACTGTTCCCTGTTCATGCCGACACGTGCATCCAAGTCGTTCCAGGATATACAGCATCACTTCAATGTCCAGCAAGTGTGGAACGTTGTGCAGCGTAACTTCTCCGTCTGCCAACAAACTTGCGGCCATAATCGGTAAAGCGGCATTTTTTGCTCCATGGATGCGTATGGATCCTGAGAGGGGTTTCCCGCCTTCAATCACCAATTTGTCCAATGTATCACCTCCGGGGTTTACCGTTCACCCACTACGAAGACTTCCGGTACCAGGTTAATACCGTTTTGAGATGATATAGTGTTCTGAATCTGCTGCATTAGGGTGATAACGTCCTCTGCTGTTGCTTGGCCTGTATTGACAATGAAATTGGCATGCATGGTGGATACCTGTGCGCCTCCTTGAGTCATACCCTTTAGCCCCGCTGCTTCAATCAGGCGGGCGGCATGATCACCAGGTGGATTCCGGAACACGCTGCCAGCACACGCCATCTGCAGTGGCTGTGTACGGCGTCTACGGTCTTTATAAGCGGCCATCGATTCCGAAATGACTTTGCGTTCTCCCTGCTGGAGTGCAAATGTAGCCTCCAGCACGATACCTCTCCGGTCATGAAGAACAGAGTGGCGATAGGCAAATTCCATGTCCTCCTTGCTGTAACGTACCAATTCCCCTGTCTCCAGTACAATCTCAGCGGATTGAAATATCCGTGACACATCCGATCCATGGGCACCAGCATTCATATATACGGCTCCGCCGACCGTTCCGGGGATGCCGCTACCAAATTCCAAACCGGTCCACTCTTTCTTTGCAGCAACAACACTGAGTTTAACAAAGGAATGTGCCGCTCCGGCAGTTACCCCGCCCTCGTGAAATTCGGCATAATCAAAGCCTTCTCCCGGTTTCACGACAACTCCGCGTATTCCCTTGTCAGACACCAACATGTTTGAACCCCGTCCAAGCTGCATCCATGGGATCTGATGCTTGTGCAGCAATTGAATGAGATTGATCATCTGCTCCTTGTTTTCCGGTATGACCAGCGCATCTGCAGGACCGCCGATCTTCCATGTGGTGTATTTGGCTAGCGGCTCGTTTTCAAGAACTTTGCCGACATTGTTCTGGGATAGTAACGATATCCACTGCTGCATATTAACATCCTCCTTTACTTCAAAACCGATGAGCACGGCAGTTTTCGTTGCTGCAAGCCGTGTTGCGGCGCCATGGAACGATTGTCACGATTTATAGGGTATCTTATGTCAGTCCCGCCGTGTGTGTGACAATCGCCCAAAACGCACTTTAACGCCCTGCAGCAAGACGCCGAATCTCGCTCACAAGCACCTCGGCTGCATCAGGTTTCCCCAGTTCCCTGGAGGCTTCCGCCATCCTTTTGCGCGCCGCTTCGTCATTCATAATTCCAGCAATCGCTTTATATAGCGCCTGGCCTGTCAGATCCTTCTCCAGCATCGTAAGCGATGCACCACCACCCTCAAGTGTACGAGCATTCGCCTCCTGATGATTATTCGTCACGTTAGGTGACGGAATCAGAATGGATGGAATACCTAGAGATGTAATCTCGGCAAGGAATGATGCCCCAGCACGATTTACAATCAGCGACGTGCATGCAAGAACCTCAGGCATGTTGTGTACGTAGGGCAGCACATGCAGATGATTTGGCATCGTTCCAAGGGAACTGCGAATCGCTTCACGCGTTTCATCAAAATAAGAATCACCAGTCACGTAGACCACGTGCACATCTTCAAGCTTGGCCAGCATCGGTGCCATATCCACCATGGCTTTATTGATTGCTTTCGCACCACGGCTACCACCAACCACAAGAACAACTCGGCTGTCCATCGGTACACCCAGTGTCGCAAAACCACGATCACGGCTAGCTTGAGCTACCGTTGTAGCCCTTGGATTGCCGGTATACACAACCCTTTTGGCTCCAGAGAATGCTTTCTCCGAACCCTCAAAACTAACAGCTACCGTGTCCACATACCGGGTAAGGAACTTGTTAGTTAACCCGGGAATGGCATTCTGTTCATGAATGACACTTGGAATACCAAGTTTGGCTGCTGCATATACGACAGGCCCACACACATAGCCCCCCGTACCGATGACAACATCGGGTTTGAATTCCTTGAGCATTTTCTTGGCTTTGCGAACACCTTGCAGAAATCTCATCACAGTCTTCACGTTGTCAAAGGACAATTTCCGGCGAAAACCTGTAATGTCAATCGATTGAAACGGAATATTCTCTTGTGGCACCAGTTTACTTTCCAGTCCACGGGTACCACCGATATATAAAAATGTCGAGTCGGGATTCTCCGCCTCACATTGCCTTGCTATAGCAACGGCCGGATAGATATGCCCACCGGTACCGCCGCCGCTTAGAACGACTCGCATCGTACATTCACCTCGCATAACGGGATAAGTTCAATAATATGCCTAGCGCTGTCAACATCAAGGTCAGAGATGAACCGCCATAGCTGATGAGCGGGAGCGTAATCCCCGTAACCGGCATAAGCCCGATCACGACACCAATGTTGATAATGACCTGCACAGCCACCATACCCACAATGCCTACACCCAGAAGGCTGCCAAAAGCATCCGGTACCGTCATCGCTACGCGCATCCCTCTCCACACCAGGACCAGAAACAGCAATAATACAATCATTCCACCAATGAAGCCTAGCTCTTCTGCCAAAATGGAAAAAATAAAATCCGTTTGTGGCTCGGGTACGTAGCTGTATTTTTGTCGACTCATACCCAGCCCCAAGCCCGCAAGTCCTCCAGGGCCGATCGCATATAAAGATTGAATAATCTGATATCCGGCACCAAGTGGATCAGACCACGGGTCCAAAAAAGCCGTTATTCTCTGCAATCTGTAGGGAGCTGCCGCAATCAGTCCGGCAAACCCTGCTATACCGCCGAGGGCAAGCAGTGATAGATGTTTCATCCGTGCTCCTGCTGTGAAAATAATCAGCATCGATGCACCCATCATCACGGTGCCTGTCCCCAAATCGGGCTGAAGCATAATAATACCAAAGGCCAAACCAATCAAGCCGAGCGGTGGCAGAAGCCCCGTCGTGAACGTTTTGATTTTGCCAGGTTCCTTGCTTAACCAGTGAGCGAGAAACAGGATCATACCCAGTTTCATGAATTCTGAAGGTTGTATGCCGAACGAGCCAATGCCCAACCAGCTTCGTGCCCCTCCCCGAACCACTCCGATGCCAGGAATCAGCACCGCAATCAGCATTATAAAACAGGCAATCAGTATAGGCTTTGCATACTTTCTCCAGACCCGGTAGTCCACATTTGCCGTAACAAACATGGCAGCAAGTCCAAGTCCGGCGAACAGCAGCTGTCTTTTGACAAAGTAAAATGAATCACCGTAGTCATGAAAAGCAAGCACCGAGCCCGCACTGTATACCATAATAATGCCGATGGCAAGCAATGCCAGAATACAAATTAGGAGCCAGAAATCCGGCGCCGGTCGCGTCTGTTTCATCAGGAGGCCACCCCTTGCATGGAAGTAGGGGCTTTTCCACCCCCCTACTTACAAGTTATGCGCCGCCTCTTTAAAAATGCGTCCCCGCTCTTCATAGGAAGGAAACATGTCCCAGCTTGCACACGCCGGTGATAACAAGACCACATCACCTGGAGCTGCAAACTGTGAAGCTTCCTGCACGGCAGCGGTTAACGTCCGAGCAGCGTCCTCCTCATTATCGACGACCTTAATTTGCTTTAATCCCGCCAGTTCCGCGACCTTGGCAATTTTCTCTCGTGTCTCTCCAAGAGCAACCACAGCTTTCACGCGCTCCTGGAATAATGGCAGCAATTCCATCATGTCTGAACCACGATCCAGTCCTCCGGCAATGAGCACGACTGGTTCCTTGAAGGAGTTCAGCGCCATTACGGTTGCTTTGGAGTTGGTCGCTTTGGAATTGTTGTAATAGCCCGCTCCATTATGTTCAAGTACATATTCAAGACGGTGTTCAACCCCCTTGAAGTCAGCCAGAGGCGCAGCAAGCACAGATGGATCGGCTCCAGCGGATACAGCAATAGCTACTGCTGCCAAGGCATTTCCCACATTAAATCGTCCTGGTATTCCGATGTCTTCCACATCAATAATGACATGATGGTTGCCCTCACCGTCTGCATAGATCACCTGGCGCTTCACATCATCCTCTTCCCCATCCACGTATGGAGGATCGGCATATACCCCTGCTTCAAGCTTCTCTGTCAGCGAGAATGGGAGCAGTCTTGCTTTAATATAAGGAACCAGTCCGCGACATACCGGGTCATCCCAGTTAAGGATAGCTACATCCTCCGGTTGCTGGTTGGAGAACAATTTGGCTTTGGAAGCCACATAATCATCCATGTCCCCATGGTAATCCAAATGAGTCTCCGCCACGTTTAGCAAACTTGCAATGCGTGGACGGAAATCGGATGTGCCTTTCAGTTGGAAACTGCTAAGCTCCACCACCATCCAGTTATCCGCAGAAGCCTGCTCTGCCGCCTCACACAATGGCGTTCCAATATTACCGGCAACGATTGGTTTCAAACCGGCAAGCTCCAACATGTTGCCTACCCACGTTGTTGTGGTTGTTTTCCCGTTAGAGCCCGTGATCCCGATCATAGGCGCAGCGCATAGATGGTAAGCTACCTCCACCTCAGTCACCACTTCTATGCCTAAGGCAAGTGCCTGTTGCACAGGAGGTGCCTGATAAGGAATGCCCGGATTTTTGACTACAAGCTTCACATCACTATGAATCAGGTCGTCCGGATGTCCCCCGCATACAACAGAAATTCCCAAAGCCTCCAATTCGGATGCTTCGGGACACTGTTCTCTCTCTTTTTTATCATTAACTGTAACGACTGCGCCGGCACGATCCAGTACTTTGGCGACCTGCACGCCGCTTTTGGCCAGTCCAAGCACGACCACTTGTTGTCCACGATATGATTCAGGATGATTCATTGTTTACAACCCCTTGTTGAGATAAAGTCCAAGAGCGGCCAAAATGGCACCTACCGCCCAAAAAGTAATGACAACTCGCCATTCCGACCAGCCACTCAGTTCAAAGTGATGATGAATCGGGCTCATTTTGAATACACGTTTGCCACGAGTTTTGAAAGATACTACTTGAATGATAACGGACAGGATTTCGATGACGAAAATACCGCCAATGATGACAAAAAGAAGTTCCGTCTTCGTCACAATGGCGACGGCACCAATCGCACCACCAATTCCGAGTGAGCCTGTATCTCCCATAAACACTTTGGCCGGGTGTGCGTTATATACCAGGAATCCAAGTACCGCACCAATCATCGCCGCCGCACATACCGCTGCTGGCATGGATGTTGCCTGCATCGCCACAATGGCAAATGCCCCAAATGCAATGGCGCTCACGCCGGACAGCAAGCCGTCCAGACCATCGGTAAAGTTAACTGCATTCGTGATGGCAAGCATCATGAATACCACAAACGGATAGTAGAACCATCCCGTCCAGTCGAAGGAGACTGATGTACCTGGAATCGATATGGCTGTGCTGTGTCCATTCTGAATCAGCAAGTAGCACATCACTGCACTGAAAAACAACTGACCAATCATCTTTTGTCTAGCCGTCAGCCCCAGTGAACGTTTGAATACAATCTTGATGTAGTCATCCAGGAAACCAATCAGACCGAAGCCGAGTGTAGCCACCAGCAGGACGTAAAAGTCCGTATTTTTGACCGCTGAAAATTTCAAAAAGGCCAATGTGAACGCGAGTAAAATAACTACTCCGCCCATTGTAGGTGTTCCGCTTTTTTTCAGATGGCTCTGTGGCCCATCTTCCCGAACCTGCTGTCCGAACTTCATTCGACGCAGCAATGGAATCAAGAGCGGTGCAGCAATCACCGCCAAAATAAATGAAACACCGATTGTTAACAGTAATACCTGAAAATCCATGGGTTCACCCCTCTAGTCTACTCTATTCTGTAATGGAGCTATTTTTAGCGCTTCGACCACTTCCTCCAGCTTCATGCCTCGGGAGGCCTTAAACAAGACAACATCTCTGGATTGGAGATTCTCCAGTAGATATCGGGTCAATTCTTCCTTGCTCTCAAAAGTGTGTACGGCTTCTGCTGGCATGTTTTGTCTTGCTCCTTCTGCGATACTCGCAGATAAAGGGCCATAAGCCAGCACCATATTCATTTTGTCGGGTGTAATATATTCACCGATTCCCCGATGGAGCTCATGCTCCTGAGGCCCCAGTTCTAGCATATCACCGAGCACGGCAACTTTGATCCGATACCCCTTAAGGCCCTCCAGCACATCCACAGCGGCTTTCATGGAGGTTGGACTAGCGTTGTAAGCATCATTGAGCATGGTCAAACCACTGACCCCGTTAATAATCTCGATGCGCATGCCGGTTAATTTCAGACGTGACAGTCCTGCTACAATCTGTTCAGCAGCCACTCCAAAATGACGGGCAACCGCTAATGCAGCAAGACAGTTGACCACATTATGTGTTCCCAATAATGGCAGTGTAAGAGCATCCTCTCCAGACTGCTTGGTTGTAAACGCAACCCCACTCTGTGCATTCATAATTCCAGTAGGATAATCATCGTTATCCGTCTGCAAGCCAAATGTATACCGTTGAAGTCCTTCAGGCAGCTTAGTCGCTGGCTCCGCCAGAACCTGCTCAATCAACGGTTCGTCGCCGTTGTATATCAGCAATCCACCTGGTTTCATGCCAGCAGCAATTTCAACTTTTGCCCGAGCAATCTCCAATCGAGATCCCAGTTGAAGTAGATGGGATTCACCAATATTCGTGATGATTGCGACATCCGGCTGGGCAATTAAAGATAATTCTTCAATCTCTCCTCGGCCACTCATACCCATCTCCAGAATTACGATCTCAGTGTCTGGTTCCATGCTAAGTACGGTAAGCGGCAAACCAATATGATTATTGAAATTGCCTTGGGTCTTATGCACTTTGAACGTGGTAGACAGAATGGCATCCACAATGTCCTTTGTTGTTGTTTTACCATTGCTGCCTGTAATGCCTACAACGGAGGCCTTGTTTTCTTTTAAATAGGAGGACGCAAGCTCCTGCAATGCAACCAGGGTATCCTCCACAATAATCACAGCACCTTGAGGTGCAGTTCCGTGATCCTTTTGCCATAAAGTTCCGGCAGCGCCCTTCTCTACACAGGTTTGCACAAATTCATGTCCGTCAAACCTTTCGCCAACAAGCGGGATAAAGAGACTGCCTTGAACGGGCTTACGCGAATCTGTAAATACACCTTCAACACCAACATCACCATAAGCAGCAATGTCAGTTAGTGTTCCTCCACACATCTCGGCCAATTGTGCCAATGTTCTTTTTATCAATTGGATTTGCCCCTTATCGCTTCTTTCGCTATGATCCGATCGTCAAAGTCCGTCTTGGTTGTGCCGATGATTTGATAGGTCTCATGCCCCTTGCCCGCAATCAATACTACATCGGCAGGGCTTGCCATTTCAATAGCTTCATGAATCGCCTGGCGCCGATCCACAATCATCGTATAACGGTCAGGTTGAATGGCATCTTCAATCAAGCCCTGTTCAATATCCTTGAGAATCAGATCGGGATCTTCTGTCCGCGGATTGTCGGAAGTAACAAATACGATATCGCTATACTTCGCAGCAATTTTACCCATTAGAGGCCGCTTCGTACGATCTCGGTCACCACCACATCCAAATACGCAGATCACACGGCCTTCAGCAAATTCCTTCACCGTCCGCAATACGTTCTCCAGGCCATCTGGGGTATGAGCATAGTCAACAATGACTGCAAACGGCTGTCCTTCGTCAACAGCCTCAACACGTCCATCTACGCCAGGTACCGTCTCCAAACTACGTTTGATCTCCTCCAGCGGAATGTCTTCAACCAGAGCAGCAGCGATGGCAGCCATTGCGTTGTACACATTGAATTTGCCTACCATCCGTAAACGAATATCAGTGCTGCCTCTGAATGTGTCTACATGGAAAGAAGTCCCCTGCGAGGTAATTGAAATCTGGGATGCGCGTACATCCGCATTTTCCTCCATGCCGTATGTAATGACTTCAGCTGCCGTTACAGATATAAAATAAGCTGCTGCGGGATCATCTGCGTTGATCACTGCAAATTTGCGCTTGGAAGCATCTGCGGTATATCCGTTACCCAACCGTGCAAAGAACAGTCCTTTCGCTCCGCGATATTCTTCCATGGAATGATGGTAATCCAGATGATCCTGCGTCAAATTGGTAAATACAGCCGTACGAAATTCCGTCCCCTTCACCCGACCTTGCTCCAAAGCGTGGGATGAAACTTCCATAACACAACAGTCCGTGCCTGCTTGAACCATATCATTCAGACTGCGCTGTAGATCAAGTGCTTCCGGTGTAGTACCTGACATCGGGTATGTGCGCCCGTCATAGCGCATTTGAATGGTCCCGATTAATCCTGTTTTTTGACCAAAGTCACTCATGATTTTTTCAATTAAATAGGTAGTCGTTGTTTTTCCGTTGGTTCCCGTTACACCAATCATATTCATCTTACGGCTTGGCGAGTCAAAAAAGGAATCTGCCAGTACAGCCATGGCGAAACGGCTGTCTTTTACCAGCAACTGCGGAACAGGAAGATCCAGCTCTCGTTCCACAACCAGAGCGACAGCTCCAGCGTTTACAGCCTTCTCAGCATAGTTATGTCCGTCAACCGTATGTCCTGGAAGACAGATAAACAGATCTCCCGGTTGTACCTGGCGAGAATCTGTCTGTAGGTTTTGACATTCTGTATTTGGTTCGCCAATGACACGGGCGGTTGTTAGCATTGATGAAAGTTGTTTTAAAAGCACATGAATAACCTCACTTTTTCCAAGTTTACTTCAATTTCAACAGTTCTCTGTAATCATTAATATCGTAAACACAGCCAATTAATGAAACGCAACTCAGTGCATTTTGTTGCGGTGGGGATCAAGAGCCCCATCAGGGCTCTTGTCCTTCCTCCTTGGTATGATCATGAATATCATTCAGAACATCACCCATATAGATTCGTATAGTAGAACCCTGATCAACCCGTGCTCCTGGCTTTGGAGCCTGGTTAATGACATATTTCCCACTGCCGGATTTGGCCAGCATAAAGTTCATATTCAGATCCTCATACAGGTCTTCGACCGTAGCTCCTGTCAGATCGGGAACCGTCACGATTTTGGTTTCTCCATACTTGTATTCTTTGGCTACCTGATCCTTCCGAACCGGAACATTCATATAATGCAGCGCATCCTCCAGAATGTTCTGTACGATCGGTGCGGCAACCACGCCGCCGAACTGAATCCCTTTCGGGTTATCCACCGCAGTATACACAACAATCTGCGGATCATCCGCTGGAGCAAAACCGATAAAGGATACAATATGCTCGGTAGAGGAGTAACGTCCATTGATTACCTTCTGGGCCGTACCCGTTTTTCCGCCAACCCGGTATCCATCAATAAACGCCGGACGCCCCGTACCCTTGGCAACGACACTCTCAAGTGCTTCACGTACTTGCTTGGACGTATCTTCCGAGATGACTTGACGAACCAGTTCCGGTTTGGCCTCTTCCATCACTTCACCCGTTTCGGGATGAACCCAAGCCTTTGTAACATATGGCTTGTATAGTTTACCACCATTAATAGCTGCTGACACAGCCGCTACTTGCTGAATCGGCGTAACGGATACCCCTTGACCAAAAGCAGTGGTCGCAAGCTCCACAGGACCGACCCGTGACAGTTTGAACAGAATCCCGCTGGCCTCACCACTCAGATCGATGCCTGTTTTGGTGCCAAAACCGAAGTCTTTAATATAGGAGAATAATGATTCTTTGCCCAGCCTCTGACCCAGTGCAACAAATCCAGGGTTGCAGGAGTTCTCCACGACTTGGAGGAAGGTCTGACTTCCATGACCGCCCTTTTTCCAGCACCGCAGGCGAGCGCCTCCAACTTCAACAAATCCGGGATCATAGAACTGATCCTGCGTCAGATTTACTTTTTTCTCTTCAAGTGCTGCTGCGAGCGTAATAATTTTAAACGTTGAACCCGGTTCGTACGTCATCCAGATCGGTAAATTCCGGTTGTATACATCGGCCGGATATTGCTGATAATCGGCTGGTTCGTATCCGGGTCTACTGGCCATGCCAAGGATTTCACCCGTCTTAGGGTTCATGGCAATAGCAAGCGCCGAGTTGGCCTGGAACTTGACCATAGCCTGATCCAGCTCGCGTTCCATGATGGACTGAATCGATTTATCAATAGTCAGCTTCAGGTTCAGACCATCCTTTGGTTCCACATACTTCTCAGATGAGCCCGGCATAAGCCTTCCGGCCGCATCGGACAAGTAGGACACACTGCCATTCAAACCGTTCAGCTTATCATCATACTTTTTCTCTACACCCGTTAAGCCCTGATTATCAATACCCGTAAAACCAAGAATATGAGCCGCCAGATCATCATAAGGATAAAAGCGTTTATTATCCTCAGCAACAACGATACCCGGAAGCTTCAAATCACGGATGTGCTGAGCTTTCTCCATCGTAATTTTGCGGCCACCGGGTTGTAGTCGTACAATTAGTTCTCTTTTCTTGATGGTTGCCAGCACTTTCTCTTCGGTCATCCCCAGCAAAGGAGCCAGTGCTCTTGCTGTTGTCTCCGCTTCCTTGACCTGGGCAGGAATCGCCATAATGGTTGGTGTGGTTATATTGTAGGCGAGAGAGGTTCCATTTCGATCCAGGATCTCTCCCCGTTTGGCTGAATAAGGAATATTCCGCCGCCAAGACTCTTCCGCTTTCGCAGAGAGTTCCGGTCCTTTCCCTAACTGTACATAAGCAAGCCTGATTACCAAGGCTGAGAATAACAGAACTAAAATCACTAAACTCCATAACAACCTACGCCGCAGATTTACGCTTGACCCCTTCACGAAAAGATCCCCCCACTCGTCCCAAAATCATGATTGTGTTCAATTCATGAATATTCAGGACAACCGGGGGTTAGAACAAGCTGTCTGTGATCTCTATGGAAGCGAAGCCCCGTCCGAAGTGTTACCAGACGATTTTGTCTCATTTGAAGGTGGATTTGTAGTATCCGTTTTGCCCGTTTCTTCGGTGTTCCCCGTTCCATCAGCTGCTCCCTGATTGTTAGTCTCGTCCCCTAATGCTGGATCAGAAGACTCAGGAGCTTCATCTGCTATACCGGTAACTGCCGCTTTGGCCGTCTGCAGCACAAGCTCAACCGTTCTCTGTTCGCCTGCCACCTGCTCCGTTTGCTTCACCACATATCCTTCACCTTTAACGGTTACGCCCACTTTCATGAGGGAGAGCACTTCAAGTGCATCTCGTAGAGATTCGCCAGTCAGATCAGGGATCTTCATTTTGCTGCTCTCTTCGGTCAAAAGGTAGATTCGTTGGCCAGGATTCATGGCTGCACCCGCCACAGGATACTGGCGAATGACATTTTCACCCTGACCAAGCGTCTCATAGGCAATTCCTGCGTTCAAAAGTTGGCTTCTAGCCTGTTTGGCTGTCTTACCTGACAGATCAGGAGCTTTAGCTTGAACGACCGGCGTTGTTTTTGACTTTTTGTCAGTGGTCTTTACTGTATCTTTGGGAACTCCCATGTATTGAAGGGTCTGGCTCACAATCTTCTTGAATACCGGAGCAGCTGCAGTACCGCCGCCAATATTGGCACCGTCAGGCTGGTCAATCACAATTAACATCGCGATTTTGGGATTATTTACAGGTGCAAATCCGATAAACGAAACAACGTCTTTGGATTTACTGTATGTCCCATTCACAACTTTTCTTGCCGTACCCGTTTTACCAGCCACACGGTATCCTTCGATATAAGCATTGCGCCCTGTACCAATCGTTTGGTCGGCTACAACCTGTTCCAGATACCCACTCACCAGTTTGGAAGATTCCTTGGAAATGACCTGACGAACGACCTTCGGCTTGATTACTTCTGATGTACCGTCATTCGGGTTAATAATTTCCTTTACCAGATGCGGTTCCATAAGTTTGCCGCCGTTGGCAATGGCCGAAATGGCTGCTACCTGCTGGATTGGCGTTACCTGTACGAGACCATGACCATATGCTGCTGTGGCAATTTCCGATTTATAAACCAGCGGCTTGATTGGTGAAGCCGATTCACTCGGCAGATCAATGCCCGTCTTTTTACCAAAACCGAATTGGTCTATGTAATGACGCAAACGTTCACCGCCAAGCATGTTATAGCCCAGATTAACGAACGCAATGTTACTTGAACGTTTGACACCTTCCAAGTAGGAAATCCGGCCATAGGCGTGACCGTTATCACTGATTGGGTAGCCACCGATATAGACTCGCTTGGATTCAAACGTAGCATTCGGATCAAACAGCTTCTCTTCAACCGCACCCGCCAGAGTAACAATTTTAAAAGTAGACCCTGGTTCATAGATGGATTGTATCGCATGATTGATAAAATTCTTCTGATCCGGCGTTTCCGCATACGTATTAGGATTAAAGGTCGGCCAATTGGCCATTCCTAAGATTTCCATCGTGTTAGGATCTGCTGCAATGACAGTCATGCTCAGTGGATTGTACTGGGCTACCGCTTCTTTCATTGCATCTTCGATGTAGTACTGAATTGTATCATCAATCGTCAGTTTCAAGTTACTTCCATTCTGCGGTGGAAGGTAGTTGTCCTGGGAATCAGGCAGCTTGTACCCTTTGGCATCCTTCTGATAGTTCAGATAACCATCTGTACCTGTAAGCTGTTCATCATACGAGACCTCAAGTCCGTTAACCGCTTTGCCATCACGGCTCATGTATCCCAGCAGATGAGAGGCGAGCGTTTCTTCTGGATAAAATCGCTTCGACTCCTGTGTCATGACAATCGCGTTTTTAGCCTTGTAGTCATCCTGAAGTTTTTCGCGAAATTCGTCTACTTTAGCAGCGAGTTCAGGGCTAATTTTATACCCTTCACTGCGCACTTCACGTTGTTGAAAGAATGTCCCATCTTTCTTTTTGGCTGTTACAAGTGCGCGCATTTCACTCTCGCTTTTACCCAATAAACTAGATAATTTGTTAATAACCACATCTTCAATCCCAAGTTTATTAATCATCTCCGGGTTTACAGATACCGTGTAAGCAGGTGCATCTGTGGCCAGGATGTTACCATTGCGGTCTGTGATTGTCCCGCGACTGGCCTTGATGGTTTGTTCACGTTCGACCAAACCAGCTGCTCGCTCCTGCCAAATACCGCCATTAACAACCTGAATAAAGAATATGCGGGTTATTAATACAAGAAAAAAGAGGGTAATACATCCCCCTATAAGCAGCGTGCGCATCTTTATTCTTTTTACCATCGGTACACCTCTTTTGCTTCAGCACTTTGTATGGATTGATACAAAATGTTCTACTTATTTGCTGTATCCGAGGACGATTCAGTACCTGTCGAGTTCGTTGCACTTGTTGAGCGAGGTACAAAAATGACATCCTTACCGGAAGCCTCAACATAACCAAGTTTGCGAGCATTCTCGATGACCAGATTGTTCAGTTTTTCTTTCTCCACTTGCAGATCTGCAATCGTTTTCTCTGCGTCTCTCACATCAGACAACGTCGTCTGTGCCTGCTTATTCAGATCATAGATGTGAGCGTAACGTGACATCATTACACCACCCACAACAATGACTGCAACCAGAGTAATCAGATACAAAAATTTCTCGCGTGCCGGAAGACCGGTACGACGGGTCACCACTTTGGTAGTTTCCTTGTACCGTTGCTGGGCCACACGTTCTTGGGACGCTTTTTCTTTCACTGCCAGATTACCACGTGTATATGCCATACTCCGACTCTCTCCTCCGCTCTTGATTTACAGTTTCTCGGCTACGCGCAGCTTCGCTGAACGAGCACGGGAGTTTTCGGCCAGTTCCGTTTCCGTTGGAATCAGCGGCTTTCTGTTCACTAAACGCATGGTACCCTTACCGCCGCAAACACACAACGGAAAATCGGGAGGGCATGTACATTTCTCCAGATAACTGCTAAAAATCTGTTTGCAAATTCGGTCCTCAAGTGAGTGAAAAGTAATAACAGATACACGTCCGCCTGGTGCCAAGCACCGAACGGCCTGATGTAACGCTTCTTCGAACGCGCCCAGCTCATCATTAACCGCAATTCGCAATGCCTGGAAGCTGCGTTTTGCAGGATGTCCTCCGGTACGACGAGCCGCCGCCGGAATCCCTTCTTTGATCAATTCCACCAGTTCGCCAGTAGTCTCAATTGTGGACTGCTTTCTTTTTTCAACAATGACACGAGCAATTCGTCTAGAGAATTTCTCTTCACCATAGCGATACAAAATGCGGGCAATCTCCTCTTCCGGCCATTCGTTAACAATCTCTTTGGCGGTAAGGGATGCGTCCTGATCCATACGCATATCCAACGGAGCATCGTGATTGTAGCTAAATCCACGTTCTCCTTCGTCAAATTGCGGCGATGATACCCCCAAATCGTACAAAATGCCATCTACCTGTGGCACGCCATCTTTCATCGGTACATCCAGTTCTTTCAGTACCTGTTCGAGATCACGGAAATTGGTTTTCACCAATGTAATCCGCTCTCCATATGGAGCCAATTTTTCACGCGCGTTATCCAAAGCCCAATCATCCTGATCCAGTGCGATCAGACGTCCCCCTGGACCGAGCTTGGATGCAATCACGGAGCTATGTCCGCCACCGCCTAAAGTGCAGTCCACGTATATACCGTCCTGCTTGATGTTTAATCCCTCTGTTGCCTCTTCTTTGAGTACGGTTATGTGGTGAAACAACCTGCACCCCTCCTGACTTTATAGATCAAAATTAAAATCGACCAGCTTTTCGGCAATGTCGTTGAATGCTTCTTCGGATTGATTGAAATAACTCTCCCATATGCCTTTGCTCCAAATCTCCACCCGGTTCGACACGCCAAGAACAACGCAATCCTTGTCCAGCTTGGCATACTCTCTAAGATTGCCCGGCAAATTTACCCTGCCCTGTTTGTCCAATTCACATTCGGTGGCACCCGAGAAAAAAAACCGGGTAAACGCACGTGCATCGGATTTCATCAACGGCAGTGCTTTGAGCTTCTGTTCCATGACCCCCCACTCCTCCATGGGGTACACGAAAAGACACTGGTCCAAACCCCGTGTGACAACGAAAGACGGTCCCAGAGATTCGCGGAATTTAGCCGGAATAATAACCCGACCCTTGTCATCAATGCTATGTTGGAACTCCCCCATAAACATTGGCCCACTCACTCCTCACCCGTTTCTCCCACTTTGCCCCACTTTCCACCACCTAAGCATAATAGATTCGCACAAAAAAATCAAAACCCTTCTTACGGGCTTTACTTTTTTTTAATTTCCAACCGCAAAAAAACGTCTTTGATCCTGTCACTCAGGATCAAAGACGTTTCCCGTTTACGGGCAATCGCACGTACACCCGCATATGAGCCATATCATTAATAAACCATTTTAAACCCTTTGAAGCACTTAATCAGCTTGTAATTAATGGATGCCTCTTAGAATTTCCAGCTGTCCAGATATTTTTCCTGCTCGGCGGACAAAGAGTCGATGGCAATATTCAAGCTTTCTAGTTTGTAACTGGCAACCTGTTGGTCAATGTCATAAGGTACATTAACAACGGTTTTACCCAGTTCCGCATAGTTCTCGCTCACATAACGCAGACCCAGCGCTTGCAATGCAAACGTTGTATCCATAATCTCAGCAGGGTGTCCATCGGCTGCACCCAGGTTTACGAGGCGTCCTTCAGCCAGCAAATACATCTTACGGCCATCTTTGAAGCGATATTCTTCAATGTTGCGGCGTACGGTACGAATCGAATCGGAACGTTTAGCAAGTTCAGGTTTGTTTACTTCCACGTCAAAGTGACCCGCATTGCTAAGAATTGCTCCATCCTTCATCACATCGTAATGCTCTCCAGTAATCACATCTTTATTGCCGGTAACAGCGATGAAGAAATCACCCAATTTTGCAGCTTCTACCATCGTCATGACACGGAATCCGTCCATATGTGCTTCTACGGCTTTAATAGGATCAATTTCAGTTACGATGACATTTGCTCCGAGCCCTTTGGCACGCATCGCTACACCTTTACCACACCATCCATAACCCACTACAACTACGTTCTTTCCTGCAACGACCAGATTAGTTGTACGGATGATACCATCGAATGCAGACTGACCTGTACCGTAACGGTTATCAAACAAGTATTTGCAATAAGCGTCATTGACTGCAACCATTGGGAAACGCAATTGTCCTTCTTTCGCCAAAGCTTTCAAACGAATGATGCCCGTTGTCGTTTCCTCTGCTCCACCACGAATGGTGGCAGCTAGGTCAGGACGTTCAGATGCAATGATAGTGGCAAAGTCTCCACCGTCATCAATGATCAGATCAGGTTTCACTTCAAGTGCACGAAGTTGCAGTTCTTTGAACTCAACAGGGTCCGGATTATGTTTGGCATACACAGTAACGCCGTCTTCCACCAGAGCAGCACAAACATCGTCCTGTGTTGACAATGGGTTGCTGTGTGTAATCGTCACTTCTGCACCACCAGCTTGAATGACTTTCGCCAGGTAAGCTGTTTTGGCCTCAAGGTGAAGGCAAATGGCTACTTTCAAACCTTTAAACGGAAGATCCTGTTCAAATTGGCGACGAATGCGGTTTAACACCGGCATATGTGCTTCTACCCAATCAATTTTCAGATGACCTTCCGAAGCGAGTCCCATATCCTTAACGATACTGTTTTGCAATGCAGGGGTAGTCATTCCTCATCCTCCTCGATTATCTATTCCTTCTATTATAAAACGGCACTACAATGTGATCACTTGGTGTTGTCCACGGAATTCGTTCTGACTTTCAATCAGTTGTCCGATCCACTCGGTTCCATAACGGTTCAGGTAAAAGAGTACGTTATGTACTCGTTCCTGTGGTTTGTTCATGGGAAAGAGTGAGTTTTGCATCCCGTTCCAGTGTCTTAGACTCACATTGTGTTTATCTTTGATGGCTTTGTGGGTCTGCTGTTGCAGATATTGCATCTGTTCGCTGATCTTACCTACATTGGTATCTCCAATTCGGTCCAGACCAGGATGGATCTCTGTGATCTGATCAAGTAATGGACGATATAGATCGGCAAATGCTTGCTGAACGCGCTCGAATTGTTCATCGACCTGGAAGGTCTCCTGCTGTGCCAGCCATTGTTCCTTCTTATCTTCCATATGATATTGAACGTCCTGGAAAGAAAGACCGTACTGCTTCATATGTTTGTGATGAACATCTTCCAAAATGGTAAAGGACAGACGTGGAAGCAAGATAGGCATCTGCAGCCCAAACCGGCCAAACGCTTCACGTGTCAATCCCCAGTACGCGATCTCACCTTGACCTAAGATAACAGCCGCTACAGGTAAAATGGAATCTTGCATCAATGGCCGGGTCAATACATTGTTGCTAAACCGCTCGGGATGTTCAGCCAGTTCCTGAAGCAGTCGCTCTTCTGTAAATGAAACCAGACCTTTACGGTCGCTGTACAAGCCGTCTTTCAACATCAGAAGCAACCGTGCCCCTTCATGTATGTAAAACAGATTGGCCCCATCTTCCGCGACTTCAGCTGGCATGGCATATCCGGCTTGTTCCAATGCGGAGGCACCTTGTGCATATGCTTGGCGTAATGTCCCATTTTCACGAATCAAACGCTCAAATACAGGCTGCTCAAGCCTGCGCAAGTCTGGATCTGCAGCATCCATCAGAATAAGTCCACTGCTGCCAAACAATGCTGAGATTAACCGAGCAAACGCATCACTCAGATTCGAACTCGACTGATGAATTTCCGTAACCAGCTTCATCAAACCAGGTTTGTGCACCGTATCCGGTAACAGATGCTCCACCTGCTTCAGCACGGTCATCCATTGTTCTGTTTCCACATGGACATAACTCACAGAATCCCTGCCTGCAAACCGCCCTTGTAACTTGATCTTCGTCATGTCACCGTTGGCGTCAGGCAAGTATGTGTGGTTCACTTCATCCCAGTCATGGTCTTCGCCTGCAATCCAAAAAACGGGAACGACCGGCCGTTGTAGCCTGTTCTCCGCTTCCCGCGCAGCTGCAACTACACTTGCTGCTTTATAAATTACAAACAACGGACCTGTAAGCAGGCCGCTTTGCTGTCCCCCCGTAACAACCAACGCTTCTTGTTCCGCGAGACGTGTGATGGATTCATGGACTGCACCATGATCGTTCACACGTTTATTATATATACGTAGATACTCTGCCAGATGTTGACGAGGAATACGTGTGTTCTCCGATTGGTCTAGCCACTCGGCACGCGTATGAAGCCCCGATTCCCAGCGAATGTCATATTGGTAAAGGCCACGCGCAGCATCCCTTGAACAGACATAGTCTTCTGCAAGTCGCGTTCCGCTGCGGAGTGCCTCGGTAATACCTTTCATGAGGTCTGCCTCCTATTCTGCTTCAAAGAGCCTTTCTTGATTGTACCGAATGAGAGCCCTCTTCGTCAAAAGAAAGTGCATCAAAAAATAAAAAACCGCCGAACAAAGTCGGCGGTTTGATATTCATGGATAAGTCCAAATGAAAATTGTACTTTTTATACGTAAGGTTCTGCAACCCAGTGACCTTTGGATATCTCAATCAATTGAGCGTTCTGCAGGTTGTATGGATCATTTGCAGGACCACCAGATCCATTCTTAAGTGCTTGTTCTTCCGGCAGCAAAATGCGACGTTTGCTCGCTTCTACTTCCGGATCAGGTACAGGAATCGCGGACAGCAATGTTTTGGTATAAGGGTGAATTGGATTAGCATAAAGTTCTTCACTTTCTGCCAACTCCACCACTTTACCCATGTACATTACAGCTACACGGTCACTGATATGTTTAACCATGGACAAGTCATGTGCAATAAACAGGTATGTCAAGCCGAGGCGTTGCTGAAGTTCTTCAAGCAAATTAACGACCTGAGCCTGAATGGACACGTCCAATGCAGACAATGGCTCATCACAGATGATGAATTTAGGGTCTACAGCCAATGCACGGGCAATCCCGATCCGTTGTCTTTGACCACCTGAGAATTCATGTGGATAACGGAGTGCATGGCTAGGATTCAGACCTACAAGATCAAGCAATTCTTCAACGCGTCTCTTCCGCTCTGCCCGACTTGACGCCAGACCATGAATATCAAGAGATTCACCGATGATATCCATAACGTTGAAACGTGGGTTCAAAGATGCATAAGGATCCTGGAAAATCATCTGCATATCTTTACGCATTTCTTTCATCTTGCGCGGAGACAGCTTGTAGATGTCCGTTCCATTAAAGTTAACATTTCCGCCTGTTGGCTCATAAAGGCGCAGAATTGTACGGCCAGTTGTGGACTTACCACAGCCCGACTCCCCTACAACTCCAAGTGTTTCGCCTTCAAAAATATCAAAGCTAACATCATTAACCGCTTTTAGAATGTTGCCTTTGCCCAAGTTGAAGTATTGTTTCAGGTTCTTCACTTGAACCAGCGGCTTGTTGGCACCTTTGATAATACCAACTGGAGTAGGCTTTTCTTTTTTAGGCTCGTCCAGACGAGGGAGAGCATTCAGCAATTTAATCGTGTATGGATGTTGAGGATTACTGAAGATTTCAGCAGTTGTTCCTGTTTCAACAACTTCGCCTTCCTTCATAACGACAACACGATCACACATTCCTGCCACTACTCCAAGGTCATGCGTGATAAGCATGATCGAAGTTCCAAGCTTTTGCTGCATGTCTTTCATAACATCCAAGATTTGTGCTTGAATCGTTACGTCGAGTGCAGTTGTTGGCTCATCCGCAATCAGAAGGGATGGACGACATGCCAAGGCAATCGCAATCATAGCACGCTGGCGCATACCACCGGAAAATTGGTGTGGATAATGGTTCATACGCGATTCCGCATTTTTGATGCCTACAAGTTCGAGCATTTCCAATGCGCTTTTTTCAGCTTCTTTTTTGGACATATTCTGATGCTTGCGCAGTACCTCGGTAATTTGCTTACCAATTTTGATGGTAGGATTCAAAGAAGTCATTGGATCCTGGAAGATCATGCCGATATCTTTACCACGGATGGCTTCCATCTGTTTATCTGTCTTATTCAGCAGGTCCTGCCCGTGAAAAGTAATTTCTCCGCTTTTGACCTTCGAAGGCGGGGAGGGAATCAATTTCATGATGGTTTGGGCAGTAACACTCTTACCACTACCGGATTCACCTACGATCCCCAGCGTCTCTCCTTTGCCAAGTTCAAAACTCACATTTTTAACGGCATCAAACTCACCAGAACGCGTCGTGAATGACACACTCAGGTCTTTGACTGTTAAAATCGGCTCCATAATCCCACCTCCTATTTCTATTTACGTAATTTTGGATCAAGCGCGTCGCGCAAGCCGTCACCAAGCAAGTTAAATGCGAGCATTGTCATAACCATCAAACCTGCAGGGAACCACATCCGCCAAGGATACAGCGTCCAGCCTGTAAGTGCATCATTGATCATAGATCCAAGAGAGGATTTAGGTGCAGATACACCCAATCCGAGGAAGCTCAAAAATGCTTCTGCGAAGATGGCATTTGGGATGGACAATGTCAATGTAACGAGAATTGGTCCGACAGCATTTGGCAACAAATGACGGAAGAGTTGACGTCCAGTGCTTGCGCCCATGGAACGAGCAGCAAGGATAAAGTCTCTGTTTTTGAGCTGCATAATCTCACCACGCACAATCCAGGACATACTGATCCATCCTGTAATGGTAAGTGCAATGATAATCGTTGTCAGACTTGGCTCCAATACAACCAGCAACAGGATAACAACGAGCATGTATGGCAGGGAGTACAAGATCTCGGAGAACTTGTTCATGATGCCGTCAACACGTCCACCGTAGAAGCCCATAATGGCTCCATAAATTACCCCGATGACAAGGTCAATCAAAGCAGCAGCCAAACCTACAGTAAGAGACACACGTGCACCTACCCAGGTTCTTACCCATACATCACGACCCAGTTCATCTGTTCCGAACCAGTGTTCAGCACTCGGTGCAGCATTGGCATTCAACAAATCATTGGAATAATAATTATAGCTTGAGAACAACGAAGTTGGACCAATCATAGAGAAAATGACAACAAGGACTAGAACAGCCAAACTAATCATAGCGGCCTTGTTGGTTGCAAGTCTGTACATAGCGTCTTTGAATAGCGATACACTCTCTTGCGATTTCAACGCTGCCTGACTATCCAGGCCTGTGTTCGCCGTTTCATTATTGTTGTTATTCTTGCCAGACAACGTTATGCCCCCTT
Source organism: Paenibacillus sp. 276b (assembly GCF_900107875.1). Taxonomy (NCBI): domain Bacteria; kingdom Bacillati; phylum Bacillota; class Bacilli; order Caryophanales; family Paenibacillaceae; genus Paenibacillus; species Paenibacillus sp. 276b. The sequence continues at coordinate 570,893 of NZ_FNRR01000004.1, read as the reverse complement.
CCGGCTTTCTAGCTTAATTCTAGGATCAATCAACACGTAAGCGATATCTGTCAGGAAACGTGCAAGCATCAAGAGAATACCATAGAAGATTGTAATCCCCATGATCATCGTGTAATCACGATTCGTAATACTCTCTACAAATACTTTACCAATTCCACCAATATTAAAGATTTGCTCAATAACAACGGAGCCTGTGATAATATTTGCTGTCATCGGACCAACGTAAGTAACGACTGGCAGAATACCGTTCCGTAAAACGTGTTTAAACATGATAGCAGGCCATTTCAAACCTTTGGCTTTGGCTGTCTTGATGTAGTCTGCATGCAACACTTCCAACATGCTTGAACGCGTCAAACGTGCGATAAAGGCAATTGGAGATGCTGACAATGCGGCAACCGGAAGCACATAGTCGAGTGGGCCATCGAAGCCCATAACATTAAACCAGCCGAGTTTGAATGCAAAAACATATTGCACCAGGGATGCGAGCAAGAAACTCGGTACAGCAATCCCGATAACAGCCAGAATCATCGTAATATCATCAATCAACTTGCGATGGTACACTGCGGCAATAAGCCCCAACAAGACACCCACAACAATTGAGATAATAATCGCAAAGATTCCTAGCTTCAGCGATGCTGTAAACGTTTGAGTGATCATACCCGTTACATCTTGATTCAGGTATTTCATAGAAACCCCGAAATCACCTTTGATGATTCCACCCATATACTTCAGGTATTGTTCATACATCGGTTTGTCCAAACCATACTTCACTTCCAAAAGTGCCCGGATTTCAGGAGATACTTTTTTCTCGGATGTAAAAGGGTCACCCGGAATGGCCTTCATCAGGAAGAAGGTTGCTGATGCGAGTATGAAAAGCGATAGCAGCATAAATAGCAGTTTTTTCAGCACGTACTTAACCAACCCTTGCACACCTCCACAAACAATATTTTGTATACAAATCGATTGTAGAATTAGACATGAATAATGTCCAATCCATTTATCGGAAATTTCAAGAATTATAAGGAAAATCGGTGCACATACAAAAAAATCGGGATATATATGGAATTCCACATATATATCCCGAAGTAATCATATAGACTTCAGAACAACTTATTTCTCTTCCAGATATGCACGAGTGAAGTCAATAGCTCCACTGAAATCAAGTTGTATGCCTTTCAGGTAAGGCTTAGTCAAAGATACGTTAGTGTAGTAATAGATCGGCAATACGCCCATTTCATCTTGAATCAGGATTTTCTCAGCGTCAGCAAAAGCAGCCATACGAGTAGCTGGATCTGCAGATTTTACAGTCTCTTTAACATCTTTATCATACTGTTCGTTGCTGAATTTGGAATCATTGTTTGTGTTTCCAGTAGTCCACATTTCCAAGAAGTTGTACGGATCGTTGTAGTCAGCAGACCAGCCCGCACGAGCGATTTGGAAGTTTTGGTTTTGACGGTTCTCAAGGAATACGCCCCACTCTTGGTTTTCCGTTTTCACGTCAACACCAAGGTTTTTCTTCCACATATCAGCAACAGCAAGCGCGATTTTCGCGTGACCATCACTAGTATTGTAGATCAAAGTTACTGCTGGCAATGTTGTGTAGCCTTCTTCTTTCATACCTTCAGCAAGCAATTTCTTAGCTTCTTCTACGTTCTCAGTGAAGTAGTCATCTTTGTGCTCATCACGGAATTCGCCGTTTTCACCGCGGATACCTGGAGGTACAAAGCCGAAAGCTGGAATTTGTCCACCTTGTGTTACTTTGTCAACGATCAATTGACGCTCGATTGACATTGCAAAAGCCTTACGGATTTTAACGTTGTTAAATGGAGCTTCATTAACGTTGAACTGGTAGTAGTAAGTACTTGCAATACCAGTAGCTTTAAACTCGTCCGGCAATTCCGCTTTTACAGAAGGAATTTGGTCGGAAGGAATTTCACCGTTAGGTGCGCCTGTGTAGTCCAATTGTCCAGACTTATAAGCTTGCAGTTCGGAAGCACTGCTGTTTGTCAGGGACATGTTAATTTCAGACAATTTGATATCAGAAGCTGCATGGTAGCTTTCGTTTTTCTTCACGACGATTTTTTGACCTTTAGCGTATTGATCCATTGTGAATGGTCCGTTAACGATCATGTTTTTGTAGTCTGTGAAGAATTTGTCATTCGTGTCAGCAGACTTGTGTACTGGGTAGTACGTGTAGAATGCTGTCAGACCCAAGAAGTAAGGTGTTGGGTTTTCCAACGTTACTTCCAATGTGTGCTCATCAGTAGCTTTAACACCTACTTGAGAGAAGTCTGTGATTTTAGTACCTTTATATGTTTCGTCTTTGCTCAGGTTGTAACCCTCAGCACCTTTGATGTAATACAATTGGTAAGCATATGGAGAAGCTGTTTCCGGTTTCAAAGCACGTTCCCAAGAACGTACAAAGTCTTCGGCAGTGATTGCATCACCGTTGCTCCATTTAGCATCCGGGTTCAGGTTGAAAACATATTTCAGACCATCTTCGGAAATTGTCCAGTCTTTAGCAACACCTGGAGCTTCTTTGCCATCAGGGTCGATACGCACAAGACCTTCATACAAGAATTTCAGTACAGTGTTGGTTTGGCTGTCTTTTGCTTGAGCCGGGTCTAACGTAGGAGGTTCAGCTGACAGGTTAATTTTCAGGACTTGATCTTTAGCAAGACCATTTCCTTCGGTTGCAGAACCAGTATCGGTGTTACCTGTGCCTTCGTTTTTCGATCCGCACGCTGCAAGTACGGTACCGAACGCCAAAATCAGCGTCAAAAGGACTAATAGACTTTTCCTTTTCATCTAACACTTTCCCCCTAAATTGATGTGGTATATGTTTATAGATTATACAACCACCGGTCAAAAAAATCTACATTACTTTTTCAGAAAGTAATGTTTTTTTCAGTTTTCGACAAAATCGACACATTTTTTAGCCCTTTTGCGTTATGTATCCTCACATCTGTTTCATGAAGTATCTAAATAATCCAAATATAGTAAACAAAACATACCCAAAACTCATTATGACAAAAGCCATGCGCCAAACGGCCCGGAACATTCTACCCCTATCGACCTTACCTTTGAGCCGATTTTGTGCACCTCCGATGAATCCAAGCGCTATTAGTATGAGTATTAGTGTTAAATAAAATCCAAAATTCGAATCAAATGTTAAGTTGAATAACGCCGATACAGAGAATATAAGGAATAAGGTTGTTACATCCATTGCCGAGCGCAGCGCCACACGCTTATCTTTTTTCCATCCATACATGATCCAATACACAAGAAAAAATGGAAAGAACGGCAGTATGCTCAGCACAATAAAAAATCCCATTAACTCACTCCTTCCGGTTGCATACCTTCAATAAGATGAAGCAGTACTTCATGCATCGGAGCGGACAGGCCACACCGACATGCCATGCTTACGATTTGCCCGTTAATGGATTGCACCTCCGTTTGTTGTCCATGCAGAACATCCGACAGCATGGAAGATGTATTTGAGGCTGTGGAACGACAGACGGAGAGGATTTGTTCCCACACATCCACATCAAGAAGTATTCCGCTTGCTCTGTATACCGCCAATGCCTCATCGTACAGCTGACGCATAAACACGATTCGCTCTTCCTTTGTAATTAACTCACCGTTAGGAATACGCCATATCGCGGTAAGAGGGTTAATGACAGCATTGATTAACAACTTCCTATAAATCAGCTTATCGATTTCATTCGACACTGTACAGCCAAATCCTGCCTGCTGCAAAAGTCCCTGTAAACGAATGGGGTCATTTTGATTCATTGGCGTTAGAGGTGAGATACGTACATCTGCACTTTTGCCCAACCAGGTCTCTCCTATACCTGCACGGATGACTCCATCTTGCTGACGTTTCGCCCCTTCTGTAGTTATGACGCTGTATATATTGGAATGTGGCATATTGGATTGCACATGATCCAGATGCCCAACCCCATTTTGGAAACATGCGATGTTGAGCACTTGCGTCTTCAATGAACCAATTTCACGTATAACATCATGTATCGCTGTCTGTTTCACCATTAATAGTAGCCAATCTCCAGGTGAGTGTTGCCACACTCGGGTTAACTCCGTAATCGGTTTGACCTGGATATGATCAGGTGTAATCTGGATGGTTTTCTCCCGTTCGATGACCTTAAATCCTTCTATACTCAGTTTATTTGCCTGTTCAGCCGTTCTGGTCCAAAACCGAACCTCGTTGCCTGCGTCCTGAAGCTTACCTCCATACAAAAGACCCAGTGACCCTGATCCTACAACGTCAATGATCATGCTGCATCCCTACCTCTGCTCCAATAGTTGCTTTTATCTATAATAGAACAAAAACAGCAAACAAAAAACCCATCATACCCGCCGTTATGTAACGGAGGTGTGACGGGTCCTAATCTAATGCTGATCATCAGATACAATTTGCTTTTATTCAATTCGTTCCAGATTCCCGTTGGCATCCATTTTGAATCTCGTTTTGAGTTCCTCTTCTTCTTCTGTCAGAAATGCGAGTCTGCGAGCACGATCCATAATCTGAATCAGTGCTTTATAATCGTCGTTTACAACACGATAATCAGTCTGTACTTCATTCACTTCCTTAGACAGACGATCATTCTCGCAACGCAGTTCATGAAGTTCATCCTCTTTTTCACGAAGCTCTTTCTCAAGCATCTTGAGCTGACGACCGTTTTCCTGCACAGTTCCCTTCCATTGCCGCAAGAATCGTATAACTGCATCAATGGATAGAGAATCTTCCGAAATACCATCCGCCTTGTACAGATTTTCTTCTGTATCCAGGGTGGACAAAGCTGCTACTTGTGGTCCAAGCAAAGCCGGTTGTTTGCGGAGATAACTCCGTTTTTGTCGTTGAGCCTTAGCATTGCTAATAGCAGACTCATACTTCTTACGTACACAGCTGTTCCAGCGAAAACCGCAAGCGGCAGAAGTTCTGCCTATTTTTTCGCCAACCTCTTCAAAAGCAGCTAGTTGTGTACTTCCTTCCCGAATATGACGCAAAGTAACTTCAGCCAAAATCAAATCGTCCTCTGTACTCCAAGCATCCTGTCTCACTGCAGTCATGCTATAATACCCTCCTAACAACATCCTAAAATAACCGTCCCCATAACCGATTTCCCGGTATGTGAATTAGGTATAAAAGCTGCTTCATTCATTCTTATGCCTCTCATAGAGTTCATAGAATTGATTTCATACTAAAATGTATTTCCACATTTATGAGTACTCATACGTTACATATGCAAAACAAACCATACTTTAACTCTTTTAGGCCAAAAAAAGAATTCGCTTTCATATCCAATTTTGTTTACACCTTTTTCCTTTCCCGGTATAATGTTGTGTAGACAATCTATGATCGTACATAGGAGAGGAGGACTTACCGTGGCGCGCATGTTTCGGGTACTCGGGTTCTTCACGCTAGCGATTGGCCTGATGGCTTTTGCGGGAGACCTGGTCGAAATGGCTTTGCTTTTTTTCCTGCAGACTGCGTTTTTTGTCATTTTGGGATATTTGAAATTTACCGAACGTACGTACATATTGCTCTTCTGGGGTTATATGATCGTGACATTCACAGGGTTCAGCTACTGGACCGTATTCCAAATGGATTTGCCGCTCTAATCCGCCAGCAGCATCAAAGCGATCCGGCTAATGTCGGATTGCTTTTTTGTCGTTTTCAGATTAAATGACTATTCTTTGTGTTATGTAACCACTACGGATATTTCACGTATCTATTTCATATATTGTCTGGAAGAGATAAGCCTGTTCGCATCATATGTAGATATGGAAAGGAGAATGATAGGTGAAACGTCGATACGGCATTCCTGGCTTCATCGTATGTATTATATTTTTGATCCAGATACCTTGGACTTATGCCTATGGAGAACCTTCCTCTGAGGAAACACGCGAAATACTGCAACAAAGCCTATCCATCGTCGAAATCGATCATGAAATCGAACGTATTGCAGCCAAACAAAAACAGCTAGACGAACAGCGTCAGACGTTATCCATTCAACTTCAGGAACAGGAAGACCAGATACATACTCAGCAAGACCGAGCGGGTGCAGTTGTAAGATCCTACTATACCGGGGAGCGTGATAGTCTCTTGATGACGGTACTGGGGGCAAGATCCTTTAAGGACCTGTTCATTCTATACGATTACTATCAGATTATTATTGGCAGGGATCAGGCTGTACTGGACAAGTATCAGGATCGATATCGCACCATGCAGCAAACGTCTGCCCAGATTAATCAGACCTCTGCAGAACTGTCTGAACTCAAAAACAATCTTCAAAATCAACGTGAACGAGTACTAGCTTTGCAGAAAGAAGTGGACGGAAAAGTAGCTGCCAGCGGGGATGCTGCAGCCATGCAGAAGTTGATGGATGAGTTGACTATCTATTGGGAGAACATCGGCATATACGAGGTCAAGCGATATTTTAAAGCATTGGCATCAGCTATGCAGAACCTGCCACAGTTTATCCAGGAACAAAACGGAGGAATCTCCACTACCGGAACATCGTACACCATTCGAATTGGACAAGATGAGTTAAATACGTTTCTACGATCACAGAATCCGATCTTTGAAGACTTTGCCTTTCAGTTCGACAAAGATCGAATCACTGCTTCTGGGCAGCGTGATCAGTTGCAATTAAGCATTAAAGGCCATTATACGGTTGAGAATGAACCTCAGAATTCAATTCGATTTCATGTAGATAAACTTGTGTTTAATCAGTTAGAACTGCCCGATACCACACGTCGTATGCTGGAACGAGAATTCGATCTCGGATTTTACCCACAGAAAATTCTGTCGTTTGTCAAAGCCACAGAGGTATCCACAAGCGAAGGCATACTTGAAGTCAAGCTCGCCATTTCATTTTGACGAGCTTTGCAAGGCAATAATGCTTTTGACGTACTGATTAGCCGTGATCTCTCCCGCGAGAAGTTGTTGGATCTTCTTTTGAAAGGCAGAAGTTAGTATAGGACTTTCCGTCATAACAGCCTGCGAAGAGTCAGCTGGAAACCAGGATTTTACATCAGTCGTATTATACTTCGTTATTAGTTTCTGTGACTCAAGATCTAGTTCCTGTTGCTTTGCTGGTAAATAGTTAGCCTGTTGGTACCACTCCGATTGCACGGCAGAGGATGTCATCCCTTCAATCCAGCGGCTGGCCTCTTCCGCCTCAAGTGATCCAGCTGCGATAACAAGACTTCTTGATCTCAGCGGTTCTAACGCACTGAGAGCTATCTTCTCCGATGATTCCTGTTCGCCTGCCACGCCTTGATCTCCACTCAACAAACGAGACAGCAACGTTACTACCATAGGAACTCCCGTCTGCTCACCCGAAGAAGAGATCGTCGGATTCATTGATTCGACGTTAATATGCGACTGGATCTGATCTATCAACTGTATGATCTGTTGGTACGCCTCCGTTTGCGAAGAAGTTTGCGCTTTCTTAATTTGGTCGGGAGCCATGCCTGGATCAAACTGATTCAACCACGCACTTACCGCGTGAGGGTCATTTAAATTTATGCTTATTAAATCCGTTTCATCCTGCGTTGCTTGTTGTACAAGTTTGTTCCACTGTTCCTTATTTTTGGGTAAACCTGCCAAACCGGCTTCGTCCAGGAATGGAGAGCTAGCTGCGAGTACATAAGCGTCAAAATCAAACGGCATCCCCCATTGGTAACCATTCCACTCTGTCATTTCCCGTAAGCCTACCACAGTTTCTCCCAAAGACTTGGACAGTGTTGTACCATTCAACGGATACAGATGTCCTTTTTTGGCATGATATTGAACTTCCGCGCTATCCAGAAGAATGATATCTCCGCTCTCTCCTACCGAAAATTTATTATCAAGCACTCGCTTATATGTATCCGGCTCCAAATTCCGAAGACTGATTTCCACATGTTGAGAAGTTGCTACTTCATTAGCCATCTTTTTAAATGATTTAAAGTCGGTCTCAGACATCGAGACTACAATCTCTAGTGGGGCATGTTGGTCTTCGCTACGAGATGACGTGTTGGGAAATGCATCTTTTTCCTGATCTCGTTCCTGATTAAGCTGTGAACCTCTAAAATCAAAGCTGGGAGACAGAATCGTTAACGAAAGCAGCAGCACTGCGAACAAAACAACCTGGTGTCCACGCTTCATTAACTTTCCCTCCTTGCTCCCTAATTTTTTCCTGCAACACTCATTGTAACAAATAAGTAGTGCTCTTGTCCTATCCTGCCAAAAAACAGTTTTCCGATATTTTGCATACTTCGAGCATATCGAGTTCTGTGCAATAACTGATTTTTATTTTTTCAGCAAAAAAACCGGCTCGAAGAGCCGGTTTAATAGAAACATTTTCCGGGAAATAACTTTCCGTTACCTTACAATAAATCTGCTGCAAGCTGAGCCAACTTGGAACGTTCTCCTTTTTCCAGCATAATATGTCCGCTGATTCCCTCTTGCTTGAATCGCTCCACAATATACGTCAGACCATTACTTGCTGAATCCAGATAAGGATGGTCTATTTGCTCAGGGTCACCCATCAAAATAATTTTACTGCCTTCGCCCACCCTCGATACAATGGTCTTCACTTCATGTCGAGACAGGTTCTGCGCTTCATCGATAATGATAAACTGTCCTGGTATAGACCTACCACGAATATAAGTGAGTGCCTCAACCTGAATACTGCCAAGACCCATCAAAATTTTATCAATGTCGCCTGCTTTTTTGGTATCAAACAAAAATTCCAAGTTATCATAAATTGGCTGCATCCATGGTCTTAGTTTTTCTTCTTTCTCACCAGGGAGATAACCGATATCTTTCCCCATTGGCACAACCGGACGAGCGATCAATAATTTTTTGTACTTATGGTCATCCTCCACTTTAAGCAAACCCGCAGCAAGCGCCAACAAGGTTTTCCCCGTACCTGCCTTTCCTGTAATCGTGACAAGTGGAATATCATCATTCAGGAGCAGTTCTAGGGCCATACGCTGTTGCGCGTTACGTGCACTGATGCCCCATACATTATCATTACTCAGGAACAGTGGTTCCAACTTCGTTCCCTCTGTGTTTACTTTGAGCAAAGCCGATTTATTGGTTCCCATCTCATCCTTGAGAATTACAAATTCATTCGGGTAAAGCGAATAAGACAACTGTAACGGTTTGATAGGTAGAAAGCGATATGTGTAAAACTCATCAATGACCGAAGGATGAACCTTGAGGGCAGTGTAGCCTGGATATAATTCACTGAGACCTGCCGTGCGATCTGATAAGTAATCCTGTGTGAAAAGACCGAGTACATCCGCTTTGATACGAACAAGCACATCCTTGCTGACCAGAACCACCTGTCGTTCAACGACCTCTTTCTCATTTTCCTCAATCTGATAATTCAGGGCGACGGCCAAAATCCGATTATCGTTGGACACTTCTCCAAACATTTCCTGTACTTTCACAAAACTACGATGATTCAGTTCCACTTTCAGATTGCCTCCATTAGCTAAAGGGACGCCACTGTGCAAATGTCCCAATTCACGCAACCCATCAAGAAGTCTCGATACATTACGGGCATTACGCCCAATTTCATCGGCATTTCTTTTTTTGGAGTCGATCTCCTCCAGTACAACCGCGGGAATGATTACCTCATGTTCCTCAAAGGCAAATATGGCATTGGGGTCATGCAGAAGCACGTTCGTATCCAATACAAAAATCTTTTTCATTCAATCCCCTCCAAAGCGGCGTCGTTAAAGGCATGGATAAGTTTGATCTTTCAGCAGCGACATGGACAATCATGCTCCCATACATAAATGTATTCGACTAGGACAAAATAATTGTCAACCATTCTGAAAAACTCCAGGAAAGGATGAACATTTATGAAATATTGGGTTTGCACGCTGCTTCTGATCTTTATACTTACAGGCTGCAACAGTTCTACACGTAATGCCTCGCAGCAACAAGGTCAGCATGCCAAAGGTTACGGAGGAAATGTTACAACTCAGCAAGACCAAAGGAAAGGATCTCACATGCTCAATACTCAGGAAGATCGGTTGCACCCTTCAGCTGTGGACCATCTGACCGAAAATACAGGTGAGGTTCATGAAAAAAACGTCATGGACAACACCAAGGCCGATCGGATGCCAAATGAAAAAAGGGTCACCCACCTCAAAACACTTGCCAAGCAAGTGGAAGGTGTCAAAGATGCCAACTGTGTCATTCTTGGAAATACAGCCGTAGTTGGCATTGATGTTGACGGTGAACTGGAACGTGCACGAGTAGGTACAATTAAATACTCAGTAGCCGAAGCCCTCCGCAAAGATCCGGAAGGTGTGGATTCAATTGTTACCGCAGATGCTGATGTCACCGAGCGTATTAAGGAAATCGGTGAACATATTCGTCAAGGTCATCCAATATCCGGTTTCGCTTCAGAACTCGCAGACATGGTGGGCAGGATCATTCCCCAACTACCCAAAGATGTCAAAGTCCGTCAAAATCCGGATGAACATGTTGAACGTGAACAACAAATGCAGCAGCTGCATTCTTCTGACAAAAGACAACAAAAAGCCCAGTGATCTCTCACTAGGCTTTTTTCATTGCAGTAAAAACCTGCTCATCTAATTTCTCAGCAGCACGCTGATCATATATTTTGACAAATTGAGGCACAGAAGATAGCTGGGCTCCATAAAAAAGGGCATTCCTTACCGCTTCAATGGAAATGTCGAAACAGCACATATTAAACGGAACATCCAGTAACGGATTTTGTCGTACGGAAGCACGTCCGTTCACCGCATACACCATCTCTTCTCCAAAAATGGTGACGGTAATAGCCGGATTCTCGATCATATTGTTCACGAGACGTGAACGATGATCAATCGCCACACGAAGGGTAGAAGCATTCTCCGCATAAATCCAGGAGATTGCTGTTGATGTCGGACCTCCAGATTCAATGTCCACGGTGCTCAAGAGCACAAAGGTTTCGTTCTTGAATTGCTGTAAAAGAGATTCAGTCAATTGTGTGACGGCTTCGGACATCCAACCAGCCCCCTAATCTTCTTTATGCAATTCTTGATTCGTTGTTGATGTTATTATAGCATACCATCAAACTTGCTTCCAATCCCAAAAGAATCAATGTTACTCAGCTGTCGGAGATGCTGTTACTTTGCCTGAAAGTGTATCCTGCAACGCCTGTTTAGCATTAGCCAATTCAGTTTCGTTGATATATACATATGGACTTCTCCACTCTCCGGTTACAGGTGTGTAGTGCACATCCGATTTGGAAATATTCCAATAGGTTGAAATGAAGTTCTTCATCTGCTCCGATTCCACGTCTGTTGTCATGTTGTCGTCAACAGCGCCTATCACTTTACCAATCTTCGTTACGCCTCCCAGTGATTTCAACTGATCCAACATAGAATTCAACACTTGATTCTGACGTTTATTTCGGTCAAAGTCGTTGGATTCATCTGTCTTCGGCTTACAATTCGATTTACGGTAACGAACAAAATCAAGTGCTTCTTTTCCATCCAAATGCTGTGCACCAGCTACCAGGTTAATATCCGTGCCATCGGCCGTATCTTTGTAACACATGTTTTTATCCACTGTCACATCCACGCCACCTACAGCATTAACCGCATCACGGAACGCTTGAAAATTCAATACCGTTGTATAATTGATATCCACATTTAGATATTTGCCCATCATTTCTTTCATTTGTTCCTCTGCATTTTTGCCAGAGGTTTTTTCTTGGGCTTTAAATTTAGGATAATAGGAATTTAATTTATTCGCCTTATATCCATCCAACTGAATACGGGTATCCCGAGGTAAAGATACAATGGTTGCCGTCTTGGTCTCCGGATTCAGAGAAGCTACCATAACCACATCCGATAGATACGTACCTGTTTCGGGACGGTTATCCGTACCTAGCAGCAACATCGTAATGGGTTTGGTTTTCGCTGACATTCCAGCCGGTACTGGCTTGTCAATGCCCGTATCAGCTACCTGATTGTATACCCAATAGAGATATCCGCAGCCTACCACAATTGCAATAACCAATAAACTTAAAATCAGTCTGCCAAAGGTTCGCATCTTTTTCTTCTTCTTTGGTTGCTTACCTTTGCCGTTCTTCGATCCAGAAGCGCCGGATTGAGTCGGTGCCTGTCTCCGTGGAGGCAGTCCGTTCGAATTCGAGTTCATATCTTCAACACCTTTATCACATCTGTTTTGGCCTATATATAAGACAACCGCTTTCCCTAAGGAAAACGGATGGTCTATACTATACAGAATTTATGAGTTTCGAGCGGCAGCTTCCGCTTTTTTCTTTTGACGACCTTCAATAAAATACCGAACTCTCACTAACAGCATCAAACCAACAGCCACCAGCAAACATTGAATAATTGGCAACTTGTCGATTTGAAACACAAGAAGCATGAATGTGCCCATCGCCATCAATATATAGAGAACGATTTCCTTACCAAGTGGCAATTTCTGACGTACCCGAAACACCTTGTTATATACGTAAGTAATCAATACAAAGATGACGATGTAGGCTACGATCGGGTTTGATGCGAACCATGCTTGCATGCACAGCCAGCTCCTTTCGTGTTCATGCTAGATATAAGTTAACTGGTTGATGGAACCCTTCCAACAACATAAATTACAAAACTCTGCATGTGACCGTTTCGGATTCGGATCGTTCTTTCGGTCGCTGTTATCCCCATATTTTTTTGATCCATTTCTCAATGGTAAAATCCGGGGATAAAGGCGAACGCTTCGCTCCTACAGAATCGATTCCGAATCCTCCACTACTTCAGCGGGTTGTAATCGACGTCGATGGTGTATATGTGTTCCATCAAACGTTAACTTATATCATTTATTTTAGTTGTAGTTAGGTGTTATTTTGTAGCCATTTTGCGTTGTTTTTCTGCACGCTCACGCTCGGATTTGTTCAGGATCTTCTTACGGAGACGAATAGATTTTGGTGTAATCTCACAATATTCATCTTCATTCAGATATTCAAGCGCCTGTTCCAACGAGAAGATAATCGGAGTTTTAATTTTAACCGTATCATCTTTACCAGAAGAACGAACGTTAGTCAGTTGTTTTTCTTTGCAGATGTTAACAACGATATCATTGTCACGTGTATGTTCACCAACAATCATACCTTCGTAGATTTCAGTACCCGGCTCCAAGAAGAGCGTACCGCGATCCTCAACGCCCATCATGCCATAGAACGTAGATGTACCAGTTTCAGTTGAGATCAGCACGCCTTGGTGACGTCCACCTACTTGACCGGATACTACTGGAGCGTAGCTGTCAAATGCATGGTTCATTACACCGTAACCACGAGTCAATGTCAGGAAGTTGGTGCTATATCCGATCAAACCACGTGCTGGAATCAGGAACTCCAGACGAACTTGACCACTACCTGTGTTGACCATGTTAACCATCTCTGCTTTACGTGCGCCCAGGCTCTCCATTACGGAACCCATGCTTTCTTCAGGGATATCAATCAACAAGCGCTCTAGAGGTTCCATTTTCTTACCGTCAACTTCTTTAACGATAACTTCTGGTTTGGATACTTGAAGCTCATATCCTTCACGACGCATATTTTCAATCAGGATACCTAAGTGAAGCTCACCACGTCCAGAAACGACAAATGCATCCGGGCTATCCGTTTCGTCAACACGAAGGGATACGTCAGTTTCCAATTCTTTGAACAAACGCTCACGAAGTTTACGGGAAGTTACCCATTTACCTTCACGACCTGCGAATGGACTATTGTTCACGAGGAACGTCATTTGCAGTGTAGGCTCATCAATTTTCAAAACTGGAAGTGCTTCTGGGTTGTTCGGATCAGCGATGGTTTCACCAATGTTGATGTCCTTGATTCCTGCAATCGCAACGATGTCACCTGCTCCTGCTTCTTCCGTCTCAATACGTTTGAGACCCTGGAAACCGAACAGTTTCTCGATACGTGCAGTTTTGCTCTTACCATCACGCATAATAACCGTTACCGATTGTCCTTGACGGATCACACCGCGGTTAACACGACCAATGGCAATACGGCCAAGGTATTCATTGTAGTCCATCAAAGTAACGAGGAATTGAAGTGGTTCTTCAACATTTTCGGTAGGGTGTGGGATATGACTAACGATGGTATTGTAAATCGCCATCATGTTGTCATCCTGTTTTGCAGGATCATTATCCATGCTGGATGTTCCGTTCAATGCGGAAGCATATACAACAGGGAATTCAAGTTGTTGATCGTTGGCACCCAGTTCAATGAACAGGTCCAGTACTTCATCAATAACCTCAGTCGGACGAGCCGCTGGACGGTCAATTTTGTTTACAACAACGATTGGTGTCAGGTTGTGCTCCAAAGCTTTACGAAGTACGAATTTCGTTTGCGGCATACATCCTTCGTAAGCATCAACAACGAGCAAAACGCCGTCAACCATTTTCATGATACGTTCCACTTCACCACCAAAGTCGGCGTGTCCTGGTGTATCCACAATATTGATCAGGTAATCTTTATAGGTAATAGCTGTGTTTTTGGCCAGAATCGTAATACCGCGTTCACGCTCCAAATCGTTGGAGTCCATTGCGCGCTCCTGTACCGTTTCGTGATCACGGAAAGTACCGGATTGCTGGAGCAACTTGTCGACGAGCGTTGTTTTCCCGTGGTCGACGTGGGCAATAATCGCAATATTGCGAATGTGTTCTCTTGAATGCATGGTTTGTATCCATATCCTTTCCAATTTCAATTCTTATCTACTAAACTTCCCGCAAATTCGCAGGTTACTCACCCAAAATAAGCGTCGGTGATATCCCGACGCATGCCTATATCCCTTATATTATAGTTGATCATAGGTAAAAATCAAGATATTTCGCTTGAAAGACCACTGGGAATGTTACCAGCCTCTCCCTTGGCGTCCTCGGCCAAACAGCAACCACATCCCGCCCACAATCAAAATTACCGCCAGCACATAGATAATACCGGTGTGAAGCAGTGTAAATCCGAATAAAATAATTGAAAGGATGCCAACGCCCAATGCCACCGGAAGTACCATTGCGGGTCTTCGATGATCAGCCAGTGCATATTCAAGCAAACCAACGGCAATTCCAAGCAAAAAAGCAGGCCACAGGTTGCTCATCAATCCGCTACCCCATGTATTCGTGATTCCGAACAACAGACCATAGACGGTTAATGTTCCTGCTGGAACGAGTGACCATGATGGCGTGAGCCTTGCATAATATAATGCATGAAGAGCAATACCAGGCAACAAGATGAGCAAAGGCCAGAAGTGCCGTCCAATAAAGCCAAACACACCTAGTTTACCGAGTAAAATTATTAAACCTGCAACAAAAATAAATATTCCGATTGCTTTTTCATTTCTCATCCTCATCTACAATCACCTCTTATAACATTTGGCTATGTACCCCGTAAGATAAACTATAAGCACACCATGATGACTGACTGTTCCCAGCCTTCTTCTAGTGTAGCCGATGTGTATGCAAAAAACTACACTTTATGTCGTACTTCGCCTCTCTCCATTATCCTGTATTACCCTAAAATGATCGCTCTATGACTTATTCAAGTTCACCCATTTCTTCTGAACAAATAAATACAGCAAAAAACTGCCCTTTACGGGCAGTTCGCCAGAAAATTCACATTTCCATTTACTCAAATCAACTTACACGTTTCGACGAACAAACTTGTGCGCTCCTCCAATCGCAATTACAAGACAAGCCATAGCTACAGGCAGCAGTGTATGTGCCTCAGCTGCCAAGCCACCGAGCCACTGTCCCAGCTTCGGATCATTCATCACCATCTCACCTGCTGTGAAGGCCAGAATACCTGAACCGGCAAATACCAGAATCGGAAACCGCTTTAACAAACCAACAATTAATCCGCTGCCCCACACCACAATCGGAATACTTATGGCAATTCCGATGACCGTGAGCGCCAAGTCCCCATCCGCCAGCGCAGCAATCGCGAGAACGTTATCCAGACTCATGACAAAGTCAGCAATCAAAATCGTTTGGATCGCTTTCCAGGTCGTGGACGCCTTACGAATATGTACTTCATCTTCATTCTGAAGCAGCAGCTTGACAGCAATCCAGAGCAACAGCAGACCACCAGCCGCCTGAATAAAAGGAATACCCAACAGCAGCACAGCTGCAAAGGTTAACAAGCAGCGCAAAACAACCGCACCGAAAGCCCCCCACCATACCGCCTGCTTGCGCTGTCTCGCGGGTAAATCCTTGCTTGCAAGGGCAATAACAACCGCATTATCTCCACTTAGAACCAGATTGATCATTAATATTTCGGTTAGCAGCCATAGCGTATCCATGCTTCTCATCCCCCCACTCTAACTTGTATGTCAAAGTTGTCCATGCTATTCTTAAACGTTGAACAAGCTTTCTCAGGTTTGGATATATAGAAGGAGTGACATCGTATGGAGCTGTTTAGCCCCGCTTTTTGGCTAGCGTTGTTGAACGTTGTATTTATTGATCTAATTTTGGCTGGCGATAATGCCATCGTGATTGGTCTCGCAGCTCGAAATTTGCACCCTTCTGTGCAAAAAAGGGCGATTCTTTACGGAACAGGCGGCGCACTTTTGATTCGCATTGTAGCCACCGTGATTGTGCTCTGGTTGCTTAAAGTGCCATGGCTACTCCTTGTTGGGGGATTACTCCTGATCTGGATTGCGTACAAGCTATTGGCAGATCAAGGGGAAGAGCATTCGGATATCAAGGCTGGCAGTTCTCTCTGGGTAGCCGTGCGAACGATTGTCATCGCAGACGCTGCCATGGGACTGGATAACGTCATCGCCGTTGCTGGTGCAGCACAGCAGCACTTGGTGCTTGTTATACTCGGACTGCTGATCAGTGTACCTATTATCGTGTGGGGCAGTACGTTGTTTATCAAATTAATTAACCATTTCCCTTGGATCATTTATCTTGGAGCTATCGTGCTTGGGTATACGGCTTCAAACATGATCACAGAGGAGCAGCGTCTTGTACCTTTCTTCACTGAGCATCCGGCACTGAGAATCTTATTTATCGTTCTCGTTACTGCTGGTGTTGTATTTGCAGGATATCGCAAACGTGCAAGCAGCAATAAACCAGGTGGGGAACGGCAGCACTCCTATTCCTAAGCTTTATTAAATGGTATTCCCATCAAACACAACCATAAAAAAAGGACTGACCGATAATACATCGGCAGTCCTTTTTCTTCAAGAAGATAACATAGTCCTTATTATGTTATTCAATCCAGAATACGGTTCCTCAGAACCACTCTTCTTTCATGTCATTAACTTCATTCTGCTGATTGGTTACCATAAAATTCTCGCCTGCATGAAGCGTAATTGTTTCTGTCTGCTCCACCGCCTGCTCCACCCATTCCGGCAGTTGACTCATGGTTGCTTCAATCTTGTCCACAATGCGAAGATTCGGATTGGTGGATGGGGATTTCGGTACAAAAAGAGTACAACAGTCTTCATATGGCAGAATCGATATATCATACGTCCCGATCTGTTTGGATAAAGTTATAATTTCCTGTTTGTCCATCATGACAAGTGGTCGCAGCAACGGCAGATCCGTCGCACGTCCAATGACATTCATGCTTGGCAGGGTCTGGCTCGCTACCTGACCCAGACTATCTCCGGTAATCAGTGCAAGCGCACGCTCACGTTCAGCCAGCTTGGTTGCAATACGTAACATGGAGCGGCGCATCAGTGTGATGATCAAGTTATCCTGTCCCAGTTGGGTAAATGCAGTTTGAATTTCCGTAAAAGGAACCAGATGCAGCTTAATTGTGCCTGCATGATCAGCAAGTGCACGCGCCAAATCAATGACCTTTTCTTTGGCACGCTGGCTTGTGAACGGATAACTGTAAAAGTGTACACATTCCACTTCCAGGCCTCTACGCATCGAAGACCATGCCGCTACAGGGCTGTCTATGCCACCCGATAATAACAGCATCGCTTTTCCATTTGTGCCAAGGGGGAACCCGCCTACGGCCGGAATCACCTCACTGAAGATATACGTGCCCTGATCCCGAATTTCCACGCGCAGTTCAATGTCAGGTTGACGCACGTCGACGCTTAACTGCTGGAATTTCCGAAGAATCGGAGAACCTACCAGATGGTTCATTTCATGCGAAGAATTGGGGAACTCTTTCCAAACACGCCGTGCATTAACTTTAAACGTGGTACCGTCTTTGAATTCAGACTCTCTTTCATCCATAAAAGCAACGGCTGTCTCCACGATTTGGTCAGTCTCCGATGGGGTCACTTTAACCGGACTGATCGACATAACGCCGAATACTCGTTTCAGCACAGCGATCAGCTCTGTATGAGATTCGCCACCCAGATCAACATACAACCGTCCAAACTCCTTACGCAGACTTGCACCTGGATAAGGTTTGAGCAGGGAACGTACCTGGGTGATGATTGTTTTTTCGAACCGGGCACGGTTTTTTCCTTTTAACATAAACTCTCCGAAACGGAGAAGCAGCATATCATATTTCATCTAAAATCACATCCGCCTTTCCAACGGGCGCAGCTGCGCCACCATCTGATGTAAAGCCTGCTCCAGCAGTGCCACATCTTCTTCTGTATGTTCATCTCCAAGACTAATACGCAATCCACCAGCAGCACAAGCATTATCCCTGCCCATGGCAAGCAATACCCTGCTGGGTTCAGCCGATCGCGAAGAGCAGGCAGATTGTGTAGAAACAGTTACTCCAAGTTGTTCAAGGGTATGCAGCGCCACTTCTGCCTTCATTCCAGGATAGGAAAAATGAACAATGTGCGGCGCACCCTCCTTACGACTATTTAACACAAGTCCGGGAATAGTATCTATGACCTCCATGATACGATCTCGCAAAATCGTTGTACGCTGTGCAAAGTCAGCCTGACGTTCCGCAGCGAGACGCATCGCCTTCGCCATACCCACAAGCAAAGGTACATTTTCAGTACCCGCTCTTAGTCCCTGCTCTTGGGAACCCCCTGACAGTAAAGGCGTTAGCTCGACTCCACTTCGTACGTAGAGAAGACCAGCTCCTTTGGGACCACGAATCTTGTGAGCAGACAAGCTGTAAAGATCCGCGCCCCATGCCGCAGGTTTAGCTTCCATCTTGCCAAAACCCTGCACACCATCTACATGAAAAAGCACCTTTGGTGCTTCCTTTTTCAGTCGTACACCGATTTCAGCAATTGGATGTATCGCTCCTGTTTCATTGTTCACATGCATCAGACTCACAAGCACCGTATCCGATCTTATGGCATCCACTACCTGCTGGGCGCTAACCAGACCATCGGAATCCACGGGAAGCCAAGTGACCTCCCATCCCCACTGTTGCAGCTGCACAAAACTCTCGTAAACTGAAGCATGTTCCGTTGCAGTTGTAATGATGTGTTTGCCCCGAGACTGATACTGTAATGCCGCCCCTTTAATGGCAAGATTGTTGCTCTCAGTTGCGCCTGAGGTAAATACGATTTCTTCCGGTTTCACATCAATTGCGGCGGCACAACCAGATCGCGCTCGGCGCAACAATTGATGGGCTCGCTCACCATATCCATGTATCGATGACGGATTCCCATATTGCGCCTCCATAATCTCGGCCATTGTACGAACGACATCCGGATGAGGAGGCGTCGTTGCTGCATAATCAAAATATTTCAAATGAGGTTCCCCTCCTTGTCTCTTCGTTGTGGAATCTACAGTGAGCATTGTAACACGATCCCCGCTCAACACAAAAAGACCAAACAGGAACTAAGCACATTTAAGACTGCTGTTCCCGCGTTTGATCTCTTCCTGGGCGTACTGTTGTGTTGCCATTTCTTTGGTCTATACCATTTATACCGAATATTTCGACTGTGCTTTCTCCACTTTGGAGATATAAGCCTGTGTTTCCGAAGGGAGGCGGTTAAGTACACTCATCAGTTCAGCGTCACTCGATACACCCAGACTCGAAACCCGTCCCGGTCCGGCATTATAAGCAGCAAGTGCCATCTTCACCTCGCCACCAAAACGCTGGAGCTGGAGAGAAAGGTATTTGGTTCCACCATCTATATTTTGAGCGGGATCGTAAGCGTTGCTTACTCCCAACCCTGCTGCCGTCCCATCCATCAACTGCATTAGTCCCTTGGCACCTGCGGAAGACACTACATTTGGATTGAAACCGGATTCTGTATCAATAACCGCCTTGATCAAAGATTCAGGCACCCCATATTTGGCGCTCGCTGAGGCAATCAAAGATTCAAAATCTGTAGGTACAGATGCACCCGAATCGACTGCTCCAGTATTTAACAGGGAAGATAAAGAAACCACATTACTGTTCGAGGAAGAAACAGAACTTGCATCCGGGTTATACATGCTGCCCAGTTGCAGCCACAACAGACCGTCACTGGATCGTTTGGAGATCGCAGCAGAATTCACTTCTTCGCCTACGGTACTAGTATTGTTCAAAGTATTTGAATTCGTCCCGAGCAGCCCGTCCATCATACTGGCAAAATCCACTGTTGAAGCGGAGTTTCCATCCGATGCATTTGTTTCGTTGAGACTATTGGACAATTGCAGTTCCAGCAACTGCCGCGACGCGCGCGGATCAATCTGCATGAGTTATATTCACTCCCGTATAATGTAAACGTAGATTATGACTTTATTCTACATTATTTTACAGGCAGGTTCCATTGTTTTCAAAAAAATAGACCGATTTTACAACTTCATTGCGTATATGCGAAAAAACCTTCTGCAATCACCCCTTAAGTAAGGTGGAAGCAGAAGGCTGCAAATAACCAACTCATATCCAGTTCGGTTATCATTTTTTGTACTGATAATCAGATCATGTTTTTGCTTTATTAACGGGCGAATGGAATCATGAAGAAATAGCTAAGTGTTGCCACTGCGCCAAGTCCAATGGACCACGCACCCGCCGTTTTCCGGCCATTGACGTAAGCATAGTAACCAAGTACCGCTGCAGCTGGACCAAGGACAATGGACCACATAAATAAGGATGCGATACCAAAGGCCAGACCCATATATCCGGAGATTCGGCCAGTAGATTTCATGACACCGTCGTCATCTTCACGCTTCACAGGGGTATGATCGGTTCTTTCCGTAGGTTCTGTTCGAATAGAACCTGTTGGGGGCGCTACCTCTGCACCATACTCTTCCCTGTGGCTACGTCTTGGATAATCTACACGCTGACGCTGCTTTTCATCTAACGGAGTCGTTTTTGGACGTTGCAACGGGTGATCATCTCTACGGTCATTATTCAATGCAAAGCACCTCCATATAAATGGGAATGACTGCTCATTTCGGTTTGAATGTGTGACAGCAAGTTGCAGATGAAGTACGGGCATGATCATGATGATCAGAATCAAAGGTCTCTCCGGCAAATTCCTCATGTAAGCGACGGGTGGCATGTTGGTCAATGTCAATCATGATGGCATCAGCCTGGCAGAAATTGTTTTCTCCCCAAAAGTGGCAGTTAGCAACACTGCATTTGACGATCGGCTTCTCTTGGCTCATTTTTATCACCTCGACATCTATTGTCTCCGCACCGTAAATCGGCTATTCTCCAACGAAATGCCAGATGATGACATGCTCCTTTATCCGCGATGCCAGTTGAAAGAACACGCAAAAAAACCGCCACAAGGGCGGTTTTCTCCAATTCGCATATAAGTTAAAAAATGTATTTACGCGTGATTGCGTTGATTTTGCATCCGACGCTGCGTGAGGTAGTCACTTTCATAAAAGGCCAGATCATCACGCAACTCTTCGTACGTTTTTGATATTTCAAGAATAACATCCCGTACTGCACGAATTGGCTTATCACGGAATCGGATCGCATCCTGACCAGTGTAAGCATATCTTCCATCTTCGGAGTAACATTCATTTTTAGGATAAAAAAAGCTGTTTATGCTTTGATGGTATGTGTTATAGAGAGCCTTTTCGGCAAAATCGACATCAAAATTGGCACGACGCAGCACAACGCCAAGTTTTTCGTAAGAAACTTCAGAAAAAACGAGCAAATGACGGAGATCCGAAAGAAATCCTTTGTAGAAGGCTGATGACTCCTCCGTCTGATTCTGATCCAGTTCAGGCAAGGCATTTTCATTCAAAAATTTTTCGATCCGATCGATAGCCGGTTTTAACTTTTCCCTAGTTGACTCACATGTTTTCTGTACATTGGCTGCTGACATAAAGGTAGCTCCCCCTTAAATAAGTCCTTACATATAGATCGGCCAACGGGAGATTCTCCCCTGACCTTGAATTCTCAGGTACTATCCTACCATAAAAAGATGACGAGCGGTATCCCTTAATCAGGCTTTCCCTTTCTGCCCCTGAACATGCCCATTACACACAGCTCACCTGATGTTCACCTGCATAAAAATAACCGCTTTTCCTAACGATAGATATATCCAGTGACAACGATGAAATCAGAGCACTGTAAGATGATTGTCAAAATAAACGAGGAGGTTCCATCCCCTATGTCCAGACCGAAATGGGTTAACTGGGCCATTGCCGCGGGTGCGGGCGCACTTGCCTTGACGCTTTTGCTTCCGACGTCCAATCGCCCTGTTCCTGCTCCAAGTGCCATGCCCGATTCTCCACACGAGGAGCATGCGAGCAAACAACGTCTTAAAGTTCAGGATGTAAAATCAACCGATCTGCTGACCCGTGCGGATGCCAAACAACACCTTAACATCATGCTTGATAAGACCTCCAAAATGAACGATGTGCAAATAAGTCAATACGTTAAAGAGCTACAACAAACACATGATCATATAAGGTCTATTGATGTAATGAATACCAAGGGATCTCGCAGCCGGCACTTTGACAAAACAGCAGCAAAAGGAAGCAAGATGGAACAGCAAAAGCTGGAACATTCTCTCGCCCTAGCCAAAAAAGCTGTGAGCAAACGTCAAAGCTTCGAATCTTCTTCCTTTCCTCTCGGCAAGGAAAAGTTTTTTGTTATGGCGCAACCTTCCAAGGATGGAGAACGTGCCGTCATCGCTCTGTTTAGCCAAAATGTACTGAATGCCGTGGAACAGCATCAGCGCAAAAATTTGCGCATGATCCCTTATCCGCGTGAAGGTAAATTCAAAATCGAGTCTGTGCACCCCGACACCCTTAAAGAAATCACTGTAAAAACAGGACATGATAATGCCAATGCCAGCCATTTTTACGAAAATGAAATCGTCATCCGTTTCCGTCAGGATCCAGGTGAACGGGATATGCGCATCATTAAATCTGACCTGCGGACGCAATCGGCACGCAAGCTGGGATACACGTATGTTTTTCGGTCGGAAAATATGAATTATCAACAATTACATGCTTATTTCGAACGTAAATGGAATCCGCTGTATATGGAACCCCACTACATGTATTTAACCAATGAAACTGTACCTGAACAAAAAGATGTAACCGTGCCCAATGATATTTTGTTCTCCGACTACCAATGGAACCTGCCAGCCATTGAGACTAACCGTGGCTGGAATATTACGAAGGGCAACAAGGATGTTATCGTTGCCGTGGTAGACACCGGCGTCGATCTGACTCATCCTGATTTGAAGGGCAAGCTGCTGAAAGGTTATAACGTTGTCGATCCAGCGAGCAAACCACTTGATGACGTAGGACATGGTACACATGTAGCAGGCATCATCGGCGCTGTTGTGAATAACAACGAAGGTGTAGCAGGCATGAGCTGGTATAACAAGGTACTACCTGTTAAAGTGCTCGACAATTCGGGGTCAGGCACAACCTATGCTGTAGCAGAAGGCATCATTTGGGCCGCTGATCATGGAGCCAAGGTCATTAACATGAGTCTGGGTAACTACGCAGATGCCCAATTTCTTCATGATGCTATCAAATACGCTTTTGATCGCGACATCGTATTAATTGCAGCGACCGGTAACGATAATACGGAGCGTCCGGGATACCCTGCCGCTTATCCAGAAGTATTTGCGGTATCCGCTACGGATGCCGACATGAACAAAGCTTCCTATTCCAACTACGGGGATTACGTCGATGTGACGGCTCCAGGCTCCAGCATTGCAAGTACGTATCCGAACAACCAATATGCAGCCTTGTCCGGAACGTCGATGGCAAGCCCCCATGTAGCGGCACTTGCAGGCTTGATTCGCTCACTCAATCCTGATCTGACCAACACAGAAGTCATGGATCTCATGCGTCAAAGCGTCATAGATCTCGGAGACCCAGGTCATGACAAGTATTTCGGTTATGGTCAAATCGATGTGTTTAAAGCATTGGAGGCGGCCTCTGGCAACAGTGCCCCACTTCAATTCTGGCCACAACATGTGAGACAGCAAATGGATAATACAATGAAAAAGTACATCAAACAATAACCGTACACTGGATATAAAAAAACAAAAGCAGCTGCGCCCCGGGGCGTATGCTGCTCTTTGGTATGTTTACCTATTTCCCCGGGGCACCCGCTGCGACTAGCGCTTGCGAGAAGTTGTGCGGGATTTGCTTGATTTTTTCACGGATTTTTTCTTACCGTTGTGGCTTGAAACATAACAAGGATCTTCTTCTTTGACCACGACAGGATACATGTGATGATGGATCGGCACACAGTGATGTTTTTTGATGACTTCGATCGGGTGAATTACGGGTACGATTTGTGGGATGTAATAATCTTCAACAACCTGGATTGGGTCACAAACAATCGGACAAAGCGGTGGACAGAAATGGTTCATTTCAAACCAACTCCCTTTCAAGTGATACTATAACGTATTGCACTGGGTCCAATGTGGATTGGATGTATGTCCGTGTTCCAAAAATTAAATAAGCGGGAGCCTGTCCGCTTTAGCCCCACCCTGTTGAGGGGTAATGTTCTTAATAACCCTGCATAATACCCGTAGACCTTCACATAACAGCTCCTGATTCGTAACCGTGAAGCAGATCCTCAGAGTCGCCGTATCCGTTTCCCCTACATAACAGGCAGAGCCAGGTAAAAAGGAAACACCTGCGGCAAGCGACTGGCGGTGCAGTTCACGCATATCCAAACCATCAGGCAATTGCAGCCACAAGTTTAGTCCACCATCAGGCAAAGTCCAGTACATCCCGGGAGAACCATGTTCCTCCAGTACCGTTGATGCGGCAAGAAGCCGGGAATATAACTCATCCCTCAATCGCGCTGTATACGCACTGTATTGATGCTGTATGAATGATTGCAAGGCCTTTTGTGTAAGCAGCGGACTCCCGAGATCCGCAGTGGATTTGGCTGCAACAAGTCGGGTGAGCACACTTCCTTCTGCAACCGCACACGCCACACGGCAGCCTGGAGACAGTACTTTGCTGAAGCTTTTGATATATATCACATGCCCTGTCCCATCCATGGATTTAATGGAAGCAGGGGGAGGATCACGGAAATACAGATCGGCGAACGGATCATCCTCCAGGATGAGACAATGATAACTTTGAGCAAGATTAAGCAGTTGCGCACGCCGTTTGGCACTCATCGTAATGCCTGTAGGATTGTGAAACGTAGGAATGGTATATATCAACTTGGGCGGGTATGTATCACATAATCGGGTTAACAGATCTATACGCATACCTTCGTCATCCATCGGCACCGTAATAATCTTTGCTCCTCTGCTTGTAAACACATCTATTGCTCCGGTATAGCTTGGTGCTTCCATGTATACGACGTCACCAGGACCAACAAACGTACGCGCGACAAGATCGATTCCCTGCTGGGTACCGCTCGTAATCAGCATCCGTTCGGGCATTACCCGCAAACCTCTTTCCGCAAAATGCCCGGAAAACGTCTGACGCAGTTCGCGATCTCCCTGAAAAGACCCATAGGCAGCCATGCGCTCTGGATGATCCGAGGAAAGCCGGTACGCACTATCGATAATCTCTCGGGTTGGCAACAATTCAGGCTGAATTGCCGACATATGCAGCTCATATCTAACTTGTGGAGATGCATCAAAATGTCTCCAGAGCTGAGCTCGGGGCAAATAATCCACAAGGGCCATCTGCCAGTTCCAAGGTGTGCTGGATTCATTTTTTGCATGAGTGCGGTGAGTCCTCTCCATATCCTCCGTTATCTCCAGCTCATGCGCCCCCCGTACATAACAACCCTTCCCCTGGGAACACGTAATTAGCTGTATGGCTTCAAGCTCGGCATAGGCTTTGGACACAGTGACCAGGCTGACGCCCAGATCTGTGGTCATTTTACGAACAGACGGCAGACGGGTTCCAGGCTCGATTAGTCCAGACCTTATTCGGTCAGCAAGTGTAAGGGCAATCTGAACATACAATTTGGTGCTGCTTCCCCGTTTCAATTCAATATGCACACATGCACCCTCCCAACTGTTATGATCAGCATTTTACTGTTATACTGCAGTCCGTCTATTATAGTTTATAATATCAGTATAACAGTGAATAACAGGAGATGAGAATAATATGAATATCCCTTGGTCCAAAATGGCACAAAATACCCCGTCCTCTGTCGTTCGCGACATGTTACAGGCTGCACAGGCGCCTGGAATGATTTCTCTAGCCGGCGGTTTACCTGCCCAGTCATCATTCCCGCTTGAAGCCATCCGTGACGCATACGAAAAGGTATTCATGGGTGGTTCAGCGGCTCTTCAATATGCAGAGACGGAAGGTTTCCGACCACTACGTGCCAAAATTGCAGAACGTCTTGAATCCAAGGGCATTCCCGCTTCACCTAATCATATGCTTCTGACTACAGGTTCCCAGCAATCCATTGACCTGGTGTGCCGAATCTTGCTCGATCCAGGCGACAGCGTGCTAGTTGAATCACCAACCTATCTGGCTGCCCTTCAAGTCATTCATTCCTATCAGGCTGAGGCGCAGGGTGTTGCCTGTGATGATGACGGAATGTTGCCTGAATCACTGGAGGAACAGCTGCAATTGCATCGTCCAAAGCTCGTTTACATTAACCCTACGTTCTCCAACCCGTCAGGTAAAGTATGGAGTCGCGCCAGACGTCAGCAAGCCGTAGACCTGTGCCGGAAATATGGGGTACTGATCCTGGAAGACGATCCTTATGGTGAAATCCGCTTTAAACCGGAACAACTAGATGCCCCTGCACTGGCGAAACTGGATGCGGAATCCTATGAGGGTCCATCCAATGTCATCTACACCAGCACATTCTCCAAAACAGTTGCTCCTGGCCTCCGCACTGGCTGGATACTGGCTGCTCCGGATGTTATCCAAATAGCTGCCCGCGCCAAACAGGGGGCAGATTTGCATTCCAGCAGCATCGACCAAAGAGCACTTCATGCACTACTGGAATCTTTCGATCTGGACGGCCATATTCGCAATATTTCACAGGATTATGAACAACGGATGAAAAAAATGACCACTCTCATGGCTGCAAAATCGTGGGAAGGTATCTCTTGGAACTCACCGCAAGGCGGAATGTTCCTGTGGCTGCAATTGCCTGAGGGCATGCTGGCCAGCAATCTGTTTACCTATGGAATTCAGGAAAAAGTATGTATTGTACCAGGGGATTCATTCTATGCGGGTACACCGGAGCTGAACCGTATGCGGATCAACTTTACTCATACGGATCCAGATCTGCTTCCCGAGGCTGTAGAGCGTATGGATCGTGCCATTCAACGCTGGCATGCATCATTACAGTCAGACAGTGTAGTTACACTGTAACGAACTGTCATCCACTGTATCATTAGGAACAATTTCTCATTCCAACGAATAACACAAAAATAAGGCGTCAGACCCGAGAAAGCTCGAAGTCTGACGCCTTATTTATATGACCTGCAAGTGCAGGAATTCTTTTGAAGTTTAATCGCATCCTTCTGATCAGTCAGGCACATCAGGTACAATCGTTCTGTTTGCCCGTGACTGATAGTGGACTGCACTTGTTACAGTTTGTGTTGTAGTTAGGAAAGCTTACCGTAAGCCGGGTTCTGTGCTCTTCGTGGTTCAGACGGGAACTACCCTCCCACCACAAGCGACAATCATCTATCTAGGCCATACATTGCTGCACAGCTCAAGCGACCAACCTAGACACACCTCGGGCTAAGGCTGCCTTCTCCGAAGAGTCGACTGTGTCCCATTAGGTCTTGCTCCAGATGGGGTTTACCAGGAACGAAGTCACCAGCGTTCCTCGGGGTCTCTTACACCTCGGTTCCATCCTTGCCTGTGCCGGAAAATCCGGCCATCGGCGGTCCATTTCTGTGGCACTATCCTTCAACTCGCGCTGACTGGACGTTATCCAGCATCCTGCCCTGTGGAGCCCGGACTTTCCTCTCGTGGCAACGAAGGCCACCAGCGATTGTCTGTCAAGCTTTCCGAACAACATTACATAGTATACAGGCATTTTAGTTTACAAACAAGCTTAATCTTACAGGAAGCATTGAACCCGAGTGCTTTTAGATAAATTGGAATACTTCCGTATTTACCTCCGATGCAGTCACTTGCGTGTCATAACGTTTGTCTTCCAAACGTGAGCGCAGCCAATCCGCAGTTTTCGGTTTCATGATTTTCTCGGCATTATGCCCGGCGTCGATGATACACATACCCGCCATCAGCGCATCGTGAGCCGTATGATAATCAATGTCTCCAGTTACGATGACATCGGCACCTTTGAATCGTGCAGGAAGAGTATAACGGCTACCTGAACCGCCAAGCACTGCTGCTTTTTTGATCTGCCGATTGAGATCACCTACTACCCTAACGTATGGCACATCCAGTTGGGCCTTAACGACCTCCACCAGCTCACCGAGTGTCTTTGGTTGTTTGAGTGGTCCCAAGCGCCCCAGACCCAGCGTACGGCCTTTTAAATCCATTGCATACAGGTCATAGGCCACTTCCTCATACGGATGCGCCTTAAGCATTGCTTGTACAACCTTGCTGCGCAGACTCTGCGGTACAATGGTCTCAATCCGCATTTCCTCTACACGCTCCATCTGCCCCTCTGTACCGATGAAAGGTTGTGTCCCCTCTCCCGGTACAAAAGTACCTGTGCCCTCGGTATTGAAGCTGCACTTGTTGTACTGCCCAATACTGCCAGCACCCGCTTCGAGAACCGCCTGGAGTACCTGCTCATGATGGGTGCGAGGTACAAATACAGCCAGTTTGAACAAATGATCTGTATGTACATCCTCAAGTGATTCCTTGCTCTCAATACCAATGGCCTCGGCCATCCAGTCATTCATGCCGCCTTCAGCCACATCCAGATTGGTATGACTAATGTACACCGCAATATCATGCTTGATTAGCTTCTCATACAGTTTCCCCATGGGTGTATCGGTATTCAATGACTTGACCGGACGGAAAATGATGGCATGGTGCGCAATAATCAGATTGGCTCCAATCCGAATGGCCTCGTCTACAACTTCGTTCGTAACATCAAGTGCGATAAGAACGTGCGTAATTTCCTTTTGCAAACTGCCAAGCTGAAGACCAATCCGATCGTCCGGCACAGCCAGATGTTTGGGAGCAAGCTGCTCCATCAATTGAATTACAGTTTGACCTTTGGCAAACATGAGAGTACCTCCTTCAAGTTCACAATAAGACGCTCCACCTCAGCCGCCTTGTCCCGAGAAGACTCCTGATCAGATTTGGAGATGGACTGCGCGACACTTTGCAGCTTGACGATTTCGCTCTCCCATTTGGCAAAAAACACATCCGTTGGACGGTCAGTTAAATAAGGCCCCATGCGCAGCAGCAAATCTGATGTCAATTCCACTCCGCCTTCAAGCGGACGTGAGCGATACACTTCCTCATTGGCGATCGGACTGAGTTCTTGCGGCATTGCTGTAATAATCTCGTACACTTTGCCATCTTCCTCAAGCAGCTGTTCTGCAACGACCACCCAGTGATGCTCCAACAACCAACGTCTGAGAATATCCTCACCAACATTAGGCTGCAAAATAAGAAGCTTGACCTCATCCAGTTTGGAGAGGCCACGGTCCAGAATGGAGGCAATGAGTGCTCCTCCCATACCGGCAATGGTGATAACGTCCACTTCTCCTGCAGAGATGACATCCAAGCCATCTCCACGACGTACTGTAATTCGTTCCTTCAGGCCTGCATCGCTGACTTGCTTGCGTGCAGCTTCATAAGGGCCTGGGTTGACTTCTCCGGCTACTGCACCTGCTGCTTTCCCGCTGCGTACTGCCGCAACTGGAAGCAAAGCGTGGTCTGAGCCAATGTCAGCCAAGCGGCTGCCTTCGGGAATTTGATCATGTATCCGCTGTAATCGATTCGAAAGTTTCATGAAGCACCTACACCATTCATTTAATTTATTGATTTGCATTGAACAACGAAAAGCGATAAAATGAAATCCAATAAAACATTTCAAGGATGAATTACCAAAACCAAGAAATTCAGATGTTCAATTTAAAAATAAAGGAGACCCCGCCGCCGCTAAAGCGTCTTGCGGAAAGTCTCCCATAGTGATGTTATTCGAGGAAATCTTTAAGCCGTTTACTGCGGCTAGGGTGACGCAATTTGCGAAGAGCTTTGGCTTCAATTTGACGAATACGCTCACGCGTAACACCAAATACCTTGCCCACTTCTTCCAGCGTTCTTGTACGTCCATCGTCCAGACCAAAACGCAGACGAAGCACGTTCTCTTCACGCTCAGTCAATGTATCCAGGACATCTTCGAGCTGTTCTTTCAGCAACTCATAAGCAGCAGCATCCGCCGGAGCCAATGCTTCCTGATCCTCGATGAAATCACCCAGATGGGAATCATCTTCCTCACCAATCGGTGTTTCCAGGGAAACCGGTTCCTGAGCAATCTTCGTAATCTCACGAACTTTCTCCACACTCAGGTCCATCTCGGCAGCGATTTCTTCCGGTGTCGGTTCACGCCCTAGTTCCTGCAACAGCTGACGGGATACCCGGATCAGCTTATTAATCGTCTCCACCATGTGAACAGGGATACGAATCGTACGCGCCTGGTCAGCAATCGCACGGGTGATCGCTTGGCGAATCCACCATGTCGCATACGTACTGAATTTATAACCCTTTTTGTGGTCGAATTTCTCAACCGCTTTGATCAGACCCATGTTACCTTCCTGAATCAGATCCAGGAACAACATTCCACGTCCAACATAACGCTTGGCGATGCTGACCACGAGACGAAGGTTAGCTTCAGCCAAACGACGTTTCGCTTCTTCATCCCCGTTTTCAATCCGTTTGGCCAGTTGCACTTCGTCATCCGCAGACAACAAAGGTACACGACCGATTTCTTTGAGATACATCCGAACAGGGTCGTTGATTTTGATTCCTGGTGGAAGGCTCAGATCATCATCAAAGTGGAATTCATCGTCTCCCTCTCTGGTGTTGTTCTCGGAATCTTCACTAGGGCGAAGGGTTACCTCTTCATCATTTTCGTTCACGACATCAATACCCAGGTCACTCAGTTGTTCATAGAACTCATCCATCTGCTCTGCGTCTTGCTCAAACGGGGAGAGTTTTTCTATAATTTCCTTGTAGTTCAACGAAGCTCTTTTCTTACCTGATTCAATCAATTGATCTTTAACCTGATCCAGCGTCAATTCTGTTTCTAGTTCAGTATGCTGATCATTCGCCATAACTCGACTCCCTCCTCCCTAGAAACATCCAACATTCTGATGTTCACTGTCTCTCTAGGGCAATCATTTCAAGTACAATTTGTGCCGCGCGTACAGAATCACCTGCCCGCTCTGCAGCAATCATTTCTTCTTTTTTCAGATCGTACTCTTTCTTACGCGGATACTTCAGCACTTCCCTGATGCAATCGTCAAGTGCTTGAATACTCCATTCACCTGGACCATCCATCATTGAGATTGAACTGACCGTCTTTTCCAGTCGGTCGTCATGAAGTGAAGACATAAAACGGCTTGTATCCGACGGTTTGCCTTGCGCATAATAGGCATATAGATAAGCAGCAATAGCTGCATGATCATCCAAGTTAAAAGCTTCACCAAGATGCTCATTCACGTACTGGGCAGCCTCATCATCCTGAAGCATCCAGGCGAGAAGTTTGCGTTCAGCAGCGTGATAAGCTGGCAACAGATTGGGTGTAGGCACCTGCCTATTTTGTTGCCTACCATTATTCCACCTTTTCGGGTTATTATCCCCATACTGGAGGTTATTTTTCATGGCCTCCCGTTCTTCATTACACTCCTGCTTCAGTGTTTCATATGATACGTCCACTTCCGCAGCCAGTTCCCGAAGATATACTTCCCGTTCTGTAGGAGAAGACAATGGAGCAATAAGTTTCACCGCTTCCTTGGAATAAGCGATTTGTCCGCCGCCTTCTAGCAGTATATGGTTTTTTTTAAGGTTTATAAGCTTAAATTTTGTAGTCGTTACAGCGCCATCCACAATTTGGTTTCGGAACCGTTCGCCACCATGCTTTCGGATAAAATCATCCGGGTCGAGTCCATCCGGAATCAGAGCAATTTTGACCTGTAACCCAGCTTCCTCGAGTATAGGGAAGTTTTTGAGCGCCGCAGCCTGTCCAGCTCGATCACCGTCATAACATACAATGACTTCATCACACATGCCTTTAAGCATCAATGCCTGATTCTCAGTGAGCGCGGTACCCATTGCCGCTACACCATTCTGGATATCCTGATCCCAGGCGGAGATAACATCCCCATACCCTTCGAACAATATGGCCTGCCTTTGTTTGCGAATTGCATTTTTGGCATGATGCAGATTGTAGAGAACACGGCTTTTGTTAAATAACCGGGTTTCCGGTGAATTTAGGTACTTCGGTTGCCCGTCTCCCAAAATGCGACCTGCAAATGCAATCGGCTTTCCGCTCCTGCCGTTAATCGGAAACATCACCCTGTCTCGGAAACGGTCCACATAACCCTGACCTTCGTTTCGCTGTGACAGTAAACCACCCTTTTCCATCTCTTCAAGCGGAAATTCGCGCTTTTCCAGAAATTGTACCAAGGTATCCCAGCGATTAGGCGCATAGCCAATCTGGAATTGGTCAATGAGTTTGTCGCTAAACCCACGTGAGCGTAAATATTCCATAGCCACTTTACCGTGCTCTGTATTTTTCAATAAGAAATGATACAGCTTCGCGGTAAGCTCATATGCTTCCAATAAACGTTCGGTTTCTGGATTAACATGAGCCGATTCACGCCCCTGCCAGTCCCCCATTGAAATGTGGCTTTCTTCTGCCATCGTCTTGACGGCCTCGGGAAAGGATAACCCTTCGATTTCCATCCTAAATTTGATGGCATTTCCACCCGTGCCGCAACCGTAGCAATAGAAAATTTGTTTCTCAGGCGTAACTGTAAACGAAGGCGTCTTCTCAGAATGAAAAGGACAGAGGCCTTTCATATATTTCCCCTGTTTGGTCAGATGTACAAATCGGCTCACCGTATCGACGATATCATGCTGCTGTAACACCGATTCAATAATGCTTTCGGGTATACCGCCTTGTCCGGTACTCATCTTGGTCCACCTTCATCTCTTTAACACGTAAATATTATTCGATAAACTTACACATTCTCCTGCAAATCTTTCAAAAGTTTTGTCAGTTTATGTTGAAAAATTTCCCGATCCTGCTCTGTGAAAGGCTTTGGGCCTTTTCCATAATGTCCTCTTTTTCGTGCTTTGGCGGCAGTATGACGGGAATCCAGCATGAAATCAATGTCACGATCATTAAATTCACGACCACGAAATGATAAAACATAACAACGTTTGCCAAGTGCGAGCGCCGCCAGTCCATAATCCTGTGTAATGACCACATCGTATGGCTTGATGTGATTGGCAATGTAAAGGTCTGCACTCTGATCACTTCGATCTACCTGAACGGTGCGCACTCCTTCTCCGCCCTGAAGAAAATGATCAAATGAAGAAACCATCAACACAGGAACTTTGAATTGGAGAGCTGTTTCTGCGATCTCAGCCTTGACCGGGCAAGCATCACCATCCACAACAATGTGGCGTACATTCAACTCACTCAAAGCCAGACCACCCGGTTTCATAAAATAGCTGCATATTGTAATATACGACCCCAGCCAGTCAAAATCCTTCTGACCGGTCAATGGAAATCAAAGGCTAAAATACGGAACGGCTGTAAATATAAATTTTTCACAATCCGTTCCGTATATTTATACCCTCATATATCCTTCTTTAATACTGAATTTATGCTTTGCCGCAGATCTGTCCACTCGGAGCAGAAAAGGACCCGACTACCAGACCAATTTGGAGAAATCAGCAAAAGCTTTCAGATCACGGTCAATGGCTGCAAGCAATGCCAGACGATTCGCACGCACAGCCTCATCTTCAGCCATAACCATAACCGAATCGAAGAATACGGTGATAGCTTCCTTCCAAGCTGATGCAATCGCGAGCGCTTCAGCAGCAGCATGCTGAGACAATACCTGACGATATTCCTCATTGGTGTTGCTCCATGCTTCGTGCAGCTGGCGCTCTCCTTCTTCTGTGAAGAGTTCTGCATGTACCGAAGCATTGGATGCTTTGGCAGCCAGATTACCGACACGGTTGAAGGATTCGACGGTTGTTTTGAAGGCATCTCCCGTTTGGACAGCTGCCATGAGTGCCTCACCTTTTGGAACTACCGCGCTGATATCATCAAATCCGGAAGAAATCACTGCGTCAACAACATCATAACGGACCGTTTCCGACAACAGTTTTTTCACACGAAGACCGAAGAAGTCCTGCAAATCTTTACGAACCTCTTCATCCGCACGTTTCAACAGGTTCATCTGAGCATGCACTTGAAGTGCAACGCCGAATACATCGGACAATGTCAGCGGAAGATTGTGATCCAGCAAAATTTGTACGATCCCTGCTGCCTGACGGCGCAGCGCGTAAGGATCTTGAGATCCTGTAGGAATGATATTGATCGAGAAACATCCTACAATTGTATCCATTTTATCCGCAGCACTCACAATAGCACCAACGAGCGAAGCAGGAGATTGATCTCCAGCGAATCGTGGCTGATAGTGCTCAAATACCGCTTTGGCCACTTCTTCTTTTTCACCAGCTTTACGGGCATAATCCTCACCCATCACACCTTGCAGTTCAGGGAATTCTCCCACCATAAGTGTAACAAGGTCGAATTTGCAGATATCCGCAGAACGATTCACCGCTTCGGCTACATCGGCTGGTACTTGCAGCTTGCTAGCCAGACCATCCGCAATTTTGCGAATACGGCGAACTTTATCTCCAACCGTTCCCAGCTCTTCCTGGAAGACGATACTTTCCAGTTTCGACAATGCATCCTTAATCTCCAGCTTCTGGTCTTCCTCGTAGAAGAACTTGGCATCAGACAGACGTGCACGAAGTACCTTTTCGTTTCCTTTTGCAATGACATCCAGTGAATCGCTACCGCCGTTACGAACCGTAACGAAGTATGGCAGCAATTGTCCATCATTATCAAGCACCGGGAAATAACGTTGATGCTCACGCATCGAAGTAATCAGTACCTCTTGTGGAATATTCAAAAATGAAGATTCGAATGTTCCGAACAGCACTGTTGGTGTCTCAACCAGGAACAGGACCTCTTCCAGCAAATCTTCCTTGATCGCAATATCCCATTTCTTCTCGGCAGCCAGTGCCTGGATCTGGGATACAATCATGTGCTCACGTTCTTTGATATCCGCAATGACATGCTCGGAACGAAGCACTTCCACATACGAAGCGGGATCCGAAATGATCGCCTCTTTTCCGAGGAAACGATGTCCACGTGTTACATTGCCAGACTTCACACCTGCAACTTCCAATTCAATAACATCGCTGCCCAGCAGAGCAACAATCCAGCGAATCGGACGCACAAATTTGAAATCATACGAAGCCCAACGCATGAATTTCGGGAACGTCATGGCATGCAGTATAGCCAGCAAACCCTGACCGATCACAGATGAGGTTTCAACGCCTTTACTGCTCTTGGTCGCGTAGATATATTCCACGCCGCTCAGTTCCTTGAATGTAAACTGATCCGGTTCAACTCCCTGACTACGGGCAAATCCGAGTGCAGCTTTACTCCAGTTACCACTGTCGTCGAGTGCTATTTTACGGGAAGGTCCTTTAACTTCTTCCTCCACGTCTTCCTGTTTCTCGGCAACATCTTTGATCAAAACAGCCAATCGGCGCGGTGTGGCATAGGCATTCACTTCACCGTAAGAAATGCGGGATGCATCCAGCCATTTCACGACACGATCCTGCAGCTGTTCAATTGCTGCTCGCATGAAGCGTGCAGGCACTTCTTCCAGACCAATTTCAAATAACAGATCCTTAGACATGCTCAGCTCCCCCTTTCTTGATCAGCGGGAAGCCGAGCTTCTCACGCTCTTCCACATATGTTGCAGCCACTTGACGAGCCAGATTACGGACACGGGTAATGTACCCAGTACGCTCCGTTACACTGATTGCTCCGCGCGCATCCAACAGGTTGAACGTATGCGAACATTTCAACACATAGTCATATGCCGGGAAAACTAGATTTTGTGCCATAGCCTTGTTCGCTTCCTCTTCATGCATGTTGAAGAGCGTAAACAACATTTTGACATCAGATACTTCAAACGTATATTTGGAGTGTTCGAATTCAGGCTGACGGAACACATCACCATATGTAATTCCGTCTACCCATTCCAACTCAAACACATTTTCTTTTTCCTGAATGTACGAAGCAAGACGCTCCATACCATACGTAATTTCAACTGCTACCGGATTCGTCTCGATTCCACCGACTTGTTGGAAATACGTAAATTGGGTGATTTCCATACCGTCCAGCCAGACTTCCCAGCCAAGACCAGCACAGCCGAGGGAAGGGTTCTCCCAGTTGTCTTCAACAAACCGAATATCATGTTTGAGCGGATCAATACCCAACTGTTTCAGACTTTCCAGGTAAATCTCCTGAATATTGTCTGGCGAAGGCTTGATAATAACCTGGAATTGATGATGCTGATAGAGACGGTTTGGATTTTCTCCATAACGACCATCCGAAGGACGGCGGGACGGCTCTACATAAGCTACTTTCCAAGGCTCAGGTCCAAGCGAACGCAAAAAGGTCATCGGGTTCATCGTACCTGCCCCTTTTTCCGTATCATATGGTTGAACAATAATACAGTTGTGCGCGGCCCAGAATTGTTGCAGCGTGAGAATCATCTGCTGAAAATTCATAATCATGCTCCTTTTCGATGGTTTGTGATGAACAAGCCTAGAACGGTACAGACAATAAAAAGCCCTCGTCCTACGCCTGTTATACAGACATAGGGACGAGAGCTATTCCCGCGGTTCCACCCTACTTGGCTTAGATATAAACAGAGAGCCTGTTCATTCAAGCCCACTTTTCCGTGTCATTCATGCTCCCGAGTGCCGTTTCACAGACCGATTCAACCCGGCTCCCACCATCCCCGGCTCGCTCACACAAGATTAGTAAGGTCAACCGACCTCTTCTGCTCCTGAATGTATAAATCAAGTCTCCTACTTTCTCGTTCAATGCATGTCTCCAAAAGAGAAATTATAGTTCATAATATATAAAAATAAGTACGAAGTCAAGATATATTACTTATTTCACATCAAGACGACTCAAATCCCGTACTTTTCCATTTGATCAAGAAAAGAACGGGATTTTAGATTCAAGCCAAGTTGATGATCCATAAAGGCCCGCATGATCTTTTTGATCTCATCCCGGGTGCCTTCGCTAACCGATATATTACCAAGCCTTTGCAGATCCAGCTGTGCAAACAGACGCAAGAGTTTCAACGCCTTCGGACTCACGGACATCGCCGGAGGATCAAAGTGTTTGCAAGCACGGCACAGAACGCCTCCAAGCCTTGGACTAACAAATAATTGCTCATCCGGACGCTCGTGACCACAAGAAATGCAATCATCAAGCTGAGGTCCGTACCCGGCTGCCTGTAATATTTTCATTTCATACAGGCTTGTGATGACGACCGGATCTTTCTCTTCCTTCAACGCCTGAAGACAGGCTTTCAACTGTTTGAACCAGAACGTACCTGTCTCTTCATCCTGCAACACACGATCCAACAGTTCACAAGCATAAGATGCATAGGAGGCCTTAATCAGATCTTCACGCAGCTCATGATAAGATTCGATGATCTCACCTGCGTTTAGTGTTCCCAGACCGGTGTTACGAAAATATACATATTGACCGTACGTAAATGGCTGCACCAGTGCAGCATGTCGGCTTTTGGGCTTTTTGGCACCGCGGACGAGTACCCCTACTTTCCCGCCGCTTTCGGTGCAAAGCGTAATGATTTTGTTTCCCTCGCCGTAGTCCATGCTGCGGATGACAATCCCTTCCACCCTGTATAGCATGCCTCGTCACCTAACCATTCCCGAATTAGCCAATTAACCTTCGGCTTCTTCATCTTCAATCACTTCCCTTGCAGGTTCCGACTCCTGTCCCACTGAGCTACATGCCTCAGCATACAACAGATAGGATTCCACATCCCCCGTCATCGCAAAAACCTTCCACGAAAAATCTCGCATCGGAATTTCATCCTCTCTTCGGAAATGACGTCTGCTTCTACCAGATAGGATGGAGTCTTGCAAGGTAAACTATGTGTTGCAATTACTGGATACAATTCCGACGATTAGTCGCGGCCAAAGCCAAGGTCACGCAGAACTCGATCCTGATTTCTCCAGTCTTTTTTCACTTTAACCCACAGATCCATGAAGATTTTGGAACCTAACAGGTTTTGAATATCATGGCGGGCACGTTTCCCCACTTCTTTAAGCAAGGCACCCTGTTTACCGATAATGATCCCTTTTTGCGAATCACGCTCCACAAAAATGACGGCAGAAATATAAACGACGCCGTTGTCCTGTACTTTCATATCCTCAATCGTGACCGCAATGGAGTGAGGCACTTCTTCACGCGTCATTTGCAAAATTTTCTCCCGAATCAACTCAGCACAAACGAACTGCTCCGGATGGTCTGTAACCTGGTCATCTGGATAGTACTGCGGACCTTCCGGCAGATACTTGCCGAGCTGCTCAAGCAAGGTACTTACGTTGCTGCCGAGCATGGCAGAAACAGGTACGATTTCAGCGAAATCATGCAGCTTGCGATATTCCTCAATCAGCGGAAGCAATGCTTCCGGCTCAATTTTATCAATTTTGTTCATGACAAGAATGACAGGCGTCCGCACATTTTTCAATTGTTCTGCAATATAACGGTCACCACCGCCCATGCCTTCCGAGGCATCGATCAGGAACAGAGCAGCTTCGACTTCTCCGAGCGTATTCAAAGCGGTCTGGTTCATGTAATCGCCCAGCTTGGATTG
Source organism: Paenibacillus sp. 276b (assembly GCF_900107875.1). NCBI lineage: Bacteria > Bacillati > Bacillota > Bacilli > Caryophanales > Paenibacillaceae > Paenibacillus > Paenibacillus sp. 276b. The sequence continues at coordinate 531,608 of NZ_FNRR01000004.1, read as the reverse complement.
ACGTTTGTGAATCCCTGGCGTATCCAGGAAAACGATTTGTTGGTGTTCCGATGTATAAACACCATGAATCTTATTACGAGTCGTTTGTGGCTTGTCCGACATAATCGCAATTTTCTGTCCAATGACTTGGTTCATCAGTGTGGATTTACCTACATTGGGACGTCCAATAATGGCTACAAAGCCGGATTTGAATGCTTGTTTTTTCATATGTTCCTCCTCAGGCGCCTAGGCCTGGAATATATTGGTTTTTACTTTTTAGCAGAGTTCAGATCAGATGGTCCAAAAGCCCATGGCAATAGCTCGGCAACTGTAGTCTCCTGCAGATCACCTTTCATGTTACCCAGAATAACTTTCATATTCGGTTCACACAGTTCATACATCACTTGACGACATACGCCGCATGGAGCAATCGGGCCGTCTGTATCTCCTACAATGGCAATGGCTTTGAAACTGCGTGGTTGCTTACCTCCTGCTATCGCACTGAACATGGCTGTACGCTCAGCACAGTTGCCTGGCGTATAAGCAGCATTCTCAATATTACAACCATGATGCACATGTCCCTCACTGTCAAGCAAAGCTGCACCTACACCAAAATGAGAATAAGGCGTATACGCTTTCGTACGTGCCATAATTGCTTCTTGCATCAACAAATCATTATCCATAATTAATCTCTCCCTTAGGGTGTACTATAAAGTTGCACTCAATGAGTTAAGTTCAACTTAAAAATATTTGCACTGGCCTCTCCGCTGTCAGAACAACCTTACGATCGCTGTTATCCCCGGATTTTATTGATTCCCTTTTCCAAAGTGAAAATCCGGTGATAAAGGCGAACGCTTCGCTTCTACAGGTTATTTCTGACCTCTCCGTTATTGTGCAAACCAGAAGTTCAACTTAAAAATGAGTCCAACTTTATAATTTGTGTGTAATATTAAAATCAAAACAAAAACAAAATCACAGCAAACCCAGCCAGCTCATCACCGGTTTAATGAAAACGATACTCCCGATGATGACGGCGAACACCGCAGCCAGCAAAACTGCACCGGCCGCGGTGTCCTTCGCCGCTTTTGCCAGCGGATGTATATGCGGATGCGCCAGATCTACAGCAGCTTCCACAGCTGTATTCATCAGCTCCGTCACAAGAACCAGAAAAACGGCTGTCAGTACAAACATCCAGTCCGTTCTGGAAATCCCGAAAAAAAAGCCGGCTGCACACATCAAAATGGCGACTCCTGTATGAACTCTTACATTCCGCTGAGTCCGCAACCCGTATACGATTCCTTCCGCAGCATTGCGGAATACCATCCCCCAGGAGCGCCTTTTCATTATCGTGTCAACCCGGCTTGGGCGAGTACCGCTTCCTGTTTGCCCATCATTTCGGCTTCGCTGGCTTCATCTTGATGATCATATCCAAGCAAGTGCAAGAAGCCATGAACAAACAGGAACCCGAGCTCACGTTCAAATGAATGCCCATATTCTTCACTCTGCAGGATGGTCCGTGGAACAGAAATAATAATATCCCCCAGAACATCCGGCATTTCTTCCATTTCTTCATCTTCGTCCAGTTCGTAGATGATATCCAGTTCCTCATCCACAGTCTCATTCATTGCAAAAGACAATACATCTGTTGGACGATCAATGCCGCGATAGTCACGGTTCAGCTCATGAATCTGCTCATCATCTACGAAAGTCAGGGCCACTTCCCCGTCCGCAACACCCTCTGCTTCCCCTGCAAGGTTCAGCAGCTGCTCCAACATTGCGATCATCGGTTCGGTGATTTCTTTATCCTGTTGTTCATTATTCCATGCTAGGTTAAGACTCATTCTTTCATACTCCTGTCTTCTTATATTAGCGAATCAACCCGCTTCAGGCGAGGTAGGCTTCGGTTTCTTCATTTCTTCCGGATACTCAATCCTGGAGTGGAATATGCCCATGACGGTTTCCTTAAGGGTCTTGGCGACGATATCCAGCTCCCGCATTGTCAGATCACAGTCGTTAAACTGATGATCGTCCAGTCGACCTTTAATAATCTTTTCGATCATGGACTCCACTTGTTCCACAGTAGGCTTCCGCAAGGAACGGACCGCAGCTTCCACACTGTCAGCAATGCCAACAATCGCCGACTCTTTGGACTGAGCCTTGGGACCCGGATAACGGAAATCATCTTCCGTGAAATCAGGTTCTACTCCTGCTTCCTCAGCCTGACGCAGTGCTTTGTGATAGAAGTAATGCAGGAAGGTTGTTCCATGATGCTGCTCAGCAATGTCCCGAATAGGCCTCGGCAGCTTGTAGTCCTTCTGCATTTCCACACCATCGCGTGCGTGAGCCACGATAATGGACTTGCTCAGCTTTGGATCAATCGAATCATGCGGATTTTCCATATTGTTTTGATTTTCAATGAAATAAATCGGTCGCTTGGTCTTGCCAATATCATGGTAATACGAGCCGACCCGACATAACAACCCATTGGCACCGATCGCCTCTGCGGCGGCTTCTGACAGGTTTCCTACCATCACACTGTGGTGATAGGTTCCCGGTGTCTCTGTTAGCAGTTTACGTAGTAGCGGGTGATTGGGATTAGACAGTTCCACCAGCTTCAGCGCAGACAAGATGCCAAATGAGGTTTCGAAAAATGGCATTAGCCCAATAACCAATATGGCGGTCAGTACGCCTCCGGCAAACGCAAATCCAATGCCATAGAGCGTTGTCGTCCGATTCCAGTCACTTGAGTCAATCAGAGCCAGTGTGAAGACTGCGATCGATCCGAACAGACAGACCATAATGGCGCCTTTCAGGATCGTAGACCGCTGACTTGCCCGATGGGTGGCGAAGATCGCAACAAACGATACCAACACCGCGAAGAATCCAAGTTCAAAGTCAAAAATCTGACCCTGATGTGTATTCAAAATAATACTCGACAGCATGCCGATAATAATCGAGCAGACAAAGGCAAGCGATGTATCCAGCAGCAATGCAATTAACATTGCTCCTACGGCAACAGGGGCAAGAAAGCCTACGTATGAATTCTCACTGGTCTGGAGTATCGCCGTAACATGCATAACTACAATCGTAATAATAAATATGAGAACAAGCATCAGCAGTTGAGCATTATTATATTTGAAATGCGTTCCGCTGAATTGCTGAATATACATGAGAATCGCTGCCGACAACAGACAAGACAGCATAAGCAGTCCAAGCTGAGGCCAATAGTTCACTTCGTTTTTCAGCAAATCGTTCTCGCCCAGAAGGGTGTACATCTCCGGGGTAATCATCTCACCCTTGGCAACAAGCGTATCTCCTTGCTTGATAAAGACCGTTTGAGTGTTCTCACGAGCCTGTACTTTAGCTTCTTTTGTACCCTCTTCATCGTAGAAGCGGTTAGACGTTACCACAAGACGAGCAAGCTCCTGTACAACTTCACGCTGCGTACGCTTGCTTAGGGAGCTCACACTCACCATCTCGGCCACTTTGGCACGAGCTGTTGTAGCCTCACTAATCTGGTCGGTCATTAATCTGGAGACGATATCCCGAGCAACGGCCTTCATCTCCTGAATATCATCCGAAGTCAGACGTGAAATTTTGATATATGTCTCTTCCGGGATGCGGTAGCTTTGCTCCTGTACCACATTTCTGATCTCTTCCAACAGAGTTTCGGAGTATGTACCCGCTTTCCGGTTGTTGTTGATGAAATTGGAAACAAAATCTTTCTGACGCTGCGGTATTTCATCACGATAGATGTCAATCTTGTCCTGACTGGAAATCTGATCATCCTGATTCAGTCGATCAATACGATCAAGCAGAGTCGTCATCAGATTTTCGTTCCGCATCTGCACGATCTGAAACATTGGCTGTACACGTTCAGCGGCTTCTTCTTGTGCTTTCAGTGTAGCCTTGGTATTCGGGATCTGCATGGGCGCAGCAATATTCACTTCACTTCGTGTGCCTTCCTGAATATCATACCGCTCTGGGAGTAGCTTGGAAGCAAGACTCACGTAGAAGAGGATCACCAGAAACAAAAACAGAAGATAGCGTGCCCACACGCTATACTTCCATCCTGTAGCTCTATTTTGAAAAGATTTGCCTTTTGACAGTTCCTTCGAGGTCATCGAGACAATCCCTTTCTATTCTTGATTTTCTGCGGCGTGGTTATAGGCGACGATGATTTTCTGGACGAGGGAGTGCCGTACAACATCTTGCTCGGCAAAATAGACAAATCCAATCTCTTCCACTTGGCCCAGTATTGCATTGGCTTCCACAAGCCCTGACTTTTTGCCGCGCGGTAAATCAATTTGTGTCACGTCACCGGTAATAACCATTTTGGAACCAAAACCGAGACGAGTCAGAAACATTTTCATCTGCTCCGGTGTCGTATTCTGAGCTTCATCCAGGATAATAAACGAATCATCCAGTGTACGTCCCCGCATATAGGCAAGAGGTGCAATTTCGATCAAACCGCGCTCCAGTGCCTTCGCAGTCTGCTCTTGTCCCATAACATCGTACAAAGCATCGTACAGCGGCCGCAAATAAGGATCAACTTTTTCCTGAAGATCACCAGGCAAGAAACCAAGACTCTCTCCCGCTTCAACAGCAGGTCTTGTGAGCACGATCCGCTTGACGCTTCCTTCCTTAATTGCTGCCACAGCCAGGACAACAGCAAGATACGTTTTACCTGTACCGGCTGGACCGATACCAAATACAACATCACGTTTTTTAATTGTAGTTACATAGTGTTTCTGTCCAATCGTTTTAACACGGATCGGCTTCCCACGGTACGTCGTTGTAATCTCGCCTTTGAACAGATCCAGAAGCTGGTCTGCACGCAGTTCCTTTGCAAGCTCAATGGCATACTTAACGTCCCTTTCGGTTAACACATATCCGTTACGTACCAATTGCAACAACACATCAAATAATTGTTCAAGCGATTCCACATTCTGGATGTTGCCATGGATCACGATCTCCGCTTCACGGGATGCGATTTGGGCGGGAATCTCAGATTCAATCAGTTTCAGAAAAATATCTTGGGGTCCAAAAAGAGATTGACCCTCTCCCGCACTTTGTAGGGAGATTCGTATGCTGCGTGTTTGCTCTGACAAATAGCCTCATTCTCCTTGACTATGGACTAACGGAAGTTCTTCCGCAATGCTTTCTTCCACTTCAAATAATACTTTCATATAAACTTTACCATTCTCTTTCTTCTCATGCAAAATTTTTTCGCTTAAAATTTTCGTTCCTTTGCCGTTTTTGGCGATAATATCGTTTCTTGCTCCTTCCAATCCTTTCGTTCTAGCCCATTCAATCGTATGCTGCTCCTCTTGTTCCCGAGTTTCCAAATCTTTCTCAGTCAGCCATCCCATGGGAAGTGTGAAGGATCTCCAGGTCAGCGGTTTATGATCACTTTCGGTATCAAATGTGGTAAAAGGCGTATTCCCGTATCCCCAGAGTTGTATCGCCCATTTCCCCAGCACAATGTAAAAACGTTCCTTGCTATCTCCAGTCATCGTATTATGTTTCTGCACAAGAGGGACTTCGACTTGATATTCACGCCATACCAGCCCGCGCACTTCCCCTTTGGCTACAATGGTCTTTGTATTCTCTTCATCTCCCAAAATACCGGATATCAGTACCTGTCCTTTCTTGACACGCATGTCCTTCTGCACAACAGGGCGCCCCTGCTCCGCGTAAATTTGAGTGATTACAGCGTCTGTTTTACTGACCAGATGTCTCGGGTTCAGCAGCGGTTCACGCTTGGGCTGTGCTGACTCCACAACCTGGATGGTGATGGTTGTCCCTTCTTTGCTCACCCCAATCCAGGTTACATCTGGCAGAGCCAGCGCGAGCTGTCTGGAGAGCTTGTCCTGGCTTTGCAGCCGAAATCCCCACTGGAAGGGGTAGATGCCTTCTTTCTTTGCTGCCGCGAGCACTTCATCCGTGGGAATCGTCACATTGCCTTTCACTTCTACATTCCAAACCATTGATGATAACGCAAACAGAGCTGCTACAAAAAATAGCATGCCGCCCAGAAAGAACTTCCTTCTTAACAAACGGGCTGCAAAAAAAGGAAATCCACTCCGGTGTGTCACCTTTACCCGGCAGCCTGTCCGTTTCAGCAAAGGACGCAGCCTGAAAAAATGCGGTAGCAGAATATTCATTTCTGCCTTGCGTCCATCATGGGCACGCAGGTCCCATACTTCCAGTCCCTGCTCTGCCACCGTATTGATTAATGCTTCAATATCCCCCCCAGTGACCGTGATTCGGACTGCTCCGCGCAGTTTGTACAGACTGGGCTGCTTCATCCGTTCCCCTCCGCTCCATTCATATGAATATCCAGAATTGTTCCTTCAACAGCCACTTCATCCGGCAAAATATTGCGAATCATCAGTTCAGTTCCTTTGATCTCCAGCTGACCCTGTGAGAGAGCCAGAACGATGCGATCCGGTGTAAAATGAATGACACCACGATGATTCTCTATATACAATTGCTTTGTGCCGATCAGGGTTAACCGTGGCATATCGTAAAGCACGTCCTGCGGCAGATCCAGAACTTCACTGGTCCATCTGCGCAGCTTGCGGCTGATCCGGGTCATTCGAAGGTCTTCCCCCTTCCTCTACAGTTCAACTTATGCGCAGATTTCTGAAATTATGAAAACTACGGAACGTGTTAGATGTGAAAATAAAAAGAGACCGAGACAGAAAAAAGCCGTCGTCTGGATTTATGCTCACCAGAGACGGCTTTTCACTTATTAATATAATATAAAGTTATAGTTTTCCTCGTGTTCCAAAGGGTTGTTTAGAGCGCGGAGAACCGAGAACCTCTGCCCACAACACACCAGTACGAATGTCTTCCCGGCGGAGCTGGGACGGTCCGGACTCGCTGGATGAAACTTCATCCCAACTGGAGTCAGACACAACCGGTGTATTTGCAGTAGAGATACGATCGAGTCGCTCTCGAATTTCACGTTGTCGTTGCTCCATCACTTTCATTTGTTCTTCGAGGGAGTTTTCCATTCCACCCAGAGAACTCTGCCCTCCAAAGTCGTCATTCACAGGACGGGCAGATGTCGTTGCTGGCTGCGAATAGGTTTGATCATATCGATCATCGTACTGATCGTCATCATACCGCTCGTCGTATCGTTCGTCATACTGCTCATCATAGCGGGGATCTGAAGGAGCCGATGACTGCTGCGGTGCGGTATTTCCCCGCGAGCGATCATTCCGGTCCGAATCACCACTCCCTCCAAACGTAGGCATCCCGTTATTTGCACGCTTTTTGTTCGGATCAGCCGATTTGGCTGCTTTTCCAAGGAAGGAAAAGAGTGCAAAAGCGATGACTGCTACAATATACAGATTGTTAAAAATCCATTCAAATAGGCCCATATGCACTCACCGCCTATCTTCCGTTTTTGGAATCACCGTGATCGTTGGAGTTTGTATTTTCACCAGGTTTTCCTAATGTGTTGCGCATTTGAGTATCTGCTTCAATGTTTTTCAGGTTCATGTAGTCCATTACACCAATTTTACCGCTACGGAGTGCTTCAGCCATAGCAAGAGGTACTTGGGATTCGGATTCAACTACACGCGCTCTCATTTCCACTACGCGCGCTTTCATCTCTTGTTCTTGGGCTACGGCCATTGCGCGGCGCTCTTCCGCTTTTGCCTGTGCAATACGTTTGTCAGCCTCTGCCTGCTCCGTTTGCAGGAAGGCACCAATGTTTTTACCTACATCCACGTCCGCGATATCAATAGACAGGATTTCAAAAGCGGTACCTGCATCCAGACCTTTGGACAATACGGTACGGGAGATCAGATCCGGATTTTCCAGGACGTCTTTATGGGAATTCGAGGAACCGTTTGTACTTACGATACCTTCACCGACACGGGCAATAATCGTCTCTTCACCCGCACCACCGACGAGGCGGTCAATATTGGCACGAACCGTAACCCGCGCTCTTACTTTAACTTCGATACCATCTTTGGCTACCGCAGAAACAATCGGCGTTTCAATAACACGTGGGTTTACACTCATCTGTACGGCTTGCAATACGTCACGACCCGCAAGGTCGATCGCAGCAGCACGTTCAAATTCGAGTGGAATGTTCGCACGTTGTGCAGCAATCAGGGCGTTGACCACTCGGTCTACGTTACCACCGGCTAGGAAGTGACTCTCCAGTTGATTCATTGTCAATTGAAGTCCAGCTTTGGTTGCTTTAATCAGTGGATTTACGATCCTGCTAGGTGTTACACGTCTTAGTCTCATCGCTACCAGCGTGATAATCCCCACGCGTACGCCCGATGCAAGGGCTGAGATCCAGAGCATAACCGGGAAAAAGCTGAAGAATACGCTCAATACGATAATCGCAACTACCGCAATAAGCAAAACCGTAATCAAGGTTGGTTCCATAGTCAAAATTCCTCCATTTGCAATTTAATTTTTGTAAGAAACATGATAAAAACAGTGTGGAACTTTGCTGCTGTGCATTGATTTACACCACTCGACTAGCAGCCTCCGTAGAATGGTTATGTACATTGCCGAAGCTTTAATCAACTCCGGCAACAGAGCGGGTTACACCGGTAATGCTTGTTGAACCACAATCCGGGTACCTTCCGCTTTGATCACAATAATTGGTGTATCAATCGGAATGAAATCTCCATCCGACACCACATCGACACGCTCTCCGTTAAGTATCGCTGTTCCCGAGGGACGAAGTGGAGTCAAACTGATGCCCTGCAAACCGATCAACTCTTTGCGTTCTGTCGCCGAAGAGTATCCTTGATCAGCAGACAGCCTGTCACTTAATATGAATCGATTCCATATGCCTCGATCCTTAAACAGAATAACAACAATTGCAATGACTACCAGCGCGGCTCCAAAAGCAATACCTAACGATATAAATGCATCACTTGTATCATAGGCGGCTCGCACGACACCAGCGACAAGCGCAATCGATCCCAAAATCCCCAGAATACCGAAGCTCGGGATAAACATCTCGAGGATCATCATGATGAGTCCGACAGTGAATAACACCCATGTCTCCGCTCCGGCAAAACCGGCAATGTAGTTCCCTGAGAAATAAAGCACAAAGCACACGATACCAACAATACCAGGCACTCCGAACCCAGGTACAATCAACTCAATGATCACACCGGCTATTCCGAGGAATAGCAATACCGTCATGACGACAGGATTGGTGAGAAATGTGGATATGTTCTCTGCAGCTGTTCTCTGAACAGTGAACACATCATCCTGACTGTAACCAAGCCAAGCTGCAGCTTCTTCCGGTGTGTTGCTGATATGGTCCGCATAGCCCACTTTCAGCGCTTCTTCGGCCGAGAGAGCAATAATTTCACCTTTTTGCTTAGTTTTATTAATCTCAGGCATCTCCACGACCATGTTAACATCCGTCATTCCGGCTGCAATTTTGCCGTCACGGCCACTTTTCTCAGCCGCTCCCTGCATCTTGCTCTTCCAGAATGCAACCAGCTTCGGATCATCAACATGTTTACCCGTGCTGTCTACCATCGCTGCCGCACCAATCATACTCCCTGGCGACATTACGATCTTATCTGCATTCAAAGCCAGAAAACTTCCGGCCGAGGCAGCATCTCCACGGACAAATGCAACGGTTTCAACTGGGCTTTCCTTAATTAATGTACCCAGTTCTTCTGCCGTGTCGACACGCCCTCCCGGCGTATTGATATCCAGAACGATCAGGCCAGCATTCATCTCTTCTGCTTCTTTGAACCCGCGTTCCATAAACTTGCCAAGTCCCTGCTCGATTGGTTTATCCACCGGAATGATATATACGGCGCCACTTTTCTCAGCTGCATGCGCTGACGGTGATCCAATCCAGACAGGAAGCAGCAGCGTCAGTAGCATCATGAGCATCAATGGCCCCGTAAGCTTCTTCCGGCGCTTTCCCTTCACAAATAGTCCCCCCTTTTCCATTAATGTTATACTGTCCAGCTTATGGTATTTATTACGTACAATGCAACATTTCGTTTCAAAATCTTAAAATTATATTTGAAACCGGAAGCAATTGCAACATTTTAAATCCATAATCATATATATTATCCATTTAAAAGCAATATTTGTGAATTTCCATGAACAAATGAACGATTACTAATTACGTTTCAAATTTCTTCTGGGAAATGAGTACCGTATCAATGATGTAAAATGGAAAAAACACCCCCTGACAAGTCAGGAGGTGTTTATTGATTTGCTTTATTGCAGAAATTGTTGAACTGCTTGATTTACCAGTTTGCCATCCGCTTTGCCTTTGACTTTCGGCATAAGGGCAGACATGACTTTCCCCATCTCGGCTTTCGAAGAAGCACCGGTTTCCTGGATGGTCTGCTGTACAATAACTTTAATTTCTTCTTCGGTAAGCTGTGCGGGAAGGTACTGACTGAGTAATTCAATTTCCGCTTTTGCATTTGCCGCGAGGTCTTCACGGCCCGCTTTGTCAAATTCTTGGAGGGCATCTTTGCGCTGTTTGATTTCACGACTCAGAATATCAAGCACTTCGTTATCATCCAAATCTCTTTTCAAATCTATTTCAAGATTCTTGATCGTCGAACGAATCAACCGAATGTTGGAGAGCTTGAACTTGTCCTTGCTCTTCATCGCTTGCTTCATATCTTCGTTCAATCGTTCGCTAAGATTCATGTAGTTAAAATCCTCCTAAAACTTTCTCTTACGAGCAGCCTCGGACTTTTTCTTGCGCTTTACGCTTGGCTTCTCATAATGCTTACGTTTCTTCACCTCAGCCAATACGCCATCTTTTGCGATGGAACGTTTAAAGCGACGAAGTGCAGCATCAATAGTCTCGTTTTTGCGAACTTTAGTTTCAGACACCAGTTTTCCCTCCCTCCGACCAGACCGTCCAAGAGCAATAACACGGTTCATCACCTTTCATTATAGGCGAAAGGTAATAAAGGTGTCAACCTTAACGTAATGATCATTTATTTTATGTGAACTTCAGCTCCATATTCATGCCTTTTATGCATATATGAATCAGTCCTGATTTAAAGTAACTTGGCTCGTTTATTTGTGTGAGTCTGACAAACTTGTCAACACGCCAAGTCGGGTCCCACCAAGCAAATGATAGTGCAGATGATGAACGGTTTGTTCTCCATCCTTGCCGCAGTTATTAATCAGTCGGTAACCTGTTTCTTCCACGCCGAGACGCTTGGCCGCTTCCTGCGCAGCCAAATGAATCTCACCGATCAACGGCAAGTCTTCCGCCGTTACTTCATTCATGGAAGCAATATGTTTCTTGGGAATAACGAGTACATGGGTCGGTGCAGCGGGCTGGATGTCATGAAAGACGATGACATGGTCATTCTCCAGTACCTTATTGGAGGGAATGCTGCCCTCTACAATTTTGCAAAATAAGCAATCCATTGTTCATACCCTCCTTCGAATTAAAAATTATGTATACCCTACTATCATACCGGAACTGAAAACTCACGTCCAATTTAACCTGTTTCAATTCAATAATAACAGCAACAAAAGAACCTCTCACATCTCAGTGAAGTGCAAAGAATACACCGAAGATGTGAAAGGTTCAGTTTTCATTGGTAAAAGATAATGCTTTCAAGGCCCTATTAATAATAAGGTAACAAAGATAATGCAGTCAGGCCGACCAACGGAAGGACCAGCCTGTTAAACCGTCTGCGACCGTAACCATAATAAGGGTATGGGTAGCCATAGCCCGGGAAGAATCCCCGTGCATGAGCGGGATAAGTAACTGGCATCATATTGGGTCCCCAGTTTGCGTTTGCATGATTAACCACAGCTTCATGCCCCACGGGAACAGCCAAATAAATCATGTCATCATCCACATTTTCCACAATGCCATCATAATGGGCACCGTCATGCATCTGTATACATACATAGCGATGCATGTGTTCCTTACACAGTTTCTTCGCTTCTACCTTTTCCACGTTCGATCGCCTCCCGAATCTGTTCTGCTCTTCATCACCCTTTCATCGTATTCAGATCTGGGCGAAATGACACTGTGAATGACAAGAGTTTCAAGATAAGGGCCTATTAAAAAAAGAAGCACCCCGTTGCAGTTTCCATGCGGAAGTCTGCTGTCGCGGACGTCTAACCAGGATTATTCCTGATCAGACGTCCGCCGGGGTGCTTAACATAAGTTTGTCGGCTTAACTGTAGTATAACAACAGGATGAACCTGTATCTGTGAGCTATCTCACTCAACTGTTACAACGAGTATATAAATGAGATTCAAACCAACAAAACTCAATCAATCAGGAGATTTCCCCCTCAGGAACAACCTTGTACGGCCGGTTCCTGAGGGCATCCCAATTGGGGTCATTCATTCGTATGTGTTCTGTGTTCAAGTTCCTATAATGTTTCCAATACTACGCGAGAGCCAGCTCCGGCCTCGCCCGCTGGAATAACTACAAGTTTGCGTGGCAAGCGTGCTCGCAGCTCCGGAACGTGGCTGATAATACCGACGGCAAGACGGTCATCATGCAATTTTTCTAACGATGTAATGACGGTATCCAGCAGTTCAGGGTCCAATGTGCCAAACCCTTCATCCAGGAAGAAGAATTGCAGCGGATACTGACCGCGCAGCTGAATCTGGGCAGACAGAGCCAGGGCCAGTGACAATGAGGTCAGGAACGTCTCTCCACCAGACAAGGTGGACACCGGACGTTTAACTCCACCGTTTGCATCGTCACAGATGACAAAGCCCCCGCCTGAATCCACCTCAAGTGAATAACGTTGTTTGGTCAGGAAGCGCAGACGCTGTGAAGCAGCCTGACTTACCTGCATCAGTTGTTCTTCTGCAATATACTCGACAAATGCATTACCTCTGAAAGCTGCTTGCAGTTTGCTAAGCATCTCACCTTGTCTGCTCACTTCTACCCGTTTGTTCTCCAACTCGGTCCAGCGAACGTGTCGCTGCTGCACATCTTCCAGATCCCGCTCTGCACGCGCCTTGGCTCTAAGAGCTGCTTCATCCTCTGCACGAGACAGTTTCAGTCGCTCTGAGCATGCCAACCATTGTTCCTCGGATACAACGACTCCGCCCAATTTTTGTTCCAGCTCACGCAATTGAGAAATAAGTTCACGATCACGCTCCCGATGCTGCTGAATTTCCGCGGCAAGACGCTCCGCTTCTTGGGAAGGGAGGGCTGCCTCCACAACATCATTCTCCGAATCAAATGGCGATTGTTCCATCAATTGCTTCCAGCGTTCCTGTGCCTGCTGCAAATGCTCTGCTGCCGAGGCTGCTGCTTGTTGAGCCATGACATCCTTCTTGGCCGATTCCTGTTTCAACACATCCGCTTCCTTGAAACGCTGTGCTGAATCGGCAGCAATTTTCCGTAGTCCATCCAGACGAGTCTGGGCCGCAGCAATCAAATCCTCGACCCGTTGCTCGCCAACCCATTGACGCAGACGTTCTTCCTTCTCGGCAAGCTGTTTGCTGTTGCCTTGCCATTCCGTTTGCCATTGAATCAGCTGTTTGTCCAATTCAACCAGCTTCTGCTGAAGGGACTGTACCAACTGTTCCTTTTCTTCAAGGAACGTCACGCTCTTGTTCAGCCGTTCCTTGATGTCTTCTGCGCGCGCGTCTCGCTCCTGCATCGCCTGGTGAAGGGCCATGGCCTGCTCTTGAACGATGCCGGGCAGTTCCGCGGCCCAGCGGCCGTGCAATGCGGCTGCGGCGGCCTCACTCTCGGCCAACCGGCGCTCCGCCTGGGCGAGTCCGGCTTGGCCGGCCTCCTGCGCAGCAGCCGCTTCCATGCGGCGCTGCTGCGCGCCCACAGCCGCCTGCTGCAACGCGGCGGCTTCCGCTTGCAGCGGCGCTGCGGCTGCGGCCAGCGCCCGCGCGGCTTCGCGCAGTGCGGCGGCACGCTCCGCCCAGTCCGCCGGGGAGCGCCCGTGTACGGGCGAACCGGCGGGCTCTGGCTTCGCAGCCGCAGGCGCGGCCTCGGCTGTGGCCGGGGCTTCGCCGGCCGCAGCGCCAAGCTGCGTCAGCAGGCTGCGACGTTCGTGCAGCTGCTGGCGCAGCCCAAAGCGCAGCTCCTGCAGCTCCGCGTGCAGGCTGCGCAGCAGTTCCAGGTCCGCATCGCCTGCGGGCGGACCTTCTCCCGGCGGCGCAGCCGGGAGCGGGTGGTGTGCGGAGCCGCACACCGGGCATGGCTCGCCGTCGCGCAGCTCGGCGCGCAAGGCGGAGGAGAGCCTGTGCAGCTCCTGCTCACGCATGGTTCCGCGCAGCTGCTCCTCCGCCCTGGCCAGCAGGCTCTGTTCGCGGCCAATGTCCTGCTCACAGGCAAGCAAGGCCTCAAGGCCCACTGCCGCCTGTTCGATCAGATGCTGACGCTGTTCACTCAGACGGGTCTCTTCCTGGGCAGCCAGCTTCAGCCGATCTGCCCCCTGTTCAGCCGACTGCTTATTGGCTTCCATCTCAGCCTTGTTCTGGCGCAATTGCTCCGCCGCAGTATCCAAACGATGCTTCAATTCCAGTGCAGCCTGCAGCTGTCTGCGTTCTTCGGACTTCACTTCATTCGGCTTCAGGCTTTCCTGTAATTCTTCCCGCCGTTTGCGGCCGCGCTGCTGTAGTTCTTTTTCCTTCTCCAGCTGCTGTCCGATGACGCTCTGTTCAGCCTGTCCTTTGTCCAAAAACTGCTTAAGACGGGTACTATCCTCTCGTAGCCCATCCCGTTCCCGTTGCAACTCCTTGGCCTGTTCAAGCTGTTCCAATCGAAGCAGCAGCTTGGGTTCTTCCTCAGCCATCTGTACACGGGCCGTTTCGGCCTTCTCGGCTTCCAGTACAGACAGCCGTTCATGTTCCACCGCTTGCTGGTGAGCAATCCCGGCTGCATCCTCACGTAACTTCTGCTGTGCTGCTGCGTCACGCATCGTCTGCAATGAAGGCAGTATCGCGTCTGCCGCCCCGGCCAGTTTCAGCCGTTGTTCCCCAGCTTCGATCTGTGGTGCACGTGCTTTCAGCTTTTCGTGTTCCTCCATACGAGCCTGGCGTTCATGGCTTAACTCACGGACTTTACCGAGTTGCTCGGCTTCCTTCATCGCTTCATCAAGCGTTTTGCGTGACAATTCAGACTGTTTCACAGCAGCTTGAAGAAGAAGCTCCGTTTCTGCCAACGTCTCTTTGCTGGCATTCCCAAGCCCCTGCTGCTCCGCGGCCAATGACTGATGAACCATATCATTGTCCTTCACCCGACGGCTGAGCTTGATGGCAAGCTGATCTCCATACTTCTCCAGATGGAATAAACGTTGCAGCATCTGGCGTCGTTCACTGCCTTTCAGTGACAGAAACTCAGCAAATTTCCCTTGTGGAAGCACAACGGCCCGCGTAAAATCATCCATTTTCAACCCAATGACATCTTCAACGCATCGGTTCACGTCTGCCAGTTTATCAGCCAGCACCTGTTCCTCTCCGTTGACGGTCTCAATGAATTTGCTTATTGTGTTGCTTACCGATACCTCATTGTTTCGTTTGAAGCGTCGTTCCACCCGAAATCTTCTTGTGCCTTCCGCCGATACAAGTTCAAATGTAAAAGCAACGGACAACGAATCCTCAGCGTGGTTCATGATTCCCTGGGTACCATTAACCGCACGTTCCACTTTTCCGTACATGGCCAGCGTAATCGCGTCGAGCAAAGACGATTTCCCACTGCCTGTAGGACCAAAAATACCAAACAGTCCCGTTTCCGTCAATACAGTAAAATCAATCTCCTGAGTCTCCCGATAACTTTGCAGACCTGCGACTTTCAATAAAATCGGCTTCAATTCCCCTCGACCTCCTCACGCACGCCCGGCTCGTCCTCATCTACGAGTTCCAGGAACAGTTGAACCAGACTGTCTTCAGGTAATGCCCCACCTGTCTGACGCTGATAAAATTTGCGGAAAAGCTCATGTACCGGAAGCTCGGATCGTTGCTCCAAAAGCCCTGCGGCTGCCATCTCGGGATACACCGGACGGATATGGATGATCCCGTCATGCGACTTACGGAGCTGCTGAATTTCTTTCAGAGACATGGCGTCATCCAGCCATACTTCCATATCAATAAAAGCCTGAGGATCACGCCCTTCATCCAGCCACCGATAAACCTCAGCCAGACCGCCACGCGCCTTCCAGCGTACAAGGGGACGTCCGGAGGTCAACAGCACTTCTTCCACGTTTGCGGCGCCTCCTGGTGCCACATCAACCATGGTGACGGACTTACTCTGCCCCGCTTCGGAGAAACTGTAGGCCAGTGGAGAGCCACTATAACGAATCACACCTTCTCCTTTAACTGCCTGCGCACGATGGAGATGCCCCAGTGCTGTATATTGCGCACCTGTCGACAATGCAGAAGGGTCAACCGTATAGGCGCCCCCTACCTGAATGGGACGTTCCGAATCACTTTCCACTCCGCCCAGAACATAAATATGACTCATTGCCAAATTCACCGTATCCGGACGAAAAGAAGCAGCCAGACGCTGCATTAACATGCCAACCCGGCGACTGTATGCCTGGCGAAGCACATTCTCATCCTCATCCGTTGTCAGCAGTTCATTCAGTCGCGCTTCCGAGGGGTATGGCAATGCAGCAATCTGCGCAGTCTCTCCAGTTCTCTTCGCATGGATAGTGACTGCTTCTGAAGTAGGCATACCTACAAGTGTAATTCCCTGTCTGTTCACAAGCGGGGTCACCGAAGCCACTCGCTCTGGCTGATCATGGTTCCCGGCAATTACCACAAGTGGTCTTCCTTGTTCTGTCAGACGCGCCGCAGCCTCATAAAAAAGCTGTTCCGCCGATGCAGGCGGATTTACAGAATCATACACGTCTCCAGCCATCAATATGGCATCTGCCTGCTGCTCATCCGCGAGTCTAACAAGCTCATCCACAAAATCCTCCTGCTCTCGCAGCCGGCTCCGTCCCTCCAGCGTTTTCCCCAGATGCCAGTCCCCTGTGTGCAAAATACGCATCGTCCGTTCAACCCCTCTCTCAAGCAAAATCCGCTGATACAAATTCCATCTGGCCGTTTTAAAATTTCACTTTATAGTTTCACAGCATGTCCGCCATCAAAAAAGTACAGCCACTTCCGGTCGACTTTCCGACCCAGAATATCTTCAATAGCCCGGCCATACAGCTCCAGCTGAAAGCGATAGTTTTCCGTCAGTTTGTCCAGTCCACCGCGATGCTCCAACACCCGGTCTGTCTTGTAATCTAGCAAAACAAGCTCGCCATCCACCTCATACAGGCAGTCAATAATCCCCTGTACTAGCACCGTCTCATTTTCTAGTGATGCCTGCATCTTACCGTCTTCTTCCAAAGTTTGTATCCCTGCATCTGGTGATAGACTATGAAGCCATTCGGCAGGAGAATGATGTGCCGGAAGTCCATAAATAAATGGAATCTCCCGTTTCATCCACTCTGCACGCAACAATTCTGTCCCAGGCTCTGTATTGAAAAATCCAGCCAGTTGATCAGACTCAATAACCTCTGCCTGATGGGGGAGCAAAATCTGGAGCTCAACTAACCGCAAAAGTGTCTGCTCAACGATTTGCGAATCAACGGGTGAACCATCTACAGGAAGATGCAGCATCAACGTATGATACACCGTTCCCCGCTCGGCTCCAGTCAATTGTTTCTCCTCCATGAATTTGGGACGACGTAGATGCAATTTAAAGGACGAGCCTCCATCCTTCACTTCATGGCCCTCATAATCCACAGAAGCCTCAGATTGTTCTTCAACTTCCTCCATCATCTGTAAAGACTGATGGTCTTGCATGGCTAGCAATGTTTTTAGTTCGGTAACCGATGTACTGGCAGCTACTTGCGTTGCTGCTTGATGAGGATACGCCCATGAAAGCCGTTTATCAACTTCACGAAGCAGCTGTACACCCTCTTGCTCACCTATTGTAAATACATCTTCCTCACTGATGTCTCGTAGTGTTGCATCTTGAGTATCCTCGACCATCTCTTCTTCAGTGGAGGAAGGAAACAGCTCCACAGGCTGAACGGCTTTTAGGGCAGCAATTCGATGTTTCCGCACTTCTGTCATGCCCTCTTCTTCACCAAGCGTCTGATCCACAAATATTTCCCGGGATACTTGATCAGCAGAAATGACGGAAATGCCCCAGCGTGATTCATCATCCACAAGACAGGCAGCATATGAATCAGTGCCTCCCGCAAGTTCACGCAGCAAAGCTGCGTCTGGATGTCTCATCAGGGATGGACCGATCCAGTCCAGATAACTCCGTCCGGCTGCAAGCAGATAGTCAGGCAATACCCGTTCCGGACTGTCCTTAATCTGAGACCAGGCCACTGCCTTTTTAACAACATCTTTTACCGTACCGACCAAAATCATTTTCTCTTTTGGACGGGTTAGAGCCACATAGAGCACCCGCATCTCTTCGGCAAGCAGCTCAAACTGGGCACGACGACGAATCGCCAGATTCGCCAAGGTTGGATAGGCAACCCGATTCTCACGATCTACAAACCTCGGGCCAAACCCCAGCTCCTTATGCATCAGAAACGGCGAGTTCAGATCCTGCTGATTGAACATCTTGGATATACCCCCGACAAAAACAATAGGGAATTCCAAGCCCTTACTCCGGTGAATCGTCATGATGCGTACCGCATTGTCCTGCTCACCAGAACCACTTGCTACGGTGCCAAGATCTCCCCCGTTCTCACGTAGTCTGGATACATAGGTCAGGAAGCGAAACAATCCACGATTGGCCGTTGCCTCCTCATATTGCCGTGCGCGATCATACAGAGCCTTCAAATTACTTTGACGCTGCATGCCTCCCGGTAGGCCGCCAACCCAGTCCAGGTAACCCGTTTCCCGGTACATGCGCCAAATGAGTTCACTCAAGCTGCCTTGTCTGGCTTCAAGTCGCCAATGTTCCAACTGACGCATAAATCGAATTAGCTTTTGTTGCAGCTCTGTGCTGGTACCGTTGTCCCTATCCGCATCGTCGCTTATACGTCCACCCATACTTGCATCTATACCAGCATCCATAATCTCATCTTTATCTGCATGTACAGAGGTTTCATGTATACGTTCGATAACGTCTGCTTCGGCGGATACTGCCGACTCCCGTTGCCCCTGTTCCATTTCTGACCAGACTTCGGGCCATTGCAGCTGGATTGCAGATGAATCCGGATTCGAAGCTTTCTCACCATGCTGCCCGAAAACATTCAACGAACTTGAGAATGCTCCTGTAGCTGATATAACAGCATCATAGAAAGACTGTCGCTTGTCCCCAAGGCGAATCTGAGCCAGTTCCTCTTCATCCAGTCCGACAATCGGCGAACGAAGCACGGAAGCAAGCGGTATATCCTGCCTTGGATTATCCACAATCTGCAGCAAGGACAACATCACTTCCACTTCCGTCGCCTGAAAATACCCTTTGCTTTGCTCCCCTCCGGCAGGAATACCCTGCTGTCTGAATTCCTCAATCATGAGTGGAGCCCACATCAGGGCAGAACGCAGCAAAATAACAATGTCTCCATAACGCGCAGGTCGCATGGATTTGAGGGCTTTATCATAAACGTTGAGGGGTGGGTTATCCGTATCTCCGACCATTTCACGAATACGGCGAGCCATGGCCCGAGCCTCCAGCTGAGCGGTTTCAAGCTCGGCACTCTCCAGCTCAGCAGAAGGTAACGCATCCCCATTCTCATCCGTGCTTTCCGTCAGATCAGGTCCTCCGCCTTGACGATCGATCAATATGAGTTCAGGTGTGTATGCCTCATCTCCAAGCGTCTCTGCCGGGAAAGTAGCCCCATAAGCGAGCTGAGCTCGTTCATCATAGGCAATCTCGGCTACCCCTTCATTCATGAGCTGCTTGAATAACATGTTGACCGAATGGACTACTTCTGCACGACTACGGAAGTTACGTGCAAGATCAATACGTCTTCCTGCATGCAGTGATTCTCTCTCTCCGTTCATTTCCATATCCATATCCGAATTCGCTGCGTATTGACGGTACTTGTTCAGGAACAGACCGGGTTCAGCCAGACGAAAACGGTAAATACTCTGTTTTACATCACCAACCATGAATCGGTTTCCTGGATTTTCTCTGGAAATCAGTCGGACGATATCTTCCTGCACTGTATTGGTATCCTGATATTCATCCAGCAGAACTTCATCGAAACGTGCCCGGTATTCCATTGCTGCATCCGAAGGCATGGACAGCTCAGGGGTTGAATCTTCATGGCGCAAAATATGAAGACAGTAATGCTCCAGGTCACTAAAATCGACCTGACCGCGCTCCTGCTTGGCCTGTCGGTATCGCTCTCCAAATGCACTGACCAGCTTGGATAGCTCCTGCATTAGTGGTGCCGCCTGCTCCAGCTCCTGCCAGAAAGAAAACGCACTTCTTCCAAACAATGACCCTTTCAGGTCCGTCACGGCTTTTTTCGCAGCCTCACGAAGTTCCTTGACCTGTTCTTGTAACCCCGGGTCTGTCTGGTCCTTTTTGCAAGGCTTCAGCTTGCCAAAAGCTGCTGGCTGAAACACTTCAGGCAATCTTTCCCATGGCATGACCTCAACAGCTGACAGAAGCTCTTCGACCATTGCTAAATCTTCTTTCAATGTATCTGCATAAGGTTTCGGACCTTCCGGCTGCATCGATATGCTGATCCCTTGACGCAGCAGACCAGCCGCACCACTCAGGGCAAGAGCGGCATCACGCAAAATACTCTGAACCCATGCAGAATGTCCAAGTGCCTCGACACTTTCCACCTGAAAAGCAGATGCCATCTCTACAAGCCAATGATCCGGCCAAGAATGACTGCGTGAGAAATCATACAAACGCTGCACAAGTCGATGCATGGCATCATCGTTCCGTTCCCCACTGAACCAATCCACCAATTCACGGAATGTACTTCCTTCGTCTTCTTCCCCATACTTTTCCTCAAACAACTGCTCCAACAATTCCTGCCGCATAATTTCGGCTTCATTTTCATTCAGAATCCGGAAAGCCGGGTTTAGCGGTATTTGCTGATAATAACGACGAATGACTTCCATACAGAATGAATGCAGTGTCGTAATGGATGCTCGCCCGAGCAATGACAGTTGTTTGCGCAGATGTTCTTCGGCAGGTTGCTCTTCAAGTGCACGTTCCAGTGCTTCCCGAATCCGCTGCTTCATCTCAGCAGCAGCAGCTTTCGTAAATGTCGCAACCAGCAAACGATCTACGCTGAATCCACGGGAAGGGTCTGCAATCTTGCGAATAATCCGTTCAACCAATACAGCCGTCTTCCCGGAACCCGCTGCAGCAGCAACCAGAATGTCTTCTCCACTCTGTGAGATGGCACTCCATTGGTCATCACTCCAGAAGCTTCCCTCCGGTTTTGGCATATTCGTCATGATGTTTCCCCTCCTTTGCCATGAGACAGCATGTCCCAGATTTGCTGTTTGCCCGGTTTGGACAACAGATTATATTCATTACCTTCGATATTTTCATCAAATTGACAGACTGGCTTGTACGGACAGAAGGTGCATGCAACCTCCTGCTGGATACGGTAAGGTTCAATCGCGACATCCCCGTCCGTAATCCGGGTGCCAATCTCACGTATATTGCTGCGAACTGAAGCAAGCAATGTATCCCATTGCTCCGGCGTAGCTACAGCAGCGCTACTATAAAAGCTGCCATCCGCCTTAAGCGCAACTGGAATAATAGCTGAGTAGCCTTTGTCCAGGGTATTGTCCATTTGAGCGATCGCATCCCGATCCGCGAGCAGCAAGCCTTTCATTTTGAACCGTTTCAGCAGTTCTTGTCCTGCCTGCTCAGAAGTCATGCCGTTCGCGGATTGAAGCAACGGATTATGCACATGGAAATAGAGTGTTCCTCCAGGCATCGCCGATTCTCCAAGCCACTCCTCGGCAGCACTAAGCAGCACCTCCAAGTACGTGAGCATCTGTAATGACAGGCCATAATACACTTCATGGAGTTTGAGGTCGGTCTGGCTCGATTTGTAATCAATAACCCGCAGCAGCAGGCCGTTCTCTCCTTCGGCCACATCCACGCGGTCGATCCGCCCCACAATCTCCATCACACAGCCATTTTCCAATTCAAAACGAAGCGGTGGCAGGGGTTTACCTGGCCCAAAATCAAGCTCCAACCCAATCGGTTCAAAGCTTCCTCGTCTGGACTGTTCACCCAGAATAACCGACGCCCGGCTAACGATATCCTTCAGCTTGCGGAAGATATAACCATACCGTTTCGTGCTAAGCAAAATCTCTCCCTGCAACTGTGGTGCAATCTGCTCCACGGTGTGCTCCGCTTCCTTCCGACATTCATCCGGAGACAGACTGCCCCAACTGCGATTCTGCTCACGCAAACGCATGGCAAGCTGACTCAAGGCAGCATGGAACAATTGTCCTATATCAGGGGCTTGCAAGCGGTACAACTGGCGCTCTTTCAGTCGCAGCCCATGGGATGCAAAATGGGAGAACGCACACGCCACAAAACGCTCCATTCTGGAGACACTGGTCCTTACCTCTGTACCATATAATCTACGGCTGGTAGCCGTACGCAGAGGTAACGCCCGATTGCGATAAAAGACCGATCCAAGCAATTGTTTCAGCTGAGGTCTGCTTGTCTCCCGAGAGACATGCCAGTTATAGATCGCCCACCACATTTCAGAAATATCTTCTCCACGGCGCCATCTGCGCAACTGTCCGATGAGATAAGAGAGGCTCTGACCAGGATGAATAACATAAGACCAGTGCACCTCTTCAGCATTTGTAACCGGCGGCTGGGCAAGTAATGGCTGCTCATGCAGACCGAACATCTTACGTACATGTCGTACAATTTCTGAGGGTAGCAATGTTTTCCCTTCATCATCTGCAACGGGATAACTCAGCCATAACTGATTGCTCGCCGCTGTCAGGGCTGTATATATCAGAAAGCGTTCATCCAACATTTGTCTTGTTGCTCCTGGCCCAAGCCCCAAACCTCTCTCCGTCAACAGCAGCCGTTCCTGCTCAGTTAATACACCATCATCCTGAGGCACAGCAGGCAGTTCACCCTCTACTGCACCCAGAATAAATACGTACTTGATACCCTGAAGACGTGTACGATCCATCGATCCAATCAACACTTGATCAAGCGCTGGAGGAACAAGTCCCAGCTTCAGTTCGGTTAATCCGGTCTCCATTAGCCCGGCAAATAAATCGATATCCAGCCGTTCGGCCCCCATCATATCAACCATCTGATCTAATAGATCAAGGACGGCACCCCACATTTGACGATGCTCTCTCGAACGTTCCGGATCACCCTGAGCCTTGGCTTCTGCAGACATCTGATCCAGCTTCCAAGGAATCTCGGCATCTTCCAGTAATCTGTAAAGCGCCGCACATTGGTCTTTAGCTGTCTTTGCCTTGCTCATTCGTTTCTCAAAAGCACCCAGTGGATCAACAATCACCGTACGGCATTTTTCCATTAAGGACAGCATTTGTTCCCGGCCCCGGCTGCGGACATCCTGATCGTTGTCTTCCAGGGACAGGCTGGGTACATACTTCCATGGCTTTCCATCTGTCCAGCGGTATCCGTGAATTCCGCAAGCTAATATATAATTTTCGAGCTGGTCCATATCTTCACGTGTAATGGAACCGCCCCGTGGAAGCAGCAGATCCGTTTTCACACAGCGAAATACATCCTCATAACGCCAGCGACGGCGAACGATATCGAGTGCTGAACGAATAAATTCCGATAATGGATGATGTAGTTCATTTCTTCTCCGATCCAGAAAGACAGGCACGCCATAATCCCTGAACAGAGGCTCAGCAATGTCGGCATATGTATCCAACTGACGAACGAGCACTGCCATATCTCGATAACGCGCACCTTCATCTTGCGCCAGACGACGCATCTCACGAAGTGCTCCTTCCATCTCAGCCCGGCGGTTCTCAGCGGCGTAAAGTCGGACACCCGCATCACGCCCCTCACTCTTCCAGCGGACTCTACGATCAAAGCCAGCCTCCAAATGCGCCAGTCCAGGACTGCCTTCATATCTTGGCAAAACTTCCAGTTGAAGCACGGTTGTCTCATTAAGAACACCCAGATCCTCAGCCATGCCTTTGAGACGTGCATATGCACTCGCTGTGGGATGGAACAGCTCCAGTTCTCCTGGAAGTGCGCCGTGGTCGTAAGCACGATCCAACGTCAATGCAATTGTGACGGAAGAAGCTTGCAGCATCAATCTTCCAATGACACTCATTTCCTGCGGGGTAAATCCCTGAAATCCATCGATCCAGATCTGTGCATCTTGCAGCAGCGTGCTCTCCGGCAACCGCTCTGTTAGTTCAGTCAACGTGTCTTCATCATCGATATATAGTTCGGTTAATTCCTTTTCATAATCACGGTATATAAGAAGCAAGTCATGCAGCTTGTCTCCCAGAATCGGTGCAGAAGAGGAAGTATTCCATGCGGAAAGTCCTTCTTCCAGTGAAGTGGGGTCAAGTTCATAACGTTTAAACTCACTGTATAGATCATTCAAGTCTCCGATAAATCCCAGCTGACTGCCTGATGCTGCAAACAGCTTCAATTCTTCCTTACGACGCTGGAGCACTTTGTAGAGCAGCATTTTTTTACCTTCAGCTCCAATGGGAATACGTGCAGAACCACCTGCCTCCTGCATTACCCGATAGGCCAATCGGCGAAAACCAAGCACTTCAGCACGCATGGTACCTTTTATAGCACCTGAAGAAACCAGTGACTGTTCGGTTCGAAACGAACTCTGTTCCGGGACCAGCAGAATCAGTGGTTTACCTTGCGGTTCCTTTTGTAGCAGGGATGTGATTTCCCGGGTAATCAGCGTACTCTTGCCGCTGCCTGCTCGGCCAATAACGAAGCGTACGGACATGTTTAATCCTCCAAACCATCACGAACAGATTTTAATTCCCAGTATAACATATCTGACTTGGTTCGGAACATACGTTTGCCACTATCCGGCAATTCCAGAGATCATATGCACGAGCATAGCAAAAAGCCCGCAGCTTATGAAAACTGTGGACTCTTTGCGTAAATGTATGTTCGACTTAAATGGAAATCGCTCGATTAATTCTTTTTGCTGCGCACTTCGAAGATGGCAAATTTCAGGTAATGACCTTCGTCTACGCCCAGAATTTGCGGGTGATCCTTACCGGCTGCTTTCCAGTCGATCAGACGCAGTACTTTGCCTGCATCTTCGGCTGCATCCGCAATGGTTTTCAGGAAGAGATCCGGACGCATGTGATATGAACAGCTTGCCGTTACCAGATACCCGCCCTCATTCACCAGCTTCATTCCTTGCAGATTGATATCCTTATATCCACGGCATGCGCCTTTGACTGCTGATTTCGTTTTGGCAAAGGCTGGCGGATCGAGGATGACCACATCAAATGTTTTACCACTGGCTGCAAGCGCCTTGGACGTATCCACTTTCTGTTCGCCAGCACGTGCACGTACGTTACGCTCATCGAGGCC
The DNA here is from genome assembly GCF_900107875.1 of Paenibacillus sp. 276b. Lineage (NCBI taxonomy): Bacteria > Bacillati > Bacillota > Bacilli > Caryophanales > Paenibacillaceae > Paenibacillus > Paenibacillus sp. 276b. Next base: position 506,146 of record NZ_FNRR01000004.1, on the reverse strand, counting down.
TTTCACCTGCTCACGCAAGTATTGGAATGCATCCGCAACGACAAATTCAACCCGGTCAGTGAAACCGTTCAGCTCTACGTTGGTACGTGCACTTTCAATCGCATGCTCTGAGATATCAAGACATGTTACTTTTTTGGCTCCATATTTGCAGGCGTTCAATGTGAAGCTGCCTGTGTGGGAGAAACATTCCAGCACAGTAGCCCCATCCCAATAAGGGAACGTCACAACCTTGCCACTTTTATTCACAGGAAGCAACTGCTGCGTACCATCCTGCTCGGTCTGTTGGAGCGTAATGCCACTCTTGTAACCCCAACCCTTCATAAGTGGTTCGATGGCTGCACGATTCTCTCGCTGGTCAAAGAAGTACCCTGTCTTCTGGCCTTCTACGATATCCACCTTAATGAGCAATCCATTCTCCGTTACCGTGACATGACGCGGGCAATCCCCATACAATGGTCCTTTCGTCTGCTCCAAGCCTTCCAGTTCACGAATGGACACATCACTGCGTTCATAGATGCCTTCCGGCTGCATCACTTCAATTAGAGCTTGTACGATCGCTTCGCGGCAACGGTCCATGCCCAGTGTGAGCAATTGAACAACAAGGATGCTGCCAAAACGGTCAACGATCAGTCCTGGCAGGAAATCAGCTTCCCCATAAACGAGACGGTATGCCTCTCCATCCTGGATAAAGCGCTCCCGGTGGCGCAAGCAATCGCGGAAACGCGCTGCAAAAAACGCGGTGTCCATCTGCTCAAACTCCAAAGGTTGATAGGCCACGACTCGAACTGTGATTTGAGATGCAGGATTATAGTATCCCGTCGCAAGATAGCGACCTTGATGATTCAATACGTTGACCAGATCTCCCGGCTCGGGGTTTCCTTCAACAGAGGCGATTTCATTGTTATATATCCATGGATGTGCATGTTCAAGCCGCTTTTTGCGGCTGCGTTCCAGTGTAACTGATGGCAAGATAGATCCACTTCTTTCATAGTTAGTTGAAAAGATAGGCTTGCTGCAAGAGAGACCGCTGCGGTGATGGATTGGACTTCGATCGCTGTTATCCCCAGATTTTTCTGATTCCCTTTCTTGAAAGGGAAAATCCGGGGATAAAGGCGCACGCTTCGCTTCTTCAGTTCCAATTCCATCCCCTCCGCTGCGTTTGCAGAATCTCCGTATCTTTTGAATTGTGGTGGTAATTTGGGTGACCGTTAAGGAAACTTATAGGTCTTTCAAACTCTGTTGACTCCAGAATTCCGTTAGCCTGTCATGGTTGTCCTTATTTACTCATAGGATGAGAATAAGGATATGCACGGAAGGAATGATGTTAACTCATGTTCAGAGATGTTGTGCTGCCCCTGTTATATGGGCTTCTTATCTTTTTTGGTGGGATGAAGCTGATGGAAACAGCCTTACAGCGGATGGCCGGGCCCATGCTGGCTGGATGGCTGGGCCGAGCTACCTCTGCTCCCTGGAAAGGCATGGCTTTTAGCGCAGGCGCTACTGCCCTGCTGCAAAGCAGTACCGCCGTCACCGTACTCACTATTGGACTGGCGAACGCCAGATTAATTACCTACGGACGCACACTTGGCATTATTCTTGGAACCAACATCGGAACGTGCCTGACCACCGAGCTGGTCGGACTGCAGATCGGACGGGTTTCCCTGCCTCTGCTTGCCTTGTCACTGACAGGCTGGGCCGTCTTTGTTGTGCTTGGTGAACGAAATCAGTTCGCTCCTGAACGCACGCGTCGGACGCTGTCTACCATGCAATACAGCTTTCTCGCGTCCGCCGGATTTGCCCTCGTCATGACAGGCATTCAAGTGATGCAATCCATTGCCGTGCCCCTGCGTAGTATGGGCGTATTCCAGTGGTTTCTGGATCGCTCAGCCGACAGCTTGTGGTGGGGCTTTCTGGCAGGTGCCTGTCTGACGGCGCTCATTCATAGCAGCGCAGCCGTAATCAGCATGGCCATTACGCTTGCAGCCACAGGCGTACTGCCTGTAGAGATCGGCATCGCCATTGTGATCGGGTCGAACGTGGGGACCTGTATCACCGCCGTGATTGCAGCCGCTGGCGGAGCATTCGCAGGCAAATTTGTCGCAGCCTCCCATGTCGTATTAAACATTGCGGGGGCGCTGCTATTTATGCCGCTGATCGGCCAGCTGCATGCAGCCTCGGCCTGGCTATCAGCGGATAACGGGGCACAGATTGCGCATGCCCAGACCCTTTTTAACGTCACCAGTTCACTGCTTGCCTTGCCGTTCTGTTACTTGCCAATTTGGCACAAAAAACCACCGGTCTCCACCCCAGTGGCGAAGTCACCCGTGGCCTGATGCTCAAAACTCTCTCAACAAACAGTAGCGTTACGTCATTCAATAGAAAACAGCTATACGTTAATGCCTAATTTGTTCAGCGCCACTCGTAAAATGTCATCGTTATTATCGTATCCACTATGCTCCTGTCTAGACCAAGCTTCTTCCGGAGCGTACCAATCCACACCTTTGATTTCTTCAATCTGAGGCTGCAGGTCGCCGCTTTCCGCTTCAACGAGATAATAATGAACTTCCTTGTCCACCGGACCAAACTCTGCATGCTGATACGTGTAGGAAATGATATCGACGGGTTCTACTATTCGGCCGACCATGCCTGTCTCTTCCAGAATCTCACGCAGTGCGGTCTGTTCCACCGTTTCTCCATCTTCCATTTTGCCCTTGGCGAGAGTCGTTTTGCCGTAGCGATCTACAATCAGTTGAATTTGAAGCTTTCCGTCTTCTCCCGTGCGGTAGACGACTCCGCCTGCCGAAATTTCTTTTCTGTTCATGTTGCTCTCCCCCATTACGGAATTGTCTTCATCTTTTTTTGGAAAAAGAAGGACCTCATCTCCACGGGTACGCTCCCCAAGGAAATGAAATCCTTGTTTCTGACGCCTCGATTACATCGCTGCGGACTTGAGATTTTCTTCCAACACACGAACCAGCGTAGCCTGGCTTTCATTCACACCCGCTTCGGTCACTTTGACACGGCATACCTTGCCGACCATATCCATCGAACCATCAAAGACCAGCTGAATGTAGTTGTCACTGTAACCGTGCAGTTTACCACTGCCTTCACGGCCCTTGGCTTCACCTTCAGGAATGACATCCAGTACTTGTCCCACAAACTGCTTGGCGTATGCCAGTTGCATTTGCTCGGATAGATCAATCAGTTCATGCACGCGTGCATTTTTGACTTCTTCATCCACCTGATCTTCCATACGTGCTGCCGGTGTTCCGGTACGCTTGGAATATGGGAATACGTGCATTTCGGAAAAACCAATTTTTTTCATCAACTCGTAGCCATTACGGAACATCTCATCCGTCTCACCCGGGAACCCAACAATAACGTCAGTTGTGATCGCTACATCCGGCATCGCTTCCCGAATGCGAAGCATTTTATTGTAAAACTCTTCGGTCGTATATTTACGGCGCATACGTTTCAGTACGGTATCATCGCCCGCTTGCAGCGGAATGTGGAAGTGGCGTACGAGTTTGTCTGAACGTTTGATCACATCCAGCATCCGATCATCAATCTGACTGGCTTCGATCGAACTGATCCGAATACGCTCCAGGCCTTCAACTTTGTCCAAGTCCCATAGGAGATCCGTCAGATCGTAATTCTCCATGTCATCCCCGTATCCACCAGTATGAATGCCTGTCAGGACAATTTCCTTGTACCCGGCGTGCACCAGTTGATGAGCCTGTTGGATGATGCTATTTGCTTCCCGGCTACGGGAAAGTCCACGTGACCACGGAATAATGCAGAACGTACAGAAGTTATTGCAGCCATCCTGAATTTTCAGAAATGCACGGGTACGATCGGCAAAATCCGGTACGTCCATCTCTTCAAATACCCGCGTTTTCATGATGTTGCGCACAGCATTGACGGGCTGACGTGATTCCTGAATTTCATTGACATATGGCAAAATTTTGTCCCGATCCTGTGTACCGATAACAAGATCCACACCAGGGATGTCCAAAATCTCTGCCGGAGAAGTTTGCGCATAACAGCCTGTAACGGCTACAATCGCATCCGGGTTGCGCCGAATGGCACGACGGATAATCTGGCGGCTCTTTTTGTCGCCGGTATTGGTTACTGTACAAGTATTAATCAAGTATACATCCGCTGTCTGTTCGTCAAAGTCTACCTGATCGTATCCTTCGTTTTTGAACAATTGCCAAATCGCCTCTGTATCATAAAAATTAACTTTGCAGCCTAAGGTGTAAAACGCCACGGATGGCATAATTACATTCCCCCCATTTCTCCGGATTCATATAAGACGCAAGTTAGCGCCGCCATTCCAGCTGTCTCGGCCCGCAAGATGCGTTTGCCCAGTCCAACGGATACAGCACCCGCCTGATCGGCTTCAATCGTTTCCCTCTCCGAGAATCCACCCTCAGGTCCAACAACGATCAACACTTCAGCACTCGCACCAGGTGCAAGCTGCTCCACAAACGGCTTCAATGCGTCTCTTAATTGCTTGCCGTTTTCCTTTTCATAACAATAACATACCAGACTGTAGCCCTCAAAAGAAGATAGCAGCCCTTTCCAGGAAAGTGGCTGCTCGACGGATGGAATGCGGTTCCGATGGCTTTGTTCAGCGGCTTCCTTGGCGATTTTCCGCCACCGCTCCAACCGTTTGCCTTCTTTCTTGGCATCATATTGCACAATCGTACGCTCAGACAGGAAAGGAACAAAGGAAACTGCTCCGATCTCTGTACATCTTTGGATGACCGTCTCCATCTTATCGCCTTTTGGCAAGCTCTGAGCCACGGTTACACGTATCCGTGCTTCATGGTCCATTTCGAGAGGTTCCACAATATTCGCTGTTACTTGCTGGGCTTCGATGCTTTCAATCTCCACCAAAGCTTCTTTGGAGTTTCCGTCACTGACAATCAGTTTATCTCCAGGTTTACCACGCATCACTTTGCCGATATGGCGCGCATCATCACCCGTGATGACTACGGAATGTTCATTAAACTGTTCTGCAGATACAAAATAACGCTGCATTCGTCTATCCACCCATTCTGTCCTGTTATGACTGGAATTCACCCCGCCTGATGGCAGGCGTGAATCCAATCGCCACAGATGATCATACAACTTTTATGTCTATCTGACCAGTATTTCAGCCCTAGAGGTACGTGTTGCTTATCGATATAATTCAATGATTAGTTTTGCCAGATCCACATACATCGTTTGTGCAAACTCATACAACGGTTGAATCGTCACATTTTGCAGCGGAGGTATAACCAAAATCAGCAGGAAGATAAAAATCGACCATTGCTCCACTCCTTGCAGCTTGCGACTGATAGATGGTGGCAATACGTCTTCAAGAATCCGATAACCATCCAGGGGTGGCAACGGTATAAGGTTAAACAGAAACAAGAAAAAGTTCGTCAGGTTAAAAATAGAGAAAAACATGGATATCGCTGTGAGCAATCGCTCATTTTCTATACTCCCCAGCGCTCCCGAACCAACCAATGAAGCGTAAATAATTGTACCAATGATCGCAAGCAGAAGATTGCTTAGTGGCCCTGCTGCAGAGACGATAACACCCATCAATCTTGGTTTGTCAAAGTTCGCCCGATTAACTGGAACGGGTCGTGCCCAACCGAAGCCAGCAATAACGAGCAATAGCACCCCAAACAAGTCAAAGTGTACGACCGGATTGAGGGTAACCCGGCCTAGCAGCTTGGCTGTTGGATCACCGAATTTGTTGGCAAAATAGGCATGAGAGAATTCATGGACCGTAAAAGCAATCAGGATCGTCAACAGGAAAAACGGCAGTTGATCCAGTGGATAACGAAAAAACGAGTTTAAATCCATCGGTTACCTCTTTCTGGCCACAAACGCGATCCAGTCCTCATCGCGATGAACCGAACTTATTTCGAAGCCGGAAGCAACGAGCGCATCATGGACGAGCTGCTCTTTATTTTTCCAAATGCCTGAAGTAATATAAACACCGCCAGACTCAAGCGCATGATAGACATCATCCACAAACAGCATAATAATTTCGGCCAAAATATTGGCAACAATAACTTTCACCGGAAGCTTCACGCCCAGCGCAGGGTCCTGACTGCCCAGAACAGACAGCAAATCACTCTCTTTCACCGTAATTTGTTGTCCCAGCCCATTCAGTTCCACATTTTCTTTGGCACTTGCTACCGCAACTGGATCGAGGTCCAGCGCCAACACATGTTTTGCACCAAGATGAACAGCTCCAATGGCCAAGATGCCAGAGCCTGTACCTACGTCAATGACTTCCTCGCCACCCTGAATGACCGATTCTAGTGTACGCAGACAAAGCGAAGTGGTTGGATGTGTTCCCGTACCAAACGCCATGCCTGGATCAAGCTCAATAATTTTCTCATTTGGGCTTTCCGGCGTATACTCTTCCCATGTCGGTTTAATGGTTAGACGTTCCGAGACACGTACTGGCTTGAAATATTGTTTCCAGGCGTTCGCCCAGTCATTTTCATCCACTGTTCGAGTCTCAAAACGAACCTCCCCCGTTTGGATATCGAATTCGGAAAGCTGCGCAATGCGTGGACTCACTTCAGATTGCAATGCGTCCATGTCCGTACCTTCGGAGAAGTATCCTTTAATGACCGCAAAGCCTTCAGGAATATCATTCAAAGGAGACTCGTACAATTCGCCATACGTCGTATCCCGTTTTTTATTTAAAGTACCGGACTCTTCAATCGAGACCCCTCCAGCACCCGCTTCATGTAAAAAATTCGAAATCATCTCCACAGCTTCTTCTGTGGTATGTATTGTTAGTTCATGCCATAACATACTTCGTTTTTCCTCCTCATTTTTCAAACATCCCAACTATTGTACTACACAAGCGAGCAGGAGTACAAAACCGCGGCAGTAAAGAAACAACAAAAACAGGATACCCGCAGCCTGACTGCTCGAATACCCTGTTTTAATTATGACTAAACTCGATTAACTTGTTAGCAAAAGCGTCCACCGTTCTGCGTAATCATCTCTGCAGCTTGCGGGAGAGAGTCACTGGATACGGATACGGTCAGCAAGATTTCTTGCTTGGACCTGCCTTCAGAGCCAGCATCCGGATCGTCATACACTTGTCCACCCGACAACACCTCGGTCTCATCGCTAATGAGGGAAAGTACATTCAGCTCACCACTGAATCCCCCAATCACAGCCATAGTCGAATTATCTGTGCTCTCAGGCGCTCCAGAATCCACTGAAGACGATGAGTCATTCAGACTCTCGATACTCAACTGGTTTGGGTGCAGCAATTCCAGAGCTCTGCGTGCAGATTCAGCCTCGGACCAGCTCGTAAACACCGCTTCGATAATCACTGCAGAGCGATCTTCAGTCATGAATCTCCCGACCCTGACGACGATCGGCCGCTTCACTGCGGCGCAAAGCCTCTATATCTTCATGATCCGCAGCTTCGGCACTGAATTCCACATCCTCATTTTTGGCGGACTGCATTCGCTTCACCTTTTCCGTTTTCGTTAAAATCTTGCCTGGACGTTCATGTTCTGCCATCGTTATGCTCCTCCTTCAAAATAGGTATCTATATAAAATGAACTAATACTTGTTACACTGTACCACTCCGACTGTAGTACCATCCTCCGATCGCTGTTATCCCCAGATTTCTTCATCTCCCTTCTTAAAGGGAGAAATCCGGTGATAGCGTATGCTTCCGAAGTAGCTTTCTTACGAAAGCTTTCAGGCGAACGCTTCGCTTCTTCAGATTGGTTCTACAATCTCCGTTAAAGTGTAATGCTCTGTCCATCTTATATAGATTTGGTGAAACTAAATCATACCGCCGGCTTGTTCGATAATGGATAGGGCGCGGTGATGTACTGCCTCGTCAACAACGACGGTCAGTAATACATCTCTGCCTGTCGGTCCCTCTTGTCCGCCATCGCTCATACCGCTTGCAGAAGGATCTGCTGCAGCCATGATTCCCGCGCTGGCATTTGTGCCTAGAGCACCTGGTACCCAGGAAGAAAAACTGCCGGAAACACCCGGCGTATAGGATGCTCCACTTGGCCCGACACCCGCGTAACGACTGAATCGATTGATAGACAGGTCTTCCACTCGTAATGCCTCCAGTTTTTTGGCTGCCCCTTCCGCTTGCTCCGGGCTATGGAAATAAGCCAAAATATTTTTTTCGGTCATCCGGTTCACCTGCTTCCCTAGTTTCGGCACATCAGTAAACCACTGAATGCTCATGTCTGGTATCTTTCCGCAAGCGTGCCCATATTATGCAAAAAAGGACACCCTGCGGAAAAACCGCTGTGGTGTCCTTTTTTAAATTAATGATTAAGACTCAGTCTCCACGGAAGGCCCGTTTCACCCGGTCAAAGAAGGATTGCTCATGCTCATGAGTTTGTTCTCCATCCAGCGCAGCAATTTGGCGAAGCAGATCTTTCTGCTCGTCATTCAGCTTGCTAGGCGTAACTACAACGACTTTCACATGCTGATCCCCTTGCCCCATACCGCGCAGGCGTGGTACGCCTTTGCCTTTGAGACGGAAATACGTTCCTGTCTGTGTACCGGCAGGTACTTTCAGCTTCACTTTCTCGGACAGCGTTGGAATTTCAATCTCATCTCCCAATGCTGCCTGAGCGAAGGTAAGCGGAATTTCGCAATAGATATCATCGCCTTCACGCTCGAAGAAATCATGTGATTTCACACGGATGACAATATACAGATCTCCTGCTGGTCCTCCGCGCAGACCACCTTCTCCTTCACCAGTCATACGCAATTGAGCGCCATCATCTACACCCGCTGGAATGCGAACATGAATTTTGCGTTGTTTACGTACTTTACCGCTGCCGCTGCACGTAGTACATTTTTCCTTGATAATTTGTCCCGAACCATTACAGTTCGAACAAGCACGACGGTTGACCATACGGCCAAACGGTGTATTTTGAACCACTTCCTGTTGACCACTACCTTGGCAGACGGAACAGGTTTCTGGTTTGGTTCCCGGTTTCGCACCTGAGCCATGACAAGTATCACAGCCTTCGGTACGAGGAATGGTAATGTCAGTTTCCTTACCAAATACCGCTTCCTTGAACTCAATCGTCATGGTGTATTGCAGATCGTTTCCCCGTTGCGGAGCATTTGGATCACGTCGTCCACCGCCACCGCCAAAGAACATATCGAAGATGTCGCCAAAGCCGCCGCCGCCAAAATCGCCACCGCCGCCGAATCCGCCCTGATTTGGATCAATATGACCGTATTGATCATACTGCGCCCGCTTCTGGCCGTCACTGACCACATCATAAGCTTCTTTAACTTCCTTAAACTTGGCTTCCGCGTCAGCAGCCTTGTTTACGTCAGGGTGATACTGACGGGCAAGCTTGCGGTATGCCTTTTTGATTTCCTCGTCGCTGGCATTTTTGCCGACGCCGAGTACCTCATAATAATCACGTTTTTCAGCCACTCTTCCACCCCCATATCATTCACCATATCGCACATCGTGACAAAAGGAAAGCCAAAGCACGGGAGCCCCGGCTATGACTTTCCCTTCGATCCGAACGTCACCGATGATTAATTCACTAAAAATCGTGAATTAGTTTTGTTTTTTATCTTCATCCACAACTTCGTAATCAGCGTCTACGACGTTGTCACGTTTTGCAGAACCTTGTTGCTCTTCAGCACCTTGAGCTGCTTGCTCTTGAGCTTGTGCTTGCTCATACAGTTTTACGGACAGTTGTTGAACGATCTCTGTCAATTCTTCTGTAGCGGCTTTGATGTCTTCCAGATTGTCGGAAGCCAGAACGCCTTGCAGTTTTTCTTTTGCAGCATTCGCTTTTTCAACTTCACCAGCGTCCGCTTTTTCGCCAAGATCTTTGATCGTTTTGTCAACAGAGTAGATCAGTTGATCTGCGCTGTTTTTCGCTTCAACGAGTTCTTTGCGTTTTTTGTCTTCTTCAGCATGCAACTCAGCATCTTTCATCATTTGTTCAACTTCAGCATCACTCAGACCGCTAGAAGAAGTGATGGTGATTTTTTGAGTTTTGTTAGTACCTTTGTCTGTTGCAGATACGTTAACAATACCGTTGGCATCAATATCGAAGCTAACTTCGATTTGTGGAACGCCACGTGGAGCTGGAGGAATATCTCCCAGCATGAAGCGACCGAGGGATTTGTTACCCGCTGCCATCTCACGCTCCCCTTGCAGAACATGAATCTCAACGCTTGGTTGGTTGTCTGCATAAGTGGAGAACACTTGGGATTTGCTTGTAGGGATCGTTGTGTTGCGCTCGATCATTTTAGTGAATACGCCACCCGCAGTTTCAATACCCAGGGACAATGGAGTTACGTCAAGCAATACAACGTCTTTCACGTCACCTGTCAGTACGCCCGCTTGTACAGCAGCACCCAAAGCTACAACTTCATCCGGGTTAACACCTTTGTGAGGGTCTTTACCTGTAAGTTTTTTGATTGCTTCCTGTACTGCAGGAATACGTGTGGAACCACCAACCAAGACGATTTTGTCGATATCGTTAGCTGTCATTCCAGCATCGCTCAGTGCACGACGAGTTGGTTCAAGCGTACGCTCAACCAGACCAGCAGAGATTTCTTCGAATTTAGCGCGGCTAAGGTTCAACTCCAAATGTTGAGGAACGCCATCAGCCACAGTAATGAACGGTAGGGAAATAGTTGTAGTCAATACGCCGGAAAGTTCTTTTTTCGCTTTTTCCGCTGCATCTTTCAAACGTTGAACCGCTGCTTTATCTTTACTCAAGTCAATGCCTTGATCTTTTTTGAACTCACTTACGAGATAATCAATGATCACTTGGTCAAAGTCATCGCCACCCAGTTGGTTATCACCACTAGTTGCTTTAACTTCGAAGAAGCCGTCACCCAGTTCAAGGATGGATACGTCGAATGTACCGCCACCCAAGTCATATACGAGAATCGTTTGGTCTTCGGATTTCTCCATACCGTATGCCAAAGCTGCTGCTGTTGGCTCGTTGACGATACGCAGAACTTCCAGACCTGCGATTTTCCCTGCATCCTTTGTTGCTTGACGCTGGCTGTCATTGAAGTAAGCTGGTACTGTGATAACCGCTTGAGTTACCGTTTGACCCAGATAAGCTTCAGCATCGGATTTCAGTTTTTGCAGGATGATTGCAGAAATCTCTTGTGGTGAGTAGTCTTTGCTATCGATTGTTTCTTTGTGGGATGTACCCATATGACGTTTGATCGAGATGATCGTACGATCCGGATTCGTGATCGCTTGACGTTTAGCCGTTTCACCGACAACGCGTTCTCCATCTTTTTTGAAACCCACTACGGATGGGGTTGTACGTGCGCCTTCCGGATTTGGAATAACGACAGCCTCGCCGCCTTCCATAACCGCTACACATGAGTTTGTTGTTCCTAAGTCAATACCGATTACTTTGCTCATCGGAAAATTTCCTCCCTCGACAATTTAAAATGGATCAGATTGATCCTTATTTGTATTTGTTGTTCCTAATCGTGCTCTATGTGTGTACTAACCTTTATATTAAACTTCGGTGGCATCGTACAATCAAGAGTGAACTCATTTCATTCTTTAATAGAAATTATGAGCTAACTTTAACCATAGCCGGACGAAGTACTTTATCCTTCAGCATATAGCCTTTTTGGACTTCCTCGACAACGGTACCTTCTTCATACTCGTCGCTCTCCACGGACATAATCGCCTGGTGGAATTCGGGATTAAACGGTTGTCCTACCGTATCCATTGACGTCAGACCTTCATTGTTCAGCACAGTTTCCAGCTGACGGAAGATCATTTGGATACCTTTGGAGAAGGACTCGACTTCAGCACCTTCCGGTACAGTAGCCATGGCACGCTCGAAGTTATCAATGACCGGCACCAGTTCGGTGACCAGCTTCATCGAAGCGTATTTCGCCAGTTCTTCTTTTTCTTTTTGTGTACGACGACGGAAGTTATCAAAATCAGCTTGCGCACGGACAAAACGCTGTTGATGTTCCTCAGCTTCCGCCTTCAAACGTGCGATCTCATCTTGCTCCTGATCTGTCATCTCTTCCGCCTGCGCTTCTGCAGCTCCGGCTTCGTTGACAGGCTCCTGCTCCGCTGCTGTAGTTGCTTGCTGTTCCTGTTCTTCTGCTGCGAATGATTGCTCCTCTTTCAAGATGTTCACCTCCTTATAAGAATGAAATGGTTCATTCCCTTATTTGAAGCGATGCGTTAGCATGGCCGTCAAATCACGGGATAATGTATTTAAAATATGAATGACACGTGCGTAATCCATTCGCGTAGGTCCCAAAATTCCGATGGAGCCCAAAGCCTCTCCATCCAATGAATAGGATGCCGTTATCAGGCTGCAATTGGCGAAGGCTTCATGATCATTCTCGGTGCCTATTCGCACCTGAATACCAGATCCACCCTGCACGGGCATCATCAATTTCATGAGTGTTGGTGTCTCATCCAGCAGGTCAAGAATATCTTTTACCTTTTCAATATCTTTAAACTCTGGCTGGGTCAACATATTGGTGGCACCACTAAGGAACAGACGATTATCATGCTCGTTGTCAAAGGCACTGTTCAGCACCTGCATGACTTCCTCATAACGTGTAATATGCCGTTCCATCTCTTGCCCAAGCTCGGTGTAGAGACGAGACTTTAATTTGTAAATCGGCACGCCGACCAGCTTGCTGTTTAATAAACGAACTACATTCTCCATCTCCGCTACCGAAATTTCAGGTGGAATCTGAACTGTCTTGTTCTCTACCTGACCCGTGTTCGTTACGATGATGGCTACAGCCTCGCTTTCATTAAGCGGAAGCAGTTGAAAATGACGAAGTGACGTGTGGAAAACTTCCGGTCCAAGCAGGATCGAAGTATAATTCGTCATATGTGACAAAATGACTGAGGCATGCTGAATAACTTGTTCCATCACGTTCAGCTTTTCTGCGAAAAATGATTTCAGGTCGTCCAGCTCTTGCGGCTCCACCTGATTCCAGGGAACCAAATGATCGACATAATATCGATAGCCTTTGTGCGAAGGTATGCGACCAGCCGATGTATGCGGCTGTTCCAGAAAGCCCATATCTTCAAGGTCCGCCATTTCATTACGGATCGTCGCCGGACTGTATCCAACATCTCCCCTTTTGGAAATGCTCCGGGACCCTACGGGCTCAGCTGAACGGATATAGTCATCCACTATAGCGTTCAGAATCATTCGTTGACGCTCTGTTAACATGGTGAGTATTCCCTCCTTCTGACTGTACTGTCCCATGTCGTTAGCACTCCGGTTAGATGAGTGCTAAGCGGTAATACAAAAATACCAAAATGACGTGAGCATTGTCAAGTCAGTTTGATGAGTACGCTCATCTATTTATAGTATAGACCAATGTCTCCAAGACATAACAACTTTACTGTACATCTCATGAATTAAAAAGAACCGCAGGTGAGATAGAGTATACTCGGCTCAATCCATACGGTTCATTCATTTATCAGGCTGAAATATTCAACTCTTTCAATACAGCAATCTCATCACAGCAATCCTGCTTGCTGCAATGAACACAGTCGGTCCATACTTTTTCCGGGAAAATTTCCTTGTTCACAACGGCAAAACCGTTTTTGAGAAAAAAGGACACCTCATATGTCAACGCCATGACCTTGGGAATTTGCTGTTTCTCCGCTTCCTCTACCAGCCGGTCCAGCAGCAGTGAGCCAATGCCCATGCCTTTGTGACCTTCGGAGATGCCTAGCGATCTGACTTCCACCAGATCATTTCCCAAACGGCAGAGAGATCCACAGCCTACAACCTGACCATTCACTTCTGCTACAACAAAGTGCTCCAGCTGCCGTTGCAGTACTTCCCGTGAACGCGGAAGCATGATCCCACGCTCTGCATAGCCCTTAATCATTTCAAATAATGGTTCAACATCTTCCGGTACGGCTTTTCTGCATATGGCCGACATCCAGCTCTCCTCCTATAAGAAGCTTTCCAGAGGAAAGCTGACTTCGTAGTTGTATAAATTACACGCTCTGTAAAATCAATATGAATAAATATACAACAGAGCGTATAGAATTTCAAGCTACGAATTCAGCGATATAGACCCGATAAACTCGGCAAAAACGTCATTTCCGAACAGGATGCCCTGTTCACTAAGCCGGAAGCCGTCTGGCGTCTTCTCCAGCAGTCCTGCATTCAGCATTTTGCCCAAAGGCTTCGCAAACACTTCCTCCATAGGCTCCCCGAACTGATCGCTGAACCGTGAGGATGAAGCACCTTCCAGCATTCTCAATCCAACCATCAGATAATCTTCCATTGCCTCGGCGCGGCTGATCTCAAAATGATCGAGACGCGGCAGACCTCCTTTGGAAGCTTCAACATACGGGTTTATACCTTTTATATTCATATGGCGTTCGCGGCCTACATATCCATGTGCACCTGCACCCAGACCGTAATAGTCCTCATTACGCCAGTACGTGATATTGTGACGGCTCTCGAAGCCGGGTTTGGCAAAGTTACTGATCTCGTATTGTCCGTAACCTGCTTCTTTCATACGCTTCATTAATAGAAGATACATTTGCAACTCGTCGTCTTCATGAGGAAGCGGTAGCTGGTTCTTCTGATACAACGTATGGAAAAGAGTATTCTCTTCCACCTTCAGGCTGTATATGGAGTAATGCGGCAAATCCAGTTCCAGCGCTTTATCAATACTCTCGTTCAGCATCTCGACAGTTTGGTTTGGCAAACCAAACATGAGGTCAATGGACAAGTTATGCAATCCAGCTGCTCGGGCATTTTCCAAACTGCGGTATACATCATCTGTATTATGAATCCGGCCAATACCTGTCAGCAGATCATTTTGAAAAGCCTGTACCCCAAAGCTGACGCGGTTCACTCCGCCTTCTTTCATAACGGCGAGTTTCTCCGCATCGGTCGTGCCCGGATTAGCTTCCATCGAAAACTCAATATCATCTGCCCAATTGGGGAAATAGGTCTTAACGGACTTCAGGAATACGGCCATTTCATCCGGTTTCAGTGCAGTAGGCGTACCGCCGCCCACAAATATGGTTTTGATTTCTCCCGGCGGATTCGCTTTAACCGTGTGTTCCATCTCCCGTTCCAGCGCTTCAAGGTACTGCATAACAGGCTGGTCCTTCAATACATAAGAGTTAAAATCGCAGTAGAAACATTTATTTGTGCAAAAGGGAATGTGAAGATACACCGCTTGGGGTGCACCTGTTTTCCGGCTGTGTGCTGCCAATGTCATGGCGAGTCCCCCTCTATTTGAAAAAAGGAAAGCCATCCGGCTTCCCTTTCAGCTTGGTTTATTGGTTATTCTGTGTTGTGCCTAAGTTTGCAAGCAAACGTCTTGCAATTCAATTTTGATACACACACTCAGTGTTGTACCCAAAAATGAATTATTAATCTAATTTGAATACACACATTCTGTGCTGTACCTCAAAAATCCGTTCATCCTTTCATACACAAATTATTGATGTACCGAAAGGGTTCACGTGACGTTTGCAAGCAAACGTCTTTTTAAACGCATTCTCCGATACACAAAATTTGATGTACTCAGAGATTGCGTTCTTAATCATCAATTTTCAGCACCGCCATGAATGCTTCTTGCGGCACCTCTACGTTACCAACCTGCTTCATCCGCTTCTTACCTTCCTTCTGCTTCTCAAGCAGTTTCCGTTTCCGCGAGATGTCACCGCCATAACACTTCGCAAGTACGTTTTTACGCATTGCTTTTACCGTTTCACGAGCTACAACTTTGGTACCTACAGATGCCTGAATTGGCACCTCGAACATTTGCCGTGGAATCAGCTCGCGCAGTTTCTCACAGACAATGCGTCCACGGTTATAGGCACGGTCACGGTGAACGATGAAGGACAGAGCATCCACCTGTTCGCCATTGAGTACAATGTCCATTTTCGCCAGATTGGACTGACGGTAACCGGACAGCTCATAATCAAGGGATGCATATCCTTTGGTACCGGATTTCAGCTGGTCGAAGAAGTCATATACAATCTCGGACAACGGAATCTCATAGGTAATGGTAACCCGGGTTGTGTCCAGATATTCCATATTCACATATTCACCACGTTTATTCTGACACAGCTCCATAATGGTACCTACATAATCATTCGGTACGATAATGTCTGCCTTGACATATGGTTCCTCGACGTAATCAATCCGTCCCACCTCAGGATAGTTGGATGGGTTGTCGATTTTCATCACTTCACCATTCGTTAAGGTGACGTGATAGATTACACTTGGTGCCGTTGTGATCAACGGAATATTAAACTCCCGCTCGATCCGCTCCTGGATAACGTCCATGTGAAGCAGTCCAAGGAATCCGCAACGGAATCCAAAACCGAGTGCACTGGATGTTTCCGGTTCAAAGCTCAGAGACGCATCGTTCAACTGCAATTTCTCCAACGCTTCACGCAGATCAACATAGTCCGATGTTTCAATCGGATAGAGACCACAATATACCATTGGGTTAATTTTACGATAACCCGGCAAAGGTTCCGGTGTTGGATTTTTGGCATCCGTTACCGTATCCCCGACTTGTGTATCGCCTACATGCCGAATACCGGCAACAATAAATCCAACATCCCCGACGTTCAGCTCGTCCACGATGGTCATACGAGGTTTGAACGCTCCAACTTCAATGACTTCAAATGATTTACCTGTTGCCATCATTTTGATTTTGGAACCGGATTTGATTTTGCCGTCAACAACACGCACATATACGATTACACCTTTGTACGGGTCGTAGTGCGAGTCAAAAATCAGCGCTTTCAAAGGCTGTTCAGGATCACCAGTTGGTGCCGGAACACTTTTCACCACTTGCTCCAAAATTTCTTTGATTCCGATTCCTGATTTGGCCGAAGCCAAAACCGCATTACTTGTGTCCAAACCAATAACATCTTCCACTTCCTGCTTCACCCGTTCAGGATCAGCGCTCGGAAGGTCAATTTTGTTGATAACCGGTAAAATTTCAAGATTGTTATCCAACGCCAGATACACGTTGGCAAGTGTTTGGGCTTCAATTCCCTGAGCCGCATCCACAACCAGCAGAGCACCTTCACATGCAGCAAGACTGCGTGATACTTCATACGTGAAGTCTACGTGTCCTGGTGTATCAATCAGATTCAATAAATACTCTTCACCGTCATCCGCTTTGTAAGTCAAGGCTACTGCTTGTAGCTTGATCGTTATTCCACGTTCGCGTTCAAGGTCCATTTTATCCAGAACCTGTTCCTGCATTTCACGTGACGTGAGCGCACCTGTGTGCTCCAAGATCCGGTCCGCAAGTGTTGATTTGCCGTGATCTATATGTGCAATAATTGAAAAGTTACGAATTTTACGTTGTCTTGCCCGAATGTCAGTCATTCCTTACCCCCAGAAACAGCCTAGTGTCAATCACATCATTATAACAGTTGATGCAGGGTGCATCAATCCCGCGTTGCCCCAACTTTATAATTATCGTCACAATTGCGAACTCCCAAGGGTATATTTTGCCTATATTTCATAACCTTTTATTCAGCGACTCCGCTAAATAAGGATACTACCCACTTCATTCCGTTATGGGACAGATTTTGAAGAAGACCTGCCGTTTTGTCAGCCAGCACGTCGACCGGTGCTTTGCTCTGCTCTGCGCCAAGCACTTGACTCGGTGACAGAACAGGTACGGCTGGGGGTTCTTTGACCTCCTGTTGTACCGCCGCGATCGGAACAGACTCGGCAGCCGGTGCCGCCGGCTCAGTTTTCACCACTGCAGGGTTGCCAGTCGAATCATCGCCCCTATTAAAGTTGCTGCCTGCCAGCTGCATTCCAAACAGAACACCCAGCAACATTAATAAACAGATGGAAAACAATCTTTTGCCGAATCTGGACACATTCCTCGCCTCCTGTTATATCTTCAATTCTTCTATTCTCCATATCAGGAATACTAGCCACCTTGTGATGTCTTTTCCGCACTCGCTTTGTCCACCTTCTGATCATTCCAGTACACCTCTGCAATCATGTCGGCGAGTACTTTGGATGTCCGCTCCAGTTCAGCAGCTGTATTGTCGATGCCGCCAATCTCAATCAATATGCTGTTGGGAGAAAGCGTCTGGTTGTATTCACCATTGTTGGCCCCGCCGCCGTCCTTGCCCCATACGCCCCGAGATACCCCTGGATATTTCGCTTCCAGCTTCTTATGAATTTTGGCCGCAAAGGCCTCATTCTGCTGCCAGTTTGGATTTTCATGTCCTATAATAAAATATACTTTGGCATAACCCAGATTATTAATGGTCGTTGTTGTTTTGTTATGACGTTGTGAGTCACGGTGGATATCGATGAGATACGTAAGATCGTCATTTTGAGCGAGTGCAGTTTTCACCGTCTGACGAGAGTATTTATAGGAATAATTCCAGTTATAATCCTTCACCTTGGTCGGATAATCTTCCTGTGCATGCTCCACCCCAATCCCCAGCTTCTCCAAACTGTCGGATAAGTAGGTTCCCACTTGAAAAACATTGCCCGTCGATTTACCAGAAGAAGGATTGTCACTCTTTGTGCCCAAGAGAGGATTGTATCCTTCACGTGGATGGGAATGGTAGACAAGAATCGCTTTTTTTCCTGTCGTTGGTTTGCTCGGTTCATCTTTACCGCCACTCTTCGGTGGGGGATCACCCTTTACTTCACCATCACCCGGATCCTGTGGATCAGATGGATCGGGGTTATCCTGACCTGGTGGGATATGCTGCTCGCCACCTGATTTCCCTCCGCCTGCCGATGCCGTATCAATGAGTCCAGGACCCGGCTGATAATCTTCTGGAGCTTCAGCTTTTTCATTTCCCGAGCCCGGTCGCAGCAGTACGGGTTGATTGGAACCCATGCCAGGCATTTCTCTAGCGATCAGGCTTTTGGGGTCTTGCGGATTCACATTCGTCAGCAGTTGGAACACAAATGAAGTCAGATTTTCACCAGAAAATGCAGAGGCTTGTTCCTTCTGAGTTAGATGCGGCATTTCCATGCCGAGCATGTCCACAAAAAAGCTGCTTGATACGGCTCCCGCAAACCCTTTCATAGAAGAAACTGGTGAGCTATTCAAACGCTTCTCTGCCATGCCCCCTAGACCGAGTACAACAAAAAACAAAGCAGATATGATCATAAGCAACAACAACGTACGGCCCATGGCCAGCACGTGCAAACATCTCTTTTTCCATTTACCAATATTCCAGGCCAATATTTTGTTCATTGCTTCTGTCTCCTTCCCTGCTGGACAACGCTTATACTTCAACTCTATGAGCCTGCCAGATTTGATAGAACAGGAAAAAGAAGATTGCACAAAAAAAAGAAAGTCCGATAGATTCGGACCTTCTTCCCAGGAGTCTCAAACATTTTAGACTTCAAAATGTTAATTAATGAGTGTAAGCAGCTACATTCTCCGCATTTACCGCATCATGGAGAGCTGCATTTAGACCGGTTGCAATAATATTGGCAATATCTTCGACAAATTCGTCGATTTCTTTGGGCGTAACGATCAGATCATGGCCTAGTGGCTCCAGTACCTCTTTTACCAAACTGAGACGGTCATTTTCGCCGATATCGTCCAGCATGCCCATAATCTGTTTCGTTTGATCGGTTTCTTGTCGAAAATGAGTACGCATCATTTCGATGACGTTATTCACGATGGTCGACGCATAACATACGGTAGGTACACCGATGGCAATGCAGGGAACACCCAATATTTCACGTGTCAGTCCACGTCGCTTGTTCCCAATTCCTGAGCCAGGATGAATGCCGATGTCTGCCACTTGAATCGTTGTATTAACACGTTCGAGGGAGCGTGAAGCCAGCGCATCAATCGCAATGATTGCATCCGGTTTCGTTCGATCCACGATCGCTTGCACGATGTCACTGGATTCTATACCCGTTGTACCCAGCACACCTGGCGCAATGGCACTGACTTCCCGATACCCCGGTGCAACCTGATCCGGCACCAGCTCAAAATACTGACGGGTAACCATCAGATTCTCCACTACCAGCGGACCAAGTGAATCAGGCGTGACGTTCAGGTTGCCCAAACCCACAATCAGCACCTTGGACGTCTTGTTAATTCCCGCTTTGGCCAAAAAATCTTCCATCTCTCGCGTGAATTCTGCCGCCACCCGCTCCTGAAGATCGGTATCCCCGTTACGAAGCGATGGAACCTCCAAAGTGACATAGTGCCCCTTTACACGCCCAATTGCTGTAGCGGCTGCATCATCAAGCACATCAATACGTGTGATTTTGATACCGTCTTTCTCATCCACATCCTCCCGCAGCCCGGGAATCGTCTGTTTCTGTCCCCCCTGAGCCATCTCCTTGGAGTCAATTGCCAAGTCGGTACGAACTGCATAATTTTGCAAATCCAGTGTCATCTGTCCCTGCCTCCCTTACCGCATTTGAGCATATTGTGTGGGAAAATGGTGTGCTTTATGCAGCACCATCGAACATCATAGGAAAATCTGTTGCAATTTGCATGCCAGCGTGCTAGAATATTTTAAGTTGTGAAACGTTTGTATTCATGCAAATGCCTTACAGGAGGTGAATGTAATGCCAAACATCAAATCCGCTGTTAAACGCGTAAAAACGAGCGACAAGCGCCGCGCACTCAACGCTTCCCAGAAATCTGCACTCCGTACAGCTGTTAAAGCTGCTGATGCTGCTCTGGTAAGTAACGAAGTTGATACTGCAAAAGCTGCGATTCAAGCTGCTTCCAAAAAGCTGGACAAGGCTGTAACTAAAGGTCTAGTTCATAAAAATGCTGCAGCCCGCAAAAAGTCTCGCTTGGCGAAAAAACTGAACGCTCTTTCCGCACAAGCGTAAGAAGCGTTACTTATACGATCTAATGGAAAAATCCTGAACAGCACGAGCTTTCAGGATTTTTTAGTATCTGATTCTATAAGCACTCATTCAAACGGGCGGCCTCTATTCCGATGATCTCACCATCAACGGAATAGAGGCCGCTTTGTGTTACAGTTATATCTAAGTTTAAGCACCGAGCCTTAACAAGAAAAGCTCTAGTCCGAGCACTTTATCCACTGCCCCGGTCTTCATCTGATAATCCAGTTCACTGAGATGACTCAGAATTAGCCTCAAACGTTCTGCCTGAAACTTGCGAGCCTGTTCACCAGCAATTTTGACAGCATACGGATGCAGACCAAGCTGACTGGCAATCTGCTGTTGGGAGTAACTCTGCTGCCCTAACTCCTTTACCTGAATCATAATTCGAAATTGACGGGCAATCAAGGCAGCAATTTTGATTGGTTCTTCACGCTGCTTCAGCAACTCATAAAAAAGACCCAACGCTTTCTCCAGCCTCAAGTTAGCAAGCTCCTCCACCAACGCGAACACATTCTGCTCGGTACTTCGCGCCACCAAAGATTCGATATCTGCGCGTTTAATCGTGCCTCCGTTACCAGCGAACAAACACAACTTGTCCACTTCCGCAGATAACGTCTGCAAGCCTGTTCCTGCATAACTAACAAGCGTGTCAGCTGCTCCAGTCTCAAAAGATACATCCCGTTGCTTCGCCAGCTTTACAATCCAACCCAGCAGCTCTTCACCACTTAGTGGAGCGAACGCAAGGACAACGGCTTGTTTCTTGGCTGCCTTAACTAGTTTTTTACGCTCATCCAGCTTATCCCCTTGGGCCAGAAACACAATAATACTATAATCTGCCGGATTGTCCATATATGTAAGCAGCCGATCAATCTGGTGATCAATTTTGGAATCCTTGCCTGCTGTAAACAAATTAGCATCGCGAACGATAATGAGTTTACGTGGAACAAGAAAAGGAACCGTCTCCGCTTCTTCAATGACCACCTCCACAGGTGTCTCAGAGAGATCATATGGAATGATCGCAAATTCTCGGTGCTCTTCTTCAATTACCTGTTGTTTTAACATATCCGTAAATTGCTGTATCTGGTACTTCTCCGTTCCGTACAGCACATATACCGGAGCCGTTTCTCCATTACGTATTGCCTTTGTCGCACTCTTTACATCCATCACGGTGCCCCCTTATCCCTCTTATCCTACCAGAAATCGTGACAGACAACAAAGGGGCCTTACATCCGGTTACGGATGAAGGCCCCCTGTCCTACATCTATATAAACGCTGACACCAACAATTCTAGAAAAAGCTGGTGCGCGGTCATACGACGTCAGTTATGCCAACTGAGATAGGACGTTGTTGTTACTTTCAATATATTCTTGATACAACAGAAATGTTCGGCAAGTCTTGAGGCCAAACGTATAATTTACAGCCTATTTGCCAGAGGTCCCGGTTGAACCAGTGGACACATTAAACGATTTCTTCACTGTTGTCCCATCTTGATCTGTCTCGTAATTGAATACGGTGCTATCCTTGGACCAGCTCGCAGATTTTAGTGTACCCTCCACACTACGTTGCTCGACCAGATTAAGCACATCCGGGTCAGCGGCAGGTTTAGAGTAAATGCTGATCTGATCGCCGAGCAGCATGACCAGATAGGAGCCATCGGGTGACTTCCATTCTTTTGGAGTCGTCGTGGCAAGTGCACCTGAATCCTTGGCAGCCAATCCCTTATTTCCTCCCGCTGCATCCATGCCTGTCTCGGAATCAGGACTAGTCACGCCCTCCGTCGGCTCTTCTACCTTAACATCAGGCATATCCTGAGAAGTAGTGAATGATTGTGCATCCCCATTTTCAGGCTCCGTTGCTCCACTCTCAGTAGAACCTGCCGAAGGTCCGGTAGCAGCTCCTGAATCCTGACTTTTTTGCTGATCTGCACTCTTGGTACTATCAGCAGGATTGGAACTGGAAGGGGCGTTTTTCGTTGCATCACTCTTGTTCAATTCTGACCCAGTATCTGGCTGTTTAGAAGGTTGCTCTTCCTTCAATTCTGGTTCCTGCACCTTCTCTGAACCGTTTTCTTCAGGACCAACCTCTTGAGCTTGTTTATCTTCAGCGGATGGCTGACTTTCCGAACTATCGATCCACACACTGTTATCGCTCTGTAGTGAGGAGGAAGAATCTTCATTGTTGATCTCTCTGCTCAGTGGATTTTGATCCTCATTCCCGCCTTCTTGGGTACTGCCCGTGCTCATTATCGTTTCTGCATTTTCAATCTTCTCTGGCTGATATCCAAAAATGGCAACGCCCAGTACAACAGCGGCTGCTGCTGCGCCCATGGACATCCGGCCCGCCATAGAATTCAACCATTTTTGCTTCGGTTTCCGCTCACTTGAACGCTGTAAATTCTCAAATGCAGCAGGGACAGGACTCATTTCCTGTATTGTACTGCTTTGTTCCCTTTTCGCTTCGTCGATTGCATCCAGTTGCGGCATAATGGCATCAACCAGACTGAATCTCGGGGTTACCTGCGGCAAATCTTCCAGTTCTCTGGAGAGAGCTCTGAGCAAACTAAAATTTTCGGCGCACTCCGCGCATTGGGCCACATGCTGTAGCATCTGCGCAGTTTCCGCCTCGCCCAGATCATGATCCAGATACCGGTGCATCCATTCCACCACCTCTTCGCATTTCATCCTGTCACACCACCTTTCTGATACTCCTGTAGTAGATTCTGTAATTGCTGTCTGGCTCTAAATAAATAAGATTTAACCGTATTCAACGGAAGATCGAGGCAATCCGCAATTTCGTTATAGGATAAGTCCTGCAAATATCTTAGAACAATAACGGTACGATGATGCTCAGGCAGCTTGTTAATGGCATCCTGAATATCCTTTGCCACATATGTGGACATCACTTCGAATTCCACATCCTGATTGTCCTGAAAAACCATATCATGCTCGTCAATGGAGACGGAGGGCTTGGTTCTTCTGAATTTGTCAATACAGATATTCGTGACGATGCGTTGAACCCATGTCTTAAACTGGGCCTTTTCCTCATATGAATTAATCTTGGTGTAAATTCGGATCAACGCTTCCTGAGCAGCATCCAAAGCGTCTTGTTCATTATTTAGAATGTAATATGCGGTCCGATAAACATGCTGTTCAATGTCCCGCAATAGGGTAATTAGAGCGTCGCGATCGCCCGATTGAGCGGCTCTGATGAGTTCCGGCTCTACCACAAAGGATCCCCCTCTCCCTGCAACCTTACAGACGTGACCATCAATAAAATTGTTGCAAAGTTAAGTATTTTTTTTATTGCCATAACAAAATAACGGCTTATGTATTGGGGCCGCTGAAATCTTCTCTTAGAATAACAGAAATTGCATAACGAGTCATCAAGCCAGCTCAAAAGTCATTCCAGTACTTACACGACTCAATTTTATTACAATGGCATACATTATAGCTAACAACACTTATAGCATTGAAAATAAAAAAGTTCAAATTTTGTACAAATTTAAGCTCGTTTTAATGTAATTTTCATGAAAACAGTGTATTGTAAATTTACATTCATAACACGAGGTGATGAGCATGCCAGCTCTTGCAAAAATTCAAGCGTTAAAAGAACAAATGCCCAAAGAATATCAAAGCATATCCCATTTTGTGGAACATGCTTTGCAGTCTATTGATACCCTGGTTGAGGAACATCGGAAATACACCGCTGCACAGGCATTATACGGCGATAAAATCGTCGGATCGGAAGAACGCTTGTACAGAGAAACCGTGCTTGATGTACGAGCACAGCTCTTGCTGACGCTTGAGAAAACCGTAGAAGATCTGTTGCACAAAGGCGACAAACATTGGAGTAAACACTTCAAAGATGGCGTTGAATAATTCGTTGTTATAAGTCATTCCAAGATTAGCCCGCTTTCCGGCATTCTCCCCGAGGAGTATAAAGGAAAGCGGGCTTTTGGTTTCATTCTTCGAGCAAATGATGTACTTCATAGAGAAAATTAATAAATGACAACCAGTTGTAGATTGGGACTGTATAGATTTTATCTTTATTGAGCGAACATGATGAACACAGAAGTATTACGTATCTTTCACGAAATTTTACATTAATTTCACATAAACAGCATAATCAATCCCATTTTATAACTTAAAATAGAAAATATAGGCACGTAGAGGAGCGAAATCAGACAACTAACGGAAAACTGGACACTATTTAATAGTAATTCAAGTCGCACAGACGAACTAGAACTCACAACGGCGCAACAAAATTTCTAAGCAGATATGAGGCAGATTAAATGAATTTGAAAATCTTTTTAAAGTACTTCCTGGGATTTTTTCTACTCTG
Source organism: Paenibacillus sp. 276b (assembly GCF_900107875.1). NCBI lineage: Bacteria > Bacillati > Bacillota > Bacilli > Caryophanales > Paenibacillaceae > Paenibacillus > Paenibacillus sp. 276b. Next base: position 480,908 of record NZ_FNRR01000004.1, on the reverse strand, counting down.
TAGTCTATTATTTATTGTATATAATATGATGATACGCCATAAAACTTGGGATCAAATCGATCACACGATTAACTTATTCAGTGCGACTATAATTAGCTTAATAGTTGGTATTTCAAAAGCAAGAGAGTAATCCATTTTAGCCAACTCCCACAGAAATTCATGAATCATCCATCGTCAACTTGTAGCGCACATCAATCTTCCCATCTTTGATCTTCATCTGAATCTCCCCCATTTGATCTGTTCGATAGATCTCTGTACCCGAATCTACAAGACGTTCAAGCACCCCAGGATTGGGATGTCCATATGTATTGTTGGCCCCAGCAGATATCACGGATGCAGATGCATTCCAGTACTGTAACCAAGCTTCCGTTGACGATGTTTTGCTACCGTGGTGTGCAACTTTTAATACGTCTATGGTGACAGGAACCTCATGATTCTCCCCCAAATGACGTGTAAACATCTCCTGAATAGTAACATCTACTAACGTAGCATCCGCATCGTACTGTCCAAACGAGGCTGAGAGCGATCCATCTTGAATCATATAGAGCAGATCCTGCTCGGCTGCAGCATCCATGTCTCCTGTGAACAATAATGAGGCGCCTGCCATTTCCAGCATAAAGACAACCGAATCATGATTCTGATGTTCCGAGAAGGGCAATCTTTCTTCTGTATCCATCGCTTTCTCCAGATCCGGATATATAAAATGTAGTCTGGTCTCCCCATCCGGAGCGTAGGACATCCCTTGGCGAATGGCATATAACGGAATCTGCTTGTCTATAACGGTATCCAGCAATTTCTCGAAATTGGCTGTACCGCTGGTTGTCCCATTGAACATGAATCGTTCCACTGGAATCTGTTCGAGCACGGCCTGTAATCCACCAGCATGATCCTGATCGGCATGGGTTACGATTACGGCGTCCAGCCGATGAATGCCCCGCTTTTTCAATAAAGGAACGACCACCTTGGCCCCTACTTCGTATGGATCACGCCGTGTCTTCCAGGATTGTTCAGACTTCCCGAACTGGACCGTACCTCCACCATCGACCAAAATATGTTTGCCTTCAGGTGTTGTAATAAGTGTACTGTCCCCTTGTCCGATATCCAAAAACTGCACCACTCCTGTCCCCGCAGGCTGCGGTGTCTGGTATGCCCACCATAATCCCACCACAAAGCTGAGAGCCAGCAGCGCACACATCCATTTGTGGAAGACGTTCATCCGTTCACCAGAGTAAAAACCCGCCCCACGCGCAGCAAATGCACTGGTATATTCCGGCCAGGCAATACTTGCACTTAATGTTGTCATCGAACCCGGGCTAGCCTCACGTCCACCTTTGTTTAATCCTTGTGATGATACATTAGACAACCCAGACAATCCTAGAGCCGCTTTAGGCGTTCCCCCAACAAATCGGCGATCCAGCGGAGCCGTATCCTCTTCTGTGCCCTGAACTACAGGCTGGTCACCTCGACCACGATGAAGGACCCGCAGAAGCGCATAGAGAACGGCATAATATGCTGTTATCCACAGTAGCGATGGGGTAGCCCAGATCAGCACAAATCCAGGCAAACTGTTCATCCACTCCACACTTACAAAGGTCAATTTGTTCAACATAATAGCAATCCACGCCAATGGTTTAGCCAGAGGTATCCAAATGAACGATAAAATCAGGGCAACCGTTCCAAGAGGAAGTACAATGGCACTGATCAAAGATACAAGCAGGAAGTTTGCGACAAATGAAAGCAGTGAAAACTGGTTGAAATACAGAATCGTGACCGGAAAAGAAATGAGCTGTGCTGTTACCGTCACAGAAGCTGTTGCTGCAAGGCCCTTGGGCCAACTGCTAAATATCCGATTAATCAGTGGCATGTAAATCATCAGTCCAGCCGTTACAAGAAAAGATAGCTGAAAGCTCACGCTCAGTAAAAAATACGGGTTCCACCACATCATCAACAACGCTGCTGCACTGATCATCTGCAATCCATCCCTCGCAAGCCCGCGCCGCGCCATATACAAACCAATCATCGACATGATACCCGCACGAATGACTGATGGCGAACCGCCAGACAACAGTACATATGCAGGTATTAGCAGCAACACAATGGTGAGCGAGGTTTCTCGGGTTAACCTAAGCCATGATAAAAGGAGAAGCAGCGATGCCACATACACCGCGACATGTGTTCCGGAGATCGCCAATATATGAGTTAAACCAAGCTGTGAAAATTGTCCATATGTATCCGGATCGATATCATTAGCCATCCCAATAATCAGGCCTTTCATATACCCCGCATGAGGTTCGGGAAATATCTGTTCTACCGCTGCGCCAAGTTTATGCCTGACGATGTCATTCCACCGGAGGATATTGAGTTCCCCCAGCCCTTCCGGCGGAACGGTGGTTACCGAGCTGGCACCCTTCACTTTAAACAACCAATGGATATGAAGAGTCCTTAAGTAATTTCGATAGTCAAACCCACCAAAATTTCTAGCTTCGCTGGGAAGCGCAAGCGCACCCGTCAACGTGATCGTATCTCCTCGCTTCCACCCTGCTGCTACTTGCTGTTCTTCTTCCTCAGCCAGGCGAACTTGGACCATTAGACGTTCTCTCACGTTAGGCGCAGTTCGCGCTTCCGACGCTGGCGCCGAGGATGCATCGGATAGTGGAAGCATCGACGTGACCTGCATTTCAAAATCAGCCCGATCCCCATCTATGCGTACATCCGACATAAGGGTTCCTTCGAGTGTAGCTGCATAACCGTCCAAATCCTCGGCTGTCGTATGTGTGATATCGGGCAGACTACTCCGATTCCGCGCATCATTCCATTCCCAGTGCACAGCACCGCCAACGAGTGCTCCAATCAGTAACAAGATGGACCAACCGCGTATATCAATCCATCGTAGTAAAAGAGGCAGACAAACGAATGCTCCGATCATTCCCACGATCAAGGACCAACCCGATAATACACATGCCATCCCACTACCGCATAACCAGCAGACGGTAAATACGAGTAAAGGTCTACCTTTCATTTTCTTCCCCTCCTTTGTGTCACCCGTATGAACGCAGAAAAACCCCCGGCAGCTGATACAGCAACCGGAGGTTCTTCCCCGCAAATTTGAATATTATATTGGTTCTAGTCACTTACTGTCATCATCGTCTCCCGCGGAGGCTGGTAATTTTCCAGCTTACGAAACGTAATACCTTTTTGCTTCATCATATTTGTTACCTTGCCTGTGTCCTTGGGATACGGGCGATGAAACACGATTTCTGTAATACCGCTATTCGCGAGCATATTAGAGCAAGTCCAGCAAGGTTCATCCGTGACATATACAGAAGAGCCTTCACGGTCAATTCGATCGGTGAACAAAAGCAAATTCTGCTCCGCATGAATAGTACGAATACAGCGTTGCTTTTTAACCATTTCCTCCTGACCGTCGGTTACCACCAGCTCATATTCTTCCGAGATCATGCATCCTGCTTCAGAGCAGTCCGGAACCCCCATGGGCGCACCGTTATAGGCTGTTCCAAGCAGTTTCTTCCCCTGAACAAGTACGGCGCCAACATGGCGGCGTGAACAGCGGGAACGGGTAGAGACCATATATGCGATGTCCATGAAATACGTATCCCAGTCTTTGCGTACGTCTGCTGTGCTCATAACCGTTTCCCTCCCACATGATGAAAGTTGAACCCATACATCGTTCTTATGTCATTTCCAATTCAACTTATATCCTAATATTTAATATTGCGTGATTACCTGATCTGTACATAAGGAGCCATTTTCTCCAGCATCTTCATTCCGATTCCTTTCACCTTGGTCAGATCGCTGACTTTGGTAAAAGGACCATGGGAATTACGATAATCAATAATGGCTTGCGCCTTTTTCTCCCCAATTCCAGGAAGGTCCATAAGCTTCGCTGCCGGAGCTGTATTGACATCAATTTTGCCATTGTCGACATCTTCATTGCTTACCAAAGCTTGGTTATTGTCTGGTGAAACAACCGCTGCCTCGGATTTCGTTTGTGTCCCATCAGTAGGAGTATCCGTTTGCTTAACTGCAACTGTCTGATCAGACACTTTCCCTGCTGCGGCATCAACCAGATTAGTCTCTACTGGGGCCTCTGTTGTTGACGATCTCTGTTCTGCATCGGAAGCCTTCGTTTGTTCCTGAACCAAAGTAGCCGACTGTACAGCAGGGGTTTCCTGCTCTATCGTCGGCTTCTCGGTGGCGAGCTGCATAGGTTCCCAGCCCGAAGGCGGCTGTTCACTTTTGCCCGACCATAATATCAGAATACATCCGACCACCGCCGCAGCAATGGTCATCCCCTTGTTCCATCTCATTTTCTTCCACACCTCTCCCTGGATTCAAAAAAATCTATTCTGAACACGGGCGGTGCTTCCGAACCGTTGGATTTGCCTGGTAAACCAAGCTGTACTATTTTCATGTCATGTGAAGCAGGTCCTGACGCATACACTAGAGGGAAAGAACTGCGCCATTACCGTAAAGCATGAAAGGAGGCCTGAACAATGAAGGTTGGATTTATCGGAACCGGCAGCATGGGCAGCCTGCTGATCTATGCCTTGATTCAATCCGGTGCACTTGAGCCACGGCAGATCGCCGCCAGCAATAGAACCCCTTCCAAAGTACGGCAGCTATCCCTACGTTACCCCGGTCTGCATGAATCACAGAGCAACCGGGAAACCGTCATCCGCAGCAATATCATCTTTTTGTGCGTGAAGCCACTTGAATTCAAACATGTCATTGACGACATCCTGCCTGTCGTGAATCCCAATCATATAATCGTCTCGATCACCAGTCCCGTGCAGCTGCGCCATCTGGAATCTTCACTTCCTTGCAAAGTCTCCAAAGTTATCCCCAGCGTTACGCACCAGGTCGGCAGCGGAGCGTCCCTGTGTATTCACGGTGAGCGAATGACTACCGAAGACCGCGCTGTGCTGGAAGGGCTGCTCAGTCATATCGGCAGACCCTATCAAGTGGATGAAGCCTGCACCCGGATCACATCCGACTTCTCCAGCTGCGGACCTGCATTCATATCGTTCTTTCTGGAGCAATGGATTGAGAGTGCCGTCAAGCTTACAGGCATCAAACGAGCCGACGCCTGCGCTCTTGCCGGCGAGATGCTCCTGGGAACAGGCAAGCTGCTCACCGAAGGAGGATACACCCCGCAAGAACTTCAGGCTCGCGTGGCTGTCCCTGGCGGCATCACCGCACAGGCACTTGCCCTGCTAAAGGTCAGTCTGAATGGGGTTTTTGACAGTCTGATCCAGACGACTCACGACAAATATGATGAAGATTTGTTGAAGCTGGATGAACTATTCAAAGCCGGTGAGATTAACCGGCAACAATATTAACGAGTTTGCCTGGAACGGCAATGACCTTGCGAATGGTCTTGCCTTCCAGTGCCTGTTTCACAGGTGCCAGTTCCATTGTAAAGTCCTGCATGCCCTGTGCGTCCAGATCCTTCGCGATCGTAGCACGGGTTACAATTTTGCCATTCACTTGAACAACAATCTCCACTTCGGCGTCCACCGTCATGGACTCATCATACTCAGGCCAAGCTACGTAAGAGATTCCACCTTCATGACCGAGACGGCTCCACAGCTCCTCTGCCATATGCGGTGCCAGCGGTGACAACAGCTGTACAAAGTTCTCCATTGCTTCACGCGGCAGCGTATCTGCTTTGTACGCATCGTTGATGAAGATCATCAACTGGCTGATCGCTGTGTTGAAACGCAGATGTTCCATATCCTCTGTAACCTTTTTGATTGTCTTGTGTGCAGTCCGCTTGAACTCATCGGTTCCACCATCTGCTGTGATCTTGTCATTAATTGCACCTGTATCTTCATTGATGAACAGACGCCATACACGTGACAGGAAGCGGTGCATGCCCTCAACCCCGTTAGCGTTCCATGGTTTTGTCGCCTCCAGAGGCCCCATGAACATTTCATACAGACGCAATGTATCTGCACCGAATTCATTGACGATCTCATCCGGGTTAATAACATTACCACGGGATTTACTCATCTTCTCATTGTTGGTTCCCAGGATCATCCCTTGGTTGACCAGTTTGTGGAACGGCTCTTTGGTATGCACCACACCCAGATCATACAGCACTTTATGCCAGAAACGAGCGTACAGCAAGTGAAGCACCGCGTGCTCTGCTCCCCCGATATACAGATCAACTGGCAGCCATTGCTGCTGTTTCTCCTGAGAGATCAGTTCCTTGTCATTGTGTGGATCAATAAAGCGCAGGTAATACCAGCAGCTACCTGCCCATTGTGGCATTGTGTTCGTCTCGCGACGTGCTTTCATTCCCGTTTCCGGATCTACGGTGTTAACCCATTCCGTAACATTCGCCAGTGGTGACTCTCCAGTGCCCGAGGGTTTAATCTGGTCAATATCCGGCAGCAGCAAAGGCAGTTGATCTTCCGGCACCGTCTTCATCGTTCCGTCTTCCAGATGCAGAATCGGGATTGGTTCACCCCAGTAACGCTGACGGCTGAACAGCCAATCGCGCAGACGATAGGTTACCTTGCCTTGCCCCTTACCATTCTCTTCCAACCAGGCAATCATCTTCGCAATCGCTTCTTCGTTGTTCAATCCGTTCAGGAAATCGGAGTTCACATGCGGTCCGTCTCCGGAATACGCTTCTTGTGTCACGTCGCCACCCTGTACAACCTCGATGATGTCCAGACCAAACTGTTTCGCAAACTCCCAGTCACGAGCGTCATGTCCCGGAACGGCCATGATCGCCCCTGTGCCGTATCCAGCCAGAACATAATCGGCGATCCAGATTGGCACCTTCGCTCCGTTTACCGGATTGATTGCATAAGTTCCTGTGAACACACCCGTTTTGTCTTTAGCCAAATCAGTACGTTCCAGATCACTCTTGCGAGCAGCCTGTTCCTGATATGCCTTGATTGCTTCACGCTGTTCAGCCGTTGTAATGACTTCAACCAGCTCATGCTCAGGTGCCAATACAGCATAACTTGCACCAAACAAAGTATCTGCACGTGTCGTAAACACTTTAATAACTTCTTCATGACCCTCAATGGCAAAAGTAACTTCCGCCCCGGTCGATTTGCCGATCCAGTTGCGCTGCATATCCTTGATACTTTCCGACCAGTCCAGCTCTTCCAAGTCTTCCAGCAAACGCTCTGCATATTCCGTAATTCTCAATACCCATTGGCGCATCGGTTTACGAACGACCGGATGTCCACCACGCTCACTCTTACCGTCGATAACTTCTTCGTTCGCCAGTACCGTTCCCAAAGCTTCGCACCAGTTCACAGGCACTTCATCTACATAAGCCAGGCCTTTATTGTACAACTGGATGAAGATCCATTGCGTCCATTTGTAATAGTCAGGGTCTGTTGTGCTGATCTCCCGATCCCAGTCATATGAGAAACCCAGTGATTTGATCTGGCGACGGAAATTGTCAATATTGCGGAATGTAATATCCCGTGGATGCTCACCAGTATCCAATGCATGCTGCTCAGCAGGCAGGCCGAAAGCGTCCCAACCCATTGGATGCAATACATTGAAACCGCGCATACGTTTGAAACGGGATACAGTATCCGTTGCCGTATATCCTTCCGGGTGACCTACGTGCAAGCCTGAGCCGGATGGATATGGAAACATATCCAGGGCATAAAACTTCGGTTTAGCGGGGTCTTCACCCGTTTTAAACGTTTTATTGTCATCCCAGTATTGCTGCCAACTTTTCTCCATGTCTTGTGGCTTATAGCCGTGTTTCGGCTGTTGATTCTCACTCATCTATTGTTCCTCCTCTTGGTTATTCGCTTTTATTGCAACAAAAAAACCTCAGCATCCCGTAGCGTTTGCAGCGCTAGGGACGAGAGGTTGAATTCCCGTGGTACCACCCTAGTTAGCGGACGATCGTGCTTCGTCATCCACTCCCTTTGGACCTGTAACGGCGGTTAACCGATGCGGATTTCCATTCCTGAACCCGAATGTAACTTCGGTCGTTTGCAAGATGGTGTAATCACCGCATTTCTCCAAGGCGAGTTCGTGAAATACTGTCAACCGACTTGCACCAACCGCCGGCTCTCTGTCATGTACAGGATTCACTACTGATCCTTATCATCGAAATATGTATACGATATGATCGGAAACATTATATAAAAAAGCAGCATTAAAGTCAATATTACACTGTCTGTTGAGTATAAGCAATGCTATGCATCAGTATACACATTAAGACGACTGGAATCGCTTGATTCCTTCTTCTAGATTATCAATCGACCACTGAATGTGTTCCTTGTTCTCGTATTGACGATACGGACACTCGATTCTCAGCGCCAGATCAAAGTACAGATCATATAAACTTCTTCTTTTTCGTTCACTATCTGTTGTAACCGCTCTTCCATATCCTTTGAGGAATCCCAGTGTATTATTAAAATGACTGAAATAGTGCTCCATGAAAGGATCTGCCCAAAGGGAACGTTCAAAATCGATAATAGCCGTGATTTTCCCCGCTTCTACAAATACATTCCCATCCCACAAATCCCAATGTACAAGCACAGGCTCTTTGACATCATCCAGCACATCCGATTTTTCTTGAATCAAACGCTCCAGTTCCTCATAACGAATCGAAAATTCCAAACCCGCTGCCTTGCTATCTGCAAGCATATCATCCATTAGGCACAGGAAAGCTTCTTTCCACGTCGTATAATGCGATTTCTTTGAGGAAAAGTAACCAAACTTCTCTCCTTTAATTTCATTGATCCGACGATTGTACGCACCCAGCTGCTGCTCTATGAATTCCTGCTCTTCTGCACTGTACTGATCTTTGACTTTGTTATACGGCGTTCCTGGCATGTACTCCATAATAAAATACTCTGCCGGAACCAGGGTGAGCGATGGATCATAGGCCAATACCCGAGGAACGGGTACATCCTGAAGTTCTGCCGCGAGTCGTAGTGCTTCAACCTCAGCAACCATGACATGCTGTTCGCAGCGCATCAGCTTAATGCCATTAGAAGGAGCTATTTTGAGTACAACCTTCTGTCCGTCGTTCTTGGTGATAAAGTAAGCGTGGTTTGCCCAGCCGTCGATCATTTCTTTGTATTCTTGGATACCTGTGTTAAAATGCTGCTGCACAATTCCGTCTAACTGTTCAGAAGTAAGCCTTGTTTTGTATGTACTTTCCATTCTGCATCCCACCCAGAATTTAATTTTTCAGGATTCTACTAATTAGAAAACGTTTTCCATCCAACTATTATGGCTTCCTTTAACCCCACTGGCAATAACTTTTATTACATATAAAAAACATTCTTATAAACAAAGAACTGCCCTTATACAAACATCATAAGGACAGTTCTTTATCTTAATCCTATTTCACGGCTACATAGAATAGACGCTGTGCGCCTTCTCCCGCCTCTTTCCACTCAAAATCAGCATATACACGTACATCTCTGAAGCCAGCCTTCGTGAGCTCCAGCTTCATCCAGTCCGGATCATACGCACGCTGAACATGAACCTCTTCAAACCGTTGGTACATATCCTTGCCGCTCTCAGCCACACGCGAAAAGATACTTAGATGATGCTCAATCTCACACCGTTCATGATCCATATCACAGGTCCAAATATACGATACGGAGCGTTCGTCCAACACAAATGGTTGCTCCTCTTCGTATCGAATAAGGGTATTCGGATGATGTACATCGAACAGGAATGTGCCCTCCGGCTTTAGCATCTCGTAAGTACGCTGAAAGGTACGAACGATATCCTCTTTTTCAAGCAGATAATTCACGCAATCACAGAACGATATCACCGAGTCCACAGGCTCCGGTACTCTCCAGTCCCGCATATCCTGCTGCACCCAGCGGACACTGCCTTCCCGATATAAGCGGTGGCCTTGAGGCGTGGCCTCCATTTTACTGCGTGCAACAGACAGCATGTCCGCTGACAGGTCAATACCTGTAACTTCAAAGCCGGAGTTCACCAGTGGGATCGTAATTGAGCCGGTTCCACAGCCCAGTTCAGCCACACTTTTCGGCATGCCATGCCGTTCCCAAGCCGTTCTCGCAAACCTTATCCAGTCCGGATAAGGCATATCCTCCATTAATTCATCGTACACATAGGCAAATTTCCGGTAAGACATGTCAGGCACCGCACTTTCAATTTCATTTTCGAATCTCTTTTGAACAAAAGAAAAAGCAGGGGCGTCCGGAGTTCACCCAGCCTTGCCCTGCCTTTACTTGTGGATTCAAGCGTATGCTTGATCCATTCTACCCGTTTGTCTACTTGTCCTCGTTCTGATCCTGAGGTACAGACTCTGTCAGATAGGTCCAGTTTTCCTTTTGAGTTACCAGACCGTCCTTCATCAGTTTGCCCAAGGCCCGTTTGAAAGCGGATTTGCTGATACCAAAGCGCTGCTTGATGATGTCCGGCGGGGTTGCATCCGAATACGGCATGCCGCCCGTAGGGCGCTCTTTCATGAAAGCAAGCAGTTTGTCTGCATCTTCGTTGCGACCAACCTCTTTGAGAGGAGACATTGCCAGATTGACACGTCCATCTTCACGGACCATAGTTACCCGGCAGTTTACCTTTTCACCCAGACGCAGCATCCGGTTACGCTCCGAGGAATGGATCATGCCAATGGCTCCAAATCCCAGCACTCCACCTTCAACAAGTACAAACGTACCCATCTGAAGTGTCTTGTACACCGTAGCTTCAACCCATTGATTAACCCATGAGGTTGGCGCATGGAAAGACAATGGTGCAAGCTCACGTTCTCCGGCCAATTTCGCACGCAAACGTCCCTGCTTGTCATGTTCCATAATAACAAAGACTTCATCGCCCACCTGGGGACGCAGCTCTTCCAATTCAGACAGCTCACGAATCGGGAGTAGCAATTGCCGCCCAAGCCCCATCTCGAGGAAACAGCCAAGGCGTGGATGAATGTCAGCCACAACCAGACGTGCCATTTCGCCTAGAGTGAGATATGGTTTTTTCATGGTTGCCGCCAGGCGATCTTCCGTATCAAAGAACAGAAAGACCTCCAGCGTTTCTCCAATTTTAACGTCCCGTGTAAGCTCCGTATAGTGAAGCAGTACATCTTCCGATCCTGTCGTCAAAAAGTAGCCAAACGGAGACACTTCACGTGAAACCGGCAAGTTGACGACTGTTCCTGCGATCAAACTCATACCGTTTCCACCACTTTGGCATCAGACCACAGTCGTTCAATGTTGTAATACTCACGCTCGTCTCGGTGGAAGATATGAACAACCACATCACCCATATCCATCAATACCCAACGTGCGGAATCCATACCTTCGATGCCTTTGATGTTCACTCCGGCTGCATGCGCCTGTTTGCGAATTTCTGTTGCAATCGCCTGTACCTGAGTATCGGAATTCCCGTGACAGATAACAAAATAGTCCGCTACCAGCGAGATACCAATCAGATCCAGTGCTACAATGTTGGATGCTTTTTTATCGTCAGCGGCCGCAACCGCCATATTCATAAGTTCTTTCGATGATACTGTCATGAACCAACCTCCATAATCTAATCTATAAATGTGCAATCAAGTCATTCCGCGACAACATGGTCAAAGGGTAAATGACACGGCGCTGCGAGATCAACAAGCTGATCGTTGAGTCAAAACCGGCAATTAAACCTTCTTCCAGACTGAGCTCAGCCTGTTCGCGAATATGATTTACTCCCGGGAAGTCTCTTCCCGGTTCAATATAATCCGCAAGACATACCACTTTATCCAGCAGGCTCATGCCCACTCGACCCGAGGTATGCCAACGAATAGCATTAATAATTTCGGCATCATCGATGCCGTAGTCACGTTCAGCAACAAAAGCACCCACTTCGGAATGCCAGAGCTGCTTGTCATGCTGCAAAAGTTCTTCGTTCAAACCATTATCACGGATGACCGCTTCCATCTCAGATACGGGCCAATACTTGGCCACATCATGCAAGATTGCTGCCAAATCCGCTTTTACAGGATCAGCACCATATTTTTCAGCCAATAACACTGCCGACTCCATGACACCCAGCGTATGCTTCCAACGCTTCTCCGGCATTTGACCGGAAACTGCGCGGATCAGTTCGTCACGGCTTAGTCCCATATAAACCGCTCCTTACAATGTATTGGTGCACCTCATCAGGAATCATGAAACGTACCGAATGACCTTTGGCAAGACGTCTGCGTACGGCTGTGGATGATATATCCACTAGGGGCATCTCAGCCAACAATACCCGATCCTGCAACGCGTCCGGCAGGTCATCCAGATGTAACTGGAATCCCGGTCTTCCCACACCGATGAAGGTTAAACGTTCGGCGAGCTCTTCGATCTGCTCCCATTTGGGAAGATAGTTCACCATATCCGCTCCAACAATAAAGTAAAATTCATGCTGCGGATAGCGGCGCCAAAGCTCCTTCATGGTATCAATGGTATAGGACACACCGCCAAGTTCCATCTCGATACCCAGCACCTCATATTGCTGCACACCTTTCACAGCCGCTTCCGTCATTTCGAGACGTTGCTGTCCCGAAGCTCCGGCGCCGCGTTTGTGAGGTGGAACATGGGAAGGCATGAACCAGATCTCATCCAGTGCATGCGAATCCCTTGCCGCTTCAGCTGCCAGGAGGTGTCCCATGTGGATCGGATCAAACGTACCACCCATGATACCGATCTTCACCCGCGTCACACTCCCTTATCTAGGTAGTTCGATTTGTTTGTTATCGCGCGATTCTTTGTACAGGATGATTGTGTTACCGATGACTTGTACAAGCTCACTACCCGTTTCACGGGCAACTTCTTCGGCCATCTCTTTTCTGTCCTCGTCATTGTTGTTGAGCACTTGCACTTTCATCAATTCGCGCTTCTCAATCGCATCTTCGATGTGACGGAACAGGTGCTCATTCGTTCCCCCTTTGCCGATTTGAAATACAGGGGTCAGATGATGTGCCTGTGAACGCAAAAAGCGCTTTTGTTTACCGTTTAACATGAATACTCCATACTCCTTATGGTGAGCAAGCCTTAGCAACAGCACAATGTCTGCCCTAGGCCTGACCGTTCAATTATATTTTTACATTCATAAAACGAACTAACAAAGTTTACACAGTGTGACTACGATTGCAGTACCATCTTACGATCGCTGTTATCCCCAGATTTCTTCATTTCATTTATAAAGGGGGAAATCCGGTGAAAGCTTATGCTTCCGAAGCAGCTTTCCTACAGAAAGCTTTGAGGCGAGCACTTCGTTTCTTCAGATTGGTTCTGCACTCTTCGTCATCGTGTAATCTTGTTTTCATTTTACAATATCAAAAACTGTCTAACACAGCTCGCCGCATCGTCTCCACGGGAGCCGGGATGCCCAGCCAGTGCTCGAATGCTACCGCACCCTGGTATATAAACATACCAAGACCACCATGCACAGTACATCCACGCTGCCTTGACTCGCGAAGCAGGCGTGTTTCCAGCGGATTGTAAATAAGGTCGCTTACTGCTGCGCCTGCTCGAATGAGTGCAGGGTCAACAGGTACGTCATCTACATGCGGATGCATGCCTGCTGCTGTCGTGTTAATCACGATATCAGCCGAAGCCAGTACCGCAGCAGCCTCTTCCATTCCACTACCTGTGATGTCACCCAGTCCATGAGCGCGCAGATCGGAAGCAAGGGCAACGGCTCTGTCGGCTGTACGGTTAAGAATACTAATCCGTTCAGGCTTCTCCAAAGCAAGAGCGTATATCACACCTCTTGCTGCTCCGCCAGCCCCCAGAACAGCGATACGTTTACCTGCGAGTTCCGGAACAGCTTCTTCCTTCAAGGAACGCACATAACCGATGCCATCCGTATTATACCCTGTCAGCTTGCCTTCTTCATTGACAATGGTGTTCACCGCGCCAATCAGGCGTGCACTTTCATCAATGACATCAAGATACTGCATCACCTGTTCTTTGTGCGGAATGGTTACATTCACACCGCGGTACCCCAGCGCCACAATGCCTCGAATGGCGGATTCCAGCTGCTCGGGACGAACATGCAGCGGCATATACATTCCATTCACTCCTGCAGCCTGCAGAGCCGCATTATGCATAGCAGGCGATTTGGAATGTGCAATGGGATCACCCATAACGCCAAGCAGGACAGGGAGTGAAGGATTTGTTTTTTTCTGTTCCGACATACTTCCGCCTCCGATCTGGTGAAAATGCTGCTGTAATTACATTAGATCAAGGATGGGCGGATCAGTACACGAATACCTTTTGGAGCATGAACAGCTACAAGCGCCCCATTCTCACCGTTAACCTTAATCCAGCCCAGTCCGGAAATGAATACATCCGACTGGCTGCCACGTTTGATACGGAATTCATGTCTGGTCCATTCAGGCATATCCGCTGCATCTTCACGCGTTGGTGGAGACAGCAACTCACCCAGATGGTCACGATACAAGTCGTCTGCACGTTCCAGCTTCGTCCGGTGAATATCAAGAGCAGTGCTGATAAAACAAGTGAAGGACTGACGATCTCCCTCTACAAAGTCAAAACGAGCCATGCCGCCGAAGAACAGCGTCTGACCAGAATTCAACTGATAAACAGCCGGTTTAAGCGGTTTTTCTGGCATAATGGCAGCCAGATCTTTACGGGACACAATCTCACTGAAACGCCAAGGGTATACAATTCCCGGTGTATCAATAATAGCTTTTCCATCGTCCAGTGGAATATTAACCATATCGAGCGTCGTCCCCGGATAACGGGATGTCGTGAGTTCCTGCTCGAGATCACTGTAATCACGAATCAGACGGTTAATCAGTGTGGATTTGCCCACATTAGTACCACCAACCACATATACGTCACGATCTCCGCGATACGTCCCGACAAGCTCAAGCAGTCGGTCGAAGCCCTGATTTTGCTTCGCACTGCACAGAACGACATCCACGGTGCGCAAACCTTGTTCTTTGGCCTGTTTTTGCACCCAGTTGCGAACCTTGTTCCAGTTGGTTACTTTAGGAAGTAAGTCCGTTTTGTTCACGGCAAGCAATACCGGATTGTTGCCTACAAAACGCTGCAAACCAGAGATGATACTGCCATCAAAGTCAAACAGATCAACGATATGGATGACAAGTGCATCCTTATCCCCGATTTTGCTCAGTAGGGCCAAGAACTCGTCCTGATCCACTGTAACGGATGATGACTCATTGTAATTTTTAATACGGAAACAACGCTGGCAAATGACGGGTTCACGATCCAACGCTTTTTCGGGGATGAATCCTGGTAATTCCGGGTTTTCCGTTTGCAGATGCACTCCGCATCCGCTGCACCTTACGGCAATATTGCCGTTATGCGGTTCTGTCATTTCTTCTTTTCCTCCTCAAGCCATAAGCCTTTCTTGCGCAAACTCGTTAGAGCAATCCGTTCCACACGCCGATTGAAGCGGGTCATGAAGCCTTCATCTCCAATGGAGATCGGCAATACCAGAACCGTATAGAGTCCCAGTCGATTCCCTCCATAGACATCTGTAAGCATCTGATCGCCTACCACAATCGTTTTTTCAGGAGTTAACTCCATCATCTTCATTGCTCTACGAAACGGAACATTCGATGGTTTGCGTGCACTATGCACAAACTGGATATCCAGTGGCGTCGCAAACAGGGATACACGATTCAAATTGTTATTGGACACAATCATGAGCTGGAAACCAGCCTCTTTGACACGTGCGAACCACTCAATCAGTTCGGGCGTGGCATCAGGAGCTTTCGCCCCAACGAGTGTATTGTCCAGATCAGTTATAATTCCACGGTAGCCTTGAGCGTATAGCTCTTCCAGATTAATGTCAAAAACCGTGTCTACACGCAGCTTGGGCATTAACATTTCAAACAAAGAAGTCACCTCAGTTTCATACGACACACTATATCACAAATCCGTCTTTCCTGAAAATGCATACAGCGCCTCACGGTATAGGAAAAAAGGAAAAACGGGACGGGCGACATTACGCCCGTTCCGCTTTAAGTTCCTTACGCAGCCTCGAAGCAGTCTGATAGACGGCCTTCCAATCGTCTGCAGTTACAGAAGCTGGACTATAACGAGTCTGTTCAAACTTCGCTAGAAGTTCATGCAATGTCGCTGCTGCAGCTGGTTTCAGCTGGCTCCAGCGGGTTACCGATTCACGAAGTGTCTCGTCCCCGCTTCGGGTCAATCCTTTGCGCTTCGCATAACGTATCCAGCGTTCGGTCTCTGCCACTACCTTTTGTTCAGGGGTTAGCGGTCCACCTGTCCGGAGACGAAGCACGAAGAATCGAAGCGAGAGGCGATTTCGCCAGAACATATAAGCCACCCACAATACGATGATGGCTCCCGCAGCCCAGATTACAAAAGTCGGGATACTGGATGAAGCCTGTTCAGGCGCAGGAGTCTGCTCTTCCTCTTTTACCGGTTCCTCTTCAGGTTGTTCTTCAGGCTCATCTACCGGCTGTACATCCGGTTGTTCCGTGAGCAACGGCATGTCAAAGCCCGGCGTCGCTTCAACCGGAATCCATCCATACTCGCCAAAATAAACTTCAGCCCAAGAATGCGCGTCTGCATTCGTTACAGTGTACGTTGTCTCGATCTCAGCTCCAGGTTGGCGCGGGGCCTGCATGTCTGAATTCAGCGAAAGCTGTCCAGGTGCGTACCCTTTCACCCAACGAGCGGGAATCCCTTCGGAGCGCGCCATCATAACCAGTGCAGTCGAGAAATAATCACAATACCCTTCACGAATGTCAAATAAAAATCCTTCAACAAAGTCACTACTTACTTTTCGGGATAAATCCGGATTGTTTGTATAATCAAAATTTTGTTGTAAATAGTTTTGCAGTAATGCCACTTTTTCATACGGCGTATTTGCCGATGCTGTAATTTCAGTGGCCAGGTCCGTCACCCGATCTGGGAATCTGGATGGCAGCTGCAGGTACATATCATCTGCCGGATTGCTCGTATACAGATCATCAAAAGATTTGGTACGAAGTTCATCTTCCACAATAACTGGCGCTTCCGATACAATCGTATACGTCTTTGGATATTGCGGTTGCTGACGGTCTGTTACGACATGAAGTTCTGCCTGCTCTGGATTCCATAACATCCGGTCTGAATTTGCCTCACCATTGACAGATGTGACTTTCGAGATGGAATAGGCTCCAAAGAGGATCGGATACACGTTATCATTCAACATCGTCACTTTCTGAGTGACTTGCTTGGTGGTTACATTTCCGGGTTCATCATTCTCCAGTGCTTGTCCCGCCTCAACATCCTCTGTCGCACCTCGTCCGCGATCATCCCAGCCTGTTCCCGTATACTCTGCCCGCGTCTCACCACGCCAGTAACTGCGCTCATTGGTAGTGACAGACATGACAGGTGTATAGTCGAAGTTAAACCCTCCGCCAAGCTGGTTGTCTTCCCTGCTGTACCCTGACTCGGTAGCTGTCGGAATGTCCAGTGTGCCGTTGCCTGTCTGACTCCCCGAACTTCCGGTGTAGTTACGCCACGCGGTATAAGGATCCGTCAAGGTAGGAGGAACTTCCGGCATATTCACACTGGCTACGATAATCAAAGAGAATATGATGGCAATGTTGGCCAGAATTTTGTAGGGATGTCGGATAATTCGCTTCCACCCTTGTGGATATTGCAGTTGGAAATTACGGAAGTGCTGACATACCAGCCATCCCATTCCTGCAAACATAACCCAGGCGATTTCAATCCAGAGTGGAAACTGGGTAAAGGAGTCGAGAATTCCCATCGAGATAATGTTAATGCCCAGAAAAACGAGAATTCGGCGCGTTGTAGTCACCAGGCGCAGGGCAGCTTCAAGCATCACCCACGCGCACAGGGAGAACCAGATGTAAGGTGCCAGGTGCAGCACAAATTGCTCTGTACGCTCCATTAACGTGCCGTAAGGAATATAAACGGTGTAATCGATTAATGTCTTATGCAAAATATATACAAGGACAACCGCCTTGATTATGGTTCGAATCATTATTTTGAAAGGCAGAATCACTTCCAGAATACTGACCGCTGCGAGCGTCCACAGCACCAATGAAGTGGTCTCGGTATACCAGGATTCCTGTGTGAATGATATCCACTGCATGCCAATCAGGAAAATCCAGAGCAACGAAGCCGCATGATACCAGGACCTTCTCCCCACTGTCAGCTCTTTGCCTTTAGTACTCATACACTACCTCCCCCCATAACCGTTGGAAGCTCCTGCAAATGGGAAACGGTAAAGGATCTTGTACCTCTTCCACGCAGCATCGCATTCCACTCGGAACTCCGGCGGGAATCAGTGGGTTCAATCAGAATATGACAAGGGGTCATCCCTCGTGTGTCGGCCCATCGGAGCAGTTCGAGAACTTTTTCATCCTTCTGGGGAGAAATCACTACAAAATACGCGCCTTGAGGAAACTGACGTGACATCTTCTCAACACCGGGCAGCAGCCGATTCTCTTGGCCGTTATATTGGATATCTACCAGATGATGAATCATCTTCTGCCGCTCCATCGGACTTTCACTGGGAGCAAAAAATGATGTCTTCTCCGACAGTGTCAGCAGCCCCATACCCATTCGTTCTCTTGTTCCATACTCCAGCAGCGAGGCAGCCGTGGACACAGCCAGTTCAAAGGCCTCACCATGTTCATAGCTGCCTGACAGCGCATCCAGCACCAGAATCGTTTTCGGAACCGACTCATGTTCAAATTCCTTGGACTTCCACGTTCCCGTCTTTGCCGTTGCATTCCAGTGAATGCGGGAAAGTCGGTCGCCATAAACGTAGTCACGCACGCCGTTAATCTGGGTCGTTTCCCTGCGCGAGCGGGTCAAGGCCGTCTGTGGACCGGATAACCGTGATTTGCGATCATATAGCTGCCAGTACGGGATAAATACCGTGCGCGGCAACACCCGGAATTCCCCTTTGGCTTTGAACGTTCCCCGATGCTCGATCAGACCAAAGATGTCCTCGCTGGCACATTCCGTTTCGGAAAAGACATACTTTCCCCGCTCCAGCGGCGGGGTTTGAAAAGACAATTCACCATACCCTCGCATGCTCGGAATGAGGCTTTCTTTGAAAGACCAGGATTCGCCGTTATGCCGATGCAGCATTTCGCGCACAACCACATAAGGAAGTGGCAGAAATCCCGGGATGTTCAGACTTAACTGCACCTGTACCTGGTCACCGGCATGCAGCAGCTCTTCATGATCCTGACCAGAAGAGAGCTTGCGCACGCCATGAGTACGACGTACACCGCTAAAACCAGCAATCGCAAGGTAAATACAAATCAGAGTCACCATCGACAGCAGCATCAGGGAGGTCTTCCCGCCCTGGAACAAAACATAAGCCAAACAGCACATCCACACCGCCGCGATGCTCCATACGCGGGGGTGGCGTATTCCCCTTCTGACTGTACTCAAAAGCGGCTTCATCAATTATTGCCCCATGGAGACGGGCACTCGAACCTGTTGAAGTACGGATTTTAATACAGCCTCGGAGCTCATGCTGTCCAGTCTCGATTCGGGACGCAGCACGATCCGATGGGAGATGACATAAGGTGCCATCGTTTTCACGTCATCCGGAAGCACGTAGTCACGTTCCTGCAAAAAGGCAAAAGCCTTCACGGCCATCATAAATGAAATGGCTGCCCGCGGGCTGGCGCCCAGCAGTACGGATGGGTGGGAGCGAGTTTTGCGAACCACATCAAGCAGATAATCCATGACCGGATCACCGATGAATACTTCCTTGATTTCCTGTTGAATGGCTGATATCTGATCCATATGGGTTACGGATTCAAGCCGATCAACAGGCTGACCCGACTGATGCTGCTTCAGCAACGTTTTCTCGATATCCTTGTCGGGATAACCCAGACTTATTTTCAACATAAACCGGTCCAATTGCGCTTCCGGCAATGTGTACGTTCCTTCAAAATCGATTGGATTCTGGGTTGCACAGAGCATAAATGGATGAGGCAGATCATACGTATCGCCATCTACCGTCACACTGCGCTCTTCCATGACTTCCAGCAAAGCGGACTGCGTTTTGGTAGTTGCCCGGTTAATCTCGTCTGCCAGCAAAATGTTGGTCATGACCGGACCTGGACGGAAGTAAAAGCGCTCGTCACGTGGATGGAACACGGATACCCCCGTGATGTCACTTGGTAAAATATCAGGATTACATTGAATGCGGCGGTACTCTCCGCGCATGGATTTCGATAACGCTTTAACCAACTGCGTCTTGCCTGTTCCTGGTACGTCTTCAATCAGAACGTGTCCGCCTGCAAGCAAAGCTGTGAGCAAAAGTTGAATTTCAAAGGATTTCCCCATTATGCATGATTCCAGATTAGAACGAACTGCTGATATGATTTGGATCGACTCTTTGCGCACAGGCATATGGTCTAACCTCCTAAAAAAGCATACAGATTTCCTTTTATTGTACATGATCCAAGGGCGCGAGTACACTCGAAGGAACTCATAATTTGTTTCCAGCCGTCAGATTCACCGCAGTTATCGCATGATTACGACAAAAAGAGGCTCGGATAGAAGTTATCCGAAGCCTCTGCTGATTCCATATATAATGGCTAGCTCTGCCATGCTCTGTTACCCTTTCGGCCGAACCACCAATGCCGCGAGAAAAGAAAAGATAATCGCTGAGGAAATACCCGCCGCGGTCAAATCGAATATCCCCGTAATGACACCGATCCATCCCTCTTTCTCCAGTTCCGTCAATGCCCCGTGCACGAGGGAGTTACCAAAACTGGTAATGGGGATGGAAGCTCCTGCCCCTGCAAATTTGACGAGTGGATCATACAGCCCAAACGCATCCGCAACCGCACCAGCCACAACAAGTGTACTCATCGTATGTGCAGGAGTCAGTTTGACACCATCCATCAGAAGTTGTCCCACGACACATATCAACCCGCCAACAATAAATGCCCATAAAAACTGCATCCTTTATCCCTCCTTTTCTATGGCTACGGCATGCGCAATACAAGGAATGCTCTCGCCCTGCTGATATGAAAGTGGAGACAACAATGCACCGGTAGCGACCACTAATACCTTATTGAGTTCACCCTTTTGCATCCGGTTCAAAATGTGACCGTAAGTCACTGTTGCAGAACATCCACAGCCACTGCCTCCAGCGACAACGTAAGGCTGCTTCTCCCGATCATAAATCATCAATCCGCAGTCATTGAAAACCGTCTGTTCCATGGGAATACCCTCTTTTTGCAGCAATTCTTTGGTAATGGGAAGTCCCACGGATGCCAGATCGCCTGTCACAATGAGATCATAATAACCGGGTTCCAACCCTGTATCCCGAAAATGGGAAACAATAGTATCCGCTGCCGCAGGCGCCATCGCGGAGCCCATGTTAAACGGATCTTTGATGCCCATATCCATAATTCGGCCAATAGTCGCTTTGGTAACTACAGGACCTTCACCAGTACGAGAAACCACACCACAGCCAGAACCGGTGACCGTATACTGCGCATATGGAGGCTTCTGGGAACCATATTCCGTTGGATAACGAAATTGCTTTTCCACCGTACAGTTGTGACTCACCGTACCCGCGAGTACATAATCCCCTGCACCCGAGTCCACAATGAGTGAGGCGAGAGCCAACGTTTCCATCGACGTTGAACAGGCACCAAATACCCCTAGATAAGGTACACCCAACTTGCGGGCAGAAAAGGAACTACTAATAATCTGATTCATCAGATCTCCACCAACAAAGAACTGAAGCTCTTCTTTTGTGATATTCGCATTGATTAATGCCATTTGGGAAGCCTGTTCAAGAAGCTTGCGTTCTGCCTTTTCCCAGGTTTTCTCCCCAATTTCCAAATTGTCATATACATAATCAAAATCTGATGTTAGAGGCCCTTTGCCTTCATCCGGTCCTACGACTGCCGATCTGCCGATAATCCGTGGACGGTTCTCAAATTGCCAGGTTTGTTGGCCCAGGCGTTTCATAGATGTCCACCTCCGAAGCCGAGGATGGCATATACAATCCCCACGATGAAGGCAGCAACGACACCAAACACGATAACTGAGCCTGCCAGCTTGAACATGTTGGCACCAACCCCAAGCACCAGTCCCTCGGCGCGATGCTCCAGTGCTGCCGAACACATGGAGTTGGCAAACCCGGTGACAGGGACAGCCGTTCCAGCACCCGCCCATTGTGCCATTTTATCGTAGACACCGAGGCAAGTCAGGATGACTGAAATGAGGATCATGACCGCAACGGTTGGACTGGCAGCTTCTTTCGATGTCATGTCAAACCCGGCCATAAACGCTTCCTGGATAGCCTGTCCAATGACGCAGATGAATCCGCCGACGAAGAATGCCTTAATACAGTTCGTCCAGATTGGACGGGCAGGCTCATGTTTTTTGGCGACTTTTTTATATTCCTGTTCACTGATGGACAGGGATGATGATGATTTTTTACTACTACCCTTAGTTTGAGCTGGCAAGATACAGAACCTCCCTTGAAATGAAAATAAGTCAACAGATGTGACTGCATGTACTGTGTGTAATCCTGTATTCATTGTTTGTTAAGGTTGGGAAAGTTATGTATCCGGCGAAAGACAGCATATGTTTCCAGCACGATTAAGCTGCCGAATGAGATGAGTCGCTCAGCGCCGGATCAGAGGTCTGTGAAATTTATAAATAAAGCAGAATGATCACGAGCAAAATAAAAAGGACGATACAAAGGATGGTTTCATTGCCTTCATCGGGTGGCGTCATCTATTGTCCCAGCTCCTTCCTGTTGTGAGGCAAGTGAAATTAGTGGGTCATTAAATACCTTATGGAATACTGGTTAAGCAAAACGGTTCCTTACTATATGCATATTCAATGCAGCTGCTTGGCGACTGTGCTTGGTGCGGATTTTATGGCCCGATGAAACATTAAACGAGTAACCATTCATGCCTGAGATACGTGACATAACCATGGACAATTACTTGCGCAAGGTTCATACTGTAGTGTGACCAGTGGTTAAATAAAACGTTCTTCTCTTCCGAAGGACAATAGTCCGGCAGCCGTTCTGCTGAGACCTGATCTACATACAAGCAGAGGAGTTGTCGACACATGAATCAAAAAACGTTGGAAATGTTTCGCACGTTAACGGAATTCCCTTCCGTTTCCGGATTTGAACGCGAGCTTCGCGGATGGATGAAAGAACAAATGTCTCCTTATACGGATGAATTTGTCCAGGATCGCTTGGGCAGCCTTTTTGGCGTATTGCGGGGAGAGGAGTCCGGACCCAAAGTCATGGTTGCAGGTCACTTCGACGAAGTTGGTTTCATGACCACAGGCATTACGGAAACAGGCATGATCAAATTCCGCCCACTCGGTGGATGGTGGAGTCAGGCTGTGCTGTCTCAACGTCTGGAACTCATCACTCCGGATCGCCGGATTACAGGGGTTGTTGGTTCAACACCTACTCATCTACTCGATGAATCCCAGCGTAATAAACCGGTTGATCTTAACCATATGTACTTGGATATTGGTGCGGATAACCGTGCAGAAGCAGAGTCTTGGGGCATTCACCCGGGCATGCAGATCGTGCCGATCTGTGAGTTCACTCCGATGGCTAATCCGAAGAAAATTATGGCAAAAGCATGGGATAACCGTTACGGCGTAGGACTTGCACTTGAGCTAGTTGAAGCATTGCATAAAGAAAAATTGCCAAACACCCTTTATTGCGGTGCAACAGTCCAAGAAGAATTGGGACTTCGTGGTGCACGCACGGCTGCCAATCTGATTGAACCGGATATTTTCTTTGCACTGGACTGCAGTGCCGCGAATGATATGACAGGAGACAAACAATCATTCGGACATATTGGACAAGGCGCTTTACTACGTATCTTCGACCCGGGCATGTTCACCCATCGTGGTATTGTTGAATATGTTCAGGACACAGCATCAACAAATCAGATCAAAATGCAATATTTCATCTCTCCTGGCGGTACGGATGCCGGAGCGGTTCATTTGAGCGGTATCGGTGTGCCTTCAACGGTAATTGGCATCTGCGCCCGTTACATTCATACTTCTTCTTCCATCATTCATACGGATGACTATGATGCGGCAAAAGAGTTGCTCGTGAAACTGGTGAAGGGTCTGGATCAGACAACACTGAACACGATTATCGGAAACGCGTAACTTTTTCTATAGAAGATGCCCTGATTTTCAGGGCATCTTTTTTGATGTTCAGAACACGGAAATTCCCTTTAAAGATGTAGATGTAGCTAAATGGAGAAATAGAGAGGGATTATAAAATGCCAGCCTCTGCATTAGCAGAAGCTGGCATGATTGAGTTTACAGAAATAAAGGAGAGAACGCAATCCAGGCCAAAATAAGAGCCAGCACAATGCACACATTTTCCACAACGGCTCCATGCTTCGTGCCTGTACTCATGAGATTGATCCTTATACGCCACTTGAGTGGTGGCAGTGGACGAATGCCGCGATTCGTCAACGAATCTGCCAATAGGTGCATGACATAGGCTGTACCTCCGGCTACCCAAATCTCTGGCCCCTGCAGATGAGTTGTACTGTAGAGCAACCCAGTCCATACGGCGGTTCCATATAATGTGTGTGTCAATCCCCTGTGGGTTAACGTGGTACACAACATTAACAGACTGCCAGCAATTAGATTCCATGGTGCGAATGCATGCCCATAGAATACAAGTCCCAATCCGATTGCAAACATCAACACTTTGCGCAGGGAACGAGATGGTAGAAAAGATACCATTGCAATCAGAATGGCGAGGAGCAGATTCCATGGCTTTGCCTGTACATAGAAGTACACAAATACAGCGACAGGCAGCAGGATTGTCTGTAATAGCCGAATGAGGCTGTTCGGCAATGCCTTGGATACCAATAGCGAATTCGGCTCATCAATGTCTGGCAGCAGCGAACCGATCAGAGCCACGGTAACCGCCGGTGCAGTCACAGTCATACCGGCCAATTGCAGAACAGAGAGGGATACAGTGGTCCCGATAATCAGGTGGGATCTTCCCATCATGGTGCAAAAACTTCCTTTCGAAGAAATAGGGAACATAAACTGCCCACTCCAGATTTTACAACGAAAACAATATAAGAACAATAGTTCGCATTTCTTAATTTACTTACTCCACACTGTGTAATTACGATGGGATCTATGGGCAGACTAATATGTGAACTGATTTTACCTTTACCTCATACGGCGTTAATCCTGTGTTAACATCACTGGTGTATAGTCGGTTCATACCCAACCAACAAAGGATGATTACTTATATGGGAATTCATACGTACTTTAGATCACTCAACGATCTCGAACGCATTATTCGTACGCCGGGGAAATTCAAGTTCGAGGAACACAGCGTATCCGCCCACTCCTGGAAAGTCGTGCAGTATGCCAAAACACTCGCCGATATTGAGGAACAGCATGGGGTCGCCATCGATTGGAAGAAGCTTTACGAAATCACCAGCAGTCATGATTATGGTGAAATTTTCATCGGTGATATCAAAACGCCGGTTAAACATTATTCACTGGAGCTTCGTTCGATGCTACAGCAGGTAGAAGAAGGCATGGTTGAGCATTTTATTAACGAAAATATTCCTGAAGAGTTCCAGCCGATTTTCCGTAGACAGCTGCGTGAAGGCAAAGACAATTCTGTCGAAGGACTTATTCTGGAAGTGGCAGACAAAATGGATCAGGTATACGAAGCGTTTGCTGAACTGCAGCGTGGCAATACAGAAAAGGAATTTATCGTGATGTACCGATATGCCTTGATCAAAATCAAAAATATTGACCTCCACTGTGTACACTATTTCCTCGAACATATTCTCCCCGACATCATTGAGGAAGGTAACCGCTCCCCATTTGATATCCGCCAAATCACAGAAGATGCTTTGTTACAATAATCAGCTCCAGTCATCGTGGTTCTTCAAGAGCCATGGACAGGGCTTTTTTTCGTTATTGTAACCTTTGGCGATACTCGCTGGGATACAGTCCTGTCTTGTTTTTAAAGATACGGCTAAAATAATGGGAATCACTATATCCCACCGCTTTACCTACTGTCTTGATATCCATATCTTCAAAGGCCGCGAGCAAGCGTTTTGCTTCGTTGATTCGAAGCCCTGTCATGTATTTGAGCGGGGTTTCACCCGTCACCTTTTTGAAACACTTCCCCAGGTAATCTACACTAAAATGCATCTGCCCTGCCATGTCCTGCAACGTAATTTCATGCATATAGTTCTGTTTCAGATACAATTTGACTGCCTCTGCGATGTCCTCCGGCTTCACCTGTTCATCCAAAATTGCACTGACATGTGCTAGCGAATCCTCTGCCTTGCCAAGCTTTAATTCCATCGCATCCAGCAGCGATCGAAGCTGTTCTTCTGCGAGGGGTTTAAGCAGATAATCCTCCACTTTGTAACTGATCGCCTGACGTGCAAACTCAAACTCATGATGGCCGCTCAGGATCACGATCTTGACATGCGGATAGGCAAAATAAAGATGTTTCGCCAGTTCCAGCCCATTCATGACGGGCATCTGAATATCGGTAACGACCAGATCAGGCACCGTATGTTCAATCAGTTCCAATGCTTCCTGTCCATTCCTAGCCTCACCTATAACCTCAAACCGTGTGCCCAGCTCGCTGAATTTCCGGGATACGTTACGGCGAATTAACGCCTCATCCTCCACAATAATAGTTCTATATGTCATCACCATGAGTTTTAACTGTGCTCCTTTCGAATGGAACCTCCAATCGTAATGCTGACGCCGCCAGAAGGTTTATTCGTAATATGCATATGTGCCGCGGAGCCATACCATAATTTGAGTCTGATCCAGATGTTTTTCAATCCCATCCCGTTGATCTCAAGTTCAGGCATACGCTCCCATTCCTGTGATTGTTGTATGTACTGCTGGATGAGCGTAAGCGCCTCGGGTTCCATGCCAGGTCCGTTGTCTTCCACTGTCATTAGCCAGGTTTCCTGCAAGGTGTCCAGCTTTCCAATGATATGCGGCTTCCAGGGTGGAGTATCACGTAGTCCATGTTTCATGACATTTTCCAGCAAAGGCTGAATCAGCAGCATAGGCACCTGAAGGTTTTTCATCGAGTCCGGAACATGGAATTCATAAAGCAGATCATCTTCGAACCGAATTTTCATACACTCCAAATACCGCTCACAGTAGTCGATTTCTTTTTCCAATGCAACACCGCTTTTGTTCGGAGCCGAGATGTAACGCAGCATGGATGCAATGTGACCACAGAACGCAACGATCTGTTCATTCATGCCCTCTTCCGCCATGATGCTGATGTTCGTAATGTTGTTATACAGAAAGTGAGGGTTCATCTGGGACTGCAACGCCAGCAACCTGGCATCCGTTTCCTGAGATTTGATTGCCAGCATGTCCTGAAAAGACTGCACAAGCTGTTGATTCAATTGGATAAAGGTATCATTCAACTCATCCATCTCACGGATGGAACCTGGAACTTCCAACTTGAACAACTGACCAGAGTCCTGACCCGTGGTCAGATCGTGGACGCCAGTTTTCTGAATAATGCGCTGCAAACGATGGAGCGGTAAGGTAACACGTTTGGAGATCAGGTATGAGAGGAGCAGAATAAGCATCAAGGTAGCTAAAGTTGCCCCCATGAACAGAAGAGCCATGCGATTCAAATTCGCAAACAGGGATTGTTTCGACTGCATCACAATAACCGTCCATCCGGTCTCCTGCGAGGTCGTGTAGGTCATCATTTGCTTCGAATTTCCATTGGGATCTACGACTCCTTGCATCGTTCCTGGTGAATATTGATCGTTTCGAATCAAGTTAACCACGTCGGAATGGGTTGCTGTTAACGGATGTTCATTGGACAAAAAAGGATATAAAAGCTCATTACGTTCATTCAATACATAGACGCTCAGATTTTCGTTCCCCGCTTGCACATCGTTTAAATGCTGGAACACGGTTCCTGCATCCTGCAAAATTTCCACTACTCCTTGCGAGACATAATTTCCATCCTTATACACCCGGGTAAGGGAAAGATATGGTTTACCTGACTCCCCCTGCCCTGTTGGCATCGGTAATGCCCCACCATCCAGTAAACTTATGACACGCCAGCCATTGCGCGCCCACGTTTCCTCGTACCACGGTCTTTGGGTCAGATCTACGGACAGCTGGCCATTGAACGCACCGGCACCCAGCATTTTACCGTTCACATCATAAATATTGGCTTGTTTGGCTGTGTTAGAGCTGCTAATGATCGCCAGAATGACATCAATCAGCGTTGTTGTATCCTTGTAAAACGCCGGGTCACTTGTCAGCGTCTGTTCATTGTCCTCCGCTGGAGATAAATAGTGACTGAAGTGCTCCTTGACCAGATTGGAATATACGATGTTCATGGAGAAATTATTCATTTTGACGATTTCCTGATTCAGATTGCCTACCATCGAATTCCCCAACTGTTTCTGCTGTTCGGCACTTCGACTACGAATGTCATTGGCAAGAAAAACATACAAGAGACTGGCCACAATCAATGAAAATACAATAAAGACTGCAGAGTAGTAGGCAAACAGACTTTGCTGAAGCGTTCTGAATCGGTACTTAACCATCTCACACCTCGTTATCGGATGATGTCTTGCAACTTACTCGAAAATGTCCACCCAACAGAACGCTTTTGTCTATTGAGCGCATTCTTCGTTCCGCGTAAAGTTGTTCACATAAGAATACGCTTACATGAAGCGTTTCGGCAAGATCTATTATTCTTTATTCCATGGGAGGTTCATTGATGAGAAAACGATTTCTATTATCCCTCGTAGGTGCGCTGTTGCTGTCCAGCCTGCTTCTTGCCGGGTGCAACTCCGGTGAAAGTTCCGAAGGTTCAGGGAAGGTAACACTAACGTTCGGAACAAGTCAGAGCGGCATTCCACGTACGGGTATCATGCAAACGATGGCTAAAGAATATGAGCAGGAAAAGGGTGTGAAAATTGACTTTCAGGTGGTCCCTGATGCCCAGTGGCGTGACCTGATTAAGGTGAAGCTCGCCTCCGGCGAAGCTCCTGATATTTTTAATGTCGATGTGGATCCACTTAGCATGCCTGCCAACGTAAGACCTGAGGAAAATGCAATTGATCTGACCAATGAGGAATTTACAGGACGCATGTCCGAAGAGATTTTACCAACGGTTAGCTATAAAGAGAAGGTGTACGGGGTTTCTTTTGCACCATCAAAAATATGGTATGTGTACTATAACAAACGCATCTTTGAAGAGCTCGGCATCCAGCCGCCAACGTCCTACGCCGAGTTCAAGGCGTTCAGCCAGAAAATCAAGGATAAGGACATCATTCCGTTCTATCAGGCTCCTGCCAGCGGATGGTATCAGGTGCTGCCTCTGTTCGAAACCGGTCCAAACTATGAGCAAGCTGCGCCGGGAACGTACGAGAAGCTGAACAACAATGAGATGAAGGTCGCGGATTTGACGCAGCTCAAGACGGTCATTGAACAGTTAAAGGAATTTGCGGATCTGGGTTACTTCGGCAAGGATTTTCTGTCCAACACGGTCGAGGCTGGCATTGAAGCCTTTGGTCAGGAGAAGGCAGCGATGCTACTTCGAGTTCCGGGCACCGAAAAGGAAGTGTCTGAGGCGTATCCAGACATGAAGGACAATATGGGATTTTTCGTGATGCCATGGGGCGATAATCAGACGATTGGTGTGAATCCGGGCGGTTCGGCTGCGATGTTTGGCAACAAAAACAGCAAGCACCCGGAAGAGGTACTGAAGTTTTTCCGGTGGATTACGGAGCATGATCATCTGCAGCGTGTATTCGATGGTGGTGAAGGCAATCTGACCATCTGCTGGCCTGAAATTGAACCGAAGCTGACACAGGACTATATCGATTATGAGAAAAATCATGAGAAAGGTACGGTCATGCAGGCCGCTGTGAAGTACATTGATCCGCAATGGATGGATATCGGCAAGGATCTCTCCGGCATGTTCGCCGGAGCCATGACCCCTGATCAGATTCTGCAAAATATTGATAAACGCCGGGCTGAGCAAGCCAAAGTGCTGAAGGATGAGGCGTGGCAATAACAGTGCGTATTCTGGGTAAACACATGAGGCATGTGGCTAACCACCATTATAATGCAGCGAGGTGAGGCACCATGCACTCATGCATTTTGGCAGGAAGGACAGGTGTAACAGTTTATGAATGTAAATAAGATATATCCTTGGTATTTCTCATCTGGAGCGATTGTGCTGTATCTGCTGTTCATCGTCGCTCCCGCCCTGCTGGGCATCTATTATTCCTTCACCGATTGGAACAGCTACAGTTCAGAGAAAAACTTTATTGGTCTGGAGCATTTCCGAACCATTCTGGCGGGTGATCCAACGTATTTACTTTTTATTAAAAATACAGTCCTTTTCACCCTGATTACTTCGATCAACAAGACGGTTCTGGGCCTATTCCTAGCTCTATTACTGGTCAGCGGTGTGAAGGCTGCGAATCTGCATCGCATGATCATATTTTCACCTCAAGTACTTTCGTTTCTGATTGTTGGTCTGGTCTTCAAAAGCCTGCTCGATCCCAACAACGGCTTCGTTAACGTGACGCTGCGTTCGCTGGGGCTGGACGTTCTGGCCCAGAACTGGCTGGGCTCCCTTACTTGGGCAATGCCATCCATTATGGCGGTGGATACGTGGAAAGGCATGGGGTACATTATGGTGCTGTTCATTGCTGGACTGCTTGCCATTCCTCGCGATTATTATGAAGCGGCATCGATTGACGGTGCCGGCTTCTGGCAGAAGCTGTTTCGAATCACGATCCCAATGCTGATGCCGACGATTACCATCGCCACGGTACTCAATATTACGTATGGGCTGCGGGTATTTGATGCGGTATATGTACTGACCAATGGCGGACCAGGCAACGCTACAGATGTGATTAACACAGCGGTGTATTCCTCTTTTGCTAAAGGCTATTGGGGGCTCGGCAGTGCATTATCCACGATTCTGTTTGTCATTATGGCGATCATCTCCTTCTTTATCATCCGCTTGATGAACCGAAAGGTGGAATACTAGATGCGTGTGAAAAAACGGCTGGTTTCCATCGGATTAAATGTACTCGCTTGGCTTCTTAGCCTGGTGGTCCTGATTCCTTTTGTCGTCATTGTGCTGAATTCATTCAAGTCCGATGCCGAAGCCAAAGTGCTCAAACTGACCCTGCCCGAGAAGTTCATCTTTGAAAATTATAAAATCGTCTATGAGCAGGGACACTTGGGTGGTTCCTTTTTCAACAGTTTGCTGCATTCAACGGCTTCTTCCCTTCTGCTGGTGTTTGTTGTGGCGTTCTCAGCCTTCACCTTATCGCGTAATTATTCGAAGTTAAGCAAGTTCCTATATTTCTTTCTTATTCTGGGCATTACGCTGCCATTGAACTACATTCCACTAATGGAGGTCATGAAGTCGCTGGGCATGATTAATTCGCATGTGGGCATGATTCTGCTCTATACCGCGATGGGTATTCCGATCTCGCTATTCATCACATATGCGTTTGTATCCAATATTCCGAAAGAACTGGATGAAGCAGCGATCATGGACGGATGCAACGGGATCAAGCTGTTTCTCAGAATTATTGTGCCTTTGTTAACCTCTGTCCTGGTTACGGTATTTGTTCTTAATTTCCTGAGTGTCTGGAATGAGTTTACCGCCCCACTGTACATGCTCAATACCGTCGAGATGTGGCCAATGACGCTCGCTGTCTATAACTTCTTCGGACAATTCAGTGCCCAGTGGAATCTGGTTAGTGCGGATATCGTGCTTACGTCCCTACCTGTATTGATTGTGTTCCTCATTGGGCAAAAATATATTGTGGGTGGTCTGACTTCCGGGGCGGTTAAAGGTTGAGATATATCCAAAATAATAATTCAATACACGGCTACTTTGAAATTCATCATTGACATCACGTTTATTTGTAACTATTATAGTTACAACGGTGGTGATCATGCATGAAACAAATCAGCAGTCGCTTTTCCATTGCGGTTCATACGCTGTCCCTGGTCGCTGTTGTGCCCAATGAGTGTACGGGAGATTTTATCGCCAAAAGCGTGAATACCAATCCCGTCATTATTCGGCGCATTATGTCCAAGCTGAAACAGGCCGGCCTAATTGAGGTCAGACCCGGTGTCGGCGGTGCTTCTTTGTTGAAGGACCCCGCCGATATTACCCTTTTGGATATCTATCGTGCGCTTGAGGTTGTGGAGGATGGCGAGTTGTTTAACTTCCACAAACATCCAAACCCAAATTGTCCGGTTGGCAGCATGATCGAACAAACCTTGCGCGCCGAACTTATTGAGGCTCAGCTAGCTATGGAACAGCGTTTGAAACGTGTAACGATACAACAGATGATGGATCAGATTCACGTCTCTGAATAAAAAAAGCTCATTACGAGCTTTTTTTAAACCTTTCGTTGTAATCACACCTGTTATAACACATACGATTACATCTATTCATGTCGTTGACATTCCACTTTTGTGTCGACACAAAACATACCTTATAGGAGGAAAATACAATGAAAATTTTAGTTACTGGCGCAACAGGTCATTTGGGTTCACTGGTCGTAGAGGCTTTGTTAAAAACGGTATCTGCTGGGGATTTGGCTGTAAGTGTACGCAACCCGGAGAAAGCGGAAGCATTGCGCGCTCAAGGTGTGGACGTTCGTCAAGGTGATTTCGATCAACCGGAAACGCTGGAAAAAGCATTTGCAGGCGTAGATCGGCTGCTGCTGATCTCCACAGACGGGGACAATGAAACGCGTATTCGCCAACATCAATCTGCTGTAGACGCCGCCAAAAAGGCAGGTGTTGGATTCATCGCTTATACCAGCGTTGTGAATGCGGAGAAAAACACCCTTTCACTGGCTGAAGTACATCGTGCCACAGAACAGGCTATCCGCGAATCCGGCATTCCTTATTCCTTCCTGCGCAACAACTGGTACCTCGAAAATGAAGCAGGCAGCGTTCAAGCAGCTTCACAGGGCGCACCTTGGGTGCATGCAACTAACGCCAGCCAAGTGGGCTGGGCTACTCGCAGTGATTATGCGCATGCTGCTGCTGCAGTACTGACAGGTGAGGGACATGAGAATTCAGTATATGAGTTGTCTGGTAAACTTCTTACTCAAGCTGAGCTCGCCGCTATTGTTGGGGAAGTGCTTGGACAGGACATCAATGTGCAAAACGTAGACGATGCTGCTTACGCTGACATCATGAAAGGTGCAGGTCTGCCTGACTTTGTAGTCTCCATGCTCGTTGATATGCAGAGTGCCATCCGTGAAGGCGCACTGGCTGTAGAGAGCGATACATTGGAAAAATTGCTTGGCCGTTCAGCTCAACCATTGAGTGAGGGTGTAAAAACAATTGTAGGCAAGTAAGTCTAAATAGAAGAGAATAGAATGGATATCAAAAAGGGACACACCAACGAATGTTGGATGTGTCCCTTTTGGTGTTATAAAACAATCTTTAAAACGATATAGCAGTTAATCGGATAACTGTACATTGAACCGGTCCGATTGCGACTTGAATTCTCGATTTAGATATCGGTAGTCTCCATCACCGTTACATCGATTATTGCTCGATATATCGTGCCGGAATGTGATCGGCCAGCCAAATATTTTCGTTTCCATGATAGAAAAGAATTCCGTCCTTGAACGCTTGAGCCGCGTTAATTTTCAGTATTACCGGCTGGTCATCACGTCTTCGTCCCACCTGTTTGGCGGTATCCATATCTGCGGACAGATGAACATACTGCCTTTGCCGAGGCTGCAAACCTTGTTCCATAATGGAAGCAACCGACCGCATTGGCGTGCCATGATAGAGTATCTCCGGTGGATCGGCAGGTGTTTTGGATATCTTTTGCGGAGTCGAATGACCATATAATGCGCGGATGCGGCCAGAATTGATCTCATGTCTCTTTTTCTCCGAGGCTTGAATCATCTGCTCCAGATCCGCTTCCGTGACGTCCTTCCACTGTGGACTCTCATGTAAAGCCACCAGCAATTGCGGAATCTCCACCCATCCCTCTTCGTCCAGCTCCAGCTCATACTCCCATGGGGCGTGACGCAAGGCGTAGGAAAGTTCCTTGCTTAATTTCATCAGATCCATTGCGATCATCTCCCAATTAAGTTAACAATTCATTAGACATATACTGTCTGTACCACTACATGAAAGGGTGAACGCTCTGCTTCTTCAGGTTCTCTCCGGTTGTACCGCCGCCAAAATCTCCTGAATGTTGCGGGCGAGTCCCTCATCATCTTCCTGATTAAACTGGCGGTGTCCATCGATCCCACGATGAATAATCGTGTTCATCACCGGATGAACTTCCCGATCGGAAGCAACCCGGATCAGATCATCGGCAAAATCCACAGCCTGCTGCTCGCTATAGTTAAACGGCTTAATCAGCATACGGATGCTCAGTGCATGAGCCTGCAGCTCAGCGAGTTGATCCCGATGGGTTATGCCATATACAGCGCCAAATCCAAAAGCAGCTATCACCTGACGCTCCAGTTCCGTTGTCTGTTCCAAAGGCGTACCGATCAGTTCACATATTTTGCCTACCATCTGCTCCAACTCTGAAGCCGCCGCAGCCAAAATTACGTCATTAATATCGTCAGCATTGATAAATTCAGTCATATTGTAATTCTCCATTTCTGAGCCATATTGGATCCATTCTCTCAGACTCTATGAGAACATTGTATCGGAGATAGGGTGTTCCTTTCAAATTCATCTACGGTTAGACAAACAATGATTCAGCTTACTTGTAAATGAGAAGCTCTATTTGTGCGTAGTACAACTTGGTAAATGATCATACGCGTAACTATTAATCCCGGCGTGATTCATCGTTTTGCGGAGCTCCGAAACAAACTCCATAAAGTACACTTCAGGACTGCGACTTCCTGCATAATATTGCAGGTCGTAATCGTAGTTTAACCTCGAATACACATCATGCAGATCGTCAACTAGCACCTTTTTCATATCTTCTCTTGTAATAGCCGGGTCCATACTGCACTCATTGACCAGGGTCTGCATTGTCTCCTTGAGCGCCTGCTGATCGTATGACGGGTTAGACAACAGATGCTGCAAATCGTACAAGTCTTTGAACCGAGGTCTCACTATCGTTTGATGCAGCTTCCAAGCGATTTGAATGGAGAGTGGCACGGTGTGAGGAACGACAAAAGCTTCTCCAACCATAGGTTGGTACGATAGAGCGATAGACTTCTCATTCAATTCGAGGTTAAAGGATATATCAAGATGCAGCTCATCCTCATCTTCATACTCATTTTCGCTCCTTGGTTCACTATCAATATAAAAGGCAAGCTCCGTGTTCACCGTTGGAAAATCATCTGCCATCGCGTAGTCTATTCTGCGCCAGAAGGCATTCTCACTAAAGCTTCGAAATACGATACCGTCATTCAGGTCCATCTCCGTCACCCGGATCATCCAGTCTGTAAATATTTCATTGGCCTGGTCCTCAGTCTCAATTCGACCTGTATACAGAAAGTCGATGTCGTCCACATAACGAACATTGGGATTCTCCAAATACTGTCTTGTCAATAAGCTTCCTTTTAATATAAATGGACTATTCACCAGAGAAGCGCGCTTCAATAGAGCTTCTAATACAACAATGAATCTCTCATCCTCATTCAAGCTATGTAATTGTACATTTTTCCCAGACACCTGTTCTCCTCCTCTATTCATCGTACTCAACATTCGGTTAGATCCATCCACGATCCAGTTCTTCCCGGCTGTCGTAGATGCACAGTTCATATTGCTGTTTTAACAGTTCGATCTTGTTCTGCTGTAAGATATTATGTATCTTCTCTACTCTGCTGTAGAATTTTTCAGAACTATTGTATTCTCTGACCGTAACAAATCTAATTTCCCCATTCGCATTCAGCGAGTTCCTTGAAATATGTCCGCCTGAGTCAGCGCACAACTGCTTCAACCTGACTACATCATCAACATACACTTTACCGTGCCATTCAAAATATGGCTTGGACTGCGCCAGCATCGGCTGATCAAAATACGTCTCTTCCTTTGCCGGAATTTCCACCTTCGTCCTAACAACTGTGAATTCGTTATCCCGAAACTTCGCGACAACCTCTTCAATAACATTCTTCACTTCTTCATAATCCGCGCTATGTACAATGCCTGTAATCATTGGCTGATTGATGTATTCACCTTGGTCCAAGACGATCAATACGGGCTTTACGTTCTCTTCATTACAGATGTTGATAAAGTTTTCCTTCTCATTCTGCTTCAGATCACTCATGGTTACATGATATTCAAATTCCATCTGGCCGCTTCCTTACTGATTTTTATCATCTGTCATTAGATAGATCTATCTTCTCATCTTCTGTTAATTATTCAGACACATCGTTTAAATTGAATTGTTATAGATCTTATTTTTTCTACAATTCACGTACAAACGCTCCACTGTTTTCTCTACAAGATACTGATAACTGGGTCACGCGTTAACATGAACTAGAACAACCTTATTCACTGAGCATTTCAAAAATTTCTAATATATTGGGGGCGACTTTTTCTGTCACTGGAGAGAACACCTCCGACTCTTCATGAAACCAAATAACTAACTACAACAGGCTCTTTCTTCTCTCTATAATCCAAACAAATAAAATCTCCTGAAAAAGTGCCGCTATAGGAATTACATTCATCCCCACTAAATCTTCATTATCAGTTAATCTATCACCTATTTGTGTAATAATAACTTCAACATCATACCATCCATTAATAGGATCAGACTCACTGTCTTTTAATATACAAAGAAATTTCTCAACTACATAATCTTGCTAATTCAAACTAAAAATATTTGTGATTGGTACAGCTCCATTATTTTGCTTAATAGATTTCCTATGAATTTCTGGAAATGAAACTGCCAAGCTTCTCAACTAAATCTAATAATTCGCCGGTTGGTAATGGAAAGACAATCGTATTAACATCCATTCTCATTGTTTTTCACTCTCTATTCTTATCTTTTAACATGTTCCACATCACCTGAAGCTCTACCACCCTTATGATATACTAAATGGTACTAATTTTTTTTCATTATCTATTGCCATCCAGAACTTTCACACCTTCGATAATTTCTCCTTTAAGCTCTCCACTAATTTTTAGCCTAATTGAAACTATCCCACTCTATATCTTGGCCCCAATAATAGGACAATAATAGAAGCCACAATACTGAATCATATTGTGGCTTCTATTATTGTGTTGTAACATCCTGTTACCAAGATAACTTTGCTTCATTATTTTAAGATCAGCAGTAAGTGTAACTTGAAAGTTATGCCTCCCTCAAATCATTTCATTTTTATTCATTTATCCTCATTATTTGGAACATTATAACTTTCCAGTTTTCATACTTGACCCTCTCAGCCCAAGTATCTGGATAATGATCCAAATCGTATCCAATCCTCACTACTGGACCATTTT
The DNA here is from genome assembly GCF_900107875.1 of Paenibacillus sp. 276b. NCBI lineage: Bacteria > Bacillati > Bacillota > Bacilli > Caryophanales > Paenibacillaceae > Paenibacillus > Paenibacillus sp. 276b. Next base: position 443,418 of record NZ_FNRR01000004.1, on the reverse strand, counting down.
TAGTATTTATTGTAATACTATCTGTGACATCTTTACCAAATATAAGGCAGATGATTTCTTCAGATATATTTTTCGGAGCTTCATTCTGCGCTTCAATGAGAGGTCCTTTCCTAAAACTACTTCACTTATCTTGACTGTCCAAATCATCTTTCCCGACATCTTCAGCCTTACTCTACTTAAATTTACTTTTTCTTCTTCCGCCAGCAGTACTGCCCACAATCATCACATATAAAAAAAACATTTTCTGATCCCTTCAAAATGTTTTTTCTTACTACTAATTTATGTTTTCACTTTAAGTTTTCAATACGTAACTATTCTAATGAAATATCTCCATCACTTGAAGAAACTATTTCTTAAAACTTCAAATATACGTAGTATATTAAGCTTGAATGCATTAGATATTAATCATTGTATTTTTTAATTACTTGCATAGATTTATTGAAGAGTCGAGATAATACTAGGTCTGTTAATATTCACTACATCATCAGTTACCTTTTCATTCATTTTAACACGTAAATATTCATAGCCATTTTTTAACGCTATATTTCTTTCTTCTTCATAAATTGGAACTAAAGTATAAAAATTAATTATTTTACCATGTGGGGTAACAAGCCTCTCAAGGCCAGGCTCTTGGACTCCTGATACCATTATACAAGATAACATTGTATTCGCGGCAAAAGGCCGCGGGGGCTCACCATTAGGAAGAATTACACCTTCAGCCAACCAACCATCAAATCGATGTGGAATGTGAGCAGTTTTACGCAACCAAGAAAATGGCCAAGAATATTCTGATTGATTTGTTAAATCTTCAACTGGCCATTCGGATGGTAACTTAATTATCAATTCTGAATAATTAAATTCACTTGCACCCGATGATTCATCCATTGGTGCATCGCTCATACCTGTAGTTACCAGTGTTAAAAAATCATTTTTTTGAGATAGAGGTATGACATGAATATTTACACTAACATTACTTCCTGGAATAATTTCTCTTAATGTTTTCTGCGGGGAACCAAAAAAAATGGCTATATGCTCAAGTATACAATCATGATCATTTGATTCCATAGTTCTTCCGGACAGAGAGTTTCCATTTTTGTGTTCAAGAAAATTAACTATTTCATTTTGTCCTTGTTCTCGAGCAAAAGTAATTGCATCTACATTATTCATAGAACTACCACTGTATTTTACTGTTGTATCAATTCCCGATTGGATTAACAATCTAGCAATATCCGCATGGCCATTACTGATGGCTCCGAATAATGGATTCCTCTCCGGTTCACTAACATCCATATCTGCCTTACATGATAGAAGATACTTTACAACTTCCAAATGACCTTTCGAGGCAGCTTCATTTAGAGCGCCTCCATCATAGGCTCCTCCTCTTCTATTTATATCACTCCCTAACTCAACCAGTTTTTTAACGATTTCTAGTTTACCTTCTGAAGATGCTACATGAAGCCACGTACCAAAAGGGGTCATAAAATTTAAAAGCTCATAATCATGTTCGATAATTTGAGTTACCTTTGCAACCTCCCCTTGTTTAATAGATGAACGCAGTTCTTTAGCAATATTTATATTTGTCATAAAATTATCTCCTTCGTTTTGCAATGTCACCTAGGATTCTTAGCATTCCAACCATATATTCCCTATCTCCGCCAGCTTCCTTAACTTCTTTCAGCTTGTCTACAACGTATCTTAGTGCCTCAATTCCATGTTGTCCTTTTACTCTATTAGGTGCCAATACAGATTCTCCAAACCCATTATTGGATCAATAGCATATTCTATAACACTTTGCCCGCTTTCTTTCTCTATCTATGCTATCTGTTCTATGAAATCATTCATACCTGCTTAGATTCCTGTCCTTGTTTGCCATTTCATTTAGTTTCCTAGTATATTTTCTGTACATAAAAAGCTCATTCCTCCTATATAGTTCAAGAGGGAAGGAGCTTGAAAGTTTAACGCTTATAAAGCTTTAATCATTTAATTTTTGGTTTGTTGATTGTATTGTATGGTCTGTAAACGCAGTCTACATTTTGGTTAGGTAATATTGTTATTGATTATACGATGAAATCATTTGGCAATAGATAACCCAAATATTTACTTTTATCTAATTTATCAAATTGGATCATCCGGAAATTCTTTAGAGTACCTAGTTATCAGATTTTATAGGGCCATATCTTGAGGAGTCTCATTTAAGTATTTGTATTTCCAAATGATAAGTTGTTCACTAAAACTATAATTGGTATCAAACCATTTTGTATAATCAAAGTGAACTTTTAATTTTCCTGTCCTTTCTAAATTTAAAGTAAAGGAATACCCATAATTCTTGACCGTTATCTTTAAATATATCTCTCATTTGTTCTGCTAATAATAGAAGTTTTCTTTTATTTAATTTAAACTCCCTCTCGTTCACTTGATATTTGAAAGGAATTTCAAGGCTATATTCATACCTCTCCGGATTCGTTTCTGGTAGGTAGAAAAAATATATACCTCCACCATCATCAGAAATTTGAGCATAAAAGTAAAATTCTAGCCAATCTTCCTGTATCATTTCATTAACCGTTTCCGCTATCTGCTGGTATAAACTGTTTAGTATTTTCTCCAATTACTTCAGCCTCCTGATTGATTTTTCATTTTTTCCTCAAAAACCCCTTTGTCTTCAATTTCATAATATGCCGAACTCTTAACATTAACCTGCATGACTTACTTGTGCTGGAAGATGATTAATCTGACCACATAGAACCGCACATGGAAGTGTTATGGCTTCCTTCCACTGTGCCGCCGCTACCTCATCGAAGTTCACTCGCATTTCCTCTACAATCAACCTTCGGTAGTAACCCGAAACATCCTTTTGTTGTTGCAGTTCTCCGCTCATTAGCCCATTCACTCTTTCCCGTTGTTTGGGCTTTAAGCGTTCTGGATGAGCCAGATGGGTGCACAGATAAAACCGGTTGAACTTGGGAGGAAACTGTATGATAGCTTCAAGTGGTATCTTCTCATCAGGTACATAAACAATTTCAAACCTCGTTAACTCCTCAATGACCTTCCTATGCTGACTCATCAGTTGACGCTTCTTATCGTAAACTCTACTGTAACCTGCTACTTGCTTTTGATGTTTCTTATTGGAGTAGCGAGTCCCTTTCCAAGTGTGCATATTCCGCCCTGTAAGTGATAAAGTGAACAATTGATATAGGTAACGGAATATCAAACGCTACATCACATCGTACAAATAGGATTTCTTTGGCGGAATCCTTTATTGGCTTTAGCCATGAATAGAAATGAACTAAACTATCGGATGGCTCTCAATTCTTAGCGTATTCTTTCTTGACTTAGGAACAAAGGTAAGTTGATAGGAGATGTGTAGGTAATGCCCACTATCTCAGACATGTAAATGATACTTAAACCCCTTTTCTTTCAAACGAAGGTTAGCATTTAAATACTCTCGAAGACGTAATTGAAAAAGATTAAAGAAATCCCAATATACATCCGTAAACTCTACTACAATACGGTCAATTGAAACTTGTACCCCTTCCATGTTCAGCCCCCAACCGAAATTTTTTAACGAATTTCGGACTATATTAGAGGACAAGGTGGCTATTCCGATACATTAAACAGGTTGATTATGGTCTATTTTTCGCTCATACCCTTCTAAATTAGATACATCATACTTATGACTAATATCATCTGATGTATCCATCTTATTTGCCAGCTTACTCCGTTCACGCCTTAATTTCTTAAGTTCTTCTTTACTTGCCCCTTCTTTTTTCGCGTTTCTTAAGACCTTGCTAGTGCACCAGAGATGGCATCTCTGGCATTTGCCAATAACCGGAATGAAACTAGCCTTATCCAGCACATTTTTGAGTGATACCCATCACTTTGCTCTAGAAGCCATTTTCTCTTCCGGTTCCTCTTCTCTCTCACCTGACCACTGACTAAAAACATCTTTTCTGGCTATTGTAGTCAAAAGAAAAACACTCTCCAATTATTATAAATAACGAGAGAATGTTGATTTCATTTTTCCAATATATTCCGAATCATAGAACAAAATAACGAAGTGTTGAATACGTCTTTTTCGAGTATTTCTTCATCTATAAAAGAGATTCTTTTTTTTGCAGGCTGTTCCAAACCCCAGACTTGTTATAGGCATCAAATTAGTCTTTCTACTTGTTCTCTTATCTCCTCATCGAATTTGCATCCCTCTACTTTAGCTCCTTTCCAAATTACATTTTGAAGATTCGCTCCAGTAAAATCGGCACCACTGAAGTCTCCATTACGAAGATCAGCTCCATTGAAGTTACTACTTATAAATATTGCATTTAGAGCAATAACATCCGACAGGTTTGCTCCGATAAAGTCTGCTTCTTTAAAATTACCATTTGTAAGGTTTGCTCCGCATAAATCGCATTCATCGAAAATAGAAACTTCACCATTTATCCCTGTCATATTGGAAAAGCGAAATGTTGCCTTTTGAAGTGCTGATCCGTACAAACTGCCATTAGTGAAATCAGTATAATCAAAGCATGTATCTGTACATGTACTTATTTTAATTTCTGTATTCTTCATTTGAGCCTTAAAAAAGTTTGCCTTACTCAGAACACAATCAGCTATATCAGCGTATTCAAGATTACAACTATCAAAATCGGTAGAAATAAATTCACAGTCACGAAATGAAACTTCAACAAAAGATGTCGCCCTAAAATTTATTTCGTTTGCATATAAGCGTTTAGCAATAATTTCAGATAGGTCTAAGAATGAGAGATCTGCCTCTGATATTCTCAAGTCATCAATCAATTCCTTGTTTAATTTGTAATTATTTATAAATTCAGAAGCTTCATCTCTGTCTTTTATATGTCTCACAGTTACACTCCTTCGAAAATATTTTAGTTTCTCATGTAATCCTTCCATTTGTTATTTGGGTTAAATGTAACCCCCATGTTGTCTTCAAAGTTTGGAACAGCAATGACCTCAACTTGATTCAAATATTCCATGACTTCCACCCATCGTTCTAACAGATGTTCTAAATCAGATTCCCAAGGATTTTCCACAAGATCAATTCGTATTCCTCCCCAGCTTAAATCTTTAATAACAGCGGGGCTTTTCACTATTACATCTCTACCAAACATTTCTAAAATATCTCCACTCAAGTACGTTCTCATTCCGATACCCAAAGGCCCATTAGGAAAAAACTTTACCGGAACAGGATATGAACTTAAGTTCATCCATTTATGATTTCTTTCTTTTTCAGTCTGCCACGGCGTTACAGCAGGCCAAGAAATATGAGTTACTCCGTAACGTGGCTTAACCGTTTCAGCGATCTGATCAGACAACTCAAAAAAATCTTTCCTATACTTACCATTCATAGATTTATCGAAAGAAAACTTAAGAAAAGATCGTAAGTTAGAATTCAAATCAAAGTAACCTGAATATTTAACAATTTTATCTCGTCGGAGATGTACTTCTGATATTTGCGGAATATCATAGAAAGATTTTGCTATAATTTCATCGCGATTGTAGCTTACACTGGTTGTTTCACTATTCCCCCATGTAGTGGGAGTAAATTTATCATTTGATTCAAAATTATCCAATAAACGATTCAAAGCCTGTTTTTCTCCTAACTTGACTGTCGGATACATTAATATATTAAATAAATTCGGTTTCACTTCTGACATCCTACCTCCTCTTAATGTGTTCTTTAAAGTTTTTTCCAGTAACCTCCCCCTGGTAAGTCAGGGTCAGCTATCCATTGATGCGTTGTTTTACCGTTAGCAGGGTCAACATAGTAAATATCGCTTTGTTCCCCTAGCGGCCCACTGGGTCTTGGTTTTGGAGGAACTCCTTTCAAATCTGGCAAATCACTAGATATTGTTACAACATGACGACCATTTACTTTGTCTTCAATCATTTCACGTTGAGCACGCATTTGATCGTCATTATATATAACCTGATCCTCTCCACCAGTTTTATGCTTATGATCGTGTACTAGCTCTATCTTCCCTTCTTTATTTCGACCTATGCTGTCTGGTCGTGTTTCTACTCCTTCGGATGATTTATATTTAATAACTGGTGCTTCATTGTTATTTTCTATTTTGCGACCTAATTGGCCTTCTAAAGCCTGTCTACCTTTGCCCTCTTCTGTTGCTCCACGTTGACTACTGTTTTTCAACCTATCATTGACTACGTCCCATTTATCTCGGGACAATGGCTGCTTACCAAGATTTTTTTGTTTCTGTACGTAACGTTCATATCTTGCATCATCAGCTGCTTTGTTGTTACCACGTTTTTCAGCCTCATCAATTTTGTTACGGTAGTGCTTCTCTTGCTCACTTGTTAATCCATTCTTATTTAACTTACCAGGTTCATTTTTTGAAGATTCTCCATCTTTTGTATCCTTCTTACTATCTTTATTATCCCCAGAGGATTTAGAACTTCCTGAATCCCCAGAGCTTTTATTGTTTGATGTGATCCCCGGATTCTGATTCTTCTTATACTTACTATTCAACATACTTAATAGAATCATTGCTTTGGTAATTGTATCCGAATCCACATATTGACTTAGTTGTTCTAAGCCATAATTCATCGCCTCACTGATCAGCAAGTTCTGCATGAATCCGGTCGCCATGCCGCCCGCCGTCTTGAGTCCGTTCGCCAGTTTCGGCGACTTCATCATCAGATCGTTCAGCTTACCTTTTAGCTTATTCGCCAAATCCGCTGGACTAAAGTTGCTCATAAGCCCCTTCGCCTTGGTCATGACCTTGCCTAGTGCACCAGAAATGGCATCTCCGGCTTTGTTCGCCAGATCGCCAATCGCCTTCGCTACCTGACCCGCTTTATCCGCAATCTTTGTTGCTATACCCGCGACACTGTCGATCACTTTGCCGGCCTTCTTGATCAACTTGGCGCCTTTCATCGCGAGCTTAGCTCCTCCTGCCGCCCAGCCAACAAACGGAATTGCAGCTGCGGCGGATAATGCAGCGTTGGTATAATCCCCTCGAGCGGCGTAGATACCTGCATTCGCCAAATCGGCGACTTCTCCAATGACCGGAATCATACCGGCGACGTCCAGCACGGTCTGAGTCACATCCAGCACTTTACCCCAGAAGCCTTTTTTCTCCTCTTCCGGTTCCTCTTCCATCTGCACCTCGGACACAAACGGTGCTTCTGGTACCGGCTCCAGATCCTCCACGGTTACGGGCATTTTGATCAATCCGTCCAGTAGCACTTCGCTGCCCTTCAGATCCGTCATGCCGTCCAGAATCATACTGCTGTCTCCGCACTGAAGGAAGATCGTCTCCTGAGCCTCGATCCCTATCTTTTTCTCGCTCTCTAGCGTAATCTCCTGCCCGCCGGAAGCAACAATTCCGCTATTGCTCTGAATCATGACCCCGCCGCCGTCCAGCGTGATGAACAGACTTCCTTCCGTCGCGATCAGGGACATTTCTGAATCGGTCATCTTCATTTCTTTGCCGTAGTTGGTTCCCCAGCTCTTGGTGGCTGGATCAGCGGTCTTCGGGGAAGGCTGACTACCACGACGGACGGAGCCCATCGCAAATGCATCACTCTCTTGCCCACTGGAGAAATACACCTGAACAGCGGAGCCCGCTTCCGGCATACTGTAAAACCCGCCGCCATCTCCGGCATATACCGCAGAATACGGCATCCAGCTTGCTTCCGATTCGGATTGGTCAGCATCCACATCCAGATGAACTTTCACCGTATCTTTGGTAACCCCGATGATCTTCCCTTCCAATGCGGCCCCTGCAATGTCATCGTTCCGAATTTCATTTTGCCGAATGCCACTTTCCGGACTAAGTGTGACGGTATGCCGAAGCATGCCCCTTACCGTTCGACTGGTACAAGCGGCGACCTTCAGTTCTTCTTCGTGGAAGAGAACGGTATCTCCGAGCGCCAACCAGCGATGGGTATCCAGCACGTAACTCGTAAAGTCTTTCTCCGATACATCAGAGGCTCCCACAGACCAGGCTTCTTTTAAAGCTCTCATATCCCGTCTTAGCGTATATGCCTGATCAGGCAGTTCCGTATACCGACCATCTGGCACCCCAATATATAATTTAGGAGAATCAGCCGATATTTCGGGAATGATCGCTGCACCGAACCGGGATGCTAATCGGCGTAGAAATTGCCAATCTGTTTCCCGATATTGGAGGGTCAAGGCCCCAAGCTTCGAACTTCCACTCACATAATCAATGACATCCGATTTCGGGTAAGCTCTCAGTACCTGGCGAATGACGTCTTCGCAGTCCTGATCCTTGTTCTGGAATGAACGGATACGAGGTTCAATGTCCAGCAAATAGGAATAGGACACGGCCTCCAGTTCCAATATGTATATCCCCTGAACTCGGCGGATGCTGACATCCTGCACGAGTCCCTGGAACAGTTTGCGTACTTCCTGCCCCTGATCCCCAATCTCCACCAGGGACACCGTTTCATCCTGAGCCAGGATGTTCAGATCCCGATCTTGATGTTCTTCCGGGATGATGCCTTGTAGATACAGGCGGGCATGATCCCCTGCTTTGCGCTCGATACGCAAATCTTGTATATGCTGCAGCGTGTATGGAGATATACATCGGATATTCCCCATACCCACAGCCGCTTCCACTACACTCATTGTCTCACTTCTTTCCTCTAGCAATGTCAGCACACGGAAAAAAGGACTCAGCTATATTCTAAGATGTACGTTACCTGATGTTACCGCCGAACCCGGTTGTGCCGCCTATGGAAGATCCGCCAAGCTCTTGACCATCATCTTCAATCTGGATGTAGCCTCCATAGAGGCACATGTTCATACAGGTGCTTAATAAGGCAGGTTCATTTTCGATGAGCACATCGGTTTTGCCATCCATCCACGGTGTAGACACGGACGGAATACAGGGTGCTTTCTGAACGCCCTCAATGTCGAATTCGCCGGTCTGCACGACAGGATTCAACTGACTTGTGCAATTTCCAAAAGGCATGATGTGGATCATGGGTGTTGCATCGGCCACATTCAGTTGTGCTTTTTCCTTCAAATGAACGCCGTGACTGTAAGGGATTTTCAATCGATTTAACTGCGTACCGCAAGAACAGCTTAAGATCGCTCCTGCCACAACATACGTTGGGCCCCCGGCCCCTTCATCCATAACATCGGGTCGTGTCGCGCCAATTGCTTCAGCCATTGTTTTTCCTCCTTCTTTGGGCCTTCTCCCAGATCATTTTTAAAGATTCGTTAATAGTTCGGACTCTCGACCCGATCCACGCGTTGCAAACGCAAACCGATATAGTCTCGGCGTAAAATCGCTTCAGCCAACGCCAGATTCACCAAGATCACGGTTTCCTTCAAACGTTCGTCCGTCAACTGAATAATTGGCCAGTTCGTGCTGCTCAATCGTTCGCCATCGACCTGAAGTACGTTCAACTTGCCACTGCTGTCAAATGTACTACTCATGGCTAATGCTTCCAGTTGTGGTAGCACCATGAACCAGTAAGGGTGTAATTGCTGTCTCTCCATATCCATCAGGCCAGTCAGTCTGAACATCAGGCGTGGAGCGAATGTACTCAGCAAACGTTTAAGCTCATCAGACCATAACGGATACGGCCGCTCGATCAGATCCACGGGAACAGGATTTCGATTAGGGCGAATCGTAAACTGCAAATTCGCTTGCTCCAGTTCATTCAATTGATCGCCTCTCATCCACTCGGGCTGAATAATCCCTTTGACACCAATTGGTTCAAGAGCCCCTGTTACACGCATATCCTGCATGATCTGGAACCAATCGTTTCTCATACCATCCGTCCTTTCTGCTGTAGTCTCTGCTGTTTGAATTCTAATAACTGGTCCTCGATCGTCCCATCGATATGCTCCAGGCCTTCTCGTTTCCGGGCTGCGGGACGACCCTGGATGGGGCAGGAAGCCCCCGTATCCATCTGCGCCCCCTCCAAACGTGAACCTGTAAAATCGACCTTGGACACATCCGTTCCACGGAAATCTGCCTCAGCCAAGTTGCATACGCCAAACACAGTGCCTTCCAGCAACGCTCCCGTAAAATCTGCTCCTTGAAGATCCGCCAGTACAAAGTCTGCCTCTCTCAGATCCGCCCCTGCAAAGGATATCGGATGAAATCCTGGGATTTCCCAGGTCTCAGGATCAGCCAATCCCTGTCTCGCCTCTATGCCATGAAATATGGCACCTACCATCCGGCATTTTCGGAAACGAGCACCATACATCTGGCTACTATTCCATCGGGTATCCGTCAAGTCACATTGCTCCCAGACGGTATTCAACAGATTGCTGGCTTCGAATTGACTCCCTCCAAACGCCACATTGCGAAAAGCTGAGTAACGGAAATCCATCCCGCTATAATCTCCTCCAGCCAGATCCAGATGTTCCAAAGCCGCATATCCGTAGGCTCCCTCGATTCTTTCAGCAAGCCATTTTCGCATCTCTGATTCATCGCCTGGATCACTATTCGTTTTGTACACGGATTCGCTCACATCCAGATATTCACCTACCCGAACTTCAAAGGACGGGCACTTCTCCAGATGGATAAACGATTCACATTGCACAGCCTCCGGCATTGCCAGATGAATCAGATTCGTCACATAGGCGTGTCCGTGTTCAGCTTCCTTCAGGAGTATATGTTCCAGATCTGGTCGTGAAATGGAGCCTGCATAGAGCGAACCGGGCCGATGCAATTCTTCTTCCCAACTAGCCAGCATCACATCCAGATAACCAAATGCCCAGGAAGCATCATATTCTCCTTCAATGGGAGAGGGATCAAATAACCACGTTTCGTCAGCCATTTCGGTCAAATACAGGGCCTGGCCGTCCATTAGTCGTGTTCGAAGCATTGAATATGTAACATGTCCCACCGCTCCATGTTCACCGATCTTCTGCGCATTTAGAACGATTTGACATTTCTTGGCAAAATGACGGAGAAACTCTTCTTTCAAACGTTCGCGATTCTGCTGATACATCTGCTCGAAGCGGAGCATCACTTGGTTGCGTAGTGGAATTACGATCTCTTGCTTGAATTGCACAAGCGCAGTAGTCACGAGCATTCCTCCTTTCTCCTTTTCAAAGATCACCAATACATTGTTATAAGAACATTCCAGAAGTTGATTTGTAGTAGAACTCTAGTCACTTTTAATTGGTTTTCAGTTCTGTGCCCACCAATGAGGTTGTTCCGTCCATTTTGATGTTGCTCTCTTTACAGGTCAGGCTTATTTCTTCTTTTGCAGAAAACACAATACTTTTCTCAGCATTCATCATGATATCTTCCTTGGCGGAAATCGTGATCTGCTGACTGCTAATAATTTCGATACCTCCGCCTTCACTCAGCCGAATAAAAATCTCCCCGTCTTTGCCCGTAACAATCACCTCTTCGGGTGTCATCTTCAATTCCTTACCAGCGGCGGTACGGAAGTATTTATGATCCGGGTTACTCAGTTTGTTGCTCTCGCCTTCGTCCGAGTTCTGCCGTACAGAGCTCGTAGCCACGCCTTCTTCTTCCTTGTTACCGGGAAAATAAACCCGCACATGATCCCCTTTTTCGGGCATTACGTACCAACCACTGTTTCCTTCCGCCGTATACACGGACTGATAGGGAAAAGCATGCGCCTCACCCTCGTTTTGCGCTGGATCAATGTGCAGATGCACTTTCAATCGATCCTTGTCGATGCCAATGACGACACCTTGCAGCGAAACTCCGATAATTTTATCGTTATGGAATGTATTTTGCCGGAGTCCCCGATGTGTACTTAGTGTATAACGATGCTTGAGCAGACCATTTTTCATTTCGGTGAATGCCTCATATACATACAGAAGCTTGCCCTTGAATTCGATGGCATTCCCCAGATCCAGTACGCGATTTGTCTCCACTTCGTAATACACGTAATCCTCTTCGCCAACCTCAACCTTGGTGTTCTGCGAGGTGTAACGGAACTTATCCATCCGTTTGCGGACTCTGTAATTGAAATCCTCCAGCTTCCCCTTGGATGACGTATCAAACACACCGAAATAGAATTTGGGAGTATCAAATACGGATGCAGGCATCAAACCCGTTCGAAGACGGGATGCAATACGCTTCAGAAACTGCCAGTCCGTTTCCTCATATTGAAGGGTGAACTTTCCAATGGCTGCCCCATCTGTTGCAGCATCCATGATATCGATGTTTGGATAGTCAGCCGCAACTTGGTCTAACAACTGTGGATACGTCATGCCATGATTTTGGAACGAACGGCTTTTCTTACGGATATCCAGTTCATGGGTATGAGAGATGCCCTCCACTTCGAGCATATAGACGCCACCGGTCACCATTACCCCAACATTTAGAATCAAGCCGCTGAACAGTACAGATGTACTGCCTTCCTCATCGATCTGACTGATCTCGACTAGCGTATCCGAACCGCTTAGACGCACGTATGTATCCTTTTTTTCTTCATCTACAATTCCCGTGAACTTCACACATGCGTGCTCATTCATTTGTTTGGTAATAACCAGTTCATGCAGACTGACCAGTTCGAACGGGCTTACTCTCACATTTTTGTAAGACAAGGCTTCAATACTCACATTACATCGCCCCTTTCCTCATCGACCTCAAAACGGATGGAGTTCATCATCGCGGAAGCCACACGTTTCCAATCGTCCAGTTCCAGATCTGTGCAGTTGAAGGTAAAGATCAGTGCCCGTTCATCCAACGAAGTGAACAGCATGAGATGATACAGATTCGCATTCACGACAGGAGTCAAAAATTCGCAAGTTGCCGCAGCACGTTCTCCCACGGTGCGATCACCGTCCCCGTACCACTTGGTAAGCTTCTGCGTTCGCCGCAAAATCTGAATCATGCTCTGTTTAAACAAGGGCAGATCCTCCCCTGGCAGTGGGTTAACCGTGTGATTCACGGCGATATTAATCGTGCCTTCTGCATTCGTGTAAATCGTACCGGGTCTGTGCTGTGAAGGATACTTTAGATTCATCATGTGCTCAGACATAGGCTTGAAGGTCCGTGGCAGCATCATCCGGGCCTTTCCTTCAAGCAGCTCCGTTTCTTGAAATGAATAGGGCTCACCACCAATTTGTAAAAAAGCAGCCGTTAAGTCCAGGTCTGGTTCTTCCGGAATTTGTCCATATCCATCATCAGGGGCATCCGTTGTCATGCCGTTCATCATTGCAACAATTTTTTCATCCCAATGCTTCATCGTTTACATCCTCCCATTCTCTTGAAAATTTCAATCCACAATCATACGATGTGGTCCGCCCACCGGCATACCCGAACGTCCCGTTCCCCGACCTGCATTCGCCAGTATACGATCCAGATATCGATGAATTTGCGCATTATCGTATTCTCTGTACTCCAGCCCCAATCGACTGGCAATGTGATGCAAAATGACGCTGCGCGCAACGGTTCCTTCATTGAGACACATCATGGCGAAGACCAGATCCTGGGGATCAGAGGTACCCGTTCGAAGCAATCTGTCGGCATAATCCTTCATGACAACAGGGGATAAGGTGCTTGCTTCCTCGGCTGCATAAGGGACATGAATGACATGCAGTGTGTTGAACTCCGTTGCCAAATCAGCAAAGGTCTGGTAGTCCCGCCGCAGCCGGGCCCCTTCCTTCAACTTGAATCGAGCCAGCTCCAACTCTCCAGATGTGCATGTTGTCTCTTCATCCAAAAGCAGTTCCGAATGGCTTATCGTCATGTCACTCACGGTTTCCTCCGCAGTAAACTGAAGCTTCACCACATTGACCCGGCCCGTAGCCTGGTATGCCAGTTCCATAGGCTCTGTCAGCATATAAAGCCTCCCTTTATGCAGCACCATTCCAGGGGAGACGACCAACTTGTCCGGGAACACTTCTACCTCTGCACCTGCAAGGATGCCGTCTGCATAACCACGATAATACAGTTCGATGTAGTCTCTGGGGAAATCGCGTAGCCCCTCCAACATGGATGTTTTCAGAATTCTTCCCTTGTTAAAATGCGGATACGAATATGTGAACATGAGCGGTGTCCCTCCTTTCTGCTCTTGGTCCTCACTTCATTCCGTCAAAGAAGTCGAGTTCAGACAAGTCTGTTTCAAATGGAAGCAGCTTCTGCGGCCCCAGATACAATCGTTCATTCCTGCGGGCAACCGGCAATACATGAAACCCCCAATGACGGTCATCTGGAAAAACAAAAAACTTCGTTTCTCCATTCACAATAGAATCCGTATCATCCTGCGGGATTTTATCTCCGTATTGATCCCGGATGTCTTCGTAGAGCACCTCTTTATAGGCATCCGGACGGTTGGCATAGACGAATTTCTGTCTCAGCTGACCATCGCTTCCGCTCAGGTACAACTCCACTTCTGCCGTCTCGAATGGACGGGAAATGCTGCCCGGAATGCCGTCACTCCGATCCAGACTGCTGATCAGCATTTTTTCACGTCCATTATGCGTGTAGGCACTTACGGTATAAGGAATTACAGCGGCATCATGCGTGATGTCGGCTTGAACGCTTCCTGTTTTGCGGGCACTCAGATAACGAATCGCCCCTCGAAGGCAGGCAAGTTTAAGATCAGGCACACGCCCTTCCGCAGGTTTTTGCCGAAACTCAATGCTTCTGCCTGGAACGAACTCTTTCAGTGCTTCCCGAAATACATCAATGCGGCAGGACTGACCTGTCAACTTGATAATCGAATATTGGCTCATCCGCCCTTGCCGATAGAAATCATCCAAAAACTTGCGAACCACCTCATAAATATCAGCCTTAATCAGCTGGGTAATTTCCTTGATATTAAACACCACATCGGGGAACTCATATTCATCCTTCAGTTCACCACTACGTTCCACGGACAGAAACCAACGTTCCATGGTCGTGATCTGCAGGTCACTATCCCCATCGTCCTCCATCTCCGAGTGGAATCGGTTACGTAAGATGCCTGTTTTGCGAAAAAATTGCTGCTTCATCTCTTCTGCGATTTCCCACAGAAAGTAGAAGTTGCCTCTCACCCGCAAATACTCATCTCGTGAACGATTCTCTCGACGCGCAAACGCGGTAGGGATGATATGTTCTGCCTCCTCATAGCGTTGTTCCAGCTTCTGATAAACGGACTTCACACCCTCTTCGTCCACCTGACGGAACACATCCGCACCCGGTGCCTCGATCAGGCTATCGATATCCGTCACCTGACGTCGTCCGCTATAGTAGTCGGCGAATATGATCTTCATGAACTGCATAATACGATAGGTAATGTTGTGACCTCCGAAGTTCGTGTCCCCATTTTCGTATGTAGTATGGATATCCAGCTTGTAAGCCATATGTCCGTCCTCGATCGTAAATGCACAAGATGACAAGTCAGTTGTTCCACCGCCACAATCAATCACGAGCGCATGATACGTCTGCCCTTCCATGAAAGCACCGCGTTCCATCCCGTCGGCAAGGGTGTTATAGAGCACAGCCATTCCCTCATCCAGCGCATATGTCTGCTCAATCCGATAATCCGGAAGCATCTCTCCGAACATCTGCAAAAATTGTGCTTTCATCTTCACGGGACTGGTAAAATGCACATGGCGAAACTTACACTTGAACTGATGCTCTGCCGTTCGGATGATGTAATTCATGTACGCACGCAGCAGATCCATACGAGAAACCATGGCCGCATTGCCATGAACATCGACGATCTCTTCCATTTTGTTGTAATTGTTCACCCAGCGCTTCATGCTGCGGAAGACACTCGCCCGGCTGCTGTACCCTCCCCGACGCATGCTTCGCAACGCTTCATAGCCGAACTCGTAACGAATGTTCGCTGGATCTGAGCACTCCGCGACACCGATGGCCGTAGGCAGAACCTCGATCCAGTCCGTGTCTTTGTATGTAGGATCGGGAAAAGCCACATAGTTAATGGCATCCATACGAACCCGCCCATTCAGTAAATCCTGGCTGCTTGGTGCCTGAATATAACCATTATGCAAATAGGCGCCTGCCGTCGTGTTGGAGGTGCCAAAGTCAATTGCAAGTACAGCGTCTGTCGGTTCGAGTTCCCGGATGTCCAGATCGGCCAGTGGAATTTGAGTATATTGAATATGAACCGGAGGAAGAGGCCTGCTAGAGTAATAGGTCTGATATAGATATTCCGAATCGCGTTTACGGAAAAAGAGAAGACTGTACTGTCTGTTTCCCGATCGTTTCCAGGTCGATCCACTTCCTGCAGTCAAATAAAAGGTTCCGGATATGGACTCGTCCTTAACCAGATTAAAGATGCCACACAGCTCCATACTCTCATTGACCAAAAGTACGTTGGATTCGGTTAAACCACCCGGTGCCGTGACTACGTACTGATCCAGCTTGTCCACTTTCAATCCTTCGTACAGAATCAGCCGCGCGGGCACACTAATACCTCCATCACTGCTCATAGGAGCCGTCATATGACGAGAAATGGCCTTTTGTATGCGCTCGAATCCGCCTTCCAAAGACTGATCGATCCACAATACATCGTCCGCTCCCAAAAATTTCAGAATAATCCGAATCAGTTCTTCACGCTCCGTGCGGGGCCCCAATCCCTCAACCAGTCGCTCCTTGTAACAAATATTCCGTAATTGAAATGTGGTCATGTCCATCAACTCTTCGCGCGTATAACGCATGGTTCCTCTGGCCCGTTCCCTGCCCGTGGCATCGGGATACAATCGGTATGAATAGCCGTTCATCTATACTTCCTCCTTACAACTGCTGATGCTGCTTAATATAGGGCAATACCGTCCTGTATCATCGTATAGTCCACATCCAGAATGCCAAAATGATGCCCCCAGTATATTTCCGTGTCAAAACGAACCGGCAGGAAGAGTTCAAGAATCAATTCCAGCTTCTCCTTCGCTTCCGTCCGTTCTACCTGACCAATATATAAGAGCAATTCATCCTTCTCCTCACAATTGGCATAAAGGGTTGAACGCGGGAACATCCGGACAAGAGTATCCCTCAGCAGATGAACGGCCTCTCCCGTATCGTACAGACGGAGCATATTGCAGGCGATCACTTCCTGTTCCTCCCGTCCGAACAACTCCAGTCGCCGCCGTATCCGTTTCCCGTATACACCCGAATGCATATCATTCAAAATGAAGCGAATGTAATACTCCCTTTTATTCATCCCCTGCATCAAATCCATATCCGCCAGAAAATGAATGACCAAATCAAAGAGCGTCTCCCGCAATTCCACCTGCTCTTCGTTATTGATATCGAACAAATCCCTGAAAATATCAAAAAAACGATAATACGGATTGACTTCAATCGTACGTTCCACGTCTGAAGCATTCAGGTTCGTATGACTTAATTCCATGTATGGCGAATATACACGTGCAGGAACAAAAGTTACGTCTCTCAGATCAGTTCCATTACGCTTGGCGCGAATAATCAGATCCCATATATAATTCATGTTGAGCTCACATCCATTCCCCTTCGCAGCGATATTCAGGGAAAGCCAACTGGATCTCGGATACCAGAAAGCTCAGCAAATCATCCAGAAAAATAGCCTGCTCTGGCTGAATTCCGTGTTTGCTGAACCTTAAAATCATTCGATGTTTATCTGCCTCAACACGGACATGATCGCTAACAAATCCATTAAGCGGGTACGTGATGCCCAGGGTAGGCCCAGGTGCCACCACTTTCACATCTTCCAGTTCCAATCCCTCCGCTGCCTGGAAAGCATGAACCATGCGGGCAATCTCCCCTTTGGATCGTACAGAGCGTCCTTCCTGACGCGCATATTTACCGGCAAACCCTTCCCGTTTGTTGTTGGAAAACAGCGGAAAGTCCATCCTCCCAATGCGGGTTGCGACGGGACCGGCTATTTTCAACACCGTCCATGAATCGGATTTCTCCAGCGGAGATACGATGGTGATATCTTCTTCCGATCTTTTGATATATCGAATATGCGATTCGTCTCCATCCACTAAATATCCGTGCTCAGTCCCTGTTTTGCGGAGCGGTAACACATGTTCATAATTGATGCGGTCCGAAGCCGGGACAGGGAATCCACCTGTTTTCATATCAAGCTGCTGAATATTCCAAAGGGGGATCATGTTCGTTCTTTTATATGACTCAAACTCCTCCAAATGGATTGAAAGTTCTTTGACCACATGCTGTTTGTCCCATGCATCTCCATCGTCCGAACCCACTAGAACACAATCAACGAATTTGAACACATAGGGTGCATTAATCGATTTCCATGGTAGGCTGTTTTTACGAAAGACCCGGTACAGTTCTTCAATTTTGGAGATATACGCTGTACTTGATTTCAACCGAACCGTTATGGCATGTCTGCCTTCACTCGTTACAATCTCCCCGCGGAATGTCCGATTACTTTTCAGCAGGGATTGGAGCTCCTGTTGCCCACATTCCATGTAGAACGTGAATAAATTCATCTCTTCCTTACGTGCCAGCGCATCTGAAGCCTCGCTCAAATAAACAGTCTGCGGTGCAACATCCTCCGGAAGAATCGGATACAGAAATTCATGAATGGGGTCCAAATCTTCCCGCGGACATAATGTGACATATACATCGTGGCGTTCCTCCAGCGGTACCACCTCGTCAAACACACGTTGCTCGATCTGTTTGTTTAGCGTCTCCTGATACTCCACCAGATTAAGAAAAACACCTGTCATGAGGTCTTTGAGTATGCGACGTTGTTCCAGATCCTCCATCTTGTTTAGACGGTCACGAATAATATCTTTCATCACGAATCTCCTTCTTCCGTTGCTTCCTGTTCATTCGCTTCTGCCTCGGTGGTGTCGGTGCTTCCTTTAGCCTTTGAAGCGGAATTAATGCTAGCATTGCTTGTCGTTTTCCCTGAAGAAGACCCGGAGCCAGAAGCATCCGCAGTCCCACTTCCGGCCGAAGAGGCATTACCCGCAGAAGAAGTACTTCCCACTGAATTGCCTGCGCTCATTCCTCCCGCATTCCCGGTCCAATCCGAGTTCAAACCAGACGTCTCTGTTGTTCCTAACCCTGCCGCATCCTGAGTAAGATCAACCGCCGGTACAGGTGGATTCAGTTTCTCATCCAGCTTATTTATTTTCCGCTCCATAGCCAGCACCCGTTCCAACATATCGATCTCCTGATAAATTTCCTGTGCCGAAGCATAGGCATCCATGGCGCCACTATAATCTCCGGCTTCATTGAAGCGGTCACCCTTCTGTTCCAGCGTATCAGCTTGAAGCTGTCTGGATTGGCGCTTGATATCCGCCCGTTTAGTTTCGGCCGTCTCCAGTTTGGTGGCAACTTCCTTCAGCGCTTCCTTATAAGCTGTTTCCGTAGCCGCTGTTCTGGCCCTTTTATACAAAATGATCGCTCCACTGTAGTCTCCGTTCTGGAGTTTTAGATCGCCCTCGGTGATCCAGTCTTGTACTTGCTGAAAGGTGGTCATCTGTTCCAAACGTTCCTGAATGACTTCACGGTTGAACATATTGTAGGACTCAGACAATTCCAGTGCTTTGGTGTAACTGGCGGTTGCCTTGGGAATATCCCCTTCTTTCAGATGAGCCTCGCCGTCAACCAATGTCTGAGCAGCAGCCATCTTCGAAGTCAGCAACTTTTTGTGCACAGGGTCCTTTACTTTGATCGAATTGTTGCGAGCAAGACTGTAATCTGAGACGGCCTTGGCGTACTCCTGTTCCTTCACGTACTGGTCAGCGTTCTGTTCGTATTGCAGCATATCTACGACCAGCTCGGCTTTTTTGGCTGCGCTTTTCACCGCGTAGAATATGCCGGCTCCGCCAAAAATCAGGAGCATAATCAACATGATGGCAATCCGTTTAATCCATTTCTTACGGTTCTTGGGTTCTTCATGAAAAATCTTGTTCACATAGATGGCTGCCGCACTATAATTCTCGATTCGTGAACGTTGCTTGCTGAGCATCACTTCTTCCAACGTGTCGGCCAGCGCCTGCGGGTCATTGGCACCTTCCACCGCATCAATCATCTCGGCATCCTGCACGCCTTCCCATAATCCAGGGGTGCATAGAACAAGCACATCACCATCGGCAAGCTTGACCTTATCGGATACATACGGTTTGATCATGCCAGGTTTGCCCGCGTATTCATTCAGATTGCCGCGTTCATCATGCTGATCCACACGATCCTCTGCAATCTGGCCTTCCGCTGCCAGTTGGGCAGCTACACTATGATCCTTGCTTTTTAGTGCAAGCCTATTTCCCCGGAAATGATACAAGCGGCTATGTCCGGCCGATGCCCACACCATGCGTGTATAATCCGTTACAACAATAACGAATCCCGCTTTGAGTCTGACCCGGCGGCTTTCATACTGCAACCATTCATGTGCGATCTTGATATATTCCGTGAGTCTGCGTTTGGACATGGTTGGCTTTTCCAAAAAGGATTCCAGAATGGTCTGTACTGTGATCTGTGCACTATTCACTTCCGTATCGGTATCCAGACCATCTGCAATGACATAACAAGCCCAGTCTTCCAGTTCAACGCAGCCGTAGAAATCCCGATTTTTCAGGAAAGACCCCGCCTCTGAGACAAAAGCCGTCTTGAATTCACTGTTCTCCTTCCTCATCCGTCTCCCCATTTCCCGTCCCTGTGCGTTGCCCGATCCGTTACCATCCTTGCTCCAAAATGATAATCGTGGCGTTATCCTGATGCACGAGCTGTTTTTCTTCAATTAAATCAATGATGGCCTGGGCTGCATCAAATGGCGGAATATCTTGCGCCAGAATGGTCTCCAGTTCCATCTCCGTGAGGGAGTTGTATACCCCATCACTGCATAACACAATCTTGTCCGCCGGCTGCAGTGCAAACGGCTCGTCCGCGATTTCCATTTGTTTAAAATGGTCGTACCCCAAATAGTTGACCAGCCTTTTGCGCTGCGGATTGTCAAGTGCCTCCTGCTCCGAGATCTCTCCAGACATATACTGTTCTTCAAGTTGACTTTCCAGTGTATGCTTATGATTGATGGCAAGCAGCTCTCCATTGCGAAACACGGCCAAGATGCTGTCTCCTACCGCACCCCAATACAGATCCTTTCCCTTGATCATGGCAGACACCAAAGTTGTCCCTCCGGGAACGCCCAGCAAATTCCGAAGGATGGCCTGATTTGCCGCATGGGAACAAGCATCCCAGAACTCTTCCGGATCAGGAAACCGCTCCAACTCTTCAAACTCCCGGATAAATGTTTCCACGGCAGTCGTACTCGCCACTTTTCCACCGGACAATCCACTGATCCCATCGGCAAGTACAGCAAGTACACCATGTGGCTGCACGGCACAGGCAAAATAATCGTCCTGTTCATTGCGAGCACCAATGGTCTGTCCATTGCCAATCTGAACTCCAACCGGTCTATCGTCACGCTGCCTTACCGGAATCCGGCTTCGTGCGAATAACAGCAACCAAATCAACAAACAGCCACCCGCAAGAACCCAGTAGGGTGTTAGCTCCTTGTCGTTCCACAAAATCATGAAGGTGTTCACTGTTGCTCCCATTCAAAGTGCACACCGCACAATGGAATGAAAATGAATTTGCTGCGTCCCAATTGAATAACATCGTAGGCAGCCAGTTCCACCGGAGAATAGACTGCTTCATTATTGTGATATGCGAGGCCAGAAGCATCGCCGGGCAGCAAATAGAAATTCCGCTTTTTGGGATCGTACACAATCACCGCGTGATTACGCCGAGAAATCGTGTTATCCCCGAGGATGCGAACATGCATCTCTTCCGAACGTCCAATAAAGTTCTTTTCAGCCATTATTCGATAATCCTGGCCCATCTGCGGACCCTCGATGCACACCATCCATCCCGTTACCGGTTCGATTCCTGTCGTTTCGCCCAGGTATGGCATCGTTCTGTCATCCTCTGCCGTACGAGGTGCGCGTGGGATTGCACCCGCTGCCTCAACATTACTGGTAGCTGGCGATTCAACGGCCAGATTGCAATATGGACACGTATTGCCGTGTCGTCTCGTGCTGAACATATGTCCGTTTCCACATCTAGTCAGACTCATTTCGTTTCATTCCCCCGTAAGCTTGTATGATGTACGCCAACGTTATTTCACCAAAATGCGGGTATTGGCAATATAAATTAAGTCTCCTGCCTCAATCAGGCTGGGTTCTTCGATTTCCAATTTGGATGCTCTGCTTTGATTTCCTTTACGTACACCTACCCCACTGGCCGAGTCGATATCCTCGATAAACCATTGACCCGAGGCTTTGTTCAATACGGCGTGTTGCGAGCTAATGAGAGACGCATAGGGTGTATCGGACAGATCAATGTCAGCCTCGCTGTTCTTCGAACTTTTCCCGATCAAAACACTCGTTTCGCCCTGAATATACCATTCCTTCACACTTGTGCCGTCGTCGTCCAGGAGGACTAGCTTCACGACACGCGAAGACAATTTCTTCTTTTCCACCTTGGTGGCTGGCATGTATTTAAAAAACAGGTATGCTCCTCCAGAGAGGACCACGATAATTCCAGTTACCCATTGGGCACTCATATCCCGGTTGATGATAAATATGTAATACAGCACGGCTAACGAAATCATGGCGACGCAAGCGTCAAGCCCCATCGTCAATACCGACCTTCCTCGTTTCACTTCCATAACCTCCGCCTGAACCGGCTTGATCCATAACGAGCTACCGGTCTACTTTTTTCGAATTCCGAAATATCGGTCAAACATGGCGGACATATCCATTCCTTTATTGGGACCGGCTTTGCCACCGTTTGGACTTTCCTTGCCTTTGGGGTGATAGCCAAAAAATTGTTCGAACTGTTCCTGCATCCGCGATGGATCCGACCACACCTTCTCGGCATTTGCACTCCCGGACTTCGCATTGCCTTTACTGGATCTGGCTGTATCGGATGCTGAACCCTTCGCTTGACCTGTATTACGTCCAGTGTGAAGCTGCTGATCATATGCTGCTCTAAGCTCGGAATTTCCGAGTGTACTGTATGCCTCATGTACTTGCTTGAAACGCGCTTCTGCCTGTGCATCTCCCCCATTGACATCCGGGTGAAATTTCTTCGCCAATTGACGATAAGCCTTCTTGATCTGCTCCGGAGAAGCTTCACGTTCTACACCAAGCACGGCATAATAATCTTTCATGGTATTCTTTCCTGCCTCCCTGCCGTATTCGGGCGTAAATAAAGATTAAGGGGCACCAGGGCCCCTTAACTTGACAGCGTTGTTCTGGACCAAAACGAACTGGCCCAAGACAACAGTTGTTCCCTTTTATACAGGGAAGCCGCCCTCAATTTTAGTGAATTCAGTTTTATCTTTTTTCTGTTTGATGAACAGGCTGAATTCACCTACGCCTTCGGTATCACCGAAGCGCTCTGTGTAATCCACAACAAATGCGTTAGGCAAGTAAATTTTGCGTACCACTTGATCTGCTGCAACCACTTCCAGGGTTACTTTGCGGTAGCAATCCGCTTTTTCAGCAGGCACGAGGGACCACAAAGCAAGTTTCATCGTGTCATCTGCATTGTCACCGTCGGTTGCAGTGATAATTTTGCCGCTGATGCGAAGTGTTGCGCCTACATCTGTGGATCTAGCGTTGGAATCATCTGGTGTATCCGTGTCATACACAACTGTACGGATATTATCCATTCCCAATTCGATTGTTTCTGCGCCTTCTACTTTCAATACAAAACCCATTAATAAAAACCTCCTTAAGATTAGGAAAAAATGTGCCCGGTATGCTCCCCATCTCGGGAGAGGTACCGGAATATATGTATAAAGGCAAGACGATGAAGTCTGCCTCTAACACCAAAATAAATGTCTATAATACGTTGTTTGATGAATCATATTTAATAATCAGACTTGTTCCAATGGTTTTCTTACACTTTCATCGCGCTGGTGCCTTTGGTAATCATGACCTCCAGGTTCTTCACGTTGCCGTTAAATACCAGGTCAATATGGCACATGTTGCTCTTTTCATCGATGATAAAGCTCATATCGTCGCCTTCCTGAATGATCGAATTGATCGACCCTCGAGTTCCCAGCCACCGGCTCTTCTGACTGCTCGGATTGTTGCTGAAGAATTTGACGATATTTTCATGCTTGAAATCACCGGTTTGGAAACGGAGCAAGCGCTCAATGTAAGTACTAACAAGTGTTTTGTACAAGGAATCAAAACCATCTTCGGACATCGCCATGCTTCTCGCTTTATAGACCGTGATCCGTTTGATGTCGCTATCCTGGATTTGGGCATTTTCCGATGAGAAAATAAATCCAAAGTTTTTGCGGTTAATCAAATCCTTGATCGTATTTGTAAATCCGGAAATTTCTTTGGTCATCGTTGTTACAACACGCAAGCTGTTGTCCCCTGCCTCAATGTCAAAACGCACACCTGGATAATCACGGTTGACGTTCTTGAAAGCCCCTTTCAGGTATTCCGGACACTGATACGCAGCAACAATCCCTGCAGATACATAGGACGCTCCAACATACACGCCTTCAATCCACAGTTTCAGAATGTCTTCCTTCTCCTTGGAAAGTTCCACACCATTCTCCGTCTGAAGCATACGGCTGTCGATAACGACACCCGATTTCTCCTTGGGAATAATCGTGAAGTTTGGAGCACTCGGAATGGCAAATTCGCTATATTCCTTACGGGTCAACACTGAACATTTATCGATATACTTATCAATACCTGCGGTAGCCATGCTGCTGAAGGTGGTTTCTTCTCCGGATTCAAAGCTGAAGAACACCTGCACCTTGTAATCCTTAACAACTTGCAGGAGCATTGCCAGAGATTCCATGCTGTTTCCGTCTTGTTTAACCACTTTCTCGTTACCACGGAAACGGGCACGGCTGACTTTGACTTGGCCTGTATTTTCCAGTTCTACGGAAGGAACGATACCGAACCAGATCGTATCGGTAAAATCATTCTTCGCGTTGACAGTGTTGAGATATGTCTCAAGCCGCGGAATATTACTGCTCTTGACGAGCATATCCAGTTTGGCATTGGAGATCAGCATGGAAGGAAGCATGCCTTTGTTCTTAATCGCATATTGGTCAAAGAACATTTTGACACCCAATATTTTCTCGACCAGCGGTTTTACCGTTTTCACAAAATCATCCTTGGCGTTTTTGTAAAACTCCAGGTATGTATTGTAATTCTGCACTTCAACAGCAGTATCCACTTCAGACTGTACCGCAGGAAGCGGGCAGAATGTGCGGACCACCAGATCCTGTACATACGGCGAAGGTGTCTCGGAAAGTGAATCGTAATCTTCGGCAAATACTTGCGTCAAATCAGTGCTTGTCGCTTCATCAAGAAGCATCAGCTCGTTGTTATCACTCTTCGGAGCTTCGATAATTTTCAATTCTCCGCTCTCACCAATCGTAAGTTGTCCTACCTGAATCGCTTCGGAAGAAGTTTCTTCTTGTGCACGGCCCAGCAACAAACGGGTCTTAATATCTTCAATGGCGAGTGGAAGCATGGCCATGACATTGTTATAGTTCCGGCTTGCATCTTCAAACATGACGTTCAGCTTATCCCCGATATCCAGCTTCTTCGGATCGCCGTCATCCAGCTTCTCATGCTGACCATACATGTAATGGATTTCCTTCCGGACCTGACGAATGTCATCCATAACTTTTTTCGGTGAAATCATATCGAGCAAATTTTCAAACTTGAAATCAACGTTCGTAATACCTTGACTGCGCTTGGTATCAATCAGGGTGAACAGCATTCTCAGAAAGTCGTTACTATGGTCGATCTTGATCTCCGAGATAGCCTCGTCCGGGATACCTTCCGGTTTTTTAAGCGTATACATGACTTTCTGGTTTACCGCATTGAAAAAGGAGTACACGCTAGGTGAGAACTTGTCCAGGAACTCATCGAAGCTGCGAACAAGCAAATGTTCGTTAATCTCCTTGATCTTATCGTCACTCAGACTGTCGATGCCCTTAACATCACCAACAATGGTGATCAAGTCCAACTTCTCGGGATTGATTTCTTCAAAAAGCATCGTTCGGTTCGTTTGATTAATAATGTCCATTCAGGCAACATCCGCCAAGATGATGATCCATTCGGGCGAATGCTTCCCCCCCTCCATCAATTTTTGACACTCCGCACGTCTCTATCAGCCTTCGGTCATGATCCAGGAGAATCACTACTCCCAGCAAACACAAGACCAATAGAACGAGCTGTCAACATACGACTGGAACTTATGTACCAGATTATGCCGTTTGCTTTGGAGATTTATGGAATTCATCTTAATCATCAGCGATATGTTTTGTCAATAATCCCCACCATAGGTCTAAAAGCTCATTTTATAACCTTCGATATACCTATAGAACTAATTTTTGGAATTCGCTTCACTTCCTTACGGATCATGCCGATGATATAGAATATCCTATAATTTGGATTAAGTTGAATGATTTAAGACTAGTGGGGTTTTCCCCCTAATCAAGAGTAAAAATACTGAAAGTATGCGGTGTTGCATTATTCTCAATTAATGAAAACTACGCATAACGGCGTTATATCGTGATTAAGCAAAAGTTTTTCAAAAAAATTTAATATTCCCAACAAGTGAACCGAAGTTTTTCAAACCAGAAAGGGGATTCGAAGCCTCACATGATATTAATTAAATGCAAAAAAATACTGCTCTCTCTATTGATGATTAGCATTTTAATTCCAGCAGGGAACATTGGCAGCATCTACGCAGAATCATCTGTCAAGACCCACGCGTATGAAGGACTAGATGCCATGTTTGTCCTGGATGTTAGCTACTCTATGAATGAGACCGACAAAGATCGCATCGCCGAAGAAGTTATACATATGTTTATGGATATGAGTAGTGGACCTAAGACCCGACTGGGATTCGTAGCTTATAATGATCAAATCACTTCATCCGTACCTCTAATGGATATATCATCCTCTGGGGCACGAAATAACCTTCGTAGTCGTGTTGATGGCTTAAAACGCTCAGGCTATACAGATCTTGGACTCGGCTTGCGCCGAGGTGCGAGTTTGCTCGAACAGTCCCAGACGGACAAACGAAAGCCATTTATGATTTTGCTCTCTGATGGGGAAACGGATTTGCGTGGCTCGTCGAGCAGAACACCAGCTGATTCATCCAAAGATGTAGACAAGGTGATTGAGATGGCTCAAAAAGCTAATTATCCAATCTATACCGTCGGACTAAACCGCGATGGTACGGTTAACCCCGCTGAACTGGAGCGGATAGCTCAGGAGACGGGTGGATCTTCCTTTATCACGGGAAGCGCAGACGACTTGCCTGAAATTTTCAACCGGATTTTTGCAGATCAGATTCAATCTGTTCTTGTATCTGTGGCAGCAGTAACAGCAACAGGGGCAATGCAGGAGGTAACTGTGGACATCCCCAATTCAAGCATGGCGGATGCCAACATTATCATGCTCTCTGATCATGCTGTCTCTGAAGCTCAGCTGTATTATCAGTCCAGCAATGTTAGCTTCATCCGATCTGATAAATATGCTCTAATGAAGATCATTCGTCCGGTCAAAGGACAATTCAAGCTGAAATTCAAGGGGCACAGCGGAGATTTAGTGAAGATCAACCTACTTGGTAACTACAACGTGTCTGCGGTTGCACATATGGCAACGAAGCAGCCAGTAAAGGGGAAAAGCATCACATTTGAAGCCTCTCTCTACGATCAGGCTGTGGACCCTAAACCCATTCAGGATTTGAATGTTTACAAGGGACTTGAAGCAGAACTCATTGTCACTCCGTCTGATGGGAAAACAGAGCATATCCCTTTGACCAATACAGGAAGTGGATTTACGGGAAAATACACTTTTCCAAAATCGGATCTATACACATGGGGTCTTCGGATTGATGGTCCTGACTTTTATCGGGAGATCACTCCGGTTGAAGTAGATATTACCAATCAGGCCCCCGTAGCAACCGGGGAGTCCATGGTGTTATCCAAAGACGATAGCAATACAGAGGTTGACCTAAGCAACTATTTTAAGGATGCCAATAATGATCCATTAACGTATGCCTTGGAAGAAGATGGGGGTGAGCGCAAACTCGGAGACGCTGTCATTGAAGGTAATATACTGCGTTGGTCTTCGCTCCACACCGGTAGTTCATCCATCAAGGTGACCGCAACGGATTCTGAAGGCGCGAGTGTAACCGTAGACATCCAGTTGAAAATTCATTCTTTACGTGAAAAGATACTGCTATATACGGGACTCGGTCTCCTCGCAGCCGGGGGAATCTTCGCCCTGTATTGGTTTGTACTGAAACCAAAACCTGTATTTCGCGGAAGATTGGAAGGATACTTCTTGGCCACTGCAAACGGAGAAGATATTCCCGTGACGAATTGGCCACTGACTTCATTGGACCGACGGAAAGTAAGTCTCAGTGAACTATTTGATCGTATGGACATTGGAGTTAAGGTACCGGAGTCAGGACGAATCTGGCTGGAGGCTGGTAAAAAGGAAACGTTATTGGTACGGCATGATACGAACTGCACAGTCGTCCGGGGACGTACACCAGTGAAGCCCAGACATACAGAAGCTCTAGAGTATAATGAAAAGTTGTATATTACATTTGAGGATGGAGTCACAGAGATTGAAATTCGATACAAAGCCATCAAACCAAGTACTAATATCTATGTAGGACAAAAGAAAGATCCACAGCAGGCCATGGCATAATCATCGCAGTGTTGATGAGAACGATCATCTGCAATGACACTATTGTCAAAACAGATGCATAAAGAGAGTTAATCGACTTATAGAAAATGATTCCTGTTCAGAACAGGAATCATTTTTTTATCCCTTTGGTATCTCGAGTGCTTATGTGTTGTGAAGATAGCAACGTTCTCTTAAAAGTCTATCTAACACTCCCCTGCCAGCTCCACTTCTGTCCAATGAAGCTGAACACCCTGCCGAATCAGCTGTGCCTGATAGTCGTGAAGATGCTTCGCCGAAGCCCTCACCTCTGAGGGCTCTACTTGCTGTGAAATGGCATAAGCGGCAAGGGTTCCGGCAGCCTCGCCAATATTCCATTCGGTAGGATGCAGACGGTAACAACCGTTCGCAATCTGGGTCATGGAGATATTTTTGCAAGCTGGGAGCAAGTTCTTGACTCGCACCGGGATGAGTGCACCCAGCGGAATCTCATAGGGATGGTTCGGTATATAAAAAGTCCGCTGACTCACGGTTGTTGGATGGAGATCCAGATGATAACTGCCGACACCCACACTATCCTCGTAACGTTTGGCTCCCTCTGCTCCGCGCAATGCCTTGCTCACATCCTGCTCGGTAA
This sequence comes from Paenibacillus sp. 276b, assembly GCF_900107875.1. NCBI lineage: Bacteria > Bacillati > Bacillota > Bacilli > Caryophanales > Paenibacillaceae > Paenibacillus > Paenibacillus sp. 276b. The sequence continues at coordinate 414,172 of NZ_FNRR01000004.1, read as the reverse complement.
TGGTATATACGCCTCGGATTCGCCGTGATTCCCGAATATACGGAGCTTTCGCGAGACCGTCTTCCGTACCGAGCACATCTCCACGCAGCCTTACGCCCGGATAACCCTTTCCGCCGTCCAGGCGGGGAGCTGCTGTCTGAAGCCAGTATACTAAGGAAAGAGTTAGTTGCCTCGCCCCTTCCAGATGCCGCTCTCGTTTCTCCGGCGATACGCCAATGATTGGCCCGGCGTAATAATCGTTCAGTGCCCAGTTGAGCAGCGTGACTTCACCATCATTCAGTGACTCTGTCCATATAGCCGGGTCAACGATCCGCCGATAATCCCACAGGGGGGTTATGCCCTGATCATTCGGGAACATCGTGAACTCTTTCAGCTTGGAAGTATCATTAGCATCCGAAGCGTACCAGCTCAGGATCGGATACAGTGAGAACGAGGGAACATACTGACGCCAGTAATCATAATCCCTCGGACAAGGGATCGTGAAGTCTCCTCCCGGCACATAATCCACTGCCGCCACATGGGTAATCGACTGCATGTCTAGCGGGTTCGCTTCATCCAGGGCATGTGGCTCACCCGTATCCCGCCGGGATTCCGCTCCACTTACATACTCTACTCCCGCAAGGGGAAGCAGATCACCGCATTCTGTAGCATCCAGATAATAGGCACCCTGGAGCTTAATTAATCCCCCATTTCGCTCTTCACGCACAGTCACGCTAGTCACCCGGTCACCTGCTGTATCTACCTGAACTGGCACAGTATGATAGAGCACCTCGATTCGACCGGTGTTCACGTAAGGCGCAAGCATCTCGTGCAAAACGGCAAGCGCGACCTTCGGTTCATGCGCCAAGCGGCTCACCCAGCCATTGCCGGGGTTAAGAACAGGATCGCTCTTGGCGACATCCGTAAGCGGGTAGTTCCGTCTGTAGTAATCTCTGACTCGGCTGCGGAACTCACGATACGATGCTGTACTGCCAGATTGTTCAATCCAGCGGTGTTCATCTGGCGGTACTGCCTGTGAGGTCAATTGACCGCCAAGCCAGTCCGTCTCTTCCGTCAAAAGTACCCGTTGCCCTGCCTTGGCTGCAGCCAGCGCAGCTGCAGTCCCGCCAAGACCACCGCCAATAATGACGATATCACTGTGTTTCTCCTGTTCAATCCCCATGCTTTGTCTCCTCCCTGTCACTGCCTTCAGACCAGCCAACGCCGTCCTTACGTAGACGTTCCAAGGCCAGCTGCGCCGCCCCGATACAGCCTGCCCAGTTACCGAGTTCAGCCACTGCAACCCTGTCTGCCAACCCGACACTGGATAACTTAGCGGTAAGCATCGGCCACCATATAGCCTGATCATGGGTCACACCGCCACCAAGAATAATCAATTCCGGATCTATCGAGGCAGATATATTCGCAATAACCAAGGCCAAATCAGATATGTAACGCTCTAGAATGCACAACGCTATTGCTTCTCCCTGGCTTGCAGCGGTCATAATCTCTCGGCCGTGAGTATACGTGTTGCCCTTCTGTTCCCGCGCCAACCGCATCAGTGCACTACCGGAAATGTATTGCTCCACGCAGCCGCGTTTGCCACAATTACAAGGCCGACCGTCAGGCACCAGCACACTGTGCCCCCAGTCCCCACCGCGCCAGTCTACTCCCCGTAACATCCTGCCAAATGCCATATTGGCCCCACCGACCCCAGTTCCGAGTGTCAGCATAACCAGGTTCTGCTTACCGCGGCCGGTACCAAGCCACGCCTCGCCGAGCAGTGCAGCATTGGCATCGTTATCAGCAGTTGAAGGTAGGCCAAATTCCGCTGTTGCCCACTGTGTCAGTGGCATTCCCTGCCAGCCAGGTAAATTATTCGTTGCGTGGATCACTGCACCCGTTTCCACATTCACCCTTCCTGCCGAGGCAATACCCAGTGCCTTCACTTCTTCACAGCTAGACAACAGTTCACTTATTAACCCGCGCAGCTGGCCAAGTATGGCCTTCCGGCCCAACCGGGCCTCGGTTGCACATGTAGCCTCCACCAGAACGACTCCGGCTTCATTGACTACAAGCCCTTTAATGCCTGTGCCACCTACATCCACGCCAATGACCTGTGGCATATGCTTTCCTCCTATTCACACAAACCCTTCAATAAATACGGTCGATAACTGCCCTGGCCGTTAATTCTTTCATCTTTTTGGTCTCTTCGCCATGCTCGCGCTCCAGCCCCTGGCAGAGCAAGTCGATAATAAACAGCTGAGAGATTTTAGCTCCTACAGAACCGCCTTCAAGGGGAGACTCCTTCCCCGCGGTCAAGAGCAAGATATCCGCAATAGAAGCAATGGGGGATTTGGCATAGTTCGTCATGGCAATCACCTTAGCCCCGTTTTGTTTGGCCTTCATCAGCATATCGTTGGTATCCAGCGTACTGCCGGACACGCTGATGCCAAAAGCCACGTCACCTTCTCCCATCGTTACCGCCATCATGGACTGAATATGGCTGTCGGAATTCGCTTCCGCACGTCGGCCGATGCGCAGAAAACGGTTCTTGGCATCCATAGCGGTAATGCCTGACGAGCCCACGCCGAAGAATTGCACATGTCGTGCGCTGTCCAGAAACTTTACTGCCTGCTCCAACTGGCTGCGATCCAGCATACCCAAGCTGGATTGCAGCACACCCACCATCGCGGTATATAAATGGTCGGCGTAATCGTCCTCTCCCTGCTCGCCGTCTGGCTGGTTCTGCCGTTTCGGCAGCCCTTGGGCCAGCATCAGCTTGAAATCCTGATAGCCTTTAAACCCGATTTTACGGCAGAATCTCATCACCGTGGTCTCTCCGGTACCAGCAAAATCAGCCAGCTCAGTCACAGACAAATAGATTATATTATCCGGATTGTCCCGTACGCACCTGGCCACCTTCTGCTCCGACTTGGTCATGGAAGGATAATACGTATTAATTCGGTCATTCATCTCCATTACTCTTCATCCTCGCTTTTTGGGTCACTGCTGCGAACTGTCGGGTAATTAGCTGTGGCCGAGTTATTGCGGAGCCCACCACAACAGCGTATGCCCCCAGATCAAGCGCCTCTTCTACCTGAGAGGGTTTACTAATCCGCCCTTCGGCAATGACCGGAATCTTCAACCGCTGTGCGCACATCCCCAGCAGCTCCAAATTAGGCCCTTCCTGCTGCCGGGAATACGGTGTATAACCCGATAGTGTAGTCGAAACACAGCTGACTCCAAGTGACTCAGCGTATACAGCTTCCTCCAGAATGGAGATGTCTGCCATGGAAACCACCCCATTTGCGTTCAGATAGGCGGTGATTTGCTCCAATGTATAATTTTCCGGCCTGCTCTGGCGGGTCGCATCAAATGCAATGATATCCGCTCCGGCCTCCAGCAGCTCGTCAATTTCTCTGAGGGTTGGGGTGATATATACAGCAGAATCCGGGTAATTGCGTTTCACGATGCCAATAATCGGCAATGAGACGGTCTGCTTGATCGCACGTACATCTGCTGCCCCATTCGCCCGAATACCCCCGGCCCCTCCTTCCTCCGCAGCAGCTGCCATACGAGCCATCATCGCCGCGCCATGCAGCGGTTCGTCAGCCAGCGCCTGGCAGGAAACAATTAGCCCCAAATGCAGTTTCTCCAGCACTACCTTTGTCAGGGTTTCCACCCTCTCTCTTATATTCTGCTTTCCTTACCTGGGTTGGATGGTACGAATCGTACAGACAGGCCCACTTCGAACATCCGGTTCCATGGCATATAACAATCGGTAATCTGGATACTCCCTGCTGCAGTATCGATCCGCACAGTAAGCTCTTGTCGCAACCTTTCCTCTACTCGGGCGGCAACAAGGCCACGAGACCCATCCAGCAAGTACTTGCCATATCCCATCTCCTGCACCGGGCCATTGCTAAGTTCTCCCCGAACGACTGAACAATAGCAGACATCCTCAGCATAGCGGAGGGCGAGGAAATCAAGATGCGACGGTGTACGACCATAGAGCAGATAGATCATGGCCTGCGAAATGACGGTTCCTAGCGAGTTGGAGCTGGTATTCCAGGCGGCATATCCAGCCAGATCAAATAACATGTCTTTTTGCCGCAGCATCTTGACCAGCTTCTGATCCCCACCATTGGCATATCCCACATCCGCTACAGCCACCGGCTTGTTCTTGCTCCTGAGCAGAAAGTGTCCATATTCCACCAGTTCCATCAGGTTTCGGTATACATCGTAGCTGTAAAAAGAATGCTGCTGCGACACCGCTTCCGCCATCGTCTCTCCGGGTGTGCTAATCAACAGCACCAGATCTGCTTCAGTCTCACTGGATGCAATTAACCCACCTGCAGCCAAAATCTGATATTTCAGCGTCTCATAGAAAAATCGATCCTCGAATAGTGGAGTAACAAACGCCCCCTGAACAGATGATAATCGTGGGTACACCAGCGGCATCCGGCCGTGAGCCTTGTTCATCATTCTGGAGAGCAATACGCAACCAACTTCGTCCGCACCAGGATACATGTAGACTTTAAGTTCCAGATCAAGGGCGGTAATCCGGGCTCGCACTTTCTCCTGATCCTTGGCTGTATGTCCATAAGGCGCCGAATCATCCTGCGGCACAATCATGAAGTCGATAATTCCTTCCTGCACCAGAGCCAGCACTTGCTTGTTAGCTTCAATATTTACGGCCCTGCGTCCCAGGTAATCTTCCAGCACTTCCATTGGTAGACGGTTATCGATATCGGCCAGCTCGCGGATCTCCTCATCCGTCGCAATCCCCAGCTCCATCCGATGGCTGATGAAACCTTTGCGAAAAATCTCTCTTCCCCAGTCGGCATAATAATCCGGCTCCTCATCGGACAGGGAATATTGCGGGCAGCGCATAATCAGTTGAAACGCATACAGGGTTAGCTGCCGGTACCGCTGCTTGATCCCCCGAAGGAGCTCCAGACGGGCCGTCAGTTCATCCGGCTCCAACTGATGTAGCCGGGAAGGAATAATCCCGCCGTAGAGCAACGTATCCAAGGCAACGATTGCTCCATCTGCCCTTGCACAGCTCTCCTCAAACCAGGTCCATAACTGTTCCACATCGCCCGGACGTTTTTTTAGGCCCATGATTTCAAGTGGGGGACGCTCAACTTTGAATTCCGTTCCCTGTGCCAACAAATAAGGAAACTCATAATTGCAAGGCCGTTCATCTAACGGAACAAAGGTTAGCTTATACTGCTTCGGCATGAATGCGATCACCCTTTCTGTGTTTTTATCCTTTAATCGCTCCGGCGATGCCTTCCATATAGTATTTTTGGGTGAAAAGGAACACGATGATAATCGGCAGTACCGAGATCATGGTGCCGGCGGCAATCCAGCCGAAGTTATACGAGAACTGACCGTTCAAATACGTCAGGGCCGCAGCCAGTGGATATTTCTGCGGATCATCCAGCACCACAATCGGCCACAGGAAATTGTTCCAGAATGCCATGACCTCAAGCAAACCAATGACGGCAACCCCTGGTTTCACCAATGGCATGACAAGCTGCACGAAGATACGGAACTCGGAGGCTCCATCCATTTTGCCAGAATCCCGAATATCTGTCGGTATGCCCAGAAACGTTTGTCGCATCAGAAAAATGTTAAATACCGACACCGCGGCCGGAAGCACAACCCCAAGAAACGTATTGCCCAAGTGAAAGGCCTGAATCGTTAAATAATGCACAATCATCGCCGTTGCCGAAGGGATAATCATGGTCGAGATTAGCAGCGTGAACACCAGATTACGTCCCCTGAACCGAAAGGTGGCGAGTGGATACGCCGTAAGGCAGGACAAGAAGATGTTAAACACTACCCCAAGGAGCGTAATCACCACCGTATTTATGATGTAGCGTGGAAAATCCATGAACTCCCACACCTGCACGTAGTTATCGAAAGCGATGAAGGTAGGGAGAATTGCTGGTGGATTCGCGAACACATTACGACCAGGCATCAGCGATACGCTGAGCAGCCACAGAAAAGGACCCATCATAAACAGGGCAAGCAAAATCAACAGTACATAAATGATCAAATGACGAAGGGCTTTTTTCATTTTTTTAGACGAAAGCGTATGCCGAATCAATAGGTATTCACCCCGCCTCTCCGGTTCAGCCGGAACACCAACACACTGAGCGCCGCTACCATCACACTGACGATCAGCCCAAGCGCCGAGGCATACCCGAAATTGAATTGCTCCAGCCCTTTTTGGAAAATATATACGCTTGAGGTCAACGTGGACGTTCCCGGCCCGCCCTTGGTGAGAATATAGACCTCATCGAATACACGAACGGCACCCATCACCGAAATTACGGTGCAAAAAAGAATATGCGGCCGCAGCAACGGAAGCGTCACATGAATAATCAGTCTCAGCGGTCCAGCTCCATCCACTCTGGCGGCTTCATACAGATCTGCCGGAATACTTTGAAGCCCAGCCAGATAGAGCATCATGTAATAGCCGAGACCCTTCCACATGGTGATGAACATCAGCACATACAGCGCAGTACTGCTCGTGGAAAGCCAGGAGACTTGCTCACTGAGAATGCCAACCTTCAGCAGCAGGTAATTGACTACGCCGTTATTGCCCAACAGCCAGCTCCAGATCAGCGCCACTGCGACCATGGAAGTTACAACCGGTATGTAGTAGGCTGCCCTGAACATTTTGACACCTGGAATTCGGCTGTTAACCAGAATGGCCATGAGGATCGAAATGATTTGAATCACCGGTACAACCAGCACATACACCAACGAATTCCACAGCGAAATCAGGAAATTATGATCTTGAAAGGCCCGGGTAAAGTTATCCAAACCAACGAAATGTGTCTCTGTAATGACAGAATAATCGGTTAATGAGAGGGGTATCCCGTAAATAATCGGCCAAAAGGTGAAAACCGCCAGAAACAACATTCCCGGTGCCATAAACGCCCATGCAGCAAAAGATTCGGATCGAATCGCCTTGTACACGGCTACGCCTCCCTCTCTTCTAGGATTGAGGGGGAGTACTCCCCCCTCATCAGACTGTACCGCTTAAGTTCAGGAATCTTGGTTAAGAATTTGGTTAACTTCCTTCTCCACTGCGTTCAAGGTTTCTTTAATATCTGCTCCGTTCATCAAAATTTCCTGCAAGCCCCGTGCCAATGCGGAGTTGATATCTCCTGCATTCGGTACGCCGACCATGTAATCAGTTGCTTTATCTAGACTTTGAGAGGAGGCTACCTTGGCTTCGGCTTCCAGCGATCCGTCGGATTGCGTAAAGAACGGATCTTCAATGGAGGCTTTGCTCGACGGCAGCGTGTTGGCTACCTTGGAGAAGGCAGTCTGGTTCTCTGCATTGGTAATAAAGGCTGCAAATTCCACCGCTTGCTCAGGGTTTTTGGATTTCTGTGGCACGACGAGATCCATGGAATTGGAGAGCCGGAGGTTCGCTTTGCCCGTTGGGAGCGTTACCGCAATCGTATTCTTGTAAACATCCGGTGCAGATTTCTTGATAAAGTTAATAAAGGTTGGACCCGACAATTGAAAAGCGACCTGCTCCCCGGAAAAATACTGGATCTGCTTGCTGAATTCCGCATCCTCCTTCAGCACCACGCCTTCGGCCATCAGATCACGCATTTGAGCGATCATCGCCTCTGCCTCCGGCGTATTGAAAGCGGCAGCCGTTTTGTCCTCATTTAGAATCGGGATGCCGTCGATTGGAAATAGCTTGGAAATAAGCTGCTGCGCATAACCGGCCACTCCGGTCTTTTCATGGACCTGACGGGCCCACTCCACGAGTTCCTCTCGGGTCTGCGGCGGATTTGCCGGATCAAGGCCTGCCTCCTTCACCAGCTTGGTATTCATGAACAGCACTTCGGTACCTGTGTACCAAGGAAGCGCGTAAGCTTTGCCATCCAAAACAGTAGAATTATAAATGCCTTCAAAGTAACTCTTCGCTTCCTCATCTGTCAGGTATTCGCTCAGATTCAGCAGCGCTCCCTTACTTCCCAATTGACTGGCGAATTCGGTATTGAGATTCACAACATCAGGACTTTTGCCACTGGCCGTGCTGGTCAATAAACGTTGCGAAATGGCATCATAAGGATAGTCCTTCCACTCGACCTTCACGCCAGGATGACTGCTCTCATACTTGGCAATCAATTCATTGAAGTAATCGTTGAACGTTGGCTGTAAAGCAATCGTCCAAAACTCCAGTGTCACCGGCTTTCCAGCTTCCGTACCCGTCTCCCCAGTGCTTCCCGGACTCGGCGTACCAGCCGTATTGTCATTTCCTCCGCAGGCGGCAAGCAGCATAGACATCATAACGACTAGCAGCAAAGAAACTGTGAAGCCCTTTCTGTTGGTGGTCACACAACATTCCCCCTCAGTTTGGTGTAAGACGGGAGCCGGCGCTTACGTCAGATTTCCTGGCTAATTACTCCATCTTTCCAATGGAGTATATGCAGACCCTGGAGTTAGAATGAAGTATTCTTCCAGAAATAAATTAAAAAAAGAAATAATTTTTCTTTTAGGCTAAAAAAACACAAAAACAAGCCAGTTCGATCCGTGAAAGGACCAAACTGGCTTGTTTGTTACGACTATATGTATAAGACAAGGCTGCAATCAAGCCGTCTCATGCTGTTTCTTCGGCTCTGCTTCGTAGACTTGGGTATGTTCATTTTCAGCCAAAACCCATTCTACCGTGCCAGGTTTGCGTATTTTCCACATCCAGGCCTGTACTTGAAGCGATCTCTTAACCCATGCGAGGGACGCACAACGTTGCTCGGAACGAACTGATAATCCCCAGTGAATAACGCGTGCGAGCCACCGGTTCACATACTCATTATGAGAACGCACAGATGGCAATTCATCGCGGAACAGTCGCTGTTTAACATCCATAGGGGGCTGCCCGCATGTCCAATAATGAAGCAACGCTGCCAGGCTATATATGTCTGACATCGGTCCCTGACTGGATTTCTCCGAGTAGAACTCAAGCGGCGAATACCCGGCCGATGTAAAGATCGCCTGTTTTTCCCCGGATTGTACAGGCCAACGAGCTGCTGAACCGAAGTCCAGTAGTTTGGGCGTACCGTCTTCCATCACCATAATATTGGATGGCTTCACATCACGATGAAGAATTCCCTGCTTATGAATATAGTCCAGTGTATCTACCAGCGGGAGCAATGTCTCGGTAATAAATGCCGCGTCCAGTGCATGATTTCGCTCAATCAGATATTCGGTTAAGGTTACCCCTGTACAATATTCCATAACAAGATACCCCGTGTCATTTTCTTCAAAATGATCCACATACGACACAATATGAGGATGATTCAACGTGGATAACAGCTCTCCTTCTACCAAAAATGCAGCAAGAAGTTCCTGATACTGACCACTGAACCCTCGTGAAGAACAGAACACACCCCGTTTGTCAGCCTGACGTGCCGCCAGCCTTTGGGGGAAAAACTCCTTGATCGCTACTTTTGCACCTGTATTCCGATCTCTTCCTGCATATACAATAGCCAGCTCACTGCTAGCCATGAGATGTCTTACCTGATATGTATCATTTAAAATTACATTGCGTTGCAATGCCATTTTACAATTGTCCTTTTTCATAACAGACCCTCTTTTCAACCTTGTCGATCGGAAGACTTGCCGCATGTTGCATCATTCGGTCCAACCAGACAGGCGTTTCATCGCCAACCATGTATATAAACCAAATGATGCAATTTGAATCACAACCATGCGGAAATATTAAAAAATTTCTATATTTAATAATTCTTCTGTAAAAATTGCTGAATTTCTTGGTTCATCTGGATCAACACGTCTTGAGACGGGAAATGACCTGTGTCGTATTTGATTGCTTTGACATTCGGAATAATCTTCTGAGCTCTTTCAATGACCTTAACTGCCGGGAAAAAGACATCCTTTTCTCCCACCAGCAGCAGAGTTGGCGATGTATAATTCACCAATTCGTCCTGCTCCGTAAGCTTGGGCATATCCTGCTCCAGACTGACGTATTTGAAGATTTTCCCGATTATATTTTTATCTATTTCTTTCATACAACTGCATGACATGATATCCGCGATCTTTTGCAAAGAAGTTGGAGAAGAAGTCATTTTGTACGTTACGAGTGGCAACACGATATCCTGAGCCATTTTAATTTTAGATCCTACGGCCAGTCCAGCGGGTGCTACCAGAACAGAACATGCAATTCGGTCCGGAATGTAAGTTGCCAGTCTTAGGATAATTCCGCCTCCAAAGGAAGGACCGATAAACGCACTTTTTTCGATCTTGTAGTGATCCAGCAAATCAGAAATCCACAAAGCCAAACTATCAAACCTTGCCGAAATTCGTGTTTCTTCACTGTAGCCTGGATGACCGATCGTATCCGGCGCGATAATCCGGTAATCTTTGAAAAGAGAAGAGAACCATGACAACGTCATCGGATTCACACAATTTCCGCCCTGGAGAATAAATAGCGGCTTACCGTCTTCTGGACCTGTTAATAAAACATGCGTTTGTCCAAAACGTGTCTCGACGTACTCTCGTGTAAAACCTTCGCCCAATTGCTCAACATACGCTTCGTATTCCTCAAGTATGCTGCTCTTGCCTTCTTCACTTCTATAAATGGAACTCATGTCTGCCTCCTGCAAAGTATACTCTTTCAACATTTTATGGATTTTAAGGTCCATAAATATAAAAGAGCCCGCTGATGACAGGCTCCTTCATATGTGTAACTTATCATAATGAACTGATTATAGAATGGAAACTGGAAATTGTAAACATCGTTTCTCATAGAAAATTAATAATATAGAAATTGTAGAGAAATAGGGCTATTTTCGGCCGTAATCTGCCTTGATTTCGCCCCACTGCTTGGTCTGCCATTTTAGCACTTTATTGCTGTACGTATTCGTCCGCAGCCACTGCTCTGCACGGTCAATCATCAGCCAGATCTCTTCGGTGGAAGCATCCCTTGCGAGCGTGGTGGACACCGCTTTTTGCTTCAACCATTTCATCGCATTGACGGAGTCCGTATAAACCGTCTTACCACTGCCCTCTTTTTTGAGATACGCCAAGGCATGTACGATGGCGAGAAATTCACCCAGATTATTCGTACCTTTGGAGATTGGCCCAACGGAAAAAATAATCTCACCCGTGCGGGTATCTACGCCTTTATATTCCACCGGCCCTGGATTCCCACGCGTACCAACATCAACCGAGATGCTGTCATAGTCAATTTCTGCGGAGGTCTCCATGCCCGCACTTCTTCCGCTACTGCCAGACTTCGTCTTCGAAGAAGCGCCTGAACCACTGGCACCCGTACCCCAGTTTCCTTTCCATCCTGCACGATATGCCTCTTCGGCGGCAGCTTTCGATTCATACGATTTATATTTTGCTCCGGTAAAATGATCCGTTTGTGCTTTGCATTCCGCCCATGTGCTGTATACGCCAGGCTGCTTTCCTGCCCAGACGACATAGTATTTCTGCTTTGCCAATATGACCCGCTCCTTCGTTTGCTGCATTCAATTCCTTATTGTAAACGATAGGGAGGTGAGATTGAAAGAAGCGTGTTTATCTTATTCCTGCACTTGATACCTCCATTTCTTCAACATGTCTAATGCTACTTCCAGAAGCTTGCTTTGGTTATGTGAGATTTGCATTTCAATAATTGTTTGACACCTAAGGTTTTGTAAATCAGATAACTTATCCATCATTTGCTCCAGCAACATGAATGACTGCGCGCTCACTTCCAGACTGGAATCACCGATAAATGGAATAATGTTCTCAATATGTACTATGTAATTCAGGTTTTCAAGAGCGTATAGCAATGTGCCTCTGCTTCCTGATGTCTTGGAGTCTGTGATGACTTCAATTAACGGTTCGACTGCTCGATCATCTCCAATGTCAGATAAAGCGATAGCAATTGTGTTGCGTAGTATGGCGTTGTCCGTAGATTTCAGGAGTTCAATCAAGAAAGCGAATTGAGTTATATCCTTTTTTTCACCAATATATGATATTTGTTTAACAACGCCTTCCATATCTCCTTGGGAAAGATGCTTTTGTATCATGTTTGTATACATTGTACGTTGTATCACTCCTCATTTAGTTAGAAGAAAGCTCTCCATAATAATATCGGTCATTTCCTTATTTTAGGATGTAGTATAATGGTCCTTATCATGCCGGGACTATTTTCCTTATCCACATCTCTTGTCCTAAGCAATTGTATATTTCAACCAGATCAGGAACAGGCTAAGAAATACGACACATGATTTGCTACAGAAAGGAATACAACCAATGGACTGGATATGGAAATCCATCTTGCTTGTACTGATTGGCATGATTCTGCTGCGGATTGCTGGACGTAAATCCATATCGCAAATGAGTGTAGCCACAACGGTCATTATTATCTCAATCGGAACAACGATCGTGCAGCCAATTGCGAATCATGAGTTAGGTAAAGCGATCGGGTCAGCGGCGGTATTTATCATCACACTTCTGATTGTTGAACAATTGCAATTGAAGTTTAATTGGTTTGAAAAACTGATGAGCGGAAAATCGAAGGTTGTTGTGGAAGATGGGAAGTTGAATCTGCCGAATTTGAAACGCATGCGCTTTTCCGTGGACCAATTGGAGATGCAGTTGCGGGAAAAAGGGATTACAAGCATTGCCGATCTGGAAACGGCTACGATGGAACCAAACGGGCAACTCGGTTACGTGCTCAAACGGCACGCACGCCCAGTAACCATAGGCGATTTGGAAGCACTCCTGAAGCAAGGTACGTGGCCCACGGAATCCAAAGAACTTTTCCAAGAGGTCATCCAGGATGGACACTCGCGTCCAATTGACTCCAAGATACAGTAAATGAAATAGTTGAACAGATATAGAGATGGCTGGCCGCAGGTGGCCCCTTTCTACAGCATGTAAAAAAGACACCCGAATGCCTTCAGGTGTCTTTTTTTGCCTTAATCTGCAATCCGTTATGAAATTAGGATTTGGAGGTAACTTCCGTTTTGACCATGTGGTCCGGAATGTTGTTATTGGCAATGATTTCTCCAAATGGACCGACAAAGGAATGATCGCCGCTTTCTCCATGTTGCGAGTACTGAAGCTTTGGAAACAGCAGCTCCGCGGTACGATAACATTCTTCCAGATGCGGATAACCGGATAAAATGAAGGTCTCGATCCCCAGTTCTTTATACTCTCTGATTCTGGCTGCCACCTGATCGGGATCACCGACAAGTGCGGTTCCGGCACCACCTCTGACCAAGCCGATGCCCGCCCACAGATTGGGGCTAATCTCTAGGTTGGAACGATCACCATTATGCAGCTTGGCCATTCTCTGTTGTCCTACGGAATCCATGCGAGCATAGATCTTCTGGGCAGCGGCTATCGTCTCCTCATCCAGGTGGGAGATCAGTTCATTTGCGGCCTTCCATGCTTCATCTGCGGTCGGACGCACAATAACATGCATGCGTATGCCAAAACGAATGCTTCTTCCTTTTTTCGCAGCCAGCTCCCGCATTTGATGAATTTTGGCTTGTACCTGACCCGGAGGCTCACCCCACGTTAAATACACATCGACATGGTCCGCTGCCACTTCCATTGCGGCATCCGAGGAACCTCCAAAATAGAGTGGGGGATGTGGCTTTTGGATGGTCGGATACAGGACGGAGCCACCCTTAACCTTCAGATATTTGCCTTCATAGTCAACCGCCTCTCCCTCCAATTCCTTGCGCCAAATGGTCAGAAATTCATCGGCTAACGCATAGCGCTCATCGTGGTCCAGGAACAGCCCTTCTCCTTCAAGCTCAATTGGATCTCCACCAGCCACCACATTGATCAGCAGTCTTCCTTTGGAGAAACGATCCAGGGTTGCGGCCATACGTGCAGCTGTGGTTGGCATCATCAGACCTGGACGCGCAGCGACAAGAAACTTGAGCCTGTCCGTGGAAGAAATCAGCGATGAAGCAACAATCCACGCATCTTCACACGACTTCCCCGTAGGTAACAAAACACCGGCATATCCAAGTTCATCCGCGGCTTGTGCCACCTGCTTGCAGTAATGATAACTGACCGCCCGAGCCCCTTCTTTTGTTCCAAGATACCTGCCATCCCCGTGTGTGGGAATAAACCAAAACAGTTCCATAGGTATGACCTCATTCCTATCTTTATATTTTATTTTTCCGATTGATTTGGTATGTTTTATTTATTATGATAGCTATTATCCGTTGGATATCAACGATCAATTAGCCAGAATCTGACGGTTAAACAACACAATTGACCGATGTGTTGCGAAATGTCTTGTTATTCTACATTCCCAAACCATTTGAAGGCTCAACAAAGTTGATCAATCCGTTGTTTTCGAGGTGATGAGAAGTGAATGAATCCCGTGGAGTGGATCGAAGAATTTTACGGACCCGTGTGATGATTTCCAAAGCTCTCCTGAAAATTTTGCCACAGAAAGCCTTTACCGAAATTAGTGTCGTAGACATCGCGGAACAAGCGAATATCAATCGCTCTACCTTTTACGCCCACTTTCTAGACAAGGATGATTTATTGGATAGCATGGTGAATGAGAAGTTTCAACTGCTTGAGCAGTTACTAGCGGAAAGGAATTCCCACCTTGGGAGTCTACCTTCATTTAACGAGCCAGATCCCATTTTTGCAGTATTGTTCGAGCATATATTGGAGCATGATGAATTCTATCGGGTGATGGTACTCATTAATCCTGCCGGGAATTTCAACAGCCGGTTGAATGAAGTGATTAGAGAGAGGTTTTTGGATCGGATATCCCAATTAGGTATGGAGCAAAAAGAAGTGCCTCTCGATATTTTGCTGGATCACATCAGCTTCTCCACCATTGGAATTATTCACAAATGGCTTACTGACAATAAGGTAAATTCACCTCATCATATGGCTCTTCAACTAACCCGGATTGCCCTGTTAGGAACATATAAAGCGATGGGAGCATCGGTTTAGAGGGAATAGCCACATCTCCAAAAAGGTGATGCACGACATCTGAATACACGTGACATGTGACACTTGAGACTCTAGAACAAAAAGAACTGTCATTTAAGCATATATTCCGCTTAAAGACAGTTCTTCTTTTGCTACTTAGTCCATAATTGCCTGTGCAACCGGAGTTATAGTGGAAGAGATAATGAGAGAACATGTGTGAGTTTCTGTTAAGACAGTCCTTGTCTCACCGTGTACTCAAATAGGCAATACCCAAGCCACCGGTAACCGGATTTTCATAGATTTCACATTCCACGTCGAATACTTCACCAATCATTTCACGGGTCAAGATATCGGCGGGTTTGCCATGAACCACAATCTGTCCCTGCTTCACAACATAGAGGTAATCACAATACGCTGCAGCGAGTTCGAGATCATGAAGCGCAGCCAATATGCCGATATCCAGACTCCGCACAATGTTGAGGATCTGAAGCTGATATTTGATATCCAGATGATTGGTAGGCTCGTCCAATATCAGAAATTCGGGCTGCTGCGCCAGCACTCGTGCGAGGACCACACGTTGCTTCTCCCCGCCGGACAGGGACACGTAATTGCGGTCCGCATGTCCGGTTAGATGTACCTTTTCCAACGCCTGTTCCACGAGCTCATAATCCCGTTCATTATCCGTCTCCAGCAGCTTCTTGTGAGGAGTGCGACCCATCATAACCATTTCACGCACAGTAAAATCAAAGCTCAATTCGTTAAACTGACCCACAACGCCCATGTGCCTTGAAACGACCTTGGGACTGGATTTCAAAATGTCCGTATCATCGAGAAATACTTTGCCTTGCTGTGGTTTGATCACTTTATAGATGCTCTTGAGCAGCGTTGATTTGCCACAACCATTCGGGCCAATCAGTCCGACGAATTGCTTGCCTTTTACCTGTAAAGAAATGTCCCGGATAATATCCGTGTTCAGCACCGATATGGATACATTTTCTACATTCAGTTTCATGTTTATTTTCCTCCAAAACCGTAGCCTTTTTTGACTAACATATACATAAACATCGGCGCACCAATCATCGCTGTAATAATCCCGATCGGCAATTCAACGCTGGAAATCAGTGATCGTGCAATAACATCCGTCCAGATCAGGAAGATGGCACCGAATAGTACGGATACAGGCATGACTTTACGATGGTCCGATCCAACCAGCCCTCTCACAATATGCGGAATAATCAATCCAACAAAACCGATCATGCCGCAGCTTGCCACCATTACGCCGGTGACGAGAGCCGTTAACAGCATATACAACCTGCGATATACACTGAGATTAATCCCTAGCGTAACCGCGGCTTCGTCACCCAGCAGCATCGTATTAAGGACCCGAGATTGCAATAGGAAGAACAGAATGGCTACGAGCACAACGATGCTAATCAGCGGAAGCTTGTTCCATCCGGATGAGGCAAGACTGCCCATGGTCCAGAATGTTACGGTCTTGATGCCTTCGGCATTGTTAGCAAAATAAATGATAAAGTTCGAAAAGGCACTGCACAGCGCATTAATGACCATTCCGGCAAGCACCAGCTTGACCGATGTCATTTTCCCCCGAATACCTGCCAGAGCCAGGACCAGCAAGGACGCCCCCATGGCACCGGCAAATGCCCAGAAAGCCACCCCGGTCTGACCAAGCCAACCAATTGCGCCGAATCCAATCAGAATGGCAAACGTGGCCCCGAGTGAAGCTCCTGAGGAGATCCCCAGTATATACGGGTCTGCAAGTGGATTCTGCACGGCAGCCTGCATAACTGCACCACATAAAGCTAGCCCGGCACCGATAAACATGGCCATCAGTACACGCGGAAAGCGAATCTGCCAGATAATATCCGTAAAAGACCCCGCCTCAATCGGCGTAGAGCCGAATTGAAATCCGGTTAATTTGTACAACAGAATGCGATAAGACTCAGCGAGTGGAATGCTCACCTGTCCAATGGATACTGCAATTCCAACCGAAATAACCATTACGATGATTAAAGCGGCAATCAATACTGCAAAACCGGATTTGCTGTGAATCAGGGACTCCCTTTTTCCCATACGCTGCTTCTGAATTTGAGCCGTCTGTGCCATCTCTTCCCCCATCAATTCCACTTGAATTTGAATAATAAAAATTTAGCTATTTACAAAGCATTTTCTCGGATTATAATTGAGAATGATTATCTTTGTCAATTTAAAAACATAAAGAAAAGGGACACTCGAATACAACCAAAAGAGCAGGAGATTATTCTAGCTGCTCTTTTTTTATCTCCTTTACACACCAATATTGAAATCCGAGGTTGACATTAGTTTGATAACAAACTATATTACAAATATGAAAACGACAGACGCTATATCACTCATATCCAAAATTAAAGAGAAGGTCAACCGCTTCATTTTATCCGAGATGGCTGAACAGGGAATCCATGATCTGGCCACCTCCCATGGGGATATCATCTACGCCCTGTACAATAATTCCCGAATGACCATGGCTGAAATCGCCAAAAAAATTGGCAAGGATAAATCCACGGTCACAGCGCTTGTCGAAAAATTGGTGCGCAGCGGTTATGTCGCCAAAGAACGTGATGTAACAGATTCACGGATTGTCCATGTGACATTGACTGCAAAAGGAGAACAACTTAAACCAGCCTTTGAAGATATCTCGCAGCGCTTGCTAGACGCGTTTTATGCGGATGTTACTGAAGCGGAGAAAAAGGAACTGCTTCGAATTTTGATGAAAATTCACGGCAACTTCTAATTTTTTTTGGAGTGATAGTTTGATATAAAACTAATTTTGGAGGTTGTCCTAATGATCGATTTTACTCAATTGCTACCTAAACATGAAGTCAAAACGATAGGAAAACATGATTTGTACCTTGAAATATATGAAGGTGATACGGCTCCCCACTCTGTAAATTCAGTAACAAAGCCACCTCTCTTGTTTGTTCATGGCGCATATACAGGCAGCTGGATGTGGAGCAAATATATCCCCCACTTCGTTGAACAAGGCTGGAACTGCTACGTTATGAACCTCAGAAGTCATTACAAAAGCCGGGTAATGGACATGACGAAAATTACGTTTGAGGATTATTTGGAGGATATCCGCGAAGTTCTGGCAGAGTGCACAGCACCTCCTGTTCTCATCGGCTTCAGCATGGGCGGAATACTCAGTCAGAAGATTGCCGAGACGATTGCGTTAGCTGGATTGGTCGTGATTGATTCCAGTTTAAGCCAAGAAGTTCATCAATTGATTCCCTATCCTGAGAATGATCGAATTACACCTGACATTGTCCTCCCTCCCCCGGCCCGTGAAGAACATAGCAGTATCGATGAAACTGCGGAGGACATTGCATTTCAGCGTAAATATCTGCAGATGGAGTCATCGAAGGCATTTCTCACGTTCTCGGCGGCATTTGGGTCAAGCGGCGGTGTATCCATCAACGGCAATTTAATTACATGTCCGAGTCTGGTCATCAAAGCCGTAGAATCCGATGATGAGGAGCGAAGAGGTCAATTGACTGCAGAACAGCTTGGCGCTGAATATGCAGGGCTGTGGGATACAACCCATACCGGATTGCTCGTCGGCCAGCGATATTTGGAAGTTGTGGAGATCATCCTGAAATGGTTAAATCGGAAGAATTAAACTCAATGCAACTGAATATTACGTGTAGAATCCCTGCCACGTCTCCAGTGGTAAGCAGTACTCGTACTCTTTGATTTCCGCAGCAACTAAAACAAAAAAGCAACTCATCCGCAGACAAGTCGCTTCCTCTAAACGCTTTTGTTATCAGTATTACCTTGTAGCTTGTAATCTCACTGCTTCGCCTTATAAAACTCGTGATACAGTTTCATTAGCGCCCTCTTCTCAATCCGTGATACATAGGAGCGTGAGATGCCAAGTTCCTTGGCAATCTCGCGTTGGGTGCGCTCTTCCCCGCCTGCCTCCAAGCCGAATCGGCCGATAACAACTTCCTTCTCCCGATCATCCAAGATGTCGAGATTGCGATAAATCTTACTTTTTTCAATCTTGAGTTGCACCTTATCTACAACGTCGTCGGCTTCTGTTCCGAGAATATCGATTAATGTAATTTCATTGCCCTCTTTGTCCGTTCCGATTGGATCATGTAGAGATACGTCTTTGCGTGTTTTCTTCAGAGAGCGAAGATGCATAAGTATTTCGTTTTCAATGCAACGGGCAGCAAATGTAGCGAGTTTGGTCCCTTTGCCTTGTTGAAAACTTTCGATCGCCTTAATCAAACCAATCGTTCCAATCGAAATCAGGTCTTCCTGGTCTTCGCCAGTATTGTCAAATTTCTTGACGATATGCGCGACAAGGCGCAGATTGTGTTCGATAAGCAAATTACGCGAATGTGCGTTGCCTTCAGCCATAAGGCGTAAATGTTTGGCTTCATCATCCTCAGCCAGTGGCTGGGGAAATGCATTATTTTTGACATACGAGACGAGTAACGTTAACTCTTTGATGAACAGGGCAATTGCGGTAAACAATCCGGGCACAGATGACACCTCCTGCAGTTTTACAACGATCTGGCCTGAGCACATGTGGGAACAGGGTCGATTTATTGTATGTAGGCGTGTGCCCAGAAGTGCACGTACACTTGAAAAAGGAAATGTTTCCGCGAAGATTTCATACACTCACTGAAACGATGGAGCCCACCTTTTGAAGGATGAGGAATTCTTTCTCGACACTATCGATAAAATACTTCTTCTCACCAAATATCACGACATCATTCTCGGCTAATTGAACATCGCTTTTGAAATAAATAAAATTGTCCGTTTCTCTGAACGCACCTTTGTAGTAGTACAAGTTGTCACCTTCTCCTTGGAAAAATGAATGATCTCACCTACTGTAATTACTATTCTTTTCGTTTAAAACACATCTTGTAAAGCATAAGCCCCATACCAGATGAACAAATAAGATATCCAAAGAACAAGAACAGTAAATAAATACCATGAAGATCTTCAGAAATCTGATTTACACCTTCAAACCACGCAGAACGAATAGGATACAATAGCGCTACCCAAATGATCAGCAAGATCAGAATATAATTAATTATTTTTCTCACAGTAACGATCCTTTCAGGTTCGAGTGGAAACTGGAAATAATAAATAGCAGCTCTTACAACGAAAGTAAAAAAGCCGCTAGATTAGCGACTTTCTATGGTACAATGTTTCCGCCCCGACACTTGGAGAGTACAAAATCAGCATCTTTTTCTAGTAATGTGAGATTGTTATGCCATGAATGATTCCCTCGGTTGAATTGGAGGCGAAATGGACCCGGGTATCCCCAAAACGATAGGAGAGTAAATATTCTTCTTGAATATCAGGGTTCACACCCTTTTGACCTTTTCCCAATATCTTCTCAATGTCACTGAAGGTTTTCATAGGGAGAGTTTTCCAACTCAAATAAATATGGTCAAGACGGTCTGTGTCTCCCTCCCCAAAATTAAAGGAAGCATACTCTACCCCTTCAAATATCCAGAAAAGTCCTCCCATTTCCGGTTCATAATAGGGTTCACGATCTGAACTTTTCAGCGCTTTTGATACTTCTGCTTTCGTTTGTCCAAAACTTATATTTTCAAACCCCGGTATTCTCCCACTCTTCAACTCTTGAATGGAGTTTTTATTTAAATCAAAAAATGGTCTGCTCAGTTCAGACTGAATTTTGGAGAAAGGAACTTTTACCTCTATAAATCCGGCCGCATAAGGCCCAACTTCGTATGGATTAAATACCAAGACAATTCCTGTGTTTTGGTAGTAAAAGCTAGATGTATTCGACAAGGGAAAGTTATAAAAACTTTCCGGGAAAACATTCTCATTACTCTTTAGGTCTGATTCAATACCCTCAGCTAGATTAACAGCTTGTTTATTGGTTTGAACCACCTGGTTCAAGTAGAGGCGTTTTCCTGTTGTTAGATCATAATTATAAGTCGTTACTTCTTCATACCCGTGCGCGCCGCCTCTGAAATTATAATCTGTATATACAATAGATAGTAGGTTGTTTTGATTGTATTTAGTCTGTGCAGTGGTATTCCAGTAAAAGTAATCTTGCTGTTTTTTTAGATATGTATTCTGTATAGCGGCATTTACGGCATGGATTTTGAGTGTTTTATTTATTTTATCAATTACCTTTTGTTCGCCGCCAATAATTTGAACATACTTTTGCCCTTTATACGAGTAAATTTTTGTCGTTACTGTGCTCGACCCGGCTGCATTCGCATCACTTATTGGGATTATAAATAGAAACACTAATAAGAAGCTTATTAACATAGCAAATGTTTTGTTCAAATTGAAATCCTTCCTTCTAATTATTATGATATACCAATAATACTGTAACTTGGCTGGTTTGTCTTTTTCTAGTTGGAACTGTAATTCTTCCATAGAAAAGCCTCCATCCACACGTTAATGCGGAGTGAAGGCTGCATCTACCTGTCTATATTTAATTCACTGGTGCCGGCTCTACAGCATCGGCGATTTCCGGTACACTCGTTTTGCGTTCCATTGTCACGCTAACGAATAATCCCACAAGTCCAAGTGCTGCAATAACTGCTGCATATAACGGTACCGAGATGAGCCCCGTATGCGTAATTGCAAACCCGCCCAAATAGGCACCACCTGCGTTGCCCAGATTAAAGGCTGAGTGACTCGACGTTGTCGCCAGCAGCGGTGCTTCGCGAGTCATATTCATAATTCGAATTTGTAGGCCTGGCATAATTCCAAAAGCCGCAATGCCCCAGCAGAAGATGGTGATTACCGCGAGATACGGATTATCCAGCGTCAACGTTAAGGCCGCCAACAGAACTGCCAATATACCGAAGTTAACCATCAAGGAAGGCATCAGCTTCCAGTCTGCCAGACGACCACCAAGCATATTACCCAATGTAACGCCGACACCGAACAGCACCAGAATCCAGGTCACGCTCTGCTCAGCAAAACCACTAATATCGACAAGCATTGGTGTTATATAGGTGAATACAGCGAACAGACTTCCACAGCCCAGCGCACCAATCAGCAATATTAATAACACTTGGGGGCGAACCAGATTCCGGAATTGCTGGCCAAGGTTTGCTGGCGGTCCCTGCTGAATCACCGGAATGAAACGAATGATACCAATCAATGAGATAATGCCCAGAATGGTAATAGCTCCAAACGATGACCGCCATCCTAGCTGCTGCCCAATGAAGGTACCAAACGGCACACCGATAATGTTGGCAATCGTTAATCCAGCCAGGACTACGGATACTGCCCCTGCCCTTCTCTCCGGTGCAACCAATCGTGTTGCCATCAGCGAGCCTACACCCAGAAACGTACCGTGGGCAAATGCCGTTAGAATACGTGCCGAGATGAGCAGCCCGTAAGTTGGTGCAATAACAGACAATGCATTACCGATGATAAAAATACACATCAGCAGTACCAGCAGTTTTTTCTGCGGTATCTTGTGTGTGAACACGGTTAGTATAGGCGCACCCACCGCCACACCAAGCGCGTAACCCGTAATTAACTGCCCTGCTTGGGGGATACTCACATTCAAATCCGTCGCTACATTGGGCAGAAGGCCCATAATAATAAACTCTGTCATGCCAATAGCAAAAGCCCCTACCGTCAGGCATAAAAGGGATAAAGGAAACGCCCCTCGTTTAGCAGATTTCGTAACTTGCGATTCCGTTTGAGATGAATCTGTCTTACGCATATGATGTTCTCTTCTCCTGTCTCTTCTATCTAGCTTCCGCCTTTGACCACAATGCCTCTGAC
This sequence comes from Paenibacillus sp. 276b, assembly GCF_900107875.1. Classification (NCBI taxonomy): domain Bacteria; kingdom Bacillati; phylum Bacillota; class Bacilli; order Caryophanales; family Paenibacillaceae; genus Paenibacillus; species Paenibacillus sp. 276b. Next base: position 391,423 of record NZ_FNRR01000004.1, on the reverse strand, counting down.
AATTCGCCCAGCGTATCCTGCATGGCCAGCTTCTCTCGCCAGTGTGCCGGAATGCCGCTTAATCCATAATACGCTCCGGCGATTTGCCCATATACCGCTCCCGTGGTGTCCGCATCATCACCCAAATTCACTGCGAGCAGCGCACCCTCTTCGAAGGTCGATGATCGATGGAATGCCCATAACGCTGCTTCAAGTGAACGAACAACATAGCCGCTTCCCTGAATATCAGGCGGTGCTTTATCCCGGTATGATCCTTGGACAATTTCTTCAATGGCTGGCGAAAAAGATTTCTCTTCCCTCCACTGACGGCAGGTATCAGGCCATAACATGACATCCTTGTCCGCTCCGCGCAGTCCTGCAACCAATATTGCCGCCAGTACTTCACATGCTTCTACACTTTCAAGGGCGGCATGTGTCGTTCTGGAACTCAACCCAGCATACCTCACTGCTTGATCCGGCTGGTTGGCATATGCCATGGCTACAGGTGCGAGTCGCATGATTGAACCATTCCCCGCAGTCATCGGGTTGGTTGAACCACTATACGCTTCACCGGTTGCTGCAAACCGTTCAAGGGCACCCCGAGTAGCCCCGCCAATATCAAAGCAGGTTCCCGTACTGCTCATATAACCCACCTGATACCAATTCGTATATCTGCGCATCTGGTCCCCGGGATCAAAGTTCTCTTTTCTCACCAAGCTTTCTGCCAGACACAGGGCCATCGACGTATCATCCGTCCACTGTCCAGGCGCCAGATCGAATACCCCGCCGCCCACAATATCGGTAACAGGCGCAAATGTGCCGGGACTGCTGAATTCCACTGTGGTTCCCAGTGCATCTCCCGCGGCAAGCCCAATGAAACAACCTTGGAAACGATCCTTATGCAGCATCGTTGATCCCTCCTCCGCGATTTAACTCTCAAATAACTTCTTCCATTCTCCCACATGGCTTGATATGGCGTAAAGAATTTTAATAGGTTCACACTGAAAATACAGGTTTTCCAGTACACCGCTTACACGCAAAGGGTATAACGCTTTTCCACTTTTATCATTTTCTGAAAACACATCATCCATGTGCAAATTTTCCATGTAAACAATCATAACGCGCTTGACCCTTCCGTTTGTCCTATGTTACGGTTTTATTAGCTTATACACCTGTTTTTTCCCAAATTAATATTTATAACTTTGCTTTCACGTCAACTAATGTACCGCAAGTTAAAAAAATTACGGTGTGTATTAGCAGAAATTCATTTAGCTTTATCCCAAAACTAATTCTGAAACAGGAGGAACAAATTTATGATTAAGGCACTGATTTTTGATTTCGATGGAACGATTATTGATACGGAGACAGCATGGTATGTTGCTTTTCGTGATGCCTACAAGGAACACGGCGTAAACTTAACCCTAGAGATGTACTCGCAATGCATCGGTACCAGTCTGAAAACATTTAATCCTTATGAGTACCTCATCACAGATTTGAATCTTCCGATCGATCGGGAAGCGTTCAGGGAATCCGTTCAGCTGCATCATGCAGCATTAATGAACAAAGAACAGGTAAGACCCGGTATCCAGAACTACCTTGAAGCTGCACGCAAAGCTGGATTGAAACTTGCTGTCGCTTCAAGCTCCAAACGAGAGTGGGTTGAACAGCATCTGGAGCAGCTCAAGCTGAAGGATTACTTTGAAGTCATTCGCACCGCAGATGATGTTGCCCATGTGAAGCCTGATCCTGCATTGTACAATCAAGCACTTGAAGCCCTTGGAGTAACTGCAGACGAAGCCGTAGCGATTGAGGATTCACCTAACGGCGCGCGTGCAGCTGCTGCGTCTGGTATTCACTGCGTAGTCATCTCGAATACCATTACCGGGACACTTGATTTCGATATGCCTCACCAACGGCTGTCATGCCTGACCGACCTCGAATTTAACGATTTGATTTCGAAACCACTCGTCACTACGGTCTAAAGACTGAACGAATTTCGCATTTCAAACTTTAAAGGGGGAGTTCACACATGAAAGCTGTACATTTTGGTGCGGGCAATATTGGCCGCGGATTTATCGGTCATATGTTGTCCGCTTCCGATTATGAAGTCTGCTTTGTCGCACGTAACCCGAAGAAAATCGCCATGCTTCAAAAGAGGCAGGAGTATCCCATTACCCTCGCAAATGCGGATCAGGATACAACGATTGTAAATAACGTAACCGCCATTAATGTCGGTGAACAGGATCGCGTTGCTGAAGTGATTGCTTCAGCAGATCTGATCACAACAGCCGTCGGTGTATCGGCGCTGGAAGATATCGCTGAACCCATCGCCAAAGGCATCTATCTGCGTATGAAAAATAATAATTCTGCACCACTTCATATTATCGCTTGTGAAAATGCCATCGGAGGCAGCACTCGGCTGAAAAAACGGGTTTATCCGTTTCTGGATGAAGCAACCCGTGAAAAAGCAGAACGTTATGTCTCATTCCCCAATGCAGCGGTTGACCGCATCGTCCCCGCTCAGGATCATAAAGACCCGCTACAAGTTACCGTTGAGCCTTTCTATGAATGGGTCGTTCATCGCCCTGCACTGCTGGAAGGATTTAAGGAAATTGAAGGTGTGCACTACGTGGACTCTCTTGAACCTTATATTGAGCGCAAAATGTTTACGGTAAATACCGGTCACTGCGTTGCCGCATACTTCGGATATCTTGAAGGATTCAAGACGATCCGGCAAGCTATGAGTCATGCACCTCTTCGTGCCAAGGTACGCAAAGTGATGGAAGAAACCGGAGCCATGCTCATCGCCAAGCACGGTTTTAATCCACAGAAACACAGCAAATATATCGATACCATTCTTGAACGTTTTGCCAATCCGAACCTAACGGATCAGGTAACACGGGTCGGACGTTCACCCCTTCGCAAGTTATCGCCTTACGACCGGCTTGTTCGCCCAGCGATGCATGCCAGCGAATTCGGAATTGAAATTCCTCATTTAACTTCTGCTATGGCAGCCGCGATGCTTTTCAATCATGAACATGACGAGGAAGCCATAAAGCTCCAACACCTGATTCGCGAAGATGGCGTCTCTGCCTTCATTCGTGAGCGCATGGGAATTCCCGACGAACATCCCGTTCATCAGCATGCCTTTGCCCGTTATGAAGAGCTCAAAGGGCGACAGGAATCAACCATCTTAACCTGATTAACAATAGGTCAATGGGTTTGATCCCGCAAACTGAATAGACATACGAACAAAAAGCCGGGAGGAACCTATGCTTATCGCATCGTTCCTTCCGGCTTTTCAAACTCACGACATACCTATTTAATATCGAAGCACGCTTACTCGTTCATGATGGAATTGATGGAGGCATAAACCATAGGCAGGAAGCCCTCTGAAGGTTCGCCAACCGGTGCATGGATATGGAAAGCAAAGCCATTGCCATCCAGCTCTTTCACGATGAAATACTCCGTTTTCTTATTGTTTTGAGACATCATGAACAATTTTGCCTCTTTCATCGGACCATTGCTAAGCTTTTCCTCACTTAATTGCTTGACCGCTCCGGTTTCTGACAGATCTTTCTTCGCATCCACTTTCAGTTCATTCAGGTTATAATCCGAAGGCAGTTTTTCAATCTCGACCTCGTAATCCGGATCAATCTTCATGGTCAATTCATGATCATCCGCATCGTAAACCATCGGTTCAAACACATATAATGAGTATCCTTTGCCTTGAGCCAGTGTAACCGGGCGCTTTTCGGTCATGCCTTCCACAGCCACTTCCAGCTCAGATGTTTTGGCACGATCAGATCTAACATTACCACCTGCATTCGTACCGTTATCGTCATCGGACTCGACCTTGGCGATTTCCGTAAGCACCAACTGTTTGATCGTTGTATCGCCTTCGATGGCTTTCTCTACATATTTGAATTGAACGGAATCTTCATCGTCAATGTCATCCAAAGATTTCTGCAGATCTTCACCCACCTGGAAAGACATCGGTTCCTCTTTCACACGAATTTCAACCGTGTGCGGATCTGCCCATCCGGTCAAGATGCCTTCCGCTTCAATCACAGCACTTTCCTCAGGCTGCTTCCCTGGTGCCGGTGTCTGTTCTTCTGTATTATTCGCGGGTGGCTGAGCAGTAGGGCTACTATTGCCGCAAGCCACAAGCGAGAATCCCATAACCAAAACAAGTAATGATGCACTAATATTCATAGTATTTCGCATATGAACACCTCCGTTAGCTTATACGCAATGATGTTTGTCCATGTTGCCTGACTTGTTAACTTGACAGCTTAGTATTACTTACACGGCTGACCCGTCGCTCAATCATCGAAAGTGTTCAATGCTCCTTTGACACCATGAATAGTCAGCCAGCTTGCTCCATTTGCACAAGTTTCGCGTTGGCTCCGTTAAAAGCTTTTGTCTGCTTGTTAAACTGCTGTCTTAACTCGGCAACTTTGGCATATTGGCTGTTCCGTTCCCGAATCGCACGTTTGATTTTGACCAGATTGGGCTCCACACTGCCTCTCATCAATCCATATAACTGCTCGTCCGCATCAAGGCTCTGCCTGTAGGAGGCAACAAACGCTTCAAATGACGCAGCTCTTTGCTCATACTGATCCAATACCGTGTGGGCTTGAGCCAGGTTCTCTTCCTTTTCAAAGGATAATTGATCCAACGAAGTTCGCAGCTCTTCCATCTGTTCTTTAGTCCGGCTCATCACCGCTTCAGCTTGTTCCAGCAGTGTTCTTCGCTCGGCAATATGTCCGTCTGCCTGATCGAGCAAGGCCTCCAGATTACTGTTTTTGTTCTTTCCTTTACTCAGTATCGATCCGTATAATTCCATGTCTTCCCGTTCATGATGAACAAGTTCCTTCAGGCTCTGGTTCATCTCCTGATCGGTAAGAATTAGTTGATTAACTTGATTTGCCGCAGGTTCCTGCGGCTTTCCGCAAGCACTGACAAGCAGAGCCAGCAATATGCTGACCCCGGCCAGAGCTATCTTTTTTCTTCTAAGCACCTCGGGGTGCCTCCTCTCTTGCAACTGCTATGTTGTTATTCTTACAAGCGGGTGTCTGCGCTAAAATTGGATACCCAATGAGCATTCGGATCGTAGACCTCAAACTCATAACCCCGATCTTCAAGCAGCTTCAAAATGCGTGGCAGTGCCTGTACCGTTTGCTCGCGCTCATGCATCAGAATCACTTCCTTATCCCGATGCACACTGCTGCTAACCCGCTCCACGATTTTGTCCGGCTGACCTGGAAGATTCCAGTCGAGGGAGTCGGTGGTCCAATCCCACAGTTTGAATCCGGCCGCAGCAATGTCGCCCCTGAAGTCTTCTCCGATCTGTGGGCTACTGCCATACGGAGCACGAATCAGATGCGGCGTAAAACCGATCAGATCCTTGACCATCTTCTGCTCCTTCTTGAACTCCTTCACAAAGTTAGAGGAGCTTCCGCTCTTATACAATTTGTTATAGTTATGTGTCATGCTGTGAAGCCCAGGATAACTGCCCTCTTTGACAAGCCGCTCCACTGCTTCCTTGTGTTGATTCAACTGACGTCCAATCATGAAAAAGGTTGCCTTTGCCTCATGCTGTTTCAAAATATCCAGCAGTTGATCGGTATATACACTTGGTCCATCATCAAACGTTATGTATGCCAGCTTGCGCACCTGACCCTGGAACCGCGCAGGCTCCTCTTTGGACTCCGGTGTCATGTCAATCATGCCAAGCTTGGTTGGCTGTTCAATCGCAGCTACTGGCGGAGGTGCTACATAATCCTTGATCCAGTGCGTCATGCCAATGAATGCATATGTTAAACCGATAATGAGCAGTGCCAGAAGCGCCAGCGCAGCACTCAGTCTCCCATACCGGATTTTTCTTCTTCCATGCGTCTTGGTTCGGCTTGTTCTATGCGGAATGCCGCCACTCTCTCCCGCTCTCTGTTGTTGAACTCTCACTTCCAGGCCACTTCCTTACTTTCATTTTTTCCCGATTATTGGTACATTATATCGTTTCATGTCTCTATATAGAAGATTAATAGAAAAATGGCCCTGGAGAATGACAGAATAGTTACAAGCCCGGTTACAATCTACTTATCTATTTCTTCTCTTATACTTTTCCTGCAGATGCATTCTCCTGTATAATAAATTGATTTACGCCATTTGACTTCAAGAAGGAGCTACATCCATGACTAGCTTGAACCGTGCCGGCAGGTCGATCTATCTGCTATTCTTTGTCGGCATTATTGCCATTTCGTTTTCTTCCATCTTTGTACGCTGGTCCACAGCGGACGTCGCCGTCATTGCGATGTACCGATTGTTCCTCACCAATCTGCTAATGCTGCCTTTTGTGTGGAAATACCGGCACGAGATGATGCGTTTAAACTTCAGACAGTGGGCTTTACTGCTCGCATCCGGCGTGATGCTTGCAATGCACTTTCTGCTCTGGATGGGATCGCTTCGGCTCACGAGTGTAGCCAGTTCAACGGTCATTCTCGCTTTGGAGCCTATATTGATTCTTGCGGGTTCCGTCTGGCTGTTCAAAGCCAAAATCAACCGCATGATGATCATCGGTATGGGCGTTGCTCTGCTTGGGTCAATCGCTATTGGAGCTGGAGATTTCCAGTTGGCAGGCACAGCGCTGCGAGGGGATATCCTTTCTTTGCTCGGAACGATCGCTGTGGCGGTACACATGCTGCTTGGACAGTTTTTGCGTGCCGGACTGAGTGCATTCTCCTATAACTTCTGGGTATTTTTCGTAGCTGCCTGTACGCTTGCGGTATATAATCTGGTTAATGGTCACCCGTTTGGCGGTTATGCGGCTTCCGAGTGGGGAATTTTCCTGTTGCTCGCAATCGTGCCAACCATCTTTGGGCATTATCTTTTCAACTGGCTGCTTCAATATATGAATGCTACAACGGTATCGATGGGGGTACTGGGGGAACCTGTATTTTCCTCTCTACTGGCCTGGATGCTACTCGGTGAATCCCTCAATGGGCTTCAGTTGTCTGCCGGGGTTGTCATTATTTTCGGGGTATGGATCTTCATTCGATATGGCAAAACCAAACCACAGCCTATTCCCTCAGATGCTCCTGTAGCTGGAAAAGGATCAGTCGAACCTACAGTGGTGTAACTTGTGTTTGTATTCAAATATTTGTAAAAAAAACAACTGGGACCTGCATCACGCAGATTCCGGTTGAATCCATCCCATAACGTATAAGGCGGTGTGTTTTCATGAAAAATATTGTATCCATGCGCTGGCTGCTCGCCAGAATGTATGAATCGGATGTCGTCATTGCCGATTGCCGATTCCTGCTCGGTCAACCGGATGCCGGAAGACAAGCTTACGAAGCTGGACATATTCCAGGTGCCGTTTATCTCGATCTCGAAAAAGATCTATCTTCTCCCGTCTCTGCACACGGAGGACGTCACCCGCTCCCTGATCCGGCTGTGCTCGCAAGTCGTCTCTCCAATGCTGGCATCGGCTCCAATAGTCGTATTGTTGCCTACGATGACCAAGGCGGCATGAACGCATCGCGGCTGTGGTGGTTACTTCGTTATCTGGGACATGAACAGGTGTATATCATGGACGAAGGCTTCTCTGCCTGGCAGAATGCCAAGTTTCCAGTGACTACGGATGTGCCGGTTCAGATTCCAGCTTCGTTTGAGGTGAATGTGCAGTCAGGACTGTTGGCGAGTGTTGAGGATGTGCAGCAAGCATCTGCTGACGGCCCAGCTGTACTAATCGACTCCCGTGATGCTCGCCGCTATGCGGGTCTGGAGGAACCGATTGATGCCAAGGCCGGACATATTCCGGGTGCGGTGAATTATTTTTGGAAAGATGTGTTGGATTGGGATGGACGTTGGACAGATACTGGGGTGTTAGAAGAACGTTTCAGCAAGCTGGACAAGGATGGTGCAATTATCGTGTATTGCGGTTCCGGTGTCTCCGCATGCCCGAATGTGATTGCGCTCGAAGAAGCGGGATACTCAAATGTGAAGTTGTATTCTGGAAGCTGGAGTGACTGGATTAGTTATGAAGGGAATCCGGTGGCGACTGGGGAAGAATAAGGACTAAGAGCCCACGTCAAACGTGGGCTCTTTTGTGCTTCATTATATCCATGTAGAATTTTAGATGCTTACATTTTCGACTTCTGTAACGTTCAGATTCAGTTTATGTTTTCGGCATACCTCGTAAAAATCTTTTGAAATAATGGGTTTGAAGATATTTATATAATCCAGCATAAAAAATTCATGCTCGCCAATTCGCTCTTCATGAAGGCAAATTCGAGCTACAACTTTGACGATCTTACGTGGAGGCTGTTGTACAGATGCAGCAATGACCGTTTTGCGTCCATATTCCGAACGTTCATAATCGAAAACATCCAAACGATCAAGCTGATGTGCAGTCCAATAGGTTTTTTCAACCGAACGACCGTCGTGGTAACACACCGTTGTCGGAATAAACTGTGTATTTGTTTTAGTTTCCTCCAACAGCGTTTTAAAACGATCTGATACGTGTCTCGTTCCTGTGATCGTCTCAAAATAATCTACATTCAGGTTGCGCACCGTAGACAGTAACTCAACATCTGCCGTTGTCCCCTCTGGCAGCGGATTCTCTATCGCCAAATAATTCATATCTAATTCGGGAGTGAAGGTCGTTCCGCCACTAATAAACCCTCGACGTGGATATTGAGATTCCAGAAAATAATAGTTCATAGAATGATGTCTCCTTTCCGAATGAAGTGCTTTTCAATCAACTACAAAGAGGTTAAATGGCAGGGTTTACGAACATGGAGTTGTATTCCGAGAGCTGGAGCGAACGGATTAGTTATGAGGGGGATCCTGTGGCGACGGAGGAAGAATAGCAGAATTAAGCAAATATATAGTATGTAATATAGAGTACATCTGTCATGTGGCGATGTACTCTTTTATTTTACCTATAGTCCTAAAATCGGGAGAGTCGACAAGGGTCTAATTCACTTCTTGATTCCCGATCGATGATTTCACTTGCAGCCAGACGTGCAATCAGTGGCGCCAGCGTAATTGCAGAATGCATCACTGTTAGATAAAGTCCCTTTACGTGATCTTGGAAACCCACAATCGGATAGCCGTCTTCAGGCATTGGTCTCAACCCGACCTTTATGCTTTCCAGTTCCAGTTGATTCCCATCTTTCAGACTGCGACGCAACGTGTCGAACGCTCGCTTACCAACCGCCTCTGGTCCGTTTTCCTCCGACTCGTCGATATAATCTTCCGCAGCCAGCAGCGTATATTCTGTCAGTTGACGCGCTTCAAATTGAGCATTTGAGATTAATGTATGTATCAATTTATTCGTCGATTTCATCCGAATCAGAATGGAAGGCGACGACGTAACCGGCACAGGACAACCTAACGGGTTGCAAAGTTCGGGGACGCCTGCACCTGCGGCCAATACTACGACATCCGACTCCAGAAAACCGTTGGACGTATGCACGCCGACCAAGCGGGAACCTTCTTGCTGAAGCTGTGTAACGTTGGTATCGAACTGAACCTTTGCTCCGTACTCCCTCGCTTTGTTCAACAACAGCTCGGTTACCCCTATGGGGTCTACCGCACCTTCTTCGCTGACATACATCGCTTCGTCCGGATAGTCCAGCAGATTCGGCTCCAATGCCTCAAGCTGCTCCCGGTTTAATTTTTGAAAGTGGGGTTGCTCCCTTAGGGGTGGAGTGTCCCAAGTTAGCGCTCCATGCCAATGAATTTTCAGCTCGGGTAACTCTTGCTGAAGCGTATGATATTCTTCCAAAGATGCATCGTACAAATGCCAGTAATCGGGAGCCACCCTATGAGTAGTATGTATCCAGGCAAACGATTTTTCCGTGACTTCACGCGCCGCTGCAGGATGTCGTTCAATAACGGTTACATCTTGATTTCGTTTGGCCAGATGATAGGCCATGGATGCCCCGACAATCCCTGCGCCAATAATCACGATTTTTTGTTTATTCAATAATGACTCCTCCTTTTTCACCCTATTGTAACATAGGCGTTAATGAGTTCAGGCTCTATTCACCTTATCCAACAGAAAGATGATTCTCCAATTAATCCACGGTTTTAAGCAAGCTATCCACAATAAAGTCAAGCTGTTTGTCTAGCGAATATATATCATTGTAGAAAAATAAACCAAAGCTCATATCAATCAGATGTCCTTTTTTGACTGCTGGGAGGTTGTTCCAAATGGTATTGTTCGAAAGATCTATCATTCCTTCAAAGCTAGAACGGAATATATAATCACCTACATATTCATGTAATACTTCATAAGAGACGTCCTTGCTAGTCGCATCGTTCCTTGCGTTTTCAATTTCGCGTTGCAAAACTTCAGGTGCTTTCATCCCTAAATATTGATAAATAATCTGCGAACCCCGTCCATAACCCAAGCCTGTCATTACAGCCATAGAACCTTTGTTGCTTTCCATAATAGTCGCGGTTTTATCCAAAATACCTGCTTGTTTAAGTTTTTCCTTACTTTGCTCAACCTTTTTGCGAAAGTTATCCAGCATTTCCTGAGCTTGTCCCTCTTTACCTAGAATTTCACCAAGCAATTTCATACGTTCTTCTACTGGCAGATCATAAGGAATGTATACTGTAGGGGCAATTTTTTTGAGCCCCTCATATATTTCTTCATTGGTAACGATAATGAGATCGGGATTAAGCGCAGTTACTGCTTCCGGGTCTGGTTTGAATGCACCCAAGGAGGGAACACCATCCAGTTCGCTCGCAAAAGCTGCTCCTTCTTCTACAGAAGAGATCCCAACAGGATTTACACCTAATGCAAGTAAATCACCCATTAAATACAGGACAACTACTCGTTGTGGATTAACCGGCACTTCAATATCCCCTTTTATGGTGGTTACGGTCTTCGTTTGAGATGTTGTAGCTGTAGGATTGGAGCTGTTGGCCTCTACCTGGTTCGTTGACTTTCCGGTGCCTTCATTTGCTGAAGGACTCCCTGCCCCACCAGTTGAACACGCGCTGAGCAATAGGGTTAAACAAAGTAATAATGTGATAGCTAAGGGTGTCTTTCTACTTCTGTACATCAATAATTCCTCCTCAAACATATGCTGATTATGATAATCATTATCAATATATAAGGAAGTCTCATCCTCTACAATACCTAATCGTGCCACTGTGGATGGTACATTAGGACTTGCATGCTGCTTTCGATAACGAATGGGTGCAATACCCATATATTTTTTGAACATTTTAGCTAGATAATATCCATCCGGATAACCAACAGCCTTGGCAATTTCTTGTAAAGTAGCATTTGTAGCAAGCAGCAGTTCCTTCGCTTTGTTCATACGGATTTGAATGACAAAATCAATTGGACTATGACCTGTCTGGCGTTTGAATAGTCTTGATAAATGTCTTGGACTGGTGTCCATGAGCTCTGCTAACAGGTCCATTGTAATGGGTTCAGCATAGTGTTCCTGCATATAGTATTTCATTTGTGCAATCAGGTCTGGCTTTATTGTAGGTACGCGTCGATTGTGGATTTGCCATAGCAACTCGTATACAAATTGATAAAATAATGACTTTACATGGAACTGTTCCAATGGTCCTTGCTCTTCCCATGCTGTCATCATGTATTGTACTTTGTCCGACAAGGAAACAGGATGATCTGGTGCAAAGCCATATTGAAGCCGGAAGGGATTACGGTGTTCCATCATGTCCAGAATGTCTTGACGTTCAGGAAGTGGGATGCTGGCTTTGTAATAAATCATATAATAATCAAGGACTTCTTCAACAGGCAAAATATTCAGGCAACAGCCCTTTCCACCATGCAAAATATGGAATCGTGTGACTTGATGATCATTTCCATCCAGCTGCATAACTGCATTGCCACGCACCGTGTATAAGAAGCAGCTAGCAGGGAACCGGTAGGCGTGAAGGTCCTCCTTCATTTGCATCGTGATATGGCGAATATCCATTATTTTAATAGATGCCTTGTTCCATAGTAAAAGATGTTCATTTAAATGTAAGATGGCTTTTCAGCTCCTCAAATGCAGTAAGTATATTATTATTATAACTATAACTCTCAACGATCGTAGTATGAGGTCGAAAAATAAACCTTGATGTAGTTGGGTAGGTACACCTCTCCCCAGGACATTATAATCATTCCACGAATATGTAAAGTACAGCGAAAATTTACAAATAGCTAAAATGAATCGTTTTGGTTTAATCTGAGTATTTATTCGGAAGGAGAGTTGAGTATGGAATTTATTTACGAAGATGAACGACTTGCAGTGAGCGTTGTCCAAGCGATTCACACTGGGGATATTCCATCGCTAAGGAGACTACTCGCAGAAAATTCAGGGTTGGCCATGACAAGAATTATTGAAAGAGATCCTAGCAACGAAGGTGAGAGTTCTAGCATATCTCGAACGCTGTTGCATGTGGTGACAGACTGGCCAGGTCACTTCCCACATGGATCGGATACCGTAAAGTTATTATTTGAGTTCGGTGCAGAAGTGAACAGTCGCTTCATGGGTTCGAACAACGAGACACCACTTCATTGGGCTGCGAGCTCAGATGACATTAACGTGCTTGACGCGCTTCTTGATGTTGGCGCCGATATCGAAGCGTCCGGTGCAGTGATCGCCGGTGGCACGCCACTGGACGACGCAGTAGCATTCGCTCAGTGGCGTGCAGCACGTCGATTGGTTGAACGGGGAGCGATTATTGCACTTTGGCATGCGGCTGCGCTTGGACAGATCGACGCAATAAAGGCCCATTTTAAAGGGGACAAGCTTCCTGAGCGCTATCCTTGGGGAGCAAGCAGCTCTTTTCCTCCCGACAAGGTTACCATCGCCTTCTGGTGCGCTTGCCACGGAGGACAACGACAATCAGCACAATATCTCCTTGAACAAGGTGCCGAACTGAACTGGATATCCACCTGGGATGGGTTAACACCACTGGACACAGCAAAACGTAGTTTTTCTCATGAACTAATTCAGTGGCTTGACCGTCAAGGCGCTAAATCTGCAAGCGAACTGGATTGATATTTGGGGTTACAGCAGTTAAGGTCTACCTTGCTCATAGACATATCGGATATAATCTTGTGCACTTTGGTTAATTTCTTCATCGGTTGCTTGGAATGAGGCACCGAAGACTGCAAAATACGGTAAGGCTACGGCGCCAACATGATTTATGCTGGCTTTGAAAGGCGTAACCACCTCATCTACGGTAAAGGATACAGAACCATCCCTCGTGTAACTTTCCTTCTTGTCGCCAATGGATATGGCCAAGCCCATCTTTTTCCCATGCAGTTTGTTACCTGTTGATCCATACGCCCATCCATAAGTAAAAACATCATCTAGCCACTTTTTTAGCAAAGGCGGATAGCTGTACCAATATAACGGAAACTGCAAAATAATATGATCATATGCTTCGAGTAACTTCTGTTCTCTGGACACATCGATGTTCCAATCAGGATATGCTTTATAAATCTCATGGATTGTAATCTCGCTCGAGTGTTGCATCAGTTCCTCTTTCCAGCGTTGATTTACTCTTGAAACCTCTATATTAGGATGCGCCAGAATGACGAGTGTTCTCATATTTACATTCCTTTCTCGGTTCAGTTTAAGACTTCTTTTTCGAATATGGCCATTATCATATAAGCCTGAAAAAAAGAAAATACACACCCGAAAGTAAGATGGTTACTTCAAAGTGTGTATGGACTTCATCAGCCATATTGTGAGAAAATAATTAGTTATAGCACATCAACAAGATGTAACATGAACGAGGTGATATGTCATGAAGCAATATAACCTGGGAATCGAAGCGACACTCGAAATTATTGGCGGCAAATGGAAAGCGCTAATCATATGTTTATTAATGTCTGGCGTGAAAAGGACAGGCGAATTACAGCGCAGTATAGACGGTATCTCGCAAAAGGTCCTGATCCAGCAATTACGTGAGCTTGAGAAGGACGGCCTTGTCAGAAGACATGTTTACCAACAGATGCCGCCCAAAGTCGAATACAGCCTTACAGAGTATGGAGTTACCGCCAACAAGATTGTGGATGTGATGTGCACATGGGGGCGGGAAAATATAGCATTAAGGCAACAACAAGGAGAAGAAATTATACTATTGGAAAATAAAGAGCCTGCTCTTTGAGCTGGTACCCATAGAACGACACTTTGAAAAGAAGGTGACTAGAATTGAAAAACTATCTTGTATTTGGTGCTAGCAAAGGATTAGGAGATGCATTTGTCAGGGGTGTGCCCGAGCAAGGCGATAAAGTCTGGGTCGTGTCTCGCACGAAACCTGACAACTTGAAGCTGGACGATGGCGTAGAACGCATATGGATACAGGCAGATCTGTCTGATCTCCATGCATCCAAACAGATCTGCGATGCGCTTCAGAACGAGACTTTGGATGTTCTCATTTACAATGTGGGCATTTGGGAAAAAGAGGGGTTCGAGGACCACTATACGTTCGATAAGGACACCCCAGCCGACATCAGTAATCTGATTTATGTGAATGTAACATCCACTATTGTGTGCATTCAGGCCTTATTACCCCACCTCAGGAAATCAACAGCAGGCAAAATCATTCTTATTGGCTCGACTGCGGGTCTGAGCAATGCGAACAGTACTCAGGTATCTTTTGTGGCCTCCAAATTTGCCATTCGTGGGGTTACAGAAGCCTTGAGAGAACATACAAGAAAAGACCGAATCGCGGTTACGTGTATCAACCCGGGAGAACTCGCAGCCGAAGTTCCATATAAAGATGGCATTGACCGCGCTCTTTCCGAATATAATGGTACACGCATCCCTCTTCAGGATATGGTTTCTATCGTAAAATGCATCGTCAGCCTGTCCAATGCAGCCTGTGTAAAAGAAATTAACATTCCGGCAATTACGGATTTGAACGCTTAATTAAAATTTCAACGGGATTAAAAAGAATTTCCATGACAACCAGAGAAGAATAAACATAAAGAGCGCGTTGGAAACGTGCTCTTTGTGCTGCCGCAAAGGAAGCTAACATTTTATTAAATGGACTAACAGATGGCTTAAATCATTTCAATTTTAAAAAACCTCACTATACTTTAGTCCTGTCCTTACTGGGCTAGGGTCTTGGACAAAGACTGGGCTTGAGTTTGTTCTGATTATGGCAAATCCACTGCTATACTGCAAAGCGATATACATATTTTGATAAAAGGAGCTATCACAATGAGAACAAATTTCAGCACCATGCCCAGCACGAGTTCAGAGGAGGAAAAGGTCCAAAAAGCCAGGCGAGGACTGCTCGTTTTCTTTGCCATGCTCATTCCTCTCTCCATCCTTAGTTATGTACTGATCATGAAAGCACCGATTTTCGGTCTGCTCCTCATGTGGACACCCGGCTTGTCCTCCATTTTCGCACGTATAGTGCTGCGTGAAGGCATCTCGGATATTTCCTTGCGGATTGGTGGGAAGCAAACACTGAAATCGTTGCCCTTCATCTTGCTCTTTCCAGTCGTCATTGGTTTATTTGCTTATGGAATCGCATGGATTACGGGGCTGGTTCAGTATGTTACACCAGACTCATTCATTGAAGGCCCATCTGGTGTTGTCCTTGCAGGAACGATACTTTTTCAAATGTTTGCGGGTACAGCAATCGGTATAATCAGCAGTTCAGGAGAGGAGCTCGGCTGGAGGGGCTATATGCTCACTCGACTTATTAACGCCCGTGTACCTAGACCCGTGCTGACGAGCGGAATTATTTGGGGGGTATGGCACCTTCCCGTAATGCTTTTTGCAAATTATTATTCCGGTCCATATCCTGCCTTATCGGTTATCCTGTTTATGATTTCAGTGACCTCTTTCAGTTATCTGATCAGCCGCTTGCGCTTAACAACGGGCAGCATATGGCCTGCGATTCTCCTCCATGCATGTTGGAATGCCGTGATTCAGGATGCCTTTGATATATCTTCCAGTGGCAAGAACGTTCTGCTATGGACTGGAGAATCCGGAATATTAGTGGCTCTCGCCTTGCTGATTGCAGCATGGTTGATGTCGAGAAAGCCTCTTGTCATAAGGCAGCTATAAACTATTGCTATAGGTGAGGATATATAAAACTTTTTGAGAAGACGACGTTGTTGTAGTCTAGTTAGCCAACGGGTTATGGCCCATTATCCTAATAACGTCTTTGCACAAGAAGCGAGTGACGGAATTCGAAGCTAAGTGAACGTGTTGTCTAGGGAAGAACATCAAAGTCTTAAAATTGACAAAAGCCCGCAAAGTAGCGGGCTTTTCGATTTTCCGTCATTGGATCCTGGCTTTCAGACTAGGTCGCTTGTAAGAATAAAGGCTGGCAAATACATGCAAGCTTTTGTGCTTTTAACAGTTTGAGTTTTTGTGCTTTTGGATATGTTTCATTACCCTATTGAACAGCTCATCATTGAAAAGTCACTTTGATGCTGTCATGCACTCCACCAGTGCCCGCAGTGAGTAATCGGAGGTGGAACACAGCAGAATGCATGCGGCTGTCTGTGGCAGTGCGGTGTCATCATAGGGATTGCGCAACACCAGATTTAGCAGTGGCTTAACCGCAGCCAAAGCCTCAGCCAGATCCAGCTGGCCTGTGAATAGATGGGCATTAAGGGTGCCCTGGATAACGACATCCGCATTAGAAGCTTGCAGTACCAGGGACTTTATCTGCTCGGCATCCGGCTTCATTGCGCAGTAGCGCGTTTGCACAGCCAAGCCTTCATCCCTCAATAGGGAGGCTAACCTGATCTCCGCAGAACCACTATTATCGGCCTGGGTCAGCTGCTCCTGCAGCGGCAATATAAGCAAATATTTCAGCGAATCCTTGAGTGGCACCAGGCCCTGTGGGTCCCGGCTAACTTTCACGGTCATACGAGCCAGCTTCAGTGCCGCCTCTTCCCACTGCTCTCTAGGAATCGGCTGTGCAGCCGCCTGGTACTGCCGGAATTGGTCATACAGCTGCCGAATACGAAGAACCGACTCGTCGATTTGCTCCTCATTGATTCTCCCATCCCGTACAGCTGACAGAATACCCGCGATGACCTGGCTCTGAAACTCCGGCGTATGGCACATCAGAATCATATCGTTCCCCGCCTGAACGGCCAGAACCCCTACCTCTTCCGGGCTGAAATTTTTGCGAATTGCCCCCATTTCTATATCATCCGTGCAGATCACCCCCGTAAAGCCCAACTGCTTCCGCAGCAGTTCCGTGGCAAAAAAAGGACTGAGTGAGGCCGGAAGTCCGCCCGATTCCGGAATGTTAGGAAACACCAGATGACCCATCATGATTGAATCCACACCGGCTTGAATTGCTTCAACAAAGGGAAGCAACGGACCCTCCATCAACTGTTCAATCGTTAGCTCACATTCGGGCAGAACAATATGCGAGTCTCCGCTCACTTGCCCATGGCCGGGAAAGTGCTTTGCCGTAACGGCTACACCCGCTTCATGCATCCCTTGAATATAGGCGCGGCCGAATTGGGCGACCAGCTGCGGGTCCTCTCCAAAGGAACGAACACCCACAACAGGATTATCTATATTCGTGTTCACATCCAGCACTGGTGCCCAGTTCATGGGAATACCAAGGGAATGCAGCTCACTGCCGATGATTTTACCGAGCAAACGCGCGGCTTCCGGATCTTCACTTAACCCCACTGCCCGGTTGCCAGGGACGTAGGGAAAAAAGGACTTAAACTTGGATAGGGTTCCACCCTCTTCATCTACTGAAACGTAATAAGGCAGAGGACTACCACTCTCTCTAGCTATGTTCTTTACTTCTGCAAGTAGCGCATGTGTCTGCTGCTCGCTCTTAATATTATGGGGGAAGATGCCGATACCCCCAAATCGGTGCTGTGCCATTCTGCCGCGAAACTCCGGCTCGGCCCCAGTCGATGTGCCTACTACGCACATCAGGGCTATTTTGTCTTCCAGACTCAATGCCGTCAGATCAGTTTGTGTATGGATTGCGTTCAGACCCAGTTCTTGATAGAGCGTGCGCTCCAGATAATCATGCAGATAGAACCTCGATTTCACAAAATGCTCCGCCATATCAGAGGGCTGGTAACGCTCCAGCGCAGCCTTCATCCGAGGCAGGACACCCTCACGTCCACGGCGGTTTCTCGTATAATTGTTATGGAGTGAGCGCCACTCCGCATCGTCTCCGGGATACAGCTCCCAGCGGTAGGCATACTTATGGATCGCCCGCGAACGATCTGTCGCCACCTCAAAATTATGCATGATCGCAATCAGTTCCGCTTCTTCCTTGTGCTCGCGCACTTCGTCCATCAGCTTCCAGATCACATCATAATAATCCTCCACCCTGTAATTGCCGAGAAGGTTATGTCCGATAACAGGATCAATGCCATGAAACCGTTCCAGAAATCGGTCGATAAAGGTTGCGGCATCTGCCTTGCGGTTCCAGGCCAAATCTGCATGCAGCAGCATGGGGTACCAGGTGGTTTCGAAAATACCATATGGAACACCGAGGCTGAAAGGCCCCGTCCAGTTGGTAGCAACCACGCAGCCAAGATCCAGCTTGTCGGCCGTCTCTGCCCACTGAAGCAAGTTGTCTGTCCGGTTCAGCAGTACCGGGTAATTCTGGTGCTCAGCCCAATCAAAGCTGCGGACTGCTGGCGCTCCCATAACTTCAATGCCGAGCGCCCTGAATTTATTGGCATGCGAAGTAACCTCCGCTTCGATATTGCGCCCGTTGTAGATCCAGATCATGGCGACACTTCGCTGATCCAGCTTAGCCAGTTCCTCTGGCCGGCATTTATCCAGCATGTCATGCCAGAAAATCGGCTGTTTTCCCCGTTTTGCCGTAAATGCAATCAGACGGTTCAAAAAGGCGATAAAAGCTCGTTCCCGCACGCCTCCGAACTCGATTTTACAGCGTTCGCACTCGCATAGGCTGTAGACCTCGTCACACCCGAGGTGAATATAACGCGAATCCGGGTGGGCGTCGATCATCTCTTCGAGTAGAGTGGTTATCAACCCAAAGGTTTCCGGATGCGATGGGCAGATCTCCCCGGTGGACTGCTCTGTCTCGCGAAGATGCCGCCAACCTTCGTGGCGTAATACATATTCCAGATGTCCAAAGCTCTGCTGGAGCGGAATAATCTCTATAAAGTGATCGTGGGCGCTCCGCTTCAATTCTTCCAGCTGTGAACGACTTAACGCATGCTGTGGATGTGCGAACTCGGGATGCGACTGAAATGGGAACTTATCCTCATATTCAATCAAAATCGCGTTCGTCTTATAACGGGCGAATTCAGCCAAATACTTCGTCAACAGTTCCGGCTTGGAGAACGTCTGACGCAGGTCAAAGTTCATTGCCCGCATAGGTGTATCCGGCCAGTCGGTTATGGACACCGCCGGGATAACCCCATCGGGTCCATTCAGTTGTACCAATGTCTGCAATCCATAAAATAGACCCGCCGCATCCAGTGCGTAGACTTCAGCCCTTCCGGCCGACACCTCCAGCTTATACCCTTGTGGACGTCCGTCCAACCCAGTCAGATCCGTTCTGTCTTGTTGAGTAAACGAACTGAAACTAGGGATGGTCGGGCTCTTCTGTTGTGTTCCCAGGACTTCATGAATGGCAGGGGCTCCATGTTCCTCATCGACTACCTGCAGTGTCTCCTGCTCTGAGAGACGTCTGATTATTAACAAATAACCCTTTTCTATTCTGGAGCAAGTATATTCCATCCCCGGAAATGCCCGGCGACAATGAATTTCCAATCTGGGATCATCCTGTTCCATGAAAAGACTCCATCTTTCCTCGCCATTCAGTCGCAAGGCTTCTCCTTCGCTCGATGCAATTTGCTTCGGTTGTGGTATCAAGCTTGGCATCGCTCTCCTCCTATTCTTGGCTCTGTGGACTGATCCGGCCATTCTTCCAGCACTGCAAGACACTTAACTTTCCACCATCAATGTTGAAGCTAACGATATCCGCAGGTGCTCCGACCTCAAGTCCGGCAGCCTGTTCAAGCCCAAGCAGCCGGGCCGGATGCACCGATGCACAGTCCCAGGCATCGGGAAGCCCGCACAACCCCGCTTCCACAAGATATCCCACCTGATTATGCAGCATCATCGCCGAGCCAGCCAACAGCTCAGGCTGGCCGGCGAGGTGCAGCCGACCTTCCGCCGTCAATACCACATCACCACCAATATGCAGGTGGTAGGAACCTGGTGGCATACCGCTCAGCGAGACGGCATCACTGACCAGTATGGCGCGGTTCCGTTTCATCCGGAGAATTACTGCTAGCACGGACAGCGGAAGATGATGACCATCCGCTATCATGCACCCATACAGCTCATCGGCCGCCAGCTGTTCCCACAGGTAGTTCGGATGACGCGGAAGCATCAGGTGTGCACCATTACCAAGATGTGTAGACATCACCGCTCCTGCGGAGACCGCTTCCCTGATCTGCTCTGGCGTTGCTGCCGTATGTCCAATCGAGACAAGAATGCCGGATTCGCAGCACCGGGCAATAAATGAAGCTGAACCAGGCCACTCGGGTGAAAGGGTAATAATGCGAATTAATCCATCGGCGGCATCCTGCCAACGGCTGAGCGCCTCCCAATCAGGGGGAACAATATGCTGCTTTGGGTGGGCGCCGCGTGGGCCATCCTCCGGCGAGAGGAATGGACCTTCCAGATGAATGCCCACAATTCCCTCGGCCGCATCCCGGTTCAGCCGAACGGCTTTTGCAATGATGGAAGCCGCCTCAGCCAACCTTACGGAACTGTTCGTAATCAACGTCGGGCAAAAGCTTGTAACACCTTGACTTTTCAGCTTCCGGGTCAGCTGCACTACCGTATCTGGACATAGCGGGGCTGTGTTCAGATCCAGCCCCCATCCGCCGTTCACCTGTAAATCCACCAGTCCAGGCGCAAGCCAGGGCAGGCAATCTCCGGGAGGCGACATTTCAAGTTCAGTAACAGCAGTGATACGTCCCTCTCTGATCCCGACCTCAATGGGCAACCCTGTTCTGTAGTGCTTCCCGATCATTGACACGCTCACAGGCCGTAGGCTTCCCGGTCTGTGAACATCGTGATTCCGGGATGGGTACGCAGGATGGTGGCAGGACACGCCGTGCTGATCGGATCATGTAAAGCTGCCGCAAGTGCACGCCGTTTGGATCCCCCTGGCACAATTGCGAACAGATCCCTTCCAGCCATCAACGTTGGCACAGTCAGGGTCAACGCCTCCGCAGGCACATCATCCAGATGGGCAAAGCAGCCATCGTTCACCTGCTGACGGCGACAAGCTTCGTCCAGTTTTACCGCTTTGACGATCCTCGAGTCTTTAAAATCGGCAGCAGGCGGATCATTGAAGGCGATATGCCCATTTTCTCCGATCCCGAGGCAGACGATATCAATAGGAGCCGCACGCAGCAGGTCTCCATATCTCTGACACTCCTGCTCCACATCTTGTAGCCCATCCAACAGCTCCACCCGCCCAGGTTGCACCCGATTGAACAGCCGATCCGTTAAATATCGTCCGAAGCGCTGGGGAGCTGTGTCCGCCAGCCCCATATATTCATCCATATGAAAGGCACAGACCCTTGACCAATCGATACCTTGCTCCCGTACCAGACCTTCATACAATTCGTTTTGCGAAGGAGCAGCAGCGAACACCATGCGCACCTGACGCTCCGAATCCTGAAGCAGCTGTCTTAATCTGGCCCCAACCGCAGCCGCAGCCGCTGCCCCCATCTGATTCCGATCAGCATAAACCTGCACAGACATATGTTCAACGATATGAGTCTTGAGCGGTTCCACCAAGTCATTCACATTCATGTGCTTCCTCCTCCATCAAGCCATTTCTCGTCTGCTTGTTCAATTGATGGCATTCAACATCAGCAGCGTTGTATGCGGCGAATCATGACCTACTGCGTAGTAATAGCCGTTGTAACGGATTCTCCGTGGTTCAAAACCAACCTGTCTGCCGGTTCCCACCGCTTCCGAGACAAGCGTCACGCTCCCATCCATTCCTGTTGTCCCGCTGGTGTAACGCCCCGCCGAATAAGTAAATCTCCCCTCGACTTTCGCCCCCGAAATTATTGCGCCTGTATCATAATCTCTGACCTTCATGGTGACGGATACCCCCGATCCCCCATAGACCAGATTCATGTCCGTTACAATCAATGCCTTCATTGTGGTGCTACCAGTGGTCGCCGACACTTCATCGGTGAGAGGCCCGATATTGCCACGCAAATCACGGGCCGCAATACGATAGTAGTATGTCGTATCCGGCAGCAGTCCCTTGTCCTGGTAATTCAGGGCCCGGGCGAGTCCAACAATATCCGCAGCGACAGGCGTGAACCCCTGCACGGTACTTCGGTATATCACATAGCGTTCCACTTCCATGTTATCCGAAGCCATTCCATAATTCAGATGTACAGTCTGATAATCAGTCGCCTTAATGGAAGGAACCCCTGAAAGGGCGGAAGGAGCTTCCTGATCATCCGGCGCTGTCCAAACTACACCGCCCGGCCCCCAATAAGAAGGAAGTGCCCGGTAGGAATCATAGTGATGGACGGCAATACCGCCAAAGGCGCTGCTCTGCCCGTAAGCTGCATATACCTTATCTAGCTCGGCTTCCATGTGGATACGCCCCTCCTCCCAGAAGGTAATGGTCTCCGGGTCTCCGCTATTGGCGATATCCAGCGTTTCAACACCAATCACCACGGAATTCGGCTTGCCGATCTGATCCGCGTAAGCCAGCTCTCCAGCAGCCCCGGCAATAATGCCAGCGGAGCCATCCGCCGTATCCCGGTAATCCATAATGGAGATATAGTCGGAGATATCTTGAACATGCTCAGACAGCCATTTGCTGGATCCATTCCATGAAATATTCACTGCTTGATCCGATGTGTCATACCACTTGGGCACAGCAGGGCCGAACGGAAGCCGAATACCTGCGGTATCCCGGCGATCAATCATCTTTTGCAGGCCATCCAGGTATTCCTTCTGCAGGAAATGACTTGGGTCTTTAAAGTCGGGAGAGATATAAGGCTCAATATCCACATTGATGCCGTCAAACTTCTCCGTATCCCCCGCTGCAAGGTTGTAATTGATCACCTGCTCCATTTCCTGCACAGCATGATGGTGATATTTCTCGTAAGCGCCCATATAGGCCGGTGTAGTGCCGCCTGCAATTAACGCATGCACCTGCAAATTTTTGCTGTGCGCCCAACTCACGAAAGAGCGCAACTCCACTTCCTGGGCTTCCAGTGCATCGTATCCGGCATAACCGCCTACTGCAAGATAAAGCGTCTGGACCGGTGTTTGGCCAAATGTCTGCGTATCGGTGATGAATGACTCCAGCACTTGGCGCGATCCAGGGTTCAGCAGCAGCTTATAACTCTCCGGTTCCCAGATCCACATGGCCCGCTCCTGTACAGGAAGAAGAACGGCAGACTCATGCGTCCCGGTTCCAACCTGAGCATACACCGTCGGGCTATAACCATAACGCTCCGGTGCGCTGGCCGCTCTGGCCTCCAGACTGACCGTACGATCGCCAAGTCCCGCCGTGTCCCAGGTGTATACATATGCAGGGCCTTGCTGAACAGCTTCCTCCCATGGCCCGCGGTTCACCCGAACCTCTACCAGCATGATCGGAAGTGGAGAGCTGGTCTCGACAGAGATCTCCACCTGGCCGCTAAGAGAAACGCCCTCAGATGGTCCCGTGATGGTTACTACAGGAACAGCACCTGCCGGGTTATTAACGGTAAGGGTGGCAGGCGCTCCCCACACCCCGTAACGGGTGGACGTATCCAGTCCACGAACCACCAGTTCCACAGCCCCGTTATAGGCTGAGGTATCCAGCATATAAGACCATGTGCCGCTGTCATCCCCATCCGGATCATTTAATACCACTTCGAATTGAGCCGTTCCGTCCACAAACAGTCGAATGTCATACAAGTCGGTATAACTGCCCCCAATTTCCACCAGCCCTCCATCCGACACATACCCGCCCGCAGGCGCGTCCAGTGAAATTGAACCCGCCGCTTCTGCCTTGCCAGGGACAGCTATTCCAATCGTCACCATACAGATCAACAGAAACAATCCCAGTTTGAATCCGGAGTACACACGCAGATGCTGCTTTTTCATAAGCGAAGCCTCCTTTTGCCATTCTGTAATGGTCTAGGATTCCTGTGCCGTACATTCGCTCATTTCGCGCTCAGCTGAACATTCTGAACACGGTCATACGCTTCCTTATAGGTGTTCAGCAGCTTATCTACCCCGAGATTGTTAATCTCCTCCACATACTTCTCCCAATCTGCCAGACTCCGGGAGCCGGTAACAAATTTGGCAAAGCTCTCGTCACGGTGCTTCTTGATCGCCTGACCAGTAATGGATATGACCTCATTTTCTACTTCTGTAAAAGCAGGTCTTGGCTGCATTGCAGGAGGATCATATTTGACCGCTTCTTCATAGGCATGCTTCAGATCGTCCGAGAACAGCGACAAATGCGCGTTGAAATCAATCCAGGTGTAGGTCCCGCTCGTTTGAAGCCCTGTCTGCTTGCGCATTTCAATGACATCGTTATACTCCGGCTTGAACTTGATCGTATCGCCTTCCTTTATAAAGGTCTCGCCCTCAACCCCCCAGCTGCTGAGTGTACGTCCTTCCTCGGAATAGAAAAAGTCCATGTACTTCATCACATCATCAATGTTCTTGGAGGTCGAGGCCACCGTTAATCCACCTTCCATATAATGAAAATACGGATTCAGCTGTTTGCCGCCTGAAATGCCTGCCGGAGGGGCCAGAAACTGCATGTTGAATTCCGGATTCTCCTGCTGCATGGCATTATTGAAAAAGTCAATCCGGCTGATATAATCAATGGTCACAAATGATTTTCCAGTCGAGACCATATCCTGCCACTGTTTGGTTTGTAATGATAAGAAATCGGGCGGGACCAACCCTTCATCATAAAAGCTTTTCCACATCCCTACCATAGCCTTGTAGTTGTCTTCAGTCGGTCCATAACGCCATTGCTTCTGGTCAAAATCATAATAAGCACCCTCACCCGTTCCGTAGTTCACCGTCATATTGGCATTCATCTCATCCGGGATCTGACCGTAGCGGATCGAGAGCGGATAACTGTCCGGGTATTTCTCCTTCAACGTCTTCAGCGCTGCATGCAACTCTTCATAAGTTGTTGGAGCCTGAATGCCTTCCTTGTCAAAAACATCCTTGCGGTACATCCAGATCATACGATTCGTCTCGCCGAAACCCTGATTGGGGAACATATACATTTTACCGTCGGCGGACAGGGCAGCCTTCGCTTCCTCGGGATATTGCTTCATCCATGCCTTCAGATTCGGCATACTGTCCATATACTGCATCAGATCCACCAGTGCGCCCTGCTGACCAAACTTGTTCGAATCCTTGCGATTGGGCATATACATCAGATCAGGCAGCGTTTTGGAGGCAATCGCCAGGTTCAGGCTCTCATCCAGCTTGCCGGAAGGTGTCTGCACTTCCAGCGTGACGCCCGTCTTTTCCTTCAACCAGCTCCAAATGGGCCAGCTCTTGGAATAAGGAAAAGTGGCATTGTTGTCCAGCAGGGCCGTAAAGGTCTTTCCCGCCCCGGTGGAGTTATTTCCGGTGCTGTTCCCCTTAGTATCTGTTTGCGGGTCGGCACCATTGCCTCCGCTGCACCCTGCCACCATCGTTACTGCAATCAACAGGGGAAGTATTACCGATTTCCATTTGCCCATAAGCTTCTCTCCCTTAATCTGAATTCGCGGTGCATTTCTTGCCTCACTTAACCTTTGACCGCCCCAACCATGGCTCCTTTGACGAAATACTTCTGTACGAACGGATAGATGACCAGAATCGGCAAGGTTGAGACCATAATGGTCGCATACTTGAGCGATTCCTCCACCACCAGATTATCTCCCCCAATGGATGTTACGTCGCCTGAGCTTGCGCTGCCGGCCAGTACGAGATTACGCAGCAGCACTTGGAGCGGAAACAAATCGGGAGACCGTAGATAGAGCAGCGGAAAGATAAAGTTGTTCCACATACCCACGGCATAGAACAGGGCAATCGTGGCAAAGGATGCCTTGGACAGCGGTACAATAATACGTATGAAGATTCCAATATCGTTCAGGCCATCCATTCGACCCGATTCCTCCAGCTCTTTGGGGATGCCTGAGAAGAATGTGCGCATCAGAATGAGGTTCCAGGTGCTGACTGCCCCCGGGAGAACCATGCCCCATACGGTGTCCACCAGATTCAGGGAACGGACCACCAGAAAGGTCGGAATCATCCCGCCGCTGAAGAACATCGTAATGACAATCAGGACGGTGAAGCTATTGCGCAGTGCCATGTCTTTTCTGGACAGTGCGTAGGCTCCAGTGGAGGTAACCACCAGTGAGATCAGTGTGCCAAGCACGGTATAAATGATCGTATTTCGGTAAGCCGTCCAGATTTGCGGATCGCCCAGCACCAATTTGTACATGCTCAGATTAAATCCCTTGGGCCAGAAGGAAATATTATTTTGGATGACGTTTACGTTGCTGCTGAGGGAAACCGCCAGCATATGAAGGAACGGATAGAGCGTAACCACTACAACGAACAGCAGGATCAGCGATGCCACAACGTTAAACCAGGAAAATCGGAATGAGTTCACGCCACACCTCTTTCTACCATAGACTGGTCTCACTTAATCGGCGGCTGAGCCAGTTGGCCGTATAGATGAATATCAGACTGATGACACCCATGAACAAATCAATGGACGCACCATAGCTGAAATTCCCCTGTACCATGCCTACCCTGTAGACATACGTGCTGATAATATCCGCCGTATCGTAGATCGCCGGATTCTGCATCAGGAAGACTTTCTCGAAGCCGATCTCCAGCACTTTGCCGATATTTAGAATCAATGTAATGACGATCGCGGGAGATATACCGGGCAGTGTAACATGCCAGATTTTGCGCAATCGGCTTGCTCCGTCCATATCCGCGGCTTCATACAATTGCGGATCGATGGCCGTCAGCGCGGCCAGATAAATAATGGTCTCCCAGCCGATATGCTGCCAGATTTCTGACAGGACATAGATGCCCCGGAACAGCCCAGGCTCATTCATGAAATTAATCGGTCCAATGCCGATACCTGCCAGCAAATTGTTAATCAGTCCTCCGGTTGGGGACAGAAACATAATCACCATACTCGCCACAATTACATTTGAGATGAAATGCGGCAGATAGCTGACCGTCTGTACAAAACGCTTGAATGCTGCCTTTCGTACCTCATTCAGCAGAATGGCCAGCAGGATTGGAGCCGGGAAGCCGAACACCAGCTTATACAGTCCCAGCAAAAACGTATTCTTCATCAGCGGCCAAAAATCGGGATTCTCCAGAAACATCCGATAATATTTGAATCCCACCCAATCACTGGCCCAAATTCCTTTAAACAGATTGTAATCCTTGAACGTGATGACCAGACCAAACATCGGCGCATAACGGAAGATCAAATAATACAGGAGGCATGGCAGGAATAGCAGCCATAGCGCCTTGTTCCTGTTCCAGGTTCTGATCAAACGCGACTTCCGCCGAGGCGGCCGGTGCGCTTCTTTTTGCGGTTTGCTTTGCATTACGCTAGCATCAGCCATCGGCATGCCCCCTCTTGCTTAGATGAGTTAATTCGACTTTTATGTCAGCTAACTTAACCTGTAATTCCTGGGTTCGTATTCGAATTATAGCTATAAACCTTTAGAAAGCGCTATCTACATGTTATATAACTTTTCGCCTTTACTCCTTTTTTCCAGATATCCGCGTATAATTCAGTAAAAGTGTATATTGTTTGTGTCAGATTTATGCCGCTATGATAGGATTAGCCACTCGATCCAGGGCTGTACTCAAGGGGGAATGTCATAATGAAGGGACTGTCTCAAAACACAATTCTAGCCTCACTCAATCGGATACTGACAGCCAACCTGGGCATTATGTTACACCAGGGGCTGCACTCTTTTGCCCACTTTTGAATAAGGGGAAGGGAAGGCTTCGCTGGGTGAACTACCGGGAAATGGCAGCTATAGAAGTGAAGAAATTACATACACCTAGGAAAGAGCAAGATCAGCAACTTAATTTAGAAGGAAGGTGGCGACACGTGGAAATGCCCGGCGATCAGGATACTTACGTTACTCATATGAAAGCAAACCAACCACCGAAAGCGATTATGAAACGAAGCTTCATCACTCAAATGCGCAGACTGCACGGATTGTCCGCTGAAAAACAAATGTAAGAAGGCCGCACCTTCGCCCTTCACCGGATGAAGAGACGTAGAGCGGATTTTGCAACTGAAAAACGTCATATGGGACAGTGGCTAACACTTGTAAATGCGAGCCACGCCCTTTGACGACGTTTTTAAAATATGTACCCGTTTAAACCATTGAAGACTACAATCCAATTGCTACGGGAAATTCAATCAGTTCATTGTGCTCACCCATTCACTGTTATTCCAGATATCAGGATTGTCAATAGTCTGAGTATCTCCACGTACAGATGAATCATAGCTATCCTTACTACTTGTATACCAATCAACAATAACTAACTTTCCATTCGAATTTTGCACAAGAAATTCAGTAGGTTCAGCAAAGTTACCTATATCCTTATGAACACGTGCATCTAATTTCAAATAGAAAAAACTCTTATCTCCTCCAAAATACTCTACTTGTCTAGCATCAATATCAACGCCTGTCATCTGATTATAGGTAAACTTGTTCTTAAGGAATAAATCATATTGAGATGAAACTTTTTTTTGCGTATATTGTTTAAGGTTTTCGTTATCGATATAAGTATCCAAATCAATTTCCGAGCCGTTCCAAATCGCTTTATAATATCCAGACAGAGCTTCTGCGCACATTTTATAAGCCGTTTCAGAATCCCCAGCAGATAGATCACTTTCGTTCTGAGCTAAAAATTCTGTGGGAACTTTTGATAAATCCCCTTTTGTGCTCAGCGAAATTTCTGTGTTTTTAGAATCCTTCCCATTCGTATCACCTACAACTACGGCAGTGTTATCTTCATTAGTACTAGTATTAATCTGTTCGCATGCGCTAAGGGTAAGCACAATCATTAATAACAAGTAAGCACGTTTCATTACAATTCCTCCAGTGAAAATATTGTTCAACGCCTGTCATTAAGCAGGGGAAGTTCTTTTTGAAGCATAGCACTTTGGAGTGAGGCGCACCCTCTCTTGCTTAGAAGATTGTAAATTGACTTGAATGTGAGGTAACTTCCCTTGTATATCCAATGTACATCTCCACATTATACCATTTACTAAAAGGAAAGCGCTATCTACATGTTATATAACTTTTCGCCTTTACTCCTTTTTTCCAGATATCCGCGTATAATTCAGTAAAAGTGTATATTGTTTGTGTCAGCTTTATGCCGCTATGATAGGATTAGCCACTCGATCCAGGGCTGTACTCAAGGGGGAATGTCATAATGAAGGGACTGCTTACAAGCAAATTTGCGCTGAATGGACTGTTTGTCAAGCTAATGCTGAGCTTCCTCAGTGTCATCCTGATTTTGGCTTCATTTAATCTGTTCTCCCATCTGTACTTAAGCAACAAGGTCTATCAGGAGATGGTCAGACAAAATGAACTCAGCCTTGCACAGACCGTTGAAGGGTATGAGAATCATTTCCGGCTGACCCAGAACATGATTCTGGCCCTCACTCAATCGGATACCTGGACAGCCAACCTGGGCATTTTGAGCCATATTAAGGAGAACCGCCGTTACGATATTCCCGCAGAGGTGAAGTCGGACCTCTCCACGCTGTACGCCAATCCTTTTCTGCATATCGACAATTTCATTCTCTATTTCAAGCAAGAAGACTATGTACTGGAGAAGGAAGGTCTTAGCAGTGCCAGCGATATGTTCGGTAAATATTATTATAGTAAAGAATATCCCCCGGATTACTGGAAAACTCAAACGATGAACAACCAGTTCCTGAAAGTAATGCCTGCCGCAGCTTTTACGGAAAATACCGTTCACTCATCCCGCTCTCTCGGTCAACTGATGCCGGT
Source organism: Paenibacillus sp. 276b (assembly GCF_900107875.1). Classification (NCBI taxonomy): domain Bacteria; kingdom Bacillati; phylum Bacillota; class Bacilli; order Caryophanales; family Paenibacillaceae; genus Paenibacillus; species Paenibacillus sp. 276b. The sequence continues at coordinate 361,371 of NZ_FNRR01000004.1, read as the reverse complement.
CATGATGAAAGCTATTCCCTACGAAGATGTGTACGGCATTATTATGCTGGATCCACAACGCATGCAGGACACATATGGCGATGCCGCTAATAATCCGTTCTACATTCTGGACAACGAGGGACGCCTGCTTTTTACCACGATGGAGGGGGAACTGCAGAATTCGCAGCTACCTGCAGACGGAAGCAAACATGAACGTATTGGGGATCAGTATTACTTCTATGAAAAAGGTAAGCAAACCGGATTTACCTATGTCCGGGTCACCCAGGCCGCAGTAATCGCCGCGGAAATGCGGGGCATGCAGCTGCTGCTGGCTTTTCTGCTTGGCGCTGCTGTGCTGATTAGCGTGATCTCCTCCCTGTTTTTCAGCATAAGATTAAACCAGCCGCTCCAGCGCCTTATTGCCGCTCTGGACCGAAATTCGGACAGCGGACCAGACAAATGGAGCAGTGTAAAAGAATTCGCCATGATCGGCGACCGCCTGAGCTCTATTCTGGAGAATAACCGTTACATTCAAAGCGACCTTGCGCAGAAGAACTCTCTCGTACGCCAGTACGCTTATATCCATAAAGTAAAAAATATACCGCTCAGCTCCTATCTGGCGGAGCTTGAGGATGCCCAGCATTCCGAGCAGCCTTATGTCTCCATTCTGTTCAAGGTGGGCTTCAAATTCCAGCCGGATGAATTCGGGCAGCATACCCTGTTATTATGGAAGCTAATTCAGAGCCTGTTCACTAACAGCAAAACCAATAGCGTTGCCATTCAGCCCGAGCAGGACCAACTGCTCTTGCTACTGTTCGATCCAGGTCCACAGAGTGGTATTCTTCAAGCGCTCGATACACTGAAGGAGTTGCTGGCTGTCGAGGAAACCCTTTACCTCACCATCGCGGTAAGTCCGGTGTATTCCGGAGAAATTCCGTTTACCGATGCGTACAGCAATCTGTCCATGCTGTTAAAAGAGCGCAGGCTGAATGGGGAGACACAAGTTATTGTGGAGCCGCGTGCTTCTTCGTCAAATGCCTTCCATGTGAAGGTCACTTATGGGGAGGAACTGCACAACCTGCTGCAATCCGGCAATGAAGAGGCCGTATTCTCTTGGCTGGATCGCCAGCTGGAGCAACTGCAGCACAAGGATGCGGCCGCAGAAGACTTCCGCACCTTTGCCATCGGTGCAGTCGAACAGATCAGCAAGACGGTGATGAAGCTGAATTTGACGAACATCGAATCCGAGCTTCGATCTTCTCCTCCGGGAGAGGCATTTGCTGGTTTCCATTCCATGCAGCAATACAGAGAATGGCTTCAGGCGTTGGCTCAACCGGTACTTGCGGCAGTACGCAGCCAGCTGGAAACGCGTGATCCGGTTATCACCTTTGTGCTGGACTACCTGGATCATCATTATGGAGAAGACATTAATTTGAATATCGTCGCCGACAAGTTGAATTTAACATCGGGGTACCTCTCCAGTATTTTCAAGGAAAAGACTAACATCAACTTCAGCGAATATCTGAACAATCTGCGGGTTGAGCGGGCCAAAGAACTGCTTGTGAATGTAGATCTGCGAATTCAGGACATTGCGACACAGGTCGGCTATCAAAATGTGAATTCGTTCATCCGCATGTTCAAGCGTCGATACGGGCTGACCCCCGGAGAATACCGCAAGCGTCATGCGGGTGATGAGCCATTCATCTCCTCCAGCCATGGCTAACCAGATGTGAGCGGGCAAGAACCGAAGATTGTAAATACACCAGCGTCCGCTCGGAAGCAGGCGCTGGTGTACTGTCAGTTTACATTAGAATTTTGGACAGGTGTACAAGAGCCATCGAAGGAATTCGCTGTTCTTCAGGAATATGTTCATAGAGCAGATGCCCTTTTCCCGCTTCAATCATTTGTTTGCTCATACTAGCAATCCGACCTTTACTATGATCAATAAAACGAAAATCCACCTGTCGTAAACTTTGCATTTCAGTCAAACGTTCGAATGCCTCAGCCTTGATCCCCTTATGTATCTCTTTCAGTTCCAGCACCTCCAATTGATCCGCAGTCCACAGGTTCTCAATCTCTTGCAGAGACTTCATGAAATCCAGTTCAAGCTGCCGCAGATTTTTCATGTGCGAGAAGTCGCACAACCGCTCAATCTTGGGTAGCGAAAGGTGCAGAAAGACCAGATGATGTAATGCTCCTACTGCATCGATCTCGGTCAGATTCTTTACGGACGATAACCTCAGCATACGGATATTCGATTCAGCCAGTACTTCGAGTGAACCAGCCAATGTACAGTGATCGAGAGCCAAATACTCGATAAATGGTAAGTCTACAACAAAATCAAGCTGATCAATGTCACAGTTCAGGACGAGGGTGCTCAACCGAATGCAGTCCTCAATCGGCGAGATATCGGGAAATTTCCCGCTAAGTGCGAGGTAATTCAAGTATTTGTAATTTCGGATGAAGTCCAGGTTTTGTTTTTTGGGTGAGCCAATGTTCAGAAACTCCATCTTTTGCAGCGCACTCAATATACTCAAATCTTGTGTTTGCTTGAGATCCAGCTGCAAAGCAGTGACATGTTTTAAACCAGCAAGTGCCTCCAGAAACTCTTCTGAATACCGCCCCTTCACATCTGTATTGGACACATTTAAAATCAAATCGGGTCGTTTGGCAAACACATGTTCATCCAGTGTTCGCAGATCATGCATCTCGTCCAGCCCGACAACAAAGCTAATCGTAGCCCTGTTCCGCAGTTGTACGATAGCCTTGTCCATTTTATCCTCGTTCCAGGGAACTCCACTCATCGAAGCGGCCCACGGTTCGTTCATTACTGGTCACCCTCCAATTCTCTGATACTTATCCATGTCCAGCTTTCCTTTAATTGTAAATCAAGAAGAGTACATTGAGAAGTCGAATACACATTCCGTGGTTACTTATCACCTGAAAACTCTGCTATAATACCTCCAAGTGTTATTCCCCAAGGGGAGATCAGGATGGAGGATAATCATCATGAAGTTTGCTAAACGTATGGAACATTTCAGTGAGGGGATATTCACACGTTTGCTGGAAATCAAGAGGCAACGACTGGAGAATGGAGAACCTGTCATCGATTTAAGTGTAGGCACACCCAATATTCCCCCTGCCCAACATATCATGACGGCTTTATGCGAGGCAGCAGCAGATGCTTCAAACTATACATATGCTGTAAATGATCAGAGCGAATTGCTGCAAGCAGTCAGTGAATGGTACAAGCGCCGTTACCATGTTGAACTGAACCCGAAAACCCAAATTTGCTCCTTGCTTGGATCACAGGAAGGACTCGCCCATATTTCTTTGGCGATCGTTGATGAAGGAGATTTAGTCCTTGTACCCGATCCTTGTTATCCAGTCTTTGCTGATGGACCTCTACTTGCAGGAGCCGAACTGTATTATATGCCCCAAAAAGAAGAACATGGATATGTTATTCAACTTCAGGACATTCCTGAAGCTGTTGCGCGCAAAGCAAAATTCATGCTTGTATCCTATCCCAACAATCCGACGACAGCAATGGCACCCGATCAGTTCTATCTGGATCTAATTGATTTTGCCAAGAAATACGACATTATCGTTCTTCATGACAATGCATACAGCGAGCTAGTGTTCGATGGGAAAACGTGCGGTAGTTTCCTCGCTTATCCCGGGGCGATGGATGTCGGCATTGAATTCAACTCGTTATCCAAAACCTATGGATTGGCTGGGGCACGGATCGGCTTTTGTGTGGGGAACCCGGATGTGGTATCTGTGCTTAAAAAGCTGAAATCCAACATGGATTACGGCATGTTTCTTCCGATTCAGAAGGCAGCCATTGCTGCAATCACAGGGGATCAGAGTGAAGTTGAGCGGGTCAGAGATATCTACGAGGAGCGCAGAAATATTCTTTGTGAAGGATTCAGCAACCTCGGTTGGCCTATCGCCAAACCCGAAGCCAGCATGTTCATCTGGAGTCGGATTCCAGACCATTACGATACCTCAGAGCAGTTTGCCATGGATCTGGTTACACAAGCGGGTGTAATCGTAACGCCTGGGAGTGCCTTCGGACCTTCGGGAGAAGGATATGTGAGATTCGCTTTGGTTCAGGATAAAGAGACGTTGCAGCAAGCGATCCTATCGGTAGATAACAGTGGAATGCTAAGAGAAAAAACAACTAATTTATAACACGAATGAAAAAAGCTATTATAAGCAAATATCCCCTCTAGGTAAGCAGTGAGAAAAGAGAACATGTCTACATGAACTCAACACTGAAAACCAGAGGGGATTTTTTTTTAGGATCGAATGTTTAGGCCGATTTGCGCCAGTTGGAGCGATACATTAAATAGAGGAAATATGGCGTTCCAATAATTGCAATCAACAACCCGGATGGAATCTCGGTTGGTGCCATAACAGTCCTTCCGATCGTATCCGCCAGTACCAGCATCACTGCACCGACCAAAGCCGACAGAAACATCGACCGTCTTAATTTGTTTCCCGTCAATAGACGGACCATATGTGGAGCGATTAGCCCGATGAATCCAACCGTTCCCACACAGGCGACTGCACCTGCGGCAAGCAAAACACCAACGGTCATAGCCAGCAGACGCGTCCGACGAACACTCAAGCCAAGACCGGAAGCACTATTATCGTCGAATACCAACAGTTCGAATCTTCGCGCCAGCCACCACGCAAGCGGGATCAAAATCAACAGGAACACCCCAATGATCTTCACTTGATCCCACGTACGTGCATAAGTACTGCCTGTCAGCCAGATAAAACCGCTACTGCCATATACAGCGCCGCGAACAATCAGAACCTGAATACCTGCGCCTGCAATTGCAGACATGGCGATACCCAACAATACAACGGCAGAAGGATTGAGACCTTTTTTCCAGGACAAGGAGAATACGACTGCTGCAACGATCCCTGCACCAACAATCGCCGCTATAGGCAGCAAGAACACCGGAAGACCAGGCCATAGGATGATGACCATCATCGCACCCAAGCCTGCGCCTGACGAAACGCCCACGATGGACGCGTCAGCCAGCGGGTTGCGAACGGCCATCTGAATAAGCACACCACTGACCGCCAGTGCAGCACCTGCACCTGCGGCGACAAGAGTACGCGGAATGCGAAGCTGAACAATGGCCGAGTATAGCCCATCCGATTGAAACAGGCTTGGCAGAAGATCGGCCATTGGAATGCGCATCCCGCCAAACATCGTACTAAGGAGAACCAATGCTAACGTTAGTACCGTAAAGATAATAGCAATAGGGCCGAAAGCCCAGCGACGCGAACGTGCTCCTGTGCTCATTGAGGTAGACATGCCTGATCCATTTGCTGCCTTCATGCGTGTAAGTACAAGCCAGATTAGCCATGGTGCACCAATGATTGCCATCACGGCCCCTGTCGGCAACTCCAGACTGGAGTTATGAACCATCTTGGCAAGTACGTCTGCACCGACTAGCAGTGCTGCGCCCCACAAGAAAACACCAGGCAATAACAATCGATTTGAACGAATTCCACTCAATCGAACCAGATGAGGTGCCACCAAACCCACAAAGCCAATTGGCCCAATTACACTGACAATGACCGCAGCCAGCAACACAGCAATAATTAACCCCGTGGCACGGGCCATGCCTACTTTTTGCCCGAGTGAGGAAGCAGTTGATTCATCCAGTTCCAACATATCCCACTGCCGGGATAAAACCAGGGCAACGATCGTAATTCCAATGACCCAAGGCCATGCGTAAATTACACCGCTCCAGTCATTCTGAACAAGCGTTCCTGATCCCCATAGAAATAATGCCTGAGTCTCCTGAGAGAAGAAAATATGCAGCGCGCTTGTAAAAGAACCAAGTACCATCGATACAATCATGCCGGACAGCGCAAGTCGCACCGGACTTGACGTTCTCCCCCCGCCCATGAAGTAGGCTGCGGCAGCTGCCAGTAATCCACCGAGTACGGCGAAAAGGAAAGGCGATTGCTGCATCAAGCCTGGGAAAAAAATCGTTCCCAACACCACGACAAAATAGGCCCCCGCATTGATGCCGAGTGTGTCCGATGCCGCGAGCGGATTGCGTGTAATGGTCTGTAACAACGAACCAGCAACAGCAAGCGCCCCTCCAGCGAGTATACCGATTACTGTTCGCGGCATGCGCAGATCCCAGATCATATTATGTTCCAGTGTGTCCTGCCTGCCCATAAGTGAATCTACAACCGTATGGAGTGGAATTGAAGCTTCTCCATAACACAGGCTTACAAAAAAAAGCACGATGAGAGCGGTTAGACCGCCCCCATAAATGCTTAATGTACGCCAGTTAAACACTGGTCGGGAATGTTGGACCGAACTCATTGGGTAATCGCTCCAACAACCCCGTCAACCAGAGCTTTGGACGAGATAGGTCCACCAAACGTCCATGTTGTGCTATCCAGTTGATAAGTGCGTTTATCTTTGACAAAATTCAGACCTTTCCATACTGAATTGTCTTTCATTGCTGTGCCAAAAACGTCATCATCCGGTTGTGTGATGTAGATGAAGTTGCTGTCCTGAACAGCAGGCAAGGATTCAATACCCACCGTTGAGAAGCCATATCCTTCAATCTTGTCCGGCTGCCAGTCGTTAACCAGTCCAACCTTCGCCAACGTGCCAATTACGACAGCGTTATCGGTAAACATGCGAAGACTTGCTGCATTTTGATACGTAAATGCTTGTGTCAGTACATAATGGAATTCCGATTTGTCGGCAGCAGCAAGTTTATCTTTGGCTTCTGTATAGTGCTGATCGAGTTCATCGAGTACCTTCTTCGCTTGGTCTTCTTTTCCAAGAGCAACCGCGATATTGTTGAACGTTTCCGTCATTTTGTCATAATTATAGCCATCACCCGTATACAGGTCATATTCAAGCGTTGGTGCAATGGCATTGAGCTGATCATAGATATTCGAATTGGAATTGGCGATAATCAAATCCGGCTTCAAAGCTGCAATCGCCTCCAGATTTGGCTCGTCACGTGTTCCAACATCCGTCACCGTGTCATCCAAAGCTGCTTCGGGAGTCACATAGACTTTATAGTTGGCGTTATCTGCACTACCTACTGGCTGAACACCCAGTGCTACTACATCTTCCGTATATGTCCATTCCAGTGTAACAACTCTCTTAGCTGGTTTGTCCAGTTTGAGCTCTCCACCACTATGTTTAACTGTAACAGGACCTGCTGTCTCTTCAGTCGGCGTGCTGCCGGAAGAGGCATTTTCATTTGTATCTGTTGTGCTGCTGGCTTTACCGCAACCTGTCAGAGCAAGCGCCAAAACCGTCAGCAATAAAAATCCGTTTAAGCTTTTTTTCATATCCTACTTCTCCCCTATTTATATGTATTTATATGATAACAATTATCATTATCACTAATGGATTATCCCGTAGGATTGCGATTTTGTCAATTCAAAAGAGTTATTATTTTCATTTTGCAAAATCTTCACTGTCACAGCATAAACAGAAAAAAATGAAAGAACCCGCATTCAAGGCGGGCCTGGATCACATCGAGTCTTTTGAAATGATGTTAGAATGCACCGTACGACGATTTAACTCAACTGCATCGTTGTGATGCACGTATTATCTTCTTCATATGTAGATAACTGTGTCTCTGCAACTTTTCCATCATGCACCACACGAATGAGGTATGACTTATCTCTGGCTAACCAAAAATCTATAAAACCGTTGGAGCCGGCCTTCATCTCAGCATCCTTCATAAGCGTATTCCCTTCAGAGTCATGAATCGTCACAATGAACTTCTTATTCTTCATTTCGCCCTGACATCCGGTCAGGCTATGAATTGCACAAGGATGAGTCTGATCCACATAGGGTGCAATGGAAAGGAAAAACTCCTTTTCAGGCAAGTCGTAGGTTGTCGTTTGGTTACCTTTATCCGTGACGATTAACTGGGTGGCATTAATGGAAGCCGATTCCGGTGTCTCCTTGCCTGTACTGATATCTTCTACTAATTTCTTAATATTGGGTGCTTCCGCGTTACCTACCTCTTCTGTCCCCACATTGTTTGCAATAAGGAAGGCCCCCAACACAATTACAACCACTAAGCTGGCAATGATCCACATTTGTTTTTTCATCTGGAGTTCATCTCCTCGTCCGTTTTGGTTTATTATAATGGAGAACGAACCATCATGGACTGAAAGCGTATGTAATTCACCATTTATTCACATATTTGTATGCTTCATTCGCATTATGTTAGATGTATCATTGATCAGCAAAGGAGGATGTGTATATGCATAAATCCCTATCTATACCCGACATGGATCGCAGAGTCCACAGATCCAAACAGGCCCTGAAAGCCTCATTGTTAGAGTGGATGTCTCGCAAGCCATTCGAGAGTATTACCATTACCGATATCGTGAAATTGGCCGATGTGCACCGCAGTACCTTTTACAAACATTATGTATACAGAGAAGACTTGCTCAATGAAATTTTGAAAGACGTGATGGCAGATCTGATCTTCGCCTATCGTGCCCCTTACCAGCACTACCGGGATTTCGGAATCATGGACCTGAACGCTTCAGCGATCAAAATTTTCGACCATGTTCTTGGCCATGCCACCTTCTATGCCTTGCTGGTTAACACAAACGTGCTCTCGGGTTTTCGAGATACACTCTATGAAACGCTCAAAACTCTGTATCTGGAGGATGTAACCGATATGTCGCCAGACCCCCGAGTGAACAAGGAGCTTCTTGCCTGTTATCAGGCCAATGCAGTTCTTGGTTTAATTACAGGATGGGTGCAAAGCAATTTCAAATACAGTGCCTCCTATATGGCGGAGCAGCTGCTGGAATTTACACGCATGAATCGCTCCAATGAAGTTTACCGTTCGAATCTGAATCCATCATTGGATGAAATGGAAAGAGGCACCGTCTCTCATGACAACTGAGAAGCCAGTACCTCTTTGAATGCTTCGATCACTTTGCTGTTAGTTGCTGATCCAGCCACCATCTACTGGCAGCTCCACACCCGTGATGAATTTGGATTCATCCGAAGCTAAGAACAAGTAGGCATAAGCGATATCCATGGACTCTCCGGCATGCGGAGGCAGTGGGGCGAGATTTTTGTAATGCTCTCCCATCTCCACTTGGGACTTGATGCCCGCTTTTTCCACCATGCCGGTAAACACAGCCCCTGGATGTACAGAGTTCACACGAATGTTATCTTTGGCGAACCACTGTGCACCATGTTTGGTCAGTGAACGCACAGATCCCTTGGAAGCACTGTATGCTGCGCCCTGAGCATCGGCAATTCCTCCAATGATGGCAGCGATGGAGGATGTATTTACGATGGAGCCTTGTCCATTTTGCTGCATATAAGGGATAACCGCCTTCATTCCCAGCCATACACCTGTACCGTTAATGGACATGACCTTGTCCCAATCTTCCAATTCTGCTTCCAGAATGCCTTTGGCGATGTGAATGCCGGCATTGTTGACCAGAATATCAATTTTGCCATAGTTTGCGATGGTTTCTTCCACAACTGCATTCCATGATTCCGGACTGGATACATCCAGCTTTAATGCAATCGCTTCGCCGCCGTCAGCTACGATCTGTTTCACTTGTTCCTGCAAAACGTCAATTGCCACATCGGTAGCAACTACCTTCGCTCCTTCTCTGGCAAACAATTGAGCCCCAGCCAATCCCATACCGCTTGCCGCTCCAGTTATAATTGTAACTTTTCCAGTTAATCTTCCCATGTCCAATCATCCTTTCCAAATGAAGATGGATGCTCCATAAAGACACATCCGACCTTGTTGACACCTTTAGTATACGGATGAAATGAAAGCTCTTTCAATCAGCAAACAAGCAGCTCTTTGTAGGATAACCGATAGTTGGGTGCGGCTTTGTTCATTCCCTGTAAGTAATCCCACAGATGAAGGGTTATTTGTTGTTTTAGCATCGAGGTGAGCCTTCTGCATCTTGGTGACATTGTAAACCTATCATGGCTTGTCCCTGTGCAATCCTATATAATAACCATAAATTATGGAAATCATTTCGAACATTTGAATCCATTATACGTGTCTAACTTATTCTAGCTTGAGGATCAGGAGGAATTTCCAATGAAGAGGTACCGTGTACATAAAGAAAAACCGAATACACCCCATTCTATCGACTGGAACGGATTAATCCCAAGGCATATCGCAATCATGATGGATGGAAATGGAAGATGGGCTACGCGAAAAGGATTACCTCGAAGTGCTGGGCACTATGCAGGAATGCAGACAATGCGGGAAACGATAAGCATGTGCCACAAAAACGGGATTGCTTCGCTCACTCTTTACGCCTTCTCTACGGAAAACTGGAAAAGGCCCAAGGAAGAGGTCGATTACATCATTAGTTTGGTGGTCGAATTTGTACAGGATACAACCGTTCAGGAACTGAATCAGAATAATATCAAAGTTAATTTTATCGGTGATATCTCAAAATTCCCAGAAGAAACACAGGAAGCGATGCGCAAAGTGGTGGAACTAACCCAAACGAACAGCGGGATGGCTGTGTATTTTGCGATGAATTATGGGGGTAAAAACGATATTGTACAAGCGATCAAAACGTACATCGTAGAAAATAATGAAGAAAACAAAGAAACCTCGGAAATCTCCGAGGCGGATTTTGAAAAGTTTTTGTATACCGGACTCAATCCTGCCCCCGATCTGCTGATCCGAACCAGTGGGGAGAAACGGTTAAGCAATTTTCTATTATGGCAAGCCGCTTATTCCGAGCTCTGGTTCACGGATGTGATGTGGCCGGATTTCAATGAGCAATTGTTATACGAATCCATTCTGGATTATCAGCAGCGCAAACAAAGAGCTTTAGACGATATCACACAGTAATATCAACTTGTTTTTGCCGATCCTGAGCTTAAATGACTTTTTAACCAGGGATGGATAATAGGGAGAACGGTGCTGGGCTGCATGGCTTTGGTGTGATCCATATCCGCTCCCTTGATGATTTCGACGGTCCAGCCGAGGTTTTCAAGAACGGATTTATGCTTTTGCAATCGTCCAGCGATATCCACCGTCACATTCCCAAATTTCTCACCGTACACAATCGTATCTTTCTCTCCTGCAAAAGCCAATCTGGGGATATTCAACTGAGTTTGAATACGTTGGTCATCGAAATCAATTAAACCTTGATACAAGGTCGCAAATTGTTTCGTTTGAGCCGGATCGATCTTTAACTCCAAGTTGTCCCAATCCAATTGATCCGGACTCAATTCTTCAGCTTTCATTAGGGTTTCTGCTGAGTGTATTTCTCCCGTTTCTTCATACTGCTTCAATGCTCCCTCATATGTCTTGATGGTCACTACTCTCATTTCCTCATACGGCCCCTCGTATGGCGGGAATCCTCCCATAATGAGACTTTCCATTCGGTCAGTCCGCAGGGCTAACTGCAGCCCGGCGAGAGCCAGCCAGGAGTATCCATAATAACTAAATCGATTCACATTCATCTGATCCGCAATTCGTAACAAATCCTGAGCGATATATTCGGGCGTAAAATGTTCCGGATGGGGATGTGCCATATAGTGGCCTTCATAATCAAAATGCAGGATCTGAAATTCATCGGAAAGTCCGTCGATAAACTTTGCACCCAATTCAGGATCAACCCCCCATAACTTTAGGGTTTCAGCTTCTTGTCCAGTTACGGACTTTTTGGATATGGGCAGCATGATGACACTACGATCTTGCGCTCCCGTCAGACCCACTTCAAGCTGCGAGCCATTTAACAATGTAATCATTTTCTGCAATTGAACCAGTCCTTTACTGTTGATATCCTCAGTGTATAACATAGATGCAATCTTTCGGTTTTCATTATAAAGTGTTGATAAAATATGGACTTTGGCGCGTTGTATGTTAGTGTAGCACTTGAAGGTTTTACTTGAAGCATGAGGAGAAGAAACATGAACCGAACATATACACCTGGGCAGATTGCCACAAGGCTGGATGTAAGTACAACTACACTGCGACGGTATGAAAAGGAGAACCTGATTCCTGACGTTCCACGGACCGCCAGCAATCACAGGTACTATACCCCTGTTCATCTTCAGGCGTTTGTCGCCATTCGTTTATTATTGAAAGGGTATGAGATTCCCGTTGCATATGAGGTTATGAGAAAAGTAAAACAGGGTGATACAATCGATGCCCTCTGGCTTATAAACCAACAGCTGTACAACAGCCAACTGGAGAAGCAACGAATGGAAGACATATGGAAGATGGTGCAACAGGTGGATTTTGCTAACGATCGAAAGGTTGGAACGACGGAGGCGGTGACGATTGGAAAAGCTGCCGAAGCAGCCGGGGTCAACACTTCTGCTATCAGGCATTGGGAAACAGAAGGCTTGATTTGCTCCGAAAGAGACCCTAACAACGGTTATCGAATGTATACCCGAGCCGAGTTAAGAAAGATATTGGTCATTAGCAGTTTAAGAAAATCCGTCTACTACATTGAACATATGAAAGAGCTTCTGAACACTGTCGGCACGCAGGATTATACACAGATTAATAATGCCTTCCAACTGGCTCTGCAAAAGCTTAACAGCCAACTGTCCCTGCAATTTGCAGGCGTGAAGGAACTTATGACATATATTGAATTATTTCAGGAACCACAGGGGTAACTTATTGGTTAGTTGAGATTGGATGTTTTAATAAAAAAAGCCCGACACATGTTCGAGAAATTATTCTCAATACCGGTCGGGCTTCTTACTGTTACTTCACGTTCTAACATGCTGATTTACAGGGTAGAAATGGCTTTGTTTTTCTCAAAGAACCTTGCATTATGGGACGATACTCCTGCCATATCGGAAGCGGTCGGCTCCAGATAGAGCTTGGCACTATTCACTGCGAGTACGGCATCATTAAATGCACCAGCAATCAGACGGACTTTGCTTCCATAGGTAATGAAATCACCTGCTCCGAAGATTCCCGGCTGACTTGTGCACATTCGCGGATCAACCGAGATACCGTAATCTTCACGTTCCAGTCCCCAATGGACCAGGTTACCGAAATCACGATCGTATCCATGACTTACAACCACTTCATCCACTTCAATTGGCATGATCTCCCCATTGTCTACATGGGCAAGTTCGACGCGGCCTATTTTGTCTCCTGTACCATATAAGCGCGAGATGCTGTAAGGAGTCAAGACTTGGGCAAAAGCTTTCATCTGGGCAACAGGCAGCTCATGTGCCGTAAACTCCTGGCGTCTGTGCACCACAATGACCTCCCGCGCCAATCCCTCCATTTCATTCGCCCAATCTATTGCGGAATCCCCGCCTCCCGAGATCAGCACACGTTTATCCTTGAATCTGGACAGATCCGTAATGGTATAGTGTAGATTCGTCAGCTCATACCGATTTGCGCCTTCAATATCCAGCTTCTGAACCTGCGTCATGCCTCTGCCTGCACATAACAAAATCGTACGCGTGTAATGACGCTCTCCTGTCTTTGAGGTGAGTACAAATACTTGATCATCGCGTCGTTCCATCTGAGCAATTTCCTGGCCGAATACAATGGTTGGATCGAAGGTTCTTGCCTGTCTTTCCAGGGAATCAATCAATTTCTCACAACGAATCGGATCAACTCCACCTACATCCCAGACCAGTTTCTCCGGGTACGTGCGCATAAATCCGCCCAATTCCTCTTTGGCTTCAATGATTTTGGTACGCATGGCTCTCATCCCGCTGTAAAATGCAGCATACATTCCTGCCGGTCCGCCACCAACAATCGTTATATCGTAAATGTCCAATTGCTGCTCTGCTTCAGTATTCATCTAGGGCACCAACTTTTCAACGACATAATCCAACAACTTGGCCGACCCAATAGGGCCCACACCTGTTACAAAATCACTCGTTTTCAGCGGAAAGACATGATTGTCTTTCACGGCGTTCAAGCTCGCCCACACTTTGCTTTCTTTCAGGTTATCCATGGATTGCTTCGTATCATAGCCTTTCAGCGTCCTGTCTTCTAGAAATATATAATCCGGGTTCATTTCCGGCAAAAATTCCAGGGAAAACTGGCTAAACCAATCGGTAGAGTCTTTGATGACTTCAGGGCTGTTCAGACCCAAAGTATCATAGAAAAAGACACTGCTGCTTCCTCCTTTGGGACCCATGAAACGGTAACGATTGTGCTCTACTCGAAGAACCAGCACGGTTTTGCCGCCGATGGCTTGAGAAATTTTCTCCTGTGCCTGCTTCGCCTTCTCATCAAATTCAGCCAGCACTTTGGCAGATTCCTCTGTCTTGTCAAAGACAGCAGCCAACTTCGGCATGGCAATCTGCATTTCACTGTTGGAATCCAGAGCCACCGTTGGAGCAATCTTGGATAGTTCATCATATACGCCTTGCTCCATACCTACGCCTGCGGTAACAATTATATCTGGTGACAACGTCAGCAATTGTTCATAATTATATTGATATTGTTCCGCTTCAATCATTTGGACCCCGTGTTCCTCAAAATAAGACGCACGATAGTCCGGTTCAATCTCCGGAACAAATATAACCATCTGCGGTGTAACGCCCATCTCAATCAAGTACTCGGCATAGATGGAATCTAGTACAAGCATATTTTGAGGATTCGTAGGAATCGTCACCTCTCCAAACTGATCCCGAACAACTTTCGTCTCATTTTTCTCTGCCGTTTTTGCTGAAGCTTCCACTTCTTTATCAGAAGAACCGGAACAGGCGGAAAGCACCAAACTTAGTGCCAACAGCACCATTCCCAAACCCTTAAACCTTCGTGACATGATCTACTCGCCCCTTATGTAATATTGATAATGATAATTATTATCAAATACTAGCAAATAGGAAGAGATCCTTCCATAGGAGATGGTGCGTATTTAGTTGGATTATTGTGCTCTACCATACATTGGTGACCAGACTATTCACAATTTCATTCAAAATCATTTTCTGTCCAATAATTCCACGGCCATCCACCCACAGGCGAGTATCCACGAGAAATACCCTGTTGTTTTTTACAGCCTTCAAGTCATTCCATTGAGAGCTCTCCACTAACTTCTTCATATTTTCTTGAGCACTAAAGTGTTGCATAACTCGTTTCTCCACAAACAGGTAATCGGGATTGGCTTTGGCCAACAAGTCGAGTGAGCAAGGATTAAACCACGCCTCCCCTGCTTGCAGCGGCTGTGGCAGAGTTAAACGGAGCTGTTCGTACAGTAAATGGGATACCCCATTAGAATGACCACCCAAATATCGATAACCAAACGGTTCTACCCTCAGTACCATCACGGTAGAGGAAGATTGGACAAGATGCTGCAGTTGCTGCTGTGCTGCGTTTACTTTCAATTTCATCTGCATATGGAGTTTATGGGCTGTATCTTCTCGGTGAAAAAAGCCTGCCAGTTGACGGAGCAGAGCCTCCACATCGTTATTTAAACCGGTTATGATGGGTGCAATTGTGCGCAGCTTTTGTTTGATCTCTTCTGTCCAACAATTTCCCATAATGCATTCAGGATGAACTTGCCGAATCAGTTCCACATCCAGCTCATATTGTGAGACTTCCAACATCTTCACCTGATGCGTTTCAAATAGTTCATGTTGATGTTCATGCAAAAGCAAGGGAGTTACTACAACCGCATGTGGAATAATCCCCAAGTGAATCAGCACTTCCGCACAAAGCGGGGAAAGACATACGATTTTACGCTGGGGTAGCGTTTGTGCATAATTTCTCGGCGACACACCCGTTAACTGTTTGAAACGACGACTGAAATAATGTGCATCCTCGAATCCGGTCTTCTTCGCAATATCCTGAGATGTTGCCGTTGATAACAACAGCTCCTCTTGAGCACGATAGATCCGGTAATGAGCCAGATAATCCAGAGGCGGCTTTCCAAAGCGCTCACTGAATTTGCGGGAATAATGCCAGGGACTGATGCCTGCGATCTCAGCCAATTGCTTGCGTGTGATGACCTGTTCATAATGCTGCTGCATGTAATCCACAGTGCGGAGAATGCTTTGTTCCACGGTCGGTTCCTCTTCTAACAGCTCCCGGTATACATGTTGCAACAGTTCATACACCAAAAGCTGATTTCCTACACGGATTACATTGGGATTAGGAGAACCATCTCCATTCCAATGTTGGCTAAGACTCGCCAGTGTGCCACCGGTTAATTTTACTTTTTGATACGTGTCCCCTGACGGTACATGCCATTCATATTTCACTACTTCACCTCGGTCTGGGAACATCGCGTATGTATCGAACTGAACATGCCATCCGGCCAGATCCAGATTGCCACCCTCAATCACTTCAATCACGGTGTTTTCTTGCACTGCAACTAACTCCCCATAAGATACCTGAACCCTATGACCATTAATATTCCAGATCGCTTTCCCGTCGAGGATAAGTAGTAAGGCATGACTTGAAAAGTGATGCCTTTTGCCCTCACTCATCCATTGGTCTGTAAGTGGCTTAGTTGACTTCCATTGAGCCATCCACTCTATGTTGTTGGGCATTTTGTTATCCTTTCTGTGGCTGTTGTGTTATTAACTCTACAATACACGAAAACCCGCACCATCAGGTACGGGCTTTTCTTAATTTATACGTGTTTCCGTTCTTTTCCTATCATCCAATAGGTGAGCACACCTGACACACAGAAGGAAATAATCAAACCAACGCAGGCATGTAACAGATTCAGGCTCCCTTCCTCCATAAATAGCGGAATTTCCAGCAGACTTCCGGACCCACCCAATGCAACTGCTTTGACGGACATCAGCCCGAAACACAGTCCTCCTGCAGCACCGCCCAGCAATGCCGAATAAAAAGAGGCCCTCTTTCTCATATTGACCGCATACATCGCAGGCTCTGGGGTACCTAATAAAGCAGTTCCTGTTGCCCAGAAAGCCAGCTTCCTGAATTCCCGCTGTTTGCTTCTTAGCCCAGTAGCGAGTGAAGCTCCTGCTTGTGCGACGAAGGCAACTAACATGACAGGGAGAATGAGGGAGAAACCATTCACCATTATTTCATTGATTATGATAGGTAAAAGCCAGTAATGTAATCCAGCGATCATCATTAGGGAATAAACCGCTCCCAGCAGCATAATTGCTACAATCGGGGCATCATTCAGTAGTGAATCTACCACATCCGGTAAATGCTGATCAATCCAAGTACCAATTGGACCGAGTATCATTAGAACCAGTGGAACTAGAATCAGAAACGTCAACAATGGAGCAAGAATTCCTTTAAAAACTCTTGGGCTTATTTGCTCAACGACTTTATCCAGATAGGACGCCGCATATATCGTCAAAATCACCCAAATTGAAGCTGAAAAAAAGATCGCTTGTGACACAATGGGTACACCCATAAAATGAACATCCTCTTCACCTGACAATAAAGCGGTCATTTGCGGGTAGAACATTAGACCGCCAATCGCTGCGGCAACATAAATATTGCTTTTTAACCGATAGGCTGTACTGATGGCTACCAGGATTGGCAACAGATAATACACACTATCTCCAATGGATTTAAATATCAGGAATGTCTGACTATCCATCAGTGAGGATTCGTTAAATAACGTAATGACGGCTAGAACAATCTTGAGCACTGCAGCTCCCAGGATGGCGGGCATCAGAGGCCTGAACACATCGGAAATAAAATATAACAATGATTTTTTACGGGTACGCCTTGTTGCAGGCAGTACGTCCCCTTCTGCTTTCCTCACTCCCATGCCCTGTAGCGTATTATATAGTTGGGAGGATTCGTCCTCATATGCTATGGAGCAATAATCGCCTGTTATACGAATATCGGCGCCAAGATCCAATACATCAGATACTGATAGATCCATTCGAGTACGGTCACGCAATGTCAGCGTAGTGGTATCCATGTCATGCTGCACATGACGAATATTTTCCTTTCCCCCTGCGAGTTTCAATAGTGCTTCGATTTGCTTGTCATTCATATGTACCTTCTCCTTATGCTGCGGTAAACCCGAGTTTTATGATATGCCCTTATCTATATACGCATTTCCATGAAAAAACTTCAATAGGATAAAAAAACTAATTCCCCTTTTATTTCATGGTTTTTGCGCAAGGTACAATGACCTAATCAAAATAAACAGCAAAAGTATATCCAACACACCGCATAGCAAACGAATGAGATTTACCAGACGCGGAGATTCTACCTATGGAGTTCATAAAATTGATAAAGTTTCACTGGTTCTTAGACGCCTGCAAGGTTATATACACAAAGAAATCTAATATCTGAAATCTATGATCCAAGGAGCTGGTCATTTGCAATATTACAGACATAGTGCAGAGGAGACACTTCAGGACGTTCAGAGTTCCACTAATGGGCTCACAACCTCTGAGGCTGCGAAGAGACTGCAGACGGAAGGCTATAACGAGTTAAAGGGAAAAGCTGCAACCCCCATCTGGAAGCTATTTATTGAAAATTTTAAAGATCCTATGGTTATCGTGCTGCTGATCGCGGCCGCTGTTCAGATCGTCCTTGGACACCTGATCGAATCGCTAATCATTTTTCTCGTCATTCTGTTAAATGCGGTAATCAGCGTTGTGCAGACCAAAAAGGCCGAAAGTTCTCTGGATGCACTCCGGCAGATGTCTGCTCCCGAAGCCAAAATCATTCGTGACGGGCAGAAAAAAACGATTCCCGCGCGGGAACTTGTTCCCGGTGATATTGTCTTGCTGGATGCAGGGGATTATGTCCCTGCAGACGGCCGCATTTTGGAGTCAGGCAGCTTACGAATCAACGAGGGAATGCTTACAGGTGAATCCGAAGCAGCGGAGAAACATGCAGATGCCATCCCGGAAGAAGCTCCGATCGGTGACCGTCGCAATATGGCATTCAGTGGATCACTGGTGGTGTATGGTCGGGGTACGCTTGTCATTACGGGTACAGCACTGAAAACGGAAATCGGCAAGATTGCCGAATTGATTGAAAATGCAGAGGCGAAGGAAACTCCGTTGCAACGGAAATTGGAATCCTTTAGTAAGAAGCTTGGCTTCTTTATCCTAGGCTTGTCGATTCTTATTTTCGCCATCGAAGCAGGACGTGTCTGGTTAACTGAGGGAACGGAAAATATCGGGCCATCCATTGTGAATGCCCTAATGTTCGCAGTTGCCGTCGCTGTCGCCGCCATTCCAGAAGCCCTTTCCTCCATAGTGACGATTGTATTGTCTCTGGGAACGAACAAAATGGCCAAGCAGCACGCCATCATCAGACGTCTTCCAGCCGTGGAAGCTTTGGGTTCTGCCAGCATCATCTGTACCGACAAAACAGGAACGCTCACTCAAAACAAAATGACCGTGGTGGACTATTACATTCCCCATGGCACGAAAGACCAATTCCCCGATGATCCCAAACAGTGGTCTGCAGAGGAACGGCGCTTGTTACATATTGCAGTACTCTGCAATGATTCGAATATTAACCAGGAAGGCAAGGAACTCGGTGACCCAACCGAGGTGGCGCTCATTGCCTTCAGTAACCGGGTGAACAAGGATTACAATGAAATTCGTGATCAGTTTCCGCGTGAAGCCGAGCTTCCTTTTGACTCGGATCGGAAATTGATGAGTACTGTGCACACATTTGAAGGACAGACGGCTTTGCTGACCAAGGGTGGCCCGGATGTGCTGTTCAGTCGCTGTAGTCATGTGTTTATGAACGGAGAAGTTCAGCCATTGACGCCTGAGATTCGCATACAGTTTGAAGAAAAGAACGAAGCGTTCTCCAAACGGGCCTTCCGTGTGCTAGCATACGCCTACAAAAAGTTTGATGACAAAAATCAGGTCACGGTAGAGGACGAATATGATCTAACACTTGTTGGTCTGACAGCCATGATTGATCCACCGCGTGAAGCGGTATATGGTTCCATCGAAGAATCCAAGAAGGCAGGCATTCGCACGATCATGATCACTGGCGACCACAAAACAACAGCCCAAGCGATCGGTATTGATATCGGACTTGCAGGCCCGGATGATCTGGCCCTTACCGGAGCAGAGTTGGACAAACTGTCGGATGATGAACTCGATCAGCAGCTCGAACATATCTCGGTGTATGCACGTGTATCTCCTGAAAATAAAATCCGCATCGTGCGTGCGTGGCAACGCAAAGGCAAGATTGCAGCGATGACCGGAGATGGCGTCAACGACGCACCTGCACTGAAACAGGCAGACATCGGCGTAGCGATGGGCAGCGGGACGGATGTCGCGAAAGACGCGGCAGCCATGATTTTGACGGATGATAACTTTGTCTCCATCGTGAATGCAGTCAGTGTAGGGCGTATGGTATTCGATAATATCAAAAAAGCCATTGCGTACCTGTTTGCAGGAAATCTTGGGGCGATTATCGCCATTTTGTTTGCACTTGTAGTCGGCTGGGTGAACCCATTTACGGCCCTCCAGCTGCTCTTCATCAATCTGGTAAATGATTCCCTGCCTGCTATTGCACTGGGTACGGAAAAAGCTGAACCGGATGTCATGCGGCGGAAACCGCGGGATATCAACGAAGGTATCTTTGCCGGCGGAACATTGCAGGCTGTCATTACACGTGGTGTTCTGATCGGGGTGGCTGTTATCGTGTCCCAATATATTGGACTTGGGATCTCGGAGGAAATGAGTGTGGCAATGGCCTTCACGACCCTGATTCTGGCACGGAGTCTGCAAACTTTTGCAGCGCGCTCCAACACACAGACGATTTTCCAGGTCGGCTTCACCACTAACAAATATGTCCTCGGCTCCATCTTGGTTTGTCTCTGCCTGTATGGAATCACGCTGATTCCAGGGGTTCGCAGCATCTTCGCCATCCCGGCAGCCTTTGGCTGGAATGAGTTCCTTATCGCAGGGGGACTTGCTCTCGCAGCGGTCATTCTGATGGATGTCATCAAGTGGATTCGCAATCGTGGCACACCAGCTACTACGTCCTAAAAATAATCAGATGAAAATGCTCATGTGCAAAAACGACGTCCTGGGTCAGGACGCCGTTTTTGTTTAACCACCCAATGAATTCGTATGACATTATTGCCATATACATAGATTGAGCGTAAAATGGTTTATTGAATTCATAGACAGGAATGGTTACGTGAAAGATAAAATTGTAATGCCTCTCTGGACTTGCTGCCTATTCATCGTTGTGATGAATACCACCATGTTTAACGTCTCTTTACCCGTTATTATTCATGATCTTCAGATTACATCAGACCTGGGGTCCTGGGTCATTTCAAGCTACTCCATTGGTTATGCCTTGTCGACGGTGATTTACAGTCGATTGTCTGACCGTATTCCGGTACGCAAATTGTTGACGGTGGGATTGCTTATTCTGGGCTTATCTTCATTGCTGGGATTATTTGCGCACAGCTTTGCGATCCTTTTGCTGACACGTATTTTGCAATCTGCGGGTGCAGGAGTCATGGCCGGGCTTGGACTTGTCATCGCGAGCCGTTATATCCCAGTGGAACGACGCGGAGCTGCCATCGCACTGATCTCATCAGGAAGTGCCATGGCGTTTGGGCTTGGTCCCATTGTCGGCGGACTCATTAGTGAGTACTGGGGCTGGAATGGACTTTTCGCCATTACGGTGCTTGTCCTGCTTGCACTGCCCGTACTGCTCTATTTTCTCCCGCGTGAAACGGCCAAACTGGAGAATCCTTTTGATATGATCGGTGCTGCATTAACCGTGATTAATGCAACCACCCTTCTGGTTGCCATTACTCAGCAGTCTTGGTTATGGCTGGCCATCGGTGTCATTTCACTTGTTGTGCACATCGTGTATATTCGCAGGGCGAGCCTTCCTTTTGTGAATCCACATGTATTCCGAACACCCGGGTTTACCCGGCTACTGATCATCGGCTTCTGTGTTCTGGTCGTAAATCTGGGGAATCTATTCCTGATGCCGCTAGTGCTCGCTGATCTGTTTGGACGCTCGTCACTGGCTATTGGTCTGCTGATTGCTCCTGGAGCCATCGTCTCGGCATTCTGTACCCGTTTTGTAGGTCGCTGGATCGATCGTTATGGCAATATACGTTTTCTGATGATCGGACACATTTTGCTTGCCGCAGTGCTTGCTCTGTTTATGCTGGGACTGAATCAGTCTGCCCTGATCATCACCGGAGGATATCTCTTCTTCTCCCCGGCACTCTCCGCCTCCATAGCTTCACTGAATAACGAAGCGTCTCGGGTGCTGCCCAAAGCGCAAATCGGTTCCGGTATGGGCTTGCTGCAGTTGATCCAGTTTTTTGGCGGTTCGGTATCCGTAGCTGTCTGCGGGCTTATGCTGCACGGCATTCCGGGTGTTCCGGTAGAGGAAGCCTATCATTATGTATATGGGTGTCTGCTTTTAGTCTGTCTGAGCTCGCTTGTCATCGTGGTCTGGCATAACAAAGCTGCACGATCGAACTCTACGGCTACAATGACTGAGACTGGATAGGTTGTAAACTAGGATGTATTCTATATCATTCAATCACAACATTATTTATTCAATTGAGTAAAAGGCTCGCGCATAGCGCGAGCCTTTTGTTGTTCACCCCATTATTCAAACGGTGAATCACTCAACTGGATCACTCGGTCTGGTTTTTAAACAAGCTATGAATGCATTGAAGTTGGCAGCGATCTCACGTACATTTTCCTCCAGCAGTTGCTGGGCTTCCTCCGGGGTCTCTGATTCACTCTCAGCATCTTCACGCACTATCGCCTCTTCATGATCCATAACCAGTACGGCAGGAGATTCTGAATTCTTTCGGTAATCCAATAAATAGTTGTTGCCGCTGCTGACACTCCAAGCAAACGGAATAATCCGGCGTGGATCGGGATTCACATCATCTACCAGATTGTTGTTATTTGCAATGAACTGATGATCGAGAGCGGAGAAACGAATTTCCCAATCGATGACCTCTCCATTTTCAATCATATCAAATGTTTGACCATCGGTCTCCCGTTGAAACTCCAGATATTCGTGCGGAAACACAATGTCGTAATGCTTCTGAATGTTATTGATATTCAAGTTATTCATACACTCCCTCCCCTACAGCCCTGTCATAGCACATCATTTCCCAGCCAATGCTACCTTCCAGGCTTCCTCCACCGCTACAGGAGCTTTGCTGCTGCTCTCGCCGCCGCCCTCCTCCGTCCAAAGCGGTGGATAATAAGCAAATACTTGTCCTGTCTGAAGCTGTCCCATGTCGTTCTGCCAGCCCCTCCAACGAAAGGTCTGATAGTACTGCTCCAGATCACCGTTGGACAACCAGTTGATGAAGCCCGAATAAGCCAGTTCTGTCGATTCCCATTCCAGCGTGTCAGGTGCAAAATAGTATACATGTCCCGTACGGCCATACTTACCCATATCCATTCCGAAAAATCCACCCGCGGCATCGTAGGCGACGATCATCATGCCTTCCAATGCGGGTACACACAGCTTGTCTCCCAAACCATTCCAACTGGTCAGACTCCCAAAGATGCGGTCACCACCCGATCCAAGTAACGTAATCCAGCCATCATCCAACAGGATTCCCTCGGTCTCATAGGCAACGGCTCCCAAATAGGATTTGGTGCTTACTTGGAGGCGATAGAGCGCATCCTCTCCGACCTCCCGCTGTGCAGGAATATAGGTGTATTTATTTTGTCCATGGTCCAACAGCTCCTTGAGTTCCTCCCAAGCGTGATGTTCCCGATCCACTAATTCGTTTGCAGATAGTTTATGCATGATCACTCGCCCCTCTCCAACCTTTAACATTACATATCGTTCATTTCCAATAGCTGATCGTGTTTATTCCGACTTGGCGAAGCCCCTCAACGCTTCAGGGTTCATAATAACTATTTTTTGATTTTGCATTTGGACGACATCCTGCTGCTGCAAATCCTTTAACAATATGCTTACCGTTTCCCTCAGAGTTCCAACCATATCTGCCAGATCCTGATGAGTCAGTCTCAAATTAATGATGGTCCTTTCCTCTTCCAGTGCACCGAATTTGGTATACAGTTTTTGCAGCGTCAGCATTAATCGTGTCTTGGCATCATTGATTTTCATCTCATGCAACTTCTCATTAGCCAGAATCAGACGATCAATCTGAAGCTGTAGCAAACGGTCTTTAACACCTGGATATTGGGCAATCAACTGTTTGAATACCTTACCGTCAATGGTACAGACCACACTGTCACGATGGGAAACCACGGATAACATCCTTTCCTTGATGGGATCGACAAGTTCCATATCTCCAAAGACATCGCCCTGTCCCAGCAAATCGACTGTATGCTCTCTCCCCTGTGTCGTTCTATACACTTTGATGACTCCCGATAACACAATATAAGCATGATGGCTCGGTTCACCTTCATCAAAAATCCGCTTGCCTTTGGGGTAAGATATCGTTCGGAATAAAGGACGGATTCCTTCAAGTTCTTCCGGATACAAGTCTCTAAACAACGGAATATCTTGCCATAATGTCATGTTGTCCATAAGCTTCCTTTCTGTACCTCGGATGATCGTATGCTGGCATACAGCACCTCTTCACCAGCACTGTTATAGTAGGTTACAGCACACGATGCCACAATCAAACCACCTATTTCCCACAACCAGTATGTCCACTATTTTGTATAACGAGGAGAGATTATCATGAGAATTAATCTGGATGGGCTGGGTTTAACCGAGACACCGGAACATGTATGGGATGCTGAAAATTTGCTTGAACTAAGCCTCTATAACAACCGAATCAACACAATTCCCGATCAGCTGTTCCAACATACTGAAATTGAAGTTTTGAATTATGCAGGAAATGAAATTGAGACTTTGCCAAGCCTTATCGGCCGCCTTGCTCATTTGAGAATGCTGGATCTTGGACATAATCGTCTCGAACAGTTGCCCAAAGAAATTGGACAATTAAGCTCGCTGGATACGTTCCTCTACCTGAGCAACAATCGATTTACAAGTCTTCCTGCAGAGCTGTGTAACCTCAAGTCACTTCGATATCTGAATGTTACAGATAATCAGCTTCGGGAGCTCCCAGCAGAATTAGGCAATCTGAAGAACCTCATTGAACTTCGTTCATATTATAACAAACTGGAATCACTTCCCGAATCGCTTACCGAGCTCAGCCAATTGAGAGAACTTCACGTATACGGTAATCTGCTTACTCACCTGCCTCAGGGAATAGGCCACCTTACTGAACTTCGCATATTGGATTGTAACAACAATCGGATTAATGAATTGCCTCACTCTATTCAGGACATGAAAAAATTGAGAAAGCTAAGCCTCAGAACAAATAGAATAACCCATTTGCCTTCAGAAATCGGTGCACTTAGCAGCCTGATTGAGCTCGATCTGAGAGATAACGATATGTCGGAGATTCCGGAATCCATCCTGGAGCTGGAGCATCTGGAGAAGCTTGATCTCAGGTGGAATAGTAATCTGAGATCTACTTCCTGCTTAACTATCCTCGAGCAAAGAGGTTGTGTGGTTTATAAATGAACATTATAACCTTCTGCATGAAAGGACCAAACGAAGGATAGAATCATCCTGGATTTCTCGACTTCACACTTCCTCCACATGCTTCACCCATATATGTTTGTAGTCAATTTTTCCCCATGCATTTAAGGCAATGCCTTCAAGCATGGGGTGATGCTGAGCTCTCTGAAGACTGTGATACAGAAAGATGACATTCGATGAACTTTTGAGCTTTTCCTGAATGTCCAAAAGCTGCTTCATTCGCTCGTCCGGGCTCGGTTCTCTCATGCATACTGTTAACTTGTCATCCACATATGCGGTCAATTCCGGGCTGAGGTGATTACGCAGGAAACTGAAACGGGATTGATACAGCTCCAGCAGGGTAAGGTCTGCCTGCTCACCAAGTACTTCTCCAGCCATGACCAGATCGGCCTGTGCCAGCACTTGGGGGTCAGCCAGATGCTCAATCGGGAGCTTCACCACATTCAGTTGTACCCCCATCTCCTTGCATCGTCTGCTAATCCACACAGCCGTTTTTTCATTCTCCAACCATTCATACGTGTAAAGGTTTAGAGGCTGACCGCCATATTCGGATCCCTGAATCCGTTTTTTTGCTTCATCCAGATCAGAACTCCCTGCGTAATCCTGCTGCGCTCCACTGAGTACAAACCCCTCCGATGCACACTGCCTGAGACCACCCAGTTCCTTAATCATTCGTTCCCGATCCAATCCCAGATCCATGGCCTGACGAAATAAAATATTCTGCTGAATCCCTGCTTTGTTCAGGTTAAAGGTCAGGTAGGTGCTGCCATTCTCCAACTGGCTGAGAGAGGGTTCACTCGTTGATTCTCTACTCGCACCCGAATATAACAGCTGCATATCCCTGCTTGTCCTGTGTGACCCAGGCTGTCCTTCATAGTCCGGCCACACCCACATCTCAATCCGATCCAGATGAGGACGCCCTTCAAAGTAATGGCCATTCGCTTCCAGAACAAGCAGAGATTCATTATTTTTGATCATGCGGAAAGGACCCGTGCCAATCGGCAGTGCTGAGAAACATGCAGCTTTGTCGGGACCTCCCAAATCTTCAGGCACGATCGAACAGCGATCCGTACAGAGAAAAGCTGGAAATACCGCATTGGGCTGGGCAAAATAAAAATCAATGCAATATCTCCCGGGAGTCTCTATAGCTTTGATTAAAGAAAACATCCATTCCGAGGATGTCCTTCCTGACATGCGTTCAAATGTAAATCTCACATCCTGTGCAGTCATTTCCTGACCGTGGTGGAACCGTACTCCCTTACGTAAGTAAAACCGCCACCGGGATGATGAGTCGTCCCATTCCCAATGATGAGCTAGTCCAGGAAGAATACGTTTTTCCTCCGGATCGAATATGAGGAGTGTATCGAAGATCTGCCTTACCCAATGAGATTCAGTACGCCGCTGAACCCACGCAGGGTCCAGATGAGGGACCGGCCGGTAAAAGGGAAAACGCAGTACCTCCCGTTCCTCCCCATCGGTGCGCAAGATGCCCAGCTGTCGTTCCAGCCAATCGGTGAAGTCTTCCTTCATTCGCTGCGTACCGGAAGAATCAATTAAACGCCATGCTTCATTGAGCTGCTCATTCTCCACAAGCTGCTTCGCTTTGGCTGCAAGCAGATCCGACACCGATACGTTAAAAGACATTCGGGATACATTGCCTCTTCCTCGACCGGGTATCCATGTCAAATAACCGGATTCCGTCAATTTGTTCAGCACAAGCTGTGCATTACGCCTCGAACAATCCAGCAGTTCAGTGACCTGTTCCATCATGACTTCAATCATTTCCTGCTCAGGCACACCCTCAAAGTGAGTGCGCAAGATCAGATAATGCTCTTCTGCGTCCATCTTCACCCTCCTAAAAGGCGAAGTCGACTTGGTGAATGCTTCGCTTTTTCTTCCTCTTTTGCAAAAGTATAATGGACCTCATTACCACACGTAAAGAGGAGAGTGTTATCCATGTCTGAAATCAACGTACACGCCACACCTACCACCACACTCGCCACATCCGTATGGAGAAATCCAAGCTTCATCATTCTGTTTGCTGCCAGCGGCATCATTGCTCTTGGCAATCAAATCTATGAATTGGCTCTGCCTCTTATTTTATATGAACTCACAAAGTCTCCTGTAGCGATGTCCACCATGCGTGGCATTGAATTTCTGCCGAACCTGTTTCTAGCCATGTTTATCGGTGTACTGATGGACCGGGTGCATAAGAAATGGTGGTCTATTGGCTCCATCGTGTTACAGGTTATCCTTCTGCTCGCGCTGTTTCTGTCTTTTCAATATGGTCAACCTTCCATTTATGTACTCTACGGATGCGGTTTTATGCTGATGACACTGAGTTATGTTTTTCGCAATGCATCAGCTGGCATGATCAAACAATCGGTGCCTACGCCACTACTAACGTCAGCCAACGCGGCTTTGGGTTTCACCACAACGTTAATTACCATTATGGGTGCCGCCCTATCCGGAATGCTGTTGATGTTATCCAACCTGCATACGGGGCTATTAATTACGGCCATTCTGCTTGCGGTATCCTGTATCATTCTAATACCACTGCACTCCGCACCTGTGTCCAGAGGAACATCTCCTCAGGGCTTCTGGGTAGACTTTAAAGAAGGCTGGATCGAGCTGCGTCGCAACCATATGTTACTGGTTATCAGCATTACGGTCATTTTTCTCAATGCCACCTATGGTATGGTGGATGCAACCGTCATCTTTTATGCCAAAGACACTTTGCAACTGCGTAATCTGGAGCTTGGACTTGTACTATCTGCTGCTGGGGTAGGTGGTTTGATCGGCAGTCTGGTGGTAAGCTCCCTGCGCCGCAAATATTCGGCTGGCGTGCTGATTGTGGTGACCACACTGCTTCAAGGATTCGCCTTTCTGATCCTTGGTTTGTTCCACTCAACCTACGGACTTGCAGTGGGTCTGTTTCTATCTGGTATTTTCCAAACCATCAGCACGATCTGCATCTGGACATTCCGCCAGGAGTCCACGCCACATCACATGATTGGCCGGATCAGTGGGATTACCGGGTCTCTGTTCAAGCTCGGCATGCCCCTGGCTATATGGGGAAGCGGCTGGATCTCCGAGCTGTCCAATCCTGCGTTGGTGTTCGGTATAGCTGCGGCAGCGAATTTCATCATTTTTATCTGCTGCCGCTACAGTGTACTCTGGGACCGAAAATAACGATCAACATATACAAACAGGTGGCGAGATCATACTCACCACCTGTTTCGTTTCTAAGTACCTCTCCCCATTGTGGAATTCTATGAGCATCTTACGCCTTATTTCACCATTCAAATCTGCTATAATCGAACTTCATAGTCAATTCATGAGGAGGAATCAACTTGTATCGTATTACTACAATTGCACTCCTGGCCCTGATCC
The DNA here is from genome assembly GCF_900107875.1 of Paenibacillus sp. 276b. Classification (NCBI taxonomy): domain Bacteria; kingdom Bacillati; phylum Bacillota; class Bacilli; order Caryophanales; family Paenibacillaceae; genus Paenibacillus; species Paenibacillus sp. 276b. The sequence goes on along the minus strand of NZ_FNRR01000004.1, from coordinate 332,506 downwards.
TGTTCGCAACCGGTTGTCAGAAGGATGAGACTTCATCCGTCCCTTCTCCCGAGGCTGTGCAGGTACCGGATACCCAGAAGATGTATTACATATCACCACAAGGAAACGATTTGAACAAAGGAACCATTCAAGCTCCCTGGAAAACGTTGCAGCATGCTGCCGACCATGCTCCCCCGGGAAGCACCGTTTATTTGCGGGAAGGTGTCTATCACCAAAAAGTCAAAATCACTCGAAGCGGTAATTCCTCCGGCAATCCAACCCTGTTTTCCAGCTATCCGCAGGAGAAGGCCATCATTGATGGTGAAGGTCTGTCGGTACGCGGCATAGAGGGTTTGATTGAAGTCGAAAATGCCAGCTATATTACGATTCAAAATCTCGAAATTCGCAACTTTACAACCTCACTTCGGGGACAAGTGCCTACTGGAATATATGTTCACGGGTCAGGAGAGCACATTCAACTCCTGGGCAATACCGTTCATTCCATTGCCAATGATGCTAAACCTTCAGAACCCAATTTACAGGGCAGGGACGCCCATGGAATCGCGATTTATGGTACGGAGCATCCCCAAGCATTACGGGATATTATCATCAAGGATAATGAACTGTATGATCTCGTGCTAGGTTCAAGTGAGTCACTCGCAGTCAACGGGAATGTGGATACGTTTGCCATACTGGACAATACGATCCATGATACCGACAACATCGGCATTGATCTGATTGGGTATGAAGGAACTTCCGAGGACGACACTTACGATCAGGCGCGAAACGGGATTGTACGGGGAAACGAAGTCTATAATATTTCTTCCAATCTTAATCCGTCTTATGGAACGAACCTCCCCAATGATAGCAATTCTGCCGGGGGAATCTATGTAGATGGAGGCAAAAATCATATCATCGACCACAATCGGGTATATCGTAACGATATCGGAATCGAGATTGCTTCGGAGCATGCTGGGCGTTCCACCAGCCACATTACGTTGCAGGATAATCTGATTTTTCATAACAGGCTTACCGGCATCGCCATGGGCGGCTATGATGAGGAACGCGGTTCTACTGAGGACAGTACGATTATGTACAATACGTTAGTGGGTAACGACCTGCTGGATGCAGGCAATGGGCAGTTATTCTTGCAAGCCCGAACGAAGAACAATACGTTCAAACGAAACATTCTCGTATCCGGCAGCTCTGACGTGCTCATTTACAATGAATACACCAGTAATTCGGGGAATGTGTTTGATCACAATGTGTACTACTCCTCTGCACCACAAGAAGATACGCTGTGGGTATGGAAAAACACGGAGTATTCCGGCTTCACCCCCTACATGGAGGGATCAGGAAATGACGCACATTCATTGTATGTAAACCCCGAATTTATGGATGAGGCCAACGAAGACTTCACTCTCCAAGCTGGTTCTTTCTCCGAAGGATACGGCTACCTTACACCGCGATAATGATTACGGAAGAAGAACAACCAATTCAAGTCAGCTGTCCCGTTTCAAACAAAATAAAAGAGCTTGCGCATAGGGCACTTCCCTTATGATGCAGGCTCCTTAATGTTTTCCTGTTTAACTGTTTAACCCAGCCCTTAATTTCTTACAAGCTCGGCTGCATGGGTCACCCGATTTCGCCCACCCGTTTTGGAGGCATAGAGCGCTTTGTCCGCTTTTTGAAACAAAGACTGATCTGTATCTTCCTGCGAAACCGTAGCTGCGCCAATACTCACTGTAATGTTATACTCGCCCCAATCGGCGGAATCTACCTGTGAACGATATCTCTCCGCTGTAGCCACAGCTTGCTCTCGATCACAATTCGCAAGAATAATGACAAATTCCTCTCCGCCATAACGCGCCACCACATCCGTGCTCCGTGACACCGATTGCAGCAGGCCTGCCAGATTGCCCAGCACCAGATCTCCAATCGGATGTCCATACGTATCGTTGATGTTCTTGAAATGATCAATATCAACGACCAGAAGGGAGAAAACACATTGAGTTTCCCGGAAGAGTGCCAGGCTTTCCACCATTTTATCCTGAAAAAACCTGCGGTTCTTGAGTCCGGTGAGCAGATCCGTCGAAGCCATCGTCTCCAACTGATCATTCACTTTGATTAACGCCTGCTGCTTCACCTTATATTCTTCGTGCAGTCGTTCAAGTTCCTTGTTCGCATCATTTGTGGCTTGATACAGTTCCTGAAGTTTCGTCTTGGTGTTCATTATATCCTTCTCATGTTCAATTCGCTTACGCATCACCACAACCACACAATCTACTACGCTTTCCCCATCGCGATTTTGGCGAATCCCGTTAAGCAAAACTGGGACATCCTGCTGATCACTGGTGCGAAACGTAAAGTACATCTCGTCCACATGTCCATATAACTGAATATAGGGATAGAAATACGTATGAAAAAACAGCTTGTTGGTCACCGACATAGTCGACTCAATATGCCGTCCCAATAGCTCATTGCGTTCATACCCTAGCATGGTCAGCAGGGTTTGATTAATCGTTTTTATGATGCCCGAGTCAGAAATGGAGAAGTATCCACAGGGTGCCATATCTAATTGTATATCCATGGATTAACTGCCTTTCCTCTCATTTTACTTTACACGCTCTGCAAATACTCTTTAATGAAGCGGCTTGTCTCTTCAGGCTGACTTAAATGTGGATAATGCCCCTTCGCCGTCATCTGTTGAAGTCTACTGTTCTTCAGATGCGCATGCAAGTAATCCCCCACTTCAACGGGAGCGATGCTGTCATCCGAGCATTGAAGAATGAGCGTAGGTACCGAGGCACGCTCCAATTCATTCCGACAATCCGAGAAAAACGTCACCTCCGCAAATTGTCTGGCAATATGCGGATCTCTCGAACAGAAGCTTTTTTCCAACTCTTCCGTCAGCTCTTTCCGTTCCGGATTCTGCATAACAATCGGAGCGAGATAGCTGGCCCAACCAATAAAGTTCATCTGCATCATTTCCAGCAACTCATCAATGTCACGCCGATCAAATCCGCCATAATAACCCGGAAGATCGTTTACATAACGCGGGGAAGGCCCCAGCATGACGATTTGCTTGAAATATTTAGGTTCATGAATGGAAGCAAGCATGCCAATCATACTGCTGACCGAGTGTCCAACAAATATGACATCTCTCAAGTCGAGCGCTTCCATAATCTCCAGCACATCCTGGGCATATCCTTGAAGATCACTGTATTTGTTTGAATCATAATAGTTAATTTGAGATTCACCTGAGCCTACATAATCGAATAAAACAACTCGGTAGTGCTCCGTAAAACTCGGAACAATATAGCGCCACATATCCTGATCGCACCCAAATCCATGTGCAAAAATAATCGTTTGGCTGCCTTTTCCCAACACTTTCACATTGTTACGCACGAGGACGTCAATCGTCATCCAAATCACCTCTCTGAGGTAGTATCCTTTTGCTTTGACCTATCTGGTTATTATATCGGAAATTGTTGGGTTATGGATAAGAAATATTAATTTTCATTACTTTGGATACATAAAGAACAATCCACTTTGTATGCCAAAAGGCCCTCTCATCACGAAAGGGCTCTTTGTACTCATTTTTTATTTTTGGCTATTTTACAGTGAGAATCACACGTTGATAATGCTTCAACTGATGCTCCCCATCATCCTGTACTTCGGCTACGATATGAATGGTATCGCCCGATTTGGCATCGTCAGGTACGTTGAACGATACAGCATCGGTGTCACTGCCCTCCAATTGAATCGTATCCAACTTCTCGCCCTTCGCCAGTTCACGATGTAATCCAAGTTGCAGATCACCCGCCATCTCAGGCTGAACTTTCTCCTCCTGGACGTTGGAATCTTTGTACGTATCTGCTTCAAAATATCTCCACCATTTGTAGGTGAGCTGATCTCCATCCGGGTCTTTTCCTTCGGCATGAAGGGTTATTTTCTCACCCGGACTGACGGACAGATCCAGTCCTTCCTTAATCGTTAATGACGGATTATGGTTGGCTGCTTCAAAGTTATCTGCTACGGCCCAATCGGCACGAGCCGCAAAATCATTCTGAATATCGTCAAACCATCTCATCAAAGAGTATTCAGCCTCATATCGTTTGGTATACGGATCGTAATCAAGAACGTTGTTCCTGAACAGCTTCTCATTTACCACACCGAAGCGTCCACCCCATCCACCGTAGGAAGGGTCTTCCATACTGCGCAGTCCATTGTCAATTAGATAGAAGAAGGATGGAGAATCACCCTCAGATATAAAATCGTATTTGTCATATTGCGGATTCTTCTTTAGATACTCAGCACTACCGCGCTGCTCTTCTTCCAGCTCGCCTTCAATCATTTTGCCGTCACCCATAGATGCATACATATCCAACAACTTGCCATGACCATCCAGAATGTTTTTGAGCATCCAATCCCCATGCAGCTTGCTGTTGACTTCCTCTGTATGGAATTTCCACGCATAGGCAAAATGCCAGAAGTTCGATTGGTCGTTCAGAATACGAATGTCAGGCCAATTTTTTGCAATATAGTCGTTATAGCTGTCATCCTGATCGAGGATGATGTATAGCACCAGTTTATCACTGACTTTTTTGCGAATCGTTTCCCACTCAGATGTACCCTTGTACTGTTCTTCAATCGATTTCAGTGCTCTGGCTGTTGTATTTGTACCGCCCCAGGTCTGCACAATCAGATCTCTGGAATCATCGTCGAGGAAAAGCGTTTGGAGAAATTCGGAACCTTCCGTTTCTTTCTCCATCTCCCCTTTGTCGGAGATATTACCGATTTTGGTCATCTTGCGAAGCTGTTCCGGCTCCGGATATCCCTCTGCATGTTTGGACAAGTTGGGATAAATTTCGCCATAGGCATCAATCATGTCGTAAACCCACTGTGTACCTGTCCAGCGGAAAGGTTTGATTCCTGCTTCCTCGTCGCCCGCATAATGATAGACTGAACTGGTCAGCACAATGCCTGCCAGATCCATTTCATTGGAATATAACAGAAAACGAATCACCGAATTCATATCATCCACTTCACCATCGGTTGTAATGACCGTTCTAGCTTTGGTTGCTGAATGATCTACCGTTTCTGTAGATTCATTTTGTTCCTGTTCTGCCGTCTTATTCGGCGTTTCAGTAACCGTTTGCGGTGTTTTGGATGCGCACCCACTGACAATCAGAATCATACTGAGGCAACCAGCCACCAAAACGTTTAACCATTTTCTTGTATTCATGTTCGTGATGCTCCCCTTTCTTGTGTTCCACGCGATGTGTTTTTGGGAATGTCTGCGATGTTGGTCTACTACTTAATATGGTCCGTAAAATGCAAAAAAACCCAAACATCAATATGAGCTGGACAGAGTCCACGCATATCGACATTCAGGTTTTGCCTGCCAAAGCAGTAACAATCCTCATTTGAGAAAAAGTATAACATGTTCGCAGATTGATGTAAACGTATTCAATATTAACTATATAAATTGAACTAAAGAATATTTATATAACCAGAGGGTGTAAGCTTTTCCCATTTTGATATATGCTTATGCTTATGACTATGAATGAATGTAACTATTTGAAAATAATTCTAACACCAGGAGGGATCAGACACCTTGGAACAGCTGAATGCTGCCCTAATCCGTTTTGTGGAGCAGCAAGATTTATATAATAAAGCTTATGGACTTTTCAAAAATCATGATCTGCGTCCTCGTGAACAGCAACACCAGCTGCAAGTGGACGAACGAATCCCGCTCTCTCCAGAGCTCCAATATCTGTACAGCCACTACGAGATGATGGATGAACAGGCCAAGGGCACACTCAAAATGAAAAATGCAGCCGTCGAGATCGGTGATGCAGCTCTAATCTCCTTTGTTGCACCTGAACATCTCCATCGTCAGCAACTAGGTCACCGCTGGATCGGAATGAACGAACCTTATGAGGAGTCAGCCTCTTGGCAAAAAAATCATGTCGTCATTGCGAATTTTAACGATGATCCGATAATTGTGGATACAGCAGCACCGAACTCTCCTGTATATGCGGCCTTTGCAGGAGAAGAACCTCAGCTTATTGCCGATTCATTAACAGTGTTTTTTAATGCACTGGCCATCCTGATTGAAGCTGCACGGGCCTATGCTGGGGAATTGAAGGACGAGGAAACTTATGAAACCAAACCCGAATATCTGGAGCATGTCGAACCTATATTGAATGATTTACTGGGAGAAGAGCATACTGCACATTTATTCGAGTATTTGTCATTTTGTTGAAATTAAAGGATCACAAGATACGGAGGGTTGAATCATGATTTATGTTGCTTTGCTTCGGGGCATTAATGTGGGCGGGAATAATAAAATCAATATGAAGCAGTTAAAAGAAACGTTTGAACAAGCGGGCTTGCTGGACGTGGTGACGTATATCAACTCAGGCAATATTATCTTTGCCGATCATCAGGAACGCGTGGATGCGAATACGGAATTATCCCAGATTCTTGAACAAGCCATAGCTGTCGATTTTGGCTTACAGATCAAGGTGATGGTACGTAATCTGGATGAAGTTCGAACAGTTATTCAGGGACTACCGGAGGACTGGACGAATGATGCCGCGGCCAAAAGTGATGTCATGTTCCTCTGGGATGAAGTGAATGATGTTTCAGTTCTGGACAAACTGCCCATCAAACCGGAAATCGGCACATTGCTATATGTTCCCGGAGCCATTTTATATTCCGTCAGTAAAGAACTTGTCACCAAAAGTGGTATGAACAAGCTCATAGGCTCCAAGGTCTACAAATATATGACGGTCCGGAACGTGAACACGACCCGCCAGATTTACAAGCTGATGCAGGCTGCGGCTGAGAGATGATCAAGGCCAAGTGAAGTGTCTTGCCAGTTTTCAAAGCTTATGTATATCGGAGGGGATTGCATGAATCAGGAGCGGACATGGAACGTTAGTATAAAATCTGTGAAGCGGGAGGAATTTTATTTTGCCCCGAATACGGCTTGGCAGGTGAAGGTACCAGCTTACCGAGTACACTTCAATTCAGATTGCGAATTAAGGCTGCATGCTCAAGATCAGATTTTGATAAAGGTTGGTGAGGTTGGAACAGCAGGCTGGGCCGCATTTATTGGAACGGCAATCAAATGTGGACCTGATTCAATCCTGCTGTATACAAGCCCCCAGTATGAGTCACGATTGATGGAAGCCTGGCAGTTTGAAATGATCTTCTCACCACTCAACTCCATAGAAGGTGCCCAGAACGTGATCGATACGTTGGGGTTCTTCCCACCTTTTCACTACGATGAACTAACCAATGTGAAGCTGCAAAACGCGGATCAAGGCGATAAGTTTGAAAATCTGTCCCTGACGATTACGCATACTTCCACAGACGGGTTGGAACAGCCCCTCGACTTTAATTTTGAAGACGTCCAGTTTAAGAACATCTCTCCCGCCGAGGAAAGCAATGTCTGCTTGCAGCTCAGCTTCGCTTACGAGGGTGAACAGATTGGCGTGCAACTGGACGCGATAGCCGGATTCGCAGCGACATTTCTATGCCGCAAAGTTGTGGTTCAGTTAGGTCTTTAACCTTACCCGGCAACGGAATGGGTTTGAATTTTTCTCGATCCCAACATGACTGCACCCATGACTAGAACCAACAGGGCTACCAGCATGAACGGAATATGTTTATCTACCTGATACAACGTTGTTGTGAGTAAAGGGGTGATCACGGCAGATATGCCTTGAATCGCAGCAACCAATCCGGCTGCGCCGCCCTGTTGTTCTTTGCTGACCGAAAGAGAAGCCCCGGCCATAAAACCAGGCATCATCAGACCCGAGCCCATGCCGAACAGGAAGAAGGAGAGATAATAGACAACCAATTGACTAGAGATCAGAAACAATACCATGCTTGCGAGCAGAAAAAGGGACCCGAGCAAAATCATCGGCCGTGGCTGCCATTTCAACCACTTCATCTGGATCACCTGCATGATCAGCATCGCAGCCCCGGAGAACATCAGTCCAAACGAGACCATTCGGGCTGTAGCCCCTGGAGATAATGCGAGTTGGTCCTGGAAATAAAATCCACCAATAACCTGTACCGTCATAATGCCAATCATCGTAACCAACCCGGCAGCAAGATACATACGCAACCCGCGTTGGAGCGGGTTGACCTTGGGCGCTTTCTCCTGAATGACCGGCTTGGCAGCAGGAATGAGCAACAAAGCAATGATAAAAGCCGCTATCGCAATAAAAATACCAAAGTAAAGCGGCCACAGGAGGCCGATAATGGTAAAAGCGCCTGCAATCGCAGGGCCAAATACAAGTCCCAGCCCATTGGCGGCACTAATAATCGCCATCCCGCTTCCCCGCTCTTCTCCTTCCGTCACATCTCCCATATATGCCTGTGAAGAGGATAGCACTGCCGGAATGAACATACCAATCAAGCTCCGCGTTACAATCAGAAGGGTTAACAAAAGTCCCCCTCCGATCCACGCATTTAATCCACTATACATCGCCAATGCAAACAACGCACAACTTATGGACATGCCTATGAATCCAATCAATATGATTGGTTTTCTGCCTTTCAGATCACTGAATCTGCCCCATACCGGACCCATCACAGCCATGGCGATGGACCCGAGTGAAATAATTAGCCCGGAATGACTTTCTTTCATCCCCAGCTCACGAATAAGTGGCGGCATAATGGGAGCAATAAGCATAAGACCCAACATGGCTGCAAATACGCTAAAAAAGATACTTCCTCTGATTCTGTTCACGCTCATACACTCCTTTATTTTTCAGTACAGTATCCACTGTACCTGGAGTATACAAGGCTGAGAGAATCTCGACTGCCTCCATACGGAACAATTAACGGTTAGACGGATTATTAATATATTTTTTTCATTTCCGATGGCTTCACGCCGAATTTGCGATAGAATTGCTGGGAAAATGCACTGATGTTACTGTAACCAACCGCTATCGCTGCCTCAGTGACGTTATTCTCTTGACTGCGCAGCAATTTCATGGCGTTGTCGAGACGAATCTGGCGCAAATATTCAAATACGGTAGTGCCGAACAGCGCCTTAAAGCCTTTTTTCAATTTAAAATCATTCAGACCCACCTGTTTGGACAACGCCAGCAGGGATGGAGGGTCCACCATGCTTGCCTCCATAATCTCCCGGGCGGTATGCAGCTTCCGTATATCCTCTCTGGAAAATCCCGAAGGAATAGGCGCCAGATCAAACAGCTGAATCATAAACCGATTCAATATCTCCAATGCGGTCGCTTCCATCATTAAGGAAGATCTATAGGGGTTGTTCAATTCCCCAATCAGACTTTCAATCATCGTTCGAATTCTGTGATCCAGCTGAAATATGATGGGTTTGAACACACAATGTCCCAAAATGTCCTGAAACCGAATGGACTGGCTCGTTGCCAATTGTGCGCCCGCATAATTGAACAACGAGATCGGAATTCCGATGGCAAAAGAAGTATAGTTCTCCTGCGCAGGCGGATGGAACCAGGCTTCAAAATCACGCATCATAATGAGTGCTCCCTGTCCAGTGGGCAGCGTATATTGCTGACCGGATATGTCTACATAGCGCGCACCTGACAAGGCAAATTGCAGCTCAATGATGGGAATATTCGATGCAAAAAACGTAGAGCACGGTTCACTATAATTAATCTGAGAATACACAATTTCGATACCACTATACGTGGTTACTCTTTTTATATTGCCACTGCCCGCTTTAGCAGAGAGCAGGTACGTGTTTTCATCTTGCTGACTGAATGGTTCCTGCGTTAAGTAATGCTGGTATACCACAGCTAACGAATCGAAACCCATGTGTTCTCACCTCGTCTATAACTTGATCATGACTCTCAGATAGAGATTTGTTTAATTGAGAATAATTCTCAATAATTCTACCTCAATTTCTGCTTTTAGACCAGCCCCATGACGAGATCACTATTCTACATACGAAAAAAATCCAGAAACCACCTATAGATATGGTATTTTCACATTGAAGAATGAGGAGATACGCCCGCAACTAAAAAAGGACACTAGAGATCATTCTCTCGTGTCCTTTCGCATGACTTATTCCCAAAAAAAGCGTCCGGCAAATACCTTCTCCGTCAGCAACTTGTATGTCTCGTCTGGCAATTCTTTTTTCATTTTCTCCATTACGATATCCTTGCCTACATTATAATGCATAGACATGCCGATCTCCGCTGTCGTATCGGTTGCGTCCAGATGCATAATTGGTGCTTTGGCATCTTTTGTCCAAGGTGTCCATTCGGCCAATTCCGATGATCCACCACAACCCGGGTTGCCTGTATAGAGGAACTGCTTCAAATATGCTGCCATCGCGGAAGACAATGTCTCACGGCCTGGTTTGTTCTGTTCACTAAAATAACCTTCAGGGAAAAGAGCGGCAACGCCGTCTGCGTGTCCTGTGTAAAAGTCCATATCCGCGCCATGCGGTGCGCCCAGCAATGTTTGCAGCCTTTCGGAAATGACCCCAGGCTGTGTACCCCATGCAAAACGATAGGCGTATACCGGCGGCTGTCCCGCTTCACTCGTAAGGAATTCAGCTACCCGCTCTGTATTAAAGCCGGCATAAACCTCACTGCCGTATTTCAGAGCTGCGGCATACTGTTCGGCCTTGGTTTCATCTGTAAACAGAGTTTCATAATGAAATGAGGGTACAAAGTATGGATCACCGAAAGCAAAGCTGGAAAACTCGGTTTCCAAACTGCCCAGCAGAACAGGAACTTGTGCATAATTACCGCTGTTGATGGCATCGAATCCCTCTTTCGGAATGACTGTACCGTCACGGAACAAATGTGGGAATGGCTGCATACGAATCGCCGTTGAACCATATACAGTGACCAGCTTGTCAGCAGGCAACTCACGCAAATAGCTGGCCAGCTGTGCCTGATACTGCTTGCCGATCCATGTTCTCGCATGTTCAATAGAGGTCACTTTACCCTCTTGCACGAGCAATTTCACAAGTGCATCCTCGGATTTTTGCTCGCCTTCCTCCGGTGCAGCCGTGGTCAGACCACCACTGAAAGCAGCTAATTTCTGAAATAGCCCTTTGCTTAGCGGTGAGATTAACGCTACCAGAACATTACGTGCTCCTGCCGACTGCCCGGCCAACGTAACATTGCCTGTATCTCCGCCAAAGCCCTCGATATTATCCTGTACCCACTGCAGTGCACGGAATGCATCAAGCAAGCCATAGTTGCCCGAATCATCAAGGGGATTTCCGGTTTTCAATGCAGCATTTTGAAAGAACCCAAGAGCTCCCAAACGATAGTTCACCGATATGATAATGCTGTTCGTGTTACGCGCAAGCTGTTCACCCTGAAAATCCTTGCCTGATCCGGTCATATTCCCACCGCCGTGCAAAAACACCATAACCGGAAGCTTCGAACTGGTTGTATTCGGACGCCAAATATTGAGATACAGTGAGTCTTCACTTCCGGCTATCGTTTCACCGGATAACTGCAAGCTGCACGCAGCAAATTCCTTGGCGGTTCGAGTCCCTGTCCATGCATCCGGTTCACGCGGTGCTTTCCAGCGTAATTCACCTACCGGAGGTGCTGCATAAGGAACACCTAACCAGCCGAGCGTACCGTAGTGTTCATAGGTTTTTCCATCAATGGCTCCATATTTCGTCTGCTGCAATGTTTGAGGTTTGAACCCCTGATCTTGTTTATGTTTCATCCAACTCTGCTCCAAGGTTCCACCGCCATTGAGCTGTGCCTGCAAAGCTTATGAGTCGCTTCAGCCAACTGGCGATTGGTACGTTCGCTCGTGCTCCTGCCTTGAAGCGCGTTCACCTCCTTAACCGATATGTAAGTGAAAGCCTCTCCTTGGTTGTAGTTATATCTTTCTAGAGTGTTCGTGCCAATCTCTCCAGCAGTTCCACCGCAGGAGCTAGCACTGCTTCATCAATATCGAATTCCGGATGGTGATGCGGAGCAGGCAGCTCGCTGCCAATAATCATATACGTTGCTTTCCCACCTTGTTCCTGCACGCGCCGAATCATGTAACTGGCATCCTCACTTCCGAGTGAAGCACCATCCGAAATAGCCTCCGCATGGGTAAATCCTGCGATGCCTTCACTTTGCTGCACAGCAAGCTCTGCAAGCTCCATATCACAGTGAATAGGGACTGCACCGCCAATGACTTCAACCGTAGAGCTTAACTCATGCATCGCCGCGCTGTGCTCGATGATCTGACGCACCCGTCGCTCCAGCTCACGATTCGTTTCTTCTGTCGTTGAACGGGTTTCAATCACCATCCGTGCGTGCTCGGGAATAATACTGGCCCCTGTTCCGCCTTCAAGAATACCCACATTAATGCGTGTATCTGCCGTGCTAAACCGAGGCAACGCATGAATATTAAGGAGTGCTGTAGAGGCTCCCAGCAAAGCATTCCGTCCTTCCTCCGGTGTAGCTCCGGCATGAGAAGACACACCTGTAAAATGGGCTTCCAGCTTGGTCGTTGCCAGGAATCCAGCAGACGCCCCTCTGACATGACCGGATGGCACACCTGTACCCAGATGTATGCAGAACAGACGGTCCACCTGTTCCAGCATGCCTTTTTCGACCATGGCATACGCACCACGCACACCTTCTTCAGCAGGCTGGAACAGCAGACGGATCTTCCCGGCGAACTTTCGGTTACTCAAACGTTCTGCAAGTGCAAGCCCAATGGCTGTATGTCCATCGTGCGCGCAAGCGTGCATAATGCCTTCATGACTGGAGCGAAATTTCCCCGCTTGTGGTATATGTTTGTCTGACTTGCTCTCACGGATCGGAAGTGCATCCATATCGAAACGGAACGCCGTTGTTGGCCCTTCCATTTCTCCTTGTAACACAGCGACAACCGCCGTAAATCCCCCTCGCATCTGCTGCACAATCGCTGAATCTGCCCCTTCATCGATGGCACGCTGATATGCATCTTCCAACACTTCAGGGTTTGGCAGACCTCGCCGCGATGTGTCATCAATCGCATCTTTTCCATAGGCCACATGGTAACCCAGTTCCGTTAACATCTGCACGACTTTGGTAGCCGTACGAAATTCGGTGAATCCCAGCTCGGGATGTTCGTGAAGGTCTCGTCGAAGCGCAATAATATCAATCATGGTCACTCACCTCTCTCATCAAGCTCTCTATTTCATCATACATACACCTTTACACTACGAATTCTATATTATGGGTCGCTAATCCTGTTTCGCGTTACTTCTATACACATGCTTCACGCCCATACTGGGGACCCTTCGTGTCACAGGATGCGATTGATCTGATTCAATAAAAAAGTTGCCCGCTCATTGAACGGCACTCTTAGCCAAACTGCCCAAGAATATTCTTGGGCAGTTTTTCGATTTCACTTTTAAGTGCAACTTCTATAGGCAAAGGTAACGTGGTATGGTAGGCCCACGCACAAGCTTATCGTATAATAAGCATAACGTTGATGAATATGGCGCAAAAAAAGGAGAAACTCATGATGTTGATTAGACTAAATTGGATCACACTGCGGGTACACGATCTGGAAGCATCGCTCCGCTTCTACCACGATTTGCTCGGGCTGCCGATTCAGCGCAGATTCGAAAGCCGTGGACGGCAGATCGCCATGCTCGGACCAGAAAATGAAACGAAGCTGGAACTGATTGAGGGCAGCGAAACCACACTCAAGCCAGAGGCCGGTGTTTCGATCGGCTATGAGGTAAGGTCGCTGGACGAAGCCATGGAGCAACTCGCCGCATTAGGCATCCCGATTGTACGAGGCCCCGTCCAGCCCAATCCGCATCTGAGGTTTATTTACATTGCCGACCCAGATGGCTTCGAAGTGCAGTTGGCCGAACATGTATGATTAAGGCGCAATTATTTTTGAGGCGAATCTAAATAAGTGTACGTTTCACGATGACTGACCTGTTGTGTGTGGAGCCAAACCTACACGCGCACCCCACATAGGACGGCGTCAGCGCGCTGTTGTGCAAGTTTACAGCTTCATCCGACGCATCAGCGGCACACCTACTCGATTCAAAAGCCGTTCAAGCAGCAGCCAGCACCAGCGTCTGCTCATTGGCAAATGGCGCTCATACACGGCAGAATACTCGAAATCCGACACAGCGCCACGGTTGCGTTTGAACTGCGCAGCACCAGCACTCTCATGCAACAGATGACCGTTCTCACGGGCCTGTCCAATCAGGCAAGCTGATAGCATACGGTACAGTCCGATAGACTGGGGTAGCGCCGTATCGTAACCGAATAACGGCGTTGTCATCACCCCATTCCGACAGAAGTATCCCATAATCGCATCTATACGCCCTTCCTTTCGCAGACCATACAAGGTCAGTGTTCCCGAAGCTTTTGCTGTCGCAATGAACTGTTCACTGAATTGCGGATTATCATAAGAGTATTTTTCGAGGTATAGCAGCCTATACAGCTCCGCAATTCGCGGAATATCTTCCTCCGTCAAATTCGATCCGGAAACGAATTCATATCCGTGCTTGGTCAACAATTCGTAATCCCGCTTCAGCAGCCAGCGCGACTTCGCATTGCCGAAATTCGGATCATTCGCCTGGTACAGATAGATTTGACGGCTCGGAATTAGTTGACAGCCTGCTTGCTTCAGTTCTCCCGTCAGATCGGAGTGAAGCCCTGGGCACAAGGAGCGAAATATGACGGCATGCTCAGGATAACGTTCCCTTACTGCTGCAAGCAGACAAACAGCCTGCTCTCCGGACATGGCTGGATACAGGTTTGTTGATAACAGCCAGTTGTTGATATGTACAACCTTGTTTATTTGTGATTGCCGCATTCCCCACCCCACCACACTAAGCAGCGCGAAAAGCCCCTTTTCCAGCAACGGTTTCCGAAGCATCGTCAACTCCTGCTTGGCATACCTCACATAATGCGTATAAGGTGAACAAACGTAAGAATTTTCATACTCTGCATCATTTACCGTCAACGGAAGCACTAGATCGTCAATTCGAGCAATGAGTAAGGTTGTGTTTACATTTATAATGAAGTCCCGCGTCCCTTGTAACATCATGGGTTCCAAATACGCTCGTGCATCTCTACCATCCTCGGTGTTAGGCCAGTCCATATCTTGGAGCGAATTCCGATCATAGAAACAAACGCGACTATCGCGTCTTTCATTCTTCGCTGGATCTGTAAGATCGCGGCTATCCGTCTTTTTTTCCATTACTGCATTCTTCACGTTCTGCTCCCCCAATTACCCAAACTTCCTGCCATCAATTGTTTTTTTACAAATTCCTATTCCTCCCATTATAGTAGGCCTGGATGAGCATCCACAATTGTTTCGTTAAAAACGGGCGGAGAGATAAGCCATCTAAAAACAAAAAAAGCCTGCCCCCACATCATGGTTGGAGACAGGCTCAGTAACTGAACTTCGAATATAAAATTGGTGTAATCAGGTGACTCCGATGCAGTAGGCTAGCTTCAGCCTAAGTATTTTACAGCGTACCCGTTGCAGAACCTACTTCGTTCTTATCGGATACCAACTCGTTCAGGTCCACAATCAGTTGCTCCAGTTCTCCGAAGCTGTCCACCATCTTCTCGGTCAGGTTGCGCTGTTCCTCCATACTGGCAAGAATTTCTTCCGTAGCAGCACTCGATTCCTGAGTCACACTTGAAATTTCTGAAACCTCATTAACCACTTTCGTAGAGGATTCCCTCATGGTGACTGAACTACTCTCGATATCTGCGGCCTGATTCAATACTTGCTGAGAATTGCTGTTGATCGTACGGAAAACTTCTTCTGCCGTTTGCACACTGTCTTTTCCTGCTTCCAAAGCGAGTCGAATACGCCCAAACCGATCCGTCAACGCCTGTGTCTGTCCTCTCAAACGGGACAAAATAGCAGCAATATCACTGGCCGAATGGCCGGAGTGTTCTGCCAGCTTGCGAACTTCCTCCGAAACGACTGCAAACCCACGTCCATGTTCACCTGCACGGGCTGCTTCAATCGCTGCATTGAGCGCAAGCAGATTCGTCTGGTTGGCAATATCCGAGATGCTGTTCAGCATTAGCGACATGGACTCACTTTCCTCGTTAAACTTACTCATATCATCGGCTGTGGTATTAATCGTTTCATACAGCTCCTGCATCTGAACATTCAGTTGATCCATCTGCGCACTGCCTGTTTCCGTGCTCGTTGCCATGCTGGCTGACAGTTCTTTCATCTGAAGTGAGTAGGAAGCAACATCGCGGATATGCTGATCCGACAAGGACAAGGACTCTGAAATTTCAGCCACACTGGTGGCCTGGAATTCAACCCCTTTGGCCACCTCGCTGAATCCAAGCGTTACTTCATGGGTAATGGAGCCGGTGTCGGTTACTTTTTGCTTCAGTTGATCCGTATAACGAGATAGGCCCTCTACAGATTCTTTGACCCTTACAAGCATTGTTTCCACTCTCATTTTGGAATGCTCTACTTCTTGCCAACGCGCTTCGCTATCCCAAAAGAGTCTTTGATTCAACTGGGAAACCAGCATCAGAATGGCTCCCGTAAGCGCAAACAATCCTACATCAACAATATGGCCAATAAATTCCTCGGAGCTCTTTGTCTCCACCAGAACGACCTGAATAATACTGATGATAAACAACACGAAAAATCCGGTAGTGAACAGTTTCTTGTCGGGATAGAGCAACAATACTGAAGTGATGACCAGACTTAAAGTGATGTTAACACTTCCCCAGCCTGCATAGACTCCACAAACCGTAATCAGGAGTGTACAAAGCCACGGGATCACATGAATATACTTCTTTTTGATATTGGCGTACGTTACCCAACCGGTGAATAAAATAGCTACCCCACTCGAAACAAGCAGTTTGGGTTCCAGAAAGGCCATACCAAAACCGATGGCAACAATAACCCACAGGATGATACAGATCAGCTTGTTCCTTTTCCAGATGATTTCGTCATAACGATTCATGAATTTCCCGTCCTTTTTATCAATTAAATACGATGGTGAAACATTTCTGTACTATCTTTTATCAGTCTTTGGTCCTTGCTTATGAATAAATCGCAAAGTCCTAGGGCTTTGTTATAGTACATTAGGTCTTCATAAACATGAAAACACACTTAATGTATATCGGAATTTTATTATAAATTTTTAATATATGAAGGAATATAATATGTACTTATATTTCAGGAATTTTATTTGGTTTTCTCCATAGTAAAAAAATAGTAAAAACCCGCATCAGGGATACGGGCTTTCACATGTTAAGAAGATCAGCTACCTTTCATTTCCCGAACACAAGTGTGTTGTTAGACGAACCTGCATACTTGGTGACAAACTCGCGGGCATAACTGGCTGTCTGTACTTCATAGCTGTAGTTGGAGCTCGGTCTCCAACTCGTTTGAGGAGAGGATGGACTGCTTAACGCAGGTGTGCTGCCTGTATCCGTAAATTCCCCGTTTCCTTTATCATCCAGAATGCCGCCTTTTTCAGCGCCTGCACCGAAATAATTGTTTTCAGAATAAATGCGTGCTTTCTCGCCAATGGTAATCGCCTGGTTAAAGTTGTTCGCGTAATTGTTTTTGATATGGAAATAACCGTATCTCATGAGACCAGGACCACGTACATACAGGTTTTCAAAATAGTTATTAGCCATCGTTACATGAGGTACACCATTATAGCTGCTGTTGCCATCATTCGGGTATCCGAGAATAATTCCGTATTTGTGGTTTGCAAATTTGGAATTGCTGATCGTTATATAATCTGCACGATCCCCAATATACAAGAGCTTGTCCAGATCACTTCCGCTCGAGCTGTAGCTATGGCCGGAGAACGTCACGTGATCGATCCAGTAGTTGGAGCCTGAAGTAATATACATCTGGATATCGTCGTTAGCATTAATATTGGAAGCGTGTTCAAAAGTCAGATTCTGAAAAATGACATTGCTTGAGCTGGACGTCGATCTGAAATGAATGTTCATCAGTGTGTGTTTATCAAAAGAGCCTACCAACGTTTTGTTCGATCCAAATTCGACTTTCTGCAAGGTAGAGGAAGAAATATTTTGTTCAATAACCAGTATTTTAGCTGTTGTGCCTGCCATATGTGTTCGCAGATCGTTCAGATTGCTGATGTAGATGACCTGACCGTTCTTACCACCTGTCGTGGCTGATTTGGATACACCACTCTCATTTTTGGCGTTACCGGCAAAACCCGTTAAACCATTGGTGCCTGTGTTGGGATAACTGGCCGCACCATATGTAGCGGGTGCCGTAGAGACCGTGGAGACTGTCAATAATAACAGTGTTACAGCGAGTAAAAGAATCGAAAATTTCTTCAAAATTTCACCATCCTTTATAATTTTATCCTGCAAGACAAGTTGATTATATCGTGTAACATCAGATGTGACAATACAAAAATTGCAATTTAACCATTATTTTTATTTTTTTGCAACAGCAGTCCCCGTATAAGAAAAATGAAAAGACGACACAAAGTCATCTACAAAAACCATGACTTTGTATCGCCCTTCTTCTGAATCCTATTTGATTTTCAGTTCCAGCTTGTGTTTCTCCGCTTCCTGCAAATCATCGTAAACTTTGCCCGGTTCACCGTGAAGTTTTAATACCAGAGATTGGGGGGCATCCAGCAGATTACTACTGAAGGAATAGATCATCCCATCTTCCGTCCCGTTACCTGACACACGGGACAACAAGGTCTTCTGCCTGTCCTTGGTGGTGGATACAATCTCGGTAGGGTTGACCACATCACTGACGGAGAGTTTGGTTTTATAATCAATCTTTTGATTAGGTTCATAGATAAATCTTACCCGTGTCACAAGTGGAGATACCTCTGCTTCAGATAACATTACCTCATGACCGCCAATCGTAAATAACTGATTAAGTTTGATCTTCTCGGTCTTGGGCACCGAAAATTTAGGGTCCAGATCGAAGCTCACTTCCATCGGTTTCGAAAATTGGTATTTGGTATCTTTTTTAACCTTATTCGTGTCAGTCAGCAGATCAGGAACTACAGATGAAATGCGAAAATTGAACTTCACTTGTCCAGGAAGCGGTGTATTCCCATCCATTTCAACGGTGCTACGTCCATAAAGTATATACTTTCCATTGGAGCTATACAGACTGCTTATACCGCCATTGCCAAGTGATTGGTTCGTCATGCCATTGACCATACTCGTTTTGGGAACCGAATATATCTCCTGGGAAGCATCCGTCTGGGCTGTGTACAAAACGATTATCTTGTTTTCATCCGCCATAACTGCATTGACGGTTAACTGATATATTCCTGATTTCACAGAACGATTCACGAGCTGTACATAACCATTGTTAATTGCGGATGTAATCGTGTTTCCGTCTACATCCTTTTCAGCCAACTCCCGAAAAGGTTCAAGAACTCCCCAATTCTGTGCGGGCTGGCTGTACCTTGCCTGTTGTGGAGTACCGCCAAGTGGACCCATCAGCAGCCAACCGGCTGCCAGAGCGGTTACGAGCACCGCCGTAATCCACTTTAATTGCACATGACCTGTCATTCGCCGAGTTCTTGCCTTGGCCAGACCTTGCTGAATGGCAAAGGCCGTGTCCGCCGGATTCAATTGCTGTCTCTCCAGCTTAACTTGGGAAGCATCTGCGAAAAGTGCCTGCTCCTCCGGACTAGTTGTCATGCCAATCCCCCCTGATCTTCATCTGTTTCCGTAACAGTTCCAACCCTTTATGCTGCCAGGTTTTAATGGTGCCCTCTGGTTTGCCAAGAATGGAGGCAATCTCAATCGACGTCATGTCGTTATAGTATTTCAGCAGTAATACATGGCGATATTTGGGTTTGATTTTCTCAAGCATGGACCACATCGCAAGTCTATTGTCGCTGCATCCTGCACTGCCAGACTCGGATATCGCCTCCTCCAACCCTTCGCTCGGCAGTGGTGTTGCCCGTTTGCGACGCCTTTGTTCATCAATGCACACATAGATCAGAATACGTATAATCCACGATTTGAACGCCTTCTCATTTTTCAGAGAGCGACGCTTGATCCAGGCCCGGCATGTCATCTCCTGCACTGCTTCGAGCGCATCATGACGATTACGCAGGTAACTGTAGGCAATGGAGATCAGCGTGTCCTGATGCTCCATGATGGATTGGACAAATGTCGTCTCGTCTTCGCTCTGTACAAACAGCATCTTTTTCATCTCGGCTTTGGTTTCCACCCCGCAATCCCCTCCTTCTCTCTCTTTCTGTGGTTTAAGACGGATGAACAAGCCAAACCGTTTTTTATTTATTTCCCATCACAAAAAAGCCCCGCCTAATCCTGAGGAGGAAGCTCTTGTATTGATTTCCGCATCATTATTTAAAGTTCAAACCATTCCAGCTCATTATCATCCTGATTCGTAGCTGCTTCCATTTGTTTCAGCCAGTTTGCTGCGATGTCACCCCAAGTATGGAACAGACAATAGATGTATAACTCTCCCTCTACAATCTCATCCATTCCCGATGCCACTTCAATCGAGACTTGTAAAGCTTCAGGCCAGGGCGAAACCTCCTGAAGCAACGCAAACCCATCTTCATAATGATCCAGCTTATACAAGTCAGAGAAGGTTAAGGCATCCGCCAGTCGCTTCACAATCCGAGGTAAAATGACAGGATTTGATGTTCTGATGCCATATTCCCAGCCCACATGGTACCTCCTTTAATCTAAAAGTTAGCTAAAAACGATTACTCTTGCTCATTCAATTCATTGATCGAGCGGTCCAGCCACAATTCATACCAGTCGAGAAAACCCAGCCGCTCCGCGTTGCCCATATAATGATCCGGATAAATTCCATTACTGTTCGCTCGATCATCGGTCCAGATCTCTCCGTAGGACAATCCCTTCACGATCAGATTGAGCGAGACGCCACATCCAAAATCACTGATTCGCAGCATCCCTGCCGACCATTTCGGATCATAATACTCATGTTCAAGCGCTGCCCACTCGTCCTCTTCTTTGCTGTCGTCGTACCAGTCCACATCCCAATTCCAGGATTCCACATGTGGAAACGGCTCAGAAATTGCATTCAATTCATCATCATAATCCATCACCAAATATATGCCGTTCTCCGGCTTTTCCAGCCCATAATAAGGACCTGTACCACCGCTTCCAATCCCAAGCAAAAAAGCTTGATACTCTTCGGGCAGCGTTATCTTCCATTTCTGTTCAAAAGCTTTAATTTCGTCCAATGTCCATACCGGAGCCATCTCATATTGATGATTCTCTGCCCCAAACAGATTCCGCTTCGGGTCCAGAGTCTGGAGTTTGTTCAACTTTCCCTGTATGCGTTCCAACTGTACCTTGTACATGTACGTAAGCCTCCTTCCATCGCGTTGTACCTATAACGTCAGATTCGAATCAAGTCATTCAAACTATTTTCGCTTTGCAGACTGGGTTTGATGGTAATCCATATTTGATTGCTTTCCCTCAATATCATGCACGCATAATTTCCGGGCTCCATCTGGAGCAACACACCACCGCAAGACTCATCGGGTTCTAGCTCGCCCCCAGTGACATCCTCCGCCGCCCCCAGATACACGTTACCGGAAGGGACACGTAGATGGTATACCTGTGCAATCTCCAGTTCCTTCCCCGCATCATCCAGACTCCATGTCACCTCATACTGTCCATCTTCACCCAGATTCAGAAACAAACAGTTGCCTGCATTTACCTCTGTCAGTTCATCCTCTGCAATAGACCACCAGTCCGGTGTGTCTCCAACACGATGTTTTAGCGCCCCCAGATCGTACAGGCACAATGCTGCCGTATCCGTGAAGAACTGAAACTTCCCGTTCATTCTATCTCCCCTTTCTAATTCAAAATAAACACCTTGACCCTAGGTCAGACCAAAGGTTTATAGTGGAACTATTCCATTCAAGCAGACAGGAGCCAGCTTAATGAACAAATACATTACGATTAGCGAATTATCCAAATTAATGCATGTTTCAATCCATCAAATTCGATACTTTGAGGAAAAAGAAATACTTTTCCCGGCATATGTGGATACCAACCACTACCGTATGTATGGAATGGATGAGATCTACCAGCTTTCTCACATTCTTCTATTGCGCAAGTTGAATGTCCCTGTTCAGCAAATCAAAGAGTGCATGCTCTCCTATTCCGCAGATGACTATAACCGATTATTAACCGATTCACTTCGAGCTGTACAATCACAGATTGATTCGTTAATGCATATGGAACAATTCATTCAAGGCATATTGCAGGAACAGCAGGAATGGATCAGCCAATCCCAGCAGGATCAGTGTATACCCATATATGAGATAAAGGAAATTCCTGTTCGGCATTTCACCACTTGGATCACCATCCCACCAAACGAGTCTCTGCATGCCCGTGCACTTTATCAGCATCGTACGGATCAACCTGCATTGTTTGAAATTGATTTACACTACTTGTATACCTTAGACCAGGTTGCAGTCTGTGTTCCGTTTTCTAATGCTACCAGCGATTCTTTTGTTGAAAAAGGGTTATATCTAACCAGATCATTCACAGTGACATCCGAAGAAAATATTACCCAGGAAATTCATCACCTTAAGGAATATGCATTTCAAGCCACTTACGTGCTGGTAGACCCTATAATCTTGATTGAAAAGTCCTATCTCTCCATGTTAGGAACTGATCAATTACACTATGAGATTCAGGCCAGAATTGAGGTCACTCCTCCTAAAGTGAAAGAAAGGAACCCATTATGAACCTCACGACTCCAATTCAAATTGTGGACTATGATGATCAAAATCAACATCAACTGGCTGTCCGAAAATTAATAGTCCATTCTTTTGCAACCAAGTTTGAGGCTCTTGTTCGGCTCGCCCCAACGGAAATAGTTGACTTGCTTGGCGCTATATGGATTGATCAGGGAAACTCACCCTCCGATAGGCAGTTCATTGCAATGGATGGAAACCAGGTTGTCGGGGTTCTATGCCTGAAATGGTGCCTCAAAAACCCCCTACAGATAAAAAAGGAGATCCATCACATTCCACTCCGTAAGCTTTGCAAGCAATACGGACTACGCAATGTCTGCATGTTTATGGTCGGAATGATTGCCCTGGAATATAAGCCAAGTCCACACGAATGTTATATTGAGCATTTGGCTGTAGCTTCAAGTCACCGAAAGCGTGGGATTGCCAGACAGTTGCTGATTACTGCTCAGCAGTTTGCAAACCAACATCTCCATTGTAAATATATATCTTTGCACGTATCCAGCAGCAACACACAAGCCATTCGTCTTTACCAACAATTGAACTTCAGAGTGGAATCATCACACAACAGCATTTCCCGAAAATTCCTGTTCCGTGAACCTGAATGGATTTTCATGATGATCCCTATCTCTAACATACAGGAGGCATTTCAGTGTTTAAACAACAACCCCCTAGACTAAGATTATTTACGACCTCAGTTTTCAAATGGCTGATCGGTGTAACAATCATCATTCTGGCTATTGTGTCTTGGCTGCTCATTCAGAACACATTCAACATGAAAGAAACACGCATCTCCATTCCAACCTCATATGGACAATTAACGGGTATACTCACACTGCCCAAACAGCATTCAGATAAGGTTGGCCTTGTCGTTTTTGTACATGGTGATGGTCCGATTAATGCCAGTTATGACGGTGGGTACCGACCTTTGTGGGAAAAGCTTGCCATGGCGGGGTATGCCTCCCTCTCGTTGGATAAACGTGGTGTTGGCGGTTCCTCGGGAAACTGGCTTGACCAAACCATGGAGGATCGTGCACAGGATGTCTTAACCGCCATTGAATGGGCCAGAAAAGAACCCTCTATTGATCAAGATCGAATTGGTTTGTGGGGTGCCAGCCAGGCTGGATGGGTCATTCCAAACATCGTGAAACAAGATCCGGATATTGCATTTAGCATTTTGGTTTCCCCCGCCATCAACTGGATTACACAGGGCAGATACAACACCCAGCAGGAAATGCTCCAGAAGGGATATACCGAGGAAGAGATCACTGCAAGGCAGCTCTATAATGACCAGGTTCTGCAGCTGATTCGAAACAAGGCCACCTATGATGAATATAAACTCATAGCTAATAAGGACCAACTCATTTCCAAGGAGCGTTGGACGTTTATCGTCAACAATGTGGAATCGGATGCCACAGATGGGCTCGTTTCGTTTCATAGCCCTGTTCATCTCGTGCTTGGAGGTCAAGATATAAATGTCGATGTTCAAGAGACAGAGCGCGTGTATCGTCAGATGATTCCACAATCACTGCTCAGTGTAACCAAACTACCGGATGCTGATCATTCGATGCTGCCCTCTTCACTGGTACATTCTACGTTCAAAACCTATGCAACGGCCTTGTTCTCGCCACGAAAACTAATGGACGCACAGTATTTGGATGATATTGTTCAATTCTTGAACTCTATTCACGCAGTTGATCAACCGTTTGTTGCACACTTCCGGTTCCCAATCGATTCATTTCTCCTGAAATTCTTAAGAAAAATGACGCAATTTGATCCGCTCCATCCCCTTTGATCCGCAGGCGAGATTATTAGAACCATATTTAACCATTATATCAAGCCCGGCACACAGGTTAAAGGTACTCAAGAGTTAACTAGGTTCATGTTATACATGTGAAGAATTAAGGTGTTAGCAAACAAGGTTATTCTCTTCATTTTTTTAGCAAAAATGACGATATAATCATAACTGACTTTTTTTGATTTTGTGGAGGAAACCATGGCTATCAACCTTAGAAGAGAACCTTTTCGCTATACTTTAAAGGAACCGATAATGTTCGAAATTTTTATACTCAGCATTAACGGCGCCTCAGCACCACCCAAACCCATTCAAGCGGAATTATGCGATATCAGCCGATCCGGCTGTCAGCTTTCATTTCCGTTAAATCTACATGTGGAGTCCAATAACATCCGAATCGGCATGAACTTGCTGCTTTTTGAAGACCCCTTGTATTTGGAAGGAACGCTGCGCTGGGGCAAAGAAGAAAATAACCAATGGCACTACGGCGTACAGCTGGAGATCCAGCAAGGCAATCATGAGCGTTTATCCAGAGAAATGAGAATGCTTGCGGGGCAAGGCAAAATTATGGTGAAGTAACCCGGGAAGCACGAATCTAACAAAAAAAACAGCCCAGTGAACCGGACTGTTTCAATATTTTAAATTTTCAGGCTGCTTTGGTAGCAGTCGTAGTATTGTCCATCTTGGACCAATCCACTGTGGTTTCGAGCAAAAGTGACACCACAACCCCAATGACAAGCCCATTGCTAATGATCGGAATGAGATACATGGGCAGAGCATGAAACGCTTCAGCAGGGATGTTCATTACAGCAACACCTGTAAGAACAGGCAGTGCCACACGATAGATGGTTTTGGAATTAAAGGTGGTGCCTTCAAGTGTTCTTAGGGCTGTACCAAACATTTGCAAATAGGCTACAAACAGCACAGCACTCCCTACACTGGGAGGAATTTGTGCGAAAAAGGCTGTCACGGAAGGTGTCAGACCTAATATACATAACATGCCTGCTCCAACAACAAACGCAGCCCGTTTCAGAATACGGGTGCTCTCCAGAAAACCAATCGAAGAGGCAAATAATCCGAACGGCAGCACACCTACACACGCAGATAACATGGTGAACAATCCCGTGAGCATGTACGATCGTTTATATTGTTGGCTGGACGTTTGTACTCCATATATTTTTTCGACTGAGCTTAACGTGGTTATGGAATTTGTCATATTCACCAGCCCAACAAAAAAAGCTGTGATGACAATACCCGGCTCCCACTTCGGCGTCCCCCACGGAAACCAGGAAAACAAGTTTAAATTCTGTTGACCGGATA
Source organism: Paenibacillus sp. 276b (assembly GCF_900107875.1). Lineage (NCBI taxonomy): Bacteria > Bacillati > Bacillota > Bacilli > Caryophanales > Paenibacillaceae > Paenibacillus > Paenibacillus sp. 276b. The sequence goes on along the minus strand of NZ_FNRR01000004.1, from coordinate 306,668 downwards.
CTCCTGCATGTTGTCCAGGGAACACAAAACTATAGGCAATCCACCCCGTCACGATGCCAATCAGGATGGAATAGTTGCCGAGCTTGCCTTTTCCCTTAAGCTGGATTAAGGCCACAAGAAACGCAATAGCAACGGACAACGCCGCTACAGGCAGGTTGAATGTGCCAAACTCGGTGTATCCAACCATGCCTTTGAAGAAATTCATGGTCAATTGAATCGTCATCAGAAATAACATCGCACTCTTGACCATTGGTGTGAACAGCTTCTGAAGCACATGCGCCGCTCCAAGCCCGCCAAGAATCATCATCGTCAGACCCGCTAACAGAAAACCTGCAGCCAATCCTCCCCCAATACGTTCCAAACTCATACCTGCCGATGAAGCTGAGGCCGTTAAGCTTAGCGTCAGCCCCCACCATAACCCCGAGGGACCATCCATCACGGCATAACGATGGCCAAAGAACGCCTGTAATATACACACAGCCCCGGTAAGCAAAAAGGCATGCTGCATCGACGCAGCAATGGCCTCCGGTGAAAGCTGAAAATTGTGTCCGATGGATAACGGCACCACCACTGTGTTGGTAAACAGGAAGAAAAACCACTGAATACCTGCCAATGCAAGCGATGACGCACCCTTTAAATTATTTTGCAAAGATTGCTCTTGATGTCTGTTCATGATTGGGTTAACATTCGCTCCATTTCTTTATAATGATGCCTCCGGGCATGCGCAAATGCTGTAACGCCGTCCCGGTCAGCAATGGAAGGATCGGCACCATATTGCAAAAGCAATGCTACGATCTGCTGATGGCGAGTGCCGCCATCCCCCAGAATGACCGCTTCCAGCAAAGCTGTCCAGCCCAGATTGTTGATATGGTTCACATCCACATCCGTGCATTTCAGAAGGATCTCCACAATATCGACATGACCTCGATCTGAAGCAGGAATCAGAGCTGTGCCCCCAAACCGATTCGTAATCTGGGTATCGGCACCTGCTTTTATAGCCAGTTCGACCATTTTACGCAAACCTTCCGCACTGGCATACAGCAGCATGTTGTCCAGTCGTTGATCCTGGATGTTCACATCCGCTCCCGCTTCAATAAGCATACTTGCCGTCTCTGGCTTGTTGCCATGTACCGCGGCCATCAGAGGTGTCCGTCCTCGCGCATCCCGGTCATTCACTCCGGTTCCTTGTGCGATAAACCGCAGCACATCATCTGTATGTCCAGCTTCAGCAGCTGCATGTATTGTTTTCAGCATCGCACCTTCACCCTCCAATTCGTCGTCATCCTCACGGCATATATTCGATAGATCATAATCGACATGTGTGATTTGCAGTGTTTAAATCTTATGTATGGTAACATAGGATGTAAGTATAATAAAAATACATGTTTTGTTGGTTTCCCATATGAAAATCATATCGCTGCAAATAAGGAGAACACACGTGGATATCAAACAATGTCGCTATTTCATCGCGATTGCCGAGGAGAGACAGATCACGGCGGCAGCGCGCAGATTACACATGGCTCAGCCTCCTTTAAGCCAGCAGCTCAAGCTGATGGAAGACGAGCTCGGCGTGGCTTTGTTTGAACGCAAAGGACGCAGCATGGAGCTGACACAGGCGGGTCGAAGCTTCTATGATTATGCGGTCACAATGACCAAATATATGGAAGAAGCCGTCATGGAGATGCAAAGCTTCAGGTATGGCATTCGGGGCAAGCTGTCGCTTGGCATTAATACCATTTCAGATCGTTTGATCCCACAGGCGCTCCAGCAGTTTCGGACAACACACCCTCAGGTGACTTATAAAATTCAGCAAAATGAATCTGCACAGCTCTGCCAGCTCTTGGGTGAAGGCAAAATTGAGCTTGCCTGTGTACGGATGCCTGTCAAAACAGAGCAATATGAAGTGCTGCATCTACCGCAGGAAGCTCTCTTCTATATTTCCTCCACACCACTGAAGTCAGCGGATGAGCGCGGGATTTATTTTCAAAAGCTGGCCGATATCCCTCTCTTGCTTCCTAGCACTGAAGGACTCGGGATGTTCGAACTGATATTACAGAAATTCCGTGAGCATCACGTGAACCCTTCGATTGCGGGCGAATGCTCGGATATTAACATGTTGTTGGAACTTGTGCGACTCGGTTTTGCAAGCTCCATCGTGCCCCATACGGTTCTTCAGCTTTATCATGAGCATCCGTTCCATATCTATCGTATTCAAGATGCGCAATCTAACGTAGATTCTGCGCTTGTGTGGCATCGCAATCGTCATCTTTCCAAGCCCGCGCAGCACTTTGTACAATTGGTTCAGGAGCTGCTGCCTTCTCGCTCGGTGTAGTGTCCAGCAAATATCAGCCATGAAGAATATCGTCCATATACTAAAAAGCAGCAGCCTTGCCGGAATAATTTCATCCGGAAAGACTGCTGCTTTTTGATGTTCGTTAAGCTTTTGCCGTGAACAACAATTCTTTTTCCTTAATCGTTGTACGTCCGGCAGACTCAATTGAATTATATTGATACATGTTCGTAATGATGACCGGCGTAATCGTTGTGTAACCGGCTTTTTCGATTTCTTCTCTGTCGAATTCCATCAGTACATCACCAACGGCAACCTTCGCTCCTGCTTGAACTTTAGGGGAGAAGAATTGACCTTTCAGTTTCACGGTATCAATCCCGATGTGAATCAGCATTTCAGCGCCGTCATCACTAACGAGACCAATGGCATGTCCACTCTTCGACAACGAGAATACTGTACCGTTAATTGGAGAAACCACACGGCCTTCCGACGGCTGAATCGCAAACCCTCTACCCATAATCTCTTCGGAGAATGCAGGGTCTGGAACTTCGCTCAGTGATTTAACTTCACCAGTAATTGGGCTAAATACTTCTTGATCCAGTGCTTTAGTTTCTTCGATAGCAGTTATTGCGGAAGCAGAAGTCGTTGCTGCTGGTGTTGTAGGCTCAGCAGCTGGCGTAGCTTCAGCCGATTGTGGAGCATTGTCTTCTTGGAAACCAAGGATGTACGTCAGTACTGCTGCTGCTACGATGGCAATCAAACCCCCAGCCAGAGCGTAGAGTAACGTGCTAATTGCCGGACTGATAAATGCTGCAATACTTGGCAGACCCACTAGACCTGTAAGTACATAAGCTTTAACATTGACGATCCCCATGAATCCACCTGCAACAGCTCCACCGATCAGGGCAGCAATAAATGGTTTTTTGAACTTCATATTGATCCCGTACATTGCCGGTTCCGTAATCCCCATAATAGCCGTAAGACCTGTGGAATAAGCAAGCGATTTAGTTTTACCATTTTTCGATCTAAGACCAACACCAAATGCTGCACCACCTTGTGCCAAGTTAGCTGCAAACATCAGTGGAATAATAAAATCGTAACCGAGTGATGTCATCGAACCAACAATGATCGGCAGCAGTGCATAGTGCATACCCGTAATGATCAGAAGTGACATCGTACCACCAATCAAGATACTTGCGAATATAGACATATTGTCGAACAACCAGGAAATACCACCTGACAAACCATTACCGAGCACTGTACCCAATGGTCCAACTGTCATCAAGGTCAGAGGAACCATAATTAACAGGGTAACCGTTGGAACAATCAGAAGCTTAAGTGAAGCATGTGTAACACGATCAACCGCTTTCTCTACATAGGAAGCAATCCAGATTGCGAGAATAATTGGAATAACCGTAGAAGAATAGGTTGCTGCTATAACCTTAATGCCCACAAATGTGGTGTCACCATTGGCAAGCAAGGCTGTAATCGTCGGATGCATAATCCCCGCTGCCAACGCTGCAGCAATATACATATTGCTACCTAGCTTACGTGCAGCACTGATCGCCAGAATGATCGGCAGGAAGTAGAATGCACCATCACCGATAGCAGATAAAATGATATAAGTTGAACTGGTATCAGACAACCAACCTACAGCTACCAGGATTGCCACGATCCCTTTGATCATACCGGCACCTGTAATCGCTGGCAGAATCGGCGTGAATATTCCGGAAATAAAGTCGAACAATGCACTTACTGGATTTCTCTTTTTCTTAACCCCAGTCGAAGTACCGGTTGATCCAGCGTCTGCATTCGGGGATTTGGACATGTTGCCTACAAGTGCATTATACACAACGGGCACATCGTTCCCGATAATGACCTGGAACTGTCCGCCATTCTCCATAACGCCCATAACGCCAGGTGTATTTTTCAGCGTCGCTTTGTCCGCTTTTTTGTTGTCATTCAGGTTAAACCGGAGTCTTGTCATACAGTGTGTGACTTGATCGATGTTCTCTTCGCCACCAACAAGCTTCAGAATATCCTTGGACAATTGTTGTTTATCCATTGTGTTTTGCTCCTTTTATGTGTAATGAAGGTTAAAAAAAAACCTAAACACTGAATAATGACAAAGCAGTTTCAGCTTATCATTATTCAACGTTTAGGTTTTGCCTTTTTTGCAGTAACAATCCCAATTATTCAATTGTTTGTTCAGTTCTGACAACTCGTTCAATATGAATGGTCAGATATAGGATTTCTTCCTTGGATAAGACCCGGCTATAGATCTTGCGAGTATAGTCGTTAATCTTACAGGCACAAGCATGTGCCTCAGGATATTGTTTGCTCACCAGGTCATGAAGCGGATTATCTGCTTCCTTATCTTCAATCGCTGTACCGTGTAGTACGCGCTGAGCAAAGAACTTCAAATGTGTCAGGAATCGATAATAACTCAGCGAATCCTCATCCAGCTCAATGACAAAGCTGCGTCGTACAATGTTGAGTATATCTTTTACGATATTCGTAATGCTGATGGTTTCTCTCATCTCACCGTTCATCTGGGCATTGACTAGATGCATTGCGATGAATGCGCATTCGTCTTCAGGAAGCAGGACACCCAATGTTTCTTCAATAATCTGAAGTGCCTTGAGCCCAATGGCATATTCCTTGCGGTACATGCGCTTGATCTCCCAGAATAATGCATTACGAATCTGCAAGCCTTGACGATGCCGGTCAATGGCAAAATGAATATGATCCGTAAGTGAAATGTAGATGCTTTCATGAAGCTTCTCACCCAACACGGTCTCGGCGTAACGAATAATCTCATCCGAGCATTCAACATATTCAACTGGAATATCAGACAGAAGCGTTTTCAGTTTCTGCGATACTTCCTTGCTTTCCAATGAGAATATTTTTTCGACCAGACTGTCGTCTATCGTTTCACCAGTATGCTTTTTGAAGGCTATGCCCCGTCCCATGACGACCAGTTCGTTTCCTCCTGGATCAATCACAGTAACTACATTGTTGTTCAGCACCTTCTCAATTTTCATTTCTTCACATCACCTTGCACCGTCAAAGTAGTAAAAGGCAAAACCAAAGCTGGTCATGATACACATGCCCCGCTTCTGGTTTTGCCTGATTGAACAGTAACAATCCAGTATTCATTAGCCTTAGGCCCATCTTACCATATAATTATCCATCTGACAATGTTTTTGTGAAAGCGGTTAATGTGCTTGAATATGACACAAGAAGATGCTGCCCACATATGTCTTTGGAACTAGAAATTAATGGTTTTCGGATTTTAGACTTGCGCCGTTTGTATCAATAACTTCTTTGTACCAATGGAATGATTTTTTCTTGTAACGATCCAGGGTACCTGATCCATCATTGTTACGGTCCACATAGATGAAGCCATAGCGTTTCTTCATTTCTGCTGTGGATGCACTCACCAGATCGATGCAGCCCCATGAGGTATAACCCATGACTTCAACGCCGTCTTCAATCGCTTCACCCACTTGCACCAAGTGATCATTCAGGTATTGAATCCGGTAATCATCATTCACTGTTTTATTGCCATTTTCGTCTGTGATCAGCTCATCGACTGCACCCAAACCATTTTCGACAATAAACAGCGGTTTTTGATAACGATCCCAGTATTTATTGAGCGTTACGCGCAAGCCTTGCGGGTCAATTTGCCAGCCCCATTCACTTGCTTTGAGGTAAGGGTTCTGTACACCTGCAAACAGATTTCCTTTGCCTTCAACACGCTTCTGTGGGTCACCTGTCTCACAAATACTTACATAGTAACTGAACGAGATGAAGTCCACCGTATGTTTCAGAATTTCAGCATCGCCATCTTCAAACTTGATGTTGATATTATTCTCTTTGAAGTAACGATTGATGTATTTCGGATAATAGCCACGTGCATGAATATCGGCAAAGATGTCATTCCGCTGTTCTGCATGCATTGCAGCTACCACATCATCCGGATTTGGTGTCAATGGATAGGTTGGCATACTGAGTACCATACAGCCAATTTTGGCTTCAGGCATAATCTCATGACCCAGTTTAACCGCTAGTGCACTTGCCACCAGCTCATGGTGGATTGCTTGGTACAAATCCTGTTTGGACAGTTCCGTTTTTGGTGTGAAAATACCGCCACTCATGAATGGTTCTTCTAGAATGGAGTTAATTTCATTGAACGTCAGCCAGTATTTCACTTTTCCTTTGAAACGGTTAAACAGGACGGTTACATAACGCTCGTAGAAATCAATCATTTTACGGTTAACCCAGCCGTCATACGTTTTGGACAAATGCAGCGGTGTCTCATAATGAGAAATCGTTACGAGGGGTTCAATCCCGTATTTGTGGCACTCGTCAAACAGGTCATCATAGAACTGCAGACCTTTTTCGTTTGGCTCCAATTCATCGCCTTTAGGGAAAATACGGGACCAGGCAATGGATGTTCGGAATACTTTGAAGCCCATTTCAGCAAACAATTTAACGTCCTCTTTGTAACGGTTGTAGAAATCAATACCGCTCAATTTCAGGTTATCCTCTGTCGGTCCTTCCGTTCTTGGCGTCGTAATCCCATGCGGCATTACATCCTGAACAGACAGGCCTTTGCCATCTGTATTGTAGGCTCCTTCGAGCTGATTGGCTGCGACTGCGCCGCCCCATAGAAAATCCTTCGGAAATGGTGTTGTCATATCTGTCATTCCTCTCTGGTTACGTTATCTTCATTCTTTGTTAAAACGGTTGACCCTATGCCCGTAAGCACTTGTTTCGATCAGTTCCACATCAATAAGCGGACAACACGCCAACTAAAGGGCTTCAGATCAGATAATCACCGATGGCCTGCTTTATGCTGGGTTTTGCCCGCTTTATGCGGTAACAATCCTCGAATAGCCTAATTACTACAGCGATCCGGGTTTAAGATAAAGGAGTCAGACCAAATTATAGTTGCTCACCATTGCTGGCAATTACGTTCTTGTACCAGTCAAACGAATCTTTCTTCGAACGTTTGAGTGTTCCATTACCTTCATCGTCCAAATCCACGTAGATGAAACCATAACGTTTGGACATTTCAGATGTGGACATACTCACGAGGTCAATCGGCCCCCATGCTGTAAATCCAATCAGATCCACACCGTCTTTGATCGCTTCTTTCATTTGTTCGATGTGTTTCTTCAGATAGTCCACACGATAGGAGTCATGGATTGAACCGTCTTCTTCAACACGGTCATATGCACCCAGACCATTTTCTACGATGAACAATGGTTTCTGGTAGCGATCCCAGAAGTTATTCAACGTTACGCGCAGACCGATCGGGTCGATCTCCCAGCCCCAGTCGGAAGCTTCCAGATAAGGGTTTTTCACACCGCCAGTCAGGTTACCTGTTGTTTCTTCTTTGTCTGCGGATGCAGATTTGGTTACGGACATGTAGTAACTGAAGGAAATGAAATCAACGGTATTGTTGAGCAAGATTTCGTCATCGCCTGCTTCTTTCTGAATCACAATGTTGTTTTCTTCAAAATAACGAGCCATGTAGTTCGGGTATTGACCACGAGCATGCATATCCGTAAAGAAGAGGTTAATCTGATTCTCATGTTGCGCCAGACGAACATCAACCGGGTTACAGGTCGCAGGGTACGTCTCCATACGAGCGAGCATACAGCCCACTTGGGAACCAGGAATAATCTCATGTGCAAGCTTGGTTACCAGTGCACTTGCTACAAATTGGTGATGCAGCGCTTGATATGTCGTTTGCAGTTGGTTGTCCACTTTATCAATCAGGATACCGCCGCCTGTGTATGGGCTAAACAACATCACGTTGATTTCATTAAACGTCAACCAGTATTTCACTTTATTTTTATAACGGTTGAACACAGTCTCTGCATATCTCACATAGTGCCCAATCACTTCACGGCCTGCCCAACCATTGTATTTCTGTGTCAGACCCAGCGGAGTTTCATAGTGAGACAAGGTTACCAACGGTTCAATGCCGTATTTCAACAGTTCGTCGAAGACATCGTCATAGAATTTCAAGCCAGCTTCGTTCGGCTCTTGATCGTAACCATTCGGGAAAATACGTGCCCAGTGAATGGACAAACGGAACACTTTGAAGCCCATTTCAGCAAACAACGCGATATCTTCTTTATAGTGATGATAGAAATCAATACCAAAACGTTTAGGGAAACGTTCTTCAATTTTGCCGGAAAGAATCTCTTCAATTCGTGTAGAGGAGATTTCCATGGCATGTCCGCCTGTACGCTTCTCTTTGGGAACATGCGCAATCATATCCGCAGTAGAGAGACCTTTGCCGTCCTTATCGAATGCACCTTCTAATTGGTTGGCAGCTGTAGCGCCTCCCCACAGGAAGTTTTCGGGGAATCCTTTTTTTGCCGTGGTCATAACGAACAACCTCTTTTCGAATTTTATTTGGGTTTTTCCCGAATACAGCGGCTGTATTTCACGCCAAAAAACAAGAAAAACCTAAACTCAAGGTAAAATAGCTCGCAAAAAAAGAGCCTTCATTTCACCATCAGTTTAGGTTTTGCCTGTCTGCACAGTTACAATCCATCAAAAGATGTTATTGTGTATTCGGTTGTTTTTCTCTTGTAATGTAAGCGTAACATATCTATTTTGCAAAATCAACTTTCCTCTTTATGCACTCGCTGACCACCTTTGGACGTTATCGAGGCATTCGCATAATCGCTGCTCTTAGGGCATTTGTATCCCCGTATTCGAGGTAGCTGGCAGGACTTTCGTCGCCCAATGCAGGAACTTTCATGTCTATCCATCTTAGCGCATATTCACCCATTTCACATAATATAACCTTGCTAATATCTGCCGGAATCTCTCGCTGCTCTGCACATTCAGCCCATTTTGGGTCCACATGTAAATATGATTTTTCAAAGAGTTGCACAAATGAGTCCCAACTGCCTTGATTAAATTCCGCCAGATATAACTCTTTCATACTCATGTAAATTCCCTCCCTGAAATAGACATCGTAACCCCCAAGTCCTACGATAAGCAATTCATCCTTAAGCCGCTTGAAACCGATTTTGAAAAAGGTAGACTTAATTTTAAATGTTTTTCGGGAAAATGGATAGCCAAGGAGGAACACAACAATGACTGAAGAAGCAAACACATCCGGTTGGGATGCCATTGATATAGCAGTTGGTAAGTTATATGGAGATCAGGAACCACTTCACTATGGTACAGCCATTCCTTATATGCTCGGTGGACCTGATCCGCTAAATGGAATTAGCGTATACAAAGTGGATGCCCCCATACCTCACTGGCATTTCATTACCTATGGTTTTTCAGAACTGTATGAGAAGGAATCGGAAGATCTCGAGCATAGCGGTTATGGATTTGAAATGACGTTTCGGCTTACCCGGAGCGAGGGTGAGTCCACACCCCCGTCTTGGGCTCTGAATCTATTACAGAACGTTGGACGATATGTTTTTACTAGCGGGAACGTATTTCATGCAGGAGATTACATGGATGCAAATGGCCCCATTTGTCTCGGCTCAGATACATTACTAACCGCACTTTCTTTTATTGAAGATCCTGATCTGACAGAGATCTCCACACCCAATGGAACGGTGAAATTCATTCAGATGGTGGGAATCACCGGTCTGGAACTCGAAACGATGCAAACATGGAACACCCGCGGATTGTTAGCAGCCTTTGTTGAATTCATGCCAAAATACGTTACGGATCTCATGAGAAATTCATATTTGGATATCCCCTCAGTGATACAGGCTGTTGAGCGCGGGATTGAAGAGGAAGGTTCCAGTACAGCATTTTTATTCATACAACAACTGGCCTGGACATCTCCACGCAAGAGAATACTGCAAAAAAGTGTACCCGCTGAACTCCAGATCGGAGCAAAACAAGCCCAAATTATCGGAAAAATACTACGTAGCCGCTTTTCAAAAGGCGCTCCACTGTCCCTAATCGGATCAGGAGTGAACATTACGTTCGAAGCCGGGGGGACACCTTCATTTTCTGAGGATGGCAACCAGATTAAGGTAATTGTGCATGAACAAACCGTATCGGAGTTAGTTGCAAACCTTCGCCCAGTCGAGCAAACATTTGAAATTGCTTCACTGCCCGGCGTTCTCTTTCGAATTGCCCGCACTGAAATTACCGATCAGGATGGTCATGTGATCGAAACCATCGGTTGATCACAAGGAGGTAACCATATGTCAAGAACATCTTCCTTACGGAAGAGCTGGTCCGAGAGCGAAAATTATACTCACGGTATGGCACATATTCAATATTTAACTAAAACCAATCTGGACAGGATTCGCAAAATCAATCATTTTCTGATTAACGCCTTCCAGCAGAGTCTCTCGGATATCAAAGAAAACCTATCCAGCACGTATCTCTTTCTGCTCACCGACGGGCATGGAGTTCTGCTTGCCATGGATTATAGCCCTGATTTGGAACAGGTGGTGAAACAGTCACCCATCCGCCCGGGTATGATCTTTACAGCTAGAAGCTGTGGCGTCAATGCCATATCCGAATCAATGGATAAACATGGGCCTGTTCAGCTGTCCCCTGAGCAGCATGAGAATCCACTTTTTCAGAACTGGCATTGCTACGCTGCACCTTTGTCGGTCGGTCTTCAACATGTTGGCTACCTGGACGTCTCCACCATTAATGCAGACATCCAGAGTGAGCTGATTGCAATCGCCAAGCTGATCCCGGCCCATATGCAAAATCGGTATCAATCTAACCTTGCCTCGTCGGTAACAGAGCAGCCATCGATTGAATTCACCAAGCGACAGTTAACCATTCTGAAAATGATCTCTAACGGACTGACGGTTAAAGCCATTGCTTTGAAATTGAAAATAAAGGAATGCACCGTAAATCACCATAAAAAAGTGATTTTTAACAAATTAGGTGTACAATCCAGCACGGAAGCTGTTTCAATTGCCAGCCGTCTGTCTTATCTATAAAGGTACACCTATAGATTCCTATAGGTGGTCAACACGAACATCTGTGCTAAGATTTTAGGTACACATGAATTAGAGAGAGAACAAGAACACACACACATTTCAGGAGGGTAATATGTCTAATCCAAAAAAAGCTTCATTGTTTGCCATGTTAATTATGATTCTGTTGGTTGCTGCAGCCTGCGGCGACAAAGCGGATAACAACGCCAAATCGAAGGAATCCACTGCAACAGAAACCACTGCCGGCACAGATACAGACACAGCCAAGACAGAAGATACGGAGAACACGGAGAGCTCCGAAGCATCCACTTCCGAGTCCAAGGAAACAGATAACTCCAAAGACGTTGAATTGGGAACTACGGAAAAAGGCTCTTACAATAATGACTATTTCGGTGTTTCGTTGAAATTCCCCGAAGCTTGGGAGTTCCAGGATGCCGCAGGCATGAACGAGCTGACTAACGCTTCCTCCGAAGTTATTGCTGGAGATGATGAAACGAAGAAAAAACAAATTGAACTATCTCAGGCCAAAACACTGAACCTGTTGATGGCTTCACAATATCCATTGGACGGAAGTCAAGTTGGCCCTTCCGCCATGGCGATTGCTGAAAAAGTAAGCCTGCTGCAAGGAATTCGTACCGGTAAAGATTATCTGAAAGCAACGAAGAAATTCATGGAGGACAGCCAGTTCCCTTATGAATACAAGGAATTCACAACCGAAACCATCGGTGGCAAAGAGATGGATCTGATGCAAATTACGATGGATGCGGGTAATGGTTCAACCATTACGCAAGATTACTACAGCACCATTATTGAAGGTTATGCATTCAACTTCATCTTCACCTATTTGGATGATACTACAAAGGCCGAGATCGATAACATTAAGAAATCCGTGCAGTTCAAATAATACACTCACTGTCACAGTGCTTGCTGTGCATGAATAGAACCCCGCGCAATGACCTTCTACAGATCATTGCCGGGGTTCTTTTTCGAGTAAAAATGAATGTTTCACCTTATCCGGAAATGGCCACCCAATGTCCCTCTTTTACTTCCACCCATCGGGACTGTTCCAGATTATAGCGATCTTCCACTTCTACCGTCTCTCTTGGGGCTTCGTTTACAGCATGACGTTTTTTCTTCGCTTCCACAGCCGGGTCCGGAACCGGAATAGCCGATAACAAGGCCTTTGTGTACGCATGCTGAGGGTTCGAATATAGTTCTTCACTTTCTGCTAACTCCACAATCTTCCCATTATACATGACAGCTACACGATCACTGATATGTTTAACCATGGACAAATCATGTGCAATGAACAGGTATGTCAGACCGAGTCGCTGCTGCAATTCTTCAAGCAGCTGTACGATCTGAGCCTGAATGGACACATCCAACGCAGACAAAGGCTCGTCACATACAATAAATTCAGGTTCCACGGCCAGCGCACGAGCGATTCCGATCCGCTGCCGTTGACCACCCGAAAATTCATGAGGGTATCGCTGGGCATGAGCCGGATCGAGACCCACCATCTCCAGCAATTCCTCCACACGTTTTTCCCGCTCAGCGGGGCTGCCGGCAAGATGGTGAATATCCAAGGCTTCCCCAATAATATCCATAATTCTAAATTTTGGATTAAGCGAGGCATACGGATCCTGGAAAATAATTTGCATATGTCTCCTCATCGTTTTCATCTCTGAGGCAGAGAGGCGGTTGAGCGGCACTCCCTTAAACAGCACATCCCCACCTGTAGGTTCATGCAGTCGTAGAATGGCTCTGCCTGTAGTCGATTTCCCGCTGCCCGATTCGCCTACGACCCCAAGCGTCTCCCCTTGGCGAATCTCGAAACTGATATCGTTCACAGCTTTTAAAGTGTTGCCTTTACCCAAATTAAAATGTTGTTTGAGGGACTTCACTTCCAGTAAAGGCTGATCATCTTCCAGATCGCGTGGCACCAACGAGACGAGTTTTGGCTTTTTCTTCTCATCCAGTCGAGGTAATGCATTCAACAGTCTTGCTGTGTATGGATGTTTCGGATTCGCAAAAATCTCTGTGGTTGTGCCGGATTCCACAATCTGCCCGTCTTTCATGACTACAACCCGATCACACATGCCTGCCACTACTCCGAGATCATGGGTAATCAGAATAATGGAAGTGCCCAGCTGTGCCTGCATATCTTTCATCAAATTAAGGATTTGGGCCTGAATAGTAACATCAAGCGCAGTTGTAGGTTCATCCGCAATCAGCAATTCAGGACGGCAAGCAAGAGCAATAGCGATCATCACCCGCTGACGCATACCTCCGGAGAATTCATGTGGGTACTGGTTGAAACGTATTTCACTCCGGGTAATACCAACGAGCTCCAGCATGGCAATCGCCTGCTTCTTCGCTTCCCCTCTGGAAAGCTTCTGATGTTTAATCAGACTTTCGGTGATCTGTTTTCCGATTTTCACAGTCGGATTAAGCGAGCTCATAGGGTCCTGAAAGATCATGCCGATGTCACGGCCACGGATACTCTCCATCTCTTTTTGCGTTTTATGGACCAGGTCTACCCCTTTAAACAGAATCTCACCCTTTTTCATCTGCGAAGGAGGCGAGGCAAGCAGCCGCATAATGGAACGTGCCGTTACACTCTTGCCACTGCCGGATTCCCCTACGATGCCAAGTGTTTCCCCTTTCCGCACTTCAAAACTGACTTCTTTCACCGCCTGAAATTCACTCTCTCCGGAATGAAAAGAAACGGACAACTCATTTACTTTCAACAAAGGTTGCATGTGATCACCAGCCCTCATCCATATTTTCACATGTGCTCATATGTATACTCTTCCATACCTTGACAATTAAATAGACTCTAAATAATATATACTATATCAATCGGAATAATGCAATTTAAAATGAGATGAAAGGAGGCTCGCATGGTTTGAATCTTGCAAAAGGCAGCAAAATGTCACAGCTTGTTTACACCCTGGGATTTAATTATGGCAAAATGCTGCTTCATCCCTCCTATCGATATGTTCTATTTATTCTCGGACTGCCCGTTAATTTGGTTGTACTTCTGATCTGGCAATCTAGACGAAAAAGGGATGGCTGGGCCGTGGTTCAACAAGATGTTGAACGCGATATGCTCTCCACTTCTTATCGGGATAAACTTAGGACGGACGTTGAAGAACAGTTGAGGCGTAAACACCGTTTCTTTCGGCAGCAAGTTAGTGAGGCAGAGTTTAAGCGTCAGACCGAGGAGTGGCTGGAGGAATCCGTTCAGAAGGAGTTAAAGGAACGAACGTTCAGCAAGCTTCAGGAACAGGGAAAACAGCGCTTGACGATGGCTGATACATTCCAATCGATGATTGATAAACCTTGGTTCCTTGCGATATCAGTTATTCCGGGCTGTCTGATGTACGCCATGATGTTTTTGTATGGCAATCCTTATCTAAAGTACATATTCGAAAGAATTCTGATGACGGTATTCGTCATTCTGGGCGTAGCTACACTTGTATTCACCATCTTGTACCTGTCCCCATTCAATCCGGCGGCCAACATCCTCGGAGAGACAGCGACACAGGAACAGATCGCAGCTTTTAACCATGTCTATGGCCTGGATCAGCCCTATCTTGTCCAGCTCTGGAACAATATCAAGGGCATAGCGCTATTTGATCTCGGTAAGTCTTTTTCAGGGAATGAAGATGTCACGACTACGATCGCCAGAAAGTTTCCAATCACGTTAACACTGGCCGTTATCTCCTTGCTGCTTGCCCTTGTCATTGCATTGCCAATCGGCATCATCTCGGCGATCAAGCCCAATTCACTGTTTGATTACACATTCATGTTTATTGCATTGATTGGATTATCGATTCCGAATTTCTGGCAAGGACTGATTTTCATCCTGAATTTTTCGATCAAGCTGCAGTGGCTTCCGGCTACCTTCAATCCACAGAACTGGCTATCTATTATTATGCCAACGATTGTTCTGGGAACAGGATTAACCGCTGCGGTGGCCCGTATGACTCGGTCTTCCACACTGGAAGTTATTCATGAGGATTACGTGATGACTGCTCGTGCCAAAGGATTAAGTGAACGACAGGTTCTGCTGAAACATGCTGTGCGCAATGCGCTAATTCCAATCGTAACCGTTGTAGGTCTTCAGTTCGGAGGCATGCTTGGCGGGGCGGCTGTAACGGAGAAAGTATTTAATATCAGCGGACTTGGCAGCTACATTGTGGATAAACAGTTTATCCCTGATATTCCGAGCATTATGGGCGGGGTCATATACACAGCGATTACAATCTCCATCATCAATGTTGTGGTAGATCTGTTGTACGCTTTTGTCGATCCCAGGGTTCGTTCCAAGATGAAACAATATTAAAGCAGGTGCACTATGACAAAATCGGGTTCACTTACACAAGAAATGCGTTTTCGGCTTAAGTCTTCACAGGAGTACAGTCAGGCGAGCTTCGCCTGGGTCACTTCCCTTCTCTTGTCAGTGTTACTGTTGTTCAACAGTTATGACTGGAGCCTTCAGGAGTTCAGACCATTTCTGCTGACTGTGCTTGGAATCTACCTATTTTTCACGCTGGTCCAGAGTGTGCTGACGCTCCGGATTCGGAGAGACCTGATTCGGCAGGGGACAATCTCTGTGCTGACTCGCAGACTCGCCTGGGTCCAGCTGTTGGGTATCATTTCAGGCAATATCTTTATCGTAACGGCCGCTTTTCATCTGATCAAGAAAACAAAGAGCATTGAGTATACATTTGCGGTGTATATGCTGCTGACCCAGCTGTTCGTTATTGGGGTCTCGGCACTCAATATGTTTAAACCGTATGTTGCGGATACGTTTTTGCCAGCCATGGCTGTGCTCGTACTTGTCCTTGTCATTGATTTGGTGGTGCTGTTTATCGTATCCCGGTATACCTCAGCCTCGATCATCCCACGCTGGATGCTGGGCGTGAGCGTGATCCTGATTCTGACTTCGGTCACAGGGAATGTGTTCGCACTGCTGCTGGGTATTTCCATCATTGGACGAATCCGCAGGCAGGGTAAACAGAAATCCAACTTCTGGAATGATCTGTGGGAGCGTCTTGCTCCGAATGTCACGGCAATGTCCGGTTTGTTTTTTATCATTTTCCTGTTCTCAATATCGATTTGCAGCTTCTTTACTTTTGATTACAGTATGGCTGTAGAAAATAACTACTCAGCCTTGCTTCAGTCCCCATCGCTCGCCTATCCCTTGGGAACAGATGACTTTGGACGATGTTTATTTTCCCGGATTGTATTCGGTGCCCGTATATCGTTGATCGTAGGATTCATGTCAACCCTGATTCCGGTACTGATAGGCGGTATTCTCGGAGCCTTCTCGGGATTCTATGGAAGACACACGGACAATATCATCATGCGACTGCTGGATATTCTCTATGCCATTCCGGGTATTCTGCTCGCTATCGCCATCATTGCGGCGTTCGGGGCCAATACGGTCAATCTTATTCTCGCACTCAGCTTGGGTTCAATCCCAACTTATGCACGAACCATGAGGGCTAGTGTGCTCTATGTATCTACGTTTGAATTTGTTGAAGCTGCACGTGCACTGGGTTACAACAATCGCTCGATTATTTTCAAACATATTATTCCGAACTCGCTCGCACCCATGATTATCAAGTCTACACTCACGATCGGCGGAGCGGTCATTGCCACCAGCAGTCTGAGTTATTTGGGGCTCGGCGTGGAGCCGCATATTCCCGAGTGGGGCAACATTCTCAAGCTGGGCAGCACGTATCTGGAAACCCATTCGTATCTGGCCATCTATCCAGGTCTTGCGATCATTCTGCTCGTGCTCTCGTTCAACTTTCTGGGTGACGGACTACGTGATGCGCTTGATCCAAAGCTGGAAAAGGCTTAACCACTTCTACAATATTCAACTCAAATTGAATTCCAATGATTATGAACTTATCTGGAGGTATTTTCATGAAAAAACGTATGCTGATAGCACTACTATTAACTTTTGTCCTTGTGGTCTCCGGTTGCAGTGTGAAGACCAAGACGGAATCCCAGTCAGAATCCGCACCGTCAGATACAACAGAAAACACGCAAAACCAAAAACCGGTGGACATCGAATTACTGGCTCAGAGCTCCTCCGAAAATGACGTGAACATTATCCGCGACCAGCTTACCAAGAATGGCTTCAATGTTAAGCTGAACCTGCAGCCGGATTACGGCAGCTACAAATCCCAGCAGGATGCTGGCAATTATGACATTGCGCTGTCCAGCTGGACAACGGTAACCGGGAATCCGGATTACGCAGTTCGTTCACTCTTCAAAACAGGCGGAGACTACAGCATTCTGGCTGATGAAGAAATCGATAAGCTTATTGACCAGGCTGCTACTCAGACTCCGGACGAATACAAGGATACGTATAAACAATTGGAGGATCGCTTGGTAACCGATCAGGCCTATATCGCTCCGTTGTACATTTCCCTGAAAAGTCAGGCTGTGAACAAAGACATTCTCAATGTAGACACCGTTCGCTTGTCCAAATCCCGCGCCATGGCATGGGAACCGATTGAATTCAAAGACAGCTCCAAAAATACAAAAGAACCACTAATTCTTACACAAACCGCTTCCGTCCTGACTTCTCTTGACCCGATCAAAGGAAATGACGGTTCCATCAACCAACTGAACACCAACATGTATGTACGTCTCGTTAACCTGACAGATGACGATCAACTTACACCAGAGGGTTCCCTCTCCCACAATTTCAGCATTGCTGAGGGGAACTCGGAGTATTACTTCATTCTCAGAGACGATATCAACTTTGCCAAGATTGATAATAAAAAAGCGGTAGATACGGGAGAACGTGTCGGTGCAGATGACGTCATCTTCTCTCTTGATCGCGCCAAAAACAAAGATTCCGTACCGGATCACCGGACATACAGCCTGCACGAACATATCAAGGAAGCCGAGTTGGTAACCGATCTGGGCGCCTTGGAATCCGTTCAGCAATCCAGTGGCAGCGGTACGGTTAAAGAAGCACTGGAACAAGGGCTTGGCACCAAAATTACGGAACTGGTCGCGGACAAAAACAAAGCCGATAACGCTGCCGGGAAGTATCAAGTTGTGAAACTTACAACCACGGAACCTTTCCCGCAAGTATTGAACTATCTGGCTCACCAATCTGCTGGCATTGTGTCCAAAAAACAGGTCGAAAGCATCAATACGTATGATGTAGCTTCGTTTGACGTGAATAAAGACATTCCTTACGGCGATCAGAATACCGTGACTGAAGGTGCTGCGTACAACAACACCCTGTATGCCAGCGGCCCATATATCTTGGCATATAAAAATGATTACGAAGGTGTATTCTATCAGAATCCCGGATACCGCAAAGGCTCTGAGTATGCACCCAAAATCTCTCAGGTGAATGTTCGATTCATCTCTGATGCCGACAGTGCGTTGTCTGCTCTTCGCAGCAGTGAAATCCACCTGTACTACGGAGTATCCGAAACAAAGTATGACATCATCAAAAATGACAGCAAGTTGCAATTGCAGAGCATTCCGAGCAATGCGGTTTCCTATCTGCTGTTCAACACAGCCAATCGGGAAGTTGCCAAGAGCAGTGATCTGAGAAAATCCGTGCTCTACTCCATCAATCAGGATGACATTTTGCAGTTCTACAAAAACAATAAACTTAAGGCATACTCTACAGTAAGTCCACTCGTGCAGACCGGGAATGAATTGAAGTCCGATCCGGCAAAAGTAAAAGAATTCTTGAGCGCCTACCAGGCTTCCAAGTAACAATTAAGATAAACGGCTGTCACCCGGATCACTCCAAGATCCGGATGACAGCCGTATTATTTTATAGAAAGAATATATTATGATGAGCAGTCTGCCTGATACCTTCGCTGTACGTCAGGAAGCAGAGTGACGATCTGGATTCCCACTCCCCAGGAAAAATAGACCAGATGGATAACAGATATATGCTGGATCCAGTATACCTGCACCATAATCCAGATGATCAGAGCAAATCCTGTATATAACGAGAACGTCCATCCCCAGTATTGATTCGAGTAGAGATTCAGTTTCTCACCTATTTCCCAGTGAGTGCGACGAAGGAGTGAAATGGCAATGATCATCGGCATAACACCAAGAACCAACAATAGTATAATTCCCGGGATCAGAAAACTGTCAAAAGGGGAATGCTCCAATAATGAATCCGGCATATGGACGAGATTTCCCGAAGGATCGATAATGAGTGCTCCCCCTCCAACCATCGCACCAATGCCCAGTAACCCCTGCATCATAATGAGCGCCCACGATCTTTCAGGTACACATTCACGCTTTATTCCATCATCACTAGTCCTCATCCCTCACCCTCCAGACATTGTTATACAGATATACTGAACGTTCTATTCCATTTTCACATATGGAAAGGGCTGAATCCTGTGCTCTTTCTCACTAAAATCGTCCCCAAAAATTCGATTATGGTAAAACTTGATAAAAGAACGTACGTTCGGTATAATAGAGATATACTTAATGAGCGAGAGGCAGATATGGACGACAAATTTATTAAGGAACTACGCGAGATTAGTCGGGATGACAGACGAAGATCCGAATTTATGATCCAAGGCATGAAGGAAACACTGCAGGGAAGAAAAGAAGAAAGTATATTCAAGCGCTGGGTTCGGCGTAAGAAGACAGAGAAAAAAATTTCACAACGATTCAATCAGGATCCCTCTTCGGATCAAAAGTAACCACATAAAAAGGAGGCGTACTACGCCTCCTTTATTATTTATATGAGCAGTTTGCACACAAATGCCGTTGGTGAATCATTCGGAAAGAACTGTGTGTGAGTCCTTTGCATTATACCTATGTTCAACTTTGTTTTAAGGTAAAATGGCAAACGAGCGTACTGGAAAGCCGGACGCCTTTTCGGCCTTAGGTACGATATTGAAGATCACCGCACCTTTGGCTGGTACCTGATCCAGATTCGTTAACAGCTCTACCTGATATGTATCCTGAGCAAGTACATAATACTCTGCCAGAAGTGCTCCGTTCTTTTGATAGTCTACAGCTGAATCGGTGTCGAAGGTCTCATGGCCAATCGCCTGTATTTTTCTTTCCTCGAATAAAAACATTAGCGCACTGACTGACCATCCGGGTGCATGACTGTTTCCCTCTGCATCCTTGTTGTCGAATGCTTCGTGACTGGGCCAGCGTTTGCTCCAATCAGTACGTAGTGCTACAAAGCTGCCAGCTTCAATAACGCCATGCTCTTTTTCAAACTCAAGAATATGATCGACATCCAGCGTGAAATCCGGATTGCTCTCTACAGCCACAGATTGATCAATGACAACAAGCGGTAGCACAAGCTCCTTCAACCCCAATTCATCGAGATAACGGGTATCACGCACAAAATGGATCGGTGCATCGAGATGCGTACCATATTGACCGGGAAACCTGAAACTTTGGGCAAAGAAACCTTGGTCGTGATTAAACAACGTATCGAATTGTGCCGCATCAAAAGCCGAGAAATGTGGAGATTCCGGTCCAAACGTATGGGTCAGATCCACCCACTTCTTTTCTTTTAATAATTGAATCGCTTGAATGAGCTCATTGGACATCCGAATCACCTCATACATAGAATGGAATAAATTGTTACTATTATATCTTATTCCACTCCATGCGAAAATATCGAAATGTTAGCTATTTGATAGAATTCATTAACTCGAAGAAGTATTTTGGTTCATGAGTCTGATATAGATTGAACCACGAATCTAAAGTCTCCGGTGTAAATACATCTAGTACCTTCAATACAAGCATCGCAAATTCCAAAGGAGCTATGCCCGATGCAGTAACTAAATTGCCATCCGTTACGGCCGGTACCATTTCATAGTATTTTTCTCCAATGTAATGAGGACAAATCATTTTCAAATATTCCAGATCGTTGCTTGTATGCCTTCTGGAGTCTAGCAATCCCACCCTCGCAAGTCCAACGGTTGCACCACATATTGCCGCAACAACATGACCTTTTTCCAAAGATGTCGAAGCTTTTTTTAATATGGGCTCGTGAATGGATTCCATCCAAGTATTTCCGCCTGGAAGAATCAATACATCCGTACTTTCCAACATACACTCATCAACTGAAATGCGAGGTAATATTTCCAATCCCCCCATGGTAGTCACGGGACTTTTATCAACGCCAACAGCAACCACCTCTATCGGCTCCAGCTCTTTCTTAAAATACCTTCCCGAGTTTAGTTCAGCAATTAAATAACCTACCTCCCAGTCTGACATCGTTTCAAATACATAAAGATATGCTTTTTTTGTATGCATAGTGCACTTCCCTTCTAGTAGATAAGCCTAGTATAAAAAAACTTTACTGACATCTTCCGTCAGTAAAGTTTTTAAATTTGAAACCTTCAAAGATAACCCTCATCTATTCTACTCGAATGACCAGTTTTCCGCGTGTATGATAGGTTTCGCTTTTTTCGTGCGCTTCACGCAGTCCTTGTTCACTCAAGGGGTATGTCTCATCAATGATGGGTCTCAGCTTGCCCTCAGCAGCGAGCTCGGCCAACTGATCGAGTTGGTCCCCTTTGGGTTCCATCATGAACACGTTGGCCGTTACACCTGTTTCCTTAGCCATCGTTTCATCCGGTTGTTCCACAAGCGATACCAGATGTCCACCGGCCTTCAATACCTTGAAGCTATCACGCTGAATATCGCCACCCATCGTGTCCAGCACGACATCGTACCCGGAGAGAATCTCTGAGAAGTCTTCTTTTTTATAATTGATAAAATGGTCCACTCCCAGCGAACGAAGCAATTCCTCATTCGATTCACTCGCCGTGGAAGCCACTTCAGCGCCAAGATATTTGGCAATCTGAATAGCAAAGGTTCCTACACCACCTGCTCCGGCGTGAATGAGAACCTTCTGCCCTTTGGCAAGCCGTCCATGGTCAACAAGTGCCTGCCAGGCCGTCATGGCTGCTAGCGGTATGGCAGCTGCTTCCTCGAAGCTTAGATTTTCCGGGATACGGGCAATGATGTCCGCATCCACAGCCACATATTCTGCATAGGTCCCGAAATGACGAGGACGGGCAAATACGCGATCGCCCGCTCTGAACCTAGTGACATTGGAACCCGCTTCAGTCACTGTCCCGGCCACATCCCCGCCCAATATTAGTGGGAAAGAATCTGCTGCCTCTTTCATATGGCCTTGTCTGACTTTAAAATCCACCGGGTTTACAGAAGTAGCATGAATGCGGATTAGCACCTGGTTCACTCCACATGCCGGCTTCGGCATTTCCTTTTCCTTCAATTGTTCCGCTCCACCGAACTTTTCAATCACAATTGCTTTCATTAGAGATCCCAGCCTTTCCATAGCATTATCGTTATGCTCTCCTTCTTCATTACCCTTCCCGAACGTTCACTTGACCTATATTCATGAATTCGCAGCAGGTTTGGGTTCACAATCCCGATTAGGAACCGTGATATAATGAAGAACTGTTGAACTTAAATAACTGAACAAGCGAGGTAGAGATGTGGAAATTGAAGTAAGTACGTTACATGCATTTTCGGATAAGCCTCTAGGCGGAAACCCCGCAGGAGTTGTTTTACAAGCAGGACACTTGTCCGACTCCCAGATGCAGGAGATTGCCAGACAAGTTGGATTCTCAGAGACCGCGTTTGTTATGCCATCGGACCAGGCTGATTTCAAAGTGCGTTACTTCACCCCTAGTGATGAAGTTGATCTATGCGGACATGCAACGATTGCCTTATTTTATTTAATGAAAGCACAGCATATCGTTGATGTAGGTGTATACACGCTGGAGACGTTAGCCGGAATACTTGAAGTAGTTGTCCAGAACAATGGTGAAGTCTATCTGTCTCAGGCGCTTCCGGAGTTTGGAGAGATCGTTGACCGACAAGGCATTGCAGATTCTCTGGGTATTTCCACACATGATTTACACGCTGAATTACCTGTACAGATCGTATCTACCGGATTGCGCGATATCTTGATTACGGTTAACCATGTTGATGTTCTGTCAAAAATCATTCCTGATTTTCAGCTTATCGCTGAAATTAGCAAAGCTAACCATGTCGTAGGTTATCACGTGTTTGCAGTCGAACCAGATAAAGAGAGTACTCTGGCAGAATGCCGGAACTTTGCTCCCCTTTACGATATCCCGGAAGAGAGCGCAACTGGTACTTCTAACGGTGCTTTACTCTGTTATTTACATAAATACAACCAACTTTCAGATCCCCACGATACAATCTATACGATTAGACAAGGGTATACTATGAACCGTCCCTCGGAGATCCAAGCCAGATTAACACTGGGCATGTCCAATGAAATTACAAAGATTCAAGTGGGCGGGGTCGCGGTTCATATAGAGAACATTCGAATTCAACTTTCATAAATGTTGAGCTTCAATCTTATGTAAAAATCGTAACACGGCTTCTTCCAATTGATTCAGCCCTGGCTGTTCTATAGGGAAGTGGCCCGCTCCTTCCAACACTACGCATTCCTTTTCCACCTTTAATCGATCAAAAAAAGATTGGCTGAACCGTAGTGGTGTCATCGGGTCCAGTTCGGGGTGAACCAGCAGTACGGGACATTGGCCAAACTGTTCCGGATTTACCTCCGGCTTCTTATTCAGGAATGTTCTTAACAGTTCTAATGGGACACGTGTCGATGCCGCCTGTGGATCATTCATAATAAGTCGGGTTAACTCCGAATTATTGGTAATCAGCTGCATACGCGATACTTGCTTCACAGAGATACGTATATGATCCAGTAAAGCCGGAAACCGATCCATCATACGTTTGCCCCATCGGCTCACCAAACGGTTTGGTGCAAGCTGGTCACGCATATCCGCATCACTCGTGTCCACAAATGTCGTTACAATCAAGCCTTGTACGTGCTCACTGCGTGCACTCATGTGATAAGCCAGCATACCTCCGATGCTGCTTCCCAATGCCACGATCGGCTTGCCGTCTTTCCTAAATTCGCAATCAGCGAGTGAAACAAGCAGCTTGATCCATAGTTCATAATTGAGACGTGTCCCAGGCAACGGATAGCTCAGTCCATACGGTGGAAGATCTGGCGATACTACCTCATAGCCTCGGAGCTGCAACATTCGAGCATAAGGCGCGAGCAACCTGCCATTGCCTCCAGCTCCGTGAATGAACAGAATTTTGATCGGCGAATCGGGCGCGGGCAGACGATCGATGTGCAGATGAACCCCGTTCGATTCCCACCACTCCTCTTCAGGATTCGCATGGTCCCCTAGCCTGAATTCTTCCGGGAAAAAGGCTTGATACTGTTTCCAATAATGATGTGATGAATGATATGAAGGCAGATTATCCATGCTGTTCATTCTCCTCTTGTCATAGATCAGTCTGATTCAGATTGAATGAGACTGATCCTATATAGCCAAAAAAGGCCGTGCATTGCACGACCTTACATTAAGCCTACTTCCATAAGTATACTTCTTTGTATAACAGCCTTCATACATCTGTCAATAAAGGGATGGTACATTCCCCGATACAATAAACGCCACACCAAGGAGAGAATATACTCCAAGTAGTGTGGCGTGTACGGTTTAGCAGTGGATTAGATTCAAAGCGTGTTTGCATTTGTGTATTAACCTACGCTGTAAAGACGTGGCAAACAGATGCACAATTCATCCCGTCTCTTTCCCCCTCATTCTTTTCCTCAAGCGAGCGTATTGACTGTAGATCCAAGGTGATTCTTTCGTCAGGATCGGGCCAAGCACTGCCAGAATCAACACATATAACACGGCAAAAGACTGAATGGATGCCATCAGGCCTCCTGCCTTGCCGATATTCGCCATAATGATAGAGAACTCTCCACGGGACACCAGCGTGAATCCCACATTAAGAGAAGCGCGTGGAGACATCCCGGAGAGTCTGCCAGCGATCATGCCCGCACCATAGTTGCTGGCAATGGTCAGAATAACGGCAAGCACGGTCATTCCAACGGCTCCGCCAAGGGTCGAAGGTTCAATGGTCAGGCCAAAGCTGAAAAAGAAGATCGCCCCAAAGAAATCTTTGAACGGCATAATCTGATGCTCAAT
The DNA here is from genome assembly GCF_900107875.1 of Paenibacillus sp. 276b. NCBI lineage: Bacteria > Bacillati > Bacillota > Bacilli > Caryophanales > Paenibacillaceae > Paenibacillus > Paenibacillus sp. 276b. The sequence continues at coordinate 281,334 of NZ_FNRR01000004.1, read as the reverse complement.
TCGGCTGGCATGTCTGGACTCCCCCAGAACCAGCCCCATCATCAGAGCTCCAATCGCTTCGGCTACATGCAGCGTTTCCGAGAAACCCGCCACCAGAAAGAGCAACGTCATAACGGTAAGCAGAAACAACTCCGATGACTTGATGTTGAGTGCCTTATCAATATACTTGATGCATTTCCTGCCTATGATTAGAAATAGCACAATAAAGAGCAGCGCAGACAAGGATACGAGCAAGACGCTGAGGAATGAGGTAGCCCCACTAAGTACAAGCCCCGTCAGAATCGAGATATGGATGGCAATAAACAGATCATCAAACATGATCATGCCCATAATAATCTCCGTCTCCGGGTTCGCCGTGCGCTTCAGATCCACGAGTACTTTAGCCACAATAGCTGTGGAAGAACTCGTCATAATACCACAGACAACTAACGTTTCTTTGAGTGGCAGTTCCATGAACCATCCTAGCAGCAGACCGGAAGCAAAATTTAGTCCAACGTAGAACATACCTCCGGTCAGAATGGCTTTGCCCGACTTCATCAGGCGGGAGACCGAAAATTCCAATCCCAGATAAAAGAGCAAAAACAGAATACCCAGCCTGCCCATAAATTCAATAAATTCCGAGCTTTCGATAAAACGCAAATCCACAATGCCGATCTGTGGTGCATGCGGTCCAACAGCCATACCAATCAGAATATAGAAAGGAATGACCGAAAATCGTAATTTTGCAGATATTAGCCCCGTAAGTGTAATCAGCGCAACGGCAATTCCCACTTCGAATATGAGCATATCCATAGGCTAGAGCCGTCCATTGGATAACAACTGTTTTAACAGTTTGATCTGATCCCGTTCACCAGCGACAACAACCGTTGCCCCCGCGGTAAAGGTATAGTCAGGACCTGGATTAAACTGTTTCATCCTGTTCTTCTCCACCACAGCAAGAATAACTGCTCCTGTTGCCTGGCGAATATTCAGTTCTCCGATCGATCTTCCTATGCTCTCTGAATGCGGCTCAATACGGAGCCACTCAATTAACAGTCCCTCCAGCATAACTTCACGCTCATCCTGAAAGGTTGGTTTGTACGTCATGCCACCGACAATAGCCGCAACCGCACGTGCCTCATCATCATCCAGTGTGACCAGTGACACCATATCTCCCAATTCTTCAGGCGAATCGCCTGATTCCATGTGAAACAGGTCACGTCGCTCATCATTATGGATAACGATGACCAGATGCTCACCGCTGCGTGTGTGCAACCAATATTTGCGTCCAATTCCCGGCAAATCCGTCTCTTTAAAGTGCATGATCTGCACCCCCAGTGGACATCCGATTCAAGGACTCATTGTTTAACGTAATATCCGTAATGCGTACTCGCATGGAGCCAGCCGGTATATTAATCGACCTCACTTCTCCCTTGAGCCCAAGCAATAATTGCCGCCCCACAGGGGAGAGGAAGGAAATATGCCCCGCATCCGGGTCCGCGTCATCCGGCATAACAATGGTGAATGAATCAGATGTATGGAAGTCAACGTACTCAAAACGGATTAAACTACCGATAAGTACCACCGATTCCAGAGCTTCATCCGAACCAAGGAGCAGCTTCTCCACACACGTGGTATAGTTTGCGAGCAGCCGTTCCATCTGCGAACGTTCCGGATCACGCACGTCAAAATAGGCGTCGAGAAATGTTCTTTTCTCTTCACCGAATATAATGAGCTGGTTCACCAGCATTTCTCTGCAATTTTGAAAGGAGGTCCTATGGTTCATAATAAATCTCACCTCCTATACAAGCCCTGTTCTCCATGTTGATTCGCATGTTTTTCTTCATCATGTTGTTCTCCTCCTTCATATAGATAAAAAAACCACGGATACCGCGGTCTTACTACCATCTTACCAAAACAAATTTTTTAATCCAGCTATTCTGTTAACTTTGCGTTGTATAATGATAAAAAGGGCGTCAATCCGGCTTCCAAACTTAACCTTTACATCATATGACAGATCCATAGAAGATTTTAATAACGTCATAAAAAACATTTTATGGGTTTTCATCTCGTATTTTTATTTTGTTTCCTGTATATTTAACTACAAACTTTTATGCAATTTATACAAATAGCCATCCCAAGACTTTAACACAATAAAGGAGTGCATTGAAAAAGTGTCGACTATAACTAAGGATTCAACTCAAGTAACTGCCGCAGAGTATGTTCATTCCGTTTACGAATCGGTTATCGCCAGAAATCCACAGGAAAGTGAATTCCATCAGGCTGTCAAAGAGATCCTGGACTCGCTTATTCCTGTCATTGCAGCTCACCCGAAATATCGGGAAAATGGCTTGCTTGAACAGCTTGTTGAGCCAGAACGTGTCATTACGTTCCGCGTGCCTTGGGTAGATGATCAAGGCAAGGTACAAGTAAACCGTGGATTCCGTGTTCAGTTCAACAGCGCAATTGGTCCTTACAAAGGTGGACTTCGTTTCCATCCTTCCGTTTACTCGGGAATCGTTAAATTCCTGGGATTTGAACAAATTTTCAAGAATGCCCTGACTGGCCTGCCAATCGGCGGTGGTAAAGGTGGTTCCGACTTCGATCCAAAAGGAAAATCAGATCTGGAAGTCATGCGTTTCACTCAAAGCTTCATGACTGAGCTGTACAAATATATCGGTTCCGATGCGGACGTACCTGCCGGGGACATCGGTGTAGGTGCACGGGAAATCGGTTATATGTTCGGACAGTACAAACGCATCAGCGGTGGACACGAAGCTGGCGTTCTTACAGGTAAAGGGCTCCTATACGGAGGAAGTCTTGCACGTAAGGAAGCTACCGGATTCGGATGCGTGTACTTTGTGAAGGAAATGTTGGCATCTAAAGGACTGAGCTTCAAGGACAGCACCGTGGTTGTCTCCGGTTCGGGTAATGTATCCATCTATGCCATTCAGAAGGCTCAAGAGCTTGGAGCTAATGTTGTCGCGTGTAGTGACTCTGGTGGTTATATCTATGACGCTCAAGGAATCAATCTGGATACCGTAAAAAGATTAAAAGAGGTTGATCGTCTGCGGATCAGCGAATATGTCAAAGAGCATCCACATGCCGTGTATACCGAAGGCTGTGAAGGCATCTGGTCTATCCCTTGTGATATCGCGCTGCCTTGTGCAACGCAAAATGAAATCGACGAACAGGCTGCTGCATTGCTCGTGCAAGGCGGAGTTAAAGCGATCGGTGAAGGAGCAAACATGCCTTCCACTCTGGCTGCGATTGACGTTTTCCATAAAGAAGGCGTTCTGTTTGGACCAGCCAAAGCGGCTAATGCTGGCGGGGTTGCCGTGTCCGCACTTGAAATGTCGCAGAACAGCATGCGGTTGTCCTGGTCATTTGAAGAAGTGGACGCCAAGCTGCATGACATTATGTCTAACATCTACACTAGCTGTGTTCAGGCAGCGGATGAGTACGGCTGTGCAGGTAACCTGCTTGCCGGAGCGAACATCGCTGGCTTCCTGAAGGTTGCAGACGCCATGCTTGCGCAAGGTATCGTCTAATTCTAATTGTGTTATAGTTGCTAACTAACTAAATAAACCGCCTTCCATCACGGGAGGCGGTTATTTTACATTTCTAATGTCATTTATGGAGTTTAATCCGGTATCAGAATCGCCATATGATCCATATCGGAATTGATCGAAATCCAGTGTAATGGTAAAGTTGTACTGACCTTAAAATAGCATTTTTTTTAATTAAAGGAAGTGTATAAATGACTAATCAAGCATTCAGTAGCAATCAGGCTACTCTGCATTTAAGCGCAGACTGTGAGCAATGTTTTGGTCTATGCTGTGTCGCCTTGCCGTATGGCAAATCCTCAGACTTTGCTTTTGATAAATCCAGCGGTACTCCCTGTTCCAATCTTCGTACCGATAACCGCTGTGGCATCCATACACAGCTGCGACAGAAAGGGTTCAAGGGCTGCACAGTCTACGATTGTTTCGGAGCTGGTCAGAAACTATCACAAATTACATATGCGGGCAAGGATTGGCGTAATCATCCGGAATCAGCTGCTGAAATGTTCGATTGCTTGCCTGTCATGAAGCAGCTTCATGAGATGATGAGCTACATCAATGAAATGCTAATGCTGCCGGAAACATCATCCATCCATGCCGCGTTGAAGGACGTATATCGGGAAACGGAACGACTGACCGATCTGGAGCCATCTGCCATATTACGTCTCGATATTCCTGCACATCGGGCGGTGGTGAACGAACTGCTTGTACAGGCCAGCGAGATGGTGCGGGCAAAGGTCCCAGCTTCGGGTAAGGAGCCTTCCAAATCGAAGACCAAAAAGCGTATCGGAAGAGACTTTCTGGGTGCCAATCTAAAAGGAGCTGACCTTCGGGGAGCGAGCTTCAGAGGTGCATTAATGATAGCGGCTGACCTACGAAACGCAGATATGAGAAAGACCGATCTAATTGGGGCTGACTTGCGGGATGCGAATCTGGGTGGAGCGGATCTGAGAGGCAGCATCTTTCTGACGCAATCCCAGCTCAACTCGGCAAAAGGCAGTGCAGATACCAAGTTGCCGGATCATTTAAACATTCCCTCACACTGGCTGTAGGGAAGACTGTCCCAAGATGAAGTATGAATTATGAATGAATATGAATAAACCATGAATATGCACTGATTCGTATGTATAACACAAACAGCTCGTCCCTCTGTTTAGAAGGACGAGCTGTTTGTGTTGTATTACATTTTAGATATGAATTAATCAGGTCTTACAACTGCGGTAATGAATTAACGGACTACAGCAAGTCGCGGCGAAGGTCCTCAGCCGATTTAGGAGACAGGTGACCGAGTGGGATATCAAATACTGTCTTAGCCCCTTTGTGTCCTTCCAGACTCAAACGTTGTGCGGCTCTTGCATAAGCCACCAGTACACTTGCGGTAAATTCAGGATTGCTGTCGAGCTTCAGACCAAACTCAATAATTTGTTTCTGGCCTGCACCTGTAACTCCACTACGAATGACAAATCCACCGTGCGGCATGCCTTCATGCTCAGCCTTCAATTGCTCTTCAGTAATAAACGTTACCGTTGTATCGTAATCCGAGAAATAGTTAGGCATAGATACAATCGTTTCACGAATCTCGTCCTGATTTGCACCAGCTTCTGCAACTACATAGCATTGACGCAGATGCTTCTCACGTGTGGTCAATTCTGGGGTCTCCCCAGCACGAATGCTGTTGATTACTTCTTCAACAGGTACAGTGTATTGCACACCAGCCTTAACGCCAGGAACACGACGGATGGCATCGGAGTGACCTTGGCTTACTCCTTTACCCCAGAACGTGTACTCTTTTCCTTCTGGCAGGATCGATTGAGCAAGCAGTCGGTTCATTGAGAACAAGCCTGGGTCCCAACCTGTGGAAATGACGCTCACGTGGCCACCTTGCTCTGCCGCAGCGTTAACTTCTTTATAGAATTCAGGGATTTTGGCATGTGTATCGAAGCTATCCACCGTATTGAACAATTTTGCAATTGCAGGTGTCTGCTCCGGAAGATCGGTTGCCGAACCTCCACACAGAATCATCACATCAATTTTGCCTATGTATTGCTCAGCAGCAGAGATATGTTCGAAACGAACCTCTGTACCTTCTGCAACCATCTGCTCCGGGTTACGACGTGTAAATACAGCAACAAGCTCCATATCCGGGTTTTGAGTAATAGCTTTCTCTACACCTTTGCCCAGATTTCCGTAACCTACGATACCAACTTTGACCATGTTCAATCCTCTCCTGTCTTCATCTATAGTTGCCTACTTTATCTAGTATAATGATATAACATAACATGTAAATTGTCAGGTTTCCAGTTTGAAATAAAAATACCTTGCATGCAGAGCAGCAAGGCCTGATATATTCCTTTTATTCTAATCACGTCCAACCGAATGGATAAAAGGTATGGCACCCACGGAAGAAGTAGCAAACAAGACGGAAACGGACAATACCGTTAGAGACAACAGACAACTTGCCAGGAGTAAGGAAAGGAATCTTAAAGCGGTTCTGATCTTTTTCATCCATCCTACCTCCTCATCTTGTTTGCTATATTTTGGCTGGATTATGTTCTTCATAGTTCACCGGACCGCCTCACCAACTCCAAAATTTCATTGGCGACAATATCCGGCTGACTGTTATGAATATCGTGTTTGGCGTGTGCCACAGTGACCTGTGTTCCTTGACTGGACCATGAAGCAAAATCGGCTTGATCTGCCTGCCATGCCCGGCTGCCTTCGCTCGGTTTCTCTGAACCGGCCGTCAGAATGGTTAGCGGGAAGGAGAATTCCTTTTTATGCTCCAGGATATGGGCAGCGTTCTTCTTGGAATTGCGCATCTCTCCAATCACGTTGTCATTGTAAGCATGCTTGAGTGTGGATATGGTGGCTGCCTTTCTCATTGACTCCGTAACGAGATCCGGGTTAACGACCAAAGATTCGGTTAACCGATCCGAATGCAGCAATGTCCGCACAATTCCTGTTTTCACCAGAAGACGGGCTGAATCGAAATACCAATCCGATTGCTCCATAGCCACAGTGCTGTAATATTCGGGACTTCCTCCATCAATCATGACCATGCCAGCTACCTCATCGGGGTACATTTGTGCGAATCGCACGGTCTCCAGAGATCCGAGAGAATGACCTACCATGATATACGGCGGACGTTGGCCGGATACTCGCAGCAATTGATGGATTTCCTCTGTAATGGTATCGATATCACGTGGCCGATCCGTATAATCGCTATACCCGTAACCGAACCGATCATACACCGCAATTTTCACCTGGGATTTCAACTTGTTATATAGCGGGCTGAAATCAACATACGGATTGGGCGTACCCCAGCCTGAAGCGAGAACAACTGTCGCATTTCCTCTTCCCGTTGTATAGAGATGCATGTTACATCCGCTCACCTCATACATCTTGCCTGGTGCAGTATAAGATTTCATGTCCTGTGTCGACTGATACGCCTCGTACGCGGTTCCTGCCAGCAGCAGAAGCCCTGTTGCCAGCAGCAGGCCCCCCAGCCCCTTCAAACCTCTCCGTAACCCCTTCTTCATCGTTCTCTACCCCTTACCCGAATCATCTTCTATATGTATTCTTCAATCTTACCCAAGTACGGATGGAAACGGAACGATCCCGGGTCCAGTTCTTTCCCCAACCTAAGTCTAGTTCCACCCCCTACCCGCATACCATTGAGACCTGCACCAAAGGGAAGATAATCATATAGACAACGTAAAATAACCGCAAATTCCCGATAACGGAAACCTGCGGTTTGGATGATATTCATTTTGTAAAAGGTAAATACACCCTCTGCAATCTACAATTGCAACGTGAGACCCACCGGGCAATGATCACTGCCCATGACATGGCAATCAATATGTGCATCCGACACCTTCGGAGCCACCTGATTGGAGACAAGGAAATAATCGATCCGCCATCCAACATTACGCTCTCTTACCTTGGGCATGTACGACCACCAACTGTACACATCCGTGCGATCCGGGTACAAATGGCGGAAGCTATCCACATATCCGGCAGCCAGCAGATCGGTCATCTTGCCTCGCTCTTCCAGCGTGAATCCCGAGTTGCCCAGATTGGGTTTCGGATTCTTCAGGTCGATCTCCTGATGGGCTACATTCAGGTCACCACATACGATAACAGGTTTGGTCTGCTCCAATTGCAGCACGTACCCTCTGAACCGATCCTCCCATTCCAAACGATAAGGAAGTCTGGTCAGATCCCGCTTCGCGTTGGGGGTATATACGTTTATTAAATAAAAATGATCAAACTCCAGCGTAATCATTCGGCCTTCCGGTTCGCTATCTTCCTCGATCCCGTACCAGACAGATAGCGGCTTGATCCGGGTAAATACGGCTGTGCCGGAGTATCCTTTTTTGACAGCATAATTCCAGTATTGATATACGTCTTCTCCCAGATCCATCTCGATCTGTCCTGCCTGCAGCTTGGTCTCCTGCACACAGAAAATATCGGCCTGACTCTCGTTATAATAATCCATGAATCCTTTGGTAACACATGCCCGCAATCCATTCACATTCCAGGACACCAGCTTCATATCCTCATCTCCTCACATCTCCCCAATATAGCATGGGCGAATTCGGAAGGACAAGCTGAGGTGTGACGATATCCAAACAGAATGAGGGCTTCCTAAGCTATATGCTCACTGATACAACCAGGATAATGCTTCGGGCAGATGCTTGGCAAAAAACAAAAGATCATGCGTCCCGCCCTCTTCCTCCACGTAATTCAGCCGCTCGGCAGGATAACCCTGGGCCAAAATCATGCGACACGCAGAACGTGTATTTCCCAACATTTGTGCTTGGGCATTAACCTTGTACACACCTTCCAGACTCCCAACGTACATATACAACTTCAAACCGCGGCGTTCAGCCCAGGAATAGTCACTCATATAATCGAGGAAACCTTCATACCACATTGAGGCTGATAACGTCCCAACCTTTCCAAAGATATGAGGGAATTCCATCGCCGCAAACAGAGAGATCAGCCCACCGAGCGAACAACCAAGTATACCTGTATTCTCTGAATCTGCAAGAGTACGGTAAGACGAGTCCACATACGGTTTCAGCTGCTCAGTGATCGCCTTCAGATATATGCTTCCCTGACCGCCAAAGGCCGAAAAGGATGCATGCAGCGCTGGTACAGGCCATGGCGTGTAGTCATCGTTGCGATTGTGAGGTTCAATACCGACCAAAATCAATTCAGGCAGTTTTCCGGAGCGAAAAGAATGATCCAGCAGATTGCTGCAGGCTTTGGCTACCGCACCTCCATCCTGAATATAAACGACCGGGTAATGACGATCTCCCTCTGTGTAAGATGGCGGAAGCAGCAGATGGAGCGTCCAGCCATTAACCGACTCCTGTACCCATTTACTCATGTATGGAACCCTTCCCTCCTGTTTCAAATCTGGCTTGTTACATCCGGTTCTTGAGCAGTAAAAAGATGAAATAAGGAACGCCAATAATGGAGATGACGATGCCCACAGGCAGTTCTGCCGGGGCAAACACCGTTTTGCCAATCAAATCCCCTACAACAACCATCGCCATGCCAACCAACCCGGATATCGGAATGACCCGTTTATGGTGAAGCCCCACCAGCCGCCGTGCAATATGAGGAGCGATTAACCCAACAAATCCGATACTCCCGGATACGGCAACACAGGCACTGACGAGCCCAACACTGCCCAGCAACAATATTTTTCTCTCCCGATGAACATCCACGCCGAGTCCCATGCTGCTGGCCTCCTGCAGCTGCATGACATCCAGCACACGGGATTTAGCCCAAAGCAATGGAATCAGCAGAACCAGCCATGGAATCATCGCCGATATGTATCGCCAATTGGCATTATAAATGCTGCCTGTCAGCCAGACGGTAGCCATCTCAAAATCGGACGGGTTCATCTTTAGGGAAAGATAAAGCGTAATTGCACTAAAACCTGAACCGATGGCAATCCCGACCAGAATAAGCCTTTGGGAATCCAACTGACCACGCTCCTGTGCAAACCACAAGATGAGAATAACTGCCGTTAATCCACCCACCAGGCCAAACAGTGGCATCGCCATAATGGACAACCATCCTGTACCTGCTATGGACCCATGGAACAGAAGCATAAAGAGCACCATTGCTGTTCCGGCACCTGCGTTAATCCCAAGCATGCCGGGGTCAGCCAGCGGATTGCGGGCGATGCCCTGAATAACAGCTCCGGCAATCCCGAGTCCCAGGCCAAGCAGTAATGCAATGACAATACGCGGCAGCCTGAAATCAAAAATGACCAGATCATGCTCATGGACAGGGTCCAGCCGTAATAACGTTTTGACCACATCCATCACCGATATGTCAAACGCACCATTAGTCAAACTGATATAAACGGCTGCTGCAATGATTATTGAACTTATGAAAATGACGGCCCATAATCTTCCCCGCTGCGGTTCAGGCATGTTTTCCCCCTCCTTTGGTTTTGATCAGATAAAGGAAGAAGGGAACGCCAAATAATGCGGTGACGACTCCAATTGGTGTTTCAAACGGAGAGTTAATGAAACGACTCAAGATGTCACACCAGGCCAAAAAGAATCCGCCCAGCAGAGCGGAACACGGAATAATCCAGCGGTAATCTACCCCGAAGAGAAATCGGGTAATATGCGGAACCAACAAACCGACAAAAGCGATTTTGCCCGCCAAAGCCACAGATATTCCAGTCAGGATAACCACACTCAGTATCGATAAAGCCTTAACCCATCCGGTACGCTGCCCCAGGCTTGTTGCCACATCATCGCCCATCGACAGAATGGTAATAGACTTGGAAAGAATGATGGCTAACGCCAGTCCCACCACAGCAAATGGAATAATCAGCTTGATCATGCCTGGGTCCATCTGATGCAATCTGGCGTTATACCAGAAACTGATCGTTTGAGACACCTGATAATAGGTAGCCACGGCCTGAGATACACCACCGAGGAATGTACCAATAATCGTGCCCAGAATGGCAAGCCGAACAGGCGACATGCCGCCCGGCAGTAACCAGGCTATGAAAAATACCAGTCCTGCTCCAAGTGCCGATCCCGCCAAAGAGTAAAATATCAGACCAAGAGATGACGTGTTCGGCATAAATACCATACATAAGGTGATGACCACTACCGATCCATCGGATACCCCCATAATGGAAGGGGATGCAAGATAGTTTCTTGTCATCCCCTGCATAAGTGCACCTGACACCGCCAGAAAAGCCCCGATCAATAGAGCACCAATAACACGCGGGAGCCGGGATGACACGATGATCTGGTGATCGATGCTGTCTGTATCAAAATGGAAAATGGCTGCCGTTATGGTCGAAACGTCAATGCTCTTGGCTCCGTACATCACGGACGCCAGAATGGTAACTGCAATGAACAGAGGTGCTGCTGCGAACAGCACCACCGGATTCAATCTTCTTTTTTGCATAGGAGTATACACGCCTTGCTCTAATTATTTGGATAACTGCTCAACTGCTGCTTTCAGGAATTCAATACGACTCCAGGCCGGACCACCTTCAGCCAATGGATCAATGACATTGACAAAAGCATGATTTTCCTTCAGCGCGGTTGTCTTCTGGATAATCGGGTTGTTTTGCAGATCTGTCAGGGCATTCGGGGTGTCGGAGTTCTCGGATGTCTCAAATTGTACAAACACATAATCCGGGTTCATCTCTGCAAACTTCTCTACCGAAAGTGCTTCCTGTGCTTTGGCTGCCTGAATCTCGGCCGGAACCTGGAATCCAAGGTCTCCATACAGAATCGGATTCACAAAGACAGACTCAGGATACACATACATTTGTCCGTTACGAATACGTACTGCCAACACCTTTTTGTTTTCCAGTTTGTCCCCAAGTTCAGCCTGGGCAGTAGTCAAAGCAGCCTTATACTGTTCAATTTCCTGTTTGGCCTGTTCCTGTTTGCCTGTCAGCTCAGCCAGTAGATTAAGGTTCGACTCCCAATCCGTAGCAATATGAGACACCTGAATAAATGGCGCAATTTTGCTTAACTGCTCGGCCACTTCAGGTTTAAACTTCGTAGAACCCAGGATAATATCCGGTTTCAGGGACAGAATGGTCTCAAAGTTAGGCTCAATCTTCTGCCCAATGGACTCAGCTTGATCCGTGATAGAAGCATACATCTCCGGGAATTCGCCGCCAAAAGTAATAGCCCCTACCGGATGTACATCAAGAACCAGTGCATCCTCCATGGCTTCCATGGAACCGGTAATTACAATACGGTTAACCTCTGTCGGAACCGTGTACTCCTGATCTAAGTATTTAATAGTTCTTGTGCCTTCAGCTGCCTCAGCTGTATCCGTTTCATTGGTCGTCGCCGTTGTTCCAGTCGAAGCCGAATTCTCCGCAGTCCCTGACGCGTCCTCTTTATTGCCGCACGCTCCCAATACAGCGAGCATACATATCATTACCAAACATAACCCCAATTTCTTTTTCATCTCTGGTGATCCCCCTTCAATTTCGATTATTCTAATTGAGAATAATAATCATTATTGAATGATAAACAAGATTGACCGACAGAACCATGGACTCTGTCCTGAATCTCTATGGATTTTTCACCGATAGCGATCCATCAGATCGTCCAGGATGCGTTCGTTGGCGAGGGGCGAGTTCTCAAGCCAGGGATCAGCCGGGATGATGAACAACCGGTTATTCTGAACAGATTTTATATTTTGCCACAAGGAGGTTTTCTGCACATCCTCCCAGAAGGATAACGTCTTACTCTCTTGACATACCATCAGAAATATCCAATCGGTCTGCATTTCATCCAGCTGTTCCAACGTAATCGGCTCGTTATATATCTCCCCTTCTTCACTGATATGGGCTGGTTTGACTGCCAAATCTCCATATAACACTTCCAACATGGAAGGTGAACAATAACGTGTGAACTGGTGTTTTAACAAACGGACAACGACTACCTTCTCGTTGCCAAGCTTTTGATGCATCATCGTTTTGACCTGGTCCGCCTTATGATCATAAGTTTCCAGCCAACTCTTGGCATCCTGCTGTGCCCCCAGTTGTTCAGCCAGAATCTGAAGCTGTGAACGCCAGTTGTGATCTGAGACCGTGAGGTAATGAACCGGCGCAATACTTTCAAGCTGTGCTTTCTCCTCAGGTCGCAAGTGGTCGTAACTGATAATCAGGTCCGGCTGATGCTCCTGCAGAGCCCGAATTTTGGATTGCCATTCCATGTCAATCCGATAGGCACTCAGATGTACAGGAATGTCCTTGCCATACATTCGATAATAATACGATGTCCATTTCGGGTGCAGCGGTGCCGCATAGGGAATCATGTTCAGGGCCAGCAAATGTCCTGTAATCGCAATGTGATAGGCGGCAATTTTACGGCGGCGGCTGTTCATATATACCGAAGGGGATATTCCCATGGCTTTTTTAAATTTGCGACTGAAGTAAAATTCGTCCTGATATCCAACCTGATGAGCAATATCCCGCAGACGCATTTCAGTACCGGCCATCAATTGTTTTGCCCGGTTAATGCGGAGTGAAGAAATATAATCAGTTGTACTCATTCCATTTCTTCGCTTGAACAGGTCCACATAATATTTCGGACTCAGCCCGGCCATGCCTGCCAGATATTCCACGGTTAGATTCTCATTGGAATGCTCATCGATATAATCTTTGGTACGCTGGATCATCATCTGGGAATCTTCCTTGAGCGGAGGTGATGCTTCCGTAAGGCTTGCAAGCAATTGGAGAAACTGCACATGTGCCTGAAATTGCCCCATGGCCCTGCCACTATGCCACAGATTGTGTATTTCTTCGCACATAAATGAGAGCTGAACAGTGGGTGACACTGCCAGCTCCTTGCCAGATCTGAACATCGGGGTATCTTTAACCACATGCAAGGTGTCAGGATCATCATGCAGCTCTTGATAAAGGTCAAACCGCATGATCGTTACTTCGGCTCCTTCATCTCCGAAAGAAGTCAGTCCAAAAGTGGATTCGGGTACACAGGAATATACGCCTTGTGCATGGATATGGATAGACCCCCGATCCAGTGTCAGTAATGCTTCACCACCTGTGACCATGACAAGCACATATGACGAGGTATGCTGCTGGGGAATGTTCCAGTCCGAAGTGGATTTCATTTTCTCCATGTCACGCAATTTTATAGTCAATCTGTCGAGCAGATACGTGGAATCCACCTCTTGATTAGGGTATAAGTTAGGGGAAATCATCTATTTATAGGCCTCCATTTGATAACCATTCTCAATAACTATCATCAGTATATCAAATTTTCGGAGACCCCCGCATCTACTAGTTCTTTCATGATGGTACTCAACCCGTTCAATCTCTGGATGCAAATCGCAGTGCCCTGTTGATCAACACAGGCAATACCGAGATATGACCTTCATCTTCAAAACAGATAAAATCAGCGCGGACTCCCCTAGCATCGGCATGGTTCAACCATTCGGTAAACACTCGGGAACGTTCAATCACCCCGCTGGGATGACTCCCCTCCAGTTCTCCTACTGCAAGTAAAACGTGAATTTTCATACGATTATCCAGCATACGGGAAGCAAACGTCTCTTGCTGCCGGGCGATCCAGGCCGAGTTCCAATGAAGAGACGGACTACCTGCAATGTAATTTCGGTATGTTCCCGGACGTTCCAGTAACAACTGCAAAACAAATAAGCCGCCCAGCGAGTGCCCCACAACGGATTGTCTGCTCCTATCAATGGCATAGCGTCGTTTAATATCCGGCTTCAATTGTTCCTCGATAAATTGGGTGAATGCTTCAGCGCCGCCATGCTCCGGCCAAGTTGCTCCATCCGGTCTCCGGGGTAATTCCTCTTCGGGAACCAACATCATAAAGTCATAGTGCCTGTCCGGTGGAAAGGCTTCCCGGGCTGTATACCCCACGCCAACAATAACTGCCGGAACAACCCCGGTCTTCTCCGGGCGTAAAGATTGTACACGCATGGCCTCAACCATCGTACCAAACACCGCATTGGCATCCAGTAGATAGATCACGGGATATCCGGAAGCTGGCGGGGCGCTCTCCGGCACCCAAACTCTGATCTCGTACTCTCTTTTGGTCTGTTCTGCACGCATGCGGTAAAAGGTGGTTCCCGGCAAAGTTACCTCCGGTTCTGTTCCGTCATGTCTCATCACTTGTTTCAATGAAGTATTCCTCCTGGTTGCTACGGCTTTAGTCTCCGATTATATCCAAGGTAGGTCCGGCCTTCCATGGACGAATCACCCATTTCCATATGGAAAATGCACCGCTTCATTGCACGCATGGCTTTTCCATTTCCATGAAAGAACAAAGCCGGCCCCCTTGACGGGGTAACCGGCTCTGTTTTGTTTTGCTTTGTATTGTATTGTAGGGTTCTGTTTTTCTATAAAACATGTCCGTCGCTTTAATGCTATTTTAGACCTGTTGTAGCAATACCACGAATGATCTGCTTCTGAAAACACAGAAAGAGAATGATCAATGGCAGAACCGAAAGTGTTGCTCCAGTCATAATCTGCACCCAATTGCTGCTGTCCTTAGCCTCGCTGGAGAAGAAAGCCATCCCGACCGGAATCGTAAACATCTCCTCACTCTGTGTAATAATGAGCGGCCAGATGAACGAATTCCAACTGCCCAGGAATGTCAGAATGCAGAGGGTAGCGAACGCTGGCCTTACCAGCGGAACAGCGATCCGAAGGAAAATGCCCCATTCTCCCATGCCATCAATTCGTGCCGCGTCCAGTAATTCCGAAGGAAGAGATTCCATGAATTGCTTCATTAGAAAAATGCCAAACCCGGATATTAAACCTGGAAACAGAATTCCCCAGTACGTATCCATGCCGTTAAAACTGCTGGATACAAGATACCATGGAATAATCAGCATTTCAGTCGGCACCATCAATGTACTTAGAATGAGTACAAAGATAACCTGTTTCCCCCAAAACGTAAATTTGGCCAGAATGTATCCCGTAATGGAATCAAATACGCAGACGCTCACGGTGGCAATGACGGCTACATATAAACTGTTCAACATCCAGCGGGGAAATGGAGTTCCCTGAAAAATAGCCGCATAATTATCCCATGTGACTCTGGAAGGGATGAGGCTTAGAGAGTAGATTTCATCCAGCGTCTTGAACGACGTCGATATCATCCATAGAAACGGAAACACCATCAACCCAAGTCCAAGCGTAAGTAAACCATAACTGATCAGTGACCCGGAACGTTTCCAGCGGAGTGTTGTTCGGGTATCGGCCCATGCGGCAGATCTGCTCATGCTTATAAAGCACCCTCCTTCCTTTTACTCCTGTTGAAAACGACTGCCAAGCACTTTAAGCTGAACCAGAGTCAGCATGAATATGATGACAAACAGAATGACGGTGGCTGCCGAGGCCAGGCCCATATCAAAACTCTTGAAAGCCAAATTGTATATATGAAGCACGACAGATATGGTGGAGTCCAACGGCCCGCCTCCAGTCATATTCAGCACCTGAGTGAAGGATTGCAGAAACCCAATGCTTGCCATGACGACAGATAGAAGCATGACCGGGTTCAACAGAGGGATCGTAATATGCACAAAGCGCTGCCAACCCGTGGCTCCGTCTATGGCAGCCGCCTCATAATACAATTTGGGGATGTTTTGCAGACCCGCCAGGAAAATGAGCATCTGAAATCCGATATTTTGCCATACCATCACCGCAATAATCCAGAAGATGGCCTGTGTGGGCGAATACAGGAAAGATTGCGGCCCAAGGCCCAACTCTATAAATAGAGCATTTACAATCCCGTTCTTCATCAGCAGCCACCGGAATATCCAGCTTACCGCCACTACACTGGTTACATACGGGATAAAGTAGGCCGTCCTGAACAATCCGCGCAGCTTCACCACTTGCTGGAGAAAAAGAGCCACGATTAATCCGGCAATTAACTGTGCAGGCACTCCAACAACGACGTAGATTCCTGTGTTCACCAGCGACTTGAGGAATAGAGGGTCACTTAGCAATGTCGCATAATTATCAAAACCCACAAAGGGTTTATCCGGTGACAGCATGCCCCATTCGCGAAAGCTTACGTTAAAGGAATACAGAATCGGTAAGATGCGGATGACTACAAAATAGATCAGCGGAATCAACAAACCGCCATAAATGAATAACCGCTGTTTATGTCTGTAATTGAGTCTTCCAATTCCCGATCCGAACCATAAACGCCGTTTCGGCCGCGAAGGGATCACCCCGGTAGTCCTCATAGCTGCGCAGCCTCCTTGAATGAGAACTTATTTTTTCTTATCCTGTTTCGTCCAGTAGTCGTCATAGAGCTTCTGGGTTTTGGTCACCAGATCATTGAAAGCCTGCTCTTCCGGCACATGATTAAGCAGCACCTCATCCACAGCGTTCACAAACAACGTACGCTCCTGCGTCTCATCAATGAAGAAGTGGGCGTTG
This sequence comes from Paenibacillus sp. 276b, assembly GCF_900107875.1. NCBI lineage: Bacteria > Bacillati > Bacillota > Bacilli > Caryophanales > Paenibacillaceae > Paenibacillus > Paenibacillus sp. 276b. The sequence goes on along the minus strand of NZ_FNRR01000004.1, from coordinate 264,333 downwards.
GCATCGTTCAGTTGGGAGATAAAAGGGCCAAGCAGCGGGTCATTCACATACTTATCCTGAAGAGCAACTTCTTTCTGTGCGGGAAGTTCACCGACCTTCTCCACCCATTGTTCCTGAACGCCCTTGCTGATCAAAAACTGTAAAAAGGCCGTAGCTGCTTCCAACTTCTCTCCGGTAACATTGGCTGGAATCGCATTAGCCCAGAATGAAGCCTGTGTGGATTTTCCTTTATAACCCGGCAACGGTGCGACAGCAAAATTCAAATCGGGAGCGTCTTTTTTGATAGATCCCAATCGATATGAACCATCGACGTTAATTGCGGCATGGCCCGTTTTGAATGCATTGGCATCATCAGTGTAAAAGCCGTTAATTCCTACCTTATGCACGGTTGCAAAATCAACCAGATACTTGAATGCTTCAAGCCCTGCAAAGGTATCATTCCACAGGATTTTCCGACGATCCTCGCTCGTATCTTTGCCTCCCGCTTGATATAACAATCCGTCTCGGAACCAGTGATGAAGCTGGGAACCTGGTTCCCATGCGAAACCCTCTGTCACCAACTGCCCATTTTTGTCCGTTTCCGTTAATGCCTTGGCATCCGAGACAAGCTCTTCCCAAGTCGTAGGCGGTTTGTCCGGATCAAGTCCAGCCTTGGTGAACAAGTCCTTGTTATAAAACAACCCCAGCGTTCTCACGCCTGTAGGCAGAGCATAATAGCTTCCGTTTAATTTGGCTGTATCTACAAAAGGGAAAAATGCCTCGGCGATGCCCGGAAAGCTGCTTTCCGGCAACGGCTGTAAATAACCGGATTGCACATATTTGGGCAACCAGCCGTAATACAGATTGATGACATCCGGTCCTTTTCCAGCGGGAACCAGTGTAGCTACCTTTTGATTGTACTGGTCGTACGGAAAATTGGTTTGTTTGACTTTGATGTTGGGATGTTCCGTCTCGAATTCCTGGATTAAGGTATTGATCAGTTCAACCTTGGCTGGAAATTCATACTGCCAGTACTCAATCGTGATGGGCTCCGTCTGATCACCCGAAGCTGTAACACCTGCTGAACCAGACTCTTCGGATGGCTTGGATGAACAGGCTGTAATGCTCAATAAGAGTAAACCTGCAATCAATAATTGCAGGGTCTTGCTTGGCCTGAATGAAAAATAACCGGATTCCGTCAAGTGAAGCCACTCTCCCCTCTTTTGCAACAAAAGTGTTATAACGTTCTTTATTTCCTTGGCTTACGCGTTGGTGGAACCGACGGCTTTGCCAACAGGCAGCTTCAACAGACGTCTTGCGTTATTTCCGAAGATGAGTTCAATGTCCGCTTCAGGGAAGCGAAGTTCACGACATACCCGGACCTGATCCTGTAAATAACGATAGGGATAACCACGCGGAAATCCGCTCGCATCCGTTCCAAAGATGATTCGCTCTGGACCCAGCAGCTCGTATGTTTTGCGGAATAACGTCTCCAGGTTCAGCTCGTAGGGCATCCAACGTACCCACTGATTGGAACCCGAGGTGTCGATGTATACATTAGGGCAACTCCAACTTAGATGCAGAAGCTCCTGGAAATACCCTGCGCCAAAATGAGGGATGATGAACGGAATATCCGGATAGGCACGGGCCGTATTAAAGATGGCAAGCGGATTGATGTTGGGATGATGAACGATGCCTCCGGCATGACCAAGCATGCCAAAATGAATTAGGACAGGCAGGCGGCGCTCTGCAAGAAATGCCCACACCGGGTCGAGCGAAGGAGAGTCAAAGGCAATCTGGGTGAGGGGACCAAACAACTTATATCCTCGCAATCCGAGCTCATCAACTGCCCTACGCAGCTCAATGGATGCATCTTCATTCTCAATGGGATGATAGGCGAATCCGGTAAACCGATCCGGGTATATGGATATTTGTTCAGCCAAGTTGTCATTATCCAGAGCCGTCAGAAAGTTAAGTCCAGCAATATTGTATTTGTCCAATTCATCTACCCACCGTTCGATTAACGGCCGCGCAGCTTCCTCTCCCTGCTCCTCCACCGCCGGGAAGTCCCAGGTTAGTCTCATTCGCTCACTGCGTTCCTTGCCATATCGCGTCACCAACTCATGGTTTTTATATGAGGAAAGCAAAAGTTTATAAGGCAGATGGGCATGGATGTCAAAAACTCGAAAGTCGGGATTGGAGAACATTGATTTTGCTCCTTCCATTTAGATTCTGTTAAGCCAGCCGTTTAGAATTAAATCCAGTTTTGCATCTACAGAACGGAGTTTATTAGTGGTATCAAGACTCCATTGTTCCTGTGTGTCAAGACGGAGCGCTTGGGCCTCCAATGCTCTTGCCACTTCTTCCGGATTGGGTCCACCACGCACATGCCGAATGTGTACAAAATGCTCGGGAGATATTGCTTCCTCTAATTGCTCATAGGTTAGGGCAAGCGGCTTGGCGGCAATTTCCTGTACCGCTGTGTTCACAACCTCCCAGTTCAATCCCGAAATAGAAATACCAGATTCCGTCAGCTGTGTTACAATCCGGCTTACGATGGAATGAGCTTGTCGAAACGATAATCCTTCTGTGCGGACCAGCGTATCTGCAAGTTCGGTAACCATGGCAAAACTACGCTCTGCCCGTTCACGCAGCAATGACACATTGACCTTAAGGGTATCCATCACTTCGGACAGCAAGCGATATACGGATTCAAGTGTATTCAGACTTCTCCATACATAGGGCTGCATATCATCTTCGGTATCTACAATGTCACCAAAGGGTGTGTTATGCATCATGTTAAGAGCAGTTGCTGCATCCCCTTTGGCACTTGAAAGGAGTGAACGGGCGTGTTCAATCGATACCGGATTCCGTTTTTGCGGCATAATTGAACTAATCTGAACGTAAGGGGCAGCTACAATTAATGCACCATATTCCTGTGTGCACCATAACAGCAGATCCTGAACGAAACGTCCCAGATTGATAGCTGCCAGTTGGGCTACAGAGGCGGCTTCACCTGCATAATCTGCACCGCTGACGGCATCATAGGCATTCTCAATAATGCCATCAAAGCCGAGCAATTCTGCGGTTCGGTCTCGACAGACCGGAAATCCAGAAGTGGTGAGAGCAGCCGCACCAAGACTGCTGCGATTGCAGCCTGTATAGGCGGATTTCAACCGATCGAGATCCCGTTCAAGGGAATCGCTAACGGCACAGATGTAATGGGCAAGTGTGGTCGGCTGGGCTTGTTGGGTGTGCGTGTGAGCAATCATGAGGGTATCGATATGACGTAATGCAAATTCTCTTAGGCTTCGGTGTAATGACAGCCCTGAGGAAATCGCTGAGTTCAGCTTCTCCCTCAGCACCATACGATACATGGCGATTCCCATATCGTTTCGGCTTCTGGCTAAGTGCAGATTCCCGACAGAGGGTCCGCCAAGCTTCTCTAGTTCAACTTCGACTTGGTAGAACAAATCTTCAACGTGGGAGGAATACTCGCTCGTTCGGAGCCCATCCACATCCAGACTCTGTACAGCCGAAGCGATGTGGCACGCTTCTTGCTCCGGAATGATGTGTTGTTCACGGAGCATAATTAGATGTGCTTTGTTTACGGCCATCATGGGGTTCAGCAGATGCTGTGTGGCCTGGTTATAGGCGGGTTCAAGTACAATTTCGGCATAGGTTTGACTGGGAAAACCAGACACTTGTGTTGGATTCGTTGACGTTGACTTCACCTTCCTTGTTCTTCATCTGAATATACAGAGATCTGAAATGCCGACTAATCAGGTCGGAATGTTTAGTTCAAAACTCTACCACTATTTTGGTATACATACAACTTTATCCTTAATCAAAATTTTCTATTGTTGTATCGGCTTTCTCTATAACCTGTTCTATTGACTGCCGTAGATTTGAAGACTAGATTATCCTGTATAAGATTGGTCTCTGAAAAATAAGCGGAAGGAGGGATGGTTATATCACATTCCTATGATGTCATTATCGTTGGAGCCGGATCGATGGGCATGAGTGCAGGTTATTATCTTGCGCGCAGTGGATTAAAAACATTACTGATTGATGCCTTTGATCCTCCGCATACGGAGGGCAGCCATCACGGAGAACCACGGCTTATCCGCCACGTGTACAGCGGGGGACCTGACTATATAGCGATGGCACTTCTGGCGCAGGAACTGTGGGAAGAACTGGAGGATACTACCGGGGCCAAATTGCTTGTACCTTCGGGCGTCTTGAATATGGTTGACCCGGACATCCATTCTTTTCATAATCGTTTAACCCATGCTGACGATGCGGGGATTCGATATGAAACCTTGCGCGCAGCCGAAATCATGAAACGCTGGCCAGGCATTGAAGTCCCTGAACATTACGAGGGAATGTATGAGCCTGATGCAGGTTATTTATTCAGTGAACGCTGCGTGCTCGCCTTCCGTCAGGCAGCCGAAGCATCGGGTGCCACTCTCTTAACGCACTCACGTGTGGAACATATCGAGTGCAGCGCAGATTCTGTTGGAGTCATCACATCTGCTGGCGAGACGTATTATGCGAACCAGGTCATTCTCAGTGCCGGAGCATGGTTTCAGACGCTGAAACCGTTCGTGAACCTTCCCATTCGAGCTGTACGCAAAACCGTGGGATGGTTCGATGCACCGGAGGCATTGTTCGCCGAGGATCACTTTCCCGGTTTCACGCTGGCTGGAAAAGAAGGCGGATATTATGGATTTCCGAGCATTGGCGGGTCGGGTCTGAAGATTGGACGTCACGATACGGGGCAGGAGTGGACACCAGGCGGTACACTGGCTCCATTTGGCTCTGATGAAACGGATGAGGGTGATCTGCGGAGATTGCTTGAACTTCGGATGCCTCTGGCAGCGGGAAAGCTGAAGCGTGGTGCGGTATGCAAATACGAGTTCACACCGGATGAAGATTTTATTATCGACCGTCACCCTGCCCATAACCATGTATGGCTGGCAGGTGGATTTTCCGGTCATGGCTTCAAATTCGCAAGTGCAGTGGGCAAAACATTGTCTGACTTGGTGCAAACAGGGCATACGGATCAGGATATTGGACGATTTGCCCTTTCCCGATTTCAATAGAGCACTAGCCCGGAGAAGGCTGAACTAGTACTGAACGTAAGCTAACTCGATTTGGTGTATCAGGATGAACTCCTTTCTTGAGCCGTGCCGTGTGGCATAGCGCGCCCTACTTCAAGAAAGGAGTATCCTTACCTTAGCAACGTTTAAATCATTCTAAAGCGAGAGCAGTCCGCGCAATGAATACTCTCCTTTTTAATTCACTTTAACCAAACTCCAGTGCTGATTGGCTCCACCATTGTCTGCCCATTGAATGGTCGAGGCACCAGCGGTTGTGGAGCTCTGGTTGATATCAACGGTCAAGCCGCTATTGCGGTTCACGAGCACAAGATATCCTCCGACATCCACCGGTAACCATTGTTGATTGTTGCCCCCGTTATCCTGCCACTGAATCAAGGCTGCTCCTCCTTGAGTAGAGCTCTGATTCACATCCAGCAGCAGACCACTGCCTACGTTACGGATCTTATAATAACTGTTGCCCGCAGACTCCAACTTCCATTGTTGGTTTGCTGCGCCATTGTCGTTCCACTGGATGATCGTTGCACCCCCGGCAGTAGAAGCCCCATTCACATCCAAAGCGAGACCACTGTTCCGATTGATCAGCTTATAGATTGCCCCGGATTCATATCCTGTGCTGCCATTATACGTCGCGCCAGATATGACATAGGTCGTAACCGAGCCCGCTTTGGCGGTCGCTGTAAACTTTTTATTCTGAATGTTGATGTTGGACAACTGCTGCAACTTCTCCGTAGAGGAGGTCCGGTGTACTTGAGCGGATGTTCCCAGGCTTGTAAATCGGCTCAGATCATACGTCACCGTTGTATCGGTGGCTTCCGAGTTGGTGGTAACCAGCACCACTTTGCCAGAAGCCGCATCATAGGCAGCAAGTGTATTGGCATCACTCATGCCAATGATCTTGGTTCCGGGACGAATAAACTTGCTGTAGTTGCCCATGACATAATATTTCTGATTCACGGTGTAGCTGGTCGTTTGCGTGTTATTCAGTACATTTTTGAAAAATCCCCAGCCATCCGCACTATCTACGGCCTGCCAGTACACCCACGCACTCGCCCCCATGTTGCGTATATCCTTAAGGATCGTACGTGACATCGTTAGTCCGCTGGCATCCCCGTCTCCATATTCTGAGGTCCAGAGATGTTTTCCCGCTGAAGTCGCTGTATTCCGCAACGATGCACGGTTGCTTCCCCCATAGGTATGTGTGTTAATCTGACTGATCGCAGACTTCACTTCACTGCTGTAACTGTTGAAGGAAATGGTTGTGTCATCCAGACTGTATTCTTCTGGCGCGCTCAGCTTCGTGGACAATCCCTTTGCTGTAAGTGAAGATTGCACCTGGCTCAGAATCGTGTTCTGATCTGCCCGATCAAAGTGCATACCCTCCTGATTATTGCCCAGCTTCCACCAAGTGGAGATCGGTTCATTAAGCGGGGTAACTGTGTCAAACGTGATGCCCCAGTTATCTCTGAAATGCTTCACGACCTCTGTGAGATAATCAGCAAAATCATCATAATAATCCGGCTTGAGATTATTGCCACCATTCGCGGCCCCGGACACACTTCCGCTAATGGTCATCCAATAGGGTGCCGAGTTCGCAAAGGCTTCAAAGACGTTGACTCCATATGATTTGGCGGCTTGGAGCATATACCTCTGATTGGCATCTGCATTCCAGTCATACACGCCCGGGGAAGGCTGATATCCCGGCACGGCTTTGCGATATTCCAGCACATTTGATGAAGGATTATCGCCACCTCCAATGTTGTAACGCAGAACGTTCATACCTAGTCCGGTTGTTGGGCTAAACATCTTTTCCACATACTCATCCCGGTTGGAGTACTCTCCGACCACTTTGCCCCACCAGGCAAGGGATGTTCCCCAACCTTCGATGGTCTGATATTGCTTCGAGGGATCAGCCGTGGCTGTATAAGAACCCGCGGCGGATGCTTCCGTACCCAAGCTCCCAGTTATAAAACTTCCTGCTATTAGCAGGGTGCCCAACCGTTTCAACCATTTCATTCGATTCACTCCTTCTAAAGTAAAATGAGTTCAATTTCAATGGAAGAATCCAGAAGATTACTGTGCAACCTCTCGGAAGGTCGCGTCTGACTTATCGAGTGCGGTAACGACAGCTTCCAATTTCAGCACATTATTGTAATGCCTCAGATACAGGTTCGGGTTACTAAACGAGGCGTACGATGTCCAAGCGGCATTAGCAAGTCCATTTACACGTTTGAACGTGGCATCATTTCGAAACGTAGCACTGCCGTCATTTTTCACCAGTGTGATGTTGCCATTATTATTGCGCAGGAAATAGCCTGGATAATTCATAGACTCAAATGAAATGCCTGTTGCATTCGCCAGCCCGGGAACGATGCGAAACTGTGCGTCCTCTGCGGGACTGACACTGGCATCGATTCGGGCCTGATAGTTATAATGGCGAATGAAGCTGCCTGGCACATTATAGGACTCCAGCTTGCGGATATCGCCAGGTTGCCCGGTTTCTTTCAACACGGTCATGTGCCGAACCAATCCGGTCAGACCGGCAAGCTCCTGCTTTGCACTCCAGGTCTGAAACCCGTCAGCAGAGTCGCTGTAATAATATTTTTGTGTAGAGTATCCGTCAAAATAGATTCGCCAAGAACCGTTATCCAGCTGGACAAGCGCAGGTCCCTCTACCCAGGAGCCCCAGCCTGCCCAATCCCCTGTCCCTTTGAATGTGTAAGGTCCGGTGAGGGAAGTAGCTGTAGCATATTCGATATACTTGGTGGTCTCATTCTTGGTGAATGCATGGTAGGTTGATCCTGTCTTGACGATGAAGGTATCGATGTAATTGGGTGCAATGCCTGCAAGCTCTGTGGCAGCAGACCATGTTGTGGAAGACAGCGTTGCATTGGTCGCTGTGATAACATAAGGTTTGAAGTTCTCATAATTGCCTGGGGAGATGGACACGATGATGTTCAGACTGCCGTTGCTGTCTTTGAACCATTCCGGTGCCCAGGTATGTGCAATCGTGGTGGGTGCAGATAGGGTAATATTGCGGACAAACGTCCAATTCACCTTATCTGTGCTGGATGCGATGCCTATCGTATTACCTGACCAGTTCGTGGTATAAACGACATAATACAGCCCATCCGTATGCTTCATGATGCTGGGATCACGGATCAGATTGGCCGGGGGTGTATAGGCAGGCCCTTTAAGCAAACCGTAATTAGTCGCATTGTAGGATTCATAGATATACAGATTGGATTCGCTCGTATTGGTAAAAGCCGAAATCGTGTAAACACTTGTTGCTGCTCTGGCTGTATTCGGGAATAACGTGATGAATAAAAGCAATGCTCCAAGCAGCATGATCATGCCGGACTTACAAGTTTTGAATAATCTTGTACTCCATCTTTTCCTTGTGAACATGGGTCATCTCCTTATCGAAAATGTGGGACAGGCATACCATTTGCCAAACATCACCCCCTTCACAGAACACGTAGCCCACAACGCCCTCAATATGTAAACGGTTTCAATAAAAGATACTAGCTATTCTCGTCGTCCATTCACCGTGCAAGAGCTGCCCGGAGATTCAGAATCTATAGATCCAAACATCCGAGCAGTCTCCGCAAAGAGAATAAATACGACGAGCTAGAACAGGACACGACTGATCAGAACAGACCCGATTCCCTTGCACGTACAATGAAAAGAAGATCTATTCGACCACAACCCATGGATACTGGGACAAGTTATCAAACAAGAAACGCACCCGTTCTGGCGTTCGGCCTTCCTCATCAAATAACAGCAATTCATTCTCATCCTGCAGCCAGGATAAAGGAATTTTGTAATCCTCTTGCGGACCGATCTGCCAATAACGTCCCAGATGGTGCCCGTTCAGATGAAGTGTTCCCTTGCTCATCCCGGTAAGACGAAGCATCAGGTTCATTCGGAAATGTTCGGGCACGGCTGATTTGGAGAAACGCCAGCGGTACCAGACAGGTTGACCGTACGAACCATTCTCCACCGACATGGCATTCCAATTGCCACTATGATCCGCATCCTGCCGATAGGTTTCGAGATGACCTGAGACGTTCGGTGGCTCATATAATTCCCATTGTCGTGGAAGCAAGGCATCCGTACCTGCCATGCGCCAATCCTTCAACTCATCTTCACTCCGGTACAGGATCAGTTCCAGCCGATTCAGCGGCGTTCTGCTATAAGGCATCTCCAGCGTATTGACCTCTCCGGGCCGCAAATAAAGGGAAAGATCCAACGTGTTAAACGAAAACCAGTCCTGATACCCTTCCATTGGCACATCCATGCCATTAAGCCGCAATCCTTGGCTCACCGCTCCAACGAGAATCGCACGGTCCATACCATCCAACGTAAAGCTTCTGCTCAGAAGCGGGGCATCCTCAAGATAATTCACTTCATCGAGATGCACCGCCCCATGCTCCGCATGCCAATTCCGGCGGATGTCCTGAGCGGAACCACCGATGTACACCGATCCTGCTAGACCTTTGCTTTCACTCAAATATGGAGAAAAATTTAGCCTGCCCATATGCTGTACCAGCACCTGTAGTGTATTCTTTCCTTTCGTCGTCTGCACCTGAACACCCGCTGCACCAACTTGACGAACCAGTGCCTGCTCTACACGATTGACATATATTCTGGCCGTATCCTGAAGGTCCGGCAGAATAAGGGTGGTGATTCCATCCACCGAACGGTCGAAATCGCACTCGTATAATAGATACCCGAAATCTTGTCCGTACTGGGAAAAATGCTCTGGTTGACCACTCGAAGCACGCTGTTCCGCTGTTAATGACACACGAGACAACTCGGGGGAATCCGACAGTTTCGGTGGCATAGGCAGCGTGGTGAAAAGATCATGCTGAATAGCTGCGGATGACTCCTGAACATGTTCATCCTGCATGCCGCTCTGTGAATCGTTTGCTTCTCCGTATAAGAACTCATGTCCAGTCAACGTCCGTTCACCATCTGCCCAACTGCCGAGAAGCAACATATTCCGATTCGGATCAGAGATCATACCTGTGACCTGCCCGGATAGGGAGACATCTACATCATCGAATCCGATTGCGTAACGCAGCTGATTTGTCTCTCCCCCTCCTTTGATTCTCCACGTGCGATCCATCGTTTCCTTGTCCAGAACCACGAACCGAATGGGGATACCACTTGCCTCCAGATGAATGATGCCTGGCTCACGGAAATGTACCAGTTCGAAGCGATAGGCTCCATTTAACGGATCACGTTCAACCAGTACCTGCATGCTACTGCCCTGTACATTCAAGACGTTCGTCTCCAGTTCCACAACTGAACGCTGTCCCGCCTCCGCAACGATGAACAGGGTCAATTCTCCATTCACCACTTCATTGCCCGTAATCATCGCGCCACCTGTCAGGTATACATTCTTGGCAATCTCTACCCTGTCAAGTATCGGGATAATCTGCCCTGGGTTCAGGGCAACGGGAAGTGTCCGGCCTTCCTCCAGCGTGACGTGAAACGTCTCACGCTCATCCTTGTGACTCTCCAAGAACCATATCTTCTCGCTGCCTTTAGACCTGCCTCGTACAGAAACGCCTTGCGGATGACGTACCTTGATCTGCTCTGCTGGTACTTCCTCCGTCTCTATCAGCAATGCGCCAAACGCATGGACAAAATAGGATAACTTCTTCGCTACAGCATACTTGGCCGTTACCCGCCCGTACTCGTTCAGCGGCGCATCATAATCGTAGGAGGTAATCATGAAAATATCGCTGCTGCCCACGGTTCTGCCACCATATCCGCCAAAGTTGGTGCCGCCGTAGAACATGTAATGACTGATTCCGGTATAGCCGGTGCGAAGAATTTCCATCATGCGTTTCTCAAACAGTGGCGCCGTCTTCTGAATGGCAGAAGGCCCACCCCAATTCTCGAACCATCCCGTCCAAAATTCCGTAACGATCTTCGGTGTATCCGGCTGTTTCTCCCGCAGCTTCGCATAATGACCGTCAGCACCTGACCAGAAGTTGGCCCCTTCAATCGTGCCCTCCGCGCCACCTACACAGGTGATAAGCGGAACGTCAATCCCTCGCTGAAGCAGCCCGTCCCGAAGGTGGTTCATATGATTACTTGCTGCTGCATCATCCATCAGATACCCGTATTCGTTCTCGACCTGTACAAGAATAACAGTGCCTCCAGCAGATAGCTGGCGCTCACGAATGATTGGAATGATTCGGTCAAAATACAGATCTACATAATGCAGATAGGCTTCATTATTTTGTCGGAACTTGATTCCCTGCTTCGTTTCCAGCCAATAGGGGAAGCCGCCGAAATCCCACTCTGCGCAAATAAACGGACCCGGCCTCGTGATTACATACATGCCCAACTCTGCACACAGGTCCAGAAAGGCTCCACAATCATTGTCTCCTTCGAACGACCATTGTCCTTCCTCCGGCTCATGCACGTTCCAGGCAAAATAGGTATCAATGCAGTTCATGCCAGCCAGCTTCGCCTTCATCAGAACCTCCCGCCATTCCTGCCTCGGCATGCGGAAATAATGAATGGTAGCACTGTTCAGAAATACTCGTTCTCCATTCATCATGAAGCTGCGCTGATCATAAGTCAGTTCAGATCGAACGCCGTGCTCAGCCCTCGTCTTTGTATTCTTCTCCTGCTCCTGAAGCAAAAGGGATGTTTTCTCTGTCAAAGATAAGCCCTCCTTCTCTGTGTTTGAGTTCATCACTGCGATGACAGAAAATGATAAATTGCTTAACCTTCAGTTCGCCTGCAACGTTACGCCTTCTAATACAACGGTGGTGATGGAATTGTCCGCAGTCGAGACTTCCAGTCCATTGGTGTACACCGGAACATTTTCAAGCTGCTCCATGTTCCGATCCGGTGACGTCTGATAAACCTGTGCTGTAGAAGTACTGCTGTAGTCAAATGCCCCCAGTTCAAATGCTGTGGTTCCGGCAGATAACTCATTGCGAATCACCAGTACCAATCTCTTCTGCCCTGCATCATAGGCAGCCAGTGTTCGCCCTTCATCTGTTGGAATAATCGTTGCACCTGGACGGATGAATTTCGTAAACTGGGCCATGCCATAATACTGTTTTGTCATCTCGTACTGCTCTTCTCCATTAAAGTTCGCATGAATAAAGCCCCAGTTATTGTTGGCACCTTCATCTTCAACCGCCTGCCAATACACCCAGGCAGAAGGCTGCATGATTTTCAGATCGAACATGATGCGCTCCGCGAGCTCCTGCACGGAAGTCATGTCCTCGTGACTATGGGGTTCACTGCCACCCGTCCCATACTCGGACATCCACAGTTTCTTGCCATGTCGCTCGGTCAACGTGCGAAGCTCTTCCATTTTGCTACCATTATAGGAGTGCGTGTTAATCTGGTCGATCACATCAAGCGTATCCTGATCATAGAGGCTGAAATTGTGCACCGTCTCGTCAATGCTATTATCGTCCGCAGCACTGATGAGCGTACCGTCCAGCCCTTTACTTTTGAGCGATGCCGCAACCCTCTTGATAATTTCGGCTTGTTTCTCATTGGTAAAATGACTGCCTTCCTGCATGTTGCCTTTCTTCCACCAATCAGAGGAAGGTTCATTGAGGGGGTCAAGTGTACGGAACGTAATGTCCCACTCATCGCGATAATGCTTCACTACTTCGGTCAGATAATCGGCAAACGCGTCGTACTGATCCTCTCGTAGATTGTTGCTGCCATCCACGGCACCCGTAACCGAGCCGCTAATCGTCATCCAGTAAGGGGGTGAATTGGAGAACGCTTCAGCGATGTTGACCCCACGTTCCAAAGAACCTTGTAATACGGCACGTTGTCCTGCATCTGCCTCCCAATTCCACACGCCGGGTTCAGGCTGGAAGCCGGGAATATCTCCCCCGGGCCGAAGCGCCTTCATGTCGGGATTCTCCTCGCCGCCAATGTTGTAGCGAACAATGTTCAGACCTAGCCCTTTCTCTGCATCAAACACCAGATCCATGACTTCACTGACCTTTGCTTGATCTTTCCATCCTCCAAGATCGTTGGCCCACCACGCAAGCGACGTACCCCAGCCTTCAAAATGATCATAGGATTGCTCCAGCTTCAGACGTATCGGCTCACCTTGGAATGCAAGTGTTTTGGATGATTCATTGGCAAAATGATTGATGATAATCCCTCCTCCTGCAAGGAGCGCGATCAGGGCCACACCCATCAGGATGTAACTCCGGCTACGCCACCTGCGCTGCTTGTGATGATTATGGTTGTCATTGTTGAAAGGGTCCTTGTTGTTATTCATGATTCATGCAGCCCTTTATCCATGTGCGATGTAGACGGTTCTTGCTTTTCAACATTGGCTTCAACACTGCGTTCACCTCCCGTTACTTGATCCCGCTGCTGCCACCACTGATATTCGCTTCGTAGACATAACGCTGTCCTAATAGATACACCAGCACCATCGGAATGGTCAGAAACAGGGAAGCAATCATAACGAGGTTCCATGGCGGCATCTGTCCTCCACCGACCGTGGTCAGAAGCTGAACACCGAGCGCCAGTGGCATTTTCTCCGGATCATTGATGTAAATGAGCGGCCCCATGAAGTTCCCCCAGTTATAGGAAAACGAGAAAATGGCGATGGCGGCAAGTATCGGATAGGTGAGTGGCATAATGATTTTCCAGTAGATTCCTGGATGTCCCATGCCGTCGATCATGGCAGCTTCATCAAGCGACTTCGGAATGCTCATGACGAACTGCCGAATGAGAAATACGTTGAATGCTCCGGCGAAAAAACTAGGCACAATCAGTGGATAGAATGTATTGATCCAATCCAGATGACGGAAGATGATGAACTGCGGCACCATCGTCACCTCGCCCGGAATCATCATCGTGCTAAGCAGTACAATGAAGAGGAACCGACTGCCTCTCGCCTTGATCCGAGCGAAGCCGTAAGATACGACCGATGCTGACAACACCGATCCGATAATGGTAATGACGGTAATAATGACTGAATTTTTCAGATAAGTACCCAGATTGTTATTCGTGAAGATCGTATAGAAATTGGACCATTGGAATTCGAGCGGTATGAAGGTAAAGGCTGATTTTACGGTTGTAGCGTCACTCGCCAGTGCGATGGAGATCATGTACAGGAAAGGGGAAGCAAGCAGCACCCCGACCAGAATCAGAAAAATGTAAGATATCGTTTTCTCTACAGTGGATGGATTACTCATTTGCTTTGCCCTCCTCGTAATGCACCCATAGCGCCGACGAACGGAACACAACCAGGGTCAACGCCATGATGATGATGAACAGCACCCAGGCAATGGCCGATGCATATCCCATTTTGTAGAACTGGAACGCATTCTGGAACAGGTAAGGAACAACCATCTGACTGGCATTATCCGGTCCACCTGCTGTAACGATGAATACCTGTGCGAACGTCTGGAGCGCCCCGATCATCCCGGTGACGAGATTGAAGAAGATGACGGGAGTCAGCATTGGAAATGTAATGTGGAAGAACGATTGCGAGCTCTTCGCCCCATCAATGGCGGCGGCCTCGTACAGCTCCTGAGGAATACCTTTCATACCCGCCAGCAGCAGTACCACGCCGCCCCCGACGCCCCATAGCGACATGAGGATCAAAGCTGGTTTAACCCAGTTTGGATCAAGCAGCCAAGCAGGGCCTTGAATGCCGAAGATGGCAAGTGCCTGGTTGATCAACCCTTCCGTTGGAGCGAGCAAATGGATGAAGAGTAGTGAGCTTGCAACCACCGGAACGACAGATGGCAGATAGAACAGGATGCGGAAGAAGGTAATACCTTTGATTTTTTTGTTGAGGTAATACGCGATCCAGAGCGAGATGGACATGCCTAGCGGAATCGATATTAATGCGTAGAAGAAGGTATTGCCTACGGATTTCCAAAAGATCGGGTCATCGGTCAACAGGTTTTTGTAATTGTCTATACCGATGAATTCAGGAGACTGGAACAGATCCCAATTGGTGAAGCTCATGTAGATGGAAAACAGGATCGGACCCAGGGTTAGTCCAAGGAATCCAATCAGCCAAGGCGAGATGAATATATAAAACCATTTCCCGTCCTTTTTTCTCACGTTAAGCCCTCCCATAACGAAGCGAGCAGACGAAACCCGGATTCATTCATGCCGAATTCCGTCTGTCCCCTGTCGATGCTATTTGTAGATTCTTTCCAGTCCGCTCTGAATTTCAGTCACGGTATCATCCAGTGAGGCTTTATTGTTGAAGTAGACACCCAGCTTGTCGTTAATGAGCTTCATCATTTCATTCCATTGCGGATTGAACGGCTCGGCGTAAATGGTGGACTCGCTGAAAGCAGCCATGTTGATTTTCTTGCCGCCATATTCGGCATTCAGGAACTCATCGCTGGATAGGCCTGCCTTCGTTGCCGGAGCATCCTGGCCCGCTTTGATCATTGGTAATTGAGCTTCTGGTGTAGTCAGCGCCTCTATGATTTTGAATGCCTCTTCCTTATGTTTGGACGCGTTCGTAATCGTAAAGCCATTGAAGAAAGCGTTGGTCTCTCCCCATATCGGAGAAATGTCCCAATTGATGCCTTCCACCTTGGCAAGTGAACCGATATTCCAGAATCCCGTCGTCTCCATAGCAATCTTGCCTTGGGCGAACAATGGGTCAGCACCGATATTTCCCATGTCGGCAATCTCCGTTGGCGTTGGTCCCACACCATGGGTGAAGGTCAGATCATTCATGAATTGCAGTGCTTTACGTACAGGTTCGGTATTGAAGGTAGGTTTGCCGCTCTCATCGAACAGGGAGCCACCGTTTTGGTAGATCAATTGCATCCATTGCGGCCACCAGCTGCCTGGGTAGTACCCCCATTGAACCGTTTTGCCATTCTCCTTCACTGTCAGCTTCTGAGCAGCGGCGAGCAGGTCTTCCTGCGTCCATTCCTTGGTCGGGTATTCCACCCCGGCCTTGTCGAACAGGTCTTTGTTGTAAAAGAGTACCATCGCGCCTGCGCGGTCCGGCATTCCGAACTGTTTACCATCGAATTTCATCAGGTTGGCGATGTCGTCAGAATAACGCTCTGACATGTTCACATTGTTGGCCTGGATCATATCATCCAGCGAAACAATTTGGTTTTTGGAGGCGTACGCCTGATAGTTCTCGGCAATCATCATGATGTCTGGTGCGGTTCCTCCGGCGATCATCGTCTGAACCTTTTGATCATAGTCCCCGGCAACGACGTTCAGTTTCACATTAATATCGGGATAGGTCTGCTTCACAATGTCGAGTCTCTCCTGATAAATCTTCTTCTCGTCCTCCGAGCCCCAGATCGTCATGCTCAGATCGACCTTTCCCCCAGCTGCACCGCTGTCACCCTTGCTACAGGCTGTCAGACCCATTACCATGACCAACATCAATAACGAAATGACCTTTAAACTTTTTCTCATACCGTGCGCCCCCTTGAAATATGAATGGAAGATCAGACAACTGAAACCCGTTTCATGAAATGGGTTTCATAAAGTTTAAAATTAAAACCCGTTCCAGTTTATGAAAGGGGTTTCATTCACGACCTCATTATATTTCACCCTCCGAAGAAATGTCAACGCTTTCTTTTCCAAACATTTCCCATTTATCGTGGTGCGGGTCCAGTACTTTGGCGGACAACAAGCTCTGGTTGCAGAATGGTCTGTTTCTTCGGATTACCCTGATTAATCAGTTCATGCAGCTTGTCCACGGCCAGCTTGCCCAGCTGATACGTATTCTGAGAAACAGTCGTCAGTTCCGGTATAACCGCACTTGCGAGCGGCGTATCATCAAAACCGACAATGGAAATATCCTTCGGAATCGATAAGCCATGCTCAATGGTCGCCTTAATCGCACCAATCGCCGTGTAGTCGTTCACACAGATCACCGCTGTTGGAGGGTTTCCACGGTCCAGCAGCTTAGACATCTCCCGTTTGCCATCTTCAATGGAGAAGCTTCCAAGCAGTTGACGATCTTTCGGTATTTCGAGTCCATGCTCACGCAGTTTTTTCTGAATGGCCTTGACCTTAACCATCGTGGTGGACAACTCCTTCAAACCGCCCACAAAAGCAATATCCCGATGTCCCAGTTCGAGCAAATGTTCTGCAGCCAAAACAGCTCCTGCTCCTTCATCCGTGTACACCCGATGGAATCCGCCTTTGGCAATGTTGCCATTGACCAGCACGATCGGCATACGTTTGCCCATATCAATCAATTCCTGAGCCATCTCATCCGGACAGACCTGCATGTTGATTCGTCCACCGAGAAAAATAATGCCATCTACCCGCTTCTCGCGCAAAATAGACAGATACTCGGACTCCCGGCTGTAATCCCCGGCCGTATTGCACAGGAAGAATGTATATCCCAATCCACGTGCCTCGTTCTCAGCCCCCCAGAACACTTCTGGGAAGAACGGATTCGTAATGTCCGGCAGGATGATCGCAATGGTTCCCGTCTCTTTCTTGATCAGACTGCGCGCCTGCGCGTTGGGTTGGAACTGGTGTTTTTCAATGATAGACATGATCTTCTCCCTTGTGCTAGCACGCACAGGTGCCGTATCATTCAGCACACGGGAGACCGTGGATACGGATACGTTCGCTTCTTTGGCGATGTCATATATGGTAATCGGTGTCATATGTGGAACCATCCTTTTTCTCTAATATTCCTGCTTATCATACCAGATAAGGAATCGGGATGAAATGGGTTTCATTCCGAGGCTCCATCACAGCATCTCCACCGATGATATTCAAGTAATTGAACCATTCGATTGGATGATCCACCAAAGTTGTAATTTTCATCGGATTCAGCCTGCTTTCCCTTCTATTTCACACCATTGTTCCATATATTAGATTGTAAGCGAATTCATAAGGTGATTAGAGGAGTGTGAACGACGTTATGATCATTCAGGTCAGTCCGCTGGCAGAATCAAGACTTAACGCGATGCTGGGAGATCGGCCGGGCTATTTCAAGCTGTTTTATGACACCGATGGATGCGGATGTGATGGTACTGCTGTGCTTCTGATCGTTAACGAGCCAGACAGTGATGACATTCGGATTGAATCCGATTCGCTTCCTTTCCTTATCAACAAACAGCAACAGATCTATTTCGAACCTTGCCTTCGCCTGCAATCAGAGAACAGTTTCCCTTCCTACCGATTGAGCAGTGATTCCATGATCTACGGTAATCATGTCAAAGCCCATGATCTTCGGGATACCGCAGACACTTCGCAGCAGCCGCTCAGTTGGTTCGTACGATAAAAGTTGGAAAATATGGACCTACGAAAACACCTCCCAACCCTTGAAAATTAACGGGCTGGGAGGTTTCTTCTTTGTTTGTTTTTGTATGACCTGCATCAGTTGTGTGACTGGAAAGTTATCTCTTGGACCAATCGCAGCATACCTGATCTTGTCAAATGACATCATGCGCTTATTTACTTTGTTTTGAACCGGGATGATGCTTCGGCAAGCTGTTTGGTCAATCCATCGATGGTCTGTACCATCTCTGACAGATGCTCGGTCATGCCTGACTGTTCCTCCATCGTCGCGGTCACTTCCTCCACGGATGCAGACACTTCTTCACCTGAAGCAGACAAGTTCTGTGCAGCTCCAATGACGTCATCCTTATCGCGTTCAATGGATTCAATCTCGGAGGCAATCGCCTGAACCTGGTCCATCATTTCATTCATATTTTGGGTGACAAAATTGAACGTTTCCTTGGTCTGGCCTACACTGCTCTTATGCTGTTCAGCAATCGCCTCAATGGCTTGTACGCTCCGGTTATTCTGCTCGACATGATCAATCGTCTGCATCACAATCCGGCTGATATCCTCCGATTGGGCTGTGGTCTGCTCCGCCAATTTGCGGATCTCCGATGCAACGACGGCGAAGCCACGCCCATGCTCGCCTGCCCTAGCGGCTTCAATGGAGGCATTGAGTGCAAGCAGCTTCGTCTGATTCGCAATCTCGGTTATCGTACCTGTAATTTGGTGAATGCCAGAGGAGCTTTCAGCGAGCTGCACTGTAATCTTGGAAATATTGTTCACTTCGGCCTCGTTCTGTTCGTTCACCGCAATCAACACATCAATGACCTTATGGTTGTTTTTGAATGCATCCGTAATCTCGTCTGCCTTGAGCTTCACTGACTGCGACATCTCATTAACGTTCTCAATTTTATTGCCCACGTTCATGAACTTATCCACGATCGCTTCCGTATCATTGGCCTGAGATTCCATCGCTCGTGAAATTTCAAACGCCGTTGTCGTTGTTTCGGCAATGGAGGTCGAAGTCTGCTGGGTGGACAGATCCAGTTCGGTTGTACTTGTTTTCAGTACGCTGATGGAATGATTCATGCTGGAAATCAGCTGTTGGTTGCCCGCCGCCATCGTGTTAAAGCTGTCCACCAGTTGTTTGAATTCTCCGCTATATTTGCCCTTAGCCTGCACCGTCAGATCCCCGTCTGCAAGTTGTCTGAACAATGCTGTTAGCCTTGTAATGGGTTTGGTAACCAGTAAGGAGATCAGTATTCCTGCGATGATAGACACCGCAATTGCGCTGAACAGGACGATATACATCTGTTTCGCCATTTTCCCTAATGGCTTCTGCACATCACTTAGTTTATCTTCAACAATGATGGTCCAATCCGATCTTGGAATTTTGGAATAAAAGATTACTTTGTCCTTTGTGCTAACATCGCCTTGTTGCAACTGCTCGTTAGAAGGCAGATCAATCAGTGACTGATATTCACCAGACTCAAGCTTCTGCCCCGCCATCTTTTCATCCGCCGAATTGAACATTACTGTACCTACGCGGTCCAGAATAATGACTTTTCCCTCTTCATTAATGTTGATGTTCTGAAGCTGGTCAACGAAGAACGAGGTTGATGCGGTAGATACAAGTACGCCCTCCACTTGTTTGTTTTCATCGTAGATCGGCATTGCAAAAGCAGTACCCAGCGTACCCAGTGACTTGGAGATAACCCCTTCACTAATTACATTCTGGCCTTGAACCGCCTGTTGAAAATACGCACGATCTGCACGTTCTCCCCCGAGGGCTTCAGGATCGTTCGCTGCAACAACGATGCCTTTCCGGTCCAGCAATATGATATTGCTGTTGCCTTCCATCCCCGCGAGGCTGTCTGCCAATATACCATTGGACTTATCCACGAGTTCACTATTTTCCGAGAAAAAGACATCATCATTCTGTCCTTCGCTATTTCGAATCTCCAGCAATTCCTGAAATGTGCCATGTGTTGTAATCAGGAACGTGGATTGTTCTTCCAACGTTAGTGAAGTGAACAAGCCCGCACCAATCCGGTCAGAGGTTGCTTTAATCTCATCCTTGCTTTTGTCGAGGGTAATCACTGCTGCTACAGTGTAAGATAAAACCGCAGTTACCGCCAATACGAGGGTTACCAGTAAACCGATCATTAGCGGCAATTTGACTCTGAACGACATGTTGATTACGCGTTCTCTCGCCTTCGCGAATACCAAATGAATCCACCTTCCATTTCATCCTTGATTGTGTCCAATATTGTATGGGTTAACTTTATATCGGTAGATATCAATCAATTGTTCAGCAGGAAAAACGTTTGACACTGAAAATGTTTTTTTAAAACTCATATTCATCTATATAAAAATAGAACTATATGTAACTAGTCTAATTTTTTTTCATTTACTCCATTTGTAAAATAAAGGTATAATTCACTTTGAATTCATCAATCGTTTCTTTTAGTGAAAAGGGTGTAAAGATAATGAAAAGAACGATCTTACCCAACCAATTTATTGCAGTCGTAATAACTTTACTTCTCTTCATTGCAGGGTGTGGTCCAGAAGAAGAAGCACATGAATATCTCTCAATTACAAACACGGAATATGTTAATGGAACTGATACCGATGATGGTATGATCATGAGAGTATACACATACGACATCCAAACGAAGGCTCTAACTAAACTATCTGATTTACCTTATACCTCACAATATCCCTTAACTGTAGCTTCCTTAGCAAATGACACCATCTATTATTCAGGAGTTGGAAAAGATAAGGGTGACGAGTTGTTTTCCTATGATATTCAGGCACAAAAGACTCAACAATTAAGCACAGGCTTATTTGCAATTAATTCAATTATTCCAGATACCGTTGATCATACTTTGGTTATGGCTGCTGTTAAAAAGGGAGAGCGTCCTGTCAAAGTCATTTTCTTTGATCAGAAAACACAAGAGATGAACATCTTGAATGACTATGATTCGGATACAACTACATGGGATATTTCGTATAACCCGGAAACGAGAAAAACCTATGCCATCCAATATTCCGAAGAAGAGCAATACATTCATATGGAGCAGTCCAATAAGGCGCAAACACCGTTGGTTCCTCCAAACCATACCATCATTGAAATAGATCCTATTTCCATGCAGACCCGTAAGGTCATTGAACTGCATGAGGAACAAATCTTAACTCTGTCCGCACGTGCAGATCAGATCATGATTGCCACAGCAAAACACATCAATAAATATCCTATTGAATACAGTATGGTGAATATCAGAACAGGCGAAAGAACGAAAATGTCCTTTCCTATCAAGGCCAGCAGCGAATTGCGCTTATCCAAAGATGGACGAGGTTTTTATTTCCTTGGGGAATATGTAGATGCAAACATCAAACATGAACGGGGAATCTATTACTATGATTTGAAAACGCAAGAATTCGAAGAGGTATTTCTTCAAAAAGAGGGATTCATTAATAATTTCACAAAAACAATAGCAAAATAGGGACGTTGCTGAGAAACACAGGAATGCTCTTGTAGAGTGGGCTCACCAATAAGGTGCTTGTTTCACTTGTAACTACAGCGAAGCTTGGTAAGCTACTTAACTAATAAGCAGGAAGGAGCAATCAGATGAGTAAGGAATCTATCACAGTACAAGCATTAATAGAACAAACCATCCATCAGTATGTATCCTCGGATGCTCACATCCTAAGCATGGAAAGTAACCCTATCCAATTGGGACTTCAGGCCGTGGAATTGCTTCGACATCATATTGAATTCCTAGTCAATGGAGTGCAAAAGGACATTTCTGTCATTACGAAGAAAGCCACGTTCATAGAACGCTCTGCATTGACCAGATTATTTTCACAAGGCGCGAATGTGCCATTTAGTCTAACAAGTGAGCCTCATACTGAAGATCGCTGCTTGATCTGCATTCAGGATGTGGACTACCAAACCGATTATAGCCATCTGGATATGGATCTGCTTCAGAATAAAGAATTACGAGCGCTGGCTTACATACATGGAACGAATATGGGGTTACAAAAAGAAATGCCCTGGATACCCACTGTGGATCGGAATCATATCATCGGCATGATGGAAAATCGTTGGAAACCTTCGTGGAACGCCGCCATAGAAAACCCAGCATTCATTGCGGAATTTGGATTACCAATCATATCGGAAATTGAAGCTCTAGCCAGTACCATCGTAGATGATCTTGAAGTTCTGATCAGAGATGAACATATGCATACGATGATCCATAATGATCTGAATCCCGGAAACGTACTGGTACATAACAATGAGGATGTCTATTTTATTGATTGGGAGGAAGCAAGGTACGGCTCCTTGTTCTTCGATATTCCTCTACGCTGTAGCCATATGAGACAAGTAGACATCTATCGGGAGGCCCTAAGTTCCCACGGATACGATATTCCACAAGATCAATTCGAAAAATATTTCTCCCTGGCATCCCGATACCTTGGCATCCGCTATATGAGTTGGAACCTTGGGGTATGGGAACAACACTCATATGCAAAAGACGACTTAAAAAAGTATATGAAGATGGTAACTCAACCTTTGTTCTCCTAATCCCCTCCTTATTCCAGGTTAAGCATAAGATGAATTCACTGTTTTGCCGAAAAAAAAGCTCCTGCCACCAGAGGTGACAGGAGCTTACATGATATAGATTCAGCATGAACATCGTATGCTTCCACGACCTACATGGCTTACATTTTTCACAAACAATTATGAACTGGTGCTTAACCCAAATCTGCAATTCGCTGTTTAATGCGCGGAAATAAACCAAAAGCATTCTCATAGAATACCTTCTCATGATGCTGCTCCGGCACAAGTCGGCGGACGAATTCTGCATACAGATCGATCGGCGCAAGCGGCCAGTCGGTTCCGAACAGCATTTTCTCGTAATGATCCGAATACACCAGCGCCCGGCGGAAATGATCCATGAATAAGGGCTCGTTCATAAATCGTTCAAAATGGGGCCGATCACCGACAACGAGGCCGGACAGATCTGCGTAAACGTTAGGGTTCTTCGCCACAACTTCAGCGGCATCCATCACCCAAGGATCACCCAAATGACAGATCATAAAATTCACGCCGCGCTGTTGAAAGGCTAATTCGTCCACGGTCAGCGGATGTGCATACTTGAGCAATCCATTCATGGAGTATGTATCCCCCGTATGAATGACCACCGGCACGTTATACTTTGCTGCGAGTTCATAGACTGGTGTGTAGATTTTGTCATACACGTAGTGATGATAGTACCCCGCATATAGTTTAATTCCGGCTACCTCAGGAGCTTGCAATCGTGCTTCAATCCGGTCCAGCTCGTCCTGAGCGTTTTCACCACCTAGGTGGTTTGGATTAATGCCGACGCATTCCATCAGGAATGAAGGAACCGTTTCTTCCAAATCAAGTCCCATCGGGTTGGGAGAACTGGAATCCGGGAATGCTCCCTTTGTCTGCTCCGTAACCCCCATTCCGATGCCAAGAATAACGTCGTTCTTATCAAACTCCGCCTTGAGGCCAGCGGCAGAGTAATCCACTTTCGATAAATCTATTGCCGTTCGATGAAAGCTGTCGATATCCGACAGATGAATGTGAATGTCAATAATCGGCATGTTAAGCCTCCTTTTCACCTTTTGAAGTTGCAAAGTCTAGCTGCAGAAGGCCACGTACATCCTCTGGATTCAGAGGAATTTGCCCCAAGATCAGATAGGTCGGCTCTGTCCAGACCGTTTCCCCGTTCAGCAGTGGCAGATTGTGATACACATTGTGACCAAGCACCACATTGTTCACAAACCCCGCAGCATTCTGATTAGGGTAACGATTCACTGCATGCAGCATGTCTTTACGCGAAACTGAACCCATTCGCAAGAAACCTTTGGACTGAAGATATCCATCTAGCTTTCCAAGAGGGTACCGCCCTTGCTCGGGGTGTTCCAGCCAACCATCAGCAAAGACAGGCGAGGGTTTGAAGAAATGTTCCTCGGCTAGCGAGTAATCCAGCGCCAATCCGCTTTCGTTCGTAACCGAGTGCAACTCACAGAGAATAGGAACGCCGGGCAGCATGAGGTAATGCTGCTGTACCGTGATTCCCCGATTCGCTTCATGCTTCTCGATGCGGGTTGTGATCTGAATTCCTTTCCAGACGTTACCGAATTCATCCTTCTGCTCCGTCCAAGCTGCGCTTCTTTGTTCCAACTGACGGCTGAAACCGTTCATACCAGGGATACCTACACCAAGTCCACCGTACCATGGATTCCACCAGGAACGTGGTGCTGCTTCCGGATACGTGCTGTCCAGCCATTCTTCACCCTGGTACTTCAAGGAATGCACGACACTTCCGAAACCAGGGGCAGCTGCCATCGAAAGAACTCCGTTGCTCACCGTGTACACAGGACCTGCTGGACCTTCCTCAATCACGCAATCAACGGCTGTTCCTGTCTGCGGATACCAGAGGGCGGTACGTTCATGAATCCGATCCTCGCCTCGATATACGGCCCGAGCCTTCCAGCCAAATTCACGTTCTTCTGTCGCATCCTTTTCCTCAGGGGAGAACTGCAATTTAGCAGAGCGCAGATCCTGCTCTCGATTTAATTCCATATCAGCAGCTAAATGCTCTGGTGTGCCACCATTCTGCACGTACAGTTCCAGGTTTCCAGCGAGCGGAACCATCTTCCGTTCGATCAGCTCTGCAGTCAGCACATCCTGGGCAAACGGATTGCCACCACCCAATGCCAGCTCAAGATGGTTGTCCAGCTTCGGTACAACCGGGTTATGCCGTTTTTGAGCGAAAGACCGGAAATCCTGCCATTTGGCAAAGGTATTCAGAGCAAATACGGTCGCCTTTGTTTGCACAACGGCTCCTGCTGGAATCCGGCCTAGCTCATGCTGTAACCCCAGTGTGTGTTCCGGACGAAGCAGCTTCAGCGAAGGGTCCCAATAGATACCGCAAGCACCATACTCCTCCTTGCAGAACAGCCAGTTCTCTGTAATTTGGGCGCTGTCCCAGTGGCTCGGATCGCCAGAGTACGCATCGCCCATATCTACATAACGGCCTTGGTACGGGAGAATAAGCCGGTTGCCGAAGAAACCAAAGTTCGTCATCAAGAACATATTCTCTTCCAGCTCTGCGCTGCGCGTATTCCCAATTTCGTGGTAAAACTCCGCAATTCCGTTGGCAGACAGCTTGACCACGGACTTGATCTCTATACCAGGGAAATCTTCCGATTCATACAGTGCTTCGAGAACCTGGTTTTCTCCCTCCGGATAGATGTTCACTTCCTTGGCTTGTTTCTTGGAGAACTCTTCTGCAAATGGCTTACCGAGCTTCGGATAGGTCCACCAGAACGTGTGAACCGAGCCAGGATATTCAATCCACATGTTGTTCTCTTGCTTGCTCATATGGAGGGAGAATGCACCGTTCACGGCCACCCACTGTTCCCCATTTTCCCCACCGTAACGTCCTTGTGTTCCCTTCATTAGAACAGACAGCTTGGTTGTAAAAGATACCTCTTGTCTATCCGTCGGAACAGCTGTTACCTCTACTTCTCGCGAATAGAGACCATACGAACGCAAGGTGAACGCTACGGGAACAGATGCTTTGCCTTTTGCAGGGACCGTGAGGCGCACCGAGCGTTCTGCCCACTCCAGGAATTCTTCTTCTGGCAAGTCAAAAGTGAACACTGCTTCGGAATCAAAATTATTCTCCACGTTCAGGTATAGCTCAGCAGGAACGCTTGTATAGAGCTCTTTCACGGGCAACGCCGTGTTGATCTTGGCCGGGAATTTCGGGGCAACGCCCATACGAAACTCGGCTTTCCTGCCACCGATCAGCCATGTGCTCGTCACAACGGGATGGGTCTTATTCTGACTTTGCTCCTCTTGAACCGAATCAAGGTGGAATTCGCCCTCCACGATTACCGTTTCTCCCGGAGCAACTGCTCTTGCAACGTCCAGCGCAAAACGAATATTTTTGTTGTCTTGGCCCTTGATCTCAAACTTCAGCTCGGATGCTGAGCGGTTCGTGATCCGGTAGCGAACCTTGTATGTGGAACCAAATACGAGATCATGATCGTCGATCTCTGTGGTAATTTCGTAATCCGGTGTTTCAAGAGCTGTCAGCCCGCGACCCGATTTCTCGAATTCGGCTCGTAAAGAGATATCTCCCTTTTTCCAGGAATAATCAAAGAAATCGAAACCACGCTCCCGTCGGCCATCCGGCTCGATGACGAGTTCGCGGGTGCTGTCTGCGTACCAATCCAGCTCCTCAAAATAAGGAGCAAGTGCTTCCGTCTGCAAAATGGTCGGGATGAAGTTCATCAGATGCACATTTTCATCCTTTTTTTCCCAGAAGAACCCGCATTTCTTATACATCGGTACAGCCTTGGTGTTACCTGCCCAAGTGAACAGATCCAGGCGAGGCCATCCCGCTTCCACAGTCTTGCGAACGGCGTTCAGGATCAGATTACGTCCGACCTTGTAGCCGTGATAATCGGGGCGCACATTCAACAGCGGTACATACAGGGCATTCTCGTCATAGCGGTAGTGGGCGAAACTGCAGAAGCCAACAACCTCTTTCTCATGAACGGCGAGAAATACATGAAGATTGGACGAAGTCTCCATCTCCCGGCGAACGGTATCCTCCGTTCTCTGGTTGGTGCCACCTCCCCAACTTTCATTGCTGCGGTTCCACATATCAGCGATTGCAGCGGCGTAGGAGGGATCGTATTCGATAATGCGGATTTGTTCCATGATCGAAGTTACTGTCATATTTGGATCTCCTTATCTTTATCTATAGGATGGTCTTCGTGATCATTCGATATGGCCTTTGCCCGATAGCCGCAGAGATAATACAGGCCATGTTTGAAGAAGCTAGCGATAGTCTTATCATACTATAAATGGAAGCTTTTTCAGAGGATTAAAAATCTTTCTTTCCAACTTATAAGTGCCTTTCGGCTCTTGTTCGAAGCGTCAGTGATGGACGAATCTATTTAGGTATGAAAGAAAAAATCCACGTCTCTGAGTTAGACGTGGATTTAGGTATACGAACAGCTAATAATCTTCAATTATGCCAATATAGAACGGACATTGCGTAGAACTGATTTCATTGGGATTGTCTCATTAAGCGACATACAACAGCAAAACCCGTTACTTCATTAAATTCATGTTAGTACAGTTGTCTGGTCGTATGGCTGGGAATGATCAAAGTAGCTCGTTCCCTTCTGTGCCAAAGTCTATTTCTTCATGTCTTGTATCCTGTTTCACTTTAGAGAGCAACGTCTTTAGATGGTTACGTAGTTCCTCATTGGACTCTACAGGCTTGGTTTTTGGACGCAACAACAATTCATTATCTTCTGTCACCAAAATCTCAATTTCCGAGCCTTCTTCCAGATTAAGACGCTTAAGCAATTGGTTAGGAATGCGAATTGCACTGCTATTTCCCCATTTGCTAAGTGTGGCTGTAGTCATGGCAATCCCACGCCTTTCGTTTGATTGATGCTCCAGGGTTTTCCACTTCATCCCTACCGGGGTACTATGCCATCAACTCGCCTTCGCGAGTTTCGCGCCGCGAATCGATGCTGTAGCGTATACCACGAGCGCTGTCCAGATGAGAGCAAAGCCAACGAGCAAAACCGGCGAGACCGATTCCTTGAATACGAATATACTCAGTAACAGCATGATCGTCGGCCCGATGTATTGAACGAAGCCGAGCGTTGACAGCGACATCCGGGCGGCTGCTCGCGCAAAAAAGAGCAGCGGTAGCGCCGTGACCACGCCGGAAAGAAGCAATTCAATGAACGTCGGTGCAGGCAGCGTCCATGCCGTCGTTTTCCCCACAACGGCCAAATAGATCCAGTAGCCGAGCGCGACAGGCAGGACTACAGCCGTCTCCGAGAATAAGCCTATAGAAGCGTCTTGCTTGATCTTCTTCTTCGCCAGGCCGTACAAGCCAAATGACGCGGCCAGCGAGATCGCGACCCACGGAAACCGTCCATAGTCAATCGCGATGATAAGCACCGCTGCTCCAGCGATGGCAATCGCGAGCCATTGGCCGCGGTTTGGCTTCTCACGAAGGAAGAGAACCGCTAACAAGACGTTCAGCAACGGATTCAAATAATAGCCAAGGCTTGTCTCGACGACATGGCCGTTGTTGACCGCCCAGATGAAGATAAGCCAATTAACTGCAATCAGCATTCCGCTGGCGGTGAGGGACAGAAGAAGCGAGCGGTTAGTTGCAATCCGCTTTATGTCACCCCAGCGACGCTGGGCGGCGACCAGAATACCCATAAAAACGAAAGACCAAACAACCCGATGCGACAGAATCTCGCCTGCCGGAACTTCGCTAAACAACTTCCAATAAAGCGGGAGAACCCCCCACATGATATACGCAATAATAGCGTTGACTAACCCGTTATTCATAATCATTTTTCCCCTCTTCTTGCTCTGATGTCTGAACGGATTATACGTCTCAATCCCCTCTCAAGTAAAGGAAATAATTGATGAATTTGATTTAATTATTATTAATTAGTCAAGGTTAATAATCTTATCAAAGCAGTATGAATCTTTGTCATAGCCATTATGCTCATAGAAAGCATGGGCATCAGTTCGCTTGAATCCGCTACATAAAATAATACTAGATATTCCGAGTTCTTTAGCATAATTTTCAGTATGTCTTAATAGTTGTGTACCTACCCCACGATGCTGGAATTCTTTTTTAACGGCAAGAGCTTGTATATGTAAATAACCAATCGAAGCCCCTATGGACAATGCCTGAACTATAGTTACAAAACCAACCACATCATTTTCAAATAATGCAACAAATGTTTTGTAATTCCCGTCCTCATTCATTTTTTCTGTAGTATCTCGAAAATTTTCATCATTAACATTGCGAATCTCAAGCACATCGTTCCATAAAAAAACAACTTCAGTATAATCATTCGCTGCAATTTCTCGTATCTTAATTTCCATGCCTATTCTCCCTTTTCATACAACTGGATTTTAAAGGAAACATTTTCCTGTCTTGTAGCGTTTATGTTACGTGAATAACAATACTTAAGGAGGAATCAAGATGAAGCGATTAGTTTCTCTATTTTTGATGTCAACTTTAGTTGTGGGTGTAGTGTCGGTTGCATCTGCTACGGACCAACCTTTAAAGGATCTACCTTTTAAGGAACGTGCAGCGTATACATATAATCCTTCATTAAAAAAGATAGAACTAAATATCACAAAGGACCACAAGTTGACTACAACGACGTATAACTCCACTTATGTTCCAGTGAAGGATGTCTTTAAAGCATCCGGAGCAACAATTAAATGGGATGGAAAGAACAAAGTGACTACGATTAAAAATCAAGGACAGGAATTGATTCTTAATTTCTCTGGTAAGAGCATCGAAGTGGGTAAGAACCAAGTAGTTCTTCCGCAAGAGTGGGTACAATTGAAAAACGGAGTCTCCAGTATCGATGCATTTGTTCTAGCATATATTTTTGAAGTAGCTGATGATGAGTCCGACCAAGAAAGAGTGGACTGGGAAGAAAAACTTAAATTTTTGGATATCAAAGAAACGACTGGTCTTCCAGGATTAGATAAGTATATGCATGTGTTTGTTGAGTTTAATGATTAATTAAAACCTATATTTTCTAATTCTCTTTCGGTTATCCCCAGGATAGGTTTCTTTTCCTCTTATTAAGAAACCTATCTATGAATATCCAGTCCTCTATATGCCACGCTATCTTGCCCGTTAGAGCCTCGCGAACGTGATGTAATCGACTTGGGCAGGCTCTGCCGATTCGATCCGAAGTGCCCGATTGATCTGTCCTCGGTGATATTGCCCATGTAAGAGAGCCTGCAAGAGGATGTCCCGGACGGATGTTTGGAATGGAACCCCACTCTGATTCGCGTAGTCGATCATTTCATCCAACTCAGATTCCTCAAGCCCTTCGATATAGACGCGATATTGCTCAGCGTTTTCTTCGAATATCGTCCGGATCGCCGTCAGGTCTTCCGATTCCTCCCACAACGAATATTGCGCACTGCCCTTGCCCTGCAAACGAGACAGCCAGACTCGTTCCGCGACCGCGACATGCCGAACGAGTTTCAGAAGGTCCTTGTTCTTCGTCCCACTCTCTTCGAGCGCTTCCAAGATACGTCGGTCCGCCCAGTACAGGTGGTCCATCATACACTTGATCGTCTTCATTTCGATTTCCCCCTCTTCATCTCATTGATTAATTTAACCTGCTACCATCCGATAGTTTCATCAAAGAAGCTTTTCATTTGATTTAACTGATATCTGAACAAATTCCGTAGTGTCTTGGTTGAACGCCAACGTTTAACGTAAATCCGTAAGAACTTGTTTTGCATAAGCATCCCAGTCTGCTTCATCTGTGTTAATCACTAAAGTTGGAATCACTGATTGTTTCGTAGCCATTCGAAGATTTTCTTGATTATCTAAAAACGTTTCACATACTTGGGGAGTAGTAGAATTTCCCATCACATATGACTTCCACGCTTCACCGCGACTTTCAATAAACCTAGACTCAACAGCATCCGGGGTCAAGGTTAAGAGTACACAATGTGCATTCATCCTGGATAGACGTTTCTCAAGCAGCTCAATCTCAGGAGAGGCTTTAAATGCAGCTCTATGATTTACATGAAACCTCTCTAAAAGAAAAAATATACCTTTGGATGGTTTGGAATGACCAAGAGAGCTAATCCAATCGTATTGTTGTTCAAGATAATCAACATGTCGACTTAGAAGTGAAATATGCTCATCCTTATCCATGGATCTTAAAACACCTTGGTATGAATGCAATACTTGTGAATAGTGTTCACTTATTGAAATTATAGTTTTTTCACTATTCGGTGTTTGACTATGTAATCTCTTTATAGCAGAAAATAATGATGTTTTTCCTACAGTAGACATCCCTTCAATAATTACACCCCGTATCATCTTCCTGTTCCCTCCTAAGCTTCTTGGTATTCTGCCCTTTAGTATATTTGTACCGTGAACTAGCCTGCTCGTTCCTGCTCGTTAGTTGATAATTTAGTTAGTTCATCAATGGGAATTGAACCATCATGATAACGATAAGAGAAGAAATACAGCTTAGTATTGCAATCAAAATATGAAGACAACTGAATGAAATTTTTTCTATAAAAATTCTTTCTTTTCTTTGAATGAAACACGAGTAAATTAACACAGTGATCACAATGGGCAGATAATGATAAAAATCCGGTCCATCCTTACTGGGTAATACTTTATTAATATAGCCACCTATAGTTTCATCAATGATCATAAAAGTATATATAACTCCGATTAACGCTGAAATAAAAAACTGAAATGCTAACTGAACTAGATTTTTCTTTAAAAATAAGAGACCAATTTTTCGGTATAGGTCATTGACCATTATGTATTTGTTGCCTCCTCACTTTTTGAATAGTACTCCTCCTATATTTTACCACATAGATCGTTCTATTGATTCCATGCAGCGATACCTCAAATTAAAACTAACCTGCCCGTTAGTTCAATAAGATAGAGGAGCAGTATCGTCCGGGTCTGAAACAGCTGCTCCCCATACTTCCCCATCAACGTTATAACCGCCACCGCTCCATTGAAGCAAGTAGCCTCCAGTACGTATGCCTTGCGTGAAACCTTGATTAATATTTATCCAATCCAGAGATTCCCCAGCAGCAATCGTTCTAGCGAAATACACTTCACTAGTATCTAAGTGTGTTAAACTAACATTGACTTCATGGCTACTATTGTTCTTCATTAGAAGTTTTATATGTACAAATTCCGGATTTATTGAAAAGGGTTGCTGTATCGTTGCGCCCCCAGAAGCAATATAGTGCGAGGGTTTATCCTCTTCTTCACTTAAAGAATTAGTAAGGGTTGTACTTGTTGACTTGCTTGATAATACACCAGACTTTGGAGTAGTGGTATTCTCTTGCGT
The DNA here is from genome assembly GCF_900107875.1 of Paenibacillus sp. 276b. Lineage (NCBI taxonomy): Bacteria > Bacillati > Bacillota > Bacilli > Caryophanales > Paenibacillaceae > Paenibacillus > Paenibacillus sp. 276b. The sequence continues at coordinate 231,994 of NZ_FNRR01000004.1, read as the reverse complement.
TGAACTTGTTGAATCACAGGCAGTTACGGTCACTGTTGTTAAAGATAATAATAAAACAGCAACAACTTTATCCCTCGTATTCTTTTATTAGTTATTCTAAAATCTATAAGTCGTTCCTCGTTATTAATAACGCTATCAATTCAATGAAAGTTACATCTGTAATTCACAAAATGGCATTGAGTTAACCTGCCCGTTAGTTGAATTCAACTAAGATTATTTAACAAGAATTTCAATTGGATTCATTGTTAATGAGATATCCCCATCAATATTTACAAGAAGATTTTGTTTCCCTTTTTTTGTTACTATAAATTCATCTTCAACCTCGACTAGTTGACCTGACTTAAACTCAGTTAAATATGCCATATCCTTATAATTACGCTCCTCGTTACTACCCGAAAAGTAAAAACGAATGATTGGTTCTCCATGGGAAACTTCAACAGGTTTAATACCCGTATATTTAAGAGTCCCTTTTACTTTTATTGCTTCACCAGTAACTATAATAGTTGGCGTTGTTACTTCGAGAACAAAATCAGATGCTACTACACTTTGAGTCACAGTTTCTTCATTTTTTTCTGTTGAAGAACACCCAGCAAATATCGTGGATACCACTAATACCAACATTAAGATCCAACTACTCATTTTTGTCACATCATATCACCTCTCTCATACTACAACGGATTTATATCGAATTCGTTGCTTAATTTCAAGGATAAAAGCCATTCCGCTTTCGTAGTTTACTTAAAGTCAAATAAAATAGGCTCCCATGTAAGCTGGCAGCCTTAATTACTTTCGTTTTCCGTTAGTTTGAATTACTGAATCATCTCATTGATTTTGCTAACGCGATCATTTCCTCTTTAGTTAATTCTCCGCTGTCCATTTCAATGAAAGTATCATTTTGTACCCATCGTAGATATCCTCCTGGTATATGGTTAGCCCATGGTTCAAATCGCCCTTCGATTCCATTAATGTTCATTTTCTCTCCATGTTCATTAAATTTAAAATCCTCGACTATAGTTATTGTTGTACTTGATCGTTTACGAACATCGACGTTAGTGACAACTCGGTTTACTTTATATCCACCCGCCTTATGTTCTTCAATTCCAAACAAATATTTCTGTCCTGATTCATCAAAAAAATGAAGTCTAACTTTTGAAACGGGTGGACTAATAACAAACGGGTATGGCTCCTTAATTTCTAATTTATAGTTTTCAACCAAGTAAGACGGCGTAAAGAGTTTGAAATCCGCAACAGTTTGCAGCTTGTCCAAATCCATATTTGAAAAAGCTTGCGTAGGTTTAGCTGATGCGATGAGTAGGTCATTGTTGATTCCAACAGAAAGCATAAAGATAAAAACTAATAAAACAATCCGTTTAGACAAGGGCATTTCCTCCATTTTTTTAGTAATATTATGCCATTGTTTAATTCAACTATTCTTCCCTTTAGTTTAAACACAAAAAATCCCAGAGTCGGTTACTCTGAGATTTCCGCCATTATTCAAGTGGTCTAACTCTCTCCTGCGTCATCATCTACTCTGAGGTATACTGATCCAAACATAGGAATCATCAATTGTTTAGTCTTATCGTTAATTTGATTTAATTGGCGGGCTATTTCAGATTCGTTAAAAACCGTCTGTTTCTCTGCCCATGCAAAAGTTCCGTGTTCTGTAGATATCTGACCTATAAATCTGAATTTATCCGGATCTAAGTGTATATAAGAATTCAGAATTCAGTAAGGTAGAGTTGTCCATATCGGGCTTCACAACCTATGTCCTTTACAGAACATGATAGATTATTGTAATTCGATTCCATATAAATGGTAAATTGTACAAATAGATCTATTCCCTTTTTTTGTGGTAGTATCGCTAATGTTGTGTACATAACAAAAATATTATAGAGGTATACTAAATTGCAGAAAATACCACACGTTGAATTAATGATGAAGAAAAAATATTCTAAAATCATCATCGTTGTTGTCGTTCTCTTGATCATTGCTTCAACTTTTATTTTAATTGAAAGCTTATACACTAAGAAAGAAGTTGAGGTTAATTCGAATTATTATACTGGTTTTGTTGCGAGAGTACAGAAATTGGATGATACACTTTCTAAAACCAGTGAGATAGAGACTGATAATGAAGTTGAGCAAATGTTTGATGTCTATACTTCCATTATTTTAGTGAATGACCAATTAACTCTCTTAAAAGAAAATACTAAAACTTTTCCTGAACTAAATGTTCTCATCAATGACTTTTTAATATTTAGGGGGGAATATGGTTATCTTGTAAGAGATCAATTAAAAGGTAATCGTGCAGATTCTGAAGTACGCATGAAAGTGATCAAACAGGTCAAATTATTCCTGAATAACTTGCCAAAAGAATACGAAAATTCGAAGGAATTTGCGGATAAGTTTAATGCGGCAGCTGAGCATATTAAACCGTTACTACATCTTAATTTCTAACTATATTAAATTACGGTGTAATTTTATCGATTACTTATTTGAGCTGCAGTTGCGGCTCTTTTTCTGTATTTCAAGAAATAACTAACCTGCACTTAGCTTAATAAAAAGAGCAGGATACCGAAGTATCTGCTCATTAATGTGTATTATTCCACTATCGTTCCCATAGTTTAAAGAAGCATCGTTAATTCACACTTTATTCGCTTTCTACATAAAGCATCGATTTCTGTTTTAAAATCAATAAATGATAGCTAAATCAGTTCCTGCTTCCGCTTCAAATACCCGTACAACACTATTCCAGATGCCGCACAGATTACAGCGCATAGGCCGATGAATCCGTACCCTGCTTGAAGTCCGCGCAATAACCCCAGCTGAGTGGTTGGGCCATATGCATTCTTCACGCCTTCAATTACCCAACCAATTACATAGTTACCGATGACACTACCAATCCCCATCAAGGTAACTGTGAACGTAATCGCAGTGTCACTGCCGTTCGGATATCTGCGTGCGATAAATGCCATGACTGTTGGATAGATCATCGCAATACCCGCTCCCGATACGGCAAAGAAGAATGCCAGCCCCTCTCCGCCTGCAATGGCGACAAACGTACATACCGCCGAGAAAGCAGAGAACAGAATCAACGACAATACGAATCCGATCCGGTCCGTAAGCGGCCCTAGCAGCAGGCGTCCCAACGAGAAGCTGAGGAAGAACGCAGATAGCAGCCCAGATGCTTTTACCGTGTCCCACGTGTAGGCTTTCTCCAGAAAGTTAACAAGCCAACCCCCAACCGCCAGTTCAGATACCACGCCAAAAGAAAGAATGAGCACCATCAGCCAGATGGCTGGATCACGTGTTAACGTCTTCAGTGAAGTCCGATCTTCATGAGGAAGATCATCCCCCGGAAATTTGCTGCGCAGCGCCGCAATAATCGGCAGCAGACAGAGCGACAACATCACCAGATACATACCGCGCCAGTCTAGTTCGTGACCAAACACGTGCAACGACATCACACCTGTCGCCAGCAAAGGTGCTACCGTTGAACTCAACCCATAGAAGAAATGGGAAAGGTTCATCATCGTCCCTGTGTTTTTCACAAAAATCCGCGCCCCCAGAATCGCCAGCGCAATCTCCAGCATGCCGTTTCCGATGTACATGAAGAAGTATGATGAAGCAAAGAGTGGATATGTATGAGATACGTAAATGAACACACCCGAGAGTATCATTGATGCAAACGAAATGATGCTAACTGCCTTAATGCCCCATTTGCGAACTAGGATGGCGGTGAAGGAGCAGGCGATCAGGTACCCCAGTGCATTCAGGGACAATAACGTCCCGAGCTGTTTCTCATCCAGATTGAAGTCGAATTGAATTCGCGGAATGGCTGGTCCCTTAATATTTTCAGATATACCAAATACGATAAATCCCAGAAAAATCGTTGCCAGTTGCATGGCGTAAAGCTTGTTGAACTTTTTCTTGTTTCCTTCTGTACCTGCTTGCTGATTCAAAATAAGTTCCTCCATTGTGTCTATATAAGTTGAACCTAAAGGTGATTAACACGGACACTACGATGACAGAGCAACCTTCCAACCGCTGTTATCCCCAGATTTTTTCGATTTCTTTTTCTCAAAGTGAAAATCCGGGGATAAGCGTATGCTTCCGATGTAGCTTTCCTTCAGAAAGCCTTTAGGCGACCGCTTCGCTTTTTCAGGTTTTTTCTGTCCTCTCCGTTACCTGTTTAATGAAATAGTCCATTTTATATAAAAGGGTTACTACAATTTATTCGATCAGATGAGAGATCATCCTTCGATCAATGTTCAGTTCCTCTACCACTGCTTCTCAATGACCTGAATGCGGTAGGTCAGGCTCTCCAGCGTCACCGCGACCAGCCCCGTAACATATTCGCGCCGTGTGTCTCTTTGGATGATTAACTCCGGCATATGCTCCAATGGAATCATTCGATCCAGACAACCTTTCGTCAGTCCATCCCTCATAGCCGGGTCCATCGTATCGCCTGTAACCACAATCGTAGCCGGGTTAATGATCGCGATGATGGATACAAGCGTTTGTACGACGAGTTCCTGCAAACCCTCTGTCGTTTTCAACATTCGCAATTGCTCTTCCCGTGACACGCCAAACGGTAGAAAAGATACCTCGCCCCCAAATTGCGTGTTCCCGGTAAGCGGACGACCGTCAATGATAAAACCTGCACCCGGAAAATGATTCTCCGGAAACGTAACTACCGCGAAATTCTTCTCTTCTTCAAATTGTTGCTGGTTGTACAGTCCGTACACCGTGAGATTCATGTCGTTGCCAATGACCACTTCCACATCATCATACTGCTCTTTGAGCCTTGGCCCAAGCGGTTGACCCGCCAGCTCCGGTACATCGCAAATCCCAATCACGCCGTTGTGTGCCACCCCAGGTATGCCGATACCAATCGCCTGCACATTGTGATGTTGTTCAATCAGGTTTGCAATTAGATCCTCTACCACCGTTACATTAATCTCTTCCAAAATGAGCGTCTGTTCGTCCGCCATCTCTCCGTTCAGATTGGCATATGTATGTGTGATTGAGTGAATGCCGCCCTCTGTTCGAATAATCAGGCAAAGTACGCTGGCGTAGTCCGCATTGAATTGATACCGACTGGCAGGTCTCCCCCCACTCGATTCATCCACACCAAGATCGATAATCTCACCAGTTTGGAGTAATTCGTTCAGAATTGTGCCGCATGTCGCTACGCTGAGCTTGGTTAGGTTCGCAATCGAAGCCTTCGTGCCTACGCCCATTGATCGCAGTGTATTCTTCACCAGTTCAACGTTAATGCGCTTCACCTGCTGGGTGTTGTGTGATGTGGGTAACATGGTAAGTTATATGCCTCCTTTCGTTCATTTCGAACCATTCAATGAATGTTTTTAAAAGTATTTTAATAATTGAAGTGTAGGGGGATTTGGGAGGAAAGTCAATGCTTAATTGGGAACGAAAAACGTTTGGATGGAAAGACAAAAAGACAGTTCAAGATCATCTTATATGATCCTGCGCTGTCCTTTTAGTTAAGGTGACTTTATGTAGACTGGCTCATTTGATTTGCCAAGATGCTCTTCTCCAGTCGGACTTTAAATAACTTTCGATTCAAATCCTGTTCCATGGAATGAAGGTGATACGCAGCCTGTTTCACGGTATCCATCTCAAGCACACCTGCTTGCTTTGCGATGATGTCCATGGCGTCTAGGATGAGTTTGTTGCATGTGACCAGTTGGTTAACGTAATCGTCTTCCTGTTCGATGAGTTGTGCGTACTGCGAAGCGAGATTTTCACTGTCGGTACTTGTCATGTCACCACTCCTTTGTTAAGGAGAGGGTAACATAAAAATGAACTTGAGTCGGTACGCTAAGACGTACCATTCACAAATCAAGTTAAGAGCAGCTTTAGAGAGTCGTAATCGAGGAGTTAAACAGTACTAACGCAATTGTGTATTGCAGTATCTGAACTTTAATCCTTGCATCTTCTAGTTCCTTTACTGCTATCTCATTTTGAAAATTCGCTCCATGTGCGATAGAATGTCGTTTTCTTAATAACTCATCTATAAATACTATCCACAATGAATCATCTCTTAAAAGTTGTCCATTTTTAATCAAGATTTGATAATCCAATAAATTAATTTTATATGGATAGCTTACAACTGCTTGCTTTATATAATCTTTTAAATCTGTTAAAAGCTCTTTCGTTTCAGAAATATTGTTTTCAAACACAACATCTAATTTTGAATTATGCAGTAACTTAAAAAAATCCTTGATACCAAAATTATTAAGAATAAGTTCAATTACACTCGGTGATGGATTTTTATTTCTGTCAAATAGAAAAGGTTCGACAGTAAGACGAGCATTTAATTTGGAAAACTCCTCAAGTAACTTACCCTGAATCCTATTATCGATGCCTCCACTATCATTTATAGTCGACAAGAACAAACTGCAGTAGGTTTTTTGAATTCGTTTTGGAAAGTCCGAGAAAGTACAATACTGGTTTAAGTCTCTTATTAATGTTGATGCCGCTTCTTTCATAAAACCTTCAAGATGAGCAACTAACAGAACTACCGCCGATCTACAAAGAACATTTTTTACATCAACATTACTTTGTAATTTAATTTGTTCTATTAATATATCTATTTCAGACCATCGTTCCTCTAATTCTTCAATAAAAAGGGAAGCGAAAGTACTAACCTCCGCTCCATCATTAATTGTGGTATGTTCCGCGGAAGTCATTTTAGTAACTCCTTAACTGCAGAGCGATTTAATCAACTAAATAGCATGTTGTATCTTAATATAAATAAGATCTACCTTCGTATAATAACAAAAAAACGACAAAATAATACATTTTTTAGACTTTTTGACCTATTTAAGTTTTTACGTATCAAGGTTAAGATTAACATCGGCAAATGCGCATTTGCAATTATTGTAAATATAGGAGGGAATATGTTGAAGAAAATAATATCTATACTTTTAGGATGTTCTTTACTTATGTCAGTAGCTCCTGTTACTAACGCTACAGAATTAAATTCCACCAGTACAAAGCTCAATGAATTAATTACCGAGGGTTTAACTGAGTCTGAGGCCTCTAAAGTATTACAATATGAAAAAATTAAAAGTCAACTTGCTGAAACTGGACAAGTCCTGGATCTGAATGGAAATGATCAAATTATTGTTACAACAGATCCTAGTATCAGAAGCCTGACTTCAACTAAAGCAGAAGCAGTTGGACTTCAAGAAGAAGATATTTCTTTCTTACAAGAAGATTACGAAGAAAAGAAAGAATTAAACGTTCTGACTCATGAAGAACGTATGAAAGAGTTTGAAGAGTATAGAGAAAAGAATCCAACAGTTACCAATGATAGACTGGAATTTGAAGATGGCTCTTGGATTGAATTCACAGTAACTCAAGAGAGAATTGACGAGATTACTGAGGATAATGTAAACGTATATACTTTGCCTAACCAAAAAGAGATGACAAGTAAAAACTGGCCTTCGGATGGTAATTTCAGTGCCACAGCTGAATTGAAGCAATTTGATGGTACAACTTTTTCAAAGATCTATGTTACTCAGATCACTAAAGTCAGTAACGGACAAAAACACGTTGAATTCACTGGAGAAGCATGCGGAAGAGCAGCAGTTGGTATTTCTGAAGTAGGTGATTGCACTTTACAGGGACAAATTACTGAAACCGATTACTATAAAAAACCAGAGATTTGGACCCAAAATGAGGCTAAAGCTTCCTTTAAGCTGACAGCTTCGCATAGTGTATCTTTGGCTGGAGTATACTCCTTCACAGTCAATCAGAACAGTACTTGGGAACAATATGCAAGCATTCGTTGTTCTTTGATTGGTTCGCACTATTATGCTGGTATTTATGGAGTAGGTATTTAAATAATCAATAATAAGTTATACGACAACGAATATTGTCGTATAACTTATTACTTTGTAAGTGGGGTTACTTATGATCAAATCTAAACATATTTTTTACAGTTGTATTATCCTATCTATTATTATATGTTTTGCTATTCTAATTTTGAAACCTCATAATAAAATAGAGGTAATTTTGGCGACAGATAGTATTAAAGAGTGGCCATACAGTAACCTAAATTACTATCCAGTAAAAGATGAAATTGCAATGAAACCTTTATCCATTGCAATTATTGACACTGGTACTGATAAAACGAGTCCTTGTTTGAAGAATATGGATATAGAAGAAATTAAAATAACTGGATCAGAAGATAATGATAGTAAACATGGTACGTTGATTACCTCAGCATTTTGCACAAGTAAATTTTTAGACACCCCATCATTAGATGGAAAATTGCTAAGAGACCATTTGAAAATGTATTCAATTGATGTTGGAACAGACAAAAAAATAGAAATTGAATCTTTAAATAAGGGAATATCCGTTGCACTAGAAAACAACGTTGATATCATTAATCTGAGTATAGGTACCTATAAGAACAATGCAAAACTAAATAATTTAATTAATGAAGCCCTTAATAGAGGCATATTGGTTATCACATCCGCAGGTAACGATATGACACGCCAAAAATTATATCCATCGGCATATGAAGGAGTTATCACAGTTGCGGCGATTGACCAAAAAAATAACTATGTACAAACAAATAATTTTAATAGTGACATAACTTTGAGTGCCCCAGGGATTGATATTCCCACATCTTTAATGGACGAACATGGTAAAAATCAGATTATATCTGGTACATCCGCCTCAAGTATTTTAGTATCAAGCTTGGTAGTACTCCTGAAAACAATTGATCCTAAAATAGATGAAAAAAAGCTTAACGAAATTTTCAAACAAACTTCAATCGATTTAGGCACAAAAGGAAGAGATGATCACTATGGATTTGGACTCATCGATTTTCAAAGTATAATTAAATATGTCAATCAAGCCAACTAACTGTTATATTTTTTAAAATAATAAATAAAATAAAAATGCTTCTTAACATTAAAGTCTAGGGAGGATGAAGAATGACCAAGTTACGTTTTACTATAATCATAAGCCTAATAGCTCTGGTCTCTGTATTGCTTATTTCGTGTAATGAGAAAAAAGAAGTATCTCTCGATGACTTGATTGAGACTATGAAAGAATCAAGCCTAAACATTGAAACAGATGAAACTGAAGTCGCTTCAACCCACTATGCATACAATCCGGAAAAAAAGATGTTTTATTTAGGCTTAGAATTCAACAATAACGAAATTCCTTCCAATGAGCAACAAAAGGCTATTTATGAAAAATTTCTTTCTAAAGCTTCTGAGGTTACAAATACAGGCGATTGGAAAAAAGCCTTAGAACTATATAACGTAACATTTGAGCAACTATTACCGAACAATGAGAAAAAAACACTCGCCATAAAGAAAGAAAATTCTGACATAATTGAACTTTTAAATTCGAAATAAGACTATCTAATTTTAAAACAAGGAGCACATGTTTAAGTGCTCCTTGTTCATTACCTCTATATCTTCCCATATACAACATAATTCATCACGCCACTCTCGCATAGAGCTTCAAATTCCTTCACTAATTATTGATTGAATCTAATAATGTCACTTTTGCCCAAATGAATAGTATGTATTTCAATGTCTTCATCCATATTGATCCTGTCCTAGTGGATTATTTTAAATAAACATACGAAATAAGCACTAGATCTTCTATAAGCCGAGATCTAGTTTACCCTCTCCTCATTTGACACACCACTCAAAAAGGCTTATCCTAATAACGAACCGCCCATTCACTATTAAGGAGTCGTTCCCGATGGTGCAAGCCAAGAAAGACGAAGTCAGGAAAGAGATTGAATACGCGGCGCTCAAGGTCTTTTTTGAAAAAGGCTATGTGGATGCCAAGATGAGCGATATCGCGGATGAAATTAATATTTCCGTGGGCAATATCTATACTTATTTTAAGAATAAGAAAGAACTATTCTACGCCGTCGTGCCACCGGATCTGGTGGATTATCTGAAGAATGTGCTGGTGGAGACGATTCACTTTGATAACCAGACTCTTTTCGAGGAAACGGATAGCGAGCGAAAGTCGGCACTGTTACAGGAACAGGTTGATGTGTTACGGAAATATCGGAATCAAATCGTGATCATCTTTGAAAAGAATAAAGGCACCATCTACACCAACGCCAAGAATGAACTTGTTGAGCTAATGATCGAAACCAAGAAGGCCTATCTCAAGAATCAATATAAACGGTATGAGATTGGCACCGAGGAGAATTTGATCTTACTGAACATCCTCGCGCACAACGTGATCGACATGAACCTGGATCTATTGAAGCGGGATATGAGTGAGGACAGCCGGAAGCAAATATTCGAAGCCTTGTATGTATACAGACTGTACGGTATGAAAAGTCTCAACGAATAACGCTATATCTCATCACTTATGTCAGATAGACAAAGCGTGCAGATCAGATCAACTTCACTTGGTTTGCACGCAAAAAAACTTCATCATATATCAGCCAATTTTTTTAACCTAAAAATGAATTATTTATTCATTATTGAAACAGGTATCTTCGTTACCCTAACTACTCGCTTCACCTACATCCAAAGGAGGAACACATATGAACACCGCTTACGCATTGAAAAACGTCAATCTGATCCACGGCGACTCAAGCCGCAATCTGCAAAGAAACATGACCATTCTTGTCAATGAACAAGGACTTATTCAGAATATAAGCCAAGATAACGAACTGCTTATCCCTAGTCACTACACAACAATCGACCTCTCAGGAAAATACGTAATGCCTGGACTGATCAACGCCCACGTGCACCTCTTTGCAGACGGTAAACCGTTCAGTCTCTCGGTTAGTGAAGGCATGTTGCAGTTTGCCTATGATCGAATATTGAACACCAAGTTTGGCAGAAACGTTTTGAAAAAACGCATGAAACGCAACGCGCTGACCGCACTCCATGCGGGTGTGACGACGATGCGCAGTGTGGGGGAATTCTTTTACACGGACGTCCAGCTGCGGGATGAGATTAACAACGGTGACTTTGTCGGCCCCAATCTGCTAGTCTCCGGGTTTTTCCTAAGTGTAACGGGCGGACACGGTGCTCCATTCCTGGCTCTGGTTGGCGACTCCCCGTGGGAAGCACGAAGAAATGTACGGATCAATGTGAAACACGGTGTGGATCTGATCAAAATCTGTGTGACTGGTGGCGTGACGGATGCGAAGATGGTGGGCGAAGCTGGACGTTTACAGATGACGGTGGACGAAGTTGCGGCGATCTGCGATGAAGCGCATAAGATTGGCTTGCGGGTGGCAGCGCATGTGGAAAGCACCGAAGGCGTACGGGTTGCGTTACAAGGTGGGGTCGATACCATTGAGCACGGTTCGGAGATGGACGACGAAATCATTCGTTTGTACAAAAATAATCCCAATGCCCTGAATGGCTGCACCGCACTCATCCCCACCCTGCAAGCCGCTTATCCCTCCGCTTCACTTGATACCAGCGTAACGAAGGTAAGTGCAACGGTAAAAGAGAACTCCAGACTCGTCTATGATTCCATGCTCAAAGGTGTAAAACAAGCGATCGAAAACGACATCACCATCGGGATAGGCACCGATGCCGCCATGCCTTACGTGACTCACTATGATATGTGGAGAGAGTTGGACCATTACATGAGACAGGCCAACCTGAACATCAAACAGGTCATCGACATGGTGACTCGAACCAATGCGAAGATCCTCGGTGTTGACGATATTACAGGGACGATGGATATCGGAAAACATGCCGATCTGATTATTATGGAGCAAAATCCCCTGGAACATATCGAGGCCTTGTCAGACATCTCTATTGTCATGGTTAAAGGAAATCTAATTCAAACACCATCTGTCACAAGAATCAAAGAAGTCGACGATGTTCTAAACTCAGTTTGGTGAATTCAGGAGTGAAATCTTGCTTGATAAATTGATTAATTGTTTATCCATCTTCATGACGTTGAATATCATGAACGAAATTGCTCTGATTGGCGGTATTCTGACGCTTTATACGGGGTTAAACATCTTGTAGATTACGAAGATCAAAGTGTTGAACCTGCTCCCTGCCTTATTTATCCCGATCTTTTTACTGTAGCTTCAGGATACTGAGATCTTTCCGTAAACATAACAAACAGGCTGCTCCATCCTTTAGAGGAATTGTGGGACAGCCTGTTCAATAACTTGCGTATGACAGAAAGCTTCTATCGATTTTAAATCGACGATACCAAGTACAACCTAGGTTGCTGCAGATTCGGACTCTCTCTTTTTGGTAAAGGAAAGAAACAATACTGCGGAGACCACAATCCATATCCCAAAAAAGATATAAATGGAACCGAATACTTGAGTGCTTGCCCCTTTTGCATCCAATGTGGTTCCAAGAATCGACGTTCCAATCGCACCAGCGATAAAGCTGCACATCATATAGACACCCATACCAACACCCGCCTCATGCCTCGGCAAAGTTCTGGATACGGTATTCGCAAGAGCAATCTGGGCAAATGTCAGCCCTGTATTCGCAGCGATAAGAACAAACAGCACTACACCATACGAACCACCTGTAAAAAGGTACAATAGCGTATAGGCAATGAATTGCAGTCCAAAAGCCCACGAAAACAGATAACGATTCCCTTTTTTATCCGTAATGCGCCCGCCCAAGAGTCCAAATAATGCGGCAAACAAGGCTCCAGGCGACATCACCAACCCGATCTGTAATGCAGACAACTGATTGAGACTGGTTAACATCTGGGGGATCAGATAAGGCACACACAAATTCAAAGTCAACACCATGGATCCAATGAGAAGTCCGCGAGAGTAGCGTTTGTTTTTAAACAAATCAAGAGATATAAACGGTGCTGACGATCTTCTCATCCTTATCCAGAACAGTACGAGCGTCACTAACATCAGCAGCAACAAGAGCAAGCTTTGTCTTGTAATCGCAAGCATTAACAGTGTAATAACGCCAGCCAGCAATAGCCCCCCTGGAAGATCTGCCTGTCCTCTTACACCCTTGTCATTACCCAGATATTTTCGAAAGAACGGTAATGTAACAAGTACCAAAATGGAAATCGCGAAGAGAAAACGCCAGCTTGCCATACTAAGAACGAACCCGGCAATGATTGGACCAATCGCTGTCCCAAGAGCCATACCAGCCGAAGTAATCCCCAATGCTCTGCCACGATTCTCTTCAGCCACATAACGAATTGGAATCAACATGGAAGAGGCCGGGATAACGGACGCTCCTATCGATTGTAGAATTCGAGCCACAATGATGAACAAATAACTGTCCGCCAGTACTCCGATTAATGACCCCATTGCAAAGCAGCATAATCCAAATGTAATCAAATTTTTCAGCTTGAACATATCAGCCAGCTTGCCATACGTTACCGACCCTATGGCGTATATAATGATATATGCGGTTACCACCCAGCTAACCTGGGAAGAGGTCAATCCGAATTCTGTTCTAAGATCAGGCAGTGCCACATTAAACATCGTGGAATTCATCACGGAAATAACCATCGCAAAGGCTAAAATCCAAATTAATTTATACGATTGTGATTGTTGTGTAAGGTTTGTTTTTTTATCCATCATGTACTTAATTGCGATGCAACGGTGATTGGGCAACCACTTTCAGATCCAGTGTATTCATATTAGCCATAACACGGTCCATCCGTAGCGGGCCAGGTTCATTCGGGAAAATAAAATGTTCATAAGGCTCTCCCAATATGCGGAAGAATGGCTCAAACAAACCGCACTCCAGCATTCCAACAAAGCGGGTATACGGTGCATCGAGACGATAGGCATGGGTAGTACCTTCCGGCACGTGGAGGAAGTCTCCTTCATGAAGCTGAATTTCTTCTCCATTCGCCCACATGGTCATCTGGCCTTGTACACAATAAAAAGTTTCCACATGATTCTCGTGATAATGCTCTACAATAGGTTCACCCTTCGGTCCTTCTGTAGATACAAAAATGTAGGCGCCATCTGTATTTTTCTGAGACGCAAGAATGCGATGCAATTGATCTCCCGTTAAGAGACGATCCCCTTCCCCACTCTCCAATACATAAGGAACGACTCCGCCGTGCACTACTCCTGTCTCAACAAGCTGGGAAGCACCCCACTGTAACTCTCCATCCTCAAAACAAATATCAGCTACCTCGGAGGCTCGGATCAAATCCTCTTGCGTCCATTCGTGTAGGGGCTGCGGTGGGTAATCCTTGAAAGAATAGGCCAAACCGATGACAGGAAAGATAGACGTGATATTCCCAGGTAATGAATAGGAAACCATACGATTTCGATGACCTGCAAACCGATAGGCATGCCTTGTCCCTGGCGGTATATGTGCATAGTCTCCAGAAGTTAGAAGATGATATTGCCCGTCGATTACCAACTCAACTCTTCCCTCCAGAACCATTAAAGATTCGTAGCTACTGTTATGAAAATGGAGGGGAAACACCTCTCCCTTACTCCCGGCGATGGTGAACATTTCGAACTGTCCTCCTGTACTGTCAGCATCTGCCATGACCGTAACTACCTGTTTACCGAACGTATAACTCGTGCCCTCTCCTTTACGAAGTAAATAAGGCTTTCTTGTCTGAGGCAATGTACTCAATAATGTTGATGTCACTTGATTCTCTCCTCCATTCCTTTATTCATGTTCATTTTAAGGACTTCACCCTATATAAAAAATGGTCTAGGGCGACCAGCCTATGGGCAAATGCGACATCTGATTGATTGAAGTCACTCGCTTAATCCATTAAAATTAAATAATAAAAAATTGAAGAGGGAGGGGCCTCCTGTTTATGAATTTTAACGATTCAACCTATTACATGGAGCACCCTTTCCATGACACTCCCATTTCCATGCATCCGGTAGAAATACGAAATAACCAATGTCAGAAGCATGCGCATTCATTTTATGAATTGTCTTATGTGACGTCAGGTCAAGGAACACTCTCGATCGATGACAGCTGTATCCCAATCACTCGTGGAGACCTGTTGTTCATTCCTACAGATACGAGACATGTGTTCCAGACCACATTGAATCAGTCTGTCACGCTCATGAATTGCCTTGTGGAGAAGCACATATTATCGGGGCCTCAAGCCATCGGTGACCGCATGATCTATGATGATATTGATGAGCTCACTCAACCATTTCGTACTCTGGGGAACGGCTTCAAAGTAACGGAGAACAAGAAAGAATTCGGGAAGATCATGTACTCTTTACACCTTGAACTTCAATGTAAGGAATCCGGTTATCGTTACCGACTGTATCTTCATCTGATGGACTTGCTAACTCGCATACGGCATGCCGAGCCAAGTGATCTTCAGTCTGCACAAGGAGATCTGATCGACCACATTCAACTTGCAGTGAACTATATATCCAGTCATTATAATGAATCCGCCATTCTTACTCGTTTGTGTGAACGATTTGCCATAAGCCCTCGCCATTTCCAAAGAACATTCAAGCAGGTTACCGGGCTCACCCTGACACAGATGATACAAAATAAACGTATACAACGAAGTTGTGAACTGTTATCCGAAACCGATTGGAGTGTGCAAACCATTGCCAGAGAGGTTGGAATACAGGATATGAAGTACTTTTATCGGATATTTAAAGAAAAATGCGGAATGACCCCTAAAGAGTTCAGGCAGCCTCAAGGGTCGTGATTCACATGCGATGTGTGATAGTGTGCATATATTTTCTATTCAAATAAGAAGGCCACAAAAACCGTTACAGAAATGATGTACGGGTTTTGTGGTTATTTTTATTTTATCAAGCGATGAAGAAACGACTTTATATAAAGCTGTACATGCCCAACCTGAGACTGAGAACAAATTCAATCTGGCGTTCGATTTGAATCAATAACGAGTCAAGTAAGATAGAGTTATGAGTTCATGAACAATAATCACTTCAAAACATTGAACCAGAGGGGACATATCCTATGAACAAAATCAAAAAAACAGGTTTGTGGCTCGGCATTACGACTCTAACGCTATCACTCGTAGTTCTTTATTTTCCAACATGGACACCAAAAATAAAAGGTTTAAACCCTATTCATGTATTGGAACAGGTTAAAATCAATGGTACGAGACATGAAATCATGATCAGAGGGGAGGATCTGGAAAACCCAGTTATCCTTTATTTACATGGTGGACCGGGTGCATCTGAACTTCCGTACGCCAAAAAGTACCAGGATTTATTAGAATCTCAGTTTACGATTGTGAACTATGATCAGAGAGCAAGCGGAAAATCCTATCATTTTTTCGAGGACTATTCCAATCTCTCAACTGACTTGTTGGTAGAGGATGCATTGGCCGTCACGGATTATATTACTCAACGCCTGGGGAAGAAAGTGATATTAATTGGCCATTCATACGGAACCTACATAGGAACACTTGCTGCACAGCGAGCACCCGAAAAATATGAAGCTTACATTGGGATCGGGCAGATGGCAGATACACAACAGAGCGAGATGGACGGATGGAATTACGTTATGGAGCAAGCCCAGTTGGCTGGTAATCATGAAGACGTAGACCAGTTGGAGCAGGTCTATGAACCGATCAAACAAGGACAGGCGTTTACACCGCGAGATATTGTTGAACGGTACGGAGGCGCTTCAAGGTTGATGGACAGCCCTGACACCAGCTTCCTGGGAATGACGTTCAGCAATGAATACAATATGCTTGATACCATTCGCTATAATAAAGGAATCATGTATTCGCAAGAAATATTAATAAGTGAGGCTATGAGCCGTCCTTTGCCATCATTGATTACAAAGCTTGATCTACCCTTTTATTTTGTCATGGGAGATTACGACTTTATGACTTCATCCCATGCCGCCAAGGTGTTTTTTGACCAGATTGAAGGAAATCAAAAGGAATTCATTGCCTATAAGAACTCGGCTCACTACCCACATTATGAAGAGAAGCAAAGATTCTTTGATTGGATGGTAGATACCTTTATCAAGCAGATGCAAAATTACTAAAATGCGAATCGAGGCTGACTTCAACGAAGTTAATATAGGTGATAAAATTGAAAGTTGGACGAGACAAGTACATAATCATTTATTTGAAATATATGAGTTAACTATAAAATAAACAAAGGCCATCCCTTTCAGGATGACCTTTGCTTTATTTCATTAAATATTGTGTTTTTACACGTGAAGCGCCAACAGCAGCTTATAGATCATTGCTGCGGCTTCCGCACGGGTCGTCATATTCCCTGCACGAACCGTATTGTCCGTATATCCGTTCACAATTTTGGCCTGAACGGCTGTATTGAGTGCATCTTGTGCCCAAGCCGGAGTTTGCAACTCGTCAGTGAAGCTTGGTTTTACAGCATCATTGCTCGTTCCCGACTGTGCATCTGCACTTAACTTCAATGCATTCGCCATCATCACAGCCATCTCGGCACGAGTGATCGTCTGATTAGGTTTGAACGTATTGTCTCCATA
Source organism: Paenibacillus sp. 276b (assembly GCF_900107875.1). Taxonomy (NCBI): domain Bacteria; kingdom Bacillati; phylum Bacillota; class Bacilli; order Caryophanales; family Paenibacillaceae; genus Paenibacillus; species Paenibacillus sp. 276b. The sequence continues at coordinate 214,556 of NZ_FNRR01000004.1, read as the reverse complement.
GCCCTTCACGATTCCGGCTTGCACGGCTGCGGCAATATCGCTCTTCGCCCAGTCTGGCAGACTGCCTTGATCTGCAAACGTCGTATCCGACTGCACGGACTTCAAAGCCAGTGCCTTACTGATTAACGTAACAAACTCTGCCCGTGTAATCTTCTTGGATGGTTGGAATGTACCATCTGTGTAACCCTGGATAACGTCCATGCCAATCAAACGATCTGCATAGTCGGATGCCCAGTGTCCGTTCAGATCGGACAGATTAGCAGCTGTGTAACTGGACACAACAAAGGTACCCAGATGATTCACATTAGCCGATATTGTTCCTGCTGCATTCGTCTTACCACCGATGAATACCCAGCTCTGACGGGCTTCATTATAATAGTAGATCGCTGGCTGTGTTCCTTGTGGCAGCTTGGAAGCATCATATTGCAGACTCAATGCTGCCTGATCGTTCAATGTCCGTCCTCCACTGCGAGTAATCTGTACTGCTTGGCCCAGTACGTTCAGCGAAGCTGCATTTTGCAATTGGTCCTGGGATACAACGGACAGCTGCAACGTATCTTTTTCCCCAATGGCTCCAGCCGGAGCGTTGAATTGCACGATGTCTTTCAGACCCGTTTGTACTGGCTGATTCGCTTCGACCTCTACCTTCACTTCAGTAGTAGAATCTGATCCCGTATCCGGGTTGGTTGGTGTGGTTGGAACTGTAGGCGTTGTTGGCACGCTTGGTGTGCTTCCACCGGAATTCCCTCCAGCGTTGCCTCCATCACTACCTGAACCCCCGCCGCCATTACCCGAACGGGCTTGTACGATAACCGTACGTGTGACTTCCTGTGCAGCATTGCCGGCAATATCTTTCACGTTATAACGAAGGGTATAGATCCCCGCCGCTTGTGTGTTCACTGTGCCGTCAATCTGCACGGAACCATTGATGCCCACATTATCGGTAGCCTGTGCTCCAGGCTCGTTATACATATCTCCCACGGTTAATGACATTTGGCTGTTGCCTTGCAGGGTGATGACAGGAATTTCGCGATCTATTTTGACCACCAATGGTAAAGTATAGGTTTCGTTCAAATCGTCTGTCGCTCTGAATAGCAGCTTATTTTCTCCCGACTCCGTTATCTCCAAAGGCGTATTCTCTGTATACGGTTCGTACGTCTGCCCTCCATCACGAGACAACTCAATGATTGCGGAAGTAGCAGGGGCGTATACTGCGCTGGTTACACTCACCGTTACGGACTGGTTTGTCCATGTATCCGTATGATACGGCTGGCCGTCAGCGGTGGTCATGTTACCTTTTAACACCAATGCCTGATTATTTGTTCCCTCCACAATGACAGTGAACGTTCTAGTATCCATTTCGCTGCCACGTTGTACCGTTGCCGTCAATTCCAGTCGCTCATTGTTCTCAGGCTGTGTAATAAGTTTCCCCTGTGCATCCATCAATTCCGGGTTGGAGCTGGACCAGCTAATCGTTGCTCCATGTTTTCCTTCAACAGGAAGGGTAAGGTCGGAAGTGACCGCGTTCAGATCGCCCAGATCAATCGCTTGAAGCGTATCCGTTACCGCCTGTGCATCACTGTAAGGTGTGGCATTCACGAAGATCGGGTTAGAGTAGAACCACAGGTCGCGATAGTTCTGATCATTGATCTCGTTGAACCGAGTCTCTGCATCCGCTGTTGTGATCTTCGGGTCAAGTTGCGGTTCACCATTTACGGTCTCACCAGAAACGTTCATGCCCAGATTTGTACCGCGCAGGCGATAATATTTATCCTGGTCCGTTGCTTTGATCTTGTACGTGATGACATTGTAACCTTCCGAATCTGTTGTCCAATCGTTGGACGTAAAGGTTGCCAGTACTTTGGTGGAGTCGTTCGTGTCTTTGGAATATGCGGGTGTGCCCTTCTCAGCCTTGCCCATCACATCTCCAGCGATGAGATCTACGTGATCTACCACCGGTACTTGTCCAGCGGACGTGCCGCTGTTGATTGGTTTTTCATAGTTGTTGCTCGTGGTTGGACTCTTGAAACGGATTTTCAGTTCCACTTCGTCACCTTGGGTCACACCCAGGTCTCCGCCCATTTCAGCCTGAGTACCCGCGCCGGAAGCCGTGAAGTCCAGTGCGTTGATCAGATCACCGAATACGGAAAATGATTTCCCCGAACGCAGTCCTTCCAGCACGGCTTGCATCCCAGTACCATCAACCCACGAATAGGTCTTGGCATATTCGCCCGGAAAATAACCGCTGGAATTCGTGCCAATTGTCTTGAAATGGTAATCCGAATTACCATAGTTCCAGAAGTGACGCCCTTCTCCCAACAATGCATCCCACAAACCGCCCACCTTGGCGACCATATAGTCCACACCGCCGTATGTACGGTATTTGTATCCATCATCTGCGGTCGGATTGGCTACGTTGTAGCTCGTGTTATACCCGCCGCGATCCGGTTCCATCTGGTTGCCCAGCATACCTTCGATACCAAAAACAATTTGTGGAGCCAGATCGTTGAACTCACGGAAGTCCGCGATGGTATATTTGTTTTTGCCCCGTGAAGGGTGATTGATCATCGCATAACTCGTCGTTGGATACTTGGTTGCCAGCCAATTGATAGCAGCTAGTGCATCCTGATGGGTCGTATAGGCACGTCCTCCCGTCTGATTCCAATCCGCTACGTCAGCCGCATCAAATAGACTCGCATCCCGATTGGTAAAACGATACTCAAATTCGTTTGCAGCTTCCAGCGCTTCGGTCGAATTCGGCTCATCTGTGAGAATACCTACACCAACGTGTTCATGTGTCGGCATGTCCCATTCGAAACCGGAGAAGATCGTTTTGCCTGCATATTTGCCTGCTTCCTGAAATGCTTTGATCTGTGGCACCTGGTATTCATTCATCCCTTTGGACATCGGAATCGATCCACCTGGAATGTCTACTCCGTTCTGATCCCGCTTGGATAACCGCAAATGATCCGTAAGTGCGATCCAGTCCAGACCATACTTCGTCAGTCCTGCGTCGAGTACATTTTCTAGCGAAATTTTGCGCATCATCGGACTCAAACGTATGTACGTGCAAATCCCCCGTTTGCCATGAACCTGTTGCCGAGCTGTTGGTTGGTGTGTTATCTCCCGCATCCGCATAGGTTACCGCAGCAGGGAAAGCTCCCATGACAAGGCCCGTAGCCAGTGGTATAAGCGTAAGCATAGCGAGCATTTTCTTTCCTTTATTGTTGAACAAAATCATCCCACCACCGTTCTGAGTTGTTGTGTCGGGAGTAAATATAAGAAACTTTGAGGGCAGGGTCAACGCAATGAAAGCGCCTATTAAAAATTTGACATATCCCTGCATCACTTTATATTTCGTTAACGATTTCTTTTGCTGTATCTACGAAGATTATGCTCTATCATCCTCCATATTGAGGTGCTGGAATGGACTAGAGAGAGGTTGCAAGAGGGTGAAGAAAAATTCAGATTTTGTTCACCATTCAGGAAAGTTCCACCACAGCTAGTGGAGCATTAGGAAGAGAATTAGCAGAACAGAGGTGCTGAAGAGGTATAAATGAAGGACTTTGTAAATATTTGAGGACGGAGCATCTGCCTAATATAAAAAAAGAACCCACGAATGCACAGACGCAATGCGCCCTGAATCCGTAGGTACTCTGGGTTTGACTGGGTTTTGATTTAGCTTTTACATGTTTACTTTTGTGAAGGGTAAGTTAACGGGTTGTGAAATGTGGTCACGAGTCGGCTGGCCCTTACTCTATTAGATCATTTTACATTTTTTTCGTACCCACAGTTGCATAACGAGCACTTGCTATCTAATTCTTATCATCTCGGCTTGTTATATGTTTTGCTGCCTCCGGCCTCCAGAGACCAACTCACCTCGAACCGCTTGCTTTTGATAACTGCTCTCATACTCTTGCGAGAAGCCTCTGACATTCCCCTCTCAGAGATTTTTACGTCCTCCAGTTTTGGGAACTGAGTCAGCAAAAAGCTCCAATCCTCTGTATGTACCCCTTCGATTATTAAACTTCGAAGCTCCGGCAACTCCAATAAGTGAATATTCCTAATTGGGTTATGGTCCAATATAAGCTTCCTCAACTCCCTGATTTGATTGAGGGGAAGAATGTCTTCGATCTGGTTATGATCTGCCCTGATCCACTGTAAATGTTGGAAGATTTTTAACGGAGATAAATCAACCAGTTTGTTATTTTCTATGTGAATGGAATCCAATTTTGATAGATGCTTAAGTTCATTCAATTTAGAAATGCTAGTCAATCCATTATCGTTGATACATAATGTTTCTACATTCTCTGGAAGGTACTTCAGCTCGTCTAGATCAAAATCCGGAGTATCACGAATGCTAAAGCTTTTCAGATTTTTGGCATACTGGATTCCGTCCAGATAGTAAACGCTTCCTTTTTCATGATAACGAAATATATTCCTTAATTGAAGAAGATTAATATCCGTCAGATCCTCCTTGAAAATTTGAAGCTCTGCCCGAATACTGCGTTCCAGAATTTCATCCTCGAAGAGAACTTTCGTTCCTTTTAGCCCGTTTACTTTGTGGGATACCTCTGCGAAATACTCTTGTCTAGCACTCTCACGTTCGGAATACTCATACATGTACCATTGCCATTCAAAATATATGGGTGGGATATAAGTGGGCCTTATCCATTGAATAGTCTCGTTATCAAGTATTTTCCCAATCAGAAATTGGTCATCTTCCTGAAGTAATATGTGATCATCATGACGAAAAACATTTCCTAATTCGACCATGCTTCTTGCGCTTTCATATGGAACCTGCTGTCGGTCCGCAAGGGCAGCATAGTATTGATCATATGCTTTCAGACGTTCTTTTCTCATCTCCTCTGTGTTTTCCGTATCCCATACCTCAATGAATTGAAAGGTCTTCAACTTATTCTCTTCCACCACTTTTTTAAATGTGTCTGTCGCAAAAAATCTTAGATGGTGGTGTTGGGGTAAACAGAACAAATGCGCATCCACTTCAATTCTCTCTGGTAGGATGTGTATGTATTCCGAGAAAAAACCATAACCCATTCTTCGTTCAACTGGATTGGTCATATCGATGAAATCCTGTATCCGATTCACCTTTACGGCGAACATGTCGTGCTCCTCATGAATCAGAGGCAGGAACTCGACGTCCTTGCCGATCAAAGGAGTCAACACTTCTTTTGCTTTTTTCGAAAACACTAAAAAAGTAATAGAATATTTAATACAATCACTCTTGTTACCTTTTCGTTTAGTCACGAATACCGGTGGCTCCCAATGTTTGCTATTTCCCTCAAAATAAGCATCCATTCGTTCATCATCTTGCTCAAACGACTCCAGTTCAATACGCATAGACTTTTCTGCTGGAACAAGCATCCAAATTTTAATAATCATCCACTCCGAAAGTAAATTGTAGTATTCCCATCTTCTATATCGGTCCCTCCTCGTTTAATCCATAGCTCGATCACTTTACTTACAACAACTCAAGTCCATTGAACTGACGAAGCATAGTGGTGAAACGTTCCAGTTCCTCTTCATTCCATCCCGATATGCGTTCATAAAAAGTTGACTCCTTCTCCTTGAGCGCACTCACCGTCGATTGTTGACCAAGCTCCGTCAAAGACAACAAAACGCCGCGTCGATCTTCGGGGTCCGGCTCCTTGCTTACATACCCTGCCTTCTCAAGTTGTTTAATCAAACGACTTACCGAACTGCGGTCCATAGCCGTCGCTTCTGCCAAAGCTGCGGCGCTTGTAGGACCGTAAGAGTACAACCACCGCACCAGATGAAAAGCAGCAGGCTGCAAGGTCGCATCGAAACGCTCGGCAGATCGAACATTGAGCGCATGCGAAGCACTAATTAGCGCATGGATCTGCTCACCTAGTGCCAGTTCCAGAGTTTCTCTATCTTTGGTTTTAACCGGATTTTTACTCATTATTGTTGTTTCCCTCTCCTCGATACATCAAAGTAGGCTTATGAATATATAGTTGACAAATATCAATTAAATTATATAGTTGATTTATGTCCATTATATAATTCGATCCTATTCGTGTCAAAAGGAGACCTCATTATGAGAACAACACAACCCATTATTGTAATTACCGGAGCAACAAGTGGACTGGGGCAGCTTGCCGCCATTGAACTTGCCAAACGCGGTGCACATCTTGTACTCACAGCCAGAAGCGAAGAACGCGCCGAGACCACCAGAAACAAAATCAGGGAAATTGAGCCATCCGCCAAGATCAATTTTTTCTTTGGAGATTTGTCCTTACTGAGCGATGTAAAACGTATAGGGCTTGAAATCGCAGCCGCTTATCCGCGTATCGATGTACTTTTGAATAATGCGGGTCTTCATGCTTTTGAACAAAGAGTCACTTCCGAAGGGTTTGCCGAGATGATCGCCGTGAACTATTTGGCACCTTGGCTGCTAACGCACACATTGCATTCTTCCCTGATTCGGGCAGGCCACGCTCGAGTCGTCAATGTTGCATCTGAAGCCTCGCGGAATCATGGCACACTGGTGCTGCCCGATGACTTAACGGATACCGATCCCTTTACTGCACGCGGCTCCTCCGCCATCTATGGCAAAACCAAACTGCTGAATATTATGTTTACTAGCGAACTTGCCCGTCACTGGGATGGAACTGGAATCCGAGTGAATGCTTTGAATCCAGGTTTTAATGTTACGGGTCTCGGACGAGAGTTGTGGTTTGCGAGTGTGCTTGAGCACATTCTAACGTTTTTGCATATCGGCGACCCACGGCGGGGTGCGAACATCATGACTCGTTTGGCAGTGGAATCGGAATATAGTGAGGTTTCGGGAGGATATTTCAATGTTGGAAGCGGGGCATCCATTACTCCTGTGTATCCGGGCGGAGATGCTGGAATGCAAAACAAGCTGTGGAAGGTTACGACACAATTACTGGAGCAACGTGGTCTGTTGAACTAATCAAAAACAGAAAAAAGCCTTCCAGATAACTATCTGAAAGACTTCCACCTCTTGCCGATTCAAAATCAACCAAACCGACCACTAATATAGTCCTGTGTACGCGAATCAACGGGCTCGGCGAACATATCTTGGGTCGCAGAGTATTCCACGACCTCGCCATTCAGGAAGAACACCGTCTGCTGGGAGACCCGAGCTGCTTGCTGCATATTGTGTGTGACCATCACGATGGTATAACGTTCCTTCAACTCATGAGCCAACTCCTCGATCTTGAAGGTCGAGACGGGATCAAGCGATGCCGTAGCCTCATCCATAAGAAGAATGTCCGGCTCCACTGCCAATGCACGTGCGATGCAGAGGCGCTGCTGTTGTCCTCCGGATAAACTTAACGCGGAACGCTTCAAGTTGTCCTTTACTTCATCCCACAGGACAGCAGAGCGCAGGCTCTGTTCCACGATTTCGTCCAGCTTCTTTTTGCTGTGAATGCCGTGTTGTCGTGGACCGAAGGCCACATTATCGTAGATGGATTTCGGAAAGGGATTCGGTTGCTGAAAAACCATACCGATCTTCTTTCGAATAGTTTCCACATGAACTTCACCACTGTAGATGTCGGTTCCCCCTACGGCCACTTTACCTTCAATCCGTGTGCCAGGTATCCGGTCATTCATGCGGTTGAGGGTTCGCAGCAGCGTCGATTTGCCACAACCGGACGGTCCGATAAAAGCGGTAATGGCCCGTTCCGGAATTTCAATGGAAACATCCTTTAGCGCCTGAAACTGACCGTAATATAAATTCAATTTGTTGATCTCAATGATTGACCGCACAATAGTTCCTCCCGGTGTTGAATTTGAATGTATTGCTGGAAGTTGAACTAAACATATTTACACTTGCCACTCCGATGACAGAACAACCTTCCGATCGCTGTTATCCCCAGATTTTTTTCATTCCCTTTTAATTAGGTGAAAATCCGGGTATAAAGGCGAACGCTCCGCTTCTCCAGCTTATTTCTTTCCTCTACGTTCTCGTGTAAATGCATAGTTCAACTAATTGCCATCATTCTGATCTATCAGGCTTGATTTTTGCGTGCATTCAGCCAAATTGGCACACGGAACAGAATATTAATGAGCAAGGCCACAAAGATCAGTACGGCCGTTGTCTTTTGCGCAATTTCCTCGGCATCGGGCACAATCGCTTCGGATTGAATGTACCACAGATGTACAGCAAGGGTTCCTCCTGGCGATAGCAAATTGAAGTCCCACATTTCCCCGGATGTAGATACCCCTGCGGTCAGAATAATGACGGCACTCTCACCGAATGCCCGACCTGCCGTGAGGCAAATGCCTGTCATGATTCCGTTTATAGCCACCGGCAGCAATACATTACGGATCGTCTGCAAATGGGTAGAGCCAAGTGCAAAGGACGCATTACGAAGTTCAACCGGAACTGCTCGGACCGATTCCTCGGTTACCCTGGTGAGCACAGGCAGATTCAGAAAGGCAAGGCTGACGGCGGCGCCCAGAATGGTAAGACCAATTTCGAAGAACTCCACAAACAGGGCAATACCAAACAATCCAAAGATGATGGATGGAACAGAAGACAGTCCCTCCACGCAAATCCGCACGATCTCCATAAGTTTGTTGTTTGGAGCAAATTCCGCCAGGTAAATCCCGGCCGCCATGCCGATGGGAATCGAGATCAGGAGGGATAGAATCAGCACATAGAACGAGTTGAACAGCGCCGGCCCAATCCCTCCTCCTTCTTCAATCTCGCTTGGAACACCGTATAGAAAGTCCCAGCTCAGCAAAGGCAGCCCTTTTTCCAGAAGAAGAAATAACAGTCCAACAATGAATAAAATGGCGATAATCCCTACACCCCATACCATGCCCGTAAAAATCCGGTCCATCAGCGTGGATGCACCTCTGCGTTTGCCGAACGAATAGGCGGGGACAGCGTTCGCCTGTTTCTTCATACTCATGAGTAGCGTCCCCCTTTCTTCTGAAGCATTCTTACGGCTACAATCATCAAGATGGAAATGGCAAGCAGGATAAAGCCCATCATATACAGCCCGTGATTCCAGGTGGAATCGAATTCGACGCTTGAGATTTGCATGACAATATTACTTGTCAGCACCGCTGTTGGTGTAAACAGACTGTTAGCGAGCTGCGCCGTATTGCCGATGACCATCACCACCGCCATCGTTTCTCCAATGGCACGAGTCATCCCGAGAATGACGGCGTACATGATTCCGCCTCTTGCAGCAGGCAAGACCACACGAGTTATGGTTTGGAATCGGTTCGTACCAAGTGCATAAGCTGCATCCCGGTATTTGTTCGGTACAGCAGATATGGCATCATCACTGATCCGGCTAATGGTAGGCAGCACCATAATCGTCAGAACGATGGACGCTGCGAGCAAACCGTCCGCCAGATCATGTCCACTGATATCCCTAAGCCAGGGGATGAGAATCGTCAGTCCCAAGAAACCGTATACCACAGAAGGAATACCCACCAACAGATCCAATACGGGTCGCAGAATATGGCGAAGCCATTTTGGCGTCATTTCCGCGAGAAACACGGCAATGATGACGGAGATTGGAATGGCAAACAGCATCGTGAGCCCCGTCAGTGCCAGCGTTCCCAGAATAAAGGTCAGCGCACCGTAATGCTCATTTTCCGGGTCCCAGTTGGTAGAGAAAAAGAATTCGCTGAGCGAAACATCCGCAAAGGTCAGAACGCCCGTACGAAGCATAAGGACCAGAATGCATAACAGAACCAGACAAACGAACAATGTACTGCCAATACAGACCATGCGAAACAGTTTATTGGACCATCTTAAACGCGCCTTACGGTCAAACCGGGTTCCCGATCCGGGAGCCTTGCCGATGCTTGAACCAAGCTCACTCGGAGCAGGGCTGTTCGTGGATGGATTTAAATCGATCATGAAGGGCTCTTCCTTTCACATAGAGAAGCCAGCTTGGCGACCGTGCGCAGAAGCTGGCTATCCCTTTCCTTATGAAATGCGAGAATGATGGACGTTCGCAGCTTTCGTTATTTAACGGCAGCAAGCGGAATGAATTTCAGTTTTTTCAGGGAACCGTTCTGGAACTTGCTGCTTTGGATATACTCGATGAACGCTTTGGTTGCTCCCGTAGGTTGACCTTTGGTCATGTAATATCCAATACCCCATACTTTGTATGTTTTGTTCAGGACGTTTTTCTCTGTTGGTGCCACGCCATTGATGGATACAGCCTTCATTTTGCTAGTCACATACGGAAGGTCAATATAACCGATTGCATTTGGTGTCGTTTCAATTGTTGTTTTCATATCGCCGCTGGAGCCAACCTCTTTGTAGTTGTCCCCTTTGCTCATGAAGTCCTTGCCATCCAAAGCTTTTTGTTGGAAGTTAACCCGTGTACCGGAACCAAATTTACGGTTAACTACAACGATGTTGGCATCCGATCCGCCGACTTCCTTCCAGTTTGTCACTTTGCCGGAGAAGATGTCCTGCAGTTGTTTTGTTGTCAGATTGCTTACACCCACATTGGTATTAACGACAGCCGTGAACACTGTTACAGCTACCGGATTGGCTACCAAGCCATCAAATTTCTTGAAGCCAGGTACATCTTTGGATGCATCCCAGTCTACAGCGCCAATATCCGCGATCCCTTTACGAACGGATTGAGGACCTGTGATGGAACCTGCTGCGGAAGCCGAGATTTTAACTTTTGGATTATCTTTTTTGAATTCGCTGGCAGCTTGAAGTGTCAGCGGAAGCAATGCGGAGGAACCGTTAATGACTATTTTACCTTTCTCTGTGCTCTTGGCAGCTGATGCTGTCGTTGCGCCACCCAGTCCACCAATCAGAGATACAGCCATAAGCATTGCTGTGAAGGGTTTGATCCATTTTTTCATGTTAATTAAACTCCTCTCGAATTAAAAAGCTTGTGATCATATTTGATATAAAACATTACTTCGTAACGGCTCTCCAGCTTCCGCCAGCTTGTACCAGAACTCGGCCGTTCTCAACCACAGAGATTTGTGTTCCGGCAACCGCGATGGAGGATACATCGGAAGATACGGTGTACAGCTTGGTTTGTTTTCCAGTTACCGGGTCGATCGAAAGGATCACGCTGTTGCTGTCATCCTGGGCCGCAAGTACATACAAGATGCCACCCGACAGAATAGCTTGTTCTACATCGTACTCGGAATACACCGGCGTAGACTTTTGAGATGAATCCACAGACAGCAATGATGCTTTACCGTCTTCGGAAGGCACACTCACATAGTAGGCTTTTTGTCCGTCAGCAGACCATACAAATACCTTGTCGTCAGTTGATGTTGTGAGCTTCACAGCCTCCGGTTTTGAATCTGCTGTGTTATACGAAAATATTTGCTGTTGATTGGATGAGAAATCAATGGAGACATTGTCTTCATCCACATTGGTTGTATCCGAAGTTACGGTACCAAGTGTTGTTACGGTATAGATGAATTTCTTGCCGTCAGCAGATACATTCAGGTTTTCCTTATAGTCCACCTTGTCTTCGACCACTTTCGTAATCGCCCCATCCGCCAGATTCACCTTGGCAATCACGGACCCTTTATCCCCTTGCAGGAAGTAGATTGCATTCCCGTCAGCAGACCATACCAACTCAGGCTTGATGCTGTTGTCGCTGGTGATTAGTTTGGAAGCCTTGGTCTTCAGATCAATAACATAAACGGCTCCTTCGGCATTCGTATACGCCGCTTGATCACCACTTGGCGAAATAACGAGATCCGATCCACCGTCTGTCGTTAACAACAGATCATATTTGCCGCTTGTTGTATTGACGAGATAATCGTTTCTGCCATTGTTATCGCTCTTGGAAACAATCAGCTTATCTGCTCCGGCAAAACGAGGATTCTCGACTTCATCGATCAAGGATACTGTACTGATCTCAAGCAGTCCGTTTCGCTTGACAATCGTACCGCCAACGCCCGACACCAGTGGACGAAGAGCGATGTAACTTGTACCACCGATGATAGTAACGGGTTGATTCAGATTCACTTTGACGTCATCTACCACGATTTGTTTGCTATTGTTTTGGAGCGTCACGCTGTGATCATTCAGCTTGATCACCGTCGTTCCGCTATGTACTTCGGCTTGTGCGCCGATGGCTTTGATCACATCACGAAGTGACACAAGTGTCTCCCCATTTTTAACGATGGAACGAACGACGACGCTGTTACCGTTTATTGTAAGCGTGGAATTTTGCACCTGAGCTGCATTAGCCACAGGTTTCACTGCAGGAGCAGCCGATACTGCACTAACCACAGAAGTACCTAACACTGTTGCTACCATGGACACCACTAACACCTTTTTCATTGACATTGGCTCTTGTCACCCTTCTCTATTCCATTTAATTTGCCTTGTTTTGTCATGCCCTGCTGTCTGGTATTCTGCATGTATCGTCTTTATGAGAGCTTGTCCGGCTCATCCCCCCAACTTCCACGTTCATAGTAAAAATGACCTATCACGATTGTAATTATAGGAGAGATTTGTAAACGGGAAATCCTGGAATTGTTAACGAATTGTCAATGTTTTCATAAATACAAAAAAAGAGTCGATGGAATATGACCCACGACCCGTTTTTTGTCTTATTTTCCTAGATAAATAGTTTCATCAATGTATTAAAAATCGGATTCACGATATAACCTGTCGGATGGATCGAATACCTCTTACCCGAGTTTAGACGGTTGATCTTTTCCATTTCCTCAGCGGACAGCTCAAAATCAAAGATTTCACTATTTTCTCTGATCCGCTTTGGATTGGATGATTTGGGAATCAGGATGACGCCCCGTTCCAGATGCCAACGCAAAATCACTTGAGCCACCGTCTTATGGTGATGATCAGCGATTTCCTTCAATACCGGATGCTGTAATAACACTTTATTCCCCTGTCCCAGTGGACCCCATGCCTCATGTAAAATTTGATGTTTGTCCATATAGGCACGCAGTTCGTTCTGTGGAAATTCCGGGTGCGTCTCGATCTGGTTGATCATCGGCAAGATTTTCGTGTGCTTCCTTAATTCTTCCAGATGCTGAATCTCAAAGTTCGCGACCCCAATGACCCTGATCTTGCCTTCCTCGTATAATTCCTCCATGGCTTTCCACGTTTCGATATACTTTGGCGAGGCAAAATGGATTAAATACATGTCAAGGTAATCGACACCCAGCTTGTTTATCGTTTCCTGGAAAGCTTTCTTGGTCGCTTCATAGCCATGATCCGTATTCCAGACTTTCGACGTGATGAAGAATTGCTCGCGCGGAATTGGACTATGCCGGATCTCTGCTCCCAGCGCTTTCTCATTCCCATAGATCCGGGCAGTATCAAAATGTCGGTACCCGACCTGAATGGCCTCGCGAGTCGCTGTTGTAAATTCTGCTTCTTTCGTTATTTTGTAAACCCCAAAACCCAGTTGGGGAATAGGAACCCCGTTTCTGGCTTCAACCACTTTTGTATGCAAATTCATTTTAGCTGCTCCTCTCAAAACGTAATATACTTGATATATATTATATCTAGTTAAAGCCAAAAAAAGAGGTTAACCCTTTTTTTCTTCATGAAACAGATCGGTTAACCGTATGTCTTTTAAATAATTCTGCATTGCGATCTCCGCACCTTCAAGATGATGAATGACCTTTTCTTTCACGTCATCCACGTCTTGTCCCTGGAGTGTTACATCGGTATGAATTTTAAACAAATCTTTGCCGGGTTCAACCGCCAGGAATACATCCAACATCGTGATTTCCGATAAAGGCTGAGCAAGCAATATGCCGCCCTTGGCACCTTCTTTTGCCACTGTCAGTTTGGCGTTATTCAGGTTGCGAATGACTTTTACCGTCGTAGGAACCGGAATATTTAGCTGCTCCGATATCACTTTGGTCGATAGATAGTTAAGACAGTTCTTCTCGGTGTACGCGTGAACGTAGAGCAGAATGGAGATTCCCTGTGATAAGGCTGTAGAGTATGCCATTGCATTCATCCTAACTATTTCTTTTCTAAATATACTATATATCTTTTATGTTTAGTTAGCAACTATCAGCCTATTCCCACTCCACCCTCGATTTCATCGCTGCATATTTACTGGGAGTGATACCTACAGCAGCCTTGAAAGACCGACTGAACAGATGAATACTCGAAAAGCCAACTTCCTCGGCAATCCGGGTTAAATTATGTGTGCCTTCAATAATTCTTTTCTGGGACTGCTCTATTCGGATATGTGTCACATATTTATGAAGGGTAATCCCCAGCTTGCTTTTGAACAAATGCGATAAATGGTTCGTCGATACACCGACATGTCTACTGATAGCAACATTATTTAATTGAGGGTCGGCGTAGCATTCATGAATATAACGAATCGACTTTTCAATGAATGCCCACCCCTTGGTCATGTTCCCCTCTTGGTCCTGATCTTCGGATTGATTTTTGAAAAACAGATGCAGCAACTCCAAACATATGGATTTCGTGATTAACGAAGATCCTCCCCGCTGCTCCTGAAACTCCTTATGCATGAGCGCAAATCTCTTTTTCCATTCAATTCGATCGGCTAGCTGCAAATGAGAGATTGGCCGTATGGAAGCCAGCTTCATTTCCCTATCCGCCAGATCAGGTCGTTCACTATGAGCTGCACTCGTATTCTTCAATAAACTACGCTCTTCCTCATAGTACAGATCAAAATGAAAAATATACTGAATCAATGGCTGCGTGGAGGTGGACCGAATGATATGAGACATGAATGGATGCATCAGCACAATGTCGCCTTCTTTGACCAGGTATTTCACACCACTCAAGAAGAACTCCGCTTCCCCTTGTTCGATGTATGTATACACATGATCGTGGTCTATCCATTCCCCTGCCAAAGAAAATGATTCCGTCATTCTTGCCGCTCTTACGAATGGCGAAATGCTATTCATCCATGGCTCATACACATGTATTCCTCCCAACTGCCTTCTCACTGATCCGGTTATATTTTCGCAAACACTTTATCGAAGCCTGCTTTGGACTTGGCAAACAATTCACTTGAATCGACGGTTGGCGTTGGTGCCAGTACCTCTTGAGATACGACGCCAGTGTATCCAATCGCTTTTAGATTCTTCAAGAATCCCTGCAGATCAATTACTCCCTCACCAGGGTATAAACGCTCATGATCCAGCAATTCTTCAATGGGCAGATCATAAGCATCATTGATATGAACATGGACAATCTGTTCCTTCTTAAGATCCAACACCTCTTCAATCTTTAATCCATTCGTATGCCAATGATAGGAATCCACCAATAAACCTACATTGGGAGCATGAATTGTTTCGATCCAGTCAAGCGTATCCTCCACACTCCAAATAAATGGATTCTTCCATTGAGTACGCAGATGATGGCAACCCACAAACTCCAGGCCCAGTCGAATTCCATATGCGTCCAGGATATCTGCACACAATCTCAATCGTTTGGTAGCTGCCGCCATAAATGATGCTGCTGGCTGATCTATGGAAGGTAAAATATAGGTGCAACAGCTGTAACAGTTCAACGAAGCGGAGGCTTCTGCCAATTGAACCAGCGATTGAAGTCCTTCACGAAACTGTTCATCTGTGGTTCTCCAGTCCACGGTCAGATCGGATGAACCGATGATCACCTGATTGCTTTCCAACAGGTGTTTGGCCTGTTCTTTGCCAACCTCTTCAATTAATGAGAGCGGATTCAAATCTACAGACTGAAATCCGTATTTTGCAGCATTCGTAATATATTGTTCATTGGACTCGATGTTCCCTAAGCCTGCTCTTGTTAACCCTCTAATCATCCCAATCTCCTCCTAGGACCAGTCAAACAGTACACCGTTATACTGGTCTTTATTCAATCTCAGTCCCTCATATGCTTCTTGCGCTTGATCCGGCTTCATCACATGACTGATCAATGGTTCGATATGCAGCTTGTTCTTTAACATCAGTTCAAACACAATGTTCGAATTTCTCACCAGGGAATGCTTAACGAATTCGTTCGGCTCAACTGGGAAGCGCCATTCATGTGCCCCCTTAAACGTAATACAGCCTCGTCCATACAGGTGGCAGTAGTTCAATATATCGGTGACATCCGTGTTATATTCGCCTCGTGGACTGCCCAGGAAAATAATCTCTCCCAGCTTCCCGATCCACTCCAGACTTTGAACACCTACACTGGGTACACCCGTCGCCTCAATATGAGTGGATACACCTGCTCCATTCGTTAGGGCATGTATCTTTTCTTTTACTTTATCTTCTCCGCCATGAAGCGTATAGTCAACCCCACATGTCTGGGCAGTTCGAATTCGTTCTGGTGACAGGTCCACGCCAATCACAGTTGCACCTTGAAGGCGAGCCAATTGAGCCGCCAAATTCCCTACCAATCCAAGCCCCGTCACGCCAACAACGTCCCCAAGTTCAATATTGGATACACGAACGGAGGTGAATGCCACGGTTGCCATACGGGTGAAGGGAACCCACTTCAAATCCAAGTGCTCAGGTACCTTGATGAAAACATGATCTGTGGATACCACTTGATATTCAGCATGTTGACCATAATGGAACACAACGTCCCCAGGCTGAACATGGTGTACACCCTGTCCCACCTCGATCACTTCACTTACACTTGCATACCCCGGACATACGGGAAGCTTGGCCCACTCTTCTTTTCCCGATAACATGGCCAGCTCCGTTCCCGGACTGATGAGGGAATAGATCAATTTTACCAATACTTCCTTCTCCCCTAGAGCTGGCAAAATAAAATCCTCTTCTACCGTTTCCACTTGCAGCGGACGAGCAAACATGATCTTTCTATTCTTCATCACCTTCACTCCTTTCTTATCTTTTTAACTACAATATAAGACTTTTCATTCGCATTGTCTTTGATTGCAAAACCGATTTTTTATCTAAAACAACGATTTTAAAACCTTTGTAAGCGAATACAGCATAAACGTAAAAAGACTCACAAGATCCAATGATCTGTGAGCCTCAAATTCATTCTTATTCAGTCGTAGTCTGATACAATGCGGTCCCCCCATTAGAAGACGGGATATTTCAGGGATATCCAGCCGTCATTGAAACCGGATTGGCCGCATGGTTCCTTTTTTGCTAATTTCACAGCTACACTTGTCACTTCTCAACCGCAAACTACGGCTGCAACCCCCGAACCTCAAACTCATAGATTCGTACTGCCGTATCGCCACCCTGCGTAGGTTTCAGCACATTCAGCTTCACATAACGAGCCTTGACCAGTGCAATTGCATCCGAGGTTTCGGCTGCGGTATTCCCCTGTACATGAACTACATCTGACCAATTCACGCCATCAGCACTGACCTGAATCGAATAGTCGCTCGTATTAAAACCAGACCACTCCCCACCACTCTCCGCATGTTTGATGACAAAACCACTGATTTGATGTTCTTTGCCAAGATCAATTTGCAGCCAATGCGGTTGGTTACCCAGTGCGCACCACTTGCTGTTGCCCGTCACCTTGCCGTCAATTGCCTTTCCTGCACCCTCAGCAGGTCCGCAGGCATGGTCGGCAGAGGCCGTTTTGCCAAGTGCGACATTTTTGATCCCGGAAGCACCCTTACTTACGGTGATCAAAGCTTGCTTCGTTACTGTATCCTGCCCCGAACTGTTGGTAGCTGTAAGCGTCACATTGTACGTGCCTTCCTTGTCATACGTTACCATTGGATTTTGCTCCGTGCTGACAGCCGGACTGCCATTATCAAAAGTCCACGACCAGCCTTCCGTCACCTCGGAAGAGAGATCAGTGAAATGCACCTGCTGACCTGGTGTGATAAGTGTTGTATCCGCCTTGAATTTTGCTTCCGGCTTCGGATACGCTGGCCACTGAATGGTCACGCTGGCAGCCTGGCCGCGCTCATATTTTGCATTCACTGCCACGACTTTCAGTATAGTCGCCTGTTCCGCGTTGATTCTCTTCATCTCAGGCACATAGAACACGTTATTGGCGGTCGCACCCACCCAAGTCTCTTTGCCGTCGGGCAGTACACGGTAAATCTCATATTGTTGAACTTCCTCGTTCAACGCGTTCCATTGCAACCTTGCATCACCGTAAATACCGCCGCGGAAATCGGATTGGGTGACATTCAATGCTTGAACGGCCTCAAGAGGGTTCGATGGATTACTGTTCTTGTTCTTGTGGATAGATAGCTGCCCAATATGGATGTTATAATCCGATACGGTTTCCGTACTGTCAAAATACAAAGACAATGCCGCAATCTGCTTTCCTTGGTAAGGCGTCAGATTGATCGTGTCCGTCGCCCAGTCGGTTGCCTTCTCGTTCTTCACATCCAGAAAGACGAACTGGTCCGGTTGGTTTGCAAAAGCGAGGCCAACCTTCATGCCCGGCTTGCTCTGCGTCTTGTACGTAATTGATAGCTCAGTACCCGACTCGATCTTGAGATCTGTTTTATACAGCTTCAGATGGGTAGCATTCGTTGGACTTAATGCACCGGCTACCTTCAGGGAACTGCCACCATAATAGGCATCCGACCAATCGAGAGAAGGTTTCAGCGCCGTGCCTTTACTTTCTGCTAACCAGCGCCATGTCGGAAGTACGTCCTGCAAACTGCGATTATTCCATCCAGTCTCCCGCACTTGTGTGCCATCAACATAGAATTTCTCGCCACTGCCCGTGTTGAAATTGGTCGTGAAGGGCAGCTGGTCCACCGGCGATGATTCAACCACATTGTTCGCAATCCCTTTCCAGGCCTGGCTTGTCGACGTATTGGCCGGGTTGCCGTTCTGCCCTACCCAGAACTTATTTTCACGGGCAAAGAAATCGGTCATGCTGTCCGCGCTGTTGTACGACCAATCCGGCCGATAAATGCCGAGGGAAGTCACAGCCGATTTCCCTTCAGGAAACAGCAAATTCCATTTCAGACTGGTATCGAATCCTTTAGCTTCCACATCGATACCTGCGAACAGTTCAAATGGTGATCTGCCCAGACTTTTGGCTTTGGCCGCAGAACTGCCAAGATCATTCCACCAGAAATTCAGGAACATGCTGTCTGATACCTTGTTCCCGTTATCCTGAAGGAACATTGCATTCCGGTCCGTCAGCGCATTTTGCCATGAAATATTGCCTTCCTTCGTCATGGAATCATACCAGATGATCTCCATACCCGCAGGCTTATGATCCTGAAGATAACGGAGGAATGTCTTCATTAACTGTGCGTCAGTGGCTGTTCCACCTTCAGTCTCCTGGTTGATAAACCAGCCGTCAAAACCGTAGTACTCTGCTACCTCAATTAATTTATCCGCGGCGGGGAAGGAGCCGTCGCTGTTCTGCTGAAGCATTTGCTTCACCCACTCATATTTGCCACCGTAAACCGATGGCGGGAAGAACACTGTGCCCATGATTGGCACTCCGTTCCGGTGTGCCGCATCAATCGTGTCGGCGCTTGGTGGCACAATAATGCCTTCTCCCGCCGAGCCACCCCAATATACGAGCTTGTCGACATACTGCCAGTAAGAGAACGTATTTGCAGAGAATTTATCCGATCCCTGCGATGGAACGCCACTGGTTCCCTGATTCAGCGCAGACAAGGCCATTACTTTGGGATCATTCGTTGCGTTCGGGTTAACTGCCTCGCCTGTGAATCGGCTCTGGAGCGGAATGGTGCTCCGGTTGAAGGCCGCATCCGGGTCGGAAGCTGGATTCCAGTTAAGCAATTGTTCAGGCAGCCAATAGGATGAATAAGGTTGCTTCGCCAAGGCCGCTGAGGAAAGAACAGCGCATACCAATATTACAAATAGGAGACTCGAACCAAGCTTTTTCATGCCATATCCTCCAATCCAATTTTGGCAATCCACTCAGGGTAAAAAAAGAAACGCCCGTCAAACCGGACAGACGTTTCCATGTCTACTTTATCATTCAGGCTTATTTTGGATTTGCAGCTTTCCATTCGTCGTATTGCTTTTGTGCTTCTGCAATCACTTTATCCAGACCTGCCGCTTTCAACTTCTCGATCGCTTTCGGCAGATGCTCATCCGGGTCAACAGCTCCCGTCATGATGGATGGGTAGAATTCCTTCACGATGGCGGAGATGGAAGCCACTTCCGTCTTCACCGGGTCAGGATTGAAGTTGAAGCCAAAGCTCGGAGCAACTTTCGCGGAATTGTTGAATTCCTTGAACGCTTCCCACTTATCTGCTGGATCTTCCTTGTGCATGTAGGTCAGGAACAAGTTACCCAGGGCAAAGCCAGGCATCTGGAATCCGTCCTTCATCGCTGGCAGATCCTCAATGACATTATCCGAAATCTTTTTGTAATGTGTTCCTTCAATGCCGTAGTTGATCAGGTTACGCAGATATGGATCGGTATTCAGCAAGTTCAGGAACATCATAGCCCGTTCAGGGTTCTTGGAGTTCGCCGAGATTGCATGCATAGCGCCTGTTGCCGAACCAGTGAAAATAACCGGATCCTGCATCGGTGTAGTCACGATATCATAGCCCGCACTTCTGGACCATCCCAGTTCGGCGTACGGCTGTGTCTGTTCACGGTCAACAAACCATTTGCCTGTTTTGATGTTGTCGATGCCTTCCAGTGTCGCTACATCCTTGCGCAGATAACCTGCCTGATAGTATTTACGGATGGTTTTCAACGAGCTTTTCAGCTCTTCGGATTCCAACACATTAACGTATTTACCAGTGTCACCATTCATGTTGATACCAACCGGGAATTCGTCACCCAACAGGAAGTCGAACGCCAGATAAGGCTTAAAGCCCTTCGGAACAGCCAGCGGAGTAATGTCGGCTGGTTCATTATCCTTAATTTGCTGCAGGTAAGGCTCCAGATCCTCTAATGTGCGAATCTTGGTGATGTCCATGTTGTATTTATCAACGTACTGCTTGTTGAAGCGCCATACCCATTGCGAAGCCAACTCTTTGTTCACTGGCACGGCATAGTTTTGGCCACCGATCTGCGATCCCGTAAGGAACCGTGGATCAAGTTGCTCTTTAATGCCCTGACCATACTTATCCAACAGATCATTGATTGGCAGGAATGCTCCTCTGGTGGCATTTGGCAGATAATCATAAGCCCAGGAAGAAGTGAAAGCGATATCATAATTTTCGCCCGAAGCGGTAATGACTGGCATACGTTTGGAATAATCACCCCAGTCAATCATCGTGATGTCGACGGTTGTATTTATTTTCTCCATTAAGTATTTGTTCATTTCTTCCTGTACCATTGGCAGATCGCGCTGTGGACCACCAATCAGATATACCTTGAGCTTCACCGTGTCCTTATCGCCGGATTCTCCCCCGGATGCCGCATTCCCGCTTGTATCATTGGTATTACTGCCACCGCAGCCTGCTAGAACAGTAGAAAATGCAAGCAGTAAAGTAACCATGAGCAGAACCATTTTTTTGGTCTTTTTGTTCTTCATGTGTATCCCCCTTATCAATGTTATTGTTACTGCCCTTTGAGGGCAGGCACAACCAGACTTATTCTTTGACCGAACCGATGGTCAGACCTTGTATAAAATATTTTTGGAAAAACGGATACGCCAGCGCAACCGGCAGTGTAGCCAAGACAACCATCGCCATGCGGACGGTCTCCGTTGGCAGTGTCGAGGCAATGTCATAAGACACGACCCGGCTGCTGTTTTGCACAACAAAATCCATATTGTTCTGTATTCGAATCAGCAATGTCTGGAGTGGAATCAAATTCGCATTGTCGATATAGAGCAACGCATTGAACCAGTCATTCCAGAATCCTAACGTACTGAACAATCCAATAGTCGCAATGCCCGGCAACGAAATCGGCAGCACGATGCGCGTATAGATACCGAATTCAGAAGCTCCGTCGATTTTGGCCGACTCAATAACCGCATCCGGCACGGTGGTCGTGAAAAATGTACGCATAACGATAATGTAAAAAGCGTTCATGATTGACGGCAGGATCAGCGCCCAGATCGAATCCCGCAAGTGCAGCACCTGCGTAACCACAATGTAACTGGGAACGAGACCGCCGGAAAATAGCATGGTGAAGAAGGCCAAAAAGCTGAAAAACCGACGCTGTGCAAAATTTTTGCGCGAGATGGCATATGCATACGTGGTGACCAAATACAGTGTGAGCGCGGTTCCGACAACCGTCACCGTTAAGGTAACCCCAAACGATTGGGCCATCTGCTGCCCGGATTCCATAAGGAATCGGTAGGCATCCAGCGTCCAGACTTCAGGGAATAACTTAAATCCATTGATCGCCAGCGTCTTCTCATCGGTAAATGAGATGATAACGATGAACAGAAACGGAAAGATACAAGATAAGGCAAACAGACCGATAGCTATATTAAAAATCACATTGGATAAAGGCGAAATGGCATTCAAATCTTTCGATTTCTTTCCGGTCCTCCTCGTATGGGCAGATGCCCGCTTTACCGGTTCGCTTAAATTACTCATGGAAGCACCCCCTTGCCGCAGCCTAGAATACGGCATAATCCTTTTCAATTTTACGCACAGCATAGTTTGCCAGCAGGACAAGAATCAAACCGACAACCGATTGATACAATCCTGTAGCTGTACTCATTCCTGTATCACCCATAATGGTCAAGCCGCGGTATACAAACGTGTCGATGACATTGGTGACGGGATACAGCGCACCAGAGTCCCGCGGAACCTGATAGAACAGTCCAAAGTCGGAACGGAAGATCCCGCCGATCGCCAGAATGGTGAGGATGATCATTAGCGGTCTGAGCAGCGGTAGCGTTATGTACCTGATCTGTTTCCACTTCGTAGCGCCGTCGATCATCGCTGCCTCATAATAAGAACGATCGATACCTGCGATTGCTGCCAGATACACTACACTGCCATAACCTGCACCTTTCCACAGGCCGAGCAGAATGAGAAAATACGGCCAATACCCTGTCTCACTGTACCAACTAACCGGATCTCCACCAAAATAGGTAATGATCTGGTTGAACACACCCTTTTCCACACTCAGAAACGAGAAGACGAAATAACTGATAATAACCCAAGACAGGAAATAAGGCATAAACATCGCGGTCTGGTAAATCTTCGCCAGCCGTTTGTTCAACAGTTCGTTCATGATGATCGCAAGCGTCACCGCGAGCACCAACCCGAGAAAGATCAGCCCCAGGTTATACAGAATCGTATTACGTGTGATGATATAGGCGTCACTGGTGGAGAACAGAAACTCAAAGTTCTTGAACCCAACCCATTCGCTTTTTAGAACGCTTTCAAGAAATCCGCCCGGATGTATCCGGAAGTCCTTAAAAGCAATAATCGTTCCGAACATTGGCAAATAGGCAAAAATGATAAACCAAGCTGCTCCCGGCAGTACCAGCAGAAGAAACGCCTTGTTCTTCATCAGACTTTTGAAGATGCCCTGCACGGCTGTCCCTCCTTATAATCTCGTTCATTATCGCTTTAGCTGCATCCAGCATTAATCCCCTATAATCAACACTGGATCTAAGCTCTTTTGGTGCTTTGGATTTCCTCGTTCACTCCTACCTCCATTATGCAAGCGCTACCAATTTTGAGATAGTTGAAAAACCCAATAAATTGATGGATTAATTAAAGATCGTACATTCATTCCATAACAAAAAAGACACCCCCACATGGGGAGTATCTTCATTCAGCTTACTTTTTCATGTAGATTGAGCGCAGCTCCGTAGGAGAAACGCCAGCATATTTCTTAAACTGTCTGTAAAAGTATGTGGAGTCCCAATAACCCACCTCGCCCGCTATTTCTGCCGTCTTTTTGTCCGAATATAACAGCAAATGAGTGGCACGCTCGATTCGGTACTGGTTCACATAATCAGAAAAGGTGGTACCGACCTCTTGCTGGAACAATTGGCCGAGGTAGTTAGGATGAAGCTCCAGCCTCTGACTGAGCGTCTTAAGTGAAAGCTCATCCTGATAGTGATTTTTCACCACCTCCAGCACAGACATGATATGCGGGCTGTACGTTTTCTCGGCGGTATGATATGTATCTAGCGTGCGATGAACAACCTTTCTGACCAATTGTTTCAGTTTGCTGAGCGTATGAATTCTGGACAGGGGCCCGAAGATGTCCCCATAGTCAGGCGTTTTCTCCAGTTCCTTGGCGGCCAGCATAAGCTGGATTGCAGAATTGAAGAACGGTGTTCTCGGGAGGCAGGGTTCCTTACCTTCAGCAATGAAGAATTCGTCGATGAACCGGTCCACCTCAGTACCTTCACCATCCCGCAGCAGCTTGTGAAACTGCTCCATCGCAGGCCCTGGCTTCTCTTGATGCTGATTGGTAGCTTCTTCGTCCTCCACTTGCATGATGAAGGTATTACAATCCATAAACAAATGATTCTGAAGCCACAGCTTTACGGACTTGCAACTCTTTGGAAAACCCAGATAGGTCGACTCGGATTGACCGATGATCCCCCATACACGTGCACCTGTGTCCTCAGCAACCGCTTGCTTCATTTTGGTGAGTGCCTGAAGCTGCCATTCATCACTACCTTCCGTACCGGCTGAAACGAACAGCAGCATGATGTCTCCGTCCTGATCAGGAAAACAGATGATACCGCAGCCATCCGGGAGGCCTTTGTTCCCGATCTGCTCACACTGCTCAGCAATTCCCGGCAGATACATCTGGGGATCATCCCCCTTGTCATCTCCTACAATCCTTAGAGAAGCCGCACAATATGTGGATTTGTTCATGGGAATCTCAAGCATCTGCGCACGCTCACGGAATTCTTTGGCGTCAATGGTCTCGTTCGCCCACCGCTGCAAAATATTGTTGCGCAGAATCCTCCAGCTCTGATCCATTTGAATCTGGCGCATCTCTTCGTGCTCCCAATCCCGCTGCATATGCTTGATGGTCGCTTCCAGTTCATCCATATTGACTGGCTTGAGCAGGTAGTTCTCAACCCCCAGTGAGATGCCCTCCCGCACATATTTGAATTCTTCGTAACCACTTAAAATAATGAATTTGGTATATGGATTGCGCGCTTTAGTCTCCCGGATTAGTTCAAGTCCGGTCATTTGCGGCATCATGATATCCGTAATAATCAGATCGACAGGAACCTCGTCCATCATTGCTAGCGCTTCCAACCCATTGTATGCCGTTCCGGCAATCTGCATGTTATTCTGATCCCAATCAATGATCGCTTGCATTCCTTTGACAATAAGCGGCTCATCATCGACCAACATTACACTTCTCATCCCGTTTCCTCCCTTGTAACTGGAATGCTGATGGTCACCTCACATCCTTCGCCTTCCGCACTGTTCAGGTGCAGACCATAATCACTGCCATAATTCAGACGTATGCGGTCGTGCACGTTCTTAAGACCCAAAGATCGGTCAGATGTCTCAGCAGCTTCATCGCCCTTATGCAACCCATGTTGCAGTTCAAGCAGTCTCTCCGCGGAAATCCCCTTTCCGTTATCCTTTACACGGATGTGAATCACGCCGTTCTCTTCTTCGGCTGTGATGGAGATCCTGTTATCATCATCATTCGTACGAAAACCATGCACAATGTAATTCTCAATAATCGGCTGGACCAGCAACTTGACGACCATGCTTCCCGCCGCTGCATTCTCGATATGGGTCTCCACGTGCAGCTTGTCCTCATACCGATATTGGACCAAAGCCAGGTACATGCCGCACAGCTCTATTTCCTCCGCCAAGGTTACATGGGTCTGCTTTTTGATCAAATGACGGAACATCGTGGCGAGAATATAAATCATCTGCCCAACATCCCTGGCTCCCAAACTGATGGCTTTCATGCGGATGCTTTCCAACGTATTGTACAGAAAATGGGGATTAATCTGGGCTTGCAAAGCCACAAGCTGCGCGTTCTTTTGTTTGATCTCCGACACATATACCGTTTCTATGTAAGACTCCAGCCGATCACACATATGATTAAATCTCTGCGAAATCTGCTGCAACTCATCTTCCCCCTCCATCTCGATACGTTTACTCAGATCACCCTCCTGCCAGCGCCGCATGTAAAGCACGAGTCTGTGAATTTTTTTGGAATAACGGCGGATGATGGTGAACGTCACCGCAATGCTAATCATGATGCACAGAATCACAATCCCAATGAGGCTGAAACGAATCGCCTGAAGGCTCTGTTTGATGTGCGACTCCGGAATAATAGAAGCCACGACCATTCCCGTATTCCCGATATTCAGCAGCTGCACCTTGGAGCGCTCCTCCAGATCCACCCAATCCTCCGGTAAATTCATCTTCCCCCAGTACGGGTAGACGGTGTTGTCATACTTGCCCTTTGAATCGAAAATCACCTGACCTTCCCCTGTCATCAACATGATCCGACTGTTCTTGCCGCCCGGTCTGTCTCGAAGCAGCCCTTTGATGCGGTCTGTATTCAGCTCAAACATAATTGCACCGTACTGCTTCAATGTCACAGAGTCTTTGAGCACATTCGCGTAGCTGTACGGGGTAGGCTCATCAGCCATTTTCCCTTCGAAAAGCGGTTCGCTGCCCATGTACTGCCAAGGTGCACTCCTCAGCCGCTGGAACCAGTCCTGATGCCCTGCAGACAGCTTGGGATGATAGTAAAAGTGCTGGGTCTCCCGATTAAGAACATAGAAAAAATCCTGATCCGTGCTGTATAACACGACATTTGCAATCGAGGCCTCATCCTTTAACAGCAGACGTAATTGATAATCGAAGTTCCCTCGCTCTGTACGGTAGCTGTAAGCATATTGATTCAGACGCCAATTGAGAAAATCCTCGTATTCATGAGTCAAAAAATATTTCAGATCATCGCCGATCATGGCGTCGGTATAAATCTGCTGCACGGCATTATACAGCCGTTCGTACTGCTGATTCAGGTTGATACTGACAATATCCAGCTCCTGCAAACTGGCATCCATTTGTTCCTGTACCACTCGCTGTTCATAGTAGCGGTAGGCCAACACCGAGATGCTGATGAACAACAGGACCATAACCATGGAATAAAACAGTAGGATTTTGTTGAACATTTTTTTCTTCAAGTAGTTCTTATACATGGTTCGTATCCTGGACATTCGCGCCTGAACACCTCCTCCAGACCAATTTCCAACTCAGTGTATCACCGTTTGGTTAAATTCGACAATCACCAGCGCTCAGAATCAGTAATCCATATTTTGATTTGTCAAAAGCGAATGGAAGCGCTATAATGGGCGCATTCCCCTATAATAGTTATGTAATACATAATCGCTTTGGATGCTCTCTATATATGAATCACTCCCCGATAAAATGAACTGGGGGTTTTTAACGATGTTTCTTACTGAAAACAAACTACAAGTACGTATTCATGAATTATCCGAGCTGCGTTACCGGGATCGTTTGCCTTTAAATCATTTTCTTGCCTGCGAAGACCGCAGGGAAGAAATTAACCCTGCCCTGCCGGGAGACGATAGCCATTGGAAGCCTATGCATACAGGAGAAAGTTGGTCCGGTCGAGATCTCTATTTGTGGCTGCGTACAAAAGTCGAGTTCCCTGCCTCCTGGGAAGATAAACGGATTGTCGGACTGTTTGATTTCGGCGATACCGGGGGTGGTAACAATTCCGGCTTTGAATCACTGTTCTACTGGGATGGAAAGCCGTTTCAAGGCGTAGATTCCAACCACAAGGAAGTGTTCTTTCCAGCCTCTGCCGCAGGCAGCACCAACGAGTTGGTCTTCCGCTTATGGTCCGGTCTGGAAGGTGGCGGTCAGCCCCGCAACCAGACGCATACGTTCAGACAAGCAGAACTGTGTTGGCTGGATGAAGCTGTTGATGATCTTGTATTTACAGGGTCAGCAATTCTGGAAACGGTCAACATTCTGGATGCCCATGCACCTGAACGCACAAAGCTGCTTCATGCACTCCAGCAGTCCTTCCGCCTGATTGATTGGTCGCAGCCTAAGTCCGATGTCTTCTATACCTCTGTGCATGAGGCAAGGGATGACCTGAGCGCCCGATTGAGTGCGATGGACAAAGCCTCTGATGTGACCGTCACTTGTATCGGCCATACTCATATTGACGTTGCCTGGCTGTGGCGGTTGAAGCATACGCGCGAGAAATGCGCCCGTTCCTTCTCTACGGTCATGCGCCTGATGGAGATGTTCCCGGAGTATGTTTTCCTTCAGACACAGCCCCAATTGTACGAATATGTGAAAGAGGACTACCCGGAACTGTACGAATCCATCAAGGAGCGTGTCGCTGAAGGACGCTGGGAAGCGGGCGGCGGCATGTGGCTGGAGGCTGACTGTAACCTGACCTCGGGCGAATCCCTGGTCCGACAATTGCTGATTGGCACTCGTTTTCTCAAAGAAGAATTCGGGACGGATTGCCGATATCTATGGTTGCCCGATGTATTCGGCTACAGCTGGTCTCTGCCGCAAATTCTGAAAAAATCCGGCATTCATACGTTCATGACGACCAAAATCAGCTGGAACCAATACAACCGCATGCCATTCGATACATTTCACTGGCGCGGAATTGACGGCTCAGAAGTACTGACCCACTTCATTACCACACCCGAGCCGTGGTCCGAACCAGGTTCCTGGTTCTATACCTATAACGGAAAAATCATTCCGAAGACGGTCAAGGGCATCTGGGATGCCTACCGCGATAAGGAGATGAACCAGGATCTACTGCTGTCATACGGATATGGCGATGGCGGAGGCGGAGTTAACCGCGAAATGCTGGAGATGAGACGGCGGCTGGATCAACTGCCCGGATTGCCCAAGGTCAAGACAGGACGCGCAGATGATTATTTTGAAAAGCTGCAGGAGACGGTGGAGAAGACCGATTCGTACATCCATACATGGGATGGCGAGCTGTATCTGGAATATCACCGCGGAACGTATACCAGCCAGGCGTACAACAAACGGATGAACCGCAAGCTTGAGCTGGCTTACCGTGAAGCGGAATGGCTGAATTCATTGCAAAGTATTGTGCACAATGACTGGGATCTGTATCAAGCGAAGTCCTTGACCGAGGGATGGAAAATCATTTTGCGCAACCAGTTCCATGACATCATTCCCGGTTCCTCCATCACAGAGGTGTATGAGGATAGTAGAATTGAATATGCAGAAGCCGAACAGATTGGCCGTCACGTGGACACGCAGGCTCGGACCGCTATCGCTGGCAGCGGAGAATCTCCTTATACGTACACCATCTGGAATGCTTCCCCATGGGTCGTTACAGAGATCGTGAGCATTCCTGCGGCTTCAGGCGAATTGGCAACGGGGACCTGGCTGAGCGATTCCGGCGTAATCCTGAACGCTCAATACCAGGATGGAGATTGGTCCGTTGAGGTGAAGGATATCCCTTCGCTGGGGTATACCACAATTCACTTCCAGAGCAGTACGGTAAACGACAGCCTCGTGCATTCTTCATTCACCCATACAACGAATGGAATCGAGACACCGTTCTATCAGCTCGAGTGGAACGAGGATGGACAGTTGACCCGCCTTTACGATAAAGAGTCACAACGTGAGGTGCTTGCCAAAGGGGCAAGAGGCAATGTGCTTCAGGTGTTCGAGGATAAACCGCTGGCCCATGAGGCCTGGGATATTGATATCTTCTATCAGGAAGATATGCGAGAGATTACGAAATGCACCAGCATTGAAGTCATAGAGACCGGGCCGCTTCAGGCCGTGATCCGTTTCGCTTGGGAATACCTTGGCTCTACCATTACGCAGAACATGACTTTATATGCCGGGCATCGCCGGATCGATTATGACACTGAGGTGGATTGGCATGAACAACAGCAACTGCTGAAGGTTGCCTTCCCTGTCGGTATCCGCTCTACCGAAGCCACCTATGACATTCAGTTCGGCAACGTTAAACGGCCGACGCACTGGAACACAAGTTGGGACTGGGCACGTTTCGAATCCGTTGGCCATCAATGGGCCGATCTGTCCGACAGAGGTTATGGCGTCAGCTTGCTGAATGATTCCAAATACGGTTATGACATTAAAGATAACGTGATGCGGTTAACCCTGATCAAGAGCGCGACTCATCCTGATCCACATGCCGATCAAGGACTGCACCACTTCACCTATGCTCTTCTTCCGCACCAAGGGGATTGGCTGGTGGGTGGAACTGTGCAGCAGGCCTGGCTTCTGAATGCTCCACTTCGATATACACAAGGTCAAGCAGAGCAGCCAAGTCGCTCCATGTTCACCTTGTCCGGCAGCACAGCTATGATCTCGGCGGTCAAGAAGGCTGAGAATTCCAATTGTGTCATCGTACGCGTGCATGATTATTCCGGCAGCATGAATACGCTGGAATTGACAAGTGATCTGCGGATTCATGCGTGGAGAGAATGCAATCTAATGGAAGTGCCGGATGGTGAACTCCTGCATGATACGCCGGTAACTTTTACACTTGAGCCGTATGAAATCAAGACGTTTGAGATTGATCTGAGAGTATAATCGTATAACTGCAACAGCTTAACGAAAGAAACCAGCAAGTCCCCGATGATGGGCGACTTGCTGGTTTCTTCGTGCTGTCGTTATTCGGCCGTTATTCAGGCAGTAACGGAGATCGCAACCTGTGCTTCTTAATGACGTATTATAGAACTAAATGGAAAGGATGGCGTTTATATGGGAGAGTCACTCAAAAAAATGAAGTCCCCCACCTTCATTTTCTTTTCATGCGTTCTGGTCCTGTCCGTAATCATCGCGATCCTGTCCAGACCTTATTTCACAGAGCCGATTTTCCATGTTGAGAACAACAAGTACACATTGGATATTGATCAAGGTAATCTAATGACTTATCGCAGCGGAACGGCAGATCCTATTCAAGTACGCCTTGATCATCAGGAACGGACTGTTTACATCAATCATCAGCAATATATCATCACGAAAATTGATTCTGCGTTTAGTACAACGTATAAGTTGATATATCCTAACGGGAACAAGTATGAAGTCCAAGATCATTCCGGACAATTAATAAGTTTTGATGCAAAAGGCAATAGCGTTTCCGAGGTCTTCTTGTACGTTGGCAGCCAAAGAGTACTTCAGGATGGGGAAGAACAATTCTCTCCTGCAACGCTTGTAACAGCCGCTTACCCAGAATATCATTACACTCGTGGTGCTCCAGGTTATCTGTTTCTCGCATTAGCCGCAGTGATTTTCGAATGGTGCAGCTTCCGTTATCAAAAATTTCAAGACTTCCTTTTCTACCTCTCACTTCGTTCGTTCTGGGCGAACGATGTCGAGCCTAGCGACTTTGATTACTTTTTGAGCAAGGTATGTGGGATTGTCGTTATGATAGGGGCTGTTTGGATCGCTTTTAAAGCATTCTGAACTGGAAACAAGTTCGATGTGCGATAATTGATTTATTTTACCGTCTCCAATGTATATCGATTGCGTGGAATCTCAAGCCCCAGATTACCGCGCAGTGTCTCATGCTCATACTCGGTACGGAACAGGCCGCGCTCTTGTAAGACAGGTACGACCAGGTCCACGAAGTCCGCGAGTCCGTTCGGCACAACTGTGCGAATATTGAAACCGTCCGCAGCTTCGCCTTCGAACCACTCCTGAATCTGGTCAGCGATCTGATCCGGTGTACCGATGAAAGATGTGCGAGGCGTCGATGCAAGCAATGCCACTTGGCGGAGGGTCAGTCCCTGTTCTCGTGCCTGCTGCTTGATCTTGTCTGTTGTACTGCGGAAGCTATTACTTCCCAAATCACCAATCTCGGGGAAGGGCTCATCCAATGGGAATTGGGCGAAGTCATAATGATCGAAGTATCGGCCCAAATAGTTCAGTGCCTGGTCAATACTAACCAACTCCGCAATCTCCTGATACTTGCGCTCGGCTTCTTCCTCCGTTCTGCCCACAATGGGACCAATGCCAGGGAAGATCAGAATATCTTCTGCCTTACGACCATAAGCCACCGCTCTTGCCTTCACATCCGAATAGAACTCCTGAGCTTCCTCTAACGTCTCATGCCCCGTGTATACAGCATCGGCCGATCGGGCCGCCAGATCCTTGCCGGATTCGGAAGAACCTGCCTGGAAAACGACCGGATGTCCCTGCTCCGAGCGCGCCACATTGAGTGGACCCTGAACGGAGAAGTGATCTCCCTTGTGGTTCAGCGTATGCAGTTTGGATGGGTCGAAGAAAACACCGTTCTCTTTATCCCCGATAAACGCGTCATCCTCCCATGAATCCCACAGCCCTTTGACCACATTCAGATGTTCTTCTGCAATTTCGTAGCGCAGCGCGTGGTTCGGATGTTCACCTTTGCCAAAATTCAGCGCCGAGCCTTCCAGTGGCGAAGTGACTACATTCCATCCGGCTCGTCCTCCACTAATATGGTCCAGGGAGGCAAATTGTCTTGCCACTGTGAATGGTTCACTATATGAGGTGGACAACGTCGCAACCAGCCCGATGTGTGAGGTCGCTCCCGCGAGAACAGAGAGCAGGGTTAACGGTTCAAAACGATTCAGGAAATGCGGGTTGGATTTCTCGTTAATAAAGAGGCCGTCGGCAATAAAGAGAAGATCGAATTTCCCTTCCTCCGCCTTAATCGCCTGTTTCTTGTAGAAATCCAGATTTACGCTGGCATTGATCGGAATATCCGGGTGTCGCCAAAAAGAGATGCTATTTCCCACTCCATTCAAGTTTGCTCCCAATCTCAATCGTCGTTGTGACATATTGATTCCTCCCTATGTTGTAGTGATGACCATTTAATTCAGTCCAAGTACCTTTTTTTCTCTGAGGATCATTTCATCATTTCTTTATGCTGTTTCCGCCTGCTTCTGCTGCTGCCATGCCCAATCCCGGTTTATTCGCCTCGTTCCTTTCGCTTACCCGGACTGTCCAGGCTGCTCCCAGAAGGACAATGCCCGTTAGGAGAAAAATAAAAGGAATCCCCGTCCATCCGCCCAGAAAACCGCCGAGTAACGGGCCGAGTACAATACCGAATTGATTTGCAGTCTGACTCAGACTGACAGCCCTTCCCCGGAAATCACGGTCAGCATATTTGATGATTAACGCATTCAAGGCCGGATACACGGCAGCAAAGAACAGACCGTAAACAAATCGCAGACTTCCAAAATAAATGAGGTTATACGCCGTCAGTTGCAGTAAACTACCAATGCCGCCGCCCAGCAGGCCGATAAACAGCGTTTTCTCGTATCCGATTTTCCCACCAATCCGTCCCCAGCGCGGCCCCATTATTACCGTTGCCACGCCGATGGCTGAGAAGACGATTCCTGCACTAAGTGTTGCACTACTAACGTCTCCACCAATCTGGACCACATAAAGCGTCAATACAGGTTCAATAATGAGCACGGAAGTTGAAACGAGTAAAATCAAACCATAGATCCGCATTAATCCCGGAGTGGAGGCAGCTTTTTTCAGATCACCCAGAATACTTGTGCGAACCACAGTGCGGGGGCCGCGGGCTTCTTTTACCCATATCACCATCACAGCCGAGAGCAGCGTAATGATTCCCGAGGCGATAAAGCATCCGCGCAGCCCGATCCAATGGCTTAGTACTCCACCCACAAGCGGTCCCAGAATTCCTCCGGCAGCCGTGGATGTAGAGATGACACCAAGCGCATAACCTACATGCTTCTCTGGTGTATTGGTGCCGACCAACGTAATAGATGCAGGATTGAAGCCGGCCATGAGTCCTTGAAATATCCGCACAGCGATAAACGTGTAAGGATCATAAACGAAATAGTTAGCCAGATGAGCAATGGCGAGGCCAACGCCCGAACGAATCAGCATCAGTTTGCTTCCATATCTGTCAGCCAGCGAGCCCCAGAAAGGAGCACATAGTCCGCTGATCAGAAAGCTGATCGAGATCGAAATGCCGGACCAGACTTCCAATCCGCTCTGAATACCGAGATCATTTTGCAGAAACAGCGGAAAGAACGGCACAGACAAGGTGTAAGCCATATGATTAAAAAATAGGCCAAACCACAGAATATACAGATTTCGCTTCCAATGCGGCATCTTGGTATTCTCCATACTATATAATTCCTATATAAAAAGTAGGTTATTATCCATATTAGGATACCGTCACTGGAAAGTATAATAGAAAAGTTCAATAGACCCATTCAAGAATTAAATGAATGGGTCTGTTAGATGCTGCTATTTTGACCGTAACAATTAGTGCACTTGAACGGACATGAACACATCCACCTCATCTTCACTGTCCAAAACAAACCCAAAGCGCTCATACAAACGCCGAGCCGGACTGCCCTGCAATACATTTAAAGTAACACGTTTGCCCCGGACCTCATCCCGTTTCAGCAGCATATTCAGCACTTGAGTTCCTATTTGTTGACCCTGATAATCGGGATGAATATAGAAATGCTCAAGTAGCATCTCCTCTGACTTGGGCTTCATCGCTACACACCCCACCAGTGCACCCTCGACCTCAATAATCCACGAGTGGACAGGGTCAAATGTACTACGGAAACGTTCACGAACCTTCACATCGTCATACCTTCCCAGCCTGTTTAGATCATCATATAGAACCAAAGCTCGCAACTCAGCAAGGTGCTCCTGATCTGCCTGCTTGGATTGACGCATGGTGATTTGGATCATTGGAAAGACTCCTTTTTCTTCGATTATTTTATTCTGTATTCTAGCTATTCAGATTGTCTATATTGGATTCGGTGGATCATTGGTCTATGGGGATTTAATAAATTCATTCGACCCCAATTATACAGGAAAAAGCAAGCTATTTTTATGTTCTGAGCGTTTTCCAAGGCGAAAAACCTGACAACCTATGTTGACAATATATGCAAACCACTTTAATATACCTAGTATTCTTATCAGCTTTTAATAGTTTCTCGCATTCTACATCGAATGTGTGCATTTCTGTGCGATTATTAATTGAACAGTAGTAGATTAAATGGGAAGAGTGCTTAGAGAAACAGAACAGGAGATTTGCATCATGTATATTGTTAAACGCTTTTTCACCATGCTTTTGACGCTCTGGATCATTGTGACGCTGACCTTTCTAATCATGCACATGATCCCTGGAGACCCTTTTTCTAACGATTCCAAAACGATACCTGAAGCTGTCCTGCAAAATATGCGTGCAAGATACCATCTGGATGAACCGCTTGCTGTCCAGTATGCACTGTATTTGAAAAATTTGCTGGTGCTGGATCTGGGACCCTCCATCCAGTCCAAAACGACCGATGTCAACACATTGATCGCACGAGGGTTTCCGCCCTCCGCCCTTCTTGGCATCCAGTCCATTGTCATTGCACTGATTGCAGGCATTGCACTGGGCACGGTTGCCGCCCTGTTCCACAAAAGGCCGCTGGACTACATATCCATGTTCATTGCCATCATCGGGATATCCGTCCCGAGCTTCATTCTTGCACCGCTGCTCATTAAATATGCGGCTGTCCAATGGAGGCTCTTCCCCGTTGCATCCTGGGGAACCTGGCAGCATACGATACTGCCCTCGCTGGCTTTGTCGGTAACACCACTGGCTGTCATCGCTCGCTTCATGCGGACCAGCATGCTGGATGTGCTGCAGCAGGAATACATAAGAACAGCAGAAGCCAAAGGATTATCTACCTGGTCAGTCGTCATCCGGCACGGAATGCGAAACGCGCTCATTCCGGTATTATCTTTTATCGGGCCGCTCTTCGCCTCCGTAATCACCGGCACCTTCGTAATTGAGAAGATATTTGCCATTCCGGGAATCGGCAAATATTTTGTGGACAGCATCTTCAACCGTGATTACCCGGTCATCATGGGAACGACGATCTTTTACAGTGTCATTCTGGTCGTAACCCTCTTCCTGATCGACCTTTCGTACCGGATCGTCGATCCGAGAATCAAGCTTTCCAGCAAAGGAGATTAGCATGAAAGCTACAACTACAGACCCCATTACATCGGACCCTCGCTTCACACCGGCAGATCGAAGCCGATTGAGTGCGAACCGCATATCCAGCCCGGGTCTTCCCTTATGGAAGCAACGTACATACAGTATTTTTCGTCATCGATTATCCTTGCTTGGTTTGTTGTTGCTCGTTGTCATTATTGCGCTGGCTCTGGTAGGTCCGTTACTGGTTCCCTACTCGCCAAGCTCACAGTCCCTGCTCAAGACCAATTTGCCACCCTCCGCTGATCACTGGTTTGGCACGGATGATCTCGGACGGGATATGTGGGCCCGTACCTGGTCAGGAGCTCGTATATCCCTGCTGATTGGCTTTACTGCCGCAGCCATAGACCTCGTGCTTGGCGTCCTAATTGGCGGAATCGCCGGTTACTGCGCCGGACAGGGACGGACAGGAGATCGAATCGACAGCCTTTTGATGCGAATCATTGAAATTTTGTACAGTATCCCGTATTTGCTGGTTATCATTCTACTTCTTGTCGTTATGAAACCGGGATTATTAACGATGATTATTGCCCTGTCCATTACTGGTTGGGTTGGGATGGCCCGCGTCGTCCGAGGTCAGATCCTGCAATTGAAACAACAGGAATACGTGCTTGCAGCGCAGAAGCTCGGCACATCCCATGCCAAGATCATTTTCAGGCACCTGCTGCCCAACGCGGCTGGAATCATTATCGTCAACCTGACCTTCACGATTCCATCGGCTATTTTCTCCGAATCCTTTCTGAGCTTTTTAGGACTCGGTATCCAGTCACCCATCGCTAGCTTGGGGACGATGGCCAACGATTCGCTTGGGGTCATTCTGAGTGGACAATGGTGGAGACTGTTATTTCCCGGTCTAATGATCTCGCTCACCATGTTTGCATTTAACGCTTTCGGTGATGGGCTGCAGGATGCTTTTGATCCGCGCTCCAACCGTTAAGGAGGTTCACACCATGAGTCATTTACTGGAGGTCAATCATTTGAAGGTCTCCTTTGCCACACGTGATAAAGAACTTGAAGCTGTAAGAGATGTTTCTTTTCACGTCGATGAAGGAGAGACACTTGCCATCGTCGGTGAAAGTGGGAGTGGAAAAAGCGTAACCGCCCGTTCCCTGATGGGGATGTTCTCGTCACCAAACGGCCGTATTCGCAGCGGCGTAATCCGCTTTGAGGGGCGGGTTATCAGCGGATTATCCGCTAAAGCCATGCGCCGAATCCGAGGCTCCGAGATCAGCATGGTGTTCCAGGACCCCATGTCTTCTCTGAATCCAACGATGAAGGTCGGTATTCAGATCGGCGAGGGACTTCGCAAGCACCGCAAACTATCGCCAAAAGATGCCCGGGCCAGATCTGTAGAACTGCTAAACCTCGTGGGTATTCCTGATGCACCAAGCCGCTATCATCAATATCCTCATGAATTTAGCGGCGGAATGCGTCAGCGGGTTGCCATTGCGATGGCACTTGCCTGTGATCCCAAGCTTCTGATCGCCGATGAGCCAACGACCGCTCTCGACGTTACCATTCAGGCGCAGATTCTGGATATTCTAAGCAGCCTACAGCAGCAAACGGGCAGTTCAATTTTGCTGATTACCCATGACCTGGGCGTTGTCGCCGAAGTGGCTCACCGCGTTGCTGTCATGTATGCAGGCACCATTGTGGAGACCGGCACGGTGGAGGATATCTTTGATCGGCCACGCCATCCATATACGTGGGGACTGCTCCAGTCCACCCCGCGACTGGATGATACAGAACATGACAGGCTAATTCCTATTGAGGGCTCGCCCCCGGATATTGCTGCGCTCCCGCCTGGCTGTCCGTTCGCAGACCGATGTCCGCACACGATGGATATCTGTTTGACGGAAATGCCTGATGCAACCATATTTTCATCAAAACACAGTGCCAGATGCTGGCTAAACGATCCTCGAGCTCCTCGAGTGGATGACCGTATCCCGGCAGAAAGGAATGAGCATGACCGAATCTATAATTGAAATTCGCAATGTGAAGAAGCATTTTCACGGCCCGTCCAATCTGACCGTCAAATCGGTTGACGGCATCAGCCTGAACATCCGTCGGGGAGAGACACTCGGGCTTGTCGGCGAGAGCGGCAGCGGCAAATCTACACTAGGTCGAACCATCGTGGGGCTGCTGAAAGCTACGGAAGGACAGATTTTGTTTAACGGACAAGATACCGGACAGGCCAAACCGCGTGAGAAGCGGGAGTTGAACCGCCATCTGCAGATGATCTTTCAGGACCCGCACGCTTCGCTTAACCCGCGGCTTCGCATCGGAGATATTATCGCTGAGGGGCTGGATGCTTACAAGCTGGCTCGAGGAAAAGCGCGAAAAGACATCATCGCAGACTTGTTGCTGCGCGTCGGGCTTCACCCGGATCATGCCCACCGCTTCCCCCATGAATTCAGTGGAGGACAGCGCCAGCGCATCGGGATTGCCCGGGCACTTGCCGTCAAGCCACGTTTCATCGTAGCCGATGAACCCATTTCCGCGCTGGATGTGTCCATTCAGGCACAGATCGTCAATTTGCTGAAGGACCTGCAGCGCGAAGAGGAACTGACGTATCTATTTATCGCGCATGATCTGGCTATGGTGAAGCATATCAGCGACCGGATCGGAGTCATGTACCTGGGTAAAATGATGGAACTGTCCGGACGGGACGATCTGTTTGCTAATCCGCTCCACCCCTACACTCAGGCGCTGCTGTCGGCCATTCCCGCCGCACATCCCCGTTTAAAAGGGCAAAGGGAGCGTATTCGGCTTCAAGGGAATCCGCCCAGTCCCATTCATCCCCCGGCGGGCTGTCCGTTTCATCAACGATGTTTTGCCGCGATGGATGTTTGCGCAAACCGCATGCCTGCCGGAAGGGAGGTCGAAAAAGGACACTGGGTAGCATGTCATCTTTACGAATAACACGAATTAATCATTAATGGAGGAATGAACAAATGAACAAAACAAAAACGAACTGGACCGTCTCTCTCTTGCTCGCAGCATCCGTTGCCTTGAGCGCATGCTCCAGTTCGACAACTGACAATGGTGCCACTGCTTCAAAACCGGACAATCAGGCAGCAGCGGCAAACGTTGAGCAAGTACTGAACACAAATCTGGCCGGTGGAGAACCATACACACTGGACCCTGCACTGGCATCTGACACAACATCCTACTGGGTGATTGATAATCTGTATGAGGGACTGTATACATACGACAAATCAGGCAAAATCGTTGAAGGGGCAGCAAGCAAAGTCGATGTATCACCGGACGGTAAAACTTACACGTTCACTATCCGCGACGATGCAAAATGGTCGAATAACGAACCTGTAACTGCCAAGGATTTTGAATACTCTTGGAAACGTGTATTGAACCCTGCCACTGCCGCTTACGACCCCTCTTCTCTGTATTACATTAAGGGTGCAGAAGCTTATAACACGGGAAAAGGAAAAGCTGAGGATGTCGGTGTGACAGCCAAAGATGACCATACACTGGTGGTTGAGCTGAAATCTCCGCTGGCCTTCTTCCCAACCATTGTCGTTGGCCATGCTTATCTGCCGGTTCAAGCTTCCGTTGTGGACAACAATGAGAAGTGGGCAGCAGAAGCCGATACGATTGTAGGTAACGGTCCTTACATTGCTAAGGAATGGAAACACAATGAACAAATTACACTGGCCAAAAATGATCAATACTGGGATAAATCCAACATCACAATGGATACCATCCATTTCAAAATGGTTCAGGACTCCAACACGTACTATCAACTGTTCAAAACGGGTGAGCTTGACCTGATCCTCTCCCTACCAGTGGATACGCTTGATCAGGAGCGGAACAATGCCGAGTTCCTGTCCCATCCTTCGTTCAGCGTATATACCTACTCCTTCAATGTGGAGGAAAAACCTTTCACGAACAAAAAGATCAGACAGGCCCTAGCTTATGCACTTGATCGTGAAGCGTTGACGACAAGTGTAACCAAGGGCGGTGAAACACCAGCTTTCGGATATGTCCCTTACGGCGTAACAGCACCATCCGGCAAAGATTTCCGGGAAGAGGCGCCAACCCAATATTATGCGTACGATCCGGCAAAAGCCAAAGAATTGCTGGCGGAAGGATTGAAGGAAGAAGGCTTGTCTGCACTCCCGACAGTTACCTTCAAATACAATACGTCCGACAAACATAAAAAAGTAGCCGAAGCCATTCAGGAAATGCTCAAAACTAATCTGGGTATTGAAGTCAACTTGGAGAATCAAGAATGGAAAACTTACATCGATACCTTCAAGCAAAAGAATTTCCAAGTCGCACGTATGGGCTGGGAAGGAAACTTCCTCGATCCGCTGGGTGTGCTGGAACACTACACATCGAAGAACTCCAACAACTTCACCAACTGGAGCAATCCTGAATACGACAAGCTGATCAGTGAATCCACGTTTGAGCTTGATCCAGTTAAACGGTTTGAAGAGCTGCATCAAGCCGAGGCCATTCTAATGGACGAACTGCCAATTATACCGATCCTCTTCTCTGCCGACACTGCATTGATTAGTCCTAGTATTGAGGGCGTTATCTTTGACACTCGTTCCAACCCGGATCTCCGCTTCACCAAGCGGGTAGCCGAGTAATGTTTATCCGTTACGCTCTGGCCGGTCTGATAACGGCTCTGGCCGCCTATCTGCTGGACTTCTGCGGAATACTAGGCGGCTCCGGTGGCCTACATGAAGGTTCAGACCAGCTGTTTGTCGCCGGTCTGATATGTCTCTTGGCCGGAACAGCAATCCATGTGCTGCAGACTGGGTTCATGAACCCCTTTCTGCAAGGATTCGGTGATCTCAAGCGCATGTTTGTCAGAGAATCGAACGCCCTGCAACGGGAAAATGAACGGATTCGCACCCAGACAGCTCTGCCGTTCTGGAAAAAGTCCTTACTCCGCCAGCTCACGGTCTATACCTTGGGCGGCGGTTCAGGTCTGATTCTATGTTCACTGCTGTTGCTCTGGCCCGTATCCTACTAAATCCAACATAAAAGAATCGCTCTCTGGTGCGGCTTGATGCCTGCACTCCAGGGAGCGATTTATTTTTCTGCGCCACTATTTTGCACGGAAATTTCTTTCTTCTGCCTAATGATTAAGCGGAATCGTTCGATTCGTCCTCTGCTATACATTTCCGAATAAAATCAAATAATCCCTTAGCCTCAACCGACCGATGTCCCCAATCATGCCAAAAGTACAATACCTGTCCCACGGTTCCAGAACTTGATGGGTCTGTGTCCAGACATAGATAATCCCCACCGCCATTTTCTGCAATCGGAATCCATTTGCAGTTCCACAGTACTGGCTTAATGGCATCATCCTCAATCTCGGGCTCCATCTCGTCCGAATCGAATTCTTCCTGCAAAAAGGCCCAGTTCTCCTTCACCTGATCCAGAGGTGACAATGTCAGGGTACGAACAAAGGAATCTACGCCAACATTCCAGGCTTGTCCGTTATGCACACGATACAGAGCCTTCATCTCTTCAGGCAAGGTCACGCCAAGTTCGTTTTCTACGGATCGAAAATCTTCATCGCTCGCACCAGGTTGAAGATTCAGTGCTACCTCAAAATCTGCATTTGCTACCGTCCCTTTTGCAATAATACGTTGCCACAGCAGTTCTGCTTGCTTGATCATTCTACATCCTCCTTCTTGTGCGCTTTATAGATTGTCTAGTCTAATGATATAGAAAATCTAACTGTACGATATCAGAGATAGGAAATACAAGGGAGTGCATGACGATCTTGTTAATCCCATCATTTTGCCAAATCAAAAAGCACCGCCCAACGGATTAATTCCGTATAGACAGTGCCCATTGTATAGCCTTTTTAGTGCATATCATGTTATTAATATTGTCTATATAGATTTCAATGCATGATTAATCTGTGAGGATTTAATAAATTCATCTGTCCAGAGCAGAATCCGTTCACTTTATTATCCCACATTTTTTGGTTTATGTACTTCATCTGAAACTTACATTATTTCGTTATTCATTCTCTTGGCTTGTACAATCTCCTTGATGATCTTAGAACGATTCCAGACAACAAACTTGAAGACATGTCCACTGTCTAATGTAATGGTAATTCCGTTAGGGATTAGTCCCCATGTCGCACTTTTCTCAATCTTAGTCATAGCCCAGATCTCGATTTGAACCCATTCCGTCTGAAAATTCAGACCATGAGGAATAAAAACTAATCGTTCATTAGTTAGAAAAAGCTTTCCTCCTACTCCTTCAAAACCTCTTAACCAGTTTGCATGAATCCTCTCAAAAATGACGTGTTCATGGGGGCCCAATTCTTCCATTTCTATCAGTCTCCTTTTTCAGCCTATAGCTTGAATCTCTATTATTATAGGTCGTTTTGACCGATATAGGAATATTTTGCACATGTTCATTTGTAAAAAAAGCACTGCCCAACGGAATCACTCCGTCTTGGACAATGCTTAATATATTAGTGCTTTGAAAGAAGAGCTTCCTCTCGATTACAGATTACATCTCTTTCAGAATACCTTTAACCAGTCCGATGAAGGTTGTTTTCACTTTTGCCGCGACTTCAATCACTTCATCATGACTTAACGGCTGATCCAGAATGCCGCAGGCCATATTGGTCAGACAGGAAATGCCCAGTACTTTCATCCCGCCATGAATGGCTACAATCGCTTCAGGTACCGTCGACATACCCACAGCATCCGCGCCCATCGTACGAATCATGCGAATCTCTGCTGGAGTCTCATACGCCGGACCGCTCCACCATGCATATACCCCTTGCTGCAAGCCAACATTCTGCTCCTCCGCTACCTTCAGGGCGATACTGCGAAGTTCACGATTATATACCTGTGACACGTCAGGGAAGCGCACGCCCAGCTCGGCATTATTCGGCCCCATCAGCGGATTATTGCCTACCAGATTGATATGATCCGTGATCAACATAAGCTGTCCAGGTTCGAAGCTGGTATTGATCGCTCCACAAGCATTCGTGATGATCAACTGCTCAACACCCAGTGCTTTCATAATCCGAACCGGGAACGTGACTTCATCCAGGGTAAATCCTTCATAATAATGAAGGCGTCCTTTCATCGCTACGACTGTCTTGCCCATCAGTTCTCCGATGACCAATTCGTTAGCATGACCAATCGCCTCGGATTGAGCAAAATAAGGAATGTCCGTATATGGAATGACGGTAGCATTCTCGATCTCGTCCGCGAGCGCTCCCAGCCCTGATCCCAGAATCATACCCACGACAGGCTTGTTATTAATACGGTTTAATATGTAATCTCTGGCTTCCTGAATATGTGCGGATTGATGCATAAATATATTCCCCCTGAACATCTGAGTTTGGATTAAGTAAGTACTATAAACCAAGTGTAATGAACATTAGTGATCAAGTAAATGGGAGCCGGATAAAGTGGACTATGCCTCTCCTCCCGAAAGCAGGTTAAAGTTTAAGCCCTGACTGTAACACCTCGAAATATGGTTTCAAAATCTCATCAAAATCAGGTTCGTCGCCTTCTACTTTTTCCACATACTCCCATAAAAGAAGTTCTTCCGTCTCGATGTTCACAACCTCATATTCCATTTGTTTTGATGCCCAGACAGTCACCTGGCCGATGGCATACTCGGACTCATGAACGAATCCGGTTGAAGGATCTGGGATAAGTTGTTCATCAACGTCCCCCTGTTTGGCCTGCTCCGTCGAGATACCCAACGATTGCAGCCGTTCTACCTGACACCTGGCCCATTGATTAAATTGGTTTCGGATCATATGAAAAACGCTCCCTGCCTTCTGGCTTGACCAACATTCAGGCCATTCATGCTTCAACTGTACACAAAAAACCGATCCTCTGTCGAGAATCGGTTCCATTATTAATTACGACTAAATATTCCGCACTGGCATGTAATGATAAGCTGGCTCACTGCTGCTCCAACGAATGCTGATTCTTACTTTTCATGAAATCCATCCCCATGCTCAGCAACAGCATCAGTGCAGCAAACATCACGGATTTACCAATGGTTCTTTCTGGAAAGATCATATAGGCAGCTAGAAAATTGCCTGCGAAAACAAACAGGTAATTGCGGATGCTATCCATCTTCTCATCTCATTTCGGAATCAAATTTAGATTTCACTGTAATCTGCTGCTCTACCTTATCATAATTTTCCATATAAATCCATAATACAACTTATCTCTTTCGCTCAATCCCCTCATAGACTGCCTCGCAAAGTTCAGTTGTGAATCTGCCTGACATGCCCTCCAGAGCCGTATTCGTAAAAGCGACAACGCTCAGTTCTTTTGTTGGATCAACAAACCACGAGTGACCGTAGGTTCCACCCATGCGCCACGTTCCAGTAGATTCCAAAGTACCCGCCTCAACCGGATCTTTCAGCACCGTGAATCCCAGCCCAAATCCTCTGCCTGGCCAATAAGGCATCTCCAGATCGCCAATCTGATTAGTCGTCATTTCGGCGACCAGCGCTTTAGGAAGAAGCGAACCTCCACCTTGACGCAGTGTTTCAAGCAATATAAGA
This sequence comes from Paenibacillus sp. 276b, assembly GCF_900107875.1. Taxonomy (NCBI): domain Bacteria; kingdom Bacillati; phylum Bacillota; class Bacilli; order Caryophanales; family Paenibacillaceae; genus Paenibacillus; species Paenibacillus sp. 276b. The sequence continues at coordinate 170,194 of NZ_FNRR01000004.1, read as the reverse complement.
AAGTCTCCTGCACTTCCTATCATGCCCGCACCACCCGAAAGATAGGCCGATGGATCAAGGTATCTTTCGGGTGCAAGTTGGAAGCCTGCCGTTCCTTCAATAAAAGGAACCTGGTCCTCATCACGCAAGCGACGAGGTTGCCCAGAAATGTCGGAACTGTCCGCATAGGCAGCCGTCATTCTCTCCGAGTCCACTGCGACAAAATCCGTATCCTTCATGCCCAGCGGATGAGTTACGAGCAGTTGTACTGCCTCTCGCAGTGTCAGCCCGGTCACTTTCTCAATAACTGCACCGAGTACATCAGTTGCAATCGAATATCTCCACATCTTCCCGGGCTCATACAGAAGTGGAGCAGAAGCAATCCTCTGCAAATTCTCTTCCAGCGTAATATCAGCGATATCCATCCCATCTGATACTCCGGCAAGTTCGTACGTTCCTCCGTTTTCCTGAAAAAAACGATACGTTAAACCCGCCGTATGTGTCATCAGATGATGAACCGTCATGGAGGCAACTTCCCCATTTGGCTGTTTGGGACGGAATTCAGGCAGCCATTTCATAACCGGATCATCCAGCTTTAATTTACCTTGGGATATCAATACCATGGCGGCGGTGGATACAATCGGTTTGGTTACAGAAGCATACCTGAACAGCGCATTTTCTTGCATGCGTCTGTTCTGTTCCCGATCGGCGAGGCCATCCGCGCTGTTGTAGACCAGCTCCCCTTTCCAAGCAATCTGAACAACGGAACCCACAATTCTTTTTTCTGCCAACGTACGGTGAATCACTTCTTCTACAAATGCAGAATTAAACTTCATATCTTTGTCTCCCATTTCTCTCTTCCCCTCCATGTGCCACGTGCTTGATTATTTAAAGTAAGTGTGCTTATTATATAAATGATCTCATTCATATTACATAAGACAACCAAGTTATTCACTTTAATCTACGATGAATATAAAGGCATTTACAAAACATTTCCTATAATTTAAAAGGAGGCCATCTAATGGACCAAATCGATACTAATATCCTCTTTCATTTGCAAAACCAGGCAAGGCTATCCATGACGGAACTGGGCAAGCTGGTCGGTTTATCTCAACCCGCCGTTACGGAACGCGTGAAGCGCTTGGAAGAAAGCGGTGTAATCGAAGAGTACCGTACTATCATTTCCCCGCAGAAAATAGGGAGGTCGAGTACTTCCTATCTTCTTTTTCGCACACGGGATTGTCATGCCTTTCTTGATTTCTGCCGTTCGTCACCCGAAGTGATCGAATGTCATCGCGTGAGCGGAGAGCATAATTACCTGTTGAAGATCATGACAGATTCGATTGCTGGTCTTGAAGCATTTGGAGACCGATGCGATCAATACGGTACCTACACCACCCTCATCGCGATGTCCTCACCTATTGCAACTAAAAATCTCATCGAAGGAACGAATCCGGTGTAAATGTTTCATCGATCATCGGTCCTTACCTGCCTTGGGAAACTATGTTTACTGGCGGACCAGGCGACGAGTAAGGCCATAACGATCAACAGGATCAGGGAAATGGGCAGGAAACGAGCGCCTGTCTGCTCCAGCAGGATGGCTCCGACGATCCCTCCCCCTCCGATCCCCAGGTTCCATGCTGTCACCAGCATGGATTGGGCAACATCGGCACTTTTGCCTCCGGCCTGCGCAATTGCAGTCTGTAATAACGTAGCCGCTCCGCCAAATGTAAGCCCCCAAGCGACTACTCCCAGAATGATCATTATCGGTTGATGGATAAAGATCCCCATTGCCAGCGATGCCAGCGCAAATAGAACAAGGCTAACCAGAATCAATAATCTCATGTAACGGTCAATCAACAGTCCAACAATCCATATACCGATTACCGAAGTCACTCCAAAGATCATCAGAACCAGGTCCACCCTTTCGGACAGCATCGTCTCGCCCAGATAAGGTGAGATATACGTGTACAGAATGTTATGGGCCAGTACCCAGGTCAGAACAACAAACAATATGGGACGAACCCCCGGTATAACAAAAATCCGATGAAGCGCAAGCTGATGACGTGCAGGCTCCCCCTCATAGTCAGGTACTTTCCAGAGCACCCACAATACAAGCACTACCGTCAATAATGAGACTGTTCCAAAAATAAGACGCCATCCTGCGTAATTGCCCAAAAAGGTTCCCAAGGGAACGCCCAATGCAAGGGCGAGCGGTGTTCCCACCATGGCGACAGCCATCGCTTTTCCCTTTAGCGAGTCTGAAACCATCCGGCGTGCGTAACCTGCAGTCATCCCCCACAACACTCCAGCAGATACACCCGCCATGAAGCGTGCAGCAAGGGTCAAACCATATACTGAAGATACGGCCGTAATCGTATTGAAAATCAGAAAACCGAAGATGCATAATAGCAGCAGCGGCCTGCGTCTCCATCCACGAGTTGCTGTCGTCAGAGGAATTGCCGCCAAAAGAGATCCCACCGCATACAAAGTGACGAGCTGTCCAGCCAAACCTTCTTTGATATTCAGATCTTTCGCTATTTGCGGCAGCAGCCCCGCCGGCAGGCTTTCTGTAAGAATGCATATAAATCCAGCCATGGCCAAAGCGAGTAGAGCTGACCAGGGAAGGCGTTCTTTTGCGATTGTGTTCGGATTCACAAAGACTCTCCTTTATCCTTTATTTTGTATAGTCCAGAAGGGTGTGGCCTACAAAATAAGCTTATATAATCGGACTAACATTTGGCATACTTAATCAACGGTAGATCGTTCGTTTTAGGAGGATAATCCATTTAATTTCGGTGTTTTACTTCGAGTTTCAATGTAAACGCTATTAATCAGATATCATCGCGTACTGGATCATTAAAGAGGATGGGAAAACAACGAAGGGAACATCGAAGATGACGAAGATGATTGATAGCACTTCTGATACTCGCTAGAATGATAAGATAATACATAGGCTTTGACTTCAATGCCTTTAAACACACACTGAAATCGGCTTCATAGAGGGGGACATCTCGATGTACAATCTTACATCCATTGAGCACCACACCAGGCTGCCCTCTAACGGCAACCCGTTCACACATACAGAAGGACAACTGTTATTGCTCCTGGAGGATGGAGAGATCTGTCTGACCGTGAATCGTCAGCATCGCGATCTTAAGGCAGGGCATTTTATTTTTCTCCAGGATGGCAAGCAGCTGCAGATTAGACAGACTTCCGCAGATCCATTACGCATCATCGCGTTGGAGATCGAGGGGCAAGTCTCGAATAGAGAGGATTCCGAAGAGGCTCTTATTCTCCCTCCCCTTTTTGAGCATAACCGTGTGGGTATTCTGCAATCCCATGAACGCGAGTTAATCAAAGAACTGCATATACTCTGGCAGAAGCATAATCATTGGCAGCAGATTCGTATCCAAGGACAATTTCTGCAATGGGTCGCAGATGTAGGAGAACGGCTTGAAGCCACCTCCCATTATGACTCGGCCAGTCTTGTACTGGATGCGCTGCGTTACATGGAGCAGAACTATCAGACGCCGATTACACGCCAACAGCTTGCCGAACGGGCAGGTTTCTCCGAGGGGTACTACTCCCGTTTTTTCAAGAAAAACGTGGGCAAAAGTCCGCAAGAATATCTGACCGACATTCGAATGCATCATGCCAAACGGCTGCTCACCAGGCAACAAAGCTCCATACAGGATGTAGCCGCTCAAGTGGGTTATAACAACCCTTTATACTTCAGTCGTATATTCAAAAAAACCGTGGGCCTCTCGCCCACCGTCTATATTCATTCAAATCCACGCCAGATCAGGGTGGCCGCCATGAATAATCAATATACAGGTCATCTGCTAGCACTGGGACTGGAGCCTTGCGCCGCAACGGGTCCTTCTTTCAAAGCCGAAACCTCTTTGCTGGATCATACGCTTTTCATGAATGCCTATGAAGGGGATGCGCCCGATTCAACTACATTGCTCCGGGCTGAACCGGATCTGATTCTGACCAGTGAATATGCAGACGAGGCACATGTTCAGCAGTTGCACCAGATTGCACCTACACAGACGATTGCTTTTCAATCCCAGGACTGGCGCAGTCAGTTCCTCGAAATTGCTGAGGCTACCGGACGAAATCAACAAGCTTGCAGCTGGCTGGATGAATATGATGAGAAATCCCATCAGGCTGCAACCCATCTTCGTCAGCAGATTGGCTCTGCTTCAATCGTGTCGTTACTCGTTCGAAGTCAGGATTGTTTTGTTGCCGGCTACCGCCATATGGGTGCGGTCCTGTATCAGGATCTGCAATTGTCCACCCCTTCCCTGATCCATGAACAGCAAAGCCACTATATTGCTGAGGATTGGAAAATGGACGATCTGGACGCCGATTACATCATGCTAGTGTTCCACCCTTCGGTCAGTGATGCCGAGCAGCAGAGATGGTTGAACTCACCCTGGTGGAAAGCGCGGGAAGCGGTGAAGCGGGGGCGGGTTTATTGGGATCAGATGAATTATGTACTCGGTAGCTATAATGCCTTCTCGCATGATCTGTTATTACGTGAAATTCCCGAGCGCCTTCGGTCACTACCGTGCATGTGAATGGTTCCTTTTGTGCCTCGACGCACGGAATCTTCTCTCCTATACTAGTAATTGAGAATGATAATCAGTAAAGGGGAACATGCACATATGAATACAGATAGAAGAAACAAACGTGGATTCAAAACCAATTTGAAGGCAAGCATCATGCTAATGCTGCTGCTTATTCTGCTTGCCGGGTGCTCCAAGGCCGAACAAGCTTCTACGGGTAAATCTACTTCCACAACCAGTGAGTCAACAGAGAGCACCAACGGCACCTCATCGTCGGATAGCGAGGCAATCAGTACAGAGACACGCACCGTTGAGGGTATTAAGGGTCCTGTTGATATTCCTGCCGAACCCAAGCGTATCGCTGGCTTGACCTATGCGTATGCCGATCACCTCGTGGCATTGGGCATGAAACCATACGCCATGGTGACCCAAGTCGGCCAGGAGATGCCTGCCTATCTGAAGGACAAGCTCGAAGGCGTCGTACCGCTCGGTTCCGTCAATGAATTCAACAAGGAAGCACTTCTGGACACAGAGCCGGATCTCATTCTGTCCAATGAAGTACTTGTTGATGAATACGACGCGATCAGCGCAATTGGACCGGTATATATGAGCAGCTACTTCAGCAATTCGCTTGAATGGTTCAAGGATACAGCCAAAGTATTGGGCAAAGAAAAAGAGGCAGACGAAATCGTGGATCAGTTGTATCAAAAGGCGAAGGATCTGGGCACCAAGGTTGCTGCCAGCGATGCCGCGGATGATACCATTCTGATTTTTCGTTTGACCGATAAGCAGATTCAGGTATTTGCTCCAAGTGACAAATCACCTGACGCCTTCTATTCTCCGAACCTGCTGTACGATATAGCCGGACTCCATGCACCTGATCTTGCCAAAGCAGGCATCGTCATGAATGAAGTTATTGAGAATGTGTCGCTCGAATTGTTGCCTGAATTGAATCCGGATCGTATTTTCATGATCATCTCCGGTAGTGAAGCAGATAACGAACAAGCACTCACTAAGCTGCGTGACAATGCAGTCTGGAAAGGCCTGAAAGCTGTGAAAAGTAACCAGGTCTACATGGTGGACAACACGGTCTGGGTAGCTGGATTTGGACCGATTGCCTATGGTCAGGTTCTAGATGAAGTAGAACAAGCTTTGCTTGGAAACTGAACGCAAGATGACTAGAGATTTGCAGCATAAATAAAAAAAACAGGCATGTCGTTTACATGAAGGGGGAAGGCCCTCAACGTAAATGCATGCCTGTTTATGTTTATGTTTATGATTTTGTTTCTCATTTTAATGTATCGCCCCCGAGATAGGTTTCCATCAGTTCATTAGAGAGCTGAATAGCTTCGGAACGATTCGTTGCAGGCATCGAGAGCATAAGCCCATCTTCGGCGCTCCAGCTTTTACTGTTCTGCTCTTCGTTCGAATCCTTCTCGGAAATGGCGATGGTGAGTTTGCTGAATGCACGATCAACAAATAGTGTTCCGTATAGGAAGATATCCGTTTTCCCATTTTCAAAAATGATGTACTCCATCGATCCGTATCCTTTATGAAAACGAATTTTGAGCATCTTTTGATCTTCGGGTACAGGGAAAGGCTCACCTTCAATATCAATGGTTCCTTTGAATATGTAATCACCCGAGGTCGTTAGATAACGCTTGCCATCCATCTTGATATGAACCGTTTGCTCTGGCTCCCTGTTGTCTTCTCCCCCCAGCCGATACTTTACACCCACACCATCAAGATGGATCGTTCTGGGCAGAAACAGAAGAACCACACTGATCACAATCATCAATACCCAGATGGCAAGCACGATCGAAATGATTTTTTTCCTCATAGTCCATCTCCTCAACTCATCGGTCTACAACTTATGAAGATATACTGTCTCTTCCTGATCTTCATTCCATTGAATATGGACAGGGATGGGAAAGTCTTCATTCCCCCCCTATCAAAGATGGCATATGAATTAATTACAAATTATAACATATAAACTACTCGCATAACGGTTTAAAGCAATTCACTTACTTTCATTACGGCACTGAATCAGGCCTATGCTTACAGATGCCTTAAAACGCACGGCTGAAATTGGCACACAACTTTTGCATACAACAAAAAAACCGGCCACCTCGTGACCGGTTTAATCAGCTCCTCGGGGAGCATTTGCAAATATGAGCGAATGACAAGGAGCCCATATTTGCTCTCTTAATGTTACTCCAGAACGGCTTCTTTGGCTGAGCTGCTGATCGAATATACAAAGGCCAGTTTTTGCTTCCACGCAAAAAAACAAAAACACCTCCGTATTCCGTCGATGATGACAGCAGAGCAATATGCCGTGGAAGGTGCTTTGTGATGACGATCATAGAATGGTTAATCTGTAATGGCGTGTGAAGGGTTACAACTTGTCCACCTGTAATAATGTTACCGGCTTCACCGTACAAGCTGGACTAATCTGCTCCTCAGTCAGTATGTTCAGTTTGATCAGGCTTTTCAGCTTATGACTGTCCACCTTGGACAGAAGTCGCCAGATGTCCGGATCGGGAAGGGAAGCATACAGCTTCTGATCATTATATTCCTTGCGGTGCTGAAGCACCGTTTTCACAGCGTATCCGCCAACTTGCGTCTCATAAACACCCTGCTCCTCACAATACCCGACAATCTCATCTCGTAACACAGATAGACGTTGTTCAATTTCTTTTTGCTGCTGTTTCAGTTCAAAATAGGTTTGCACCTTCTGTTCCATACCCATCACGCTCCTCTATACCATAGGTATGCAGTGAAGGATAGTTTAGGACACTACTACAGCAGTTCATCATTTAAATATGAATTATTGCCAATAATCTTTTTAATCCGCTGCATCACACCCGGCCCCAGAGGAACATTAGACACTCGCTTTAATAGAATCCAGCGCAAACAAGCCATCGCTTCAAAAATCTCCGCATCGTCTGGTGTGTATTCCGTCAGACTCTTGAATAGAGCACTGTACATCTTACCGTTTCGTTCCCCCGTATAGATCGTCATCAAAAAAATGGACCACGCCATATCGTATCTGGGATCACCACGCTGACCATTTGTCCAATCGATGATCGCATATTGATCACCTGCCTCCAGAACATTTCCCAGGTTATAATCACCATGGATCAAATGATCTTGCCTCAACTCAGTCCGTTGAAGAAGGGTCGTCAGAATCTGATGCATATCCTCATGCAGTTCAATGGAGGGAAAAAAATATCCAACGAAATCATATTGTGGTATGTAATTTGCAGCCGCGTTACCTGTATCCTTTACATCATAACCATGGACTTGAATTAACTTTTGAGCCAATTGCTCCAGCTTGGTTTTGCTTAACTTGGCTATAGGCTCCCCGTCATAACTCGTTAACAGGACTTGATTAGAATCCACATCCATGCCCCAACCATACGGTTGGGAGACTTGTATTCCACTCTCATATAGTTCAGATAATAGCTCATACTGGTTGCGAATATTGGGTTTGGAGTCCTTGTTCCATATCTTTAACACATAATTGTGATCTGTACATTCTATCTTCACAACGTCTGCTTCCAAGCCTGGTGAGAGGGGAAGCATTTTGTATGGTTTTTCAAGCAGGCAGCGAATTTCTTCGCTCAACTCGACCCAGCGGATACTTTCCAGCGTTATACTCATATTTCCCTACCCTTCTCTGTGAAATTAGAAATAACGGCATTCGATACTCCATAGATCTTTATAATGATTTATCAAAAACCTTCTGCCACTTCTTCTCATTATATCCGATGGCAATATAGAACCGATGCGCCGCTTCCCTTTTACCGCTTGATCGCACGCGAATCTTGTTAAACCCGTTCATCCGTGCCCACTTCTCACATTCGCTCATGATCTTTTTACCAATTCCCGCACCTCTATGATGCTCATCGACAACCAAGCCACCAATTTCAGCAAAAGGTACACTTTCGATAGAATATCTTCCCTGTACGTGCCCCCAACCCACAACAAGGGAATCGATCTCAGCTACGCAAACATAATGATCAGTCATTGAGCCTAGTCGATTCAACCTTTCGATGATCTCTTCTGTTGTACTGGTGTAACCCAGTTGATGGGATAATTGGCTAATCCCCTCGCCATCCCCAATTCTAGCTTCTCTGCAATGAATCATAGTGTCTCCTTTTCTAATCTAGTTATCAGGTGTAATAAGTCCTTTACCAATGAAATTGGCAGACACAGGCTTCTTGTCCAGTTCTCTGGACCATACCGATAACTGCCCCATATGGTGAATCTCATGAGCAATCACGTGTCGCATCACTTCTCCCCACGATTCCTTGGCGACGGTGCTATCCAATTCGGGATCAATGCAAGGTCTCTTTTCCATGCTGGGGTCCCAGGATAGAACAAATGCCTCCACATCAGGTCGCAGCTTGCGGTCGAATTGTCGTACGGCTTCCAGTGTTTTATAATTATCAAAATTCTCCATACCATCCGGTTTGCCCTGCAATACTTGGAGCCAGCTCCACTCTACATCGATGATATGAAAAAACGTTTGCAAAATATTGCCTACTCCCCCCGTCCGAGGTCGAAGCAGCTCTTCCAGCGGTACATCCTCACACCACTGAAACCATTGCTCACGCACGATCCAGTTATAACGAAAGAAAGATTCCATTTAGCCAATTCTCCTTTTCTATATAATTGAACTAAAAAATATTTACACTTGCCACTCCGATGACAGAACAACCTTCCGATCGCTGTTATCCCCAGATTTTTTGGAATCCCTTTTTCAAAGGGGAAAATCCGGGGATAAAGGCGAACGCTCCGCTTCTTCAGGTTATTTCTGCCCTCTACGTTCTCGTGTAAATGTTTAGTTCAATTTATATATCATGCTTTTTAAGTATTTTGATCAGTTCCATATTGGCAAAAGTTTTGTCCGAATGTTCAAGGTGTTTTCCAAAATCCAATGTCATGCTTCCAAAAACTTTTAGAAACTTATGCATCCATTACGTAATCACAGCGCTGATCGGGGTTCCTAAACGTATAAATCATTACGCTTACTTATCTGCAGGCTGCTCCATACTCATTTGAACTAACGTTACCCGTTAGCTTAAAAAACGTGTGGTGTATTCAACTGTAATCTTCAATCAAAGAAATTTTTCCTTCCTTAATCTCGAATGTTGTCTTTCCTTTTAATTGCAGCTTATCCCCACTCTTTAATCCATTAGGAAAATCCACGGCAAGAATACCTTCATAATCGATTCCTACCTCTACTTTGTCATTTATAACACTGTAATCGGTAATTGTCTGGCGACGGCTAGAGAACATCGTTGACGACTGTTCTGCCAACTCCCTAAATGCTTGTATTCCTCTGGTCTCCGTTGTAGTTTCTCCATTGGAAATATTACTGAATATTATGTCATTATGTAAGAGTTCGACCATTCTTTCAATATCAAATGAATTGTATGCTTCAAGATAATTTTCAATTATGCCCCTTATTTCTTTACTAACCATAACCATACTCCTCTCCTTTACATAAAAGAGATGATACCCTTGTTTACCCAAGCAATTTATTCTCAATGTAATATTACCATATATTTCAACTATCCTGCCCCATAACTTAAAGAGGCATCATCACTCTAATATAATTTTACATTTCTCTATCGTCCCTAAAGGTATACAAAAAAAGGATCGTCAGCATATCTGCAACGATCCTTTTTTGACAGCCTGCTAGTTGAAAACAACATCTGACGCCGGTAAATACCGAATTCAGTTTGCAGCCTAAGATTTCTATTTTATTTCGTATTAAAGCTCTTCCTTCGTATTTGCAAGTTTAACAGAAAGCAATCCTGACATGTTGCCACTGTTTTTAGTGCTGATGCTAACCCAGTGGGTACCTGTTGCCCATGGTTTTGTTCCATATTCAGACCAAGTTACACCAGGAGCTACAGAGAATAACATTTTTTGAGTACTAGACAGAGTACTTTGAGTAACTCGGACAGTTAGGGTTTCCTTAGATGTATTTTGAACCCAAACTTTGACCCATCCATAATTTGCTTGGATATTAAAACTCTTCGTGTAGCTACTTCCGGAAATCTGTGAATTCACAATCTCATTATCAACTGCCATTGGGGTAATGATTCCTTCGCCTTGTGCAGATGCAGTAGTTGCTGATGAGTCCCCTACATTATTTGTTGGTGCTGCAGATGCAAGCGTGACAGCTGCTACCAAGGATAATGCCGACAAACCTACGAACAAAGTGCTTTTCTTCATAATTAAAAATCCCTCTTATTTAAAAATATACATAAAAATAGCTTTGCAAATTTACCATAAGTTACATGTATATACAATAAGAAAATAATTACAATTTCAAAATTTTATGGGCGGCCAGCTCAAAACGTGGACATGAAGCTTAATGGGATATTATTAGTCTAATATAATTCCCCTGTTCTCTACCGTCCGCAAAGGTATACAAAAAGGATCGTCAGCATTTCTGCAACGATCCCTACTTTCATTCCGCTAGCTGGCTGTATACCTCAATTATCATAAGCCTTCTATCATAACCCATGATATGGAAAAAAAAGAGCCGCGATCGTCGCAGCTCCCTACTCTTTTGGCTTCGTCATTCTCTTCTTTACATAGAGTAAAACATGAATTCCAGCGTATATAAACAGGACATTAAACAGATAAAGAAGAGCATTCACATAAACATTGGAAAGGAACCAGATCGTATCATCAGGTTTCTTATAATGATAATCAGTAAAAAACCGCAATGGAAAACCATACTCAGTTCGTAAAGTCCCCTCCGTGTAGGCTGTTCCTGGAATAAAGATCAAACCTAATACAGCAAGCCAAGCCGAAAGATTAAATATTCTTTTATTAAACGTCAATTCATCTCATCCATTCATTACATTTTCGGTATCCACCACATTCGCAAACATACCCAGAACCGAATTGTGATGTTCTATAATTTGCTCAGCTTGAAGAATGTTGGAATTCCATGTGCTGTGAGCATCACGAACCAAGGTTAGTGCATAGCCAAGGCTACTTGCTCTGCGACAAGTCGTATCCACGCATATTTCCGTCTGCATGCCAGTCAGAATAAGATCCTTCACTTCGTTTTCTTGTAATTTCATGTTCAGATCTGTTTCGTGAAACGAATCCGGTGTAAGCTTTTCAATAATAAGGTCACCAGTGATCGGCGCAATGGACGGATGAATCGCCCAACCTGCCGTTCCACGCTCAAGGGGACTGCCTGCTCCTTCACTATGCTGAATGTAGATAACGGAGTGACCTTTTTCCCGAGCCTTGGAAATGACGTGTTGTATTTTCTGAAGCAATACGTCCCCCTGATATACGGGATCTGATTCATCGAACATAGCTACCTGAACATCGATAACAAGAAGTGCACAGTGGGTTGGCATCTTATATTCCTCCTGAAAAATAATATTAAATCAGCAATTGTTATGACTCCTTCTTCCGTTTTCACACCGTTAACAAACCTTCCAATCCCACATCGATCAACACAAATAGTATAGCAGCTAGAACGCCAAATAAAGTCAAAACTATCGACTCTTTAAAATTTAAAATTTCTTCTCCCGCGCCCATGAGTAAATAATAGATATACATTCCTAAGACTCCAGAACATGCGTAACCCAGTATTCTCAAACTTAGATACAAGGCATGATTAACGAACTGAATTCTGCTCAACAGATAGTCCAGCAATAAAGATAACGGTAGCCCGATCAATGTGATCAGGGGAGTCGCATATACAAGATAAACAAGAATATAAAAATCAAAGCTGTAAGATTGATTCATGGATATTATACTTGCAATTAAAGTGAAACTAATGATGGTTAGAACGGTCGTCAGGAGCTTTCTTCCAATGTTCATATCACCACTCCCATAAGGTTATCCATATACAATGAATGTTCCTATGCGTCAGATTCTCCCGGCTGCCACCCGATTTCTTGGGACCATAGATGAGCTTTCTCTAATATGCTCCACACCATCGGTCCTTTGCCTTCCACGTACTTTGGCCGCTGGTCCTTATATAATGCCATAAGCCTGTGCTTCTCTTCCGCGTATTTCAATCGATCCGCTGGATGTTCCCTCAAATAATCTCTAAAAAGCAAGTTCATCTGCTCAGAGAAACTCCCTGCTTGTCTTACATGTACATGCGTTCTCCTGCATCCGGGTACTTCGCGAAAATATCGCTTGGTTTTATCCGGATTTTCTTCTCTGAATACGAAGCCGGACGCTTCAATTTCATGCTTGTAGTTAAGCAAACCATCATAATCAGATACGGAAATTTGTATATCTATGATCGGCTTGGCATCCATTCCGACGATGGAAGTTGATCCGACATGGTCAATCCGCACAGCCGTCTCTCCCAACGCCTCTCTTAAATTCATTCCGGTATCGAGGAACATGTGCCTCCAAGCAGGATCATACGTTGCAATTCTCCATTGATCTTCCATGTAGTCCTCCCTTTGTTATCTAATCCAGCTATATAAGGAACAACAAGTCTTTCTTTACTTTTGTCGCATTCAAAATTATTAAATCCACTAGACTACACCTGTCATCCGAAAACTAAAAATCATCATAATATATTTCTAGTTTTATTTGTTTCTTTAACTCAGTAATGTATTCGTATACATCATCAATATTTACTATACCTTCGACACTCCTCCTCAATAGATCATTGATAAGATTACTATCCTTCTCCCTCAGTCTTATATCTTTTAAGTAGTTATCATTATAGTCATTAATAAAATCTAATTTGTTCTTATAAAGTCTAAATCGTTCCAATACATAAATTTCCTTAAGATTAATGAATAAAGCTAATAACTCCTTAAGATTTCTGGCCACTAAAGTTACTTGATCACCAGATGCCATAGGCTGAATAAAAATAATAGGAGCTTCTTCCAGATCACTAATTGATCCGTTAAACGTTAGAAAAGCAAAGTGGTCACCATCTACTCCAGTTCTTCCAAATACGATGGCATCATCTGGGGTACAGTAATATCTATCATCATCATTATTGAAACTAATATAAAAGCCCACATAATCCTCGAAGGTTCCATCATGTCGTTCACGTAGTTCCTTATCTATTCGGACGATGTCTAGTAATGTTTCAGGCATTTCATAATTTATTTCCACTTTAAACACCTCTTCCTTATATCATAACTATATACAAGTCTATCGAAGATTTTTTGATTATATATAGTTGGAACACCCACACCGCTATCATTGCGTTTCTCTTTTTACAACTAATACCATTCCTATTCTATATATTAACGCAAGTAAAAAAAAGAGAAGGAACAAAAGTCCCTCCCCTTACCTTTTCAGATATAATCACACTTAAATTTAGAAAACTCAGCTACAGAACCTTCTCCGCTCGCGTATAGACCAATGAGCACCCCTGTAAATCCCCCGGCAACTTCGGAAGAAAGGTATTTCGTCTGTGCTGTACCTAAGAGGATATCCTTGCCATCTGCATGAATTAGGAAGCTGTAGCGTTCATGGCTTGCCTGTATAACCAATGTGGCATGATGATCACTTCCCAGTTCAACTTCATTTTCGACTGATTTGATATCCCCAATATTCAGACGCTCAATCACCTTATACCCGCTCTGCTCTTTGCGAATGGCCAAGTCATAATGGTGCTGTTCATCCATATAGATGGTGATGCCTGCCTCGCCATTCGTAAGACTAACGTCAACAGAGATGGTCGCATCAAAGTCTTTTTGGCGTAGGCCAATGAATGTCGGGGATGCTGGAACATCCAGTGTCACTTCGGTTCCTTTTAACTTTAAGTTGCTTTGCTCTAACAAATAATTTTCTGTATTGGGATGACGAAGATAACACCAGTCCAGATTCCAATCCGTGTTCTCAAACGTATAGCTTTTCTTCTCTTGTTGAATGACTATGTCGGAAATACGATCAGTGTCAAAACTCATAAGCGTCGTACCTTCATGCCCTGCCGTAAACCAGCCTTCCTCATCAAAGTTAACTGGCGTAAGGAATACTTCTCGGCCCAGATGATGATAGGTAAGCCACTGCCCACTCTGACGGAATCCCAAATGGAAGATCCACCAATTCCCTTCCTGGTCCTGGATCAGGTCACCATGGCCAACCCCTTGTAGTTCGTAACCGCCCAGATTACGGTTGGTCAGAACAGGATTCTTGGCATAGGGTTCGAAAGGACCCGAAGGAGAATCTCCCCGCGCATACGTGACCATATGACCGTATTCGGTTCCGCCTTCAGATGCTATGAGGTAATAGTATCCATTGATTTTATACAAATGTGGGCTTTCCAGATAACGTCCGCCTGATCCTTGCCATATTGAACGGCTTGGAGTCTTTTTGCGACCTGTTTCAATGTCAATTTCACACTGAATGATTCCCCCAATCCCTTCATCATCGGTCCCGTTGCTCATAAAGAAGGCCTTACCATCTTCAAAATACAAATCCGGATCGATTCCCCCTTGATCCACAATAATCGGTTCTGACCACTCCCCGTATATATCGTCAGTCCATATGTAGAAATTTTGACGCGTCGTGTCGTTCGTCGTGGTCATATAGAATCGCCCATTGTTGTATCGAATTGTAGGGGCGAAGACACCTCCAGAGCTGCCCACCGTCTCCAGACGAATCTGGCTTTTTCGAGTTAAACAATGACCGATTTGGGTCCAATTCAATAAATCTTTGCTTTCAAAAAGCGGGACACCCGGAAAATACTGAAAAGAACTGCACACCAGATAATAAGTGTCATCCACCTTGCAGATGCTCGGATCAGGATAGAATCCTTTAATAACCGGATTATTGTATTTCATTTGAGCCACCTCTTTTTCTATAATTCATATATTTAAGAATCCAATTTCATAAGCAGATAAAAAAATTAAACACTATCGCAATCATTCTTTCAATGCGTTAGAGTTGAAGAGTCAAGTTAATTTCGTTAAATTAATATATATATGATTTCAATAGATCTGGTTAGGAGATTGTTAAGGATGATCAAAGCGAACGGAGATCCAAAATTTATACCATTATACGAAGCGCTGGCAAGCGAGGTTAGATGGAGGATCATGGATTTGATTGCAGATAGCGAAATGAATGTCAAGGATATTGCGGCTGCGTTAGAACTTAGCCCCTCCATCGTCACGATGCACATACGAAAGCTTGAGCAAGCCGGACTGATTGATAGCCGTAGGATACGCCTGAATGGAGGCACGCACAAATTGTGTTTCCTCAAACAAAATAACATTGAGATCGAACTACCATCCCCCAGCCGGACAGCAAGAATTAGAGAGCAGACAATTTCAGTGGGGCACTATACTGCATTTGAAATCCATCCTACCTGTGGACTTGGAACACACGAGAAAGAAATTGGTGTTTGGGACGACCCACGCTACTTTCTTGATCCTGAGCGGGTTCACGCTGCCATCCTTTGGTTTGGAAGAGGTTATGTCGAATACAAAACGCCTAACTATATGCTTCCCGATCAGACTGCTAACGCCATTGAAATTTCAGTGGAACTGGCTTCTGAAGCCCCGGGTTTAAGAGATCATTGGCCATCGGATATCCGATTTACGTTTAACGGCATTTCGCTTGGAACGTGGACAAGCCCCGCTGACTTCGGAAGAGCTGCCCGAGGCAAATATACACCAACATGGTGGCATCGCAATGTGAATCAATATGGATTATTAAAGACGATTCGTGTTGATGACTCGGGTACGTATATGGATGGAGAGCGGATGTCGGACGTGACGATCGAGGATATCAAACTGGAGCAGCCATTCTGGACGCTTCGTTTCACAGTTGACGAGGAGGGGGCTAACGTCGGGGGATTAACACTTTATGGTTCCGGGTTCGGCAATCATGACCAGGATATTGTCATACGCGTACAACGCTAATCTTTCTTTATGTAGTAACGAATAATCCCGTTCTTCTCTTCAAACGTATTCCTTTGAATGAACGGTCCATCAGGAACTAGCTTTACATCATCCATTGTTGTTGAAAAATAAGTGATTGGTTTCCAACATGCTTTATAGGGGATAGAGCCTTCTATTCCAACAAATTCTTCCTGGTTGTATTGAGATTTATCTATAAATGATGCTTCATAGATAAAATCAATTTCATGACCTAATTCATCTTCTATCCCAAAAATATTTTCAATAACGGAAATTAATCGGGGCTCTTCGATCTCTTGATCCAACTCTTCCTTGAGCTCCCTGATCAGAGTTTTCTTACTGTTCTCACCGAACTCTATCGTTCCACCAATAGGTCTGTAGAAAGTAGTTGAAATATCCGGGAAGTTAATTTCCTGAACCAAAATGCGATCTTCTTTCCTCAAAATAGCTAATGAGACAGAACGAATTTTCATTTTTTTCTCCTTAACCTATGTTTGTTTTTATTCCTTCGTACTAAATGTCTGAATATACTTTCTGGCATCGTCTCTGAATGTTTCCGTATAATGATCGTTTGTATAATCTTTTAACACCTTTCGCCAGAACGCTATTGCAGGAGCGTTACTCTCCATCTGAGCAAGTGCCCAATTGGCTTTGTATAACTCAAATATCTGCATCGCAGCAGCATATCCAACCCCGCTTCTTCTAAACTTCTTCAGGATCATAAAGTCATAGATTACATGTGTAGGATCTGGATCGGTATCTAAATTTTCAAGTAGTACAATCACAAAGCCGGCTATAGTGCCAGAAATCGTAATGAAATATGGCCTCCACCTGTTATCACCTTCCCAAATGAAGTCAATATTCACATCGTATTTGCCTTCTTGATTGATATCCTCGCTTGTAAATTCGCTGAAATCATAATGGTACAGTTGATACAGATTCGATAACATATTTTTCTCTGCCAACGTTACTGGAGTGAGGTCTACTATCATACTGCCTCCCTATAGTTCTCTTTTAAATTCTGACTGCTTAGCATTGGTGCTCCAACAAATAGAGCTATTGACGGCTCGAACGCATCGCCTTTACATGTTTTAAACTGCTGTCGTTTAAGAACTCTTTATAGACTTCGGATTCAACGGCGTAGATCGCCACTTTTCCTTGTGAATTATGATGAATACCCCAACCGTAACGCTTACCCAACGAAGAAGTACGAAGACAGGGTTGTCCCTTAGAGAAAAACTTGGTTCTCTCTATGGATCTTAGTTCGTCGGTTATATGATTGCGCTGCGCGAACACTTCAAACATGACATCCTCTTGCGTATATTGATAAGGGTGGTTTGCTATCATTTCATATTGTATAACTGGAACGGTTTTACTGCCGTTTTTGGCTTTGGGGATCTCTGCCACTTTAACAGGGCAATCTTCTGCTACTGCAATAAAAGTTTCATAGTAGTTCATGTCTTTCATCTATATATCCTCCCATCAATTCAGAAAATTAAAGGATACGAATATACGATCAAAGCTTGAGCTGTTTTATAAATATTTCTTAAAAGCCTTGCTGGATTCCCCATCGTACCCTAACTTCGTGTAGAAGCCGTGTGCCTCGTACCTGGATGAACCGCTGGTGAGAAACACCTTTATACAATTTTTCTGTATGCATACATTCTCTATATACTTCATAAGTTCAGATCCATATCCCTTGCTCTGCACATGTTCCGTAATGATAACCCGCTCAACCACGCCAAACGGTCTATTTTCCACCAAAGCATCCAGACAAATATGTAAATGCGCAGTCCCAATAACCTGATCACCGACTTCGTAAACAAATAAGAAACTGTTGGGATTATCCCTTACTTCTTCTATCCGCTCTGCCAGTACCTTCGTATTCAGGTTGTTCGGTAATAATTCTTTGTACAACCTTTCAATAACCTCGACATCCCTTGCTTCGGCCTCTCTGATCATCAGGTTCCACTCCTCAACTTAAATAGTAAATTAAATGATAACTACGTCCATAATAACCCAAAAAGCGGTATATGCGAACAGTAACTTCCTCTTTTTCCACCTGCTGATTAGCGGTTCTTTCCTTACAGGTCCAGAACAAAAAACCACGGTTTCCCGTGGTCCATCCATTCCAGTATGCTCTATTCTACCGATCCACTTACCAGTCTTCCTTCAAACCATACCGCTTGTCGCGCAGACCTTCTGGCAACCGCCTCTGCCGAGCAACTTGCTTCTACCAGTACAAAACTAGCTGTATCCCCTACCTTCGGCCATAACTGTTGTCCCTCTGAATCCAGTGGAGTGATACCACTTGTGACAAATGCAAGAGACTGAGCCAAGGAGCGTTCATCGTTATACCCGTACAATTCGGCAAAACGGCCGGCTTTCTCCAGTTGATCTCCATTCCCAAATGGAGACCAATGATCCGTCAAACTGTCTGTCGCCAGCTTCACGTTCACCCCATGTAGATGGAGCATCGGAAGTGGCATCATCATTTTACCGATAGGCACGGTCGAAGCAACGCTCATACCAAGGGAGGCCAATCGCTTGGCCATATCTTCCGCTTCTTGCTGCTCCGCACGGGCGAACCAGAACGCATGGCTTACGGTAACTTTACCCTGAAGTCCTGCTTCTTCGGTCAGATCAGCCAATTGCAGCAACGTTTGTTTACCCGGTTCTCCAGAATCATGCAAATGAATATCGATGCCTGCCTGATATTGAACAGCCAGTTCGACCATTGCGTTAAGCGATTTCTCAATATACTCGTCCACGGTGTGAGGATCAAGTCCACCTACATGAGTAGCCCCTTCCGCCATGGCTTGACGCATGAGCTCAACCGAATTAGAGCGGAGAAGTCCATGCTGTGGGAAAGCGACGATTTCAGAGGATATTTTGCCCGAAAATGTCTCCAATGCCTGCTTTGTCGCTTCCAGCCGTTTCAACCCGCTGACCGGTTCAATATTGCAATGACTGCGCACATGGGTAGACCCATATCCCTGAATCAGGCTCAGAATGCTCTCCGCCTGACGCTTCGCATCGGGTAATAGCTTGGGCAGCAACACTTTCTCTTCTTCGATACGTTCGAAAATGCTGGAGATGCGTCGAACCGCTTTCCATGGTGCATCATAATACGTTTTATCCAAATGAATATGGGCTTCCTCGAACGAAGGCAACAGCAGCAATCCTTTACCATCTACCTTTGGCAACTCGCTTGTTAATTCCGTATCCCCATCCACGATGGCTGAAATGACTCCATCTTCAATCCGCAGATGACCAAGGCTCGTCCGGGTGCCAGTTACCTGCCCGTCTTCCATTACATAACTTTGCTCCAATGATACGTTGGTTAACCAGTATTCCTGCTTCAACATAGTCACTCCCTCTTTCCACTCGGTCTATCGAGCATCGAGTACCGATTCATCTGTGGTCAATGGTACCATAGGACCTCATTCAGCAAAAATAGTTAAAACGTTGGTGTTCCATACGATTATCGTCTAGATATTATTGGACTTCCCCATTAGTATACGAAGTGTAATATATCCCAAAACTTGAATCACAAATACCATAGCCACAAATTCAACCAGAATGCTGTTGCCCGCACTTAAATCAGTCATGATATCCTTCAAAATGAGGTCAGGCTGCTTCAGGACATCCCAACTATTCCACCGATTAAATCTCCCGATGTATACCCCTAAACTGCTCAGAAGTAAAATAACGCCTACAATTACCATGCTACTAAGTTGGTTTAATCGTTTATTTAACAATTTGTGGACTTGATGTATGGAGCAAATGGACAGAAGTAAACCAAGTATGGCTACGACAAACGCTAGGGTAAGGCTATACCAAAAATCAATATTAACCCAGAATTTAGTTTCCCCTTGAGGATCAAAGTATCTGAATGCATGCAAAATTTCTGTGAAAAGATATGCCGAATTCGGTAGAAAGAACAGCCAGCATGCACACATCACCCCGACTAGTGCGATGCTCGTTCTTGTAAGTTTCCTATTGCTTACATAACTAATCGTTGATGAAATGATGAATGGAACCCATGCCAAAAAAATGTCCCACGTTAAAAATTGATACATGTTCGTGTTTGTTTTGGTACGCAAGTAGTGAACAACAAGTAGACAACCTATGGTAGCAACGATCAACACAATACTCATTTTTAAATAAATTGTATTTTTATTATTGTTCATTTCTTCGCTTCGATTTCCCTTTCCTTGGTGGTATGCAAGTGCAGTCCTGATAACCTGATCATCCATTTCATAAACGAACTGTGACTCCGCCTTCCTAGTAATACACGTCCATCATAACCCAAAATGTGGTATATGCGAAAATAACGGCGTGAACCCAGAAGGAAAAGAAAACCTTTTGTGGTATTTGCATTCCTCTTCCATTCTCCTCACTCCTAACAGTAGAGAATGCAAAAAAACAGGCACTAGGGAGTGCCTGTACATATTTAGAACCAAGCAAAGTACTTAGCTAATAGTTCACTACTTCTTTTTTATATGAAATATATGATGATCAGAAATTAAACCGCGCATGGCCGCCATCCGTCACGCCTTCAATCTGTTCAATATCCAGCAGTCTTCGCTTCATCTCCAGTCCTCCGCGAAAACCGGTCAGCTTGCGGTTGGCACCGATAATGCGATGACACGGCAGCAGCACCGGAATGGGATTGGCTCCATTGGCTGCCCCAACAGCTCGCACCGCTGAAGGTCTTCCCACCGCAGCAGCAATGTCGCCATAGGTTCTTGTCTCACCATAAGGAACATTCCTCAACTCCGCCCATACCTGCTGTTGGAATGTCGTTCCGATCAAATCGAGTGGTATTTCGTCTGTGAAAGCCACCTTGTTTCCGGCAAAATAGGATTGCAGCCAATCCATCATGCCCGTCTGCTTCAACGCTGCTTCATTCTCTTCGAGCTCCACTCCAGGAGCAATTCGGCCAATCCAACTACTCCAATCTTCCAGCGTTTCATTGGGCATGATGACACGGCATAACCCTTTTTCGGTGGCAAGCAATACCCACGGACGACCGTCTAATTCCATTTTGGTCCACTTGATGCTTTTTCTCATACGTCAATCGTCCTTTCCCCTCGTAGGTTTTATATCTGGTTTCTTTTCTCGTTATGCACACATACTACACACGAATCCGTTTTATCGCTTTCCGTCTCATGCTGCGGATCATCTGCTTCGTCTCCGGATCAACACGATAGGACTCCGTTATTTTCTGAAGAGCCTTATTATACGTAAAGTCGTCCAAGGTATTGTCCTGCAAATAACGCAGCGTCGCTTCAGGCTGTTTCACATAAGCGATGGAAATCGCCCAGGCCACTGCCATTTTCACATAGTACCCTTCGTGATGAATGGTATCTAATGAAGCAAGCACTCTGCTGATATATTTTTCTTCCATATAAAAGTTCAACAGCATTACAACCCCGAAGCGAATGTCGTATTCCTGGTTGGATACCAGATAGGGCTGCAAGAACTGCCACACTTGATCCAGATGTGCCTTTGTATATTTCAAACCACCGCAGAAGCTGTCGCATACAGACCAGTTATCTATTTTGGGAACAAACCAGGCAATATGCTGCAGGAGTTCCTCCATATCTGCTTGGGCATGACCGATGACCATCGCTTGCAGCATCACTTCTTCAAAATAATCATCATCAGCGGTTTTCAGGTAGGCACGCCAGTCCTCTTTGACGATTTGTTTCGCCATCTTGCGTATTTCAGGCAGTCTCACACCTAACAGATTCGTGATATTCGGAATGAGCGCAGCCGAGAATTTCTGATATTCCGGTTCAACCAGAGATAACAATTGTGTTCTTACAACCGATTCCACATGTCTCCTCCTCATCGGGTTTTCTACAACAAGTATATCCCGGCCGCATCCATTTGTAAGCCCATATCGAATGTTTTAGCAAGATTACAATATGCATTTCCCGTGGTCGCTGTTTAACTTCCATTCCATTTCGTTTAAGAATACGGAGTTGAAATATGTTCAACCAAACATTTACACAATAACGGAGAGGACAGAAATAACCTGTAGAAGCGAAGCGTTCGCCTTTATCCCCGGATTTCCCCTTTTTCAGAAAGGAATCAAAAAAATCTGGGGATAACAGCGATCGGAAGGTTGTTCTGTCATCGGAGTGCCAGTGTAAATATTCATTTGTTGAACCCATATAGAAAGGAGACTACATATGAATCGATCCCATCCCAAAAAAGATTTTTCGGTTGAAGAGATTACGGAGCTCCTTGTGCAATTCGTGCAAACCCAAAACCTGACCGAGTTTTATAAATGGGCCAAAGAACTTCATCCCTATGACCTTTCTCTCGTATATAAAAAGTTCCCTGAACAAGAGACGAAACGCTTCTTGCTCTTATTCAAACCGGACGTGCTCGCCGACATGGCAGAAGCGCTCACGCTTCACGAACAGGTGCATCTATTCGAACAATTAGGCCCGGAGCGCACTCTTGAAGTCATGCAGCAAATGGACAAAAGTGATCTGATTCGCTTCATGCATGATCTGCCCCTCCAACGCAGAGAAGAACTGCTGTCCAATATGAATCTCGATCATTCCGCCATTATCCGCTCCGTGCTGAACTATCCACCGGAAACGGCTGGACGGATCATGACCGATCGTTACCGTACGCTGTTATCGCATGAAACCGCAAAGGAAGCACTGAGAGAATCGCAGGCTACGCTGCACATTCCTGCAACCAGTTATCTGTATGTCACCGATGATGAAGGCAAACTGGTCGGAGTCGTGAGTTATCAATCCCTTGCTCAGGCAGATGACAACACCAAAGTAGAAGAGCTGATGACTCGGCGTGTCATCCATGCAACAGTTGATATGGACCAGGAAGAAGCTGCACAGCTGTTGCAACGTTATGAGTTTATGGCTTTACCTGTCGTGGATGAAAACCGCAGATTATGCGGTGTTATCCAAATGGACGATGTCATTGATATTATTATGGACGAAGCCAGTGAAGACATCGCCAAGATGGGTGGCGGCAGTAAAGACATCGATTTTGATACCAAACCATTGGTTGCGGTCAGACGTCGCCTTCCATGGCTGATTTTATTGTTATTTATCGGATTGATCTCAGGCAGCATCGTGGATTTTTTCGAAGACACACTGAATCAGGTTGTGGCACTGGCGTTCTTCATGCCCATGATAGCCGGTATGACGGGGAATACGGGTACACAATCCCTTGCAGTGGTTGTACGTGGCTTGATTGGACGCAAGCTGGACAAGGCCACAGTGCTCGCGCTTATTGGCCGAGAGATTAAAGTAGGCACAATGATTGGACTTGTATGCGGTTTGCTGATCACGGTCATCGCCTATTTCTGGCAAGGTGACTGGCTGCTCGGAGCGATTATAGGAGTATCACTATTCTTCACCCTGGTTATCGGAACACTGACCGGTACTTGTATTCCTCTTCTGCTCAGTCGTTTCAAAGTAGACCCTGCGGTCGCCTCCGGCCCATTAATCACAACGTTGAATGATATATTGTCGTTGTTTATCTATTTCGGCATCGCTACTCGTTTTCTGGATGCCTTAATGTAAATTAACCTTTCAGTCTTTATTCATTGAACAGGTACTTTAATACAGTAAAAAGACTCAACTTCCTCTGTACATACAGTGAGGTTGAGTCTTTTGGTGTTATTTTCAATCTAAAAGAGAACTGCCTTATGCTTCATTTTAATGTATTTGCTATTTTAACTAATGTTTGATAATCGTATAACGGTTCAAGATTGTTGTTTTTCCCTGAAATAAGAGAGTACGTTAAACCCTCGTTTCTCCAATAGATGGCACTTACATTTCCGTCTCCTTGGTCCCATGTTTGAGAGCCATTAGATAATTTCAAACCTTTCTTCCCCTTCGGAGGTGTATCCACCTTTGAGTTTGTAATCATAGTGATCAGGTTCAATCCTTCATCCGTATTTGCATACGTGATTTCGACTGCTTCAAATGTACCATTGGTATCTAAAATCCTCGCTGATTTTTGAGTAACTTGGAAAGGAACTGACGGTTGTTTGATTTCAAAAGGGGTCCTAGCTTCAGCCTCTTCAAATGAAATTTCAACTGGAGGACTCAGATCCAAATTATTGATTGGTTGGTCACCTTCCCCATTTTTTAAGCAAGCAGACAATAAAAGAGGTATCATACATAGGAACAGCAACTTACTTACAGTTTTCATTTAATCACCTCGATATCAAAGTAGTTACTTCTATGACGTTTCTATTAGCTGGAAAGTTATGTTTTTTTTCTGCTCATGTGCAATCTGCTGCAATAATGTACTATAAACCAATGCCTCCCCGGAGTATGATCATGTAACTACAACTCGGGGAGGCCCTATGAATCTTACATCTTTTTTCATCTATTGTATTGTCGTTACCTTCACACCAGGCCCCAGCAATATTGTGATTCTCACTTCCGTCGGACAGGTTGGTCCCCGGAAAACGATGGAGTATGTGTGGGGTGCCACCGTTGCATTTGGCTTATTACTTGCTGCTTCTGCTCTTCTCAATCATGTACTTGCTGAGGTATTGCCTGGTATTCTCCAAGTGATGCAGATCGTGGGTAGTGTTTATATGATATATCTGGCTTATCAAGTCTATAAAATGGGTTCCACCGAGACGGCATCGAAGCAAGTTACGGGGTTTCTAAACGGTTTAATCATGCAGTTTGTGAATCCAAAAGTAGTTCTGTTCACGTTCACAGTTATTCCCAGTTATGTTCTGCCGTACTACGACAGCACCATGTCAACGTTTCTGTTCGTGATCATTATTACCATCATCGGCTTCCTGGCCTATTCCAGTTGGGCCGTGTTTGGCTCCATCTTCAGAACCTTACTTAATCGTCATCAAAAAGCAGTGAGTATCCTAATGGCCCTTTTTTTGTTATACTCAGCCATTATGGTATCGGGAATCATCTAACGCGCGGGAGGTGTGTGCAGCATGGAATTGTTTAACTATAAGAAATCACAGGACGTACTGGCTCTATCCGCCAGCTTTACGGATTTCACCTATAAAAAGCATTGCCACGAGGAATATGCAGTAGGAGTCACGCTTCGCGGTATTCAGCAATACCATCTGGACGGACATTATCAGGCCTCCCACAAAAACGGCGTGATGTTATTCAACCGGGAGCAGTCCCACGATGGAAGTTCCTATGACAAAGCCGGTATAGATTATGTCATGCTATATCTGAAGCCGGATTTGGTCGAAGAGGTTCTAGGGAAAAAGGAATTGCGTTTTAATAGCCCCATCGTCTATGACCCTGTGCTTGCACGAAGCATCCTGATGCTGAATGATGCTATTCAAAAAGGACAGGATGAAGCGAAATGCAGTGAACTGCTTTTGGGCCTGTTGCAATTACTCTCCCAGTCGGAAATGGACACCAAGTTGTGGCGGCCTCAGGACAATCTGGTTCGAAAAGCGAAAGAGATGATGTTTTGCAGTATTGAAGATGTGCTGAAACTGGACGACCTGTGTGCGGAATTCAACATGTCCAAGTTTCAATTTATCCGCGAGTTCAAGTCCCATGCTGGCATATCGCCTTACCAGTTTTTTCTGAACTGCAAGGTGGAGCGTGCCAGACAGTCCATTGAAACGCATAAGGATGTTTACTCCGCTGTAGCCGAATGTGGTTTTGTCGACCTGACTCATCTGAACAGACACTTTAAACGAGTATTCGGTATCACGGCTTATGAATATATGCTGCAGTTAAACTAATTGAATCGGTACGATTATCCGACAAAATGTATAAAATCCCCGCATGGAACGCGTTTATCTCAACGTTCCACACGGGGATTTTCTTTTCTCTTCCGTTGCCGTACTGCCATTCTCCCTTAATTCAGATCCTAACATCACGCGCGCTTCTTCCTTCTCCAGATCCAGCCACTTACCAATACAAGCAATAGAATAACCCCACCATATATGATGAGATAAAATGACCAACTTCGTCCTTGATCGTTTTTTTCAAAATCATCCTGACTCACTACTTTTCCTGCTCCCAGCAGCTTTAACGCGTCTCCAGCTTGATCAATGGAAACATTGCCACTGCAAAGATTCGTATGCAACTTTTCGTCCATTTTATTCTTATAAGCAAAGATCAGATAGGATTGGTTCTTCTCCAATTGAATCCCACAAGATTCCGAACCGGCATCATTACCCATGACAGTCATTCGTTTAGAAGAAACACCCTTCCATGCGATATCCACTTCAAAGGTATATGCTCTCAATCGGTCAGGGCTGAATATTTGCGTCCCACCCCTTTTCACAACTTTACCTGTAAAAACCGATGTGGACGTCTTCAGTTTCTCTTGAGCATTCGATTCTACACAGCTGCAAGCATAAGCTTTTTCCCCAGGGAATACTGTGTAACCCAATCCAACCAACAACAAAATCAATGCAAACCATACTAAGCGCTTCATCCTTTCACCCCCGGCTCAGATTGCAACACCCATCTTGTAATCGTTCACATTTTGTTTGAAGCGATATTTATTGTAAGATTATAGCATAATACGAATATTGTATTGAGCATCATTAGAATTCAGACACCTTGGAGGAAACCGTCACTTGAATCAGAATTGGAAAAAGAATATCTCCATCCCGCTGCTCGTTGCAGCGGGATGCCTCATTGCATTTGTAAGTATCGCCCTGTCCATCAGCGACAATCAGATTCACACCTTTGATGATACCTTGATTGGCTGGATTCAGGGCATGGAATCACCCGGAATGACACGGTTCATGCAGCTCTTTACCTGGATTGGCAGCGAAGTGCCTGTGGTTGTCATTACCATTCTCGCCATGCTTGTGCTGTATATCTACCTCAGGCACAAACGCGAACTGCTCTTCCTCGCCTGTGTCATTGCAGGCTCGACTTTGCTAAATGCATTGATTAAGCTGGTATTCCAGCGCGCCAGACCTACGATTAACCGGATTATTGAGGTGAGTGGTTACAGCTTCCCAAGTGGCCATTCGATGGCAGCGTTCAGCTTGTATGGCGGCTTGGCCTTCCTGATCTGGAAGCATGTACCGACAGCGACTGGACGCGTACTCATGATTATCATGAGCGCAATCTTTATCCTGACGATTGGAATGAGCCGAATTTATCTAGGGGTACACTATCCCAGTGATGTAGTGGGTGGGTACTTTCTGAGTGGATGCTGGCTTGCCGTATGCATATGGTTCTATCAGCGACATCTGGAACGCCTTTCCCTGTTACAGTCCAAACCTCTCGCTTAGGTTTTTTCGCTCACCATGCAATGATCCAACCCATGCTTGAAAACAAACCAAACGTAAAGAACCTCACAGGTGCATCCAGCACCAGTGGGGTTCTTTACGTCATTATGAATCTATTTTACAGTGGCAACTTAGAGCTCCTCGCCATTGGATTCAATGACTTTTTTGTACCAGTGGAAGCTCTTCTTCGGTGTTCTGCTCAAATCACCATTGCCATCATTGTCCTTGTTCACATGAATGAAGCCATAACGCTTCTTCATCTCTCCCGTGGATGCGCTGACCAAGTCGATACATCCCCACATCGTGTAAGCGATAAGCTCCACACCGTCGGCAACGGCTTCTTTCATTTGTTCAATGTGACCTCTCAAATAATCAATCCGATAGTCATCTTGAATAGAGCCATCTTCCTCCACTACATCCACTGCACCCAGCCCGTTCTCCACAACCATCAATGGAATTTGGTAACGATCATACAGGTGGTTCAGGGTGTAACGTAATCCTTTCGGATCGATCTGCCAGCCCCAGTCGGAAGCTTCCAGATACGGATTTTTGATGCCGCCCAGCAGATTTCCCTCTGCTCTATCCAACGACTCATCCGCACTCTCGACCAAGGACATGTAATAGCTAAAGGAATAGAAGTCCACGCAGCCTTCACGCAGAGTCTGTGCATCTTCCAGCTGCATCTCGATCTGGATGCCTTCTTCGGCGAAGAAACGTTTGGCGAATCCAGGGTACGCTCCACGAACCTGTACGTCTCCACAGATCATGTTGGACAGCTGGTCCTTCTTCTGCGCGAGCAAAATATCGTCCGGATTGCATGTATTCGGATATGTTGTCATGAAAGCGACCATACAGCCGATTTGGAAATCAGGATTGATTTCATGTCCCAGCTTCACTGCTTTTGCACTTGCAACAAATTGGTGATGCAGCGCCTGGAAGCGGGTCTGTGGATCATCAACGCCATCGATCAATGTCTCTTTGCCTTCAAACAGGATACCTGCAGCCATATAAGCCCCCATTGGCATTGTCAGACAGTTGATCTCATTAAAGGTCAGCCAGTATTTCACCTGATCTTTGTATCGGTTGAAGAGGGTTGTACAATATCGGATATAACAATCAATCACTTCGCGCGAAGCCCAGCCGTTATATTTCTGGGTCAGACCAAATGGTGTCTCGTAGTGAGAAATGGTCACGAGCGGCTCAATGTTGTACTTTTTCAACTCGGCAAAGACGTTGTCATAGAACTGCAATCCCTCTTCGTTTGGCTCCAGATCATAACCGTTCGGGTAGATTCTGGACCAGTTAATGGACATGCGAAACATTTTGAAACCCATTTCGGCCATCAGGGCAATATCCTCTTTGTAATGACCATAAAAATCAACCGCTTCATGGCTCGGATAATACGTGCCCTCTTCCAGTACAGGCGTAATCCGGCGTGGTGTCGTGTGCGTTCCACCTGTCATCATATCGGAAGTACTTGGGCCTTTACCACCCTTGTCCCATCCACCTTCAAACTGATTGGCAGCCGTTGCGCCGCCCCAGAAAAATCCGTCTTTCATCGACATCATCAATTCCTCCTTCATGATCTTCCAAACACTATACATCCAGTGTACCACCCATACCCTGACACCTATTGTCATGGTATAATGTCGGCATGGAAAATAATCGATTATTCAGAATGCTATTGCTGTTATTGGAGAAAAAGAAAGCTACCGCCCCCGAGCTCGCGCGTTTGTTTGAAATATCCGTACGCACGGTGTACCGTGATATCGACAGACTGAGTGCGGCGGGTATTCCCGTATACACAACAACCGGAAAGCATGGCGGCATTCATCTCATGGACAACTTTGTCATGGACAAATCCCTGTTGTCCGAAGATGATCAGAATGAAATTTTGCTTGGATTATATAGCGTCAGCGCCATCCCTCACCTTAACACTGCCCATATGCTCAAACGTTTAACCGCCCTGTTTGATCACAAGCTGGATTGGATCGAGTTCGACTTTTCACCATGGGGCAGCATTCCACTGCAAGAGAGGGAACTGTTCAATCAGGTCAAACAGGCGATCTTCACCAATCAATGGATTACGTTCCACTATGTCAATTCGGATGGAGAGAAGAGTGTTCCAACGGTTGAACCTCTCAAACTTTTGTTCAAGAACAGTACTTGGTATTTCAAGGGGTACATTCACGACGAGCACGACCGAAACGAATTTCAGACGTTCAAAATGAAACGAATTACCCAGCTGAAATTTCTGCCGAGGGTTCCCCGAAACAACATGAACATCGGATCAACGGAAAATGAGACACACGTCACAATCAACCAAATCGCTCTGGAACTGTCGTTCTCCAACTCTATTGCGTATAGGGTGTATGATTTTTTTGAACCATCACGCGTTGAAAAAGAGCCCGACGGCAGGCTGCGCGTTGCCCTTGAACTCAATGAGGGAGAATGGCTGTACTCCTTCCTGATGTCGTTTGGATCTGACCTGACCGTAATCAAGCCTCCACACGTTGGACAGGAACTGCTTAGGCGACATATCAAAGCGGTAGAACATTTACAACAGGTCGTTAACAACAGGTTGGAAAATGAATGATATAATGTAGCTCTGATCATCTGCTGATTCTTTTACTTTTTTGCTATCTATCCATTTCCTGAAGGAGGTTTTGTCCATGCAAGACATTAGACGTAACAATGTGGAACGATTCAAAGGTTTCGGTACGTTATATGACCAGAACCGGCCCGCTGCGCCCACCGAGGTCGTAGATATTCTGACGAATTATTTGGGCAGCAAACCTCGCTTGGTCGCAGATGTTGGCTGTGGTACGGGCTTATCGTCATGGATTTGGCTAAATGAGGCAGAACGTGTTATTGGCGTCGAACCAAGCGATGATATGAGAGCTGTCGCAGAGTCCAAATGGGAAGCGGCAGGCAAACCGGACCATCTTCGCTTTGTCTCCGGCCTGTCCCACGAACTGGGACTACCTGATGGCAGTGTGGATATCGTGACCTGCTCACAGTCGTTCCACTGGATGGAGCCCCAGTCCACACTGCGCGAATTTGCGCGTGTACTGCGTCCAGGCGGCATATTTGCTGCCTACGATTGTGACTGGCCACCAGTGGTTGATTGGCAGCTGGAACAAGCCTATCTGCATTTGAATACGGAGGCAGATCATCGAGCTGCCAGTCTGGCTCCTCAGGAAAATCAGGCACATAAATGGAGTAAAGACGGACATTTGCAGCAGATTCAGCAGTCCGGCTTGTTCCGTTATTCGCGTGAAATTTTGTTTCATCATCGGGAAACATTCGATGCGGACCGATACGTCAATCTGGCACTAAGCCAAGGAGGTCTGCAAACGGCAGTGAAACTCGGAGCCACTGATCTGCTCGAGGTAGCAGACGAATTTAGACAGCTGGCTACACGCATTTTTGATGGAGAATCGAGACGAGTCCTATTCTCATATCGAATGCGCCTGGGCATCGTCTGATCTTAAGCTAAGCTCATCCAGATTTTCTCAAAATAAAATACACAAAAGAAACCTGCACCATCACTAGCATCGTGATGTTACAGGTTTTTTGTTCATACATTATCAGGATGAGAAGAGGTCACTTAACTGTCCCTTCTGTACATTCAGTGCCAGCACCAACTTTGACGGGTCCTGCTTCGAGTAGATCACGTTAATAATATGACCTTGCTGAACCTGAGTTAGGGTAGATGGATAAATTTCCTTTGGTATAGTGACCTTAAATGTCTCTCCATTTGACTTCGTTACACTAAGCGTAAGCTGAAGTTTGATTTTGCCATTACCTCCGCTTCCAAGTGGAGTAACATCTAAAATCTTGGCCATCGCTTTCTCGCCCGTTCGTGCAATATCCATCATCTCAGGTGCCACGCCATGCTGCACCATCTTTTCATCCAGCAATTGCTGCATATCTTCCTGAGACAGTCGTCCTTTCAGATCAAGCCCTACCTTCCGTTCATCCTTCACGGAGACCACTAACGGAATAAAGCTGCCCGGCTGGAACTGAGCCATGGACGTCAACGGAATAATGGTTCTCAACTCGGTATCGTATTTCTCACGCCCTTTAAGCGAGACGGTCAGGCCCAGTCGAACTTCCGGCTGCTCATTAATATACGTACCCGTCTGCTGGATGCTTTTAATGACACCAACCGCCGATAATCCTGATTTCACCCTCCCGACGCCGAAGATATTAGCCAAAATGGAGGGAATAAAGATCAGCCCAAATCCGGCAAAAATCGCTGGTGTATACCACCATGCCTGCATAATGATAAAAGGATCATTCCACAGCTGCTGTGCCAGAAATGGGGAGAATCCCACCCCGAATACAGTCAACACACCTATTAATCTCAGGAAACCTACCATCTGCCCCACCCTCTCTATATCTCTATTATTCGTTGTTAGTTGTCTTTATTAAATGATAGAATGCTCGTTTGTAGTTCGAACACCTTCTAGACGGACAACAGACCCATGTAAATTAACTCTGTCGGATTCGCTGGATTTTGCCCCAATCCCACTCGATCTCCCACGCGTGGAATCTGCATCTTGGACACCAGTGTTTCCAATGTTCGCTGATACTGATTGCCATTCGTCTCTGTTACATCCAGCACAAGCACAACAATTGGATCAAAATTGATCAGCTTGCCCGTATCGGTAATCGTGATTACCGTGGCTGTTGCAGTTAAGGGAAGGGAACCACTTGCCGCCAGTTGTGCCTGTTTTGCCGAATCCAGACTCTGGTTGATGGCTTCCCGATGTTCCTTTGATACAAAACCTTTCATCATCATGCCGGTAAGTCCTTTATTCATCATTTTATCTGCCTTCGCAATCGCATCTTCCTGCTTGTTCTTTTTACCAAACCATCCCATAATGAACACCTCGTTTTTTTATTTTTGGTTATAGTTAAAGTATAAACAGGAGGGCTTGTCCTTGAATACCCTTTTGACTGCATACAAAAGAAACGAAAAAACCGGTGATTAAACCACTGAATTCTCGTTTCTTTAACATGCTTTTTGATGGATTCCGCAAAAAAAGAGCCGAAAACGACTCTTGAATGAAAGGTTGGGAGGCATATTTTGTGCCTAATGCACCGGTGTTGAACAAAATCATGCAAAAAAATGGCGGTTCCAAGCCGATTTTCGATCTATTTTTTGCGTAACAGGTAGACCAGCTTCCGATAATACATGGCGGCTTCCTTATATTTTCGCAGATCCTCGGACACCACGGCCATTCCCTCATATAAAGGTTCAAGACGCATGGCATGCTGCACAGACTCAAAATAAGGCAGACATGCGAGCGCTCGCTCCATGAACACTTCACGATCTCCATGCGCAAGAGCAAGATGGCTCTGGTAGAAGGTTGCACTCATCTGCTGATCCTGAGTTGTTGCACTATTCAACAGTTGATCCACACTCTGCGCGAGTACCCCCCAGTTCTTTCGTGCCAGTGCCACTTCACAGCGATACACACTCACTAAAGGCTTCATGGCCTGCTGGGTTTCTTCGGGTTCCTGCTGCAACAGGGATTCGAATCGCTCGATCTCCGACTGCGCCTGATCCAGCTCCCCCGTCATGGTTAACATGACAATCCGATTATTGGCAATGGCAGTGACCAGATCGCCCTGATTACCCGCATACACCAGGTTCGCCTCTGCCATGGTCAATGCCGAGAGCGCCTCCTTTACCAGTCCCATCGCAAAGCAATATCCGCTATAAGCCACGTATAAACCGGACAACCGATGAAACAGCCGCTGATCATAGACATGTCTCATGGTGAGATCGAATACCTGCTTGGCCTCTTCGTACTGTTTGACCTGAATGTAGGCTTCCATCTTGATATTTTGCACAGACAGCCAGAATTCACTTCCAGGAAGAGCCAATTCACTGAGCCTGGTTGCATGTGTTAACACATCCACAGAGGCAAGCTTGGAACGATAGTACTGCACTTTGTAATATAATAACGCCTTTGCTAACGGACGGGGCAGATCCACATCGTCAGGACGGCCGTATTTCTCCAGATAAAAATTCAAATAGGATGTATGTATATATTCATGAGCCGATGCATCATTTAATTGTTGGTAATAGACCGCCTTCATTAAAGCCGTGGTTAGCTCTACTGTCAGCGTATCATCCCGATCTTCAAGTGCATGGACCGTTTCTTCTAATATGGCGGAAGCTGGAACTGACATTTGTTCAAAAATGGCCTCTGCCCGCGCCAGTGTTTCTTCATCCTGTGCAGAAGCGTTTAACAGATAGGAAGTCGTTACGCCAAGACGTGACGCAATAGCCTCTGCCAGATCTTCAGGGAGTGGATAACGATCGGCCAGAATATTGGCAAAGTGAGCCTGCGTAACCAGACCTTCCACGAGGTCTTTGCGGGAGATTTGCTTTCTTTTGCTCAGAAATTCAATCCGTTCCTTCAGCATGGCTAGTCTTCCTTTCGTTTCGATCCTGGAATTACTATAAGTTGAACGAATGATTTTACACTAGAGCACTACGTGGCCAGAACCATCTTCCGATCGCTGTTATCCCCAGATTTTTTGAAATCCCTTATAGAAGGGGAAAATCCGGTGATAAAGGCGAACGCTTCGCTTCTGCAGACCTGTTCTGTCCTCTCCGTTATCGTGTGAATGTATAGCTCAAATTATATAATATCATCCCGGATGCGAAGCCGGATACCGTCTTTTAGCCAAATCCATCGAAACGGTTTCCGTTTCGGAGGCAATTGTTTTACAATAAGGTGGTATGTACAAGAGCATTATCCAATAATGAAGAACAAGAGTTGAATATGAAAGGATGCAAATGAATGATTATTAAACCAAGAACACGTGGTTTTATTTGTACAACTTCCCATCCTGTAGGCTGTGCTGCACAAGTCCAGGAACAAATTGATTATGTAAAATCCCAACCGCAATTGAATGGACCGCGGAACGTACTCGTTATCGGAGCTTCTACTGGATATGGACTTGCTTCGCGCGTCGTATCCGCATTCGGTGCCGGAGCCAACACCATCGGCATTTACCGCCCAAGCAGCGCCACTGAAAAACGTACGGCTTCAGCAGGCTGGTACAACTCCGCTGCATTTGAGAAAGCTGCGGAAGAAGCAGGACTGAAATCATACAGCATCACAGGTGATGCCTTTGCCAACGAAACAAGAGAAAAGACCGTTGAACTGATTCGCAGTGAACTCGGTCAGGTTGATCTGGTAGTCTACAGTGTAGCGTCGGCACGCCGTACCGATCCGAATACTGGTGAAGTATTCAACTCCGTGCTCAAACCGATTGGACAATCGTACACGAACAAAACAGTCAATTTCCATACGGGAGAAGTGACTTCCATTACGCTTGATCCGGCAACTGAAGAAGAAATTCGCCAGACCGTGACCGTGATGGGCGGAGATGATTGGGAACTGTGGATGGATGCCTTGCAACAAGGTGGCGTACTCGCCGACAATGCAACAACTATTGCCTTCTCTTACATCGGTCCTGAACTTACACATGCGATCTATCGTGATGGTTCCATCGGTCAAGCCAAAAACCATCTGGAAGCGACAGCCCACAAGCTGAATGATCGTCTGAGTGCAAAGGGCGGACGTGCTTACCTAACCGTAGCCAAAGCGCTGGTAACCCAGTCAAGCTCCGCAATTCCAGTGGTGCCGTTGTATATCTCTGCATTGTACAAAGTCATGAAGGAAAAAGGCTTGCATGAAGGCTGCATCGAGCAATTGCAACGCTTGTTCGCTGATCGCCTCTATGCGGGAGGAGAAGTTCCGACCGATGAAGCGGGGCGTATTCGTATTGACGATTGGGAGATGAGAGCGGATGTTCAGGAAGAAGTGGCGAAGCTATGGAACGAGCTGACCACCGAAAACATCTACGATCTGTCCGATCTGGTAGGATACCGTCAGGAATTCTTCCAACTGTTTGGTTTCGAAACCGACGGTGTGGATTATGAAGCAGATGTTGATCCGAATGTTCAAGTACCACATCTGCGTTAATTGAAAAGCAATATTGCTGTGGGACTGGCGTAACAAGCTTATTACAGGTCCAAATCCAGCCTTAGGGGAGCGAGCTTTCGCTCCCTTTTTGACGTCTACCGATTCTATAAGATCGACTTGAGTTGCTTTTTCAACCCCTTCGGCACCGTCTTCTCTACCGTGATGGATCGCGCTCCATGCATCGTTGCAAAGAACTGGAGTCCCTCCCGAAAATCCGCGATCCATTCCTCCACAGGTGGAGCAGTCTCTTCCATCGATAACAACCGCACCGTTAGCACGCCCGTTTTACGATCGAGTCGCGGGTCCATACGTCCAATCAGCCGATCGCCGTGAAGAATGGGCATGGCGTAATATCCGTAAGTTCGTTTCACCTCTGGTGTGTATATCTCCCACTTATAATGGAAATCAAATAAATCCACAATCCGTTCCCGTCTCCACAGCAGGTTGTCCAGTGGAGGCAGGAATCGTACCGGACCTGATGGATCATAATGCGGCTCTTCCCTTTCCATCTCACGCAACAAACCCTCATCTTCTGCACGGATGTAATAAGGCGTCGCGACGTCCTCTACCTCCAGTGTGATCATGCGACCATCTGCGACACGTGCAGCCATATCATTCCGACGTTCGGCAGCGGTGGATTTCATCCAGCCTAATCGTGGATCTCGGGTATCCACGACCCGATATGCGTAAATGTACTTGTCCATCAAAGCTTGCCTTTGAGTCAAAAGATCGATCTCCGCTGTCATGGATTGGGCCTGCTCCAGCAGTCCGGATTCAGTAATATGAAAATAACGTTCATTGCCCTGCCTTGCGACGACACGAATGGCAGCCGAATCCAGCAGCAAGTTTAACGCTAGCGTAGTATCCTTCGTTTTCGGTACATCCGCATTGTCCCAATATCCGCTTACCCGTTCGACGGCACGAAAAGCTCTGGAGGGTAACGGCCCCTCTTCTTCCAAACGCTTCAGCACATGCTGCACCGTGTTTCCCAGCCCTTCCAATGACGGAGCCAGACGATCCCTTAATCGAGCACGTACAGGTTCGAACATCGCATAATCTTCGATCGGAATAACACATGCGGCATTTGCAAAATATTCGAACACTTTATGATCACTCAACAACGTATGTAAATATTCGGAGGTATAGCCCGGATCACGAGCGCCCAGCACCAAATGCTGATTTCCGGTTACGGCAGCGACAGGATCAATCTGCACGCAGCCAAGGGAGCGAATCAGTTGCATCACCTGTTCAGGACCCGAAGGCAAGGAAACGGCGGGCCAACGTCCCAATAAAGATTGCGTCTGCAGCAAAAAACGCCGAACGATTTTTTTATCCATGCGAAGCGCTGTTGTCATATGTAGAATTCTTCCCTTCATCGAAGATAGGAGGATGTATAGCTATAATTGATCCAATTCAAAAGAGATACATTGATTTTAACAGTCCAAGGGATGTCATACCAATCGAAGGAAGAGCTTTTTTTAAAATTTTGATGCTTATGCAGCACTCCGCACATCACAGACAAAATAAAAAGAAGCACCACCATCCTGGGTCCGCTTCTTGTGTTTGACCTTTTGCAATTTTTCCTGTTTCGTGGGCATGAGTCGAACATGCTGGGATAACGCTCCATAATCTCCGTTTACTCTCCGACTTTGCTCTGGACACCACTGTCCTGACCGCTCTGCTTTGCGCAATGCTTTTTGCGTTTGTGTACGTGCCATGATAATTGAACACACTCCCTTGGTTGGTATGCACTCAATATATCATGTGCAGGCAGACAAGTGAAGGTGATTAACGTGGAACTCTTTTCCGCCGTGATTGCCATGTTTCCACAGGTTCCTGATCGTCTTCCTCAATCAATTCCAGTGCTTCTTCCATTCTTCTGGATTTAAACAGCATGATCAGGTCCATCAGATCTTCACGGTCCAGCAGCTTCACCCCGTTGACCGCTGCTAGCGTCCGGCATGCTTCCGTATATCTGGCTGAGGTGAGCACGATGGATCGATCTGCTTCATAATAACGCATGGACGTGTAAATCTCCTGTACTGCGCTGAGTCCAACCGGATGATTTGCTCCGTAACGCTTGGCCTGAATGACATTACGTCTGCCTGCTCTATCCACAAATACAAGGTCCGCACCAAAATCACGGCTGCTTGTGGTCTTATGTACTTCGGCATAACCGAGTTGTTGGAATAAATGATACAGGTACAGTTCAAATTCCGATCCATCCTGCATTTTATCGATATCCTTAATCGTAATCTTACGCGGATTGGCCTCACTTCGTAAGCGCTGCCCTCGCCGAATTACACGGCGAATGATCCAGGCAATGAGCAGTAAAAGGACGATAACGCCTATACCCACAGTGGTCATATTTTCATTCCAGTTCATGTCTGTTCTCCTTGTCGTTCCTCTAATCTGTCAGGCTAATCTCCCTCTTAGCCCTCGTCACCCGACTAAATATAGCAGACTTCTCTCGTAACAGAAAGAAGATGAATTCCCTGTAACCCTCGAAATTCTCGAAACAACAATAATATTACACCTTAATCATAAAAGGTTACAGACACTCAGGTTGAATTTCACATGTGTGAAATGGTAGAATTCAACAATCGGTTCTATTTTGAATCGAAGAAAGGTGGTTTATAACTTGCATACATCCAACAAACGAAAGTCCAAAACATGGGCTGCGCTTCTTCTCAGTGGCACGCTCCTCTTCAGCCTGCATACACCAAGCTACGCGGCCGCAGAACAAAATGCACCCTTGCCTAAGCCTTCATGGACATCATCTTCTCTCTCTCTCACGCAAGTGAATACGGAGAAAGACGTTATCGTCAACGAAGTGAACGCAGTACCTGCGAAAAATCTGGTGTATGTGCATTCTTCCCAGCCCGTAACCAAAACAAGCAGCAATACGAAGCTGGATTGGCAGTTGGATTCGCTTCAGGCGCTGGATGCCACGACCGGACAATTGAAATGGAACGTTATTTTCCATGAGAAAAGTGGGCCTTATACAACCTACTCCAATTCGCTATATACCAGCAACGGCACAGCTTACGTATATATGGAATATTCGGATGGAACCAAAAAGGTATACTCGTTCAATACTTCCGGCAAAACCAACTGGGTCAAAAACGTGAGTAATTCATCATCCATGTACCTTCTGGACGACGATACGTTATTGATCGCTTCGAGCCCTGGTGTTCAATCGAACGGTTCCGTTCGTTCAGCCATCTCGCTGTATGACAAAAAGGGAAAACTGATTACGGAAAAAACAATCAACGGTGCTGTACTCAAAGCAGGCAGTGATCGAATCGTAGTCGATGCAAGCAAACAAACCAAAGTGGGCAGCTTCTGGCAGCAGGCCGCTAATCCCAAAGTGGAAATTTACGATCGTACGCTGAATCGTCTTTCCTTCTATCAGTTCCCGAGCAATGCCAACACTCTGGGAGACGGTGGCGGTGAATCACTGGCCATTCTGGAAGATGGCTCCGTGATCATGCGTGCCAATTTTGCCAACACGGGTAACAAGCTGATGGGCTTTGGCACCGATGGCAAACTTGCCTGGGGCCGTGCTATTGCCGGTGATGCCTATGTTCAGACCGCAGGCAACAGTTACACTCTGTTTACAGGCCAAAAACTGGAGCTGTACACCATGAAAGGCCAAGTGACTGAACGTACATTTAAGGAAGAGCAGCCTATTCTCATGCAGATTGATCATACACAGGACGGGCAGTATAAACTTGATTTCGCCAAAAAAGGTTATATTCTCGATCCGCAAACATTGGATACAGTACATGAATATACATTTGCATCCTCTCCTGGATTGCTCGATGGATATTCAACGTACAACGATCATATTATCTATCAGATCAATGACGATGCATTATCCAAGTATGTATTGAAGACAGCCTCAGCTAAATAGTAAATGGAGCGCTCTGGTTGACCGACTAACGGTTAACAGGGCGCTCTGTTATTTCACACAACGATGTAGAGTTCTCCCAACAACGCAGAGAACGTAGATAAGTTCTGTAGCCATTGAGATAACATTCTCTTAATCATTGAACAATCAAAAAAAGCTGGGGAAGTTCCTGTTGGAACTCTCCCGGCTTTTTCAATAAGATCTGATGCAATTTGGTCTAATCTAATGAACTTAATTATTTATTCCAGTTTTCTTCAATAAATTCATCCCGTCCGGATTCCGCACGGTCTTCTTTGTAATGCTTCTCATTTTTCTTGTGGTAATCCTGGTGGTAATCTTCTGCCGGATAGAACACAACTGCATCCCGAATCTCCGTCACAATCGGTTGATTGAACCGCCCGCTTGCTGCCAGCTCCTGCTTGGACTGTTCTGCGAGCTCACGTTGACGTTCATTATGGACAAAGATCGCTGTCCGGTACTGACTGCCACGATCCTGAAATTGCCCTCCATCATCGGTAGGGTCCGTCTGGGGCCAGTATAGCTCCAACAAACGTTCATATGGAAATACCTCTGGATCAAATGTAATTTCAACGACCTCGACATGACCAGTCTCCCCGGTTTTGACCTGCTCATATGTTGGATTATCGACGTGACCGCCGGTATAGCCAGATACAATACCATGAATGCCTGGTTGCTCTTCAAATGGTGTAACCATACACCAGAAGCATCCGCCGGCAAATGTAGCTTTTTCCATGTACACTCATCCCTTTCTGTTGTACCTATATCTTAAAACAAAAAGAGGTTGATGGAAAGCCACGTCCGTGGACTTCCATCAACCTCTTCAGAAGCATCTGTTATATCAACAGTTATTCAAAGTGCGTGTTGCCGACTAACTGTATATTCAAGAATTCTTGAATTCGTTACCCGCGGCTTCGGCCCATAGAACGGAAGATCAAGCTCACGATTGCTACAAGTACGATGGCACCGATTAATGCCGGTACTATGTAGAATCCGCCCATTTCTGGACCCATATCTCCCAGGATTACTCCACCTAACCATCCGCCGATAAAACCGGCAATGATGTTACCGATAACGCCGCCGGGAATGTCACGACCAACAATCAGACCTGCCAACCATCCAATGATACCACCGATAATTAATGACCATAACCAACCCATATCATTCACCTCTAATTAAAGTTTTTGTTGTTGTCTGTCTACTATTAACCGCTACAGAAGCATTTAAACAATTGGCATGAAAATTGTTGTATATTACCTTTTGTTCATATGCCCTTTTCTCTGTTCTACAGCCTATAACAAGGCATTATAAACAGATTGCGTCACTTCCGGGCATCTTACACAGTTCAAGACTGCGTTATGTACCTCCCAAAAGTCATTGTATGTTGATTCAGACAGCCTTAGTATAACCAATTGAGGTGAGAATATTTTAATGGTTATATTCGATTAATAAAAACCTGCACGGCCTTTACCTGGCTGAGCCAGCCAGTTATGTTTATGGCTCTTGTCCAACTCTCCTCGCATCGAC
Source organism: Paenibacillus sp. 276b (assembly GCF_900107875.1). NCBI lineage: Bacteria > Bacillati > Bacillota > Bacilli > Caryophanales > Paenibacillaceae > Paenibacillus > Paenibacillus sp. 276b. Next base: position 129,020 of record NZ_FNRR01000004.1, on the reverse strand, counting down.
TGAATGATCTGCACAATGTCTGTCTGGCCATTCTGGTGCCATTCCAGCGCTGCGCTGACATACAGCTCTCCAAGTTGAGCAAGAGAAAAGGTATCCGTCAATCGTGCAGCTTCCAGCGTACCTTCTTCCCCTGCGAAGACATCAAAGCCGCGTTGGTTCAAATATTGCAGGCGCAGCCCTTCGTCCGGTAGCGGTATTTCATAAGCCCGATCAAACCGACCGGCACGGTTCATGAGCCCTGGGTCTATTTTCTCCGGATAATTCGTGGTGCCAATTAGGAAAATGCCCTCTTTGGACGTTGCCCCATCCAATGTATTCAGGAAAAAGGAACGAACTTCATCTGGCATGGAATCGATATCCTCAATAATCAGTACCATGGGAGCCAAACGTTTGGCTGCTTCGAACACTTCACGCACCGATTCACTGTTTGTGTATTCGGTAATTTGCCAATATGCCGCAGGCCCCGGTATGCTTCCCGCAATGGATTTTACGAGGGTCGTTTTTCCGTTTCCAGGATGGCCGTACAGCAGGATGCCACGTTTGTAAGGAATATCATAGTCCCGATAAAAGGAACGATCTGCCTCGAAAAACTGGTCCAACGAACGGAAAATATCCTGTTTAATTTGCGGAGAAAGCACGACCTCATCCCGCCCCACAGAGCGGGTAATGGATTCCACATGACGATCACTGCCATTGCGGGCATCCGTGTACACCGTGACTTTTTTCATATTTTGCTGCCGTTCCCGTTCCCTTACACTGCCCAGAAATTGCTTCAATTCCTCTTCTCCTGTAGCAAAAACAAAATCCTCATTGTATATCCCATTCTCCCGGAAGAAAGGAATGCGGACGAGAGCCACACCCCACTGCGGATAGGCAAATACATTGTTGCGAATCGAATAATGCACCCCATAGGTTGGTGCATCTCCATCATCCTCATAATGCAGTGTACGCAGCTCCAGATCTTCGAAAATCCGGGCAACCAATTCCACTTCCGTACTGTTGCTTTGCAGATCTTCTTTTAGCAGATCCCAGTATTCACTGTTTGGATCATCACTTGCATAGAGTTCATAACGAACGCCGTATCGATTGCCAAGCGCTTCAATGATGCCGCGAATCAAGCGGGCATATATGGCATAGCCTTCGTTTCGGATTTGACTGTCTTGTTGCTCCTCATAGGAATAGATGACTCTATTATGATTCAATTGTTCTTTCTCTATCGTCATTACTTAGCTCCCTTCACAGCGGCAAGTGGTTTACATTTGGCTACAACTTGAGCCAGACCTGCGCCGGTAACACTATCAATAATTTCATCGACATTTTTATAAGCTTGCGGCGATTCATCAAGAATCGATTCAAGCGAACGCTGGTTCACCACAATCTCATCTTCAGTTCCCACACCCAGCGCCGAGGCAAAATCCTCCACGGTAACCAGGCGCTTCGTTGCTGTACGCGAACGAATGCGTCCTGCCCCATGACAAATCGAATAATAGTTATCCTTCCCCTCGGGTTGACCTACCATGATATACGAAGCCGTCCCCATTGAACCGGGTATAAGCGCGGGATGACCTGTTGCCAGATATGGCTTCGGATTATCCCGATGACCAGCAGGTAATGCACGTGTAGCTCCTTTGCGGTGTACAAAAACGGAACCTTGATCCGAGTGCGATTCCTCCCATGCATAATTGTGCATCAGATCATAGAGGGTTCGAAATTCGCATTTTGGACCAAACACATCCCGAAAAGCTTCTCGAATTGCATAAGCAATCAGATGGCGGTTCACCACAGCATAATTCAGTGCAGAATACATCATATTGACGTAATGGCGACCTTCCGCATGTTCAAGCGAAGCAAAAACCAGTCTTGGATCGGATGTCCCCAGACCATTTCGCTGCATCACTTTCGCAATCGCTGATGAACTAGTTTGGCTTACATACCCACCCCAAGCCCGGGAACCGGAATGAATCATGACAACAATTTGTCCATCGTACAGACCCCATGCTTCCGCAATCTCCCGATTTTCCTCGGCAATCTCAATCGCTTGAATCTCGGCAAAATGATTGCCTCCACCCAAAGTTCCTAACTGGCGATGAGCCCGATGCCAAGTCATATCCGGTACCAGATTCAACACTTCCTCATCAAAGGCAAATTTGCTGCTCTCTACATGAGTGATGGAAGTTGATTTTTTCGGTGTATAGCTGTCCGGGATATATTTTTTAGGTAATCCATGCAGACCCTTTCGCACAATATGCTCCAAACGAATGTCCGAGTAATGACCGCGCTGATTTGCCTCCATCGGCAGCACTTTCTCAATGGCTTTCACGAGTTTACGGCGCAGCTTCACATCCTTCAGGTCGTCCTTATGCAAATTGGTCATATGCACCCGCATGCCACAGCCGATATCACTGCCTACGATGGATGGAGATACATAGCCACTCTTGGCATCCCATACCGCCGTTGTACCGATGCAGGTGCCTACACCGACATGCACGTCAGGCGTATAGCTCATATAGGAAATGCCCGGGATTTGAAGATTGTTGTTCGCCATCTCGAACACCTTATAGTCCAATGACGAGAATAGTTGTTGTGCCGCATATACCGTTAAGTCCCCAGCAGGCAATTTGACTTCATGTCGGTAGCCACCTGTGAGTTCATTTTGAGTCGTAAATAAATTAGGTTGTGTATTCATAAATGTTTATTATTCCTTCCTGTACGTTCAGATAATTCGGTTCATTTCAAAATTGAACCTAACGTTATTCCGAATTCATATCCATATTCAGTACAACAAAAAAGAAGCCACGGACAGTTCGCCCGTGACTTCTTCATGACAATAACAGAAAACAAAAGCAGCATGAACATGCCGCATCTGTTCTCCATTGCTATATACGCCGAGAGTAGCATATCGATTAATAACGTTCCAAGGATAAACGATATGCATCTTCCCCTATGTCGCCCGTATGAGGCCAAAGAGACGATGAACTGGATATACAATTGTGTCTGTGCTTCGTAGTGTCTTTGTGAATTTCAAATCATAACCAACCATCATATCTCTCGACCTCCCTTCATTAATATTATGTTTATATTAAGCGGACTCGTTTCGATGTGTCAACCCTTTTCTTGGAAAATTCCCTATTTTTCATATGCATTAGATTTAACTTCGTGCCAATAACTTATATAAAAAAAGCAGGGTCTGTAAGGAACAGACCCTGCTTACTCATGCATATCATGAGATTAGATATCGATTATTGATGGTACATGTTTTGACAGATTTGAATTTGCATCTTATCATTTCCCTGCTTGTTTTTCCAATTCTTCCACAGGATTTTCATCTTCTTTTTCAGGCACCTTGGAAGACAGGAACCAACCGCATACTGCAATCGTAATCAGCACAATGTAGAATCCAAATTTCCAAATTTTATTTTCCGGGAAATGCTCATCCAGAACGCCCAGTGAAGGGTGTGCAAGTGTAATAACAGCCAACTTAACCCCAACCCAGCCGACGATAACGAAGGCTGCAACTTCAAGCCCTGGACGGGAATGAAGCAACTTAACGAAGAAGGAAGCCGCAAATCTCATGATGACGAGACCGATAAATCCGCCGAGGAAGATGACGATAAACTGGCCACCGTCAAGTCCACCGATCGGAGGAAGACCACTTGGCGGCAAGGCAACAGCCAGCGCCACAGCTGCGAGAATGGAATCGACCGCGAACGCGATATCTGCCACTTCCACCTTGAATACAGTCATCCAGAAACCAGATTGTTTTTTTTGTTTTTTGGGAGCGGAATCAGCCGCTTCATCTGTTTTGTTTCGGCTACCCAACACCTTTTTGACAATGTGGTTAATGGAGATGTACAACAGGTACAGGGCACCAATCGCTTGAACCTGCCATACGTCCACGAGGAACGAGATCAGGAACAACGAACCCAATCGGAAAATAAACGCTCCCATCAAACCATAAAATAACGCCTTTTTGCGTTTATCATCAGGTAAATGCTTAACCATAATGGCAAGAACCAATGCATTATCCGCTGCAAGCAATCCCTCCAGGACTACTAATACGACGAGAACCCACCCATACTCCAATAATAATGACAAATCCAAAATTGACTCCTCCTTAGTATCCTTATGATGTACAAAAAAAAGGACCTTTACCATTACTGGTAAGGTCCTTTTTATTCACAAAAAGAGACCTTTACCCAGTATGAAAACTTGGTAAAGGTCTCGCTAACAACAAAATTGCTGCCAATAAAGCCGGGGATATAATCCCGAACTGACGACTTTACTGTGAAAGCTACTCCCCTTTAACATCAGGAATATTTAGTTTTAAGTTGAAACAGGTTCAATAATCTGTTCTCATCATATTCATAACGATAAGCAAAGTCAAGCTTTATTTGACTGACTACGGTCCAGCTTGCGAAAGACCAGCAAATCATAGATGAAATTGCCTAGCGGGATAAATGAGACAAAAAACAAAGCAATTGGACGACGTAAACGCCATTTTTGCGTAGTATAAAGACTCACCATAAATAATAAATACATCAGAAATAAAAAGCCATAGATGTTGCCAAACCACGTGACTGCCTGAGGCATGATTCCTGATTCCCTTAATGGAAAAGCAACAAATAACAACAGCACATATGAAAGCCCCTGCAACCACAACAGCAGTCGAAAGCGGCTGAGTGTTGAATGTAACATTTTTTTCCTCCTGCTTCTAAATACGCGCAACGATTTCACTGCACCCCGTACAGTATATCACAAAAACGAAATTTCCCCTCACGCGTAGTTCCACAGGAGCCAAATCCACCCGATGCACATAGGATATATGACCAAAGTAGATTGTTACGAATATGGACAAGGAGGAGCCTGTTGATGAAAATAACCCTGATAGCGCCTGAAAAATTGCCAGTCCCAGGTAACGGATCAGTCGAAATCTGCCTCCTCGGCATTGCTCGCGAACTTGCACTCCGTCACCAGGTGACGATCTTAAGTCGTCAGATGCCCGGCCTTGCCATCACAGAGCAATTAGATGGCATTACGATCCGTCGTGTACCAGCCACCAGTCCCAGCGAGTACACAAGGGCAGTGATCCGTTTTCTGAAAATTCAGCCCTTCGATTTGATCCAGGTAGATAACAGACCTCATAGTATGGCTGCAATTAAACGCGCCTTCCCTTCGTTACCTGTGGTGCTCTATCTTCACTCGTTAACCTTTGCACAACCAGGTCCTGCAAGATTAGCGCTGTTAAAAAAAGCGAACTGGATTGCCGTCAACAGTCAATCCCTCAGACAAAGGCTGGCTCGTCGATTCCCATCCTTGAAACGACGGATGGGTGTTGTACCACTTGGCGTGGACCTAAGCCGTTTTTTGCCTGCAGCTAAAGGAGAGCAGCAGCTTCTGCGGAAGCAGTTTGGTATTACAGGGCCATTCTCCATTCTGTATGTAGGCCGACTGATTCCCGGCAAAGGTGTGGACATATTGATTCGTGCCGTAGCTCTTATTCAGCAGCAGGTATCCGTACAACTGATCATTGCAGGTAAAGGACCTCCAGTTTACGTCCGCAAGCTGCGACAGCTTGCCCGAAAATTAAAGGTGGATGCCGCCTTCCGAGGTCAGATCGCTCATGAACGTATTGACCGTTTGTACAGGGCTGTGGACTGTCTAGTGTGCCCTTCCCAACAACATGAGGCCTTCGGGCTGGTTAATGTTGAAGCTATGGCTTCAGGACTACCCGTCATTGCTTCAGACAATGGAGGCATTCGTGAAATCATAGTATCGGGGACTAATGGATACCTTGTGAGACAGTATCACAACCCCCGAAGTTTCGCTGCTTACCTGTCTAAACTCGCAGACAATCCTTCTCTTGCTCGTTCGCTTGGAGAAGCTGGCCGTGCCAGTGCAGTTGAACAGTTCAGTTGGGCCCGGACAGCCATGCATCTTGAAGCAGCTTATACAAGACTCATCCGCGCATAAATCTTGTTGCGCTTGTGATTTCGTTAGGCTTTTTCACGTGACTGCCAGTCTGCAATAAAACTATCCATATGCGGAACAGGAACGTACATCATTTCAATTAACTCCACAATAATCATATCTTTCATGGCAAACCTTACTTTAGCGCAGGTTTGTTGGCGGAAAGCATCATAGATTCCCGAGCCTGTCCAGCAACCATGAGGAGCGAGCAGCGGATTATTAACAATATATCCAACCGTCCCAATGGGTGGAACCACTACCTTGATGGCTCGAGAGTCCACCCGATTGTCGGGGTCTTTGACCAGAAACAGGATATCGCCTACATTTAAAGCTTCTACACCATGATAATGTTCCATTCCATACATGGCTGCAAATAATTTGGTACTCATTGAAAAAGCTCCTTTTACACATTTTTTTGATTTTAGAAGGGTTGAAATTATTGATCTTCCGCATAATGCTTCATCCACTCTATGAGTTGTTTACGAATTTCTTTACGATATTCGCGGGGTTCAAGAACCTCCGCTTCGGGGCCAAATTGATATAACCATTTCAGGAATTCACGACTACTGTTCAGCGTTACTTCAAATAACAATCCGCCATCAGGCAAATCAGTCATTCGTGGACGAACAAACATTTCTTCTTCTTTTATGTAGGGGGCCACCTCTTTACTGAACCTTACTTTAAAATGAATCAGTTTATCCCCACGATCAATGGACCACGTATTTTTCATGAACTGCGTTATGTTGAAATCACCCATAACAAAATGGGTATTGGTCTGGATAACGTCCAGAAAGCGACTGATCCGAAACAAACGTACTTTCTTCAGCAAGTGGCAATAACCAATCAAGTAGAAACGCTGATCGCGCGGAATGAGGTAATAGGGGTCAATGTCGCGGACCGTTATTTCATTTTTCGTAAGCGTATGATATTGGGTTCGAATCGTTTGTTGATCCAGAATGGCTTCAATGACTGGAATAAGTAAATTGGGATACTTCCCTTCTTCCCGGTATGCAGGTGTACCCATACGAATAATGCCTGCAATATTTTCTACAATGTCACTGTTTCTCGATTTCATTTTGGTATGAGCTGTCATCACCTTGTCAAAAGCTGAATCAAATTCAGCCGGGAGTTGCGAAGTATCCACCACGGATGGAAGCATCGAGAATACCATCGCTTCCTGTTCGGTAAAATCCAGAGGATACATGGCAAATTCACCAATGAACCGATATCCCTTGCCATAACCTTCATTCATGATAGGGGCAACCCTGTCCAAAATTCGGAGATCGCGATAAATCGTGCGCACAGTGGTACCGCATTTCAACGCCAATTCTTTGGCGGAAATTCCGGGATTCGCTTGTATAGCCTGAAGTATACGCAGAAGACGAATTAATTTCTCTGTCATGTAGTTTCTCCCCTTCGATATTTTATCGGCAAGGAAAACTAGTTCCTTTAGTCCGGTACTAAATCTTTAGTCCCAAACTCACTTTCGCAATTTCACCTTATGTATATAGTTCAATCGCACTTATTCGGCTTATTAAATATACATTCTCTTACTTGCTTGCGTAAAATATTAACCTCAAGTCCTTATACCTACGCCTGATAGCCTATTTGGCATTCAAAAAAAATAAAAAAAGTCTTGTCTCTTTGAGCAGAGACAAGACTTTTTCGCTTGGTTATTTGTGCAATTGCAATAATTTAGTCAGCACATTGACCATATGGTCGCACAGATCAGGGATATCTCCCATCTGATCTTCATTCACACTACGGTCAAAATGTACTTCAGCAGTGACGGCGTAAGTTGCTGGCTGATCTTCAAATATATAATGAATATGCTGCAATTTTCGTTGTTCCGGCCAGCTCTCTTGTAATATGGGGCTAATCGCCGGACATTGAGCCTCAGGCTCCTTAACAACCATTCTGAACCGCAGCCGCAAACGGCAACCTGATGGACCACCTGGTGTCTCCAAAATCTCAGCCGCGAGATCCTCAAGCGATGTGCTCAGTACCACTTCGCCAGTTACCTCAGGACAATCTCTCAGGCAGAATTGCAGCACGAACTCTCTGGACATACGAGCCATCTCAAGCTGATCCTTCCGATCTGTTATGGAAATAAGTTCATCCAAATTATCGAGATCATATAGGTAATTTTCGAAGCCTACTTTCAAATTGTCATAAATCGTCGGATCAAACATATTGCGAAACCTGCTTTCTTGTGCAAATTATTCCAAAGTGCATTGTTGCTGCTCCGAATCATAGTATACTGTAACGCTACTTCACGCAAACAGGCAACGTTATCATACCGAATAGCTCGACTATGTAGCCATCTGTCATAAGTCAAAACGACATTCATCATCGCGCATCTCCAGCGACTCCACTTGTCCATTTCCAATATAAAAAAGCCCGGTCGTGATGACCGGGCTTGGTTGAGATACAGAATAATAAATATTCTGACTCCCTATTCTTCTTTAGCTGGTTCTTCTGGTGCTGCCGGTGCTGCTTCATCAGCAGAAGCCGTAGGCTCTTCCTCAGCCGCTTGTGGCGGCATCACGGAAGCGATGATGGAATCACCTGACGTCACCAGAGTCAGACCTTTTTCGAGCTTGATATCTCCAGCTGTCAAACGATCACCAATTTCCAGTCCGCTAACATCCACCTCAATGGAGGTTGGCAGATCAGCCGGAAGCCCTTCGACCTCCAGTTGAGTTTCCTGTGTCTGGAACACACCGCCTGCCTTGGAGCCGGCTGCGGTACCTTGGAAGTCGATCGATACACTAACGCTGATCGGCTTGTTCTTCGAAATTTGCAGGAAGTCCACGTGCAGCAGACGTCCGTTACGTTCCTGCTGATCCTTGATCAGCACTGGAACCGTTTTGCCACCCTCAAGATTGAGGTTGAACATCTCGGAGCGACCTGTACGTGCTACTTTCAGCACTTCTTTTTCATCTACATGTATCGCGGCACCTTCTAATCCCGGGCCATAAACGACAGCCGGAACACGTCCGCCTTGTCTTAACAGGCGCAATGCTGCACCTTTCTTTTCAGTTCTTGGTGTTGCCGTAAGTTGAGCCATTTTTCCGTTGGATTTCATGATTGAACATCCTCCTTCAAGGGATCCTTACTTTATATTTGTTAGGAAGCGATAAGCTTCTCTCTTAGACCAGAATGGCCTTTTCGTGCGTGGCCGAATCTGGGGCCATATCTATATTTACCCCAATGAAAGACCATCTCAAACACTGACATGTACAGTTTTTTTATTTTTCGGGTGAAAATGGTTCTTTCTGATGAACAAAAAAGCAGCCGGAATACCTTCCGACCGCTTGTTAAGCCTATATTTTTCAACCACTTGTATGAAGTTATAACCTGGCCGGCTAAGCGCTGTTACGATCATCCTCTACATCACTTTCACGGATAACCTGCATCTGATCCGACCCACTCTGAACGATAATGTGCACATCTCCGTCTTCAGGACCGATATCAACATAACGATCTCCGCAGGTATCTTTGGCTTCCCATTCATTCAGACGAATGATTAAGCCCAGATGATGCAATCCTGCAGCCACCCGAAAACGGGCTTCTGCTGCATTGCCTACTCGCTCAAAGGAGACCGCTCCATCCTCCATGCCTGTGCCCCATACCCAGACATCCCATCCCTCATAATGCTGATCTTCCCGTTCATATCGGAGAGTCACTATTCGCGAAATTGGTTTGTGGATTTTGATATTCAGCGATGCCTGAATTCCTCCAGCTTCCGCGATAATCTGGGTAGATCCTGGTGTTAAAGCACGCACAATGCCTGCTGTACTGACCGCTGCATGCTCCAGATGAGATGAGCTCCACCGTATATTCATACCTTGCAAAGGCTGGCCGAATTGATCCAGAACCAAGGCGCGGAATCGACTGACACGTGTTGTGTACATCACGGATTCCCCGATAATTTCAATTCGTTCCGGATGGAGGTAATCAACCTGCAGCGTACACTCTGTGGTAATCGTGCCACATTGTACGCTGATCGTGGCTTCTCCGGTCTCCCCCGTATGAATTGTCCCATCGGATTGAATCGCAATAATCTGTGGGTTCGAAGAGCTCCAGTTCACAGATGCGTTCTCCACCACATTACCAAAACGGTCTCTGACCGATGCTCGCAAACCGGCAATCTCTCCGACACTGTACACAAGACGCGGCGAATGAATCTCAATCACAGCGGGTTCAGCACCGCCAGCATACTCCGTGTCGTACATTACCATCAGTGACCATCGTTCTACCATTGCGGTTCCGCTCACCGTCTCAATGAGATCTGTACCTGCCTGGTGATCATTCACCACGATATGCCAGTCACCCTCCGGCAGACTCACTTGCTGCTGCTGACCTGTTCCGTTGTAGATCACCACGATCTGATTCCAGGTATCCTGATTCGCTCCGTGATCCAGTGTAAATGCAACCACATTTCCTTCTGCTCGCATCATGCGAAGGTGACTCCTTACCTGCTCGGCGTTAATCATACGAAAAGCCGGATGTGTGCGTCGTAGATGAATCAGGCCGCGATAATAGTCAAAAACAGGTCTGAATCGAGCTTTGTTAGCCCAAGTGATCGTATTCACGGCGTCCCCGCTGCGATAACTATTGTGATCTCCTGCTTTGGATCTCAGCATCTCATCTCCTGCATGAAGAAATGGAATCCCCTGTGAGGTAAGTAGAATCCCTGTTGAGAGCAAGGAACGACGGACCATCTCATGATCAAGTACATCATCCGCATCGACATAACGATAAGGGTCCGCCGCTTTAACCGCCGATTCCGCACTGCCTCCTTCTACGGGCTGCCCGTCTCTCCATACCGGGTAACCGAGATCATGCCTGAGGTACATCGTTGTTGCGATTTTGTCCCACAGGTTGAGATTATCATGTGCCGTCACATAATTGACGGATTCCACTGGTGAAGATGTGAAATCATCCAGCGCTCCTGCTACACCCATGGCAATTTCGTACTCCCTACCGTCTGCTCCGGTAACAAAACCTTTGCCGATACCATCACTATCCCCTTTGATGGCACTGCGGAAATGATCGTTAAATACAGCAAATCCCTGACCGCGTTGTGTTCCTTTTAACGTTTTCCGATCCAGAGGTGAATCTCCGCCTGTCCACGGCTCCCCGTAGATCAGAAAAGCCGAATCAATCTGTTCTCTCAGCTCACGGGTCACTTCGTTCATCGTGTCTGTATCAATCAGACCCATGAGGTCGAATCGAAACCCGTCCACATGATATTCCTCTGCCCAATACAGGAGAGAGTCCAAAATATATTTTCGTACCATGGGGCGCTCCGTAGCCAGTTCATTGCCTACACCCGAGCCATTGCTCAATGTGCCGTCCTCACGGTAACGATAATAATAACTTGGTACAATTCGTTCAAAAGGTCCATCATCCACGCTGTACGTATGGTTATAAACCACATCAAGCACGACACGAATGCCTTGTCGGTGCAAGGAATGAATGAGAGCCTTGAACTCCCGAATTCGAACCGCAGGATCACGTGGATTGGTGGCATAGGAACCCTCCGGCACGTTATAGTGCTGCGGATCATACCCCCAGTTGTATGGCAATTTGGCATTCGAACCGGCGTCCGTTGTCGATGCCAATTCATCCACCGTCTGATAATCCGCTACAGGCAGAAGATGCACATGCGTGATGCCGAGTTCGACAAGATGATCTACTCCGATGGAGTTGCCGCCTCTGTCCGTCAACCCGGAAGCTGTAAATGCCAAATATTTGCCCTTATACGGAATATCGGCATGGGGGTCGGAGGAGAAGTCACGCACATGTAATTCATATAGAACTGCATCTGCCGGACGTAGAAATACGGGCTTCACATCCTCTTCCCAGTCCACAGGATTGGTTGTATCCAGATCAATTATGGCTGTTCGCTGTCCGTTCGCCGATACAGCACGAGCGTAAGGATCGGGTGCCACTGCAATATGCTGATCATCATGCGTAATGTGATACATATAATAATGTCCGGCCCAATCCCCTTCAAGCTGTACACTCCATATTCCATCCGGGTCACGGGTCATCGACCGTTGCTGTCCGTCATCATGTTCGGTTACTTTACCACTTGCATCATAATGTCCCTCATCATCAAAAATGAGTATAGAAACCTGCTGAGCTGTAGGTGCCCACAGCTTAAATGTGCTTACTGTACGCGTATATGTTAAGCCAAGATCGTTGCCTTCATAACGAAAAGATGTCCATTCCGGCATCGTTCCCACCGCCTTTATATCCATTGATTTCGTGTTGTCCCGATGTTACGGAGCGAGACGTCATTTGTCAACCCGGGGTTGTCTGTACTCAACATATCGGTTGAGCAGAGGCTTTCAATTAGCATATTGAATATGATGCAAATCTACATAGCAATCGCTTTCAAGATACAGCATATGTAAACAAGCGCCATAGATTGACAGCATTTGTACCTGTCCTGATGAAAAAAGACGGGAGAAAACAAAACACCCTCGTCCCACAATGGAGAAAGGGTGCAATAACGTTCATTCACCTGAATACATAACCGTCATGGATATAGCAGGAATGCTGACCTGACCATCCTTGGCCGTACGCAGCGTCTCGGTACCAGCCTGCCCCTGCTCTACGACCACATTCCATGTACCTGAAGGAACGGAGGTTGTACGGTTTTCTTTGGAGGCATTATATATAACGATTATCCGTCCCCATGAATCTCCGACAGCGGTTCCTGCCAGTTCATAGGCCAACAGCCCTTTTCCTTTTTCAAGCAATCGAACATGGTGCTCAATCTCTTCCCGGGTTCGAAGACGAAAAGCAGGATGCTCGCGCCGAAGACGGATCAGACCACGATAATAATCATGAACAGGTTTAAACTGCTGCTTTTGCTCCCACCGAATGGCATTGACTGAATCCCCACTCTCATGACTGTTGGCATCACCATATTTACTTCGCAGAAATTCATCTCCAGCCGCAAGCAAAGGAACCCCCTGGGAAGTCAATACGATGCCATTAGCAAGTAGACAACGCCGGACCGTTTCGTTCTCCAGTATACGATCCGGGTCAACGTGCAAATACGGCTTCGCCTGCTGTACAGCCTCTTCTACGTTGGCGCTGCCTTTCACACGACCATCCTCACTATATGTGATAAATCCCAGTGTATCGTGCAATCCTTGTGTCTGGGCGACTTTATCCCACAGGTTGAGATTATCATGTACGGTTACATAATTAATTGTTTCAGATGGGTTATCCGTAAAATCGGTAATGGCTCCCCGTACGCCTGTCCATATATCATCTTCCTTTCCCTCCGCTCCAGTAGCAAATCCGGTTCCCGTTCCATCACTATCGCCTTTGATCGTTCCACGGAGGTTATCGTTAAATACAGCAAATCCGGCTTTACGCTGTGCTCCCTTAAGTGTCATTCGATCCCCAAGGGGTGATTCCAACGCTCCCCAGGGTTCACCGTATAAGAGGATGGACGGAGAAACTTTGGCATGCAGTTCTGCTGCGAGCTCTTTCATCGTTGCAGTGTCCATCAGACCCATCAGGTCAAAACGAAACCCGTCCACATGGTATTCCTCTGCCCAGTATCGTACGGAGTCGATAATGAACTTGCGCACCATCGGCCGCTCCGTAGCCACTTCATTGCCTGTACCAGATCCATTGCTGTACGTGCCATCCGGGTTCTGACGGTAGTAATATCCTGGAACAAGCTTCTCAAATGAACTGGCTGCCGTATCAAACGTATGATTGTACACCACATCCATAATGACTCCGATCCCCTTCTCATGAAGGGCGAGTACCATCGATTTGAACTCTCGAATTCTTGTCTCCGGCTCATCTGCACGGGATGCATAAGAACCTTCTGGAACGTTGTAGTGGAGCGGATCATATCCCCAGTTATAACGTGAGCAATCGGAAGTCCCGTCATCTTCCTTCGATTCGTCCACTGTCGCAAAATCAAAAACCGGTAGCAGATGTACATGTGTAATTCCCAGCTCAGCCAAATGATCGATCCCCAGTGTATTCCCGTTTGAATCGTGCAAACCTGTCTCGGTAAAAGCAAGATACTTTCCTTTGTGCCTCATGCCGGATGACTCATGGATCGAGAAATCGCGCACATGCAGCTCATATAAGACCGCATCTACCGGGCTCGCCAGTTTTGGACGAATATCCTCATTCCAGCCATTCGGGTGGGTCTGTTCCAGCCTGACGATGACTCCCATTTCTCCATTCATGGTCACAGCCCGTGCATAGGGGTCAACCGCTATCTCCTGCCGTCCGTCCTCAAAGGTGGCTCTATACATATAACGATAACCGCTCCACTCACCTTCGAGCTTTAGGGACCAGATGCCCTGATCCTGTTTGTTCATTGGTATTTCTTTCTGTTCGTCCTGATTCTTCTGTTCATTGGGACTTCCCCCTGTTGAAGGCGGGTAAATCAGCACATCCACCTGCTTTGCGGCAGGAGTCCACACTTTGAAACCACAGGCTTGTGGTTCCATCGTGACACCCAGATCTCTTCCTTGGTATGTATCTAATACGTTTAATACGTCTAACTTGTGATGGTCATCAATCATGCTGTATATTCCCCTCTCGATGAGCAATAAAATGAATGTGAACAAATGCTCCTTACCTTTTATACCCCTTCTGTCACCTAACCATAATCTCGGGGAAGAAAAAGAACATAAAAAACAAGCCATGCTTCACGTCATTTCACGCAAAACACAGCTTGTTCTTCAAATTACTTCCCGTTTAGCTGGGCATAAGACGCTTCAAATTCGGAAATGAGCTGTTCGCCACCGGATTTTCTCCAGTTCGCCACTTCCTGCTCCCATCCAGCATCATCGATTTTGCCCATAATGTATTTGGTCTGTGCATCCCAGATCATCTGGTCCAGCTCCTGGCCTCGCTCAGTATAGATGGCAGAAGACAAGGTCAGCGCCGGATTTGGAATAGCATACTGCTCATTCTCACGTGCCATCTTCGTGCCCTTCATACCGATTGGTACATCGACAAGTTCAGGCACGTTATATCCTTCAATGCTTAGCAGATTGTCACGATAAGGCTTCACTTCACGCTGATACCCGTCGAAGTCCTTGAACTCGGTTTTGCCATCCGAAGTCTTCGTATAGTGCACGTCTTCCAGACCACGCAGCTGAAGCGTACTCAGTGGTTCGTCCATCAGTTGATCCAGGAACGTCAGCACCTGTTTTAACTGTTCTTCGTCCGGTACGGAAGCTTTGGGAATGACAAGCATGCCATAGTTCCCTGGTTCCCCGGCAATTCGAATGCCATCCGGTCCTTGGAACGGAGCCACATCAATCTCGCCATCAGGCACGTTTGGTGTCAGCCGCTGTTGAAACGACTTTCCGTTCTGAGCAACACCGTTCAGCTTCATAGCTACAAGACCGGAGTCGATTTTTTTGTCCGCATCAGAAGGGTCCAGCGCTGGGAAGTCACTGTTGATCAATCCCTCACTGAACTGACGCTTGAACAGCTTCATCGTGTCCACATATTCTGTGGTCAGGAATTCAGGGGTAAGTTTACCCGCATCGTCCACACCCCACTTGTTCACCCCACCAATACTTACGGCGATCCGTGTCAGCGGAGAGGATACTCCTTCGTTGTACTTTTTGAATAGTACCGTTCCATACGTATCTTCCTTGCCGTTACCATCAGGATCATCCTTGCGAATGGAGCGCATCACTTCGTACCAGTCATCCAGCGTTTTTGGTACATCCAGCTTAAGCTTGTCGAACCAGTCCTTGCGGTACACCATGGCTGTACGCCCAATATCGCGGAAGTTGGGTACCCCGTAGACCTTTCCTTCGATCTTGATATTGTCAAAATAAGCCTCGGATTGGGCAGACAGGTTCTTATAATCCTTCAGATAGGGTCCAATTTCCCAGAACAGCCCCGTTTTGGCTGCGTTAAATGTTGTGGGTACATAATTCACACGCATGATGGTCGGCATCTCGCCCGAAGCTACCATGACATTAACTTTATCATCAAAAGCAGACTGCGGAATCCACTGTACACTGACATCCGTATTCGTATATTCCTCAATCTTTTGTTCAATCCCATTCTCCTTGGCCGGCACATCACCAACCTGCATCAAAGAAATCGAAATGGGAAGCTTGCCTTCCCCTGCCGCAGGCGCTTTTTCTCCCCCACAGCCTGCAAGCAGCCCGGCGGACATTGCACCAACCACGACCAATCCGCCTAAACGGGACATCCGACCTTTTGGACTCATGAACCATCTCTCCTTTGGATAAAGGTTATGTACATAAGCACTCCGATGACAGAACAACCTTCTGATCGCTGTTATCCCCAGATTTTTTTGATTCCCTTCTTCAGCAGGGAAAATCCGGTGATAAGCGTATGCTTCCGATGCAGCTTTCTTTCAGAAAGCTTTTAGGCGAACGCTTCGCTTCCTCAAGTTATTTCTGTCCTCTCCGTTCTCATGTACATGTTAGTTGGGCTTGTAAAGTTCCATTTCCACTCCTGCCAAAATAAATGGAGCAACCGATTTCGGATCATTAATCCGAATGGATTCAGTTACATAATACTCGTACGACCCGTCACGATACGGGGTACCGCCCAGACCTGCCCCACCGTTACACTGCGTCAGGGACAATACACCTTCACGGTCCGTTTGCAGCAGATGCAGCAGCAGACCCTGATACCCCTTTTCTGCGATAGCTTTAAACTTGCCACTCAGATAACCCTTACGTACGCCCTTCGCAAGTGCATACACAAACATTGAGGTTCCCGAAGCCTCCAAATAATTACGCTCACGCCCCGGCTGATCGAGCAAATGAGGCCATAACCCGGACTGTTGGTCCTGTACATGTACAAGTGCATTCGCTACACGTTCGAAAATCCCCACAATCTGACCCCGCTGCTCATGATCTACAGGCAGATGATCCAATGTATCCACTACCGCCATCACATACCAGCCCATCGCCCGGCTCCATACATGCGGAGAGCATCCGGTTTCTCCCGAGCTCCAGCGCTGTTCCCTGCTCTCATCCCAGGCATGGTACAGTAGACCGCTGCGTGGATCACGTGTACGTTTCTCCACCAGCAGTAGCTGTAATGCCGCCTTGTCAAACCACTTCTCCTCGCCAGTAACCGCACCATATTGCGTCAGGAACGGCGTGGCCATATACAGCCCATCCAGCCACATCTGAAACGGGTAGACCTTCTTGTGCCAGAATCCGCCTTCACTCGTACGAGGCTGTCCCTTAAGCTGTACCATGAGCAAATCCGCGGCTTTACGGTACTTTTCTTCGCCCGTTTTGTCCAGCAATAGGAACAGCGATTTCCCCTGGTTAATCTGGTCCAGGTTATATTCCTCAACCGCATAGGAACGAATCGAGCCATCTTCCTGAATGAAGTTATCCATCAGTTCATGAATGTAATCGAAATATTTCTGTTCTCCGGTATGGGTGTACAGCTCTTCCAGCGCTTTCAGTAGACAACCATTTTCATAATGCCAGGTAGGGTACAACTCATGATTGCGATAACTTTCCATGAACTGTTCAGCCATCCGTACCGGTGTGAATTGCAGGGTTTCTTTCATGATGTTCCTCCGCTTCCGGCTTTTTATTTAGCCTGTTTTTTGTAGTCTTCGGCATATTCCTCACGAATTTTGGTACCGCCCGCATTGCCCCAATTCTCGATCTCCTGTTTCCAGCCATTTTCATCGATTTTGCCCATAATATATTTGGTCTGCGCATCTGCAATCATCTGATCCAGATCTGCCCCACGGTCGCCATAAGTAGACGAATACAAGGTTAATGCAGGGTTTGGCACAGCGTGTTCGGCCAGCTCTTTGGCAAGTTCCGTACCCTTCTCACCGAGTTCGGTATCTTTCAATTTCGGTACGTTGTAACCTTCTACGTAAGGCAAGTTATCACGATATGGCTTCACTTCACGCTGGAATGCATCGAAGTCGCTCATCTCCACCTGGTCCTCGCCAGCCTTCTTATAATGTTTGTCTTCAATACCACGCATCAGCAGCGTTGCCATCTCCGGGTCCATCAATTTATCCAGGAAAGACAACAGGTTTTTCAGCTCGTCTTCCGATTTCACCGTCGCTTTCGGGAAGGCCAGAATACCGGAGTTACCCGTCTGCCCCGCCACACGGTCGCCACTCACACCAAGCAAACCTGCAATGTCTACTACGCCATCCGGGTCATTCTTAGAAAGACGCTCTTGTTGGCTCTTTCCGTTCTGGGCGACACCGATACGCATGCCGACAACACCTGTATCATATTTCTTCTCCGCTTCTGTGGAGTCAAATACGGCAAAGTCCTGATTCAGCAGTTTCTCGCTATACAAACGTTTCAGCAAATCCAGCACCTGCATATATTCCGGTGTCATGAATTCCGGCGTAAAACTGCCGTCATCTTCTACCTTCCACTTGTTTGGTGCACCAAAACTTACGCCAAGACGTGTAGTGAAGGAATATTGATCCTCGTTATACTTTTTGAAAAGCATGAGTCCAAACGTATTATCCTGACCGTCTCCATCCGGATCGGAGGTCGCCAGCGTCTTGATCGTTTCATACCATTCATCCGGTGTCGTTGGTACCTTGAGATTCAACTTATCAAACCAGTCTTTACGGTAAATCACCGTTGCACGGGCAATATCAGAGAATACGGGTACCCCGTAGATTTTGCCTTCCACCTTGATATTGTCAAAGAAACGCTCGTTCTGTGCAGACAGATTTTTATAATCCTTCAGCAAAGGTCCAACTTCCCAGAATACATCGTTACGCATCGCACTGGTTACGGTTGGGTTATACTGTACTTTCACAATTTTGGGCATATCGCTTGATGCAATCATGACATTGATTTTGTCATTGTAAGCCGAAGCCGGAATCCACTGAATGTCTAGTTTGGTGTTCGTATACGCCTCAATCTTTTGCTGGACCTCATTGCCTTTGCTCGGTACGTCGCCCACCTGTGCTATTGCAATGGACACATTCTGCACGCCGCCCTCGGCATCCTGACCTTCATCCGATCCGCATCCTGCCAGCAGGCCTGTTACCAATGCCAGTGTGCTCAAGACAGCTACGGCTTTCTTTTTTGTTGCTTTCATTAAACGAAAACCTCCCCTTTTTTATACAGTCATGAACCCGTTTTGATGTACAACCATGCGCAATTTCAACCTTTTACCGATCCCAGCATCACTCCTTTGGCAAAGTGTTTTTGCAGGAATGGATACACCAGCATGATTGGAATCGTGGAGAACACGATAACGGCCATGCGTATGGTGAGCGGCTGAATCTCGGTCTCTTCGATACTGGTATCCCCGATCCGGCTCTGAGCCAGGATGACAATCTCACGCAGCCACACTTGTACGGGCCACTTTTCACTATCGTTGATATAAATGACAGCGTTGAAGAAGCTGTTCCAATGAGCCACCGCATAAAAGAGAGAGAATGTAGCCATTGCTGGCATCGACAAAGGCAAAACAATACGGAACAATACGCCAAAATCGTTACATCCATCGATTTTGGCGGCATCCTCCAGTTCATCCGGAATGGCTTGGAAGAAGTTCTTAAGTACGATCAGGTTGAACGCACTAATCGCGGTAGGCAGCATCAAAGACCATAATGTATCCGTCAGGTGCAATGATTTTACGACAAAGTAGGTTGGAATCATCCCACCGCTGAACAGCATGGTGAACAGTACACCCAGCAAGATCGGCTGGCGTCCACGCAAGTATCTTCTGGAAAGCGGATACGCCATAAGCGAAGTGAACAACAGGTTAAGCAGTGTTCCGATTACAGTGATATAAATGGATACACCCAGACTGCGAATCAATGTGTCTGTAGAGAAAATGTAACGGTAAGCAGCGAGGGAGAATTCTTTTGGAAAAAGAATGAATCCTCCCTTAGCCACTTCATGCGGACTCGTAAACGAGACGGCCAAAATATAAATGAACGGGATAACGGTCACGATTCCGATCAAAAGTAGAAAACCATGATTGAGGATATCAAAAATCCGGTTGCCCCACGTTTTATCCTGTTGCATCTTAATGTTCACTCCTGTCTGGTGAAGAACGTCTGCTGCCAAGCGTTAGTAGACGCCTTCCTCCCCGAATTTTTTGGCCATCGTGTTGGCACCCAGTACAAGTGCCAGTCCGACCACCGACTTGAACAAACCAACAGCAGCACTATAACTGTACTGTGCCTGTGTGAGACCTTTGGTGTAGACGTAGGTATCAAATACCTCACCCACATCCCGGTTCGTCGGCGTGAGCATCAGGAAGATTTGTTCAAAGCCTGTATCCAGGAAGTTACCCAGACGCAGAATGAGCAAAATAATGATTGTACTGCGGATGGCAGGCAACGTAATATGCCATGTCTGACGCCAGCGATTGGCACCATCCATCCGTGCAGCTTCATAGAGCTGTGTATCTACACCGGAGAGTGCCGCTAGGAAAATAATCGTACCCCAACCTACCTCTTTCCAGATGGATTGTCCAACAATCATCGTTCGAAACCAGCCGGGCTCAAGCAGGAAAGCCACTTTTTGTCCCGTCAGGTTATAAAGTAATTCGTTAATAGCGCCGCCCTCGGTTGTGAACAGCATGTAGAACACACCAACCACAACAACCCAGGAAACAAAGTGTGGAACATATACCAGCGTCTGTACAAATCGTTTGAAACGTTCACGGCGAACTTCATTCATCATGAGTGCCAATACAATTGGCAGCGGGAAGAAGAACACCATATTATAAATCGCTAGCAAAAACGTATTCCGGAACAAAGTCCAGAACTGCGGTTCCCCGAAGAAACGCTGGAAGTGCTTAAACCCTACCCAGTCGCTGCCCAGAATGCCCTTGTAAGGCGTGTAATCCTGAAAAGCCATCGTAATACCGTACATGGGTATGTATTTGAAAATAACAAAGTAAAGCACGCCCGGTATCAACATAATATAGAGCCACCGGTTTTTGATGATGTCCCTCCACAGCAGGTTTTTGTCACTGCGGGTAGCGGGTCGTGTCCGAGCCGCCGTTTCGGCTTTCATAGTGTCTTCCTCCCCACATTGGAAACGATTACAAAATATCACTTCCTGAATTCATGTCTTCATTGTGGAGGATAAATGGGTAACTGGCTATGGTCTCATTTTAGCTTCTTGTTTTCCCTTATGCAGCAAGGGTTTAAGGCATTTGTAATTCTGGAATGCTCCTCTGAATGAACCACATTTAACCTCCGATATTCCTGTCTTAACTCTGCTGCAAACGCAGAATAAAGGCTGACCTTGAAACAAAGAAAAACCTGCCTGCCATGGCAGGCAGAGCAGGTTGCTTTTATCGCTGCTGCTCCCGGTATTTTCCGGGGGTAGTTCCCGTAATTTTACGAAATGTACGGATAAAAGCAGTAGGGTTGGTGTAATTGAGTTTCTCGGCAATCTCCGATATTTTCAGGTTGGTCGTCTGCAGCCAGGTTTTGGCTTTTTCCATCCGGTATTCGGCAAGGTATTCCGTAAAGTTCACACCAGCCTCCTTCTTGAACACACGGCTCAGATAGACTGGATGAAAATTCAGTTCTTCTGCGCAAGCTTCCAGCGACAATTCGCGATCATATCGCTCCTCGATCAGCCGAATCATGCGCCGGGCAATATTCAGATATTGAGATTCTTCCTGTTCACGCCAGAATCGAATGACAGGGTGAAATAAACATTTGCGGAACCAGTTCGTCATTTCATCCAATGTGGATAACTTGAGTAGTCGAGCCATAGAGGCCTTTTCGCCCAACACTTCCGCAACATTCCCACCCTGCTCCTGTACAAGCTGATACACACGGGACAACAGTTGAACCATTATAACGGGGTATTCGCTGAAGTGCAGCTTCTTGTCTGAGAGCAATCCGAGATACCGCTTAAAGTACGCATCGGTTTTCTCCTCGTCCCCTTGCTTGAGTGCAGAAGCCAACTGGTCTTCAATCATCCTGAGCTGTGTATATAACGCTGCCTCCGTCTGACCTCGCGGCTGAATATCCTCGTAATGCAAAATAATACGGCTGCCCAGACTTACCCTGCCTTGCAGAGCCTCACGACTCTCCTGGTAAGCCCGTGGCGAATCACCTATTGCAGAATAGGAACGACTAATACCGATACTTACAGGCAGATTCAGATAGGTCACAACCCGCTCACGGATCAATTCCGCTTGAGTGTGCATCCACTCTTTTAGCTGTACTTCATCATCCAACACGGATGCCAATACCGTAACCTGGGCGTCATCAATCATGACAGATGCAAAACGAATATCAGAGGGCAGCAGCTCACCGACCATATTGTTTAACGCAAACAGCAGCAGATCCCGGTCCTGCTCCTCATACCTTGTCCCTTCAAGGGTATCGATCTGAAGTGTAAGTAGCCCAAGTCTGGACCATGAGGTTGGAAAATCGTATAACTGACCCTGATATCTGAAGTCATCTTCCGATATTTTGCCTGTAAGCAGTTTTGTCATAAAAAATTCCTGCAAATGAACATGCTGGCCCTTCATCTGCTCACGCATCGTCTTTTCCGAGCTGAACAAGGTCGATAATCGCTCTTCGATGTATATAAATTCATCCTGACGGCGTCCCGACGGAGCCAATGGAGAATCCAGTCCTTTTGTAAACTGCAGAAGTCTGGAAATGGGAGAATACATCTTGCGACTGCCGTAGATGGCTACTAATCCCGTCAAACATAACATGACTAATGTAGCCACTCCCGTAACCAATGCAATTTTCTGCGATTGGGCGGTTATCTGACTCAGCGATACAACGGATACATACAACCAACCATTGAGTGGGGATTGCCTGTAGCTAACTGCCACCTGACTTCCCTCGACCTCTGCACTGAAGAAACCCTCCGACTGTCCTGTCGTTTGTACCTTTTCATGGATTTCCTGATTCAGCGCGTCGTATTTCCCGTCTTGTTCTGTATCGTTGAGAAAATATTTTTGCTCCCGATCAAGGACGTACATATCCCCTGAATTCGGATTTCGACTTAGAAATGTACTTAGCTCTGTATCGGCTATGTCTATAACCAGAAATCCCTTGGGTTTCACATTCGTTGGTATCATCGGAATCTTGAATACCATGCTTACCACGTTGTCGGATGAAATAAGAGTAGGTGCGTGTTCTGGCGTTGCTTCACCAACTCCCGCCGATACCGGAACACTTTCTTTGGTTGAACTCACATTTTGCGTTACCCAGAACAGGCTGTTTGTATATTTCAAATAAGAGCCTATCCGGTCCCGAATACTGAAATCATCCAATTTTCCAAAAGAACGCATCGAAACGACCCAGTCTTCATCCAGATTCACGAGATAGGCCTGATCGATATTAGTAACCGATTGCAGATTATTAAATCCGGAAGTCAGATCACGAATTTCCTGAAATTCGCTGCTGTCCAGCGGTTTTTTCATCGCTTGTAATACCAGTGGAGAATTCACATATTGGATGGACGATAATTGCAGGCTGCGCAATACTTGCTCTACCCGCATTTGGGTCTGATGCAGAATCTGCAAATTACTCTCCCGGACCTTCTGTTCAATGTCACGTGAAGCAATCGAATAGGAGACTGAACCAATAACAATGACCGGAAGGGCTCCGAGAATCATGGTAAAACAGAGCAAACGCAGCAGGTATTTAGGCAAAAAGAGCATCCTCCTTTGTGCATTTTGCGTTATTTGATCGAGAACGATTTCGGAATCACTACCCGATCTAATGCAAAACGTATGTATAATATCGCTTTCATTGGATTAATTTACTATTGTTATTTTAAAACCCATTGTTATTCAAGTCCACTATTTATTATTGAAGGTTGACTTCAAGGCAATTTCCAGTTTATATTGGTTGCATATTCCTCAATCAAAGGAGAGATTTTGATGTCGGTGAGCGTTCTTAACTAACTAGTTTCATATTCAGGAGTTTGGCCTTCGATTCACTTGTGCCTTGTGGCATACGTGTATTTCATGATGCGCCATTACCCTGTACTTAGTTAAGAACAGCGGATATCATAAATCGCCTCCGGGATTGTACGTGTCCGGGTCTATTTCCGCGCTGTGTTCAGCGTGGATTTTTTTGTATAGACCTATAACGGGCCCTACTTTCCCGTACGTTAAGGGCGGAGAATGACGTTTGTTCATTCTCCGCCCTTTTTGCGTTTTCCGGGAATATGTCCCATCGCTTTAACCGAAATTCCATTTTATATCCAAGGAGAGATCAAGCATGAATGAAAAAACGTTAACCAGTCTGGGTTATCCCCAAATTCAAAAAAACGTTGCAGCCTGTGCCCTATCCTATTTGGGCAAACGTTACGCAAGAGACATGAAGCCAATGGTCGACGCTTCTCTGATTCAAATGCGGCTAGAAGAGACCGCTGAAGCGGCTGCTTTGATTCGTTACGGTGCCAGTGTGCCCATTCCTTCACTGGATGGCATGGAGACCATCATGGATCTGCTCGGCACCGGTTATTTATTTACGGAACGTGATTTCAGCAATCTCGCCCAATTTCTGCGCAGCTGCGCACAGCTTATGAAATACATGGAGGGCAAATCCGAAGTGGCCCCCACAGTTAGTCGCTACGCTTCATCCATGATATGGATGGAATCCCTGCTCAGCGAGATTGAACGCTGTATCCATAGTGGACGCATTCAGGATCAGGCGAGCAAGGAGCTGATACGTATTCGTAAAAAAATGACGGTGAATGAGGAACGCATGAAGCGCAAGCTGGATTCTCTAATAAGCAAACACCGCTCCATCATGCAGGAAAATGTGATTAGTCAGCGTGGTGGAAGAACCGTGCTGCCCATTAAGAAAGAATTCCGCAAACACGTTAAAGGCAGTGTGCTGGATGAATCAGGAAGTGGCCAAACCGTATATATTGAACCTGCTGAATTAGTAGGTCTGCAAATGGAGCTGTCTTCACTGCAAGCCGAGGAATCACGGGAGGAGATGAAAATTCTCGGTGACTTAACCTCCCTTGCAGAGTCTTATAATCGTGAAATTTCGTTAAATACGGAAACGGTAGGGATTCTGGATTTCCTATTTGCCAAAGCGAAATATGCGGCCACCATGGATGGACGAACTGTACGCGTCAATGCCATTGGACGCGTTCGGCTTCATCATGCCCGCCATCCGTTTATGGGTGCATCCATGGTTCCGCTTGATTTTGCAATTGGTCAAACTTATTCCTCGCTAATCATTACCGGGCCGAATACGGGTGGCAAAACGGTTGCACTCAAAACATTGGGTCTGCTCACATTGATGATGCAATCTGGTCTGCTTGTGCCTGTCGCTGAAGATGGCGAGATGGCCGTGTATCATGAAATTGCTGTTGATATCGGCGATGGACAGAGCCTGGAGCAAGCACTCAGTACCTTTTCTGCACATATTCGCAACATGATTGGCATCCTGGAGCAAGCCGATTCATCGACACTTGTGCTTATTGACGAGATGGCCTCCGGTACCGATCCCGGTGAGGGAGTGGGACTCTCGATCGCCATGCTGGAGGAGCTGCACAGCCGTGGAGCTACCGTTATCGCTACAACCCATTTTGGGGAAATCAAACATTTTGCAGCATCCACGCCTGGATTTGAGAATGCAAGAATGGAATTTGATACGGTCTCTCTTCAACCTCTTTATCGATTGCGGATCGGAGAAGCCGGGGACAGCTATGCCTATTCCATTGCACTGAAATTGGGTATGCCACAGCGTATTATTGAGCGCTCCAAGCTCATTTCAGATCAGGGTGTCTCGCAAAGTGTCTCTTCCACCTCCTCTCCATCCGTGCCTAACGTAAGTTCAACGTCATCGCAAATAAACAGCACGGTTGAACAAGAACAATTGAATGAAGCAAGGAACACGATAAAACCTATCAGCCCGTCCGTACAGACTGGAACTAGAAAGCAATCTGCTGATCGGCCTGAAACATTAGAACCCGCGCCCCCTGCCAAAGCATTCCGAAAAGGGGATCGCGTCTATGCAGCTTATCTGAACCAGTCAGGCATCGTATGTGATGTGGAGGACAGTCGCGGAAATATCGGAGTCATGCTGCGTGGACGTAAAGTCAAAATTCATAAGAAACGTCTAACTCTGCACATCTCCGCAGATGAACTATATCCGGGTGACTATGACCTCGACATTGTGCTGGAGTCCAAAGAGAACCGAAAGAAACGCAAACTGATGAGTCGCAAGCATGTGGAAGGACTGAAAATTGAATTGCCTCCTGAAGAATAACCACAGGATTGATATAATGGGTTGAGTTGCTATACTTTAATAAACCTATCGATCGTTCGTGGTGAAATTCATGGGGGAAGGGAGACTCGTATGTCTGTTGAGCAGGATACAAAGAAGGTCACTCCAGAAGTTCTCATATGCCCTTTGTGCGGTGAGCCCAATGGCTGCTCCTATGCGGCTGGTCGTCCTCATTCAGAATGCTGGTGTAACCGGGCTGTGTTCCCAGAAGGGGTATTTGACCCCATTCCGGCAGACCAGCGCAGGAAGTCCTGCATCTGCGAGGCATGTCTGGATACGTATAAAAAGAAGACAGAGCAAAATAAAGAGCCCCACAGTTAACCCTGTGAGGCTCTTCTTCAATCAATATTATTTTGTATTGAAATACAGAACGTTACTTCTGCATTTGTTGATAATGCGCTACAGCCTGCTTCAGTACAGGATGACTCTCATCCATGGACGTATACTGGCTGAGTGCTGCTTCAATCCCTTTTTGCTGGATCGTAGTCTGGAGTTCCACCGCTTCCGGGTCTTCGGATACGTCAAACTTGCAGGCAGCGGCCATACCCATCGCCAAAAGTGTTGTCTCCGTTCCATACTCGTAAGCCTGGAGAGCTGGGCGAACCAGACGGTCATTCGGGGACAGTTTCCGCAGTGGAGAACGTCCTACACGAGTTACCTCATCCGTCAGATGCGGGTTAACGAACCGTTCCAATATTTTGGCAATGTACAACTGATGATCGTCGGCATTGAATCCAAAACGCTTCACCAAAACGGCTCCGGTTTCCTGCAAGGCACCATATACGATGGATTTGACTTTTTCATCGGCAATAGCCTTCTGAATTGTATCAAACCCGTTCACATATCCAATATAAGCGGCAATACAGTGTCCCGTATTTACGGTAAACAGCTTCCGTTCGATATAAGGCTCCAGATCATCCACATACATTACACCCTCAACCGGTTTGAACGCAGGGGCCATTTGTGAACGGTCAACAACCCATTCATAGAAAGGCTCTACCTGTACATGCAATGAATCTTCATGATGCTGAATCGGCACAATCCGATCTACGGCAGAGTCCGGGAAATACACGTACTGATCCGCAAGCAGGCGAGTCCGCTCATCAAGCAGGCCATATACATGTTCTTTCAGCTGAGTGCTGGCTCCAATTGCATTTTCACAGGCAATAATGTGAAGGGGCTGGAAGACATCGCCCGTTCCCAGTCTGGACGTAAGTCCTTTGGCAATACCGGGAGCAATATGTTTCAGAATGTTCACACCCACTGCAGTTGTGATCAATTCAGCTTCTGCAACATTCTGAGCAACGGTATCCAGATTGGTTCCATCGATTGCACTCACACCGGTAACTTTCTCCAGGTCTTTGGCCTCGTTAGCCAGTTCAACCGTATACTCTCCACGCAGCTCTAGATCCTTAACCAGCTCCTGATTAACGTCGGAGAAAACAACATTGTAGCCTGCACGGGACAGAATCAAACCGATAAAGCCACGTCCAATATTACCTGCTCCAAAGTGAAGGGCCTTCATAGTTCCATTTCACTTTCCAAAATAGTGATGACTTCTTCAGCGGTTTGAGCATGACGCAAAGCTTCCATGTTCTCTTCCTCGGCGCAGATGACTGCGATGCTGGTCAGGATCTCCATATGTTCTCCACCTTGAGCGGCGATACCAATTACCATATACGCTTTTTCTTCCCCAAAATCAACACCTTGCGGGAACTGAATGACGGAAATGCCTGTGGACAGGATGAATGATTTGGATTCCTTCGTGCCGTGTGGAATCGCAAGTCCGTTGCCGACATACGTGGAGACAATCTCTTCACGCTCCAGCATTTTGTCGATGTATTCAGCGGTGATATGTCCCGCGTCTTTCAAAATTTGACCTGCCATACGAATCGCTTCGTATTTGTCCTGAGCCGTTGCATTCATGATGACTTTATCTTTAGTTAACACACTCATGTTTGAATACCTCCAATTTCGGTTTTGCTGCGGTAAAATCCCGCAAGTTCTTGGGACAAGTAATGAATAAGATCATCCCGGTTGCCTTTTTCAAGTAATGCAATCATTTCTTCCTGCAACAATAGCGCACTGATTTCACTCAGTACCTCCAAACTTTCCTTCGATAACTGTCTGGGTCCAAGCATCAAGAGCACATGGCTGACACCTGCCGGGTCTTCCGGCGTGCGTAGAAGCGGCTCTGTCAATTGGAACAGCGTAATTGAAGGACTGTGAATGCCATCACTGCGTGTATGAAACAGAGCGAGGGAAGTTCCGGGAATCTTCTGACTTCCAACAGCTTCACGCTCCTCCAGCAGCCTGGCAATCTCATCTGGATTATTCAATACACCGGATTGATGCAAAACGCTGCACATGGCGTAAGCCGTTTCTAAAAATCCGATCTCCTGATTATCCAGCGGGAACACCTGAAACTTGCCGATTATCTGTACGATTTCAATCAGGGTCGCTTCCAGTCCAACCGGATCGGAAATTCGTCCTATTGTCCTTGAGTCTGCTTCAGGTGGGGGACTATGTTCCCGCTGAAGCGTCGTTGTCCTGATGAAGTGTCTTAAACGTTCACTTTCTTCTGCCGTCAGCAGTGGGCTCACCTTGTAGTATTGATGTTTATCCATCGGCAGATCCACAGTAGAGAGAACCAAATCATATTCCGTCTTCGGTATACGTGCGGCTTCATACCAGGACACGCTGTCCACAATCCGAATTTCGGGAATTTCCTTGGACAGACGGCTCGATAACATCCGTGAAGATCCGATCCCACTCGTACAGACGACGACAGCCCTGATTTCACGCTTCAACACCCGCAGCCGTTCAATGGAAGCACCGAAGTGCATTACCAAAAATCCGATCTCCTCATCCGGCACATCCGTATTGGGCCAAGCCTCTCGCACGGCTTTCTTTACATCCTCAAACAGTGATTCATAATCCTTGCGGATCTGCTGAAGCAACGGATTACGGATAAGCTGCCGCCCATCCATACGTTCCAGCACCGGCTCCATATGGGCAATCAGACCTTCACGAAGCAGACGATCCTCATGGAACGAATAATGAGTTTTCTCCTGCATCCGATCTGTAAGGGAACGAACCATGTCGAGTAAGACCAGATCGTCTATGGGCAGCAGACGCGAGGAATGAATCGATTGCTCGATTTCAACTAGCAGCCCGTGAAAATAAGCCTGCTCCTCGCCCACAAACTCCAGCCCAAGCTGGGCAGATAGAACGCCGCACAACCGTGAAGCCAAATATTCCGGCACCTTCCGCTCATCTTGCAGTGGATTTCCAACGTCATTTTTGTCCTGTTGTGTGCCCCGGCCTATGCCAAAACCTTTGCGAATCCGCACAACGGCTACAGACAATTGGATCAGCAGCTTCATGTATTGACGTTCCGGGATATTTTCCAACCACTCAATATCCGGCTGCCATAATGCATTTTCGACCGTAAGTACATCCTCATGCCCTATCATTTCCAGAAGTTTACTGTTTACTTTGGAAACTCCCTGCTCCGCTTGTCTACCGAATAAATCGGATTCATCCAGATATTCAAGAGCGAGCGCGGAAATAGCCATGCGATGAGCGAGCTCGCTTCCATTGATCTTGACCCCATATCCACGTCTGCGAACCAGCTTCAAGCCAGCCAGCTGAATGCGTGGTTCCAGATCGTCCAGATCATTGCTTGCCGTAGACACGGTTACCTTCAGATCTGTGGCCAATGCAAGCAGCTTCACAGGCTCGGATTCATCCAGCAAAATACAAAGCATGAAGAGTTTACGCTCTTCGGGCGTAAACTCCACATATTCGTTAAGCTCAAGTTGTTGACGCAATACGGCCAAATCATCGGAACCGGGATCAATTCGAACCCCGGTTCCCGATTTTTTTTCCAATCTCATGCCAAGGGGCTCAAGCCATTGTTCAATCATCTGCAACTCTCGATGTACG
This sequence comes from Paenibacillus sp. 276b, assembly GCF_900107875.1. NCBI lineage: Bacteria > Bacillati > Bacillota > Bacilli > Caryophanales > Paenibacillaceae > Paenibacillus > Paenibacillus sp. 276b. The sequence goes on along the minus strand of NZ_FNRR01000004.1, from coordinate 98,833 downwards.
GTACGAGTGCTTACTTTGACCACAACAGCTATATCGCCAGCAGTTACCTCATGAGGATGCTCCAGCAGGAACTCCACGATCTCACGCTGTCTCCTTGTAATATTACTCATCAGGAGTCGGATTTGAGGCGCTCCACCAGTGCCTCATATTCAGGACTCTTCAGGAAGTTATCGATGGAAATATGCTCTGCATTTGGAGCCACGGATTTGGCCCGGTCAGTCAATGTTTTCTGTGTGATGACGATGTCGGCATCTTGTGGAATCTCACTGATCGCCGTGTTGGTTACAGCGACATCCACACCGGCTGCCTTCATTTTCTTCCGCAGAATCGAGGCACCCATGGCACTCGAACCCATACCTGCATCACAGGAGAATACAATTTTATTGATATCCGTTTTTACTGCCGAAGAAGCAATATCGGCTGCACGGTCAGCTTCACGATTGTCTTTATCAACGGTGAGGTTACCCGTTTTGCCCTGATTTTTCATATCTTTCATGCGGTTGGAAGCACTATCCAGATCTTCGTCATCCTTCTGTTTACCTGTTTTGAGCAGTATGGATGCCACGAGGAAGGAGATGACCGCAGCTACGGCTACCCCGGCAAACATGCCAAGATATCCACCCTTAGGCGTTAACAATGAGTAGGCAATGATACTTCCCGGTGACGGTGCAGATACCAAACCAGCTCCTGTCAGCATGAAGGTCAATGTACCCGCCACACCACCAGCCATCGCAGCCAGAATCAGTATCGGTCTCATCAGAATGTAAGGGAAATAAATCTCGTGAATCCCGCCAAAGAAATGAATGATTACAGCACCTGGAGCGGAAGATTTGGCTGATCCGCGACCGAAGAAGCAGTATGCCAGCAAAATGCCGAGTCCAGGTCCTGGGTTGGATTCAAGCATGAATAATACGGATTGCCCCAGTTCTCTTGCTTGATCCGTACCAATCGGTGTCAGAATCCCATGGTTGATGGCATTGTTCAGGAATAATACTTTTCCTGGCTCAATGATCAGGTTGACCAGCGGGAGAAGACCAGCATTCATCAAAGCTTCTACCCCAGCCGATAACACCTTGCTAATCGCTTCAACGAAAGGCCCGATGCCTTTAAGGGCTAGAAGGGCCAAAATCCCACCAATAATACCAGCGGAGAAGTTGTTAACCAGCATCTCAAACCCTGATTTAATTTTGCCATCGACAGCTTTGTCAAATTTCTTAATGACCCAAGCTCCCAATGGTCCGGCAATCATAGCGCCAAGGAACATTGGAATGTCACTGCCGACAATAACCCCGATGGTCATTATTGCACCGACTACACCACCACGTTGGCCGTGTACCATGGTACCGCCTGTGTAACCGATAAGCAAAGGCAGCAAATATTTGATCATTGGATCAACCAGCAATGCAAAATCTGCGTTAGGGAACCATCCTTTTGGAATGAACAATGCCGTAATCAAACCCCAGGCGATAAATGCACCCATGTTCGGCATAACCATACCACTCAGGAAACGTCCAAACTTCTGAACGCCGACCCGTATTCCTCCGCTTTTTTCGGACTTTGCGTCCACTGAACTCATATTGAAAACCCCCTCAACATATTAAACCTTAATTCCACTGAATTTTGACAACGATGATCCAGACGAACAAAGGTACAAATCTTCAATAAATCTTAATTTACAACCATATCGTAAATGAAAACGGTATCTTCTACAACGAAATGAAAACCTACTTCCGTCATGAACGTTGATGACAAGATTTAAATTTAAAGGATTGTCCCATGTTTGAACCTTGTATATGGAATGGAACCTGTTATTCCCTTTCATGTATCATACCCACGAAATGCCCCATTTTAATGACAAATGAAATTGTAAATTTATTCTATTTGAACGAGCTGTTTCTATCTCAATTAGAAATAATGATGAAACACGTTAATTGATATTCATTCCATCCCATTCGTCTGTTAACAACGAAAAAAGCGCAATTACCTCACCCTGTCCCAGGTGAGGCAATTGCGCCTAAGTATTCTCCGAATGAGCTGTATCACCATCCGGATCTATAATTAATCGATTCATTTTATTACGTTAAAGGACTTTTCCATCAAGCTGAAACTCCGTATCTAGCGGAAATTTGTACCTTAATATTATTCCGTATGTTTACGATACGCATCCGCGTTCATCAATGTGGAAAGTGCTGCTGTGAGGTCGCCCTCAACACGAATCTCGATCATCCAGCCTTCCTCATATGGGGAGTTGTTAACCAGCTCCGGGGAATCCTGCAATGCATCATTCACAGCAATAATCGTTCCACTGACAGGAGAAAACAAATCCGAAACGGTTTTGACGGATTCAATCGTTCCAATGCCGTCTTCCGCTTTTACATCCGATTCAAGGTCAGGCAATTCTACAAACACAATGTCACCCAGCTGATGCTGCGCGAACTCGGTAATGCCAATACGTACGGTATCCTCCCCTACGGTCTGCACCCATTCGTGCTCTTCACTGTACAGGAAATCACTTTTCAATTCGCTCATCGATATCCGCCTCGCTTTTCATTAATGAGTGCATGCGTTTCTTTGACCTTAACCTTTTTCCCAGAACATAGCGTATGATATTTTCGATTCAAATGTCAAGATACCTCACAATTTATTTGTTTTTCTTCCTTATATGCCTGTAACTCAAATGGACCCTCCCTACATATAATGGTGAATATTAGAAAAGTAAGCGCACTCTTTATAAATAGACGTACATTATAATGTTAATTAAAAATTTCATTCGGATTTTTTGTTCATATCTATGATATCGTTCTTGACATCAATAGACGATTCAGGCTTTAATGAGAGTAGTAAATGTGTTTAATTAGTCTATGCAATACCCGCGGATGAATGTAAAGGGAGAGATTACCCTTGACACCCGAATCAGGGTGTACATGCGGTAACGCCGAAGGAGTAAGCCACCGACAAGCGGAGGTGAATCTCTCAGGCAAAAGGACTTTTACGGGACGCAACTCTGGAGAGCATCTAATCGCCCTGTATGGGCGTTATGATCACCCAAGGGGAAACCTGCTGCATCATGCGGTGGGGTAACTCTCAGGTACCAAGGACAGAGCCTAAGAATACAGCGTGCTTCTGGCATGCCGATTCTTTGGCCTGTCCTTTTCCTTTTTCCCAAAAAAACGAAAACAGGTTATAGAGCGGCGCTGCCTATAGCGTCCTTACCTTACTTTTATAATAAAATATGATGCCAGATTCATTGATCCACGGTTATACACTCGGCCGGTTGACGGCCCATGACGAGGTGATTGGATGTCCGATTTGCTTAGAACCCCACTCTTTCCACTCTATCAGCAGTATGAAGGCGTACGATGCATTGATTTTGGTGGCTGGGAGCTCCCGGTACAATTCAGTGGAATTCAGAAAGAGCACGAAGCGGTGCGAGAACGTGCTGGATTATTTGATGTATCCCACATGGGCGAATTCACCGTACAAGGTGAACACGCAGAAGCTTTTTTACAGCACATGACCACTAATGATGTAACAACACTCGTTCCCGGGCAGGCCCAATACACGCTAATGTGTTATCCGGATGGCGGCGTGGTCGATGATCTGCTGATCTATAAACTGAAAGACCAGCATTATATGCTGGTGGTTAACGCCTCCAACATCGACAAGGACTGGGCATGGCTGCAACAGCACATGACGCCAGGCGTAACGATGACCAATGATTCGGATCAAACGGCGCTGCTTGCTCTGCAGGGTCCGCTGGCAGTGGATATTCTCAGAGCGGTGACAGACACCGATGTGTCTTCGATTGAGCCTTTCCGCTTTGTGGCAAATGCGAAGGTATGTGGCGTTTCATTGCTGTTATCCCGCACCGGATATACGGGTGAAGATGGCTTTGAGCTCTACGTTCCCGCGGAACAAGCTGCTGAGGTCTGGAACGGATTGATGCAAGCGGGAGAAGGTCACGGACTCGTTCCGACAGGACTGGGTGCCAGGGATACGCTGCGCTTTGAAGCCAAGCTGCCCCTGTATGGACAGGAATTGTCTGCAACCATCTCACCGCTGGAGGCTGGTGTAGGTATGTTTGTGAAGCTAAATGCAGGACCGTTTATCGGACATGAAGCCTTGTTGCAGCAAAAAAATGATGGGCCTGCCCGAAAGCTGGTCGGCATCGAAGTGCTGGAGCGCGGCATCCCTCGCCCTCATTATCCCATTTACGCCGAAGGCGTACAGATTGGTGAAGTAACCACAGGCACCCAGTCGCCTACGTTAAAACGTAATCTGGGGCTGGCCTTGATTGACAGCAAATATGCTGCACTGGGTACCCCGCTGGAGATTGAGATTCGTGGCAAGAAACTGAAAGCCGAGGTCGTGAAGACCCCTTTTCATAAACGGACACGTGCGCCAAAGACACCTACTCAAGGAGCTGATCAAGCATGAGCAAGCATCGCTACATTCCCATGACCGAGCAGGATCAGAGTGCCATGCTGGCAACCATCGGCGTGGAAACGATTGAGGATCTGTTCCATGACATTCCACAGGAGATTCGCTATCAGGGCGAACTGCCTGTTTCCTCCAAACTGGATGAATACGCACTGACACGTCATATGTCGAAGCAAGCGGCAGCGAATGCCAACTTCGAGACACACGCCAGTTTCCTGGGTGCAGGCATTTATGATCACCACGTTCCCTCCGTCATTAATCATGTCATTTCCCGTTCCGAGTTCTATACAGCCTATACACCCTATCAACCCGAGATCAGCCAAGGAGAATTGCAGGCGATTTTCGAGTTTCAATCCTACATCTGTGAGTTGACAGGCATGGCTGTAGCCAATGCCAGCATGTACGATGGTGCAACTGCATTTGCGGAAGCAGGCAATCTGGCCGCAGCGGCAACCCGCCGCAAACAGCTGATTGTGTCACGTACCGTGCACCCCGAATCCCGTCAGGTATTGCAAGCTTATGCTCACGGCCTCAATCTGGAGATTGTTGAGATTGGATATCAAAATGGTGTAACAGACTGGGATGCCCTGCAAGCCGCCGTGTCCGATGACACCGCAGCCGTCATGATTCAAAGCCCGAACTTCTTCGGCGCCGTGGAAAATGTAAAACAGGCCGCAGACCTTGCGCATGCGCACAAGAGCCTGCTCGTGGTCAGCGCCAACCCGCTATCGCTGGGTCTGCTGGAAGCCCCAGGCAAGCTGGGTGCTGACATCGTCGTTGGCGACGCGCAGCCCCTTGGCATCGCCGCTTCACTCGGCGGCCCAACATGCGGATACTTCGCCGTATCCCAGGCTCATATGCGCCGAATTCCTGGCCGAATTGTAGGCCAGACAACGGACCGCAATGGCAAGCGTGGTTTTGTACTCACGCTGCAAGCACGGGAACAGCATATCCGCCGTGAAAAGGCGACGTCCAACATCTGTTCCAACCAGGCGTTGCTCGCGCTGAGCGCCTCTGTATATATGTCCATTATGGGTAAACAAGGCATGATCGACGTTGCTGATTTGAATTTGCAAAAGAGCCATTATGCCCTTAACACGCTTACCGCAATTCCAGACGTCTCTCTTACGTTTACCGCACCTACGTTCAATGAGTTTGTTATCCAACTGCCTGAAGGAACAAATGTGGAACCGCTGCAACTGAAATTGCTCGATGTGGGTTTCATTGGCGGGTATGAACTTGGCCGTGATTATCCCGAGCTCGCTGGACATATGCTGATTGCGGTTACTGAACGACGCAGCAAGGAAGAGATCGACGAATTCGCACGTGTATTGGAGGGATCGCTGTGACTCAGGAAACGACAACAAAGACAACTACGACGACATCAGCACAAGGACAATCGGAAACGGTAACCTCTATCTCCACTTCGGGCCAACCTGAAACTATCACAACAGACACTAACCAGGCTGCCTCTCCAGCACCGGAGCAATCGTTGATTTTTGAACTCAGCAGTCCGGGTCGGGTCGCTTATTCGTTGCCTGAATGCGACGTTCCCCGTCAAGCTGTGGATTCCCTGATTCCCCGGGAAATGCTTCGGTCGGAAGCAGCAGCATTGCCTGAGGTTTTTGAAGTTGACGTCATTCGCCATTACACTGCCCTGTCTCGTCGTAATTTCGGGATAGATAACGGATTCTATCCGCTGGGCTCTTGTACGATGAAATATAATCCGAAGATTAATGAGGATGTGGCCCGTTACAACGGGTTCGCCAAAATTCATCCATATCAGCATGAATCCAGCATTCAAGGTGCACTTGAACTGCTCTACACGTTGCAAAATGACCTTGCCGGACTTACCGGGATGGACGCCGTTACGCTGCAACCGGCCGCTGGTGCACATGGCGAATGGACCGGGCTCATGATGATCCGTGCTTACCACGAAGGTCGTGGTGAACGGCGTACGAAAGTCATCGTACCCGATTCTTCTCATGGGACCAACCCGGCAAGTGCAACCGTAGCAGGTTTCGAAACGGTAACGATTCCTTCCCGCGCAGACGGTCTGGTAGATCTGGACGCACTTCGCGCAGCTGTTGGTTCGGACACCGCAGCGCTCATGCTGACTAACCCGAACACACTCGGACTCTTTGAAAAAGACATTCAGGAGATTGCCTCCATTGTGCATCAGGCAGGTGGCTTGCTGTACTACGATGGAGCCAACTCCAATGCCATTATGGGCATCACCCGACCTGGCGATATGGGCTTCGACGTGGTGCATCTGAATTTGCATAAAACGATGAGTACTCCGCACGGCGGAGGTGGACCTGGTGCCGGCCCGGTTGGTGTGAAGAGCCGCTTGATTCCATTTCTTCCGAAACCGATGGTCATCAAGAATGATGAGGGTATATATGCATTGGATCGCGAAGGTGATCAATCCATTGGCCGGGTCAAAGCTTACTATGGTAACTTCGGTATTCTGGTCCGCGCCTATGCCTACATTCGTACTTATGGACCTGAAGGCTTACGCCGGGTATCTGAATGTGCGGTGCTCAACGCCAACTACATGATGGCCCGTCTCGCACCTTACTACGAGATTCCGTATCCAGGCGTGTGCAAACATGAATTCGTTATGTCTGGCCGGGGGTTGAAACAGTATGGTGTACGTACACTGGATGTTGCCAAACGATTGCTTGATTTTGGGTATCACCCGCCAACCGTGTACTTCCCGCTGAACGTCGAGGAGTGCATCATGATCGAACCAACCGAAACCGAGAGCAAAGAAACCCTTGATGGGTTTGTCGATACGATGATTCGCATTGCCAAGGAAGCAGAAGAAACGCCTGAACTGGTACTCAATGCCCCTTACGGCACACCGGTTACCCGTCTGGATGAAACAACAGCAGCCCGTAAACCTGTACTGAACTGTGCTTGCAGTTAAAAGCTAACCTCTAATAAACTAATGAAAACATATTCAGTCGTTGATAATCATTAATAAATGCCAAAAACAGCCGCATTTTGCTTTCTGCGCGGCTGTTTTCTTTATTGCTTATTAACCTGTCAGCTTTATTTTATCTTCTCCGGTCTAGGGCTTCCAATTGGCCCGTTCCTTCTTGCCCAATCGCGGACAGGTGTAACAATAGGAGCGACCTTGTCGTAAATATTGCAAGCAACAGACGTTTTTGATCGCAAGTCTCTTCGTAGGCTCCAGCGGATGATCAATCATCCGAACCCTGACACGAAGCGGATTCTTGGCCAGACCAAATACATCAGCTTCCAGACCATTTTGCAGCACCAGTTCATCAGCGGCAAACTGACGCAAGAGAGCTTCATCGTCTTGATACGTATTATGAATATTCTCCCTGTAGTTTTGCAGAGCCGTTGGCAACTGCCCCCACAACATGCTGACATGCAACCCAGAAGCTTTGGACAAACACTCCATGAGGGGACGTGCAGTCTGACTGTAAAAACGTCTTAATTCTGCTTCAAGCCAGACCGTTCTTTCCTCCGAATCCTTCGGAGCGAGAGTGACATCCATGTTCTCAAGTTGAAAAGCAATTCGTGTATACCCGGTTTCCTTCATCAAATGTATACTCAGATTGGCTAGCGAAAAATTCGGAGCTGCATCATGGACGGATATGGTATATTGCAGCGCAGCTGCCACATCACCGAACCAACTGGTGAAATAGGCTGCGGCAACCGTTAGATCCTGTCCCTCGATTAACTGTTGATAGGCGGACAAAAAGCTTCTCATTGCCTCCGGATCAACAATAGATTCTCCACATAGCGATGCCACGGGTACACCATTCAGTTCCTGTACAAGATTAAAGTGCTTCCCCAGTTCCTCACGAATCCGGTCATTCATCATTCGCCGAACAAACGATTCAGGTCATCCAGCATGGAAGTAGCCGCATTGGGTCCATACCCGCCAAACCACGAATCTGAAGCCACCTGGAATACCTGATTATTTTTAACAGCCTTCATGTTTTTCCAAATCCCCAAGGTCTGCAGATTGTTATAGATCTCTTCATTATCATTGATAAGGATAATGTAATCCGGATCGATTTCTGGCAGCTTTTCATTAGACAATACTTCATAGCGACTTTCAGCGCTTGTCACGGGGAAAACAGCCGGTCTGGAGAAACCGAAATCATCATAAAGCCATTTGTAGTCCATGTCTCCGTAATACCGAATATCATTTCTTATCCGCAATACCATGAGTGTCTTACCCTCTGCTTTGGCGTGAACTTTTTGGATCGCCTCAGCTTTATGCGTTTCATAGGTTTTTATCACTTCTTCTGCCTTTTCGTTCAGACCAAAGGCCGCCGCGGTAGCTCGAAATGCCGTCTGCCAATCAGGTGCCACATATCCATTCTCAAGCATGGCCGTTGGAGCAATTTTGGCATAATTCTCGTATTGCTCTTTGCTGTTCGTATCCGTCACAATCAGATCTGGTCCAAGAGAGAGCATTTTCTCTACACTGACCTTACCTTGATCACCGATGATAGCCACATCATTCAAGAATGGCTTCAAATATAACGGAAAATCTTCGTTCTGTGATTTCACTGTAGCTTGTGGCGTCATGCCAAGTGCAATCAGGTGATCCGTCAAATATGTCACTGTGGAAGCGATATTTTCTGGCTTTTGTGGTAATGTCTGCTCACCATTTGTATCCTTAAATGTAAACGTGGCATCTTGGGACTCTTCCGAAGCCGCTTGTTCCTGTTTCGTCGGTTCTGCCTCAGACGAACCTGACTTCTCTTTGTTGCCACAGGCCACAATCAATAATAGCACCGCAAGCAAAACTGCTGTTAACGTGAAGTAGCGTTGATTTCGTTGTTTCATTTTCTACAGATCCCCTTATTCATTCGTTATTCTGTTATTTTGTCTTCTGCCGTTCTCTCATTTCTCATTACACGTGTGCTTGTGATCCAGCCCTTTTCATTTCTTAGATTCATAAAAAACGAACTTCCATGCTGTGGAAGACGTATGAGCGCTTTGCAGTTCGTTGTATCCAACGAAGCGGGGATGGACTCCCATCTTGCGGTTCTCCAATTGCGATCATCCACGCACCAATAAAGATTGGCCTCCAGGACAGGAAGGCATGAATCATACCGAACGACAAACCAACCGTCCTCGTGCTTCTCCTCACATATTTCAATAAGCGCAGGTTTCGCTTTAACGATACTGTCTGCAAAAGCGAAGACCTCCTCGCATGCCCATGCCTCCTTGTAAGAATGCCCGAGACCCGGATGAAGGCTTAGTCTGCTATGGTTGTTGTTTGGATGACACTCCAGATGCTGCTCAAAAGACTTGTTAAATATGGTCAACGGAAAATGGGTATCATTACTACCGTTAAGCCATAACATCGGCAAGCGGCTTTCCGACAGATAAGTGGATGGATCCCACAATAGACGAACACGTTCTGCCTCTACCTCCCGCATGGATGCAAAGCTAAGCCCATAATAGGAACCCGGTTCATGCAGATACCCACAGCCATAAACGGGCATGGCAAAAGAAAGCCTGGTGTCTAATCCCGCAACCAAACTTGTGATGATGCCCCCCCATGAAATTCCTGTTATACCTATGCTCTGCTTGTTTACACCCGGAAAAGAGCGGAGCAATGAATGAGCCAATATTACAGCGGCTGCGGCATGATACATCCATTGATCTTCAACAGGCTGTTCGTAATCTGCAAATACACCCTGTTTCTCAGGACCACTCCATGAATGTGAAGGCCATTCCATCCGTTCGGTGTGCTCCTCATCCCCGAATGGAACATGCCCTTCCAGATCCATGGCTATCGCAGCATACCCTCGTGCCATCCATTCTTTCACCCAACTGCTAAAAGCTGTTCCCGCCCCACCGTGAACCAAAATTACCGCGGGAACTTCCTCGTTAGGAGAGACCGGACGCGGGATGCCGCAGTAGGCAAATATGCGAGTAGCACGACCTTTATATGACACACCCTCATAGAAGCAAGCATGTACGCCGGTATGTTGATCTTCGGAAACCGGGTATAATCGAGGTGCTTTAAACAATTGCTCTAGATTCCAAGGCGGCTTTCCAGAAATGGAATGTCACCTCCTCTTTACACTGATAATGATTTTCTTTCTCAATACGTATCATATCATTCATTGCTTCAGCTAAACATGGATATATAAACGGAGTGAACTGGACTTTAGTCAGCCAAATAACCGCATAAAATAAGATAGCGCCCGATCATGCGACCAAGCTGAATACTCAAACAATTTTTCTGTCCCCACCTCGTACACATGTCCATGCCGAACCGCTGTCAAACGATGCCACTGCTCACTGGCCTGAAGTGCCTTCCATTCCCGAGCCGCCTGCTGTGTGGAATCTACCATGATAATCAGCATATCTGCGTCGTATTTTTCCAGAGCTTCTTTAGTCACCGATTCAAAAACATTGATGTCATCGAGACGATGCGTAGCTGCCAATCTAAAATCATCATAAAGGACCGCGCCAGCATTGCGTTTGCCATATATCCGATATTCCGAATCCGTGATACGCCATATGTTGACGGTAGCTCCACCGATGTTACGTCTTACTTTGCGGTAGACCGCTTCCGCCTTGCCATCATATTCTGACAGCCACACCTCCGCCTCTGCCCGATGCTCCATGACTTCTGCAATCATTCGAAGCTGCTCGCGCCAGTCTGCGGATAACCAAGGGATGGCAACTGTCGGCGCAATCTGCTCCAGCTCTTTTCGCGCCCGCTCGCCCAGAATGTCAGTGCAGAAAATAAGCTCCGGCTCCGACGCACGCAATCGATCCACATTTTCTTGCCAGATCTGCCCTTCCCCCAGCTCATAAGAATGTAGACGAGTCATTCGGTTGTATAATTCATGATTTGGATAAAAGGCAGCAGCTTTCGGAAGCAGGCCAAGTGCCAGTAAACTGCCCGAGATTGGATCAGAGACACTTGCGATACTATATCTGCGGCTTTTGACAAACGCATTAGGCGAAAGTCCCATCTTCTGTTTGAATCTGCGGCTAAAATAAAATTCATCTTCATAGCCGACTCGGACCGCGGTCTCTTTTACACCATCACCTGACAAAAGGAGCTCCTTGGCCCGTTTCATTCTGACATCCATCAGATAGGCCGTCGGGGTCTTTCCTGTATATTGCTGAAATGCCCACGAAAAATACCCTGGACTCAGGCCAGCAAGCTTGGACAATTCATCTCGTTTTAATTCATGATCCAGATGTTCATTCATATAATCGGCAACACGGGCAATCGCAGAAGCGGTAGACTCAACGCTTTCCGGCTTGGCCTCCGCTTGAACAAGTGAAGTCATCAAACCGTATAATGCGGCCTGTCTATTGAAGTGTTCCTCGTCACCAGCGACCTCCAGTTGAAGCAATCGATCACAAGAGAGCGCGAGTTGATGCGGATCTTTGCACCAAAACAAACCCTCCATGAAAGCATGGGTAGCGGTCATCTGCTGTTCTCCGCCATATTCGTATACTTCGAAACGGACCATACAGCCTTTTAACGCCTGCTCATCTGCCGCCAGCTTGAACCTCTGTCCAGGAGCCAGCAAATAGACTTCCCCTTCATTCAATCGGGATATGTGTTCGTTCGATACCAAAGTTCCTGAGCCACTTGTACAAAGAATAGCGAAGTGTTCCGCTGTCGCTGCATGAACAATTTCTCCATTCCAGGACACTTCAAACGAATCGATACTGCTATATTTAAGCATCTTGCCTGCCTTTTTTTCATTGACCTTCATGGTAGCCCTACTTTCTCCCTCAGCATGATGTCCATTGTTTGAATTGTTCGAATATCTTAATGATAATGATTTTCAACCAAGATACAAACGGAAAAATGTAACTTCTCAGCAGAATAGTGATATCGGCCCAAAACAAAAAAAGCCGGTATCTGCTGTAACAACAGATACCGGCAAAATCGCTGCAAGACTGCAGCTTTTTTATCGGAAAAAGAAACCCTTAAAATCGGGTGGAAACCCCGTAAAATTACATTACGCTTAAATGCTTTGAACCAATTCAACGACTTGTTCAGCCGTTTGCATATCCAGTGCTTTGGCAGCAAGTTCTTGCATGTCTGCACGGGACAGCTTGGTGATCTGACTGCGAGCTGGCAGAATAGATGTTGCGCTCATGCTGAACTCATCCAGTCCGAGACCAAGTAGCAATGGAATTGCTGTTTCGTCTCCGGCCATCTCACCACACATGCCAACCCATTTGCCTTCACGATGCGCTGCATCGATAACCATTTTAACCAAACGTAAAATGGCTGGGTTGTAAGGTTGGTACAGATATGCCACTCGTTCGTTCATTCGGTCAGCAGCCATCGTGTATTGAATCAGATCGTTCGTTCCGATACTGAAGAAATCCACTTCTTTGGCAAATTGATCCGCCAGAACTGCAGTCGAAGGAATTTCGACCATGATTCCGAGTTGAATGCTGTCAGAAACAGCAATACCTTCAGCAACCAGCTTCTCTTTCTCTTCGAGCAAGACAGCTTTCGCTTCACGGAATTCACCAAGTGTTGCGATCATAGGGAACATGACACGCAGGTTACCATGTACGCTTGCACGCAGCAATGCACGCAATTGAGTACGGAAAATGTCCAGACGGTCCAGACACAGACGAACTGCGCGGAAACCTAGGAATGGATTCATTTCTTTTGGCAGGTCCAGATATGGAAGCTCTTTGTCTCCACCGATGTCGAGTGTACGAACAACAACAGGTTTACCTTCCATTTTTTCCAGTACAGCCTTGTAAGCATTATACTGAATGTCCTCGGAAGGAAGCTTGTCTCTGCCCATGTACAGGAACTCGGTACGGTACAGGCCTACAGCCTCGCCGCCATTCTCCAGAACACCAGCAACATCATTCGGTGTACCAATGTTGGCTGCCAGTTCCACATGAACGTTGTCCACCGTTACCGTTGGCTCATCACGCAGTTTTCTCCACTCGGCACGTTGTGCATCGTATTGCTCCTGTTTGGAACGATACTCAGCAATAACATCATCCGTTGGATTAACCAGTACGTGACCGTCCAAACCGTCAACGATAATCATGTCACCTTGTTTCGCTTGAGCCAGAATGTCCTTGGTTCCAACGACAGCCGGAATTTCAAGCGAACGAGCCATGATTGCAGAGTGAGAAGTACGTCCACCAATATTGGTTGCAAAGCCTTTAACATATTGACGGTTCAGTTGAGCCGTGTCGGAAGGCGTAAGATCCTCCGCAAGCACGATCACTTCTTCACTGATCTCAGCAGGACTCATGAATTCGATACCAAGCAAGTGATTTAGCACACGTTTGGTTACATCACGCATATCCGCAGCACGTTCCTGCAGGTAAGCACTCTTCATATTTTCGAACATTTCGATAAATTGCGTTGCTGTTTCGTTCAATGCGAATTCCGCATTAATCTTATCATCTGCAATTTTCGCTTTAACCGGATCAATCAGTTCCGGGTCATTCAGAATGAGCAAATGCGAAGCAAAAATCTCAGCTTTTTTCTCGCCAAGCTCTTGTAAAGTACGCTCTTTGATCGCCTCAAGCTCAGCCTGGGACTTGCCCAGAGCTGAGTCCAGTTTCGCGATCTCTGCGTCAACGTCGTTGATTTCGCGTTTTTCTACAGAGTAATTGGGATGCTCCAAGATAAACGCCTTGGCGATAGCAATACCCGCCGAAGCCGCGATCCCAGAGACATTAAGCATTAATTTCGCCCAGCCCTTCGTTAACCATAACGTCTGTCAGAGCTTGAAGAGCTTCAGCTTCTCCTTCGCCTTCAACGATGATGTTGATGGTGTCGCCTTGTTCCAGACCAAGGGAAAGTACACCCAGGATGGATTTCAAAGTTACTTTTTTACCGTTAGCTTCTGCGAAGGATTCTGCACCTTTGAATTTGTTTGCTGTATTAACCAGGGCTGTCGCCGGACGTGCGTGGATACCATCTTCGTCTGTAATTCTGAATGTTTGTTGCATTACAATCATCTCACTTTCAATAATTTAGTTTAGGCATTGCATATATTTACACTTGCTTGCCATCGTCGTAACACTTCTTATTTTATCTCAATAATCGGCTGATCGCCAATTTTCAGTAACCCACTTTTCGTAAGCGTTACTGTCGAGCCTTCTGGCAGGTTGGTGAAAATGATCGGAGAGATGATCGACGGAGCATTAGCTTTCACATACTCCAGATCCACTTCCATAATCGGCTGTCCTGCCGATACCAGGTCGCCTTCCTGCACAAGCACGTTAAAGCCCTGACCTTTCAGCTTCACCGTGTTGACACCTATATGAACAAGTACTTCCTTGCCTCCGTCAGACATAATGCCCACGGCATGTTTGCTTGGAAATACGTTAAACACCTTACCATATACAGGAGAAGTAATTTTGCCATCATGAGGCAGAACAGCAAAGCCATCACCTGTCATTTTCTCAGCAAAGACCGGATCAGGAACGTTTGTGATATCCATCAATTCGCCGTTAACTGGCATAACGATGTCTTCCTTAATAATACGTTCACCTTCTTCACCTTGCGCCTTTTCCTGTTCAGGAGCTGGCTTAGCCACAGCTGCTGGAGCTGGTGCCGGTGTCCGTCCTGCAATGATATCCTGCATTTGAGATTTAATCGTATCTGAACGTGTACCGAAGATGGCCTGTACATTATTACCCACTTCAAGTACGCCAGATGCACCCAATTGTTTCAAACGATCTTTATTTACACTGGATTTCTCATTTACTTCAATCCGCAAACGAGTAATGCAAGCATCCAGATGTTTGATATTATCTTGCCCGCCGAAAGCAGCAAGAATATTGTGAGGTAGATCATCCGTTGAACTTGAGCCTCCACCGCCCGAGGCAGTTTCAGGAGTTGCCTCTTCACGTCCTGGTGTTTTGAGGTTGAATTTGCGAATGATCAATCGGAATCCGAAATAGTAGATCACTGCAAGAATCAAACCTACGATGATAACATCCCACCACGGCGTGCGGTTCGGGATAATTCCGAAGATCAGGAAGTCAATAAATCCACCGGAGAATGTCATCCCGATTTTGACTCCAAGAATTTGCATCGTCATGAAAGACAAACCTGCAAAGATACAGTGTACTGCAAACAGGATTGGCGCTACAAACAGGAATGAGAACTCCAGTGGTTCTGTAATCCCTGTGAGGAACGAAGTCAGCGCAGCTGATCCCATGATCCCTGCAACATACTTTTTGTGCTCCGGTCTTGCTTCATGGTACATCGCAAGCGCCGCAGCTGGCAAACCGAACATCATGAACGGGAATTTACCAACTTGGAACGTTCCCGCTGTAAGGTTCACACCATCACGCAGTTGATTGAAGAAGATTTGCTGGTCTCCACGAATGACATCTCCAGCTTTGTTCACATATTCACCGAACTCAAACCAGAATGGTGAATAGAAAATGTGATGCAGACCGAACGGAATAAGTGACCGTTCTACCACTCCGAAAATGAACGCCGACAATGTCGGACTTGTATCTACCATGAAGTGAGATACAGCATTCAGCCCATTTTGAATTGGAGGCCAGATGATCACCAGAAGCAACCCGATTAAGAGGGAAACGACTGAAGTGATAATTGGGACAAAACGTTTACCTGCAAAGAAACCGAGGTAAGACGGCAGTTCGATTTTGAAAAATCGATTGTAACATAGCGCGGCGGTAATACCTATGATAATACCTCCGAACACGCCAGTACTCAATGTAGGGATACCCAAGATGCTGGCATAACCGGGTACTTCACCGATCATGGCCGGCGTAACACCAACAGCCGTACCCAAAGTCACATTCATGACCAGGTAACCGATGATGGCCGCAAGACCTGCGACACCTTCGCCTCCGGCCAGCCCGACGGCTACACCGACAGCGAACAGTAATGCCAGATTATCAAATACGATCTGACCCGCATTCATCATAATCGTCGCGATCGAGCTTACCCATGGGGTATCTAGCGCTGTAGCATATTGCAGAAAATCCGGATTTACAAGCATGTTACCGATCCCGAGCAACAAACCTGCTGCTGGAAGAATCGCTACGGGCAACATGAGAGCTTTACCTACTCTTTGCAATACACCAAAAAGCTTTTTAAACATTGCGTCGTATCCACCCTTTCTTTTAAATTTTTATGTTGTGAAGCAAGCAAGGGAAAACAAAAAAGGCACGAGTTAACAAAGCAAATTGGTCCAACCTTCGGGTATAGCATACCCGGTATAAGGTAAGAACAATCACGCTCTAGATAACTCATGCCTGATCGAATCAGTAACACGTCGTTTGTGTTTATTCAGTTGCTTGATTACGGAGACCATTGTAGCACCACTTCAAAAACGATGCAAGCCTTTACACGAAATTTGTCGAACCAGAATTCCAATGATGGAATTTTTTCACTTACTCTCTTCTTCTTTCCTTTGATTCAAGCGCTGCAAATGAATGGTCAAATAACCTACTTCCGCAGGATACACTGGGAGATTCAACCTTTTTTCCATCACCTTCGTTAGTTTCCATGCAAGCGAGTACATTTCAGGATATTCTAACTTCAACAGGGAATCCAATTTGTGGATTTCTTCCACTTTGTCTCCCCGACGGACACGCTCCAAGGCAAATCGAAGATGAGTCAGTAACCGGGAATAATCCAGTGACTCGGTCTCAAACGAATAATCCAGTTGGGTGGACACCAGGCTCACCAAATCAGTTATCAATTGCGAGTGCTCGCGAACTTGGGAAATATTTTGGTTGGTCATGGCACTGTAGATGTGAAGCGCAATAAAACCGATTTCATCCATTCCTAGATCTACGCCCAGTTTTTCTTTAATCAAACGAACCGCATATTCACCCATACGATATTCGTCAGGATAAATTTCACGGGTCTCATATAGAAACGGATTCTGGATAACAATCCCTTGTTCTTTCCGTTTTAATGCAAAAGAAATATGGTCGGTCAGTGCGATATGAATATGTTCGTTTAAAGGAACGTCCGTACGTTCTGCAATATACGTAATGACTTCGTTAATAATTTCGATCAATGCTTCATCCACTTGTGGAAGAAGCTGTTTATACTGCTCCTGCTCCTGCTGGTTTCTCAAAATGAACATCTTCTCCACAGCCATCAGTGGAATAATATCATTTGTTTTCCGATTGAAGCCGATGCCTTTACCAATCACGACAACTTCTCCATGTTCAGGATGCTGTGCAATAATTACATTATTATTTAGCGCTTTGGCTACTTGCAGGCTACTCAATATTTGCACCTCTTTTTCACACCATCTTAGGTGTGATTCAGTCACACCCTAGTAAGAAAGAAAAGACATCCGGAAGCGGGCAAACCGCGCCGGACGTCTCGCTTAAAAAGTAACAAAAATTCGCCTTAAGGTCAATAGAGCATGACTGCTTTATAATTCGTTGTCTTACTCGTCAACTCCAGCTTTTTCCACAATCTTATCGATTATAGAGGGAGTCGTTACAGGTTCACTCTGTTGGATAGCAACCGGTGCTGGTGTTTTAGGTTTGGTGAGGCCTTTAATTAACTGCTCCACATCAATGCCGGAAACGCTTTTGAGCATCTCAGGGGCCGTCGCCATGAGCTCAGTTACATAATTGCTTACACGAGTGGCGCCTTCACCTTTACCTGTGTCCACAACAGTCAGTTTATCAATCGCAGAGATCGGCTCCGCAATTTTACCAGCAAGTTCAGGCAGCATTTTGACGATGATATCGAGCACGGCAGCTTCGCCGAACTTTTGGAACGCCTCGGCCAGTTTTTCCTTCGCTTCCGCTTCTGCAAGTCCTCTCAGACGAATAACCTCTGAATCCGCTGTACCTTTAGCGAGTTCTGCATCCGCCATAGCCTGCCCTTCAAGACGCTTCTGCTCCGCAGTAGCTTTTGCATGCGTTTCAATGGAGTACTGTACCGCATCGGCTTCACGCATTCTTTTGGCTTTATCCGCTTCGGCAGCCTGCTCCACCGCATAACGATCCGCTTCTGCCTTTTTCTTCACTTCAGCATCATACTGCTTCTCACGTACGATAATTTCTTTCTCTTGCAGATCAATCTCACGTTCTTTACGAACGAGTTCAACTTTCATTTCTTCCTCCACCACGGTTTGTCTCGCACGCGCTTCGTGGATATGGTAAGCCTGATCCGCTTCTGCTTTAGCAGTATCCTGATCCCGCTTAAACGTCGCTACTTTCAGTTCCTTCTCTTTTGCAGCTTCAGCGATATTCGTATCACGCAGCAACTCGGCTTTTTGCCCTTGCTCTTCTGCATTGGCCTTCTGAATACGTGCATCCCGCATCGCTTCCGCTTCCGCAATTTCAGCATCACGCTTGACGGCTGCTATCCTCGGTTTACCGAGGGCATCCAGATAACCTTGTTTGTCACGAACATCTTTGATGGTAAAAGAGACAATTTGCAGTCCCATTTTTTTCAGATCCCTGGCAGCTACACCTTGAACCTCTTGCGCGAAGCGATCGCGGTTACGGTATACTTCTTCCACCGTCATCGTTCCGAGGATGGCCCGCAAATGCCCTTCCAGAACTTCCTGTGCTTCGCCTCTTAACGATTCTACCGGCTTACCAATGAATTGCTCGGCTGCAGTAGCCACGTCTTCTATTGAGCTTCCGACCTTGATAATGGCGACACCATCGGCAATGACCGGTACGCCTTGTTCCGTGTATACTTCCGGTGTGGAAACGTCCAGCTTATGGGACAACAGTGAGATAAACTCTGACTGCTGGAATACTGGCAAGATAAATGCGCCGCCTCCACGAACAATTTTAATTTTGCGTCCGGAGTCATCGTCGGAAATATTTTTACTTCCAAGGAATGAACCCGTAACGATCATGGCTTCATCCGGCCCAACCGTTTTGTACCTCGCCCAGAACGCCAAACCAAGAATCAGAATAACACCGACAACTATTGCAGGAATCAACAATACATCCATATCCAAATTCAAATCACTCATTCCACATCTCTCCCCTTATTCATACATGACTGCTTACACTGCTAACGGTTAAACTACCTTAAACATCTTTAAGTACATCTTCATCCCATTCCGACACACGCAGCACGCCTTCGGTTACATCCACAACTACAACACGCGCTCCCGCCGCAATGGGACGATGTTCAAAGCTGGATGCCGTGTGCACCGTATTACCGGCAGCAATCTTGATCATGACTTCACCAAAACCTTTTTCCGGTACCGGAATGGTAATTTCTCCAATTTTCCCAGATAGCTCTTTCATGGAAAACGCAATGGAAACGTCACTGTTACGCATCGGCTTGATATATGCAAAGAATACCAGCATGGCTGCAGCAATACCTATAAGCAGGGATAGTATCAGTGCCGAAATCGCACTTATCGAGCTATAACGTGTCAGCATAATACCGGCTCCGCCAAAGGTTGTTATGGAACCAGCCAGCACAACAGGTTTGAAAAAATCAAGGCCTGGCAATTCAAAGGCCCCGTCCAGCAAGCCATCAATCAAGTCACCTAGCACAAGGCTGACGACTGCAAATATGGCTCCTCCGATTAGACACCCCCAATAGATTGACTCCATTCCCCGTTCCTCCTCTCTTCTGCCGCAATTCCATCCAACTGGGCATTCCTCATGTAAATAAATACGTAGCAACCCACTGTTATGTTTCAAAATCTTTCCTCATTTGGTTCCTAGACCCGATAATGGTTATTCTGGTTGAAAAATGGTCCAGTTCCTAGAACATTCTCCAATTCGCTCTTATTCACAACAAAAAAACCGCAAATCTCCGTTAAAGGAGACGTGCGGTTCAAGAACACATCGCTGTGTTTTTATGTTTTATTCTTATAGAGAAGCCTTGTAGATAGATACAACGTCTTCACGTTGCAATTTTTTGAAGTTACCAAATGGGCCGAAGAGCATGGCTTTGTCAGCCATCACTTCGATTTGGCTGTCATCGATATCATAATCAGCCAGACGGTTAGGCGCACCAATGGATGTCCAGAATTTGCTCAACGCTTCGATGCCTTCTTCAGCAATCTGTTTGTCCGATTTACCTTCAGGATTAACTTCGAACACATTGATCGCGAGACGTTTGAAACGATCCACATTGACGTCCACATTATGCTTCATCCAATGCGGGAACAGAATCGCGAGCCCTCCGCCATGCGGAATGTCATACACTGCGGATACCGCGTGTTCGATATTGTGAGTAGCCCAGTCACCAGCGAGACCCATGTTCAGTACACCATTCAATGCCATCGTTCCGCAGTACAGAATCGTTTCACGCAGTTCATAGTTCTCCAGGTCTTCAACCAAACGAGGGGCTGCATCCATAACTGTGCGCAGAATCGTCTCACAGAATCCGAGTTGAACCGGTGTGTTGGCATCCAGATGGAAGTAATGCTCCAGTACGTGGGACATCATATCAACCATGCCATAAACCGTTTGGTCCAGAGGAACGGTATATGTATTTACCGGATCAAGAATTGAGAACGCAGGGAACGAATACGCGCTGCCCCAGCCCAACTTCTCCTGTGTATCCTGATTCGTGATAACCGAACCGGCATTCATTTCCGAGCCAGTTGCAGCCATTGTCAGCACGGTTCCGAGCGGAAGAGCATCCTGTGCAACGGCTTTACGCTGGGCAAAATCCCACATGTCACCATCATATTTGGCACCTACGGCAATCGCTTTGGCACAGTCCAGTACACTGCCGCCGCCTACAGCGAGAATCAGGTCAATATTGTTCGTTTTGCAAAGGTCTACGCCTTTGTGAACCGTCGAAAGACGTGGGTTCGGTTCTACACCAGCCAACTCCGTAACCTCAGCTCCAACTTCCTTCAGCAAACCGATCACCTGATCGTACAAACCGCTGCGTTTGATACTGCCGCCACCATATACAAGCAGAACCCGTTTGCCGTATTTCGGCACTTCAGTTTTCAGTGCTTCCAGCTGACCTTTACCGAAAATCAATCGGGTTGGATTATAAAATTGAAAAGATCTCATATCTATTGTCGCCTCCAATGGAGTTTAGAATTTTTTAGTGCAACTCCAATTATAGTACCCCGTTTATAGAAAAACAAATCCATAGTCACTCACTTTATAACAACCCGTTGATTTGCAAGTGGGCTCGAAACATCTCGCTCGTTGAAGGCAAATCTTCAGCATCCACCCAGGTTTCTGAGGCCCATAATCCAGCCTGTTTGAATGCCCGCGGACAATGGATAAAGCACTCTTCCACATCCACAATGACAGCCGCACCAATCGTTTTACCGGTCCAGCCCATACTCGCGATAAATTCTTCATCCTTGGTAATGGACGCTGTACCATTAATGCGCAGCACTTCATTCAGACCCGGAATCAAAAAGAGCATGCCAATACCAGGGTTAGACAAAATGTTCAACAAGGAGTCTATCCGCCGATTGCCCGGGCGTTCGGGATAGATGAGCCGATATGTATCATAAACTTTTACGAATCCCGCTCCATCGCCCCGGGGTGACACATCACTTTTCCCATCACGATCGGACGTGGAGAGGAAAAATAATGGTGATATGGATAGAAAGTTCTGAACATGTGAATCCACAAATGAGATTGCCTTGTTACGCACATGTTCATGCGGTTCACCCACCATGCCTTGCAGTTCCTCAGCATCTGTGATCAACGGAATATCCAATGCCTTCTTTTCCATATTATTAACCCCATTTCCTCAATTCATTGTGGTACTCTAGGACTTCCCTCTATTATAACTGGCTCGGTAGTTCATTCCAATGCACACAAATGTCAAGAACGACAAGAACACCCGCTCATGATTGGGCGGGTGTTTTGGTTAGTTGACTACTATTCGGTGTATCCCATGCTGCTTACAAAACGACGGAAGGCTTGACGTCCCGCCTCATCATATTTGTACACACCTGCATGCTCCAGAATCTCGGCGAATTTCAAGCCGACTTCCTGTTGCACAAGCGCAACAGCTTGCTCCTTGTTCAGGTTGGGACCGAAACGTTCGATCAGTTCTTCTGCCCAGCCCAGATGTTTGTTCAACACATGTTCGGAAGCTTTGGCCGCCTCAGCAAGTTTGGTATCCCCAGAGAGAATATCCGCGATGCTGTCCAGCTCTTCTTTCAAACGACCTGGCAGGATTGCAAGCCCCATCACTTCGATGAGTCCAATGTTCTCCTTCTTCAGATGATGCATTTCACGGTGAGGGTGGAAAATCCCTTCGGGATGTTCATCATTCGTACGATTGTTCCGCAGAACGAGGTCCATCTCATATCCTCCGTCTGCACTGCGACGAACGATTGGAGTCACTGTATTGTGTGGAATCTGTTCTCCGTCAACCTCACTGAAGGCCTCAATCTCCACCGTAGAATCGCTGTACACCTTCCATGCTTCATAAACGGCATTCCCCGCTTCGAGCAACTCCGCCGGATCCTGTGAGGCCAGCCGCAGTACGGACATTGGCCATTTCACAAGACTGAGCGTAAGGCCCGGTGAACCAGCGTGGCGGAATACCGCCTCTGGCTTCGCATTTTGAATGGCAAAGGTATGGCGTCCACCCTGGAAATGGTCATGAGTCAGGATGGAGCCGCCAACGATAGGCAGATCGGCATTGGAACCGATAAAGTAATGCGGATACTCCCCCACGAAAGCCAGCAGCCTACGCAGCGTATCCTTCGTTAATTTCATCGGCACATGATCGTGATGGAAAATAATACAGTGCTCGTTGTAGTACACGTATGGCGAGTATTGGAAGAACCAAGGTTCGCCGTTCAATTCCAAAGGAATGACACGTAGGTTTTGACGGGCCGGGTGGTTGACCCGTCCCGCATAGCCCACATTTTCACGACAAAGTTGGCATTTCGGATATACCGGAGGCGGAAGCAGCTTTGCCATCGCGATTTCCTTTGGACTTTTCTCCGGCTTGGACAGGTTGATTGTAATCTCCATATCTCCATAAGCTGTATCCTGTGTCCAATACACATTCTTGGAGATACGGTCCATCCGAATGTAGTTGGAATGAATTGAAAGCTCATAAAATTGCGAGGTAGCCGCCTCAATGCCTTCGGTCTGCTCCGTATGACGGAATGCGCGCACCACCTCAGATGGACGTGCCATCAATTGACCCATAATTTTTGCATCGAGCAAATCACGGAACGTATCGCTATTTTCAGGAATAAGTCCAATGGTGAACCCATAATCAATTAACGTATCCAGCAATGGTTGGGGTCCATCCAACACCGTCTCGTTCAATACTCCAGCATACGGCTCGGAGAACCCAAACTGTTCTAGCAGTAGATTACGGCTGTAATCCCGATCCGCTTCTTCAATCAATTTGTTCTGCAAGGAAAATGCTACCAGACGTTCAATGGCATGCAGTGCTTCCTGCTGCTCCGGTGTCCGCTCTGTGGCACCTGCTGCAAGTTGAGTCTGTGACATATCGATGTTCGCCTCCTAGTTTTTTCCGTAGCCGTCAGGGTGGGACTGATGCCAGCTCCATGCGCTTTGAATGACATCTTCCAGATTGGTCCATTTTGGATTCCAACCCAGTACGGATCTTGCTTTGGCAGACGAAGCCACCAGTACAGCTGGATCACCCGCACGACGTGGTTCCTGTACAACCGGAATATCCAGTCCGGTTACTTTCTTAGCCGTCTCAATAACCTGTTTAACAGAGAAGCCTTGACCGTTGCCCAGGTTGAACACGTTGCTGTTCTCCCCTTTACGGAGATAATCTACGGCCCGCAGATGCGCATCCGCCAGATCACTTACGTGGATGTAATCACGTACACAGGTTCCGTCTTCTGTCGCGTAGTCGTCACCGAACACGGCGATGTGTGGACGTTGTTTCAATGCCGTTTGCAGTACGAGTGGGATAAGATGACTCTCCGGCTGGTGATCTTCACCGATTTTGCCGCTATCATGGGCTCCGGCAGCATTGAAGTAACGAAGGGAGACGTATTTGATTTCCTGTACTTTATCGAACCAAGACATCATGCGCTCCATCATCAGCTTGGTTTCACCATATACGTTCGTAGGCTCTGTGCGATCGCTCTCTTCAATCGGCACTTTCTCCGGCTCGCCGTAAGTAGCAGCCGTGGAGGAGAAGACGATGCGACGTACATTCGCTGCATTCATCGCTTCCAGCAGGCACAATGTGCCAAACACGTTGTTGTCATAGTATTTCACAGGATCTTTCATACTCTCGCCAACCAGTGAGTTAGCTGCAAAGTGGATGACTGCATCAATGGAGTTCTCAGCGAACAGCTTCGCCAGAAGTTCCTTGTCACGCAGATCACCTTCATACAATTTTCCGCCCAGCAGAGCTTCACGATGCCCTGTCTGCAAGTTATCCAGTACAACTACCTCTTCGCCACGCTCCAACAAAGCCGCTACCGTATGAGAACCAATATATCCTGCTCCACCTGTCACCAAAATCGCCATCTTACTTCGCCTCCTTCAATTCTTTAACGCCGTCGCCTACTCCGCATACATAGAACTCGCCTTTGAGACTGGTGCGTGCTTCATATGCCGCTCCAACTTCGCTTACAAAACGCTCTACATCGTCCTCATGCACAAGGGATACCGTACATCCACCGAATCCTGCTCCTGTCATGCGTGCACCTAGAGTGCCTGGAATCCGTTGAGCTTCTTCAACCATCACGTCCAGCTCTTCGCAGCTCACTTCATATAGATAACGAAGGGATTCATGAGAAGCATTCATCAGCTTGCCGAAGGTTTCCAGATCGTTATCACGCAGTGCATCCACTGATGCAAGTACACGTGCATTCTCTTCCACGACGTGCTGGGCACGCTGTCTTACCTTCTCATCCTTGATGTGATCCTGTAGTGTAACGAATTGTTCAGGTGTAAGTTGCGCCAGATAGTTCAGTGCAGGCAGTTGTTCTTTTAAAATGGCAAGTGCTTGCTCACATTGGGAGCGACGTTCGTTATAAGCCGAGTCCACCAACCCCCGACGTTTGTTCGTGTTACCAATGACCAGCTTGTAGGCACCCGTACGGAATGGTACTTTTTCATATTCAAGGGTGTCACACATCAGCAGGATCGCATGATCCTCTTCTCCATTAGCTACAGCGAACTGGTCCATGATGCCACAGTTGACACCAACGAATTCGTTCTCTGCCTTTTGGGACAGCAGCGCCAATTGAACCGTATCAATATCATTCAAACCTTCAAGCGACTGGATAGCAAACCCGGTAAGAACCTCCAGCGATGCGGAAGAGGAAAGTCCTGCGCCGTTCGGAATTTCTCCATGATAGAGGAAGTCATAACCTTTGGTTACTTTTACGCCTTTGCCTTGCAGTTCAACCATGACGCCTACCGGGTAATCCGTCCATTCCCCTGTTTTCTCTTTGCCAATGGAGGACGTATCCAGCGTTCCTTCATAGGGCATATTCGTGGAAGCCAACTGCAACTTGTTGTCCTCACGCTCACGGATAATCAAAGTGGTACCGAATTCAAGCGCAGCCGGAAGCACGTACCCCCCGTTATAGTCAATGTGCTCACCGATCAGATTCACCCGCCCAGGGGCATGGAACACACGGATGTCCGCTCCACTCTCTCCGTACTTGTCAATAAACTTTTGTTTCAATTCATTTATGTTCATTGCTGCTGCACCCCATCTCAATGTTGTTGGTTTTCTTAATGTTATTATACAAGAAGGCGGTTCCTCTTGAAATGCAACCATGTGTGTTCCATATGGATAAATGTGACCTTTCGACGTATAATGAATGGAACATCTAGGAAGGAAAGGAATGTCATCATGACTGAACAACGTAAGGAAGGTCTAACGGGGGATCCGATAAAACAAATTCCGGAAACCTCTGGCAAAAGTGGAGCACTCAGCTACTCGGTTGCCTCCAATCCTGTTTATTATGAAAAAGGGGCATTGCATGTCCTCTTTGCAGGGGCAAGCCAGACCCTTCCCGGTCACGCCCTTGGCCCGAAGCTATACGATTATTATCTATTGCATTATGTAGAAAAAGGAGCCGGTACGTTCCGTACTGAACTACATACCTACGAACTATCCGCAGGAGATTGTTTCCTTATTCAACCAGGGCAGCTTGTAAGCTACCAATCCCATGCCCGGAATCCCTGGCAATACCGCTGGATGGCCTTTACCGGCAGCCAGACTGCCAAACATATAGAGGAAGCAGGTTTCCGTCCGGAAAAATCCGTCTTTCATGCCGGTCCTTCCTGCGGTATTTCCGATTGGTTATCCGTGATGCAGACGGCTTTTGCCGAGCGAAAAGAAAGCTCTCATTTTACATCATTGGGTACGTTATATATGATTCTAGCCGAGGCACAAAATCACCTTTCTCAGGGGCAAACCTTAGTACCAGGTGAATCTTCCATACGACGAACTGTAAAACAGATGATTCAATACATGTCTACTCAATATGCCTACCCTGTCTCGATTGAGCAAATGTCGGCCAGTCTTGGCTATAACCGTGCTTACCTGTCCCGCATTTTCAAACAGGAAACCGGACTATCACCAGTTACCTACCTGCTTAAACTGAGGATCGACAAATCGCGCCAGCTGCTGCGGGAACGTCCGGATCTGTCCATTGAACAGGTATCGGCCTCCGTGGGGTTGCCAGATGCGCTGTATTTCTCCAAACAGTTCAAACGATTCCACGGGGAAGCCCCTAGTCTGTACAGGGAGAACATTCTTAACAGGCCCTTGCATCAAGCGACACGCCAAGTACCACCGAACCAGCGATAATCCTGTAATCAAATGTAGGATCTCCTATCGCCTAGGTCAGCATAAATAATAAAAGACAAAAAAGGTGCATCCCGCCATTATGGCTAAGATGCACCTTTTGAACTTTATTTATGATCCGGTTCTGGACGAAGAATCGATTCAATGCGCTCCAATTCCTCTGAGGAGAATTCCAACTGGCTGAGAGCAGCCACATTCTCTTCAATCTGCGAAGGACGACTTGCACCAATCAGCGCAGAGGTTACTTTGCCATCACGCAATACCCAGGCCAGAGCAAATTGGGCCAGACTCTGACCACGTGATGCTGCAATCTGGTTCAGAGCACGCACTTTGCGCAATGTCTCTGGCGAGATGTTGTTCTCATTCAGAAACACAGACGGGCCCTTGGCACGTGAATCTTCTGGAATACCGTTCAGATATTTGTTGGTGAGCACGCCTTGTGCCAATGGACAAAAAGCGATGCTGCCTGTTCCATACTCATCAAGTACATCCTGCAGCCCATCCTCAATCCAGCGATCCAGCATTGAATATTTGGGTTGATGAATCAACAGAGGTGTACCCAGACCTTTGAGAATCTCGGCCGCCTGCTTCGTCTGTTCTGCAGGATAGTTGGAGATGCCGACATACAATGCTTTGCCGGAACGAACAATATGGTCCAGCGCCATCATGGTTTCTTCCAGAGGTGTTTCGGGATCATAACGATGAGAATAAAAGATGTCTACGTAATCGAGACCCATGCGCTTCAAGCTCTGATTGAGACTGGAAACCAGGTTTTTACGAGAACCCCACTCACCGTAAGGTCCAGGCCACATATAGTACCCGGCTTTGGTGGAGATGACGAGTTCATCTCGATATGGCTTCAGATCCTGTGCCAAAACCTGACCGAATAACTGCTCTGCCGAACCTGCCGGCGGACCATAATTGTTGGCAAGGTCAAAATGCGTAATGCCCAGATCAAACGAACGGGTAATCATATTTCGGCCGTTCTCCGCATTATTAATGCCACCAAAATTATGCCATAACCCAAGTGAAATCGCTGGCAGTTTCAAACCTGAACGTCCAACGCGGTTGTATTTCATTGTTTCGTAGCGTGCATCGCTGGCTACGTAGACCATCATGAATCCCTTCTTTCCCCAGGTTCCGCCTCTAGTTCCCGGTCCGTATGCCGGAGAATGCGGTTATTCGGACTATGTCGACTTACGTTTAACCAAGAAGCTGGTCCACCTTATTCATTACCTCACCAATAGGGTCTGTAATCAGCAAATCAGCTCGCCTGTCGTAAGCCGTAGGTGTAGCGTTAAGCAAGACCGTATGTTTCCCTTGAAAATACGTAATCAATTGTGCGGCAGGATACACCGTTAGTGAAGTTCCACCAACCAGCAGCAAATCTGCCGAGGACAGTGCGTCAACCGAACGATATAATATCGTCTGGTCCAGTTCTTCTTCATACAGCACGACATTCGGCTTGATCACGCCACCACATGCAGTGCAACGAGGAACCGTATCTTTTGCCGTAATAATGTCATCCAACCCGTAAAATCTCTTGCAATCCATACAAGCGTTTCGATGGATCGAACCATGAAGCTCCAGGACATTGCTGCTGCCAGCCTTCTGGTGCAACCCGTCGATATTTTGCGTGATAACCGCCTGAAGTTTTCCTTCCTGCTCCAATCTGGCGAGCAGTCGATGGCAGCCGTTGGGCATCGCATCGGGATGAAGCATTTTGCCTCGATAAAAATCATAAAAAATATCAGCATGCTGATCAAAAAAATGTCGGCTCAGCAGCTCTTCCGGTGGGTAGGGTGAATGCTGCTCTGTCTGGTATAAGCCAGCGGCAGAGCGGAAGTCGGGAATCCCGCTTTCCGTTGAAGTTCCGGCCCCTCCGAAAAAAACAATATTTGAACTTTCCTTAATCCAGGCAGCCAGTTGTTCTGTTGCGTTCATCCTCTCTCCTCCTTTATGAGATCACCCCTGTGAAGAATATTCAGAGATGATTTTTAACTCATCATAATTTTGGATAATGGCATCGGCGTCATGTAAATAGTGGCTTCTCTCGATTTCTGGACAGAAACCAATCCTATAGGACACCCCTGCGTTACGTCCCATCTGCATATCCCCATTGCTGTCACCGATCACAACAGCCCCTTCAGGAAGAATATGTAATTCCCGGCAAGCCAGAACCGCAGCCTCTCCATCCGGTTTGCCCCGAGTCACCCGGTCACTTCCAACAACCGATGTAAAATACGACCGGATGCCCATCCACTCCAGATGTTCCTCGGCAGCAGCTGTGCTGTCCGAAGTGACGACTGCCATGGGAATCGATGCTTCCTTGCAGCTCTGCAAAAATACATTTAGTCCAGGCAGCGATTCAGCCATTTTTCTCTGCCGTACCTCACCCATGGCGACACTGGAAAAACGGCGGATCGCAGTGATTGCTTCATTCCAAGGCATGCCTGCTGCATACAACTGCCCTGCAAGCAAACCGTTGCTCTCGTCCACTGTGGCAATAGCCAATGGCCCTTGAAGATCATATCCGATCAGATGACCTTCACGATTGCGGACCGTACCCAGAACTTGCTCACGCTCCACCGTGAACGAGGCCCCAAGCTCTGACAGCTGTAATTCCAACTGATTCAGCAAAGAATCCGCCCACGGCCCCCATAGCTGTAAGAAATCCAGCAGCGTTCCATCCTTATCAAATAGAATGCCTCGGCAGGTAACTTGCTTACCATGAATTTGAAGCATGGACATACGTATCACCCCCAGTTCCCATCTGCTATGGATTCGTTCCATTCACCGTTGAAATTGCAGCTTACTTGATTGTATCCAGCCAGCCCACAGTCGTTTTAACCGTTTGAGACAGTTGTTCCTCTTCACTGACCCCAGCTTCGCCGTCACCGCTCTGGTGGCCATAGTCACCAAACTGAGAATGGTTACCACCTTCAATGGTGTAATACACCGTATCTTCTGGCAAATATGCCCGACCATTCTGATACTTTGTTGCATTCACAACTTCGTCATTCGTACCCAAGATGGATAACGCGGGTATCCCCAGTGACTTCACACTGCCTTTTTCATCCGGATAAGATGCCAGGAAAAAGATGCCCTGAAGTGCATCTGGATGCGAAGCCGCATAACGTGCTGCCATTGATCCACCAAGAGAATGCCCTCCCATAACAAATTGTTCATCTGGATAGGCTTTAATAATATCATCTGCGAGATTCTGCTTGATTACCGCCAGATTAAAAGGCATTTTTGCAATAATGGTATGATGTCCTGCTGCCGCAAGTTCATGGGCAAGAGGTGCATAACTTTCCGGTTTAACCAATCCACCTGGATAAAAAATAACACTCACCCCAACAGATTTGTCCGGTACAAAATCAATCCAGTTGTCTTTTTCAGTTACAGTCACCTGATTTGCAGTTTCCATGGCTGTCTGAGCCATCTCCTGTGGTCCATAAGGCGTAAACAGCTTCCAGGCCACAAACCCACATCCAATGACAATGAGCGCCAGAAGAACGAGCAGGAATTTCCCGATGCCCCTCTTCTTGCGCCCTGTATTATATCGGTTTCTCAACGTTCATCACCTTTCTGCACTTCCGCAGGTGCCGCGGCTTGCAGAACGGGAGCCTTCATTCCTGAGGCTCCCCTTCTTCATCATTCATCGCTATTCAGCCTTGGCCTTGCGGTAAGCATCCATATATTGTTCCGCTTTGCGGCGAACATGACTCAAGTCCCCCGTCTTCACTGCTTCCGCTGTAAGGTCCGAGCCAATACCTACAGCAACGGCGCCTCCCTTAATCCAGTCACCTAGATTGGACAAGGACACCCCACCAGTCGGCATGAAATTCGCTTGTGGCATAGGTCCCTTCATCGTTTTGATAATGGACGGATCGTAGAGATTACCGGGAAACAACTTCACAATATCCACGCCAAGTTCCAATGCACGTTGAACATCCGCAATGGTCATCACCCCTGGAAGAATCGGAATCCGGTACAGGTTGCAGATTTTCACAGTGTCCGGGTTCAGGGAAGGACCCACAACAAACTCGGCACCTGACATAATCGCGGCACGCGCTGTCTGAGGTTCAAGTACTGTTCCAGCTCCAATAATGGCAAATTTCTCTGGATCTTGTGTGTTCCAATGGTATACACGGCTTAATTTCTCGATGGCTTTGAGGGCACTAGGCACCGTCATCGTAATCTCGATAATCTTGATGCCACCCGCGATGGCTTGTTCGGCCATGGCGATAACCTGATCAGCAGAATCTGCACGCAGAACCGCAACAACCCCACTATCCGTTATTTTTTGTAGCAGCTGAAGCTTCTTCATTTCATTCTCTCCCTTGTCAATGTGGTTGTCTATTACAAGCCTTACATTAATGAACGAAGATGAGACATATATGATATCAGCAGCGACTAGCGCTCAACATGAGCTACATTGTTCAGCTTGGCCTCGACCTGCTCCCACGTCGGGAGCGCCTCCCAATCGCCAACAGCCTGTATAACCATGGAACCGGTCAAATTCCCGAGACGGGTAGCCTCCTGCGGAGAATATCCTTTGATAAGGCCGGACAAAAAGCCCGCACAGAATCCATCTCCTGCCCCAACCGTATCCAAGACATGATCTGCCTTGAAGTACGGAACTTCCGTTAGGGTACCATTCACCAATACGTAGGTCAAATCAGGGCCGCCCTTCACGATACAGACTGCATTCATGGCGGACAAACGCTCAAGTACTTTTTGATCATCTTCTTCGTTATACAGAAGTTTCATTTCGTCCAGACCCGGCAAGAAATAATCCGCTAGCTCAGCCAGACGAAGCAGAACAGGACGCGCTTCTTCAGCTGACCACAGTTTAAGACGCAGATTCGGATCAAAACTCACTTTCACACCAGCCTGCTTAGCTATATGTATAGCAGCTTCAACAGTAGCAAGTCCCGACGCGCTTATTGCTGCGGTGATGCCTGTAACGTGAAGGATTTGCGCACCCGCAATATAATCCGTGTCCAGGTCTTCAGGAGTAATCGCACTTGCAGCGGATAGCTTCCTATAATAGTGCACCGAAGCTTTCCCGGAAGCGTTCTCACGAATCATCAAACCAGTGGGCTCTTTGTCGCTCATCCTTGCTCTGGATACATCTACACCTTCACCACGAATTGCCTTCAAGATCATGTTACCGATCGGATCATTACCCAGGCGGCCAAACCAGCCGCTGGTATGCCCAAGCCGGGATACACCAATAGCCAGATTACTCTCTGCGCCGCCAAATGATTTGTCTAATGTCGCTGCATATTCGAGACCTCTTGTATCCTTTGCTGTCAGCAAACCCATGCTTTCGCCAAACGTAACAATTTCAGGGCTAGGGCGGGTATTCGTCGACATGAATTCTCCCCTCCTTATATTTACAATTTCTCATCTTCTTTCCCCATTGTCAGCCTCTATGCAACCGTTGTCAATCCCGGAGCGTTCATTTTGTTGTCACAGCTTTGAGAAAGGATAGCGCTTACTCTTGTGAAATATATCACAATGAATGTTACACATCCATATTACCCTTATTACAGAAGCAGATTGCAATCGCCAAGGGTTATCAGGGGGGGCTACAACATGAACAAACCGACCATCATTCACAAAGATCAGGATTCCTTTTTTTACAACTTGCGCTTCATGCTCATTGTCTGTGTACTAGCAGGCAATGCTCTCGAACCAATCATTACGCGTTTTGCAGGAGCAGAGGCTCTGTTTCTGTGGATATATACGTTTCACATGCCGCTGTTTGTATGGGTAACCGGCTACTTTGCCAGACATTCACTCAAAGGTACATCTGGCCGCAATGTACTTAAGCAAATTGCATTACAGTACCTTCTATTTCAGTCTCTGTATGCAGTAATGGATTTCACCCTATTCCACACACCGCATATGCGTTTGTCTTTCTTTGCACCTTATCTATTGCTCTGGTTTCTGGCAAGTCATTTCTGCTGGCGGCTGTTGCTTCGTCTTACACTCTCCTGGAAACCGATCTATAGATTACTGGGTGCCGTGATGTTGGGAGTATGTGCCGGATATTTACCCATTGATGGTTTCTGGTTGAGCCTCAGCCGAACGTTTGTGTTCCTTCCTTTCTTTGTTATCGGGTATGACTACGGAGCGTCCATCCGCTCCCATTTGCGATCCGGCTGGGGCCGAAGAATTGCAGCTACGTTATCTGCTGCTCTTCTTGGTTGGATTGGACTCGGAGGGTTCAACATTTCACCAGGCTGGTTACTGGGAAGCATGACTTACGCAGAGCTTGGACATCATGAGTGGTTTGCAGGAATTTACCGCCTCGGAATCTATGCACTTGAAATTGGATCAGGAGCATTATTTCTCGCCTGGGTCCCTTCATTAACATCCAGATTGACTGAATTGGGACGACGCACTCTGTATGTGTTCCTTTTACATGGATTTCTCGTTCGCTTGGCGGTCTGGTCCGGGGTTTACAACTATATGGAGACCAGCTTGTACATTCCGGTGATTGTCTCCATTGCGTTACTGTTCGCTATAACGCTGGCCCACCCAGCCGTCCGTCATGCCTTTCGGCCTCTCATTGAGCCCGATATTTCCCGCTTTCACTTCAACCATCAGGGGGTATTAAAACGTTCAGCATCCTGGTTTAGATAAACTGAAATCCTGCTCCTTTCCATTCAAATCGACTTGTTTCAGGCTGGAAATGTTGTGGTAAGTAGGAATACGCGCTACAACAATCTACTTATGATATAAGGAGTGATTTGTAATGGCACGTCCACAGACGTCTGAACACAAAATGAGTCGCGAGGAAGCGGGTAGATTAGGTGGCAAGGCTACATCCAAAAAGCATGATCGGAGCTTCTACCAAATGATAGGTAAAAAAGGTGGAGAAGCGACTTCAGATGCGCATGATTCTCAGTTCTATAAGGAAATTGGACGCAAGGGTGGAGAAGCAACTTCAGAAACTCATAATAAAGAATTCTATCGGGAGATTGGCCGCAAAGGCGGGAGCAGTTAGTCTATCCCCATAGGTAGCGGTGAAAGATCACCTGATGCAGTGCATCAAATCAAGAAAGCTTCATTCCACTAATGGATTGAAGCTTCTTTCTATTGAATTGTAGAATTATGACGACGGTTGTGATAGACTCTATAGAAAAACCGGGTTGTTCACGGGTTTAAAGCAGCAAAGAACTTCACAAACTACGGGAAGCTCGAAACCAGTATCACTGGTCAATTTTTTTAGAGTACGGATGAAATTAAACGACAGATGCACTGCCATTTATATTTCCATTCATGTTGCTCAATATTATAAATTTGGGGGGAAATACACCATGTCAGCCAAGAAGATGCGTTCCGATATGATCAAAAAAGGTTTTGACCGTGCACCGCACCGCAGTTTGCTCCGCGCAGCGGGCGTTAAAGAAGAGGACTTTGGCAAACCATTTATTGCCGTTTGTAACTCTTACATCGATATCGTGCCCGGCCATGTCCACCTGCAGGAATTCGGTAAAATTGTAAAGGAAGCTATTCGTGAAGCCGGTGGCGTTCCATTCGAATTCAACACCATCGGAGTTGACGACGGAATCGCCATGGGACACATTGGTATGCGTTACTCGCTGCCAAGCCGTGACATTATTGCGGATTCCGTGGAAACCGTTGTATCTGCACACTGGTTCGACGGCATGGTATGTATCCCGAACTGTGACAAAATCACACCAGGTATGATGATGGGCGCACTCCGCTGTAATATCCCTACCGTGTTTGTCAGCGGCGGTCCAATGAAGGCAGGTCGTGACAGCAATGGTAAAGCTCTGTCCTTGACCTCCGTTTTTGAAGGCGTAGGTGCTTATCAAGCTGGTAAAATCGATGATAAGAGCTTGCTTGAACTTGAACAGTTCGGCTGTCCAACATGTGGATCATGCTCCGGTATGTTCACTGCGAACTCCATGAACTGTCTGGCTGAAGCGATGGGACTGGCTATGCCAGGTAACGGAACCATCCTGGCTGTTGCTCCTGAGCGTCGTGAGTTTGTTAAACAATCCGCTAAACAACTGATGGAACTCATCAAATTGGATCTGAAACCACGCGATATCGTTACTGTAGAAGCCATCGACAATGCTTTTGCACTGGATATGGCTATGGGTGGTTCCACGAATACGGTACTTCATACATTGGCACTGGCTCATGAAGCAGGCATCGAGTATCCAATCGAGCGAATCAATGAAGTTGCTAACCGCGTTCCTCACTTGGCCAAATTGGCACCTGCTTCCGATCTTCACATCGAAGACGTTCACAATGCGGGTGGCGTAAGTGCAGTTCTGAACGAATTGCTCAAGAAACCAGGTGCAATTCATGGCGACTGTATCACGGTAACAGGTAAAACGATCCGTGAGAACGTTGAAGGTCAGGAAATCCAAGATACCAATGTCATCCACCACCTGGATAACCCGCATTCCGAAAAAGGCGGCTTGGCTGTATTGTTTGGTAACCTTGCACCACAAGGCGCCATCATCAAGGTTGGTGCTGTTGACGCTTCGGTTGGTGGATATCACAAAGGTCCTGCTATTTGCTTCGACTCCCAGGAACAAGCGCTCGAAGGCATTGCAAACGGCAAGGTAAAAGAAGGACATGTTGTCGTTATCCGTTATGAAGGACCAAAAGGCGGACCAGGTATGCCTGAGATGCTCGCTCCTACTTCCCAAATCGTAGGTATGGGCCTTGGTGCCAAAGTAGGTCTGATCACCGACGGACGCTTCTCTGGCGCATCCCGCGGAATCAGTATCGGACATATCTCTCCAGAAGCTGCTGAAGGCGGTCCAATCGCTTTTGTTGAAGAAGGAGACATCATTGAACTTGATCTGAACAACCGCATCATCGAA
Organism: Paenibacillus sp. 276b; assembly: GCF_900107875.1. Lineage (NCBI taxonomy): Bacteria > Bacillati > Bacillota > Bacilli > Caryophanales > Paenibacillaceae > Paenibacillus > Paenibacillus sp. 276b. The sequence continues at coordinate 62,776 of NZ_FNRR01000004.1, read as the reverse complement.
TTGCATATCAGTGACGAAGAATTCGAACGTCGTCGCGCAGGTTGGAAAGGCTTTGAACCGAAAGTAAAAACCGGTTACCTCGCTCGTTATTCCAAACTGGTAACGAATGCAAGCAACGGCGGCGTACTGAGTATCTAATTCAAGTATGAGATATCCGGTGAATTTCTATATCGGAAACATAAATAAAGGGTTGCTCTTCAGCCGACTTCGGCGAAGGGCAACCCTTTTCTTTATTCATTTCGCAATCAGTTTCGTTCAGGTACAAGATCCTGTTCAGGAACCAACAATTCCTCAGAGGACTGTTCCGCCGTTGCAGCTACCAATGCGTGCTGACCATATCGATCCAGCAACACGTCAAGCGGCATGGCAATCATTTTTGGAACCAATTGTTCGGATCGCTGCTTCAGACGTTTCGTTCCTGCCGGATGAATGACGCTTAGCAGAAGTTTCAGATACACTTTGGATGCAGAACTGAACGGCCCAGGAGCCAACTCCCGAACCGTAAACCCGAATTTCTCCGGTCCCCGGTTAATCATGCTCACACCGTATAGAGCCTTGGCTGAACGAAGTTCAGGTTCAAGTGCGACCTGCCGGGCCAAATCAGGAAGTTGCTGTTCCATGGCCCGAATCATGCGAATGGCCAGATGCATACTTGAGCGTGAAGTCATACCTAGATCGAAAAGCTTTTTATTATCAAAATGAAGTTCAATAACCGGATCTCCGTTACGAATCACATGACCATCATTCATTTCAACCAATGCTCCATGATATACGCGGGAGCGGTAATGCAGCAATGGGTCCTCCGGTGACGCGGTATGCAGATGGTATACCCAATGAAACAACTTCTCCCACCCTAGCCACAAAGCAACAACCATCCGTTTCCAAGGGGATAAATGTGTTTGTGGTTGATTTGTACTTTTAGGTTCGCTCACCGTAACGCCTCCCATCAACGTATCGATGCGTACACTGTGCAACTGCTGCCTGTTTGCCTCCTGCAATACGACTTCGAGCGCCTGGAGCATCTGCTCCGGCGCGTGTGCATCAGCGCCGAGGGTAGTCCCTCGATCATGCAGCAACATGACCTCTCCGCCCCTTAGCTCCTTCAACATTCGTTCTGTCAATTTCTCAACGCCTACACTACTTCTCCAGTCCTCAAACATGGACGACCACAGAATAATCCGACGATCTTTTTTACTGAAAAAATCAAACAGATTCATAATCCCCCACGGTGGACGATAATAACAAGTTCTTACCCCCGTAACCTCCTGAATAATCTGACCTGTTCGTTGAATCTGATCTCGAACCGTACGCGGCCGCATCAACCAATTCGTTTTGTGAATATAATTATGAATTCCGAGAAGATGACCTTCCTCATGTATACGCTGAATGAGTTCGGGATGACGGGCTGCATGCTCCCCGACTACAAAAAACGTTGCCTTTGCCCCATACTGGTGTAGTAAATCAAGCAATCTGGGTGTGTATTCCGGGTCCGGCCCATCATCAAAGGTTAAGGAAAACTCCGTCTCACTTCTCCCGCGCCTGAACACACGAAAACCGAAAAATCTGCTAACTAAACTCGGAATAAAGGCGTAAAACGATGAAATGTACAATAACCACAGTAATATGCTCTGAAGTAAATTTGTCATGCTACAAACTCCCCGCTTCTCTTGCTGAATTACCGTGCCATAATATAGCACTAACCAAAATAAACCGCCTTTAATTTTATCATAATTCAGCCTTTTCTTGAATCCTCTTTTCCCAAAAAGATAGCTATCGTGTACAATAAATGCATCCTAATTTTTACCTTAATGACCAACAAAGGAGCCCTGCCCATGCTGCCGCTTTACAAAAAATATGGGCGCACCGTCTTTGACATTGCGCTGCTCGTATTAACCGTGTACTTTATCATGTACGGATTCAGTCGATTATATCAATTGGCTGCGCCAGTTTTTCTTTCATTTATAGTGTATTGGATGATCGAACCCCTGGCAAGATTTCTGCACCGCAAAGGATTGCCCAAAACCTTGGGCGCCGCTATTTCGGTTTTGTTGTTTCTTGCTGTTATTGTTGCTGCCTTTTTTGGATTGGGATTAATTATCGTATCCCAAATTTCTAATTTGCAGGATAATTTTCCTTATTATATCGAGATGGTCCAGCGTGAATTCACCAATCTGGTTTATTTTATTCAGGACAAGTCCGATGCTTTACCTGACGGAATAACCGAGAAGGTTAGTGACTATTTTGCTACACTGACCGGATTCCTGTCCAAATGGGTGACCAGTGGTGCACAAATCGTCATCGGTTTTCTCAGTTCATTTTCTTCCTTTATTACTAATTTCGGGATTGCCATTATTCTCGCGTTCTTTCTCAGTATCGAGATTGAATCCTGGAGGAAATTTGCCCGGGCCAAAACACCAAAAACGTTGAAGCTGGCTCTTGAATTTATGCGTAATCATGTGTTCAAGACGATCCGTTCGTATTTGAAGGCCCAAATGATTATGATGCTGATTACTTTTGTATTGATTTATGCAGGCTTGTTGATTCTTGGAACTGCCAATGCCTTCACCATCGCAGCCATCTGCGCCGTTTTTGACCTTGTGCCTTTGCTTGGTGTTCCAGTTATATTCATTCCGTGGATTGTGTATCTGTTCATTGTGGGAAATAGCAGCCTTGCGATTGGCTTAATTGTAGTCCTTGCTGTAACCATGCTGACACGCCAACTGCTGGAGCCCAAAATATCGGGTAATTCAATCGGAGTCTCTTCCGCATACTTGATGCTTTCTTTTATGCTGATCTCGCTCTCTGTCTTTGGTCTGGCCGGTGTGGTATTGTCTCCGGTGCTGCTGATTCTGCTCAAAGAACTACTGCAACAAGGATATCTCCAGCAATGGATTCACTTGCCGAAGGATGAATTCGAATCCTCCCCATTAGTGATGGACACACCGGGTAGCACCACCTCTGGTATGAATGCTGAGCCTTCGGTGCAAGAACCTGCTCCTCCCGGTAATCATGAGGATTCAGCCAAATAGTCCATCACTTTTCTGAACATCGCCGTTGCTTGATGACGGCTGCTTGGAGCAACGTTTTGGACAAGGACAGCTACAGCATATTTGGGTTGTTCCGTAGGTCCATACCCGATAAACCATTGATGGTTACGTTTCTCTCCATGCTGCTGTACCTGTGCTGTGCCTGACTTCCCTGCCACCTGCCACCGTGCATGTTGCAGGGATTTTCCCGTTCCGTCACTGACAACCTTCTTCATCCAAGATAACAGTTGATGCGCCGTAGCTGGAGAGATCCGTCCTGCCGAAGATGGTGAATCATGCATCGGCATATCCAGCATCGTATCGCCATCGGCATATCGGATACGCTGAACAAGGCGTGGAGCACTCACCTTGCCATCATGCAAGAGCGTAACGATCAGATTAGCCGCTTGTAATGGAGTCACCAGAACGTCCCGCTGACCGATAGCCGTCTGTACCTTGGCTCCTTCATCCAGAGGAGAGACGGATGGCAGTCTCACTCTTCCTGCGTCCTCATGATCAAAATGATGCAGTACCGTCATTCCTGCGATTTGCTTTCCCTCCCAGCCAACTGGACGTGCCAATCCCAAAGCATCTGCCGTACGTTCCAACTGCTCCATACTGAGCCGACGAGCAGTTTCAGCAAATACAATATTGCAGGACTCGGCAAACCCTTGCTCCAGATTCAATGTCCCATGCCCATGCTCCTTCCAGCAGGACAGACCATATTTCCCCCACTCGCCACCACAATGAAAAGTCTCCCTTTTGGATACTGCGTGATATTCCAGCGCGGCCGCTGCTGTAACGATTTTGAATATGGAACCCGGTACAGCCCCCTGCACGGCACGATTCGACCAAGCCGTTTGTTTAGGGTCTACATGCTGCGGATTATAGAACGGTGCCGAAACCATTGCACGTACGTCTGCATTGGCTGCATCCAGCACAACGATAGCTCCTTCCTTCATTCCGGACTTCTTCACAATCTGCTCTATCCCTTGCTGCACATCGATATTGATCGTCGTCTCTGCATGCAATGGATAGTGTGTATTGGAGGGGGCAATCACGCGTGGTTGGATATCCGGAATAACTTCTCCTGAACCTGTTACCATGCGTGTTAACAGAGTAGGCCCAATGCCCATCAATAAAGGCTCCATTGTTCTTTCCAACCCAGCTGCTCCAGATTTCATGGCAAAAGGCTGCTTCACCTCATTTTTGTGACCCGACTGCACATTCGAGAACCCAGGCTGTTCAGCAAGATAACCCAACCATTGCATGCCCGTAGCTGCTTGTCCATAACGTGTCATGAGAGGATACACACTCGCTCCGTCTGCCCTCAATTCACGTAGTCGGTTAACCTGAGAATCGGTCAACGTACTCGGCTGGTTGGCACCTGCTGTCCAGAAATGGGGTGCGTTCCCTTGATTCCATTCCTTTTGTAACGACTTCACATCAGTATGTAAGAGAGCCGCCAATTCCTTAACTTCCGAATTTGCCATTGTGGATAGATATGCATGACTTGTTTGATCTGAATGTGGAAAAAGGACCAACCCCCATTCCAGCTTGCCTGTTAGGGGTTGCCCCTTATAATCGGTAAACTGTCCTCGTCCCGTATCCAGTACCACTCCACGCTCTCGCTGCAATACAGACATTTCACGAACGGTACGTTGAAATCCTGGCATCGTGCGGTTGATTTGAATGCCCTGAACCCAAGCCAAACGAATCATAAGCAAAATAAACAAACCCGTAAGAAGAATACATGTAATATAAATGCGCCGCTTCAGTTGTACATGCATCAGGACACCCCGTTCAGCGTTTTGGCATAGTATTCTTTATTCGGAATGGAATTATTCGGCAACAACAAGAAAACCTGTCCCTTATTAGGGACAGGCTTCTCAAATGAAGCAAACAGGTTCAAATTAGACTGTAAAGCGAGACAATGTATCTTTCAATTCTGTCGATACATTCTCTAGTTTTGCTGACAAATTCACCAGTTGGTTGCTGATATTTTGTTGTTCACTGCTCAAGGAGGCAACTTCCTGGGACGTTGCAGAAGATTGTTCAGCTACTGCGCTGACATTACTCATCGCTTCGGACAACGTACCTTGAGATTGATTCAAATCTCCGATTGAGCCGGTGACCATGCTCAGACTCTCAACAAAAGCACCCATTTGTTGCTGTACTGAAGCAAATATTACATTGGTATCTTTTACGGCATCCATCTGTTCCTTAAATAATGGATAAGCTGCAGACAGTTGATCTACCGTCTCATTCATTTCGGTCATAATCTTGTCTGTAATGTCGCCGACCATATCAATGGACTGTCTTGATTGTTCAGCCAACTGACGAACCTCATTTGCTACCACCATGAACCCGCGTCCAGCTGTACCAGCACGAGCGGCTTCAATTGTTGCATTCAAGGAGAGAATGTTCGTTTGTTTGGTAATATTCTGCATGACGTCAAGCACCTTCAGAACAGAGGATGTGCTCTCTTTCAAGGAATCCACTTTGTTCACCAACGCACCAATCATTTCTTCTGTCTTCTGTGTTTTGGTCATCAACTGGTTCAGATGCTGTGTACCTGTCTGACTGGATTTCTCTACATGGCGGGCTGAATCACCCATTTGTTCATTTGCGGCGACCACACTCTCCATCTGACGGGAGATATTGTCGGTCAATTCGTTTCCACGCTCCGCTTCTGTTGCCAAACTGCTTGCTCCACCTGCAATTTCTTCAGTGGCAACGGCAATCTCTGAAGCAGAGACTGCTGTTTTCTTGGATGCACTGCTTAGCTCAGAAGCAGTATCCAATACTTCCTGTGCAGATCGGTTGGTTTGCTCCACGAGTTTCGTAATTTGCTCCATCATCAGATTGAATGCAGCCGATAATTGGCCAATTTCATCCTGGGAGCTATAAGGTGTACGCACCTTGAGGTTCCCTTTTGCACCTTCTTGCATCAGATCTTTCAATTTGCCCATTGGGCGGGCAATCATACGAACCATCCAAATACCGATCAGTATCGCAATAACGGCATCAATCAATGCCATCCACAAAGTCAGTGTAAGAATACCCTTGGCATCTTTCACCAGGATCGAAGTTGGAACCATCCCAATCAGTTTCCAATCGGATGTATCCATGGTGCTGTATGACGCCAGCATATTGGTTGAATTTCCATCCACCGTATACTCCGTATTCGTGCTGCCGGATTTTTCTTTCAACTCTTTTATAAAAGCCAAATCCGTATCTTTTCCTGTACGATCAGCAATCGTTGAAGCTACAACCTTGTTGTCCGGAGCAATGAGCTGGAGGACTGCGCCTTCACCCAAGTCAAGTGATTTCAATTGCTGCTCCAGAACCTCCAATTTCAATTCAATGATTAACACATAGGACTGGGTTGTCCCTTGCAGGTTCTTCATTGAACGGGCAATTCGGAACGTTGGTGTGCTGCCGTCCTCTTTGACTTCCGTTGGAAGCCAGCGATATCCACCTGCTTGTACCAACTCGTCGTACCAACTCTCATTCCGAATGTCGCCCATGGAAGAACTGCTGTTACCTGTGCCCATTGTAGATCTTGTTTCGTCTGTAGGCACAAGATAAATCGCTTCCATAGATTTATTCGTAAAAGCAATATTCGATAATTGTTTGTTGATGGAGCTTGAATTCACAAACGTATCATATGCTGACAAATTCTTATCAGACATCTTTTGAAGCAAGGACTGCATTTCCGGATCGAAGAAAATTTGTGTAGATGTGTCTACAAACCGTTCCAGGATAATGTCCATTTTTTGTTTGGTTTGTTCAATCGTTTCCTGATTTGATCGGGATGCATTCTTCTCAATCGTATCTTTGGCTTTAGCATAGGATAATAGACCTAAACCAATAACAAAAAACATGATTCCTACAAAAAAGACCAAAAACAGCTTGACGCCTACCGATTTAACCGGATTAGCCTTCTTAATCTGTGTAAACGTGGTTCCCCCAACATCTTTCCAGTTTTGATTCTTCAACTGGTTTTTGGTCTTGTTCCACCCCGACTTCAGCTTACCTGAGCCCAATGTAAAAGACTTTTTGCCTGAGGCATCCCCTGTCTTACTTTTAACACCTTTTTCTTTCTTCACTTTCTGAACCTTCTCGGGCTTAACCTTCTCGGGTATTTTCAACTCTTCCCCACTGTCCTTCTGCTTCTTTTGAACCAATCCCATTCACCTGCCAGTAATTTACTTGTTGGATTTTTCTTTCTCTCCCCTATAAATATGTAGTATTCGACAGCTTTCTCCTTTCCCCTTTCGTTTTTTCGAAATTTATTACAACTTTTTTCCTATTTTTCTATAAAAAAAAGACCCCCCTATACCGATATACGGAGGTCAAATTTGTAAATTTTATAACACTATATTGTTAAAACATAATATTATTTTGTTAAAAACTAGGCATTTGAACCTACTTCTTTTTTCTCATCATATCAAAGTAGGAAACAGGTTGATCCACCTTCATTTTTACACGCTGTAACGGGTGACGAGCTGCATCGAGCACATTGCCTTCTTCATCCTGCAGTTCCCCAACCACCTGTTTGAAAAAGTGGCCTCCCGGACCGAAAAATTCGATTTCCTGTCCAGGTTTGAAATGATTGCGCTGTTGAATGGTCGCCATTCCTGTAGCCGCATCATAGTCCATCACCAATCCAGCAAAGTCAAAAGGTACCGCTTTTTCTTCCGGTTCATAGATGTGATCCTCATGATCCGGTGTATCATAGAAAAATCCGGTATTCAGTGGACGATTCGCTGCCTTGTTCATTTCCTCTACCCACTCAGGCTTCAATACATAGTTCTCCGGGTCAGCCATATAAGAATCGATAGCCTGACGATATACGTTAACCACGGTAGCCACGTAGTGAATCGACTTCATGCGACCTTCGATTTTGAAGCTATCCACACCAACATCAATCAGCTCAGGAATATGCCCAATCATGCACAGATCCTTCGAACCCATGGAAAAAGAATTGTCCTGTTCCTGGAATAGGGGCAGCTGGTTCTCGCCCAATTTGAATGGTGCAGGTGCCTGCATTTGCATTTCTTCTTCGCTGACCCACACGGTATCTTCCCGGGCATCTTCAAAGAGATCATACTTCCAGCGGCAGGATTGGCAGCAGCCACCCCGGTTGGAGTCCCGATCCGTAAAATGGTTGGACAACACACAACGTCCGGAATATGACGAACACATCGCTCCATGAATAAAGGCTTCGATCTCGATATCCACATTGGCTTTGATTTCTTCAATCTCCTCAAAGCTTGTCTCACGACCAAGAACGACGCGTGGAAGACCTTCATCCTTCCAGAACTTCACAGCTTGCCAGTTCAAAGTGGATTGTTGTGTACTCAAATGCACTTCCAGACCCGGTACTGCACGCTGAGCCACTTCAATAATTGCTGGATCTGCTACGATAATAGCTGCAATTCCTGCATCATACAAGTTTTGCAAATACGCTTGAATACCTTCGATATCTTCATTATGAGCATAAATATTGGTTGCCACGAAAACTTTAGCTCCATATTTTTTAGCAAATTCCACACCTTCACGCATCTCTTCAAAGCTAAAGTTATCCGCGTTGGAACGCAATCCGTATGCCTGTCCACCGATATACACAGCATCTGCACCATAATGGATTGCAAATTTAAGTTTTTCCAGGTTGCCCGCCGGAGCAAGCAGCTCCGGTTTGTCCAGACGGTTACGTTTACCCGAGAACTTCCGCTGTACCGCCACTGTTTCCATGTTGTTCACCTCGTCTATTAATACACCTGTTCTTTATAGAAAAATCCAAACGACAATTCCCGTTCAGGGTCCTGCAACTGACGAACCTCGTCCAGCCATTCTTCACAAAATGCATAAGCATCGGCATCAGCTGCATAACTGTCCAGAGCTATACGGTATGCACGTACAACAGCTTCGTTATACGCAAGCGATTTTAACATGCCTTCGATTTTGAAGCTGTGTACCCCGGCCTCCATCAATAGATGAAGATCTTCGAGAATACAAATATCCTCCGAACTCATGATGTGAGTTCCGTTCAGATCTTCATAGATCGGGAACTTCTCATCCCGGCGTTCAGCCTCGATCAGAAATAAACCACGCTCTTTACCCAAATGCCCCTCTACAGGACGCCCCTGATGGGACATATAACTTTGCACCAGACTCCGTTTGGAATGATAAATGTTCGTCATGCCATGCACCTGAACCTGAGCTTCCACCTTCAGAAATGGAACCATCTCTGTAAGCTCGTCCATATTCAGCTCCCGAGCAAGCACGACACGACTCGCTCCTTTAGTTCCCCAGTAGTTGGCTGTTGCATAGTTGGTCGATGTCATCTCAGCGTTCCAGTGCAGCTGGATATGCGGAGCATGCTCCTTAATAGCGGCGAGCACAGATGGATCGTTGAACTCCACCCCATGAACACCGATTTTACCCAGTGCTTGAACATATTCAGGTAATTCCTTTAGCAGCTCGTTGGACATCAGATTGTTCATGGACACGTATACACGAGCCTGATGTTTCGCTGCAACGGCAACGACCTCTGCTGTTTCTTCCACACTGAAGCTGCCGGGAAGACGCATGCCGAAGCGATCATCCCCAATTAACAAAGCATCTGCTCCTGCTTGGAGCAGCACCTCTGCCTCTTTCACATTTGCCGCCGTAACGAGCAGTTCATGTTTCGTACTCATATACATCCCCTCCGCTTATTGCGCAGCCTTACTTTTGGCTATATTTTGCTGATGTTCCTTATACGTTTTGGCAAACAGATGTCCAGACGAGCCATCCTTTTTCGTCACATAGAACAGATACTCCGAAGCTTCCGGATTTAGCGCTGCCTCAATGGACGGAAGACTTGGACTGGCAATTGGACCTGGTGGCAAGCCTTTATTCAGATACGTATTATAGGGACTTTGCACCTTTAGATCCTTGAAAAACAACCGCTCCTTCGGCTTGTCGAGCAGATATTGCACGGTAGCATCAATCTCCAGCTTCATATCCTGATTAATCCGATTGTAGATTACACCTGCAACCAGAGCACGTTCCTCATCCACTACAACTTCTTTCTCCACCAGTGACGCAATGGTCAGCAGTTCATGCAGGGAAAGGTTCTTCTCTTGGAGCTTGGCTTCCAAATCAGGAATGGAATTAATCTTGGTCTGAAATTCTTCCAGCATCCGTTGCATCACATCATGCGTGGAACTTCCTTTTTTCAGCTCATACGTTTCCGGGAACAGATACCCTTCCAATACGTAGCGAAGTTCTTCATCCACTGGAATATTTTTGACGATATCTACATCAAAGGCCGAAGGATCATTGGCCAGCTTGATGAATTCATCTCGATCTACGACATGCTCATAAGAAAGCTTACCCGCCATTTGCAGAACAGTATAACCCTCCGGAATCGTAAATTTCACCATTTCCTCTGGTACAACTTCGCCACTACTCAACTTGCTAACAATCTCATCATATGTCACGCCAGGATTCATAGAATATGTACCCGCCATGAAATTAGAACCTAGGTTTTTCCACTTTAAATACCCTTTAAATGTTAACCCGCTTCGAATGAGGCCTTCCTCTTGAAGCTGATCCGCGATTTTCGAAGTTCCCGATCCGCTCTTAATCTCGAATACGACCGGTTCTGTAGAAGCTTCCACGGGACGCATCATACTCCATACGTAACCGCCTGCGCCTCCGGCAAGAACTACAATGATAAGCAGTATGACTACTATTGCTTTCCCTTTCAAAAAAGAAACAACTCCTTTACACAACCAAAAAGAGCGGACTTCTCCGCCCTCCCGGTTTCTTCAATTTGAAGCTGATTAATCTTCGTCAATGGGGAGTGTACATTCATCATACAGTTCCGAGATGTTCTCCCACTCATCATCATCGTCAATCGTAACTAATTCCGGCATGATCTGGCCTTCACTTCCCGGTAAAACCCGCAGAAGTTCAACTTCGTCATAAGGACGTAATGAACTGCGGAGCACCGCATACTGTTGGCCCTTCACTTCAAACTCAGCCAACAGGTCATACGGATGCGATTTACCGTTCTCTTCTTCCAGCTCAACGTGAGCACCAAAAGCCAGACGCAGCGAATCTGTCCATTTCAAGTCTTCGCGGCTGTATTCTGTCATTTAGTTCGCTTCCTCTTCATCTTCTGCAAGAAATGTATTAAACGTCTCCTCGACGATATCCCATTCGGCATCATCTTGGATGACGAAAAGTTTAATATCGTCGCCCTCTTCTTCATAACGGAATGCATAAACATCCGTCTCTCCATCTTCGGGTTCAACCGGAGCAACCATCATGTACTTGGCCTCCGAACCGTCCACTTCGAATTTCATGATGACTTCGAATTCCTCTTCATTACCCTCGTCATCCGCAATGTAAATAATCTCCGATTCTTCTTCCATACCCAGTTGATCTTCAGCCATTGTTGATCCCCCTCACCTTTTACTATTGGCATCCAAATAATTTTGCAAAATCAAGCTTGCGGCCATTTTGTCCACAACCTGCTTGCGTTTTTTGCGACTGACATCCGCTTCAAGCAACGTTCGTTCTGCTGCCATGGTTGTCAGCCGTTCATCCCAAAGGTGAACAGGTAAATTCAGTTCGCCCCGCAGGCGGTCGGCAAAAGCGATGCATATTTCACCACGCGGCCCTACGGTGCCGTTCATGTTTTTGGGAAGTCCGACTACGATCTCGCCAATCTCATGCTCACGCACAAGTTCAGCAATCCGAACGAACTCACCTTCATCCCGGCGGCGTTCAAGTACTTCCAATCCCTGGGCAGTCCAACCGAAGGCGTCACTAGCGGCAACTCCGATTCTTCGGTCCCCATAGTCCAAACCTAATATTTTCATCCATGCTCTCCCATCCTCAAGCCTGCTTAGGTCGATTAATAATCGCCTTCTCAAGCTTCAGGCTGTCTTCTGTCGGTTCATTTCCCGCTGCCTGCATAGCTGCATCACAGCGGAAGCGATGTACATTACCGGTGATTGGCCAGATAAGAACGAACAAGCTCTTCAATCAGCTCATCACGCTCTTTTTTACGGACCAGACTGCGTGCATTGTTGTGACGAGGGATGTATGCGGGGTCTCCAGAAATCAGATACCCGACAATCTGGTTAATAGGATTATACTCCTTATCCACCAGTGCATCATATACCGTGAGAAGAATCTCTTTGGAGGATGCTTCCTGCTCGTCGGCTTTCACATTAAATTTAACCGTCTTATCCATGGAGTCCATTGATGACACCTCGCTCCTGCATGAACATGGGGACCATGTCCTGCCGAATTGATTTCTGCTTATATAATAACATATTCTGACTGCCACAAGTAAACAAAGGATAAGCCAATTGTGTTTTTTGCTTGTCCTTTACTGGCTTCAGCATATTGCATCATTCGATTCCACTCGCTTTCGGGTACAAAATATAAACGAACAGAACCATTTCGATTTATATTTTGAAGATTGAAAGCCGCTCAATGGATTTATGCAATATGCCCGCTAACCAGTGAAACCGCCAGTTTCAACGCTTCATCCAGCTTGGTTGCATCCTTGCCTCCGGCTTGCGCCATATCAGGACGTCCGCCACCTCCGCCGCCGCATACTGCCGCAACTTCCTTGACGATTTTACCTGCATGCAGCCCTTGTTTTACTTGTTCAGCAGGGACAGCTACAACAAAATTCACTTTGCCGTCAGATGGAGCACCCAGTACGAGTACTGCATTAGGCAGTTTTACTTTCAATTCATCAGCCACTGTACGCAGTGCATCCATGTTCGGAGCATCCACACGAGCTGCAAGCAATTGTGTATTTCCTGCTTGTACCACTTGATCTGTCAATGCGCCTGCTTCCATGGCACTCAGTTTGCTTTGCAGTGATTCAGTCTCTCTCGCAGCTTCTTTCAATTGCTGATTCAAACCTTCAATGCGTTTAGGAACATCCGCCACATTTGCTTTGAGCAGGGATGCGGATTGTTTGAGCAATTCAAGCTGACTTTCTACATACAGATACGCGCCACGGCCAGTCACAGCTTCGATCCGACGTACGCCGGAGCCGATTCCGCTCTCGCTCAACAGCTTGAAGATACCAATCTCTGATGTATTGTTTACGTGACAGCCGCCACAAAGTTCCAAACTATAGTCTCCGACTTGTACCACACGTACGATATCGCCGTATTTTTCACCGAACAGTGCCATTGCACCCATTTCTTTAGCTTCATCAATAGCTTTCAGTTCAATGTTTACGTTCAGACGATTCCAGATCTGTTCGTTTACCTGACGCTCGATCTCTGTTAATTCTTCCGGCGTAATACTGCCGAAGTGCGAGAAGTCAAAGCGCAGACGTTGAGGCTCTACGAGTGATCCTGCCTGATTGACATGCGTTCCGAGCACATCTTTGAGCGCTTTGTGCAGCAAATGAGTTGCGGTATGGTTTTTGATAATATCGCCGCGTTTGGACGCATCCACTTCAGCTTTAATCACATCACCCACACGCAGTTCACCGGACTCTACAGTCACCAGATGTACGTGTTGTCCCAGCGGAGCTTTGAACAGACCTTGCACTTTCGCCGTTACACTGGCTCCGCGCAGCAAGCCCTGGTCACTCACTTGTCCGCCACTTTCCGCATAGAACGGAGTCTTATCAAGGATGACCTGGCATGTCTGTCCTTCGCTTACGGAGTCTACCAGTGCGTCACCAGCAACGATGGCTACCACTTTTGCTTCCGTCAACAGGTCATTATAACCAACAAACTCGCTTTTAACCGCAAGATCGGCAAGCGGTCCGCCTTGAACCTTCATGCTCTCGCTTTCTTGGCGTCCTGCACGTCCCAGCTCACGCTGCTTCTGCATCGAAGCATCAAAACCTTCACGATCTACCGTCAGACCATGCTCTGCTGCATAATCTTCTGTCAGGTCAAACGGGAAACCGTACGTATCATATAGTTTGAACGCTTCAGGCCCGCTAATAACCGTACGTCCTTCGGACTTGGCTGTGCCGCTGATATCCGCAAGAATAGCCAGACCATCTGTGAGTGTTTCGTGGAAACGCTCTTCCTCGGTTTTGATCACTTTAGCGATAAACTCCTGTTTGTCCACGACTTCCGGGTAGTACATCCCCATCACTTCACCAACAGTCGTTATCAGTTCATATAGGAATGGACGGTCCAGTCCCAGTACTTTTCCATAACGTACGGCACGGCGGAGCAAACGGCGAATGACATATCCGCGTCCTTCATTACTTGGCAGAACGCCATCACCTACAGCAAAGGCAACGGTCCGAATGTGGTCGGCAATGACTTTAAGTGCAACGTCAATCTCTACGCTGTCATTATATTTCACACCGGCAAGAGCCGCTGTTCTTTGAATCATTGGTTGGAACAGATCTGTGTCAAAGTTGGAATCCACATTTTGCAGAATGGATGCAAAGCGTTCCAGACCTGCGCCTGTATCAATATTTTTGTTCGGAAGCGGTGTGTAGCTACCGTCCTTGTTGTGATTGAACTGGGAGAATACCAGGTTCCATACTTCGAGGTAACGTTCATTTTCCCCGCCTGGATACATCTCGGGATCATTCATGTCGTTGCCATAAGCTTCGCCACGATCATAGAAGATTTCGGTACAAGGTCCACACGGACCTTCGCCGATATCCCAAAAGTTCTCATCCAGTTTGATGATACGCTCAGCAGGCAAGCCTACTTTTTCGTTCCATAGTTTGAAAGCTTCTTCGTCTTCAGGGTATACCGTTACGGAGAGACGTTCCGGATCAAAACCGATCCATTCTTTGCTTGTGAGAAATTCCCATGCCCAAGTAATCGTCTCTTCCTTGAAATAGTCTCCGATGGAGAAGTTACCGAGCATTTCGAAGAACGTATGGTGACGGCGAGTTTTGCCGACATTTTCAATATCGTTCGTACGAATACATTTTTGGGAGTTGGCAAGACGTGGATTCTCCGGTTTCTCCCGACCGTCAAAATACGGTTTCAATGGTGCCATACCCGCATTGATCCACAGAAGGGATGGATCATTATGAGGTACAAGCGATGCGCTTGGCTCGATTTTGTGACCTTTACTTGCAAAAAACTCTATCCATTTGGACCGGATTTCACTGGCTTTCATACGGAGTGCCCCCAATTAATTATAATAGTCCGGTGCGTATTCGCTCCGGGTTGTTAACAAGTAAAAATAAACACAAAAAACGCCCCTGATAGTCAGGGACGATTGTAATCGCGGTACCACCCTGGTTATTGCTGTTCATCCGCAGATGAAACAAACAATCTCCTCGTTGATGCGAAATAACGGTCGCTCCCGGCAGGGTTGTCCTGCACTCCGAAATCAGCTTTCCGCCGCTTCAACTTTCAAGACTCTTCCAGCCATCGGGCTCAGATTACATCTGATCCGAAGAAGTCTATTCTCTGAGGAAAGGAACCTCGGCGTACTTCATTTCATCATCGATTTCTTGTTCTAAACATACCCCTCCATTATATCGATATGCCTATATGGTGTCAACGCACCCTTTAGGACCAGACTGTTGCTACGATTAGTCCGTTCTTCTTTTGATGTAATAGGCAAAAAAGTGCTGCACAATGACCTTCAGAACAGCAAAAACTGGCACCGCTAGAATGAGACCTACTATGCCCGCCAGTTCGCCTCCCACAAGGAGCGCGAAGATAATCGACAACGGATGTAAATGCAAAGTCCGCCCTACCACCTGAGGGGAGATGACGTTGCTCTCCAGCACCTGGCACAGTGTGTTCACAATGACAACGAAGAGCACCATTTTGAACGATACCGTAGACGCCATCACCACAGCAGGAGCTGCTCCAAGAAACGGGCCCAAATAAGGTACGATGTTAAATACAGCGACAATGCTCGCGAGCAGCAGTGCATAAGGCATATCAATGACCATGTAACCAATGTAGGCAAAGATGCCCACAATCACACAGACGATAAATTGTCCGCGAATATAGTTTCCCAAGGCCGTGTCAATCTCTTTCATAACCGAAACAATGGCCTTGCGCCGTGAGCGGGGCAGGTACGCCACAATCGTACGCTCGAACACCTCAAAATCTTTTAACATATAGAAAATGAGAAATGGCACGATAAACACGTTGAACAACACATTAATGGTTGTCCCGATATTATCCATCAGCTTCGTAATCCCCTGTGTCAGCCGATCCTCCATCTGGAAAAACCAGCTGTTCATACCCGTGCGCACACTTGGCGGCATTAATTTGTGATCCATATTGTTCATCAGACTCTGAGCACGCATTGACAGTTCAGGCATATGCTCGTTCAGTTCCTCCAACTGTTCAATCAACACTGGAATCACATTCATCAAGATGACCCCGATACAGGTGAGGAAAAAAGCATAGATTAACAGCACGGCAATGGTTCGAGGGACTTTGCGCCCTCCCAGCATGCTTACAATCGGATTGAGAACATAGGATATGATGAGGGCCACGATAAATGGTGCCAGCACTGTTTTCAAAAATCCATATATATGAAGCAGTAATGGCCGCAGCAGCCATATAAAATACAGAATAATCAATCCGAGTAGCAGCCAGATGGCATAACGGAACAGCTTGTTTTTGGTTAATTGTTCCACTTGCATCTCTCCCTTTTGGACTGGCTCTGAAAGTCAGTATATGTAAGGAAGGGAATATTTATTAACACACAAAAAAAGCGTCTCCTTCATAACGAAGGAGACGCATCTTGTGATCCGGGTTAGCATATATTCATACAAGTTCCCTTGAACCACTATGTAACCGCAACTATATACATCTGTCATCATTTCATGACAGCATTCAATGACAGTCTTTGTCATGAAACCGCATATAGAAGAAGTTATGCTTCTTATTAAGAAGAAGCATGAAGATGAGGGAAGTCTTGCGGCAGCTCTTCCCCGAAGAACAGATCATCGAGGGAGCTGAGCGTGCCATCTTCTTCCACTTGGTATACGGACATTTTCTCACCGTTCACTGTTAATTCGATAAAGCATCCCCAGCAATAAAACTGGTGGGAACCGATTTTCCCAATATCTTTGGAACTACAGTTTGGACATTTCATATTCATTCACCTATCCATTAACAGAATGAATGGCATTTTCCAAGCGCTGTTCACTCAGCGGCGGCACCATAATGGCACTTTCCCCAATAGACATATCGCTTGTACATGGCAGCCATTTGCGGCCCTCAATCAAATCGGACACAAAACCGTCCGTAATTTCAATCCCTATTATTGTATTTCCCAACTCCTGGTCAAAATAAACATCAGAGACACGTCCAAGCAGCAAACCTTCTTCGGTGAGCACGGACATCTCCTTCAATTTAGACTGGCCGAGGAGGTACGTGTGTTTTATGTCGTCGGCTCCCGTTTTGCGGACAGCCTGTTGATTACGGATCATGACGGCATCTTCGCCGTAGGCAACGATATCTTGCCACTGCACGATTTTGACATGACTGGTAAACAGGCCTTTGTTTTCAAGTTCAATGCCTTCAATTTTCCAATCGTCATTCACAATGAAATCCTGGATTTTACCGACCTGCTTTCCATCCTCAACGTCAAAAACGGCAAGTCCGATCATTTCCTGAAGCTTCATCGCAGGGTCCCCCTCATCTTCTTATCATTAAATAGTCGCGGCGCTATTGCTAGGTATGCCCAAAGTTGATGAGTGGCAATCAGACGCCGATCATCAAAACCGCTTCTATCCAACCGATGAAATGGAACTTCTTCCCTCCTTCTGTTCCATGTGCAAAGAGCCCCTTAGGCTCTATTACGCAGTCGCCCAAGAATGGTTCCAATTTTTTCGGCGGTTATCATGATTTCTTCCGTAGTATTACCCAACCCCCAGCTAAAACGAATCGCGGAATGCAAAAATGTCTCCGGCAGCTTCATCGCTTTCAGCACATGGGATACTTCGAGGGAACCGGAAGTACATGCCGAACCGCTCGCAACTGCGATGCCTTCCATATCCAGATTCATGAGCATCGTCTCTGTGGATACTTCCGGAAAGCTGATGTTTAGGATATTAGGCAGCGTAAATTCCGGATGTCCGTTGACATGAAAATGCTCCGCCCCTACATGCTGCTCCAGTTGTTCCAGAAGTACTGATCGCAATGCCAAATCATGTTCACGGCGAGCATCCGCTTGTTCTCCTGATATTTTCAACGCCTCCGCAAAACCAGCGATACCCGCTATATTCTCGGTACCCGCCCGTCGTTGCCGTTCCTGAAGGCCACCATGAGATCTCGCTTCCAGTACAATTCCGCGCCGTACGTATAGTGCACCCACGCCTTGAGGGCCATTAGTTTTATGAGCAGAGAAGCTGATCAGATCCACAGGCAGTTCCTTGCAAGATATTTCCTGGGTGCCAAGAGCCTGAACTGCATCGGTATGGAACAAAATATCATGTTGACGAGCCAGTTCACCAATTTCGCGGATAGGCTGAATCGTACCCACTTCATTATTGGCATACATCATGGTGATCAGCACTGTGTCTGGCCGGATGGCATCTTTCAGCTCTTCCAAACGTATTCTTCCGTACTCATCTACAGGCAAATAGGTCACGTCATAGCCTTGTCGCTCCAACTCCTGACAAGTATGCAGTACCGCATGATGCTCAATGGCCGTTGTAATGATGTGCCGTCCCCGTTCATTTCTCGCTGAAACTGCGCCAAATATCGCCAGATTGTCACTTTCCGTGCCGCCTCCGGTGAATACGAGTTCATCTGGGAAACAACCCAAAGACGCCGCAATGACATCCCTTGCTCCACTGACGGTCCGTTTGGCTTCACGCCCAAAGGCATGGATACTTGATGCATTGCCATATTGCCCTGTCATAACTTTCATCATCGCTTCCGCGACTTGTGGGTGCATAGGTGTCGATGCGGCGTGATCCAAATATATTCTTTTCATTGATTTCACCCCGTTATATGTTGGACTTCCATATTTTCAAACCATTAAAGAAGCTTGTTGCACGGCTAAAGCCCCCAAATAGGGGGCTTTAGTGTGTCGTCTGTGATGCTCATCATCAACTATATTAGATATAGAACATGTAGCTGTCTTTTTGCTCCTGATCCTGGAATGTAATCAGATCCTTCAGCGTTGTTGAATCCAATACTTCTGCAATGCCATCACGGATGCGCAACCACAAATCGCGCTTCGCCGGATCATCTTCCTCCGTGAAATCCACTGGAGAGATTGGACCTTCCAGTACACGAATAACATCCCCTGCCGTTACGGTAGCAGGATCGCCTGCCAGAATGTAACCGCCGTAGGCGCCACGGATACTCTTGACCAGTCCTGCATTACGCAGGGGAGCGATCAATTGCTCCAGATAATGCTCCGAGAGCTGGTTGCGCTCGGCAATACTTTTCAAAGATGTAGGGCCTTCGCCTGTTCTGGCTGCCAGCTCCATCATGATTGTGAGCCCATAACGGCCCTTTGTCGATATTTTCAAAGGAGTCACCTCTTTCAATTTTCGAAAAAACAAGTTGTAAAACATAAAATAACAGGATGTGGTCCAAGACCGTCTTTCTAGGATCCGCCACAGCGGGATATGAAAAATACAGACCTATTCCCTCTAATCCTCCGTATTCCGATCATAACCCTCAGCTAATGTTAACATATCTGCATGCTTTATGGAAAAAAAAGATTGACGAAATTCCAAAATGTGCGCCTGTGGTGGACACTATCCAAAGTTGGCCGGGTGTATCGTAACTTGAGTCCGGTTATGCTAGAATAAGAAACGAAACACATTTATATAGAGAAATGGTGATAACGATGTCCAAAACAATTGAAAATACACGGGTCGTCGTTGGCATGTCCGGAGGTGTCGATTCTTCCGTCACCGCACTGCTGCTGAAGGAGCAGGGTTACGATGTCATCGGCATTTTCATGAAAAACTGGGATGACACGGACGAGTTCGGCCACTGTACTGCTGAAGAAGATTCAGAGGACGTACGCCGGGTTTGCGAACAGATCGGCATTCCTTACTACACTGTCAACTTCGAGAAAGAGTACTTTGATAAAGTATTTTCCTATTTCCTTGATGAATATAAGTCGGGTCGGACTCCGAATCCTGATGTCATGTGTAATCGTGAGATCAAATTCGGCGAATTCCTGAACAAAGCACTGGATCTCGGCGCTGATTATGTGGCTACAGGCCACTATGCTCGCCTCATTGAAGAAGATGGAACGTTCAAACTGCTGCGCGGTGTGGACAGTAACAAAGACCAAACGTACTTCCTCAATGCACTGAATCAGAACCAGCTGTCCAAAGCCATGTTCCCGATTGGTCATCTTCCAAAACCGGAAGTGCGCAAGATTGCAGAAGCAGCTGGCCTGTACACCGCGAAGAAAAAAGATAGCACAGGTGTCTGCTTCATCGGCGAGCGCAACTTCAAAGAGTTCCTGAGCAACTATCTTCCTGCCAAAGGTGGAGACATGGTTGATATTGCAACCGGAGAAGTGAAGGGCCGTCATGATGGTCTGATGTACTATACGCTTGGACAACGTCAAGGTCTCGGCATTGGCGGTTCCGGTAATGGTGAACCCTGGTTCGTGGCAGACAAGGATTTGGAGAAAAATCAACTGCTTGTCGTTCAAGGCGATGCACATGCAAGCCTGTATTCAACCGGTCTGACTGCAACAGGTGTAAACTGGATCGCAGGTGCAGCACACATGCCTAACGTACCATTCCGTTGTACCGCCAAATTCCGCTATCGTCAGCCGGATCAGGGTGTAACCCTGACATGGCAGGAAGATGGCAGCGTGGATGTACAGTTTGACCAACAGCAAAAAGCGATCACGCCAGGTCAAGCCGTTGTGTTTTATGATGGAGATGTGTGTCTCGGCGGCGGAACGATCGATCAGGTTCAAAAAGTGCCTGTACCGGCGCTGCAATAGATTCAATAACAGAAATGAATCCATCCCCATATGGATTTTGTATAATACCGTGTATTCCTATAACAAAAGCCATCTTTCATGTATACCATGACGGATGGCTTTTTTCCTTCTTTTTCCTGCAAAAAAAATAATTATTTTCACTTATGCAGCCAGCCACACTCCTGCAAAAGAAGCCGCAACCCCCAGCAGTACCGAACTGATGACGTATATAAATGCTCTTAAGTAACGTTCCTGCCCCATCAAACCAAGGGTCTCATATCCAAATGTAGAGAATGTGGTATACGCTCCGCAAAATCCAGTCCCCCAAATCACCCAGACTTCTTCCGGGATTGAAGCTGACTTATGCCAGCCATAGAGTAATCCAAGTAACAGAGAACCACTGATATTAATGACCCATGTCCCCCATGGGAAGGCCGTTCCGAGCGAACCGGATATCCATCGACCCAAACTGTAGCGAATCACCGCACCCAGCATTCCTGCAAGTCCAATCCAGATGATCATGGTGCAACACCATCCTGCGTCGGTTTACTCAGCATTCGCTGTCCAACTTTAATCCCCAATGCACACAGCAATAACCCTGCAAATACACTCACAACGAGGTATATAACAGCCTTACCCCACATTCCTCCCTCGGATAAACGGACCATATCGAGAGTAAAGGTGGAGAATGTAGTGAATGCCCCGGTAAACCCCGTACCAATTGCAAGACGAAGTTGAGGCGTTATTTTACCTGGAACAGCTATGGTGAAGAACCAACCCAAAAACAGGCTCCCGATGGCATTGATCAGCAGCACTGCCCAAGGAAAGCCCTCATTGGCTGCTGGCATCCATAACTGTATCCCATATCGGCATAACGTACCCAAAATTCCACCGATTCCAATATAGAATATTTCTTTCATCGTTCAAGCATCTCCCGGGTCATGGATCTTACAGCTCTCTGCGCCGCTGCTGGTTTAGACGAATCTTGGATTCATTGCCTTGTTCTGTTGCTTCATAGAAAATACGGCGTGAGAGCTGTTTCGGTAAATATTCCTGCTTCACATAATGGCCCGGATAATTATGAGGGTATTGGTAACCTTCATGTCCCAGCTTCACTGCACCGGAATAATGGGTATCCCTCAGATGAAGAGGGACTTCAGCCGATTTCACCTCATCAATGGCATTCATCGCTTTCGAGATCGCAGTGTACACCGCATTGGACTTCGGACTTTCAACAGCAAACAGGATCGCTTGGGCAATGTTCAGCTTGGCTTCAGGCCAGCCATTATTGCGATAAGCATCCAGCGCCCCAATGGCCTGGGTCATCGCTTGCGGATTCGCAAGTCCAATATCTTCACTGCTCGCTGCAATCAGACGACGTATAAACGTCATCGGGTCCATGCCCAGCTTCTCTACCGCATACAAAAACCAGAACAGTGCTGCATCACTGGAACCCCGGATACTTTTATGAAATGCCGACAATACATCATATTGTGTCGATTCATCTGCCTTCACAATCGGACGACGAATAGATTCTTCAGCTACATCAAGCGTAATGTGAATCGAGCCGTTCTTCTCTGGCGGTGTAGTCAGTGCAGCAAGTTCCAAGGCGTTCAGCGCACGCCGAATATCGCCATTTGCCATCGTCGCAATATGCTCCAATGCCTCCTCGTCTGCCTGCAGATCCATGAATCCCAAACCTTTATCCACATCCGTCAGTGCCCGGCGCATCGCAATCAGGGAATGCTCTTTGTTCAAAGACTCCAGCTGAAACAGCGTGGAACGGCTCATCAAGGCCCCATTCACATAATGAAAGGGATTCTCTGTCGTTGCACCGATAAAAATGATCGTGCCCTTCTCTACTGCAGGCAGCAGTGCATCCTGACGTGAACTATTAAAACGGTGTACTTCGTCGAGGAACAAAATGGTTTTTGTTCCGTACAACTGCTTGTTCGTTTGCGCCTGCTCGATGACTTCACGTACATCTTTGACAGAAGCATCCACCGCATTCAGACGGACAAACTGTCCTTGGGTATGCTGGGAAATAATATGTGCCAGTGTCGTCTTGCCACATCCCGGAGGACCATAAAGCAAGATAGACGAGATCTGATCCGCTACGATAGCGCGCCGAAGCAATTTCCCCGGTCCAATAATGTGTTCTTGCCCAATATATTCATCAAGACGCTCTGGCCGCATGCGGTCAGCGAGCAGTCTTGCTTGAGGTTCTGAATCTTGCTGAAACGAAAATAAATCCATTGCTCATCACTTCCTTAACGGATTGCCTTTACTTGTTCCTTATTAAATTCTGATTAATCGCTATTCTCTATCATATCATACTCCCGCGGCAGCATACCCATAAATGCGCCAAGCGCACTGCTGACAAAAGCATCCTTGCGCGTAATAAAATGAGTCATCATCCGATTCATGCCTGCCGGGAGTGTGTGCTTGCGCAGTGATCCATTTTCGATCTGATGCCGAATGACGATTTCGGGTAACAGTGAAATTCCCATACCGGATGTAACCCCGCTAATAATCGCTTCAAGGGTTCCAAATTCCATAATGACCGGACGGGTTACACCGCTAGCCGATAACCATTCCTCCAAAATCTGACGATACGAACATCCCATGCTGTAGACCAGAATCGGTTTACTGGTGAGTTCTTCATCTTCTGGTCCCATACCAGAGGAGACAACGAATAGTTCTTCATCGAATACGGGAGTAGAAGCAATATCAGGGTGATCACATGAACAACCGATAAACGCCCCTTCCAATTCATACCCAATAACCTGATCCATAAGCACTTGAGAGTTACCTGTATTCAAAGATAAGGAGACAGCCGGATGCTGTTTATAATATTTCGCAAAAAGCTCAGGTAAACGTACTGCTGCGGCAGTCTGCGTGGAGCCTATGCGTAGTGGTCCAGAAGGTTCAATTGTAGAGCTCAACGCTTTACCAGCCTCATCGAGCAGGCCTACAATTTTATCCGCATACGTCAGAAGCATCTCACCTGCTGGAGATAACGTCATCCCCCGATTATGACGAATAAACAGCACTGTCCCTACTTCGGATTCCAGATGTCGTATCCTTGCTGTCACATTGGACTGCACGTAACCGAGGCGCTCCGCAGCTCGGGTCAGATTCCCCTCTTGTGCGACACATTGAAATATCCTTAAATCCCCACTTTCCATAGTAACCTCCCAAATAAAACGATATCCATTCTGACATCATTTAAAATGATATCTAATCCATTAACAATCATTATACAGTATAGCTGCTTCGAGCTACAATCGGGGTAATCAGAACACAGCAACTTACTACTGGCTGAGTTCACTTAAGGAGTGTTAATAATGATGAACTGGACGAACACTGTAGCTTTGGTAACAGGAGGTGGTACGGGTATAGGCCGAGCTACCAGTATACTGCTCGCTAATCGTGGAGCAACCGTTGCCGTCAATTACTCCCGTTCCCAGGATGAGGCCGAAGAGACTGTACAACATATTCTGAATGCGGGAGGTCAAGCTTTTGCAGTTCAGGCTAATGTGGGTTCAGATGTCGAGGTTCGTCAAATGGTAGCCTTTATCACTAATAAAGTTGGCCCTGTGACCGCACTCGTAAATAACGCCAGCATTACGCATCATATCCCAATGAAGGATCTGGAATCCGTAACGGATGACATATGGAATGAACTATATGACGTTAATGTTAAAGGCATGTTTTACTGCGCACGAGCTGTAGCGAAAGGAATGCAGCAGGCAGGTCAAGGCGCAATCGTTAACCTAGGCAGCATCGCTGGCAGCACAGGATCTGGGTCCTCCCTTCCTTACGCAGTTTCCAAAGCAGCAGTACACGGTTTGACGAAGTCTTTGGCACACTCGCTATCCCCCGATATTCGGGTTAACGCTATCATTCCGGGTGCAGTCGCAACCCGATGGTGGGCAGGAAAGGAAGAACAAATGCATCGTCTGGGTGGTGAATTATTGTTGCAGCGAATAGCGGCAAGCGAAGACATTGCACATATGATATGCGCCGCGTTGGAGCAACCATCCATGACCGGGCAACTGATTACAGTAGATAGTGGTCAGACGTTATGAGCACGATAAGCCAAAGGGAGGAATCCTGATGAAGCCTTTAAAATATACGTTGCTGATCCTTGTTACAACTCTCATCATGGGAACCTCGTTTCCCGTAGGCAAAATCGGTATGATGTATGCTCCTCCCTTTTTGTTAATGGGACTTCGCTATATATTGGCAGGAGCACTACTTGCATGGCTCATCAGAAAACGCCCCATGCCTGTGGGGTGGAAACAGTGGATGCAAATCGCCGTAATCGGTCTGTTCCAGTCAGCGGGAGTGATGGGCTGTGCCTACTACAGCATGAACTGGATCAGTTCGGGAGAGTCCGCCATAATCACCTTTACGAATCCGTTGCTTGTCATCATCCTGAGTGCTGCTCTATTTGGTGTGTCCTATCGTTTTAGCCAGTGGACCGGTGTGGTTCTCGGATTTGTCGGAGTGGCGTTGACCTTTGGATTTCATCTGAGCTTGAGTCCTGGGACATGGATTGGGTTTGGCGGCGCTGTCTCCTTTGCTGTATCCACGTTGCTCATTAAGCGCTGGGGAGCTGCTCATGATACATTTGTACTTACCGCTTACCAAATGCTCGCTGGAGGGGCAGTACTGCTTCTACTGAGTGTGTTTACAGAGCAGCCTCATTTTATCGTAAATACAACGTCCATCGTTGTCCTGGTTTGGCTGACAATTTTCTGTTCCATCATTCAGTTCACCCTCTGGTTTTATTTGCTGCAGAACACAGATCCGGCCAAAACCAGTTCCTTTCTTTTTCTGGCACCGCTGTTTGGACTGCTGTCGAGCTTCGTCTTGTTGGAAGAGCATGTCGGCTGGATTGTGGGTGCAGGTGGGGTAATGATCTGTCTGGGCATTTTCCTGGTTAATCGTCATCCCGCCAGTCATAAGTCAGTTCTGGATAAACCGGGTTTGACCCAACGCACACCTGCAAGTTGACCAGCAGAAGAATAACAGCGAAACTTTAGGTTAGCCACTCGATAATAATACTCATCTGAAAAGTACAAAAAAGAGCATGGTGCTTTAACGGCGCCATGCTCTTTCTATATTCATGCTATGTTCAACAACAAGGATTCACTCTGCCTTGCTGTCAGGCCAACCCTGGATGGCAACAGACTCACCTTCCAGATTGTGGGTTGCAGCAGCATAGTCTGGCAATGGGCCGTCGTGGAATAACCACAGTTCATGCAATGCCCGTGTACAGCCAACGTACAACAGCTTCGCATCACCCGCATTGGGCAAATAGTGTTTCTCATCGCTATCCGCTACGATAACTGCATCAAACTCCAACCCTTTCGACAAATAGACAGGTAAAACGGAATGACCGCCTGTGTACTGTTTTTTGCCGCCGTCAATCAAGTTCAGATCCCAGCCTGCCGCCTGGAGTTCATGGTGAAGCTCCTTTGCCTCACGCAGGGTACGGGTCAGAATAGAGACTGTGCGATAGTCTTTGACCGTTAAGAGCTTCAGAGCCTGTTCGAGGCTTGCTGTGCGCCCTTCTACCCCATAGGATAATGTCCGTACAGGATCACCACTCCGGAATACAGGAATCGCCGTAATACCGCTCTTGACGCCCCGCTCCAGAATCGTATTGGCATAATCGATAATTTCCATTGTCGAGCGATAACTCCGGGTCAATGCAAAGTATGCATTCTGTTCCTCGGGAAACAGGGAACTCATCTCTTCCCACGCGTGAACACCACGGTACTCATGGATACCTTGGGACAGATCACCCAGTATGGTGAAGGAATGCCCTTTGACGAACTGATCCAATAGCGCCACATGAAAAGGAGAAAAGTCCTGCGCTTCATCAATGACGACGTGATCGAATCGCTCGGAGCCTTCAATATCATGAACCAAGGTATGAATGTACACCAATGCAGGCAAATCCTCTTCACGGATAATATCCTGCTTCAGATCTGCAGCCGTTTGCTTCATCACCAATTTGGGAATAAGCCCGCTGAGCGAGGCAGGTACCGAACCGCCTTTAACAACCTTAAACAGCTGTTTGTACAGCGTAAGCGGTTCATATTGAGGCCATTTTTTGGCGTAGGCCTTCTCACGGGTTGCCGCTTTCTTCTTACGCTCTTTGCGAACAGCTTCCGGGGAAGGTTTCTTGAGTTCCATCTCAATCCAGCGGTGAATACGCGCCATAACCCGCTCTTTGCGTTTCGCCAGCGGATAATGTTTGTACTCATCCCCGAACCAGTTCTCAATCTCGGCTTTGCTGAGCACTGCACCATCCCATGGGCTGAAGTCCATATCAGGTACGGATTCCTCTTCCATCCCGGATAGCCACTCCCCAATCAGTTCCATGAAGCGGATCGAGCCTTTATAACGCCCGGGCACATCATCATTGAGTTCAGGACGTGCATCCGGCGTTTCAAACCAGGTGTTCAATGTCTCCGACGTGTCCGCCAAAGGCAGGTCCAGCCCCAGTAGGTTCATCGCCCAATCCGGGAATGTACGCTGCTGAATATCTCCTACACCGAGCTCTGGGAGTACATCTGATATGTAATCCAGGAACATGTGGTTGGGTGCGAAAATAACCATTTTCTCCGCTGATACCTGTTCCTTGTATTGATATAGCAAAAAGGCAAGCCGATGCAGTGCGACGGTTGTTTTACCCGAACCGGCCACACCCTGAATGATCAATGCGGTGTTTCTCGCCGCACGAATGATCTGATCCTGCTCCGCCTGAATGGTGGATACGATATCACGGAGCTTGTTGTCCTTGTTCTCTCCCAATCGATACACAAGGAATTCATCCGATACAGCTGGCTGGTCACTGTCCCGATTGTACGTATCCGCTACACGTTCCAATATACGCTGCCGAATAACAACGTTTCGTTTCAGATAAACCAGGCCCTCAATAAGTCCCTCTGGGGCTTCATACGTTGCGGAGGCTTCCCCTCCGGTAAATGAGTAAAACAGGCTTGCGACAGGAGCACGCCAATCGATGACGAGCGGATGCTCTCCCACCTCTTCGCGGTCTACGCCGATTTTGCCAATATACAGCGGTTTCCGTGCACCACTGCCCTGTTCTTCGAAATCCAAGCGTCCGAAATAGGGTTGCTGCGCGCTCTTGGACAAGGCGGTGCGGCGCTCTTCACGTCCGGCCTCCAGCACTTGCTCTGTGAAGTCGTGGCCGGTGTATACCGGGATATTCTGCAGCCGTTCCAGCTGACTGTCCACTTCCTTCATCGTTCGCTCTAACCTGTACTCTTCTTCTTGATAGGCACTTTGAAAGCTGTCTGACATGTTTCAGTTACCTCCTAAGAATATGTTTTGCTCTGCATAGTCAATCGCTGACGACACAAAAGGATACCCACTATATCATATTGATGTATAAAAAGCTACAGTAGCCTGGATAGCAAAATGAAAGAAACCGCTGTTCCTGTTCGCAAAGAACAGATGAACAACGGTCATCCTTTAACATCATACCGGCTCAGAATCCGGCTTCCCATCCTGTGCCACAAACTGTTTCTGTGCCAGTTCACGGTATACCGGATGGTTGCTAATTAGCTCCGCATGTGTTCCGGTTCCCGTCACATGTCCCTGTTCCAGAACAACAATCTGATCAGAATCGACAACGGTGGACAATCGATGTGCAATAACAACTGTCGTTCGTCCTTCCATCAGATTGGACAAGGCTTGCTGTACCTCATGTTCCGAGGTGCTGTCCAGACTGGACGTCGCTTCATCCAGCATCAGAATATCCGGGCTGCGCAGCAGTGCACGAGCAATAGCGATTCGTTGACGTTGACCACCGGAGAGCTTGATTCCGCGTTCTCCCACTTCTGTATCGTAGCCCTGAGGCAGTTTATCAATAAAAGCGGAGGAATAAGCCATTTCTGCCGCCTGTCTAATTTCGTCCATACTCGCCTCACGGCCCAGCCCGTATGTCATGTTTTCCTTAATTGTGCCTGCCATCAGAGGGCTCTCCTGTGATACATATCCAATCTTGCTTCGCCAGGAGGCTAATGAATAATCCGTTATAGCTTGTCCACCATACGATATACTGCCCGACCCCGGAAGATAGAACTGTTCCAACAGGGAGAACAGCGTTGATTTCCCACTGCCGCTTGGCCCAACAATGGCCGTCACTTTACGGGCCGGAACGGTCAGATTAATTCCATGCAGTACCTCTTCCCCTGTTACATAAGAGAAGTGCAGGTTGTTAAATGTAATTGTCTCATTGCCCTTAGGAGCTATTGCTGTGCTATGACGAGGTTCTTCTTCATGTGCCAGAATGGCCTGAATGCGTTCTGTCGCACCGACAACCTTTTGCAGACGTGAGTACAGTGTCGTAAATTGCCCCATCGGCATAATCACTTGGAACAACAACAGAATGAAGGCGACCAGTTCACCCGGAGACAGCAAGCCAGAAGCTACCCGCATGCCGCCAACACCCAGAATAACAACCAGTACAGCCGTCATGACAAACGTAAAGAGTGGACCAATCAACGCCAAAATCCGCGCTTCCTGGAGTCCAAAAGCAAACATCTTCCCAATACGGGAATCGCCTGCTTCCGCCTCCTGTTTCTCCGTACCATAAGCTTTCACCAAACGAATCTCGCCAATGACTTGGCTGAGCACCGAAGTAAGACCTGCCATTTCGTCCTGCTGCTTTTTGGAGATTTTGTACATTTTACGACCAACAGGCAGCAGGATGAGTAGCGTTAGCGGCACCAGACTCAGAATAATGAGTGACATGACCCAGTCCAGATAGAAAAGCAACGCTACCCCGCCCACAACCGCAACGATATTGGATACAAAAGAAACGAGATAATCCGCAATTAGCGTCATAATCTGACTTGTATCATTCGTGATTCGACTCATCGTATCACCCGTACGATTCCGGTCGAAATATGGCATCGGCAAGGATAACACCTTGTTCCACAGCTTCGTTCGCAATGTCGCAACCACCCGTTGACCTGCATAGTTCAACATATAGATGCTGATGCCTGAAGCGATAGCCTGAATAACAAATGCCCCCAGCAGCAGGAAAATAACGGACTTGTTCAGCGCAGACATCGTGAGCCCATCAATCAGGCCTTTGGTCATCAGCGGAACAATCAGTCCGGCTGTCGTCTGAATAAGTGTCAGGATCAACGCTATGATCAGAATAAGCTTCGGTGGATTTGTGGCAGCAATCAGCTTCACAAAATCCTTGAATCCCTTTTTTCCTATTTTCGATTCAGCTTGACCTGCCTGTTGTTGCTCTTCCATTTCCGTTCCCCCGTTCTCTCCTTGTTCACCAGAGATCATACGTACGAACTACATTACGTTTCCTGTCTTTTACAATATCCCATGCAGCACGAAATTGGCCAAAAACAGGATGGCAATGCCATACATGACTTTAGGCACCTGTTTGCCCTGACCCGCCGCCAGCTTCGCCACCGGATACGCAATGAATCCAAATGCCATACCGTCCACGATGCTATACGTAAATGGAATCATGACCATGATCAAAAAAGCCGGAAAAGCTTCCGTGAAATCACTGAAATCCATATCCTTCACACTTTGTACCATCAAGCCGCCAATAATGATCAAAATCGGTGCAATAGCACTGTCCGGAATATAACCCAACAGCGGAATAAAGAAGAACGTTGCACCAAACAGCACTGCGGTAACCAGTGGAGTCAAGCCTGTCCGCCCACCTGCTGCTATGCCCGCTGTTGTCTCCGCCGCAGCTACAGTAGGGCTGCTGCCAAAAATTCCAGCAAAAATATTCGAGATCGACAGCGCCCGCAAACTGCCCTTAAACCTTTGGGGGCGACCAATAAGATGGGTTTGGGCTGTGATCAGGCCGATGTTCTCAAATACAACAATCAGCAACAACAGAAATACAGCAATCCAGAACGATAGATCCAACAGATTTGCGAAGGACAGCTGGGCAAACAAACCGCCGTATTGATGCAGTGCTTCTGTGGCAGACACCGGATCACCTGGTTTTACAGCACCAAGCACATAAGCTAGTCCTGTTCCCGCCAAAATACTTATCAGAAGCCCGCCTTGTACATTGCGTATAAATAAAATCAAGGCGATAACAAGAGTGACACAGGCGGTGATCACTCCAGGATCATTAAAATGTCCGATCGCCACAAACGTGGTCTGGTGTGCGATGACGATTCCGCTTTTTTGCAGACCGATGAACGTCAGGAACAAACCAATCCCCACCGTAATGCCATGCTGCAGGTTTTTCGGAATGGCCTCACTAATCATTTTATATAACGATGTAAAAGCTACGACTGCAAATAGCACACCTGTGACAGATACAACCGCCAAGGCTTCCTGCCAGCTCAATTTCATCGAATGTACAAGTGTATAAGTGAAAAATGCATTGATGCCCATGCCAGGTACAACGATAATCGGCGACTTACCCCCAAATGCCATCAGCAAACAACCTGCGATGGACGTCAGCAGTGTACCCACCATTGCCGCCTGTAGCGGCATTCCGGC
The DNA here is from genome assembly GCF_900107875.1 of Paenibacillus sp. 276b. Lineage (NCBI taxonomy): Bacteria > Bacillati > Bacillota > Bacilli > Caryophanales > Paenibacillaceae > Paenibacillus > Paenibacillus sp. 276b. The sequence continues at coordinate 31,292 of NZ_FNRR01000004.1, read as the reverse complement.
ATCGGCCAGAATTGTTGCATTGACCATTACGATATACACCACGGCAAAATAGGAAATGGCCCCCGCCACAATTTCCTTCTTCCACTGGTCCCCCGGCTCCATGCCAAGACGTCTGGTCATCCATCCTTGTTTCATTCGTTCCGTTCCCCTCTCTCTATGTAAGCCGAACAAATGTAGTTATTAGTTACCATCATTTCGCACAGCACCACATATCATACACGGTTTTGGGATTGAAGTACATCACGTAACCCTGACATTTGTTAAGGTTTTGCGCATGCAAAAAAAGCGCAGGTACCTTGTCGGCACCTTCGCTTTTCCATTCACAACAGATTACTGCTGCTTATTCTCTGCAATTTCGATCAGTTCCTTGACGGCCACACTGACCATGATCAGTCCGGCTACCGGAGGAACAAAGGCGTTACTCGCTGGCGGCTGTTTGGCCTTGCGAATCTCCGGCGCATTCTCAGGAACGATTTTCTGTGTTACATCTTCGCGTGGTTTGAGCGGCTTTTCGGTTGAAAAGACCACTTTCACACCTTTTTTAATACCGTCTTTGCGAAGTGTCGTACGGACAACACGAGCAATCGGGTCCATGGTCGTTTTCGAAATGTCCGCAACCTGGAATTTCGTCGGGTCCATTTTGTTTGCCGCACCCATGCTGGAAATGACCGGAATCTTCCGTTTGAGGCATTCTTTGATCAGGTGGATTTTGTAAATGATCGTGTCCGACGCATCCAACACATAATCCAGCTCATATTTGAACAATTCCTCATACGTTTCTTCCGTGTAAAACATATTCAGTGCAATCGCGTCGCACTCCGGATTGATGAGCTTCACGCGCTCCACCATCAGATCTGCTTTTTTCTGACCAACGGTCGTGGTCAAAGCATGAATCTGACGATTGATGTTGGTGATATCCACTACGTCTTTATCAATCAGAATGATACGGCCAACACCACTGCGGGCAAGAGCTTCCACTGCAATACCGCCCACGCCGCCGATGCCGAGCACAGCTACTGTACTATTTTTCAGGGCGTTCAGACCTTCAGGTCCGATAGCCAGTTCTGTTCTTGAAAATTGATGGAGCATTGAGAATCGATGCCTCCTTTATTTCTTTTCCGCCACCGGTTTACGGGCTACGCGGATGTGAAGTTGTTCCAATTGGGAGTTATCCACTTCAGAAGGTGCATTCATGAGCAGATCCGTTGCACTTGCCGTTTTCGGGAAGGCAATCGTTTCACGCAGATTCGTGCGACCTGCCAGCAGCATCACCAGACGGTCGAGACCAAAAGCGATTCCGCCGTGTGGTGGCGTTCCATATTCAAATGCTTCGAGCAGATATCCGAATTTCTCGTTGGCCACTTCCGGAGAAAGTCCCAGAGCAGCGAACATTTTTTCTTGAACATCACGTTTGTAGATACGCATCGAACCGCCGCCCACTTCATAACCATTCAGAACAAGGTCATAGGCTTGAGCGCGAATTGCACCTGGATCTGTGTCAAAAAGATGCACATCTTCGTCTTTAGGACGTGTGAACGGATGGTGTTCTGCTACATAACGTTTGGCATCTTCATCGTACCCAAGCAATGGGAAGTCCACAACCCATGCAAATTTGAATTTGCTGTCATCAATCAGGCCCAGTTGACGACCGATTTTCAGACGAAGTGCGCCCAGTACATCTGCAACCACTTTTTTGGTGTCAGCAGAGAAGAGCAACAAGTCGCCTTCTTCAGCGCCAGTACGTTCTTTGACTGCTTCGATCTCTTCTGGCGTAAAGAACTTCACGATTGGCCCTTTGAACTCGCCATCTTTGACTTGAATCCATGCCAATCCTTTTGCACCGTAACGCGCTGCGAATGGTCCGAGGTCATCGATTTCTTTACGGCTCCATGTACCACAGCCTTTGGCGTTCAGAACTTTCACTTCTCCACCTTTTTCGATGACAGAAGCAAATACTTTCACACCACTGTTAGCTACGATATCGTTCATTTCAACCAGTTCCATGCCAAAACGCAGGTCCGGTTTGTCTGAACCGTATTTACCCATTGCATCTGCATACGTAATCCGTTGGAAAGGCAGTTCCAGCTCAATACCTTTCGTTTCACGCAGCAATTTGGCCATCAGCTCTTCCATCATTGGCAGCAGGTCATCCTGTTGCAGGAAGGAAGTCTCGATGTCGACTTGGGTGAACTCCGGTTGACGGTCCGCACGCAAATCTTCATCACGGAAACAACGAGCGATCTGATAGTAACGCTCAAGTCCGCCGACCATCAGCAATTGTTTGTAAATTTGCGGGGATTGCGGCAGGGCGAAGAATTCACCTTCATGCACACGGCTTGGTACGAGATAATCACGCGCACCTTCCGGGGAGCTCTTGGTCAGGATTGGTGTTTCTACTTCAACGAATTCTTCTCCATCCAGATAATCACGGAACACTTTGGATGCTTTGGAACGCAATTTCAATGTTTCAAACATTTCCGGACGACGCAAGTCCAGGTAACGATATTTCAAACGAAGCGACTCGTCGACTTCCACACCATCTTCGATGAAGAATGGAGGTGTTTTTGCCGCGTTCAGTACTTCAATCTCGGTAATTTGCACTTCGATTTCACCTGTAGGCAGGTTTTTGTTTACTGTCTCTTCGTCACGTTTAACCACTTTACCCGTTACTGCGATAACGTACTCGCTCCGCACTCTGTCAGCGATTTGCAATGCTTCGCCAGAGTAAGCCGGGTTGAAAACAACTTGTACAATTCCGCTGCGGTCACGCAGATCGATAAACAGTACGCCCCCCAGGTCACGGCGGGTCTGTACCCAGCCGTTCAATGTTACGGTCTCACCGATGTGTGCGGGTGTTAATGCGCCGCAATGATGACTTCTTTTCATAACCAAACTCCTCTTATGTGAATTTCCGTTCTGTATGGGCGGGCAGAGCCCGCTATTCAACAGTGCGGTTGCGTGAAGACGATTTTATTCAAATGGCATGTTATTACCTCTGGCTCTCCAACTTCCGATTAATCGGAAACATTGGTGAACCTCCGTAATTTTGCCGGATCAATTGTTGCTATTTTACAGTTTCAAACTCGTGCTTATTTACTTCCGCGTATAGCAGATACCAGATCATCCAGCTTCACCGTTTGTTGTTCACCTGTATCCATGGACTTCAGGGCAATTTCCCCGCGTTCCAGCTCATCATCACCCAGAATGGCAGTGTAACGGGCTTTGAATCGGTCAGCAGATTTCATCTGAGCTTTCATCTTGCGACCGAGATAGTCGCGTTCACCGGACAGACCGGATTGACGAAGCTTAAACAGCTGACGGTTGACTTCACGATCGGCAGCTTCACCGAGAGCAACAAAATACACATCCAGTGGAGCAAGGGAACTAACATCAATGTTCTGGTGTTCCAGAATCAGTTGAATACGCTCCAGACCGATACCGAAACCAATACCAGGCTGATCCGGTCCACCGATATCTCCAACGAGGCCATTGTATCTGCCGCCACCGCCGACTGTATCAATCGCCCCAATACCTTGGGCTTTCAGTTCAAAAGCAGTCAATGTGTAGTAATCCAAGCCGCGCACCAGACGATTGTTCACCGCGTAATCTACGCCAAAATCATCCAGATACTCTTTCAGCTTAGCAAAGTGGTTCAATGATTCTTCATCCAGACTATCCAGTATGGACGGTGCCCCTACGAATTTGTCCTGATCAACTTTGCAGTCAAGCACACGCAGCGGATTACGTTCCATCCGGGATTGGCAGTCCTTGCACAGGCTGTCCTTCATCGGTCTGAGGAATCCAAGCAATTTTTCGCGATATTCTGCACGGCTAGTTGGGTTACCCACCGAGTTGATCTCGACTTTGACATCTTTCAATCCCAGTTCCACACACAGTTGATACCCAAGCGCAATGACTTCAGCATCGATTGCTGGATCAAGGGCACCGATGGCTTCTACACCGAACTGGTGGAACTGACGCTGGCGACCTGCTTGCGGACGTTCATAACGGAACATCGGACCGATGTAATAGAGCTTGCTCACATCCGGTTCGCCATAAATTTTATTTTCCACATAAGCGCGGACAACACCCGCTGTCCCCTCCGGACGAAGGGTCATGCTGCGGTCCCCTTTATCATTGAAGGTGTACATTTCTTTTTCAACAATATCGGTTGTTTCCCCAACGCCACGTACAAATAAAGAAGTCTGTTCGAAGATCGGTGTGCGAATCTCGCGGTAATTATAACGGCGACACAGATCACGCGCTTTTTCCTCTACGAACTGCCACTTTTCCACAACACCAGGCAGCAAGTCTTGCGTTCCAGTCGGTTTTTGAAAAGCCATCTTTCATCCCTCCAGCATCTATTTTTCTCTGTATATCAAAAAAATCCCTCGCCCTGTCGCTGTATAAACAGCAAACAAAGGGACGAGGGATTGTGTTTACACATTCACCCGTGGTACCACCCACATTCCGGAATCCCTGACACTTTCGCCGTTCAGGTGATCATGTAATGATCTAAGGTTGCTCCAGGCAAGCCGATCACACAGATCATTCCGCTCTACGTATAACGCACGCCCTGCGCAGGCCAGCTAATAACCATCAGATGTAAATCTAATGTGTTCGCTGTCTGTTCTCGGGGAAGTCATTCGTCCGCTCATCAAGAGAATCCTTACAGCCAAGGGATTCTTCTCTGTTCATGTGGGCACGGAGTACTTGGTCCCGTCATCAAATCATCAAGTTATATCGTTTAAAGTTATTATATAACGTTTAAAGTTAATTTATTTTCTGATTGTAATGAACCGCAGTGCTAAAGTCAAGGGCTAACACAAAAAGATAGCACTAGAAAAAAATATTCACACGTCATACGGAATGCATAGTCCACAGAAATCAAGACTAATAGAAGCTGGACTCATCAAATGAATTCCAACTTCTATTGCCTTCTTATATCTCTATTGTTTCAGCATCCACTTCAGCAGATCCGGCACATTCGCCCATAGACGGGAGTGCATAATGACATATTCAATCGCTTCGTCGGAATTGCCCATCCCGACAAAATCAGGGAGGTTATACGGCAGCTGCTTCAAACCCAGCAGATAATCAGGCACATGGTTGTTCACACCCCGGGCCACACGGTACAGCATTTTGAGCTGGGAGGTGATTCCGTTCTTCTTATACTCCAGAATGATCTGGTCATAGGCAAAGGCGGCTGCAGCGTCATCTTTCCCATACTTCTCCATCAGTTGCTCTGCCTGCTCCAATTGGTTGCTGTACAAATACACAGCAGCGAGCAGGTAACGCGCTCCGGTATTGTCTTCCGTATTAAGCTCCAAAATATGCTCCAGGATTTGTGCCGCTTCGTTGGCATCTCCGCCAAACCAGCAGGATTCAGCGTAGCTTTTGCATATTCGGATATATGGACGAGTCTCATGAAGCGCCCAAAAGTTCCCCTTATTCTTCTCAAAAAACAGTTCGCCCAGTTCGCGTTCGCCAGCAGCGATTCCGCCCTTGAGGTAAGCTCGTGCATCAGACTCATTGTCCGATTCCTCAGCCAGAATACGATACGCATCAGAGCTGTCAGAATACATCTCCAGGGCCGTTTTCGCCAGCTGTATTCTGCGTTTGGAAGAACTGGCTTCCATCGCCTTATGTAGCAGAGCCTGCGCTTTGTCCTTCGATGTACCTGGGCTGTTCAGAATCATCAGCTCGTCCGTTTCTCCACCCATGCCGTATTCTTCGATGTATTCGAACATCTCCTTAACCTTTCGGGAGATCGTTGATGTCGTTACCTCATATTTATCTGACAGCTCAGCCTTCGAAACATTGAAGCCGTATTCCTCAGACAGCAAGTACTCGATTGCAGCAAAGAACGAGCCTGTCTTCTTCACAGTAGGGCGGGTCTGACGGGAATAGCCATTCCATAGCAACAGAGCTTCCAATATCAGCTCCCGCTCGTAATGGTTCCTCATGTTCTCAATAAGCTGCAGGGCCAGCTGTTCGTGAGCCTGATGCTCCCATTTCAGTTCGCGCTCCACCATCTTTTTCAGTTTGGTCAAGGTTAGTTTGCTCTCAGGCTGAATCGAGACTTCCTGGACATGCTGCTCCGTTGATATCAGCCCCAGTATGGATTCTACCGCAGAAGGCTCCTTGCCCAGACAGCATTTCTTATATTTTTTCCCGCTTCCGCACGGGCATAAATCATTTCTTCCAACCTTACTCAAAACTAATTCCCCCTTAAATCTGTCACTAGCCATTCGAATGAGAACACTGTTGCTTTAGCATTATAGGTGTCATTTCTCAAACGAGGCATTCTATATAACTTACAATTTCTAGCATCAAGCAGAAACGGTTGCCGCCCTTATATAAGGGCGGGGCCGTTTCAGCGAGTATATGTTCATCTAGAATATAACGATCACTCTGGCGATGAATTCCTCATACTCTCGATCATAGGATTGGATTTGCCTGAGCCCAATCGCTGGAAGCTTGATTTACCGTCCAATATAGCCCAACTATGAAAACAATGCGCTTTAAAATACATTAACCCATTTCTCTATTCTAGCAAAAAATTTAAATAAGGGGTAAGCTTCGCCCAAAACATACAAATTCTCATCTCAAAAAAAAAACCTGCACACGGTGTGCAGGCTCAAAGGATATATAAAAAAAGGGGGTCATGTGTGTTATTATAAACGGGCTATGTTAAAGGCTTATGTAACTAATATTACAGTAATATTACAAAAATGATAGCGCTTTATAATTTGTTGTTTTCTCCATTATAAAAGCCCCTGCAGATGGCCCTGACATGGAAGTCAGACCCTGCAAGGGCTTCATACTACATATTAATTCAATTCTTCCACATAAGCTTGGTTGGAACGAAGTTTATGAACGATTTCCTCATAATCCTCATCCCTTACTTTGGCAGACAAAACATAATGCAGATCGTCATAGTCAGCCGAGGACACATCCGCAGCATCCAACAGATTGCCATCCCCATTAACATTATCTCGGGTACCTCGCTCGGTATCACGATCCACATTGCTGACGACCGGGATTACATTTTCGCTGGCGGGAACCCCAGGTGCTGCACCCACTCCCATGGCTCCATTGGTTCCTACGCCACCCGCTGTGTTATAAGGCACCAGAGGTACCATAATCCGTTTGTCTCTGCCAACCGCGCTATCCAGTTGCCCTACCTCCAAATGCTCTGTACGGAACGTCTGAAGTGAGGTTCTTGCCCCCTCTGCCTCGTCCTCGGTCCGAAAATACGCCTGAATATGTTTTGTCATGTCAAACCCTCCTTTATCGGAATAAATGCATTGGTGTAACGAAAACTTAGAAGCTTTGAGCTTCAATCTTCATTTTAATCAGTAATCACATTATCGTACGGTCCGCCCCAAGTCATTAAATGACTTTTAACAACTCGCGGACAAATGCCGGTTCATCGGCAGGCGTACGGGATGTAATATAATTTCCATCTACAACAGCTTCATGATCCTTGAATTCTGCCCCTGCGTTCACCATATCATCCTTGAGCGGTGGATAGGCTGTAATCGTACGGCCTTTCAACAGATTCGCACTTGCCAGAATTTGCGGACCGTGGCAGATCGCCGCGATAGGTTTCTTCGCACTGTTGATCTCCGTTACGAATTTCAGGATATGTGCGTCTGTACGCAAATTTTCAGGAGAAGATCCACCAGGAATGACAACTGCGTCGTAATCCGAAGCCGAGACCTCAGCGATCGCTTTGTCCGAAGTATAGGAGGCTTTACCACCTTTACCTTTCAGCGTCTCTCCTGCTTTCAAGCCGATAATTTCCACGTCGTGTCCGGCTTTTTTCACCTCATCATATGGAACCTGCATTTCCGAATCTTCAAAATCATTCGCCAATAAAAAAGCAACTTTACTCATAACGTATGTTCTCCTTTCCGTGTTCGAAATTTCTTGAAATCGGGTATTCGCAGAAATTGTTGGTGTACATTTCTTGTTCATTGCCCGTAATAAATACTGAACCTGGCACGCCATCGTGCCTCGTTCTGTTATTACCCTAACCAGAGCCGTTTATAACATGACGAGCCTGTATTATTTTGACTTTGATCAGACCATCTGATTCAGCTACAGTTAAGTTCCATAACAAAAAAAGTCCTGATTCGATGATCGAATCAAGACTTTTCATTCATTCCAAATGGTCAGCACTCAGTCACGCGGAAGACGGCTCTGCTCCCCTTTGTCCGAATCCTGAAGGGCCCAAACCGTTGTTGTACACTCGGCAGCAGCGCGGGCAAGCTTCAGGGACTCATACAGGTTTCCAGGCAGAAGCAAAGGTTCTATTCGGGAACGTGTTTCCTTGACGGATTGGCGCATAATGGGTGGGATACTCCTTTGATCATCTTATGTTAATGAACCGAATTATCCCTCATTATGGCCTGTTCCCCAACCAATTATGCATGTGTTTCTTGACGAATAGGGCTTTCGAGCATTAAAGTCACCGGTCCCCAATTCGTGAAAGTCACATCCATCATCGCTCCGAAACGTCCGGTTTCCACCTGAATTCCTTTATCACGTAACAGCTGATTAAACGTTTCATACAACAATTCTGCCGCTTCAGGTCTGGCTGCAGCTGCAAAGCTTGGGCGTTTTCCTTTGCGACAATCTCCGTACAATGTAAATTGTGAGACAGATAATACAGCCCCGCCCACATCGATCAGACTGAGATTCATCTTTTCCTGCTCATCTTCAAAGATACGAAGACCAGCGATTTTGTCTGCCAAATATATGGCATCCTTCTCCGTGTCCTCATGTGTAATTCCCACGAGCAACATCAATCCGGATTCAATTCTTCCCGTCAGTTCTTCTCCAACGGTCACCTGAGCCTCTTTACAGCGTTGTACAAGCACCCTCATCTTACAGGCTCCTTACTGCATAATCCGATGCACAGAATAGACATCTTTCACTCGTTTGATCCGTTCCACAACCGAATGCAGATGCTCCGTATTACGAATCAGAATTGTAACGTGCACCAATGCTAATTTATTTTTATCTGTACGTCCGGTGACGGCAGATATATTGGTTTTACTTTCCGAAACAGCCTGAAGCACTTCATTGAGCAAGCCGTTGCGATCATGGCCCGTAATCTCAATATCTACACTGTAGTTGGCTTCAATATTCTCTTCCCACTCGACTTCAATGACGCGAGCTGCTTCTTCCCCATCCGTACTGGACGGGATATTTGGACAGTCCGTTCGATGCACCGAAACCCCACGTCCACGTGTAACATACCCGATAATAGCATCCCCTGGTACAGGGTTACAGCAGCGCGCAAAACGTACAAGCAAATTGTCTATACCTTTGACACGGATGCCATTCGTCGGACGGTTTTTGCGCTCAGGTGCAGGCTTCAGCTCACGCATCTCGGAGTTCAGCTCAAGCAAGCTGGATTCTTCCTGCTCCTTGCGAAGTTTCTCCGTTGCTTTGGTCACGATCTGTGCAGCCGTAATACCACCGAATCCAACAGCTGCGAGCATATCCTCAATATCATTGAAGGCATACTTTTTGGCTGCTTCCTGCAACTTATCGTCCGTCATCCAAGCAGATGGATCAAGTCCCATGCGCTTGAGTTCACGTTCACAACTGTCGCGTCCTTTTTCAACGTTTTCTTCCCGTCGTTCCTTCTTGAACCATTGCTTGATCTTCGCTCGTGCGTGAGAGGATTTTGCAATTTTAAGCCAGTCCTGGCTCGGTCCGTAAGAATGTTTGGACGTCAAAATTTCAATGATATCACCTGTTTTGAGATGATAATCGAGTGGAACGATACGACCATTTACTTTGGCACCAATCGTTCGGTTACCCACCTCTGTATGGATTCTATATGCAAAATCCAATGGAACAGATCCAGTAGGCAATTCGATAACTTCACCTTTTGGCGTGAATACAAACACCAGATCCGAGAAGAAATCCATTTTAAGCGATTCTACAAATTCAGACGCATCCTGCGCTTCATTTTGAAGTTCAAGAATCTCGCGGAAAAACGTAATTTTATCTTCAAAATTATTTCCGTTTCCGTTCGCAGCGCCTTCCTTGTAGGCCCAGTGGGCAGCAATACCGAATTCAGCGGTACGGTGCATATCCCATGTCCGGATTTGAACTTCAGTCGGTTCCCCATTCGGACCTACCACCGTGGTATGCAGCGATTGATACATATTCGCCTTCGGCATCGCGATATAGTCCTTGAAACGTCCAGGCATCGGTTTCCATAACGTGTGTATAATTCCGAGGGTAGCATAACAGTCCTTGATGTTATCCACAATAATACGAATCGCAAGCAGATCATAAATCTCGTTAAACTGTTTGTTTTTCGTTGTCATTTTTTTGAACACGCTGTAGATGTGCTTAGGACGTCCCGACAGATCTGCCTGAATTCCCATCTCATCCAGCTTGCTTGTAATACCGTCCATAACCGTATCAATATATTGCTCACGTTCCGCACGCTTTTTGTGCATCAGGTTTGCAATTCGGTAATATTGCTGCGGATTCAAATAACGGAGGGCGATGTCCTCCATTTCCCATTTGATCGCAGAGATACCCAGACGGTTAGCAATCGGACAGAAAATCTCCAACGTTTCATATGAAATCCGTCGTTGGCTTTCTTCCGACTGAAACTTGAGTGTCCGCATATTATGCAGACGGTCAGCCAATTTGATCACGATGACACGGATGTCCTGCGCCATGGCGATGAACATTTTGCGGTAGTTCTCGTTCTGCTGTTCTTCCTTGGAGCGAAACTGAATACGTTCCAGCTTCGTCAAGCCGTCAACAAGCATGGCACACGTATTGCCGAAATGATTGCGGATTTCTTCAAGTGAAACCGTAGTATCCTCTACTACATCATGAAGAAGCGCTGCAATTATGGAGATGGTGTCCATCTGCATGTTTACAACAATATCGGCAACCGCAAGCGGATGCAGAATATACGGTTCTCCCGATTTTCGCGTCTGTCCATGGTGGGCCTGATCAGCAAATTCGTAAGCTTCACGTATGCGCACCAGATCGGGTTCTTTGATATATGCCCCGGCCTTCTCGAGTAATTGCTCTATGCCCATTCTGATCTGTTCCGTGTCCTTTCTATACAAAATGGAACCCGTGACATAATATCAACACAGGTTCCCCGTAAAAGTAATTTCCTATAATTATGACGCTTCGCCCGTTTCCCGTCAACTACTGACGAATAAGAGCACATATCCAATTTTTTTATACGATATGTGTCATTCCTCAAAGATGCTGCCAGATATTCAACAGAGGTCGAAAATCATCCTCATTTACTATGTATTATTACCGTTATTTGCCGAAATAGAAGGATCAATTCTCAAAATAAAAATGGTTCCGCCATGCTTAGTGGAAAAATGTTATTGCTAAATGAAGAGAAACTCTGTACTATATTGAAGATTTGTGTTTCGGAAAAAAGGAGATGAATATTCATTGCAACGTGAAATTCAGGTTAATCAAAAAATGCCGCTTGGCTCAGGGTCGCTGCTGAGTCTCCAGCATTTGTTCGCCATGTTTGGCAGTACGGTACTCGTGCCGAACCTGTTCGGTGTCGATCCAAGTATGATCTTGCTTATGAACGGTATTGGAACATTGTTGTACATACTCATGTGTAAAGGAAAGATTCCGGCCTATCTTGGATCAAGCTTTGCTTTTATCGCACCTGTTTCTTCCGTATTAATAGCACACCCTGATAACGGATACTCCATGGCACTTGGAGCGTTCATCGTAACGGGAGTTATTTTCTGCATTGTAGCTCTTATCATCAAGTATGCGGGAACAGGCTGGATTAACGTGGTTTTCCCGCCTGCGGTTATGGGTGCCATTGTTGCCCTAATCGGTCTCGAACTTGTACCTGTGGCAGCAGGAATGGCTGGTCTGATCAATTCAAACCCTGCTGAGAACCCAGACTGGGTACCTCAAGCCAAACCAATTATTTTAGCCATGGTTACTCTTGGTATCACTGTTATTGGTGCAGTAACCTTCCGTGGGTTCCCCAAGATCATTCACATTCTAATCGGGATTGTATCCGGTTACGTGCTTGGATACTTTATGGGTGAGGTAAAAACCGAGAATATAGCGAACGCTGACTTTATCTCGCTGCCTACAGTAACGACACCTACATTTGACTGGTCTGTCATATTCACCATTTTGCCTGTGGCACTCGTTGTCATTGTTGAGCACATCGGACATCTGCTTGTAACGAGCAGTATTGTGGGCAAAGATCTGTCCAAGGACCCGGGTCTGCATCGCTCCCTGCTCGGAAACGGCGTTTCAACTATTCTTTCCGGTTTTGTAGGATCCACACCGAATACAACTTATGGTGAAAATATTGGTGTTATGGCTCTGACCCGGGTTTACTCGACGTATGTTATTGGCGGCGCTGCCGTTATCGCAATTGTACTTTCGTTCTCAGGTACGTTCTCGGCACTTATAGCTAACATTCCCGTTCCGGTTATGGGTGGTGTATCTTTGCTTCTGTTCGGAGTTATTGCGGCATCCGGTTTGCGTATTCTGGTCGAACAGAAAGTGGATTTTGCCAAACCGACCAACCTGTTGCTAACTACCCTTGTACTCGTCATCGGACTTAGTGGTACTGAGATCACGTTTTATGGTATTCATCTGAAGGGAATGGCTCTGGCAACCATCGTCGGAATTCTGCTGAGCTTGTTGTTTAAATTATTTGAAGTACTGGGTTGGTCGAATGATCAAACGAAGAAACAGCCTTTAACCGAGAAAACTCCGGATTGATTTCTTACCGATCGGTCTGAACGAACAATGTTTATTCATTCTTCATTTTATACATCGTACAACGCAAAAAGCCTGCTCTCTAACCTTTACGGGTTAAGAGACAGGCTTTTTTTGCAAATAGTTAATGCTGTATATTATTTCCCGGGAAACGGGAGATCCAGTTCACGTGATTTAACAGCAATGAATGCCGGAATTCTAGTAGTTCATCAATGTAAATACATCAATTCCTGGCAATTTTGCACGTCCATTCAAATCAGACAGCTCAATCAGGAATGCTGCACCTACAATCTTGCCACCCAATTGTTCAATCAGGTTAATGGAGGTAGCAATAGTTCCGCCTGTCGCCAGCAGATCATCCGCAATCAGGACATTTTGTCCTTTTTCGATCGCATCTGTATGCATAGCAAGCGTATCTTTGCCATATTCAAGATCATAACCGACTTCGATCGTCTCTCCAGGCAATTTTCCGCTTTTACGGATCGGAGCAAAACCGACACCTAGAGCGTACGCCAGAGGAGCGCCCACAACGAATCCACGTGCTTCAGGTCCGGCAATAACGTCAATTTTGAGATCCGAAACCATTACTTTCAGCTCATTGATCGCCTTGCGGTACATTTCTCCATCCTTCAACAATGTCGTAATGTCTTTGAAGCTGATTCCCGGTTGTGGAAAGTCAGGAATGACACGAATATAATCTTTAAAATCCAAAATAATCTCCTCCTAAAATAAATAGCACAACTTCTATCTAAGATACGCCCTTCATCCGGGATATCATCCATTGTGTCAGCTGAGGGGTCGATGCATCCAGCATCACCTGCTCTGTCTCGGCCATGCTCTCCAGCGCCTGATAATGACGCGAAGCGGTTAGCTCACGCTTGGGTGGGTTATCCACAAACACAATCTTTCCAGCTTCTCGGGTAATGAACGATAACTCCTCAAAAACATCCAACATCATGGTAATCATGCGCGGCGAGCAGCCACACTGACGACTGAGCACAGGAGTGATCTCTTGTTCCTCCACGGGTTCAGCTCTCCATTTGGACACCAGCATATAAATACGCTTGAAGAGTTCTCTGGAGGGCATCTGAAGGCGATCTCGGCGGTTGCCTGATCCGTGCAGAAGGATGATATTCTCGGCTCCGCTGAATAAAGCCAGCATTGCATCAAGTTGTTCCGGGGTTTCCGGCGTATCAAACACAAATAACGTCCGGACCTGTTCCTGCCCATAATGCTGCGCGGCAGCATTGCACGGAAACAAACCGACCTTTCTATCATATACCCAAAGGCACGGTTCATACAATGAATTTCCCTCGGAAACATTCGTTTCTTTCCGAACGATGGCACCAATTGAGCCTGACTTGTATCGTAGATGTATTTCAAGCGAACTCAAGAACTGCTTCATCGCGTTCAGAGGCTCCGTACTACCTCGCAAATCAAACACTTGCGCATGTGGAACCTGGATGTCCTGCAGCATTAATTGTGGTTTCCTCATCCCGTTCCACTCATTAACGGACAACTCGCCCATAACATCAATGATGGAGCCTGGAGGCAGAAACTCAGCTAAAGCTCCCTTGCCAAAGGCTACCGTCTCCAATTGCTGACCATCCTGCTCCAAAACCAATTTCAGATGACGTTTTTCCCGTCCCATCGTCCGTGTTTCTTTGACAGTCACATTGCGCAATACAAAACGTGGAGAAGGATTACTCATGCCAAACGGCTGGAGTCTGTCGATCTCTTGAATGACCTGCAATGGTACATCACTGATTCTGCATTCGTCATCTGCAAGACGATGGGGCACAAAGTCCTCCTCTGTCAGCACGGATGCCGCAAACTCATTCAATCCTGCTTCCAGCTCTTTAAGTTGATCACGATGAAGGCTCATGCCTGCTGCAGCTGGATGACCACCATAATGGTCCATCGTGTGTTTGCAAGCAGTTAATGCCTCATAGATGTCCAGCCCCTCTATGGAGCGTGCTGAGCCTTTACAAGCGCCGCTCTCCGGGTCAATGCCCAGGATAAGCGTTGGCCGATAATACCGTTCAAGTAACTTGGAAGCCACGATACCTACAACTCCAACATTCCAGCCTTCTCCCGCCAAAACGATGACGTCCGGCACTGCTCCGGAATTAAGCTGGATTTTCTGCTCCAACTGGGCTGTCGCTTCCAGAAGTATACCCTCAACAACCTGTTGCCTTTCACGATTCAGCAAATCCAGTTGGCCTGCCAGAGTGTGTGCCTCATCCAGATCCTCGGTTGTAAGCAGCGATACGGCTCGGCCGGCATGATCCAGACGTCCGCTTGCATTAATACGCGGAGCCATTGCAAAGGCAATATTGATTGAGGTGACCTGAGTTTGATCCACACCACTAATTTCAAGCAGAGCACTTACACCAGGCAGACGTGTACCTCGCATGGACTCAACACCATAACTGACGATAACCCGGTTCTCGCCTTCCAAAGGCATCAAATCGGCAACCGTACCAATAGCGGCAATTTCCATCCATTCTCCAGGCACTTCTCCGATCAATGCCTGAGCCAGCTTCAACGCTACACCCGCACCAGCTAACCCTTTAAAAGGGTAAGGACAGTCCGGAAGCTTGGGATTAATGAGCGTATAAGCCTCAGGCAAAACTTCAGGTGGTTCATGATGATCCGTCACAATGACTTCCATTCCCAGTGTTGCAGCATAAGCAATCTGCTCTACCGCACTGATTCCGGTATCTACCGTAATCACCAGCGTGACTCCTTGTTGATGAGCCCAATCCAAGGCGTGATTGTGTAACCCGTAGCCTTCATTGGAACGATGAGGAATATAGATATCATAAGAAGCACCGAGATAACGCATCAGATGGATCATCAGAGATGTACTGGATACTCCGTCCGCATCGTAGTCCCCATATATTAAAATATGTTCTTCACGCTCAATAGCCTGCTGGATTCGGGGCACAGCTTCTTTCATGCCTAGAAGCAGATAAGGATCATGCATCTGATTCAGATCAGGATGCAGAAATTGTTCTGCCTCTGATTCATTATGAACCCCCCGACTGACCAGCAAACGTCCAACAAGTGATGAAACGGAAAGCGCCTGCGAGAGTCCCGCAGCCGCCTCCAAATCGATATTCGGTGTGTTCCACCGGTATTGCGAATAAAGCAATGATAACGCTCCTTTCCTGATCTACTGAACCAAGCTTCATTACTGAATTAATGTCGCTTCAGGATCTGGCAGTTCATGATTGGATTTATAAGGATATCCAGGATCATAAGGTACAGCCTGGATCTGTACTTCTTTCACATGACTGAAACGAGTTAAGAGAAGTGTCTTCGCCCGGTTCGCAATCTCTTGTGCCTCGAGCACGGAAATTCTAGGGTTCACACTAATGACCAGTTCAATCGTAACATCATGTTCCTGTTCACGTGCTACCAGATGTTCAATCGTAATAATGCCATATACACGCTGCACCGTCTCTTTGAAGTCAAGTGCTTCTTCCTGTTCCAGTTCCTGAACAAGTGAACCATATACGGTATCCACAATCATTCTGTAGCCTTTGTGAAGCACAAAACAGGAAGCGATCAATGCAGCTGCGGGATCCATATATCGAAGAATACTCCACCCCATCGTTTCTCCTGTCATGGAACCTACAATACCGACTAAGACGATAAGTGAACAGTAAAGTGCCCGACGATGTTGCTGTGCATAAGCGAGAGCCTGCGATTGATTTCGTTTACGGAAATATCGGTATTGATATTGAAAGATTGCTTCTTTCACAGCCAATGCTGCAAAAGCTACCACAAGTGCATGGGTATACTTCTCTAGCGATTCTGGTTCATCTCCAGACAGACTACTCAAAGCGGAGATGGCGATCTGCAAACCTCCCATAAGGATGAGCACAGATAATAATACCGAAATTCCAGGTCTCGCGATACGTGAATGTTCCTTTGACCGCTCCCTACGAGCCTTTCTTTTTGTTTGTACAGACTTCGAGGGAAAGAGGCCGGACAATGAAGAAGCAGCTTCTGAAGCAGAGTGAAGGCCGTCTGCAAGCAACGATTTGCTGTTTGCCATATAACCGAACCCAGCCTTGATTACTGCAAGTGTCAAATTCCCGGCGATCCCGCTCCACGTGGCAGCGTGAACAGAAGGGAAACGTTCTCTGGTCATGGCGATGCCCCCCTTAATACTCTACCTAAAGTTGCAAAACCGCGCCTAGCAGACGCGGCTTGACAATACAATGTTTAGTTGGATGCTTTGACAGCTGCTTTAGGTTTCTCTGTTTGTTTACCTTTGAGCGCCAGCCACAAAGGAGCGGCGATGTAGATCGAAGAATATGCACCGAACAACGTTCCGATGACCATAGCAAGTGAGAACATGCGAATGGATTCTCCACCAAAAATAAACAAGCAGAGCGAAGCGACAAACACGGTGAATGTTGTATTCAGGGAACGTGTCATCGTTTGCGCCAAACTGCGGTTGACTACTTCACGCAAATCGGCTTTCGAAGTCTTTTTAGCAAAACGCATATTCTCACGAATCCGGTCGAAGATAACGATTGTATCATTGATCGAGAATCCGACAATGGTTAGAACAGCCGTAATGAAGGTCAGATCCACTTCCAATCGGAAGATCGAGAACACACTAATAACTACAAATGCATCATGGAAGAGCGCAATTACAGCAGCCAAACCAAACCGCCATTCAAATCGGATAGCTACATAGATCATAATCCCGATACTTGCGATAAGAACCGCGTATATGGCATTACGTTCAAGCTCTTTAGCCATCTCCGGATCAACCGTGTTGACTTCATAGGAAGCAGTTGGATCAAGCTTAGTAAATTCTTGCTTGAACTTACTTTCCTGGTTTTCATCCAACTCATTCGAGAAACGAACGTTAACCCGATCAGCACCAGTTGTGATTTGAACATCACCTTCGTCAACGCCAAGGTCTTTCACAATAGGATTGATTTGTTCGGTTGTGATCGCCTTGGATACCGTGATATCTACATTTGAACCGGCACGGAAATCTACCGCATAATTCAATCCCAGGGCCAAAATGCTGATGATACCTGCAATCGTCAAAATGATGGAAAAGGTATAGGCAATTTTACTGCCTTTAATATAATCAAAATTCCAATTAAAGCGCACGAATTTCACTCTCCTTCACTCCGAAATACTTAGGCTTCTTCAATACGTTAGCCCGCACAAGCAGGGTCAACAGGAAGCGGGAGAAGAAAATATTCGTGATAATGCTGGTCACGATGTCAAAAATCAGTACCAGTGCGAAACCTTTAACCGCACCTGTACCCAAGAAGAACATAACTGCTGCAGCAATGATGGTTGTAATGTTGGAGTCAATAATCGTACGGAAGGAATGTTTACCTCCTGCTTTAACCGAAGACAATATCGACTTACCACTGCGCATTTCTTCCTTAATCCGCTCGTACGTGATGATGTTGGCATCCACGGCCATCCCTATACCCAGGATAAATGCCGCGATCCCCGGAAGGGTAAGCACGAATTCTCCCATATAGAAGATTGCAAGTACCAACCACGTATGTGTAATTAGGGCAAAACTCGCAATAATCCCCGGAATACGGTACAGACCAATCATGAACACCAGGATAATTACGGAACCAATTAATCCCGCTTTAATCGTCTGGTCCAGAGATAGTTTACCAAGCGTTGCACCAACGCTTTGAGAGTACTTCTCTGTCAGTTTCAACGGCAACGCGCCCAAATTAATGGTATCGCGAAGCTGATTGGCTTCCTCACGTGAGTAGTTACCCGTGATTTGCGCAGAGCCGTCACTCAGCTGCTGTTTAACTTCTGGTGCTGAAAGCAACTGATCATCCAGATAGATAGCCAAAGGTTGTCCAATCAAACGTTTGGTGATTTCAGCAAACTTGGCTTTGTCTTTAACCTGGATATCGATCATCGGTGCGTTCAACTGGCTGAATACCACTTTGGCACCATTCTCCACGAACTCATTTCCCCGAAGCTCGATTTTAGTGTATTCGCCTTCTTTGTCATTCTCAGCTTTACTGCGGAAGGTCATGACAGCAGGCTCTTTCATTTTCGCTCTGACTTCAGCCTCGTCGGTAACCCCGGCCAGCTTCAAGCGGATCCGGTTCGTTCCTTCAGTTGTTACTTCCGGCTCGCTTGTTCCGAGCGCATTGGCACGGCTCTCCAGACTTTTTGCTGTTTGCACCAAAGATGCTTTGGTGACTTGTTGTCCTTGTTCCAGCGGCTCTGCTTCATATAAGATCTCGTAGCCTCCTTTTAAATCAAGGCCCAAGCGTATATTTTTGAGCAGCCCTGGACTTGTGCCCAACATTACTCCTGCGGTCACAAGCACGACCAAAATGAAACTGACGATTCTTTTCATGCCGTTCCTAGATCCCCTTTCGTTCTCAATATTCCTATTATAGCGATGCCGTAAAAAGCAGTCAATTTCCAACAAAAAAGATCCCTTTCGTTAGAAAGAGGACCCCCGGTATGCAGACACGGTCATAAAGTTCATAAAGCTTGTTGCTTTCAGTGACAATATGTCGTTCACCAGTTGGTGAAGCGGTGGAATGCCCTGCTTTTCATATTTATGACTGATGCAATTCCAGACATCTTTGCTGGTGACATATTCGTAACCGACAAGCCTTAATTCCTCTGCCTTGCTGCGGCAGAGCATCTCTATAGACTGTTCCAACTCCACATCATTCATTTCTTCCAACGGGGAGCCTCCCTTCATACATCCAAGCCTTTATGCGGCATCAATATTACATCATTCGACTTTACCCGATCATATTCCTTCTTGCTGGTGATGGATCTTTTTGTTAATCGTGTCCAAGTTGTCATGAGAAGATATTGGACTGGCATAGGATGAAGAACGACGGCTTTGTCCCGTTTATGAATACCTGTACTCCAACCGGGAAAGAGGGGTAGTCTTGAAGAAACAAACTTTTATCCAGGGAGCCATGATCCTGCTCGCCGCAGGCATTATTAATCGGATTCTCGGGTTCATCCCGCGCATTGTGCTGCCACGAGTTATCGGTGCAGAAGGTGTTGGCATCTACCAACTGAGCTATCCCTTTTTCATCGTACTCGTCACATTGATCACTGGCGGTATTCCATTGGCCGTAGCCAAACTCGTAGCCGAAGCGGATACAGGTGCCAACCGTTATTCACCCCAACGGATTCTGCAAATTAGCCTGAGCTTCACACTGACCCTTGGCGTTGTGTTTATGTTTTTGTGCATCATATTCGCTCCATGGGTTACCCGTTATGTTCTAACCGATGAGAGAGTCTATCACACGTTTGTCAGCATGAGCCCTATGATTGCCATCATCGCCGTATCTGCAGTCTACAGAGGGTATTTCCAGGGAAAGCAAAACATGATGCCTACGGCTGTTTCATCAATCGTAGAAACGGTCATTCGTATTATCTGTGTGATCTGGTTTTCCTGGCTCCTCTTGCCCCGAGGAATTGCCCAAGCTGCAGCAGGAGCCATGCTGGGAGCACTTGTTGGTGAATTCATCGGTATGCTCGTATTATTGTGGAACTATGCCAGACAGAAGAAATATATGGATCAACATCTGCCCATACTCGAATCTCCAATCGAACCCAAACCTGCTATTTCAAAAAACTCAACCGGCTCAGAACCTGGACTTCTTCGTCGTTTACTCGCGATTTCCGTACCTGTAACTGCCGGGCGGTTAGTTGGTTCCCTCTCCTATCTCGCTGAGACGATTGTAACCGCACAGAGTCTAGCTATTGCAGGTATCTCCAAAGGGCTCGCCACGGCCCAGTATGGTGCATTACAAGGTATGATTATACCGCTACTTCTACTGCCGGGAGCCTTAACTTCCTCGTTAGCCACGTCACTTGTCCCCTCATTGTCTGAGGCCTCGGCGCAAGGTGACCGTGCTCTCATACATAAACGGATGCATCAGGCTCTGCGTCTAGCACTCGTAACAGGTGCTCCATTTTCTGTTTTTATGTATGTGCTTGCCGAACCGATGTGTCTTGTTCTGTATAATGATGCATCGATTGGAAGCATGCTTAAGCTCATGGCTCCTTTTGCTTTGTTTATCTACATTCAAGCTCCTCTTCAAGCTGCTCTTCAGGCACTTGATCGTCCAGGAAAGGCACTACTCAATACATTTATTGGTGCTGTCATTAAAATTACGTTGATTTTGGTACTCGCCTCCCGGCCGGAATACGGTATTTTTGGAGCGGTAATTGCCATTTGTGTGAATTCAACGATCGTTACTCTTTTACATGCAAGAAGTGTGCGCAGCCTGTTACAGTTCCGTTTCAAGATGATGGATTGGGTCAAAACAGGCACTGGTATGGTCATCATGGGCGCCGCTACTCTGGTCATTTATGAACAGACTGCATCCTTGCTTCCATTTTGGCTCAGAATGCTTCTCGCGCCCCTTGTTGGTCTGATCGTCTATTTCATTGTTATGGGCTGGACCAAAATGATTGATTTTCATGATCTTTCCCGTGCGCCCTTTATTGGTTCCTGGTTTAAACGCCGTTCTTAAACGTCAGTTATCTTTATCATCTTTGGAACTTACATAAATTTTTCCGTTATGATCGATGGAACAGATAAACACGTCTTTAAAGTCCATAATACCTTTGTGCTGAATCTGATTTTTAAGCCAAAATCTGGTTTTTTGGATCAGCTCAAGGTTTTGATCCTGAACTTTGCCATCCATGATCAATGGCAATGGCAGCCCTTCATATTTGATATTTTCAAACCCTTCTAATTTGTTTTTTCGCGCTTTTTGTTTGGAATTAGATCCTGTCGAACCAGATCCTGATGAGCCGCTGTTGCCGCTCGAAGAACTCTGACCTTTCGGAAAAACAGTTAGCTTGCCTGTGGTCTCCAATATGGCAAATTCCACATCTCCAATGCTGTCTACATTTTGTTCGCGAAGCTGTAGAAGCAGATCATCCAGATTGTAACGCTGCTTTCGCATTTCATCTCGATGTAATTTCCCTTTGGAGATTAACACGGTCGGCTTGCCATCAATCATTAACCGAAGCTTGCGGCTTTTGAGACTGAGAAATGCCATAGCAATCTGCACTACTAGTACCGTCAGCATCGGTACAATACCATGGAATAACGGTTTATTGATATCTTCAATGACAAATGCCGCAATTTCTGCAAGCATGATGGATACGACAAGATCAAACATGGACAGCTTCCCGATCTCACGTTTACCCATTATCCGAATTGAGCCATAGACAATAAAGTACATGAGCATGGTTCGAAAGATATGTGCTCCGACATCTGAGAAATTCACAACAGGGTTCCTCCTTCGGATCTGAATTTTATACAGGTACCTGAAGCGTAATCCCTATTTTGGCCTGAAGCTCACATGCTCATGCAAATATAATCCGTTCATTTAATGGAAAATTCAGTTCATAAGTCAGAGGGCTTGACCATACACTGTATTAATTTCAAACTTGTACAAGGGGGTCGCTTCATGCAGTTGATTCGCCGAATGGTTTCATTTCGAATGTCTAACCCGATTCTTTCGGGCCTCTGTCATGCTTTTGTGTGGATGATGTTAGGCGCACTGATTCTATCCTTCTTTCTCTGGATGACCGGAATGCGGGAACAGGATCTTTCCCTGTATACGTACGTTGTTCATGGCTTGTCCTTGCTGGTTGGTGGCTTTGTATCTGGCAAGAGGTCAGGTGAGCGAGGCTGGTACCACGGAGGTATTACCGGAATGGTCTACGGACTAATTGTATTGCTGATTGGGTTTCTAGCACTCGATGCCTCATTCAATTGGAAAGACAGTCTGCAGCTTGCAAGTGCATTTCTGATTTCTGCACTAGGCGGTATATTTGGAGTCAACACACGAAGATCATAGAAGATCGGGGTGTAACGGTTATTTGAGAAAAAGAAAAAGAGAACCGGGTCTCCATGGAGATCCAGTTCTCTGATAGTGAAAAATACGCTGCAAACGTACTCATATCCTTACAGGCTTTTTGAACATCTATGATTTATTCAGCCGTTTCACGTGCAACTGCACTGCTAATTGCATTACGATCGAATGTCAGTTTAGTAACATCGTTTACACGCAATACAACCACATCGTCTGTGATTTCAGCAATCGTTCCGTGAAGACCGCCGATTGTAACAATTTTATCGCCTTTTTTCAATTGACCTAACATGGAATTACGTTGCTTCTGTTTTTTGTTCTGTGGACGAATCATCAAGAAGTAAAAAATTGCAACCATGAGTACCAAAGGTACAATCAAAGATACAATTCCACCGCCAGCTGGAGTTGCTGATGCAGTCATTGCCTGAAACATGTAAAATTCCCCCTTATCGACTATACGTACAGATAATGCTTGTTACTTCGGTTCCGCAAAAACCTGGTCAGAAACCTTTGTCATTGTCATGAAGACCATATTGATCGAAAAATTCATCCCGGAAATCAAGCAAACGATCTTCCATTATGGCTTTACGCACATTGCGCATCAAATTCTGCAAGAAATGAAGATTGTGGATGGTCGTCAAACGTAAGCCAAACGTTTCATCCGCTTTGATTAAATGACGCAAATAGGCTCTTGAATAGTTACGACAAGTATAGCAATCACATTCAGGGTCTAGTGGCCCAAAATCAGTTGCAAACTTGGCATTACGAACTACCAGACGTCCTTGGCTGGTCATCGTTGTTCCGTTACGGGCAATTCGGGTAGGCAGAACACAATCGAACATGTCCACTCCGCGAATCGATCCCTCAATCAATGCATCGGGTGAACCAACACCCATTAGATAGCGTGGTTTATTGGACGGCAACAAAGGAATTGTGTAATCCAATACACCATACATCAAATGTTTCGGTTCTCCAACACTCAGTCCACCAATAGCATAACCCGGGAAATCCATGGAAGTCAAATCTGCCGCGCTCTGGCGACGAAGATCTTCATGCATGCCCCCCTGTACGATAGCAAACAGCCCTTGATCATTGGGACGAGCATGACTTTCCAGACAACGTTCTGCCCAGCGGCTTGTTCTTTCAAGTGATTTTTTCACATATTCATACTCAGCAGGATAAGGCGGGCACTCATCAAATGCCATCATAATGTCGGAGCCCAGTGCATTCTGGATTTCCATTGCCACTTCGGGTGAAAGGAACTTTTTGTCCCCATTTAGATGGGAGCGGAAGTTAACGCCTTCCTCCGTAATTTTACGCATCTCACTCAGAGAAAACACTTGGAACCCGCCACTGTCAGTCAAAATCGGGCGATCCCAGTTCATAAATTTGTGCAGGCCGCCTGCCTGACGAATAATTTCATGTCCGGGTCTCAGGAACAGATGGTAAGTATTGCTCAGAATAATCTGTGCATCCATCTCTTTCAGTTCTTCGGGACTCATCGTCTTCACCGTCGCCTGTGTTCCTACAGGCATGAAGGTTGGTGTCTCAATAATACCGTGAGGTGTATGTACACGTCCCAAACGAGCTCCGGATTGTTTACAGGTTTTGATATGTTCGTACGTAATTGCTGCCATTGGTTTTAATCATCCTCTAAAAATTAATCGTAATACCTTCATATCTTAATAAATCAACATGGCATCGCCAAAGCTGAAGAAACGATATTGTTCTTTAATTGCTTCCTCATATGCATGCATGATTTGTTCTCTACCCGCAAGCGCACTGACCAACATGACCAATGTGGATTTGGGGAGATGAAAATTCGTAAGCATCCCGTCGATTACTTTGAACGTATATCCCGGATAGATAAAGATTTTGGTCCAGCCGCTGCTCTCTTGCAACTGCCCGTCTTCAAAATTGCTTCCTACCGTTTCAAGTGTACGACAACTTGTCGTTCCTACAGCAAATATACGGTTGCCACGTTTTTTCGTTTCATTAATTAGATCCGCTGTCTCTTGAGACAAAGAGTAGTATTCCTCATGCATGACATGCTCTTCAACTTTGTCAACTGACATAGGCCGAAATGTTCCGAGTCCAACGTGAAGCGTGATGAAAGTTACATTAACGCCTTTATCCCGAATCCGATTCAGCAATTCATCTGTAAAATGTAATCCTGCTGTCGGCGCAGCGGCTGATCCTTCATGTTTCGCATATACCGTTTGATACCTTTCGCGGTCGTCCAGCGTCTCTCTGATATAAGGAGGCAGCGGCATTTCACCCAAGCGATCCAGAATCTCTTGAAAGATTCCATCATAGGAGAACGTAAGCAAACGCGCACCCATTTCGCCTTCCTCATCAATGACTGCCCTGAGCTCGTCACTAAAAATGATGACCGAACCGGCTTTCAGCTTCTTGCCTGGTTTAACCAAAGCTTCCCAACGATCGCCCTCCACGTTTTTGAGCAGAAGTACTTCAGCCTTTGCCCCCGTGTCCTCTTTGGTTCCGAACAAACGCGCTGGAAGAACACGTGTATCATTCAACACCAGTGTATCTCCAGGCTGAAGGAAGTCGATAATATCAGGAAACGTGTGATGGTTAACCTCACCGCTTTCCTTATTTAAGGTAAGCAACCGGGACGCCGTGCGGTCAAGCAGTGGCGTCTGTGCAATTAATTGCTCCGGCAATTCAAAATCATATAAGTTCACATTCATATTCAATTCATTCCTTAACAATAGTCGCATTTTGATAATAGTGTTTCAATATTGCCTGGTAATCATACCCTTCATCAGCCATGCCTTTGGCACCCCATTGGGACAAACCTAATCCGTGCCCATTACCCTGACCGATGATCATGAAGCTTTGGCCCTGAGTTACAGCTCGAGCTTGACCATCACCACTCATAACCACAAGAGCATTACCGGATGAAGTTCCTGTGCCCGAGGCAGATAGTACAGCAGCACCCTGTGAGCCGGTTTTGCTTGCTGTTTTGCCGTCAGCGCCTAATACAGTATAACTTCCGGTCCCTGCAATATCAAATAAAGTACTCGGTAATCCACCTAAAGCAGAGCGGTATGTATCTGCATATTTTACCGTCATGGGCTGGCCGTTGGCTGTAACTTCAAGTGCCCTTCCTGATGGCCCACGCTTGGTCACTTCGAGCGTTGAGATCGAAGATGGAACAGTAGAAGTCGTTTTACCCTGCAGGGTTTTAACCAACTGGGCTGACGTGAATGGCCCTCTTACCCAAGCATAATCGTTGGACTGCGGCACTTTGGCCAGAACAACAGCCTCGTTGCCTGGATTCATTTTCGCTACCGGATCAACATTGGATTGAATTAACGGAACGGGACGCACATTGGTATTTTGAGCAGTAACCGTCACTTTGGCTAAACCCGCATCCGTTTTGGTCGTTAAATCTTTTACATTATCCTCGCGGATATATCCGCTGACTCCTGTACTTAACAGCACATGATACCATGTCTGTAATCCAGCTTGAGCCGATGTATCTCCAGGACTATCCACATTAATGAACACATCCGCGCCCCCATTCCATACCTCGGATGGGTGAGCAGTCTGCCCCCCTGCATTGGAAGAGAACACAGCTTCTACGATTTTACCACCGCTCTTGATGACTTCTCCAGAAGTAGCATCAACCGCGCTGGAGACTTTATCATTCTCTGAACCCATTCCGTTGTACGCCTGACTGAGCGTGGTATCCACAACGTTGGCAATTTTAAAACGATCTCCCTGTTGAAGCGCATAAGAGCGTGCAGCGACAGCCTGTACTTTCAGCGCTTCGGCTGGCCAGGATGAATACACTTCTGCACCAACAACAGAGTATAAATATTGCTCCAGTGGAACTACATTAACCAAAGCCAAATCGCCGCTTACAATGCTAATTTCCATGTCACCGCGATATGTCCGTCCGGAACGTTCCACCACTTTGATTCCACTACCGTCTCCTTGCACAAACGCCTTGGCCTCACTGCCGGCAATAGTGTAATGCGGAGCTGTTTTAAGTGTATCTGTGCTTAACCCGGCATCCTGGCGGATTATAAGCGCAGCACTATTACTGTTTACCGGAGACAGGTTTACTCCTGGAACACTGGCTTCCACACTTTTTTTGAATGCAGACAGATCAGTATCTGATGAGGCTTCTCCCACCCATACAGCATACCCTTGACTCCCTCCATCCAGTTGAAGCGCCGTATAAGAACTAACTCCTGCCGATGAAAGGGATGCTTGTGCCGCTTCTGCCTCTGGAAGTGAGCTGTAGACTCCTGCAGACAGACGCTTGCTGCCCGTCACCGCTGGTTTTTGTCCACCTAGTTGGGCTGCAGCCACTTTTTGTACACGTGCTACCGCTTGTCCAGCCAACGCCTCTGTTGCATAGTTTCCGGTGTAGAGTTGATAGGTCGCTTTACCATTCAGAGACGTTGTAAACAACAAGGGTTTATCACTAGTGGCCTGCAACAATTTTGCGGCTGCTGCTGCCGTTTTGAAATCCCCTGTTTCCAACACTTTGACGCGGAATCCATCCGCACTGAAACGGATTTGTCCTGCTGGAAGAGTTATACTTGCTCCGCTTTCCGAACCGACATTCCATTTTCCACTCGACTCAAGCGTAATCAGTGGTGTAGTCGATTTATACGTACTTCCCAGGTTCGCAAACATGGCTACCCGAATCATCTGCCCATCACCTTCAGCGGCATAAACCGGCACTTGCAGGCATCCTACCGTCAACAGAGCTGCGGCCAACACCTTCAAACGCCGACTCCACTTCCTTGTTTGTATTGCTTTCACGATCAGTCTCCTCTCCATGTTTGTCCCAAGTTGTATATTAAGATAATCTCATTGATATATAGTCACAATTATTTGGCGTCTCTCGGTGGAACTGGCAAACCCAGATGATGATAGGCCAGGTCCGTTACAATTCTGCCCCTCGGTGTGCGTTGAAGCATGCCAATCTGCAATAGATAAGGCTCGTAGACATCCTCAATGGTCTGACTCTCCTCACCAATCGTAGCGGCAATCGTATCCAGACCCACAGGGCCTCCCCGGAAACTGTTAATCATTGATTTGAGCATTTTATGATCGATCTCGTCCAGACCACGCGGATCAATCTGAAGACGTTGCAGCGCTTCTTCCGCCAGAGCCTGTGTGATGATACCATCACCCCGTACCTGGGCAAAGTCACGCACTCTTTTTAGCAGTCGATTGGCAATCCTCGGTGTCCCACGGGAGCGCAATGCGATCTCTTCGGCGGCATTACCAACAATCTCCACCCCTAGAATCTCTGAGGCCCGTGAGACGATGTAGGCCAGCTCATCCACCGTGTAGAACTCCAGTCGACTGATAACACCAAACCGGTCTCTGAGAGGCGCAGAAAGCAAGCCTGCACGGGTTGTAGCACCAATCAGCGTAAAGGATGGCAGATCAAGACGTACGGAGCGGGCACTTGGCCCTTTTCCGATCATGATATCCAACGCGAAGTCTTCCATGGCGGGATACATCACTTCTTCTACCGTCCGATGAAGGCGATGAATCTCATCAATAAACAGGACATCCCCTTCTTGCAGGTTTGTAAGCAATGCAGCCAGATCACCTGGGCGTTCAATCGCCGGTCCCGATGTTGTACGTAAGTTAACACCCAATTCATTGGCAATGATATTGGCAAGTGTTGTTTTACCCAGTCCAGGCGGGCCATATAACAACACATGATCGAGCGCCTCATTGCGCATCTTGGCGGCTTCAATGTATATTTTCAAATTCTCCTTGACCTGGTTCTGCCCGATATATTCATTCAAATACCGGGGACGAAGGCTAAGCTCCACAGCTTGATCCTCCATCATCAGGTTCGCGGAAATAATCCGGTCATCCATGTTCATCCCTACCTTTTTTATGCGGCTTACTGCTCTATTATAGAGGCAAAATTAATTATCCCGTAAACAGCATTTGCAGTGCCCGTTTCATCAACACATCAACAGAATCGGCCGAAGTAACATCTTTCTTCAGTTTGAGCCATACTTTATCCAGTTCACTGTCGGTATAACCCAGCGCCTTAAGACCTTCACGTGCCTCATCCCAGGCAGAGCCGCTTCCTGCTTCTTCCGAAGGAGGAGCAAACAAACCTGTTGCATACGTGGCAGCACCGAAACCATCCAATTTGTCCTTAAGGTCCAGTATCATACGCTGCGCTGTTTTCTTACCAATCCCCGGCAGTTTGGTCAGGAACGTCAGATTCTCTTGATAAATTGCAGTCACGACATGGTCCGGCGTACCGCCAGCGAGTATACCCAGAGCAACTTTGGGTCCAATACCTGATACCTCGATCAGCTTGCGAAATAACTTCTGTTCTTCACGAGTCCCAAAACCAAACAGCAACATCGCATCTTCACGTACATGGTGATGGGTATACACCATAATTTCGCCTTCTTGCTTCGCAAATGCAAAAGGATTCGGACAGAATACACGATAACCAACGCCATGTACATCAAGCACAATATATTCATTTTCCAGATGTACGAACTGTCCTCTTAGGAAATCAATCATTTTCGCAATACCTCATTCAACTTAGAGTTTAATGTATATGAGTGTGCATGACACACTGCTACAGCCAAAGCATCTGCTACGTCATCCGGCTTCGGAATCACCTGTAAACGTAAAAACATTTTGACCATCTCCTGCACTTGCCGCTTCTCTGCTTTTCCGTATCCAACAATCGCCTGCTTAATCTGCATCGGCGTATATTCGGCAATAGGCAGTCCCTTCTGGGCAGCAGCCAGTACCATAACACCTCTAGCCTGACTTACAGACATCGCTGTTGTGACGTTACGATTGAAAAAAAGTTTCTCCAGTGCTACCGCGTCCGGTTTATATTTATCAATCAGCTGTACCATGCCCTCATATACATGAAGCAGCCGTTCCTCTTCAGGGGTATGAGCTTCTGTCTGAATACAGCCATATTGTACAGGTGTTACCTTACTGCCGATTTTATCCACAAAACCAAAACCGACAATCGCAATCCCCGGGTCAATTCCCAAAAAACGCAAATCCATCTCTCCCTTACAAAAGCGAACATATGTATCGTTCATTTCATTATAACAAAAGATAGGCCATACGGCAGGAAAAACTTTGTCCTTCCATTTACTCGCCTCAATTCGTGAATAACCTACAATCTTTATCTCCTATATTCAGGTGTATCGGTCATGGAACGACAAAAAGGACATCTTTCGATGTCCTTCGTTTCCCCTCGTATGTTGTATGACCTACGAATATCCTTCCACCAGAAACTTCTCCTCTACTGGATGTAAACAGATCCACTCAATGCAGATCAGCCTGTTCTTTTATCCGCCATTACGGATTTCTTTATTGGCCTCATCCACCGCATAATCGCTGAACGTAGAGATTACACTGTCGTACTCATCCTTGTCCTGAATACGAATACCCTGCTGCAATTGCTCCAACACACCTTCAGGCAATGATGTCTCTAACGTGCCTACGTCCATTTGAAAAAAAGTACGGATGACTTTCTCTTCTGTGGGCCGTCCTTCATAAAGATTGAGATTACCCACAGCATCTATGCTAATATACGCCTGCTCTTTACATAATGGAGAAAGATCATCCACATGTTGCTTAATGCGTAACACTTCTGCCGATTCAACCTGAGCACCCCAATCCGGATGTTGAACGAGCAGCATCTTCAATTGAGGAATCGCCATCTTACCTAATTGTTCCGTTTCTACCCCACAGATATATTGCGTCTCCAATACAACACTCGTTAAACGGTCCGGATCAGACCCGAGTTGTTCCATCAACGTCTGAATTTCTTGCTCTGACCTTTGTTCACTCGCAACAGGTCCCATTACAGATACAGCCTCACTGAAATTGGTCGTTAATAAACGCTCGATCGCAGAAGAAATCGGCAAACCACTGTAAGCCAGTATAGCTACGGCAACCAACGCTGCAGTCATCCACAATGTTCTTTTCCATCGACGCCAGCGTCTCTTAAATTGTTTTTTGAAGTTAAACGTGTTCACATGAACCCCTTCTATCACTTTTTAAACCTATTGTGACCGAAAGAACTGGGGTTTATGCAAAATTAACCTAAGGCACCAGCAATGTGATGCACCTGAGCACTAAAAGGAGGAAAAATATAATTATTCCTTCCTTATTAAAGGTTGTCATGAATTAAGAGGTTATGATTGCTTAGAGCACAACCATCTTTTAAACATAAATAAAAAGACGGACTATCTATAAATAGATAGTCCGTCTTTTTTGAGATCGGGATGACACGATTTGAACATGCGACCCCCTGGTCCCAAACCAGGTGCTCTACCAAGCTGAGCTACATCCCGTTATATATACCGGCGAGAGGACTCGAACCTCCACGGTTTCCCACTCGATTTTGAGTCGAGCGCGTCTGCCATTCCGCCACGCCGGCATATGAAGTTATAAATGGCGCGCCCTGAGAGATTCGAACTCCCGGCCTTTTGATTCGTAGTCAAACGCTCTATCCAGCTGAGCTAAGGGCGCAAATATTGGAGCGGAAGACGGGAATCGAACCCGCGACCCTCGCCTTGGCAAGGCGATGCTCTACCGCTGAGCCACTTCCGCATA
>NZ_FNRR01000007.1:0-291647 GCF_900107875.1 Paenibacillus sp. 276b | reverse complement strand
ATGAAAAAATATCGTTCCTATAAAGGAACAGTGGGTAACATTGCACCAAACGTACTGGATCGTAACTTTCAAGCAGAAAAACCAAATGAGAAATGGGTTACCGATATTACGGAATTTAAGTTGTTTGGAGAAAAGCTTTATTTATCACCTGTTCTGGACTTATTTAACGGTGAAATTATCACGTACACAGTAGGATCTCGCCCTACTTATTCATTAGTCTCCGACATGCTAAATAAAGCTTTTAAACGCTTATCCAACGAGGATGAGCTCCTCCTGCATTCGGATCAAGGCTGGCACTACCAGATGAAGCAGTATCAACATGCTTTGAAGGAACGGGCGATTATCCAGAGCATGTCACGCAAAGGAAATTGTTACGATAACGCAGTAATGGAGAACTTCTTTGGCATTATGAAGTCAGAATTTCTCTATCTTAATGAGTTTGAAAGTCTAGATGACTTCAAGCAAGAACTAGCACAATACATCGATTACTACAATCACAAACGCATTAAGTCAAAATTAAAAGGCATGAGCCCGGTACAATACCGAATTCATGCCATACAGGTTGCATAAAAATATTTGTCTAACTTTAAGGGGTCACTTCACGATACGTCTGGTTTTATTTTATGAAGGGCGAAATAAACACGTCTAGTTCACGTATAAATACATGAAGTACTTGTTCCCTGTTTACAGATCAGCCGTACACAACTGCATTCCACTTAAATGATGAGAGCGAATGCTTAACAGACGTGTGACTTGTTCTACTTCGTCGAATGGAATCCACAGGCTTCCGTGGACGGTCCGTAAGGAAAGAATGGAAGCGTCGGCTGTACGTTCCGGAAATCCAGTTACCGTTTGTCCACTTGTATTACGAACGATGATTTGTTGTTTGCGTCGAATGGCAATTTCTACCTCTTTTTTCATATGTCATTGCTCCTGGTTATGGAATAGTAATTCGATATGTCAATAATTTCAATGGTTAATTTGTCTTCTTTATCTAGTCTATCAGAACTAGGTATAGATTTCCAGATCAGAAATTAAATTTTACATAGGTGAAAGGACTTATTATGTGATATCCGTTTTTGAAGAAGCAACCAGGGTTATATAAGGGTAAAAGGAGGGGGAAGTATAATGACACAATTGCTTATCGGACTCGTACGCACGGAGAATGAAGCCATTATCAAGTTAAATAAATTGAAAGAGGAAGGTATAGCAGATAAATATTTGGGTGCGGTAGCCAAAGAACAGGTTAATCTCGAAGTGGTAAGCGAGAAGACTGGTTTGCCTATGCCTCTGAAGGGCGCAGGAACAGACGGTGCACTAGGCGTGCTTAAAGGGGTGCTTGCTGGTCTGGGCAAGCGGATGGATCAGACGATGTCCATCGGAAAAGCGGTACGCAAACTTGCAGGCAACGAGATTGGAAATGAGACGGATGATCTGGTGCTTACCTTAACAGAAGCAGGGGTCTCTGAAGAAGATGCTAATTACTATGAAGATTGGCTGGTGCAGGGGCATATCCTGGTGGTTGTGGAATGCAGCGAGGAAGAGGCAGCCCGAATTGCACCTATTCTTCTTTTTTAGTTTAATTTAAGCCTGATTTTAGGTTTCTTTAATGTTGGGGAGGTATTCTTATTTCACACCTCCCTTAATATAGATGGTTTAAAGAAAGTTCGGGACCGCAACTCGAACTTTCTAGGCACTGCTCGCTAACGCTGGCAGTGCCTGTTTCATTTTTTTGGATAATTTTATATTAAGGTATTGCAAAGCTATAAATTTCATGGTAAGATATTTCTTGTCGCCAAGAAATACATACCCATGCCGGGGTGGCGGAATTGGCAGACGCACAGGACTTAAAATCCTGCGGTAGGTGACTACCGTACCGGTTCGATCCCGGTCCTCGGCATCTTAAGAAAAGATCGCATGACACTTGTTAAACAAGTTGTTCATGCGATTTTTTTTGTTTGGAAATTTTAATTTTTATGATTTTCTGCTGTACCATTCAGTTCATAAACATTAAAAAACGATAATACATATCAGATGACATCTGTGGTGCTGCCCGTTAGGAAGACATGCAACGATAGTGTATACTATCCGTAGGCATAAATTACCTTTAACTTTGAACTTGAAGAACTCAAGGTTGCATATCAAACTAAACAATTTTATGGACGGAGGACTCGACCCATGTTGAAACAGCTTAAGCCCTATAAGGTGCTGCAGGAACGCAGAATCGAAGAGTTGAAGTCAGATGCGTATCTCCTGGAACATCAGAAATCCGGAGCCAAAATTGTACTCTTATCTAATCAGGATGATAATAAAGTGTTCAGTATCGGTTTCCGTACTCCTCCGGAAGACAATACAGGTGTAGCTCACATTCTGGAACATTCCGTACTGTGTGGCTCCAAGAAATTTCCGGCCAAGGATTCCTTTGTTGAGTTGCTGAAGGGTTCTCTTAATACATTTCTGAATGCGATGACATATCCAGATAAAACGATCTATCCGATTGCAAGTCGGAATGATCATGACTTCCATAACCTGATGGATATTTATCTGGATGCGGTACTCCACACAAATATTTATAATAATGAAAAAATATTTCTACAGGAGGGTTGGAATTACAACCTGACCTCAGCTGAAGATGAGTTAACCTATAACGGCGTTGTATATAACGAGATGAAGGGTGCTTTTTCTTCACCGGAACGGATTGTACGCAGGGAAGTTCTGAATTCACTTTTCCCGGATACTACATATTCCTGTGAATCAGGCGGATTTCCCGATGCCATTCCCGATCTGACTTATCAAGGCTTGCTGGATTTCCACTCCAGATACTATCATCCGTCCAACAGCTTCATTTATTTGTATGGGGATATGGATATGGAAGAGAAATTGCAGTGGTTAGATGAGAACTATCTGAGTGAATATGATCGAATTGAGATTGATTCTGCCATTCAGCTTCAACCTGCATTCGGAGAAAGAGTGGACGCAGTCAAGACATATTCTGCCGGAAGTACCGAATCAGAAGTGGATAACAGCTTCTTGACCTATAATGCGGTCATTGGAACAAGTCTGGACAAGGAATTGAACATCTCGTTTCAAATTTTGCTGTATGCACTGCTTAACGCTCCAGGAGCGGTTCTGAAGCAGGCCTTGCTGGATAAGGGCATTGCAAAGGATGTATATGGTACGTATGATGACAGCCTGTATCAGCCTGTGTTCACCGTTGGATTGAAGAAGAGCAATCTGGCAAGCAAAGAAGATTTTCTGGGGACGGTAAAAGAGGTGCTTGAGCGTGTTGTGAAGGAAGGCTTTGATCCAAAAGCGCTGCTCGCAGGTATCAATTCCTATGAGTTCAACCACCGTGAAGCGGATTATGGAAGAATGCCCAAAGGATTAATCTACGGTTTCTCCTCATTGCAAAGCTGGCTGTATGATGTCGAAGCGCCATTTACTCATTTGGAAGCGAATGACGTATTCGCCGAGCTCAGAACGAAGATGACCGAGGGTTACTTTGAGAAGTTGATTGAGACGTATTTACTGCAAAATACACATACTTCTTTCGTTGCTGTCACGCCGGATAAAGGATTGAACGCACGCAAAGAGGAGGCGCTGAAAGCACATCTGAAATCAGTTCAGGCTGGACTGAGTCAGGAAGAGATTCAGCAACTCATTCAGAGAACCGAGGCTCTCGCCGAGTACCAGAATGCACCATCAACCAAGGAACAACAGCAGGTCATTCCGACGTTGTCGATAGAGGATATTGAACCGAAAGCATCGACGCTGTATCAGACGGTAAATCAGGTCGAAGGTACAACGGTACTGCACCATAATATCTATACGAATGGGATCGGTTATCTGAGACTGTTGTTCGATATTAAGGAAGTCCCACGGCGTTTGCTGCCGTATGTTGGATTGCTGAAAAGTGTGCTCGGTTACGTCGACACTCAGAATTTCTCATTTAATGAATTGTCGAATGAGATTCACATTCATTCCGGGGGAATTCATAGTGGCATCGGTACGTATGCGAACGCGCATGAGCACCGTGATTTCAAGGCTACGTATGAATTCAACGCCAAAGTACTCTATGACAAACTTGGATTTGCTTTTGACATGATCAAGGAAATTGTGTTTACGTCCAAATTTGATGATTCGAAGCGTTTATACGAAATTATTGCCCAGTTGAAAGGCAACTTGCAGCGCAATCTGATCAGCGGAGGGCATTCAGCGGGAATTGGCCGTTCGACCTCTAAACACTCGGCTGTCGCAGACTTCAGGGAAGCGGTTAGTGGCATCGCCTTTTACCAGTGGCTTGAGGAGCTTCAGGCGAACTTTGAGGCTAGAAAAGAAGAACTGTCGACCAGCCTTCAATCGTTGACTAGCTTTATTTTCAGACCGGAAAACTTGCTGGTGAGTTACACTGCGGATGATCAGGGATATGCAGGCTTGGAGAAACAGGTATCCGATTTGAAAGCGAAGCTGTTCACCCAAGATGTTGCCAAAGAAAAAGAGGCATTTACACCTGTACATCATAAAGAAGGATTCAGATCTCCATCTGAAGTCCAATATGTCGTTCAAACAGGTAATTTTATCGATAAAGGGTATTCGTATACCGGCTCGCTGCGTGTCTTGCAGGGGATTCTTTCTCTGGATTATTTGTGGAACAATATCAGGGCCAAAGGCGGAGCATACGGCTGCATGTCAGGCTTCAGACGTAATGGAGATAGCTATGTAGCATCGTACCGCGACCCGAATCTCGAAAAAACATACAAAGTTTATGAAGAGATGCCGCAATACCTGAAGGATTTCAAAGCAGATAAACGGGAAATGACAAGATATATCATTGGCGCCATCCAGGACCTCGATAC
This sequence comes from Paenibacillus sp. 276b, assembly GCF_900107875.1. Taxonomy (NCBI): domain Bacteria; kingdom Bacillati; phylum Bacillota; class Bacilli; order Caryophanales; family Paenibacillaceae; genus Paenibacillus; species Paenibacillus sp. 276b. The sequence continues at coordinate 286,791 of NZ_FNRR01000007.1, read as the reverse complement.
ACCAAGGACCCCTTATGGCGAAGGATCATTCTCTCTGGAATGTTATCTGTCTAATGTCACCGAAGCCGATCTTCAGAAAGAACGGGATGAAGTGCTAAGCACAACAGAAAGTGACATTATAGGTTTTGCCGAAGTGGTATCCGCTATATTGGAACAGCAGCAACGCTGTGTTATCGGTAATGAAAACAAGATTGAAGACCAGAAGCAATTATTTGACGAAACCCTTGATTTGATCAAGAATTAATCGAATAATATATCAAAGTCGAAGTGTGAAGTAATAAACATCTGATCCCAAAGGGCGCTTTTATGAGCTGTAATAGCTTATAACTGCCGCCCTTTTCTTGTTATATAGGGGTTATTTCCCAATCAATCAATCTGATCCATCAGCATCTGTTGAAAATTTAGGTGACGGCGAGCATATTATAGATCTTTAACGTACGCAGATCTTCTTTAGACATTTTTAGCTCGTTATATAACTCCTGATTCTCAGGCAAGGGTGTTCGAGAGAATAGCATTTTTAAAGCGATGGGCATAAAGGGACGGAAGGATACACCTGCCATCAAACCCCACTTTTTCTCGGATTCCTGAAAAGATGCCAAAATGTTAATATACAGATTCTCCAGCGGTGTAGCCTGATTTTTCAGAATCAGCGTGGTGAGTGTGTCGTAATGCTCGGTGTGGCCCCAATACATATTTTCGCATTCCTGATAATTCTCAAAATTCTTGACGTTCATATACATCACGGTTCGATAACGATTCGCGTCCGACTGTGCCATCATGTCAATGACACAACGAATGAGGCTGTTGTTGCGCCCGTCATAAAAATACGAATAAAACCGCGTGGAATTTTTGAAAAAGCTGGACGGTACCGTATTCATAAGAGGAGAGGCTTGCTTGGGTTCAATATACAGCAGCTGCTCCACCTGAATGTTCAATGAATCAGCAATTTGATGCAGCGTAACCACATCAAGTGTAATATCACCGCTCTCATATTTGGACAGAGTAGCTTTACTTTTGTGAATCTGATCCGCCAGCTGCTGGACCGTTAACCCTTTCCATTTGCGAAAATTACGGATTTTCTTGCCCACTTCTTTGTTGATGGTGTTCATATCGGATCTCCTTCTGTTAAGTTTCTTAAGAATATGAGAAAAGGTGAAACCCCTTGGTAAAATCAATCTATACGAAAAATATAACACTTTTTTCATGAAAATACCTATTATGACGAAACATTAAGATGGATTTGTTTCTTCTGAATAGATTCTATTGCGTTTGATGTAACTTCTAAGCCATGAAATAATGTGTCTAACAGAACCTCATCCCAGGATGGAGAACAGAGAGAAAGAGGCGCAGAAGGCTATGAAGTATGATTTCGATGAGATTATTGATCGCACAGGAACCAATGCCATGAATACGGATGGTTTCCGTCAATATATTTTTAATGCAACAGAAGATATGAAATTTCCATTTAAGGATGAAGAATTTATTCGCATGTGGATTGCAGATATGGAGTTTGCCACACCTCCCGAAATACGGGAAGCAGTTAAGGAGCGTTTGGACCGGAAAATTATGGGGTACTCCCAGGTGTTCGATCCGGCATACTACGAAGCTGTCTCCAACTGGATGAACAGATACTATGACTGGTCCTTTCCCAAGGAGCATCTGGAGACATCACATGGGATCATTCCTGCTCTATATGAATTAGTTGAATATATTTGCAAACCGAATGAGAAGGTGCTGATTGTGACGCCCTCCTATGGTTATTTTAAATCGGCTGCGGAGCATAATCATATTGAACTAGTTTGCTCAGATTTGATCAACGAGCAGGGACATTATTCAATAGACTTTACAGATTTTGAAGCCAAAGCCAGTAATGAACAAGTTACGTTATGTATTTTTTGCAATCCGCATAATCCGTCTGGACGCGTATGGACAACAGAAGAGTTACAACGTGTGGGTGAGATCTGTCTGAGCCATAACGTGTGGGTAATCTCGGATGAAATTCACTGTGACTTGCTGCGTACAGGTAAGAAGCATACGCCTCTTGCCAAGCTGTTCCCGGATACGGATCGAATCATTACCTGTATGTCTCCAAGCAAAACGTTCAATATGGCGGGCCTAATGTTCTCCAATGTGATTATTGCAAATGAAGGACTCCGAACGATCTGGCAGAAACGGCATTATGGGTTCAAAAATCCGCTGAGCATTGCAGCGACTCAAGCGGCTTACGAACATGGCGACGAATGGCTGAAACAGTTGAAAACGTATCTTGATGACAATTTTGCCTTTGTGGATCAATATGTGAAGCGTTATCTGCCACAGGCGGTATTTCATATTCCGGAAGCTACGTATCTGGCATGGATTGATATTACGGCATACGTCCCTGCAAATGTAAACCTGCCTTTATTTTTCGCTGAACAAGCGGGGGTATTACTTGAAGATGGACATATGTTTGTAGCTAATGGAGGCGGGTGTATCCGTCTAAACTTGGCATGTCCGCGTTCGGTTCTTGAAGAGGGACTCAGAAGAATAAGCACTCTATTGGTCAATAAAGATGAGGGCGTACCCGTTCAAGTCTGATTAAGTTATCTATAAACAAGGTACTGGATTGCTTTAACTCTGTTGTACAGATTCAGAGCGCATCAATTTACAACGATAGATATTCCATGCTCGGTCTGAAGTAACGTTAGTTATAGAGGCAACCCTATCCCCTGATGTACACTTCTGGTCTGCTGTCCCCGGTTATGTTAAAATGGTGGATAGTCTATGAGTCGTAGGATACGGCTCACGCAGGTGGCAGTTCGTTATGTGGACTGCACGGATATGTATTCATCAGGGAAAGGAGCCTTTACATATGTTTGGAAATGATTGGGACTCTGTACTTCAGGAAGAGACTGAAGCCGAGTATTTCAACAACATTCGTTATGCACTCGCCGCCGAGTATAAAACACAGACCATCTTTCCACCCAAGGAAGATTTGTTCTCGGCTCTTAAACTGACCCCGTATCATAAGGTCAAAGCCGTTATTATCGGTCAGGACCCTTATCACGGAGCGGGTCAGGCTCAGGGATTAAGTTTCTCAGTCAGACCGGGGGTGCGCGTTCCTCCTTCTTTGAAAAATATATATAAGGAGCTTCACGCGGATCTGGGTCTGCCGATTCCGAATCACGGATCGCTGGTTCATTGGGCAGAGCAGGGCGTGCTGCTGCTTAATGCGGTTCTGACGGTACGGGAAGGGCAGCCGAACTCCCATCAGGGACTGGGATGGCAGACGTTTACAGACGCTGTCATCCGGGCATTGAATGAACGTTCAGAACCGATGGTATTTATGCTTTGGGGCAGTCATGCCCAGAAGAAAGGGGCATTCATTAACCGGGATAAACATCTGGTGTTGGAGTCTACGCATCCAAGTCCGCTTGCAGCACATCGTGGCTTCCTGGGCAGTCGTCCTTTTTCCAAAGCCAATGAATTTTTGACCTCCAAAGGTATTGAACCGATTGATTGGACGATACCGGAAAACTAGACAAACGGGGGGCGATGGCATTGCGACATTGGGTAGGACGGAAAGTAGCCGTATATCGTGCAACCGGCATACGAGAGCCACTGAAAGGAACACTGGTCGAGTGGGATGAAGAAGCGGATTGTGTACGAATCGGACCCAAGCGGATCAAGGTATCGTTCGACAATATCGCAATGATCCGGCCTCTGCCTGAAGAGAGCCTTCCCTTGAAAAAAGCGCGATCCGAGGTGCATAAGGTTGGATATGTGATGAAAAAGGCCGTACAATTTGAAAATGCCATCTATTTCAAATCACAGGTTATGATTTGGCGTCGGGCCAAAATTGTAGCATTATCCACAACGATTATACGTCATGATGATGATCAGGTTGAGCTTGCAGACGGCCGGATTCTTCGTAAGGACAAGCATATGTTTGTGGTGCGCTCACGGCGTGGAATACGATAAGTCGGTTGATATTTAATATTCATTTCATGCAAAGATCATATGGATTTAATGTTTGGCCTTTATAGTAAACAGTAACAACCCCTTCTAAATGATGTGTACTAATTATGGGAACCCGACCGGCTGCAAACGGTCGGGTGTTTTTTTATTCACTTGAGTATGATGAGTGATGTAACATAGTATTTACATTCATGTTATACACTAATGAAATAGATCATGAGAAGGAGTGAAACCCATTGAAACGTATATGTGTTTTTGCAGGCTCCAACCCGGGAAATCACCCCGATTACACACAGCAGGCTATTAAATTGGGTAAACAGATCGCCGATAGCGGGTACGCACTCGTCTATGGGGGGTCATGTATGGGATTAATGGGTGCAGTCGCGGATGCTGCTCTGGAGCAGGGTGGAGAAGTAATTGGTGTCATGCCGACTGGCTTGTTCCGGGGAGAGGTCGTACATGGAGGTCTTACGCAGCTGATTGAAGTGGGAACGATGCATGAACGCAAGGCAACGATGGCCGAGCTGTCCGACGGATTTGTGGCTCTCCCTGGTGGTATGGGTACATTTGAAGAACTATTTGAGGTTCTTTGCTGGGCACAAATTGGCATTCATCGTAAACCCGTTGGTTTGTTAAATGTAAACGGATATTACGAGCCGTTGATGAAAATGGTTGAGCATAGCGTGCATGAAGGATTTTCCAATACATCACATCTCAGTCTATGGAGTCTGGAATCTGATCCGGCTGAACTATTGAATCGGATGTCATCCTATATTCCGGCACAGTTGACCCAGAAGTGGTCACAGCTTCAGGATAAATAACTACCCGCTCCAGCGGAAAACTTTCCGATGTGCCCAAGCAAGTTCCCTCCCCAAACATAGTCTATAGTGTACTTTCTTAAAAGAGGGGAGTGTCACTCATGAGCGAAATCAAAGGCACAGGATACGGTTACGGATACGGCGGCTTTGGTGGTGGAGCATGGACATCAACAGGCGCGATTCTGGTGTTGTTCATCCTACTCGTTATCATCTCTCGTACATTCGTTCTGTAATTCGAGCAGCCATTCCGGGACGGTGACATAATCGCCGGGGCAACGCCCGATGAAGAAATGGCCTTTCCAAAGAGACGCCGTACGGTCGGCGTCTCAGGGGAACGGTTTTTTTCTGTCTGCAAAAAAAAGAACTCCGCCTCTATAGAAAAGAGAGACAGAGTGGGCAAGGGGAGTTAGACCGTTACCTCAGTATCACCCGGCAAACTGAGTGTTCTCCATGCAATGTATAGTCCAATTGCGGCTGCAATAAGAGCAAGGATGGCAGCGATAAAAGCCAACTTATCCAGTTGACTCTGTTCATCCAGAACGGATGATTGATTACTTGTTTTGTCGGGAACAGACAGCCCTCGAACGGATGCCTTTTTCATGTATTGGCGTGGTCTGGGGGGCGTTCTAGTTTTACTGCTGGGTTTGCCGGATCTGCTTTTGGCAGAAATTCTGGGCAAGGGAGCTTTTTTGGAGGAAGATTTGGGAGATACAGTTCTGTTCTTCGTTAGGGGTTTCAATGGGCGACCTCCTTACAGCGGAGTGCAGTTGTCTATGACTGATACTATATTATGTCTGCTTTACAGATTGAGTTCACAAAATGAGTGAATCCCCAGCCCTCCAAGATGTTGCCCTATACGCGGACGGAGCATACAATTAAACGCTCTGTTAATACAGGTATGACAAACTGCGTTTATAGTGAGAATCATAGAGTTAATGTTGAACTCAGGAGGCGCTGGAATGAAAAGAATTGAAAATATCGCCCATAGGGGAGCATCTGCCGTATGCCCCGAGAATACGATGGTGGCGTTTGAACGCAGCTTGCAGCTTGGAGCGACAGGCATTGAAACGGATGTCCAGCTTTCCAGTGATGGTAGCCTGGTATTGATACATGATGAGACGTTAAGTCGTACTGCCGGAGCAGAAGGCTGGGTCAAGGATAAATCAGTTGAAGAATTACGTACTCTTGACGCAGGTGCTTGGTTCCATGCCGATTTTGCTGGAGAACGTATTCCATCTTTGGATGAATTATTTGATTTGGTTCGGGGGAAAGACATTCTACTTAACCTGGAATTGAAAAATGGTGTTATTAGTTATAAGGGAATGGAAGAAAAGTTGATACAAGCGATTCGGAATTGGGGCATGGAACAACAGGTCATTCTATCCAGCTTCAATCATGCCTCGTTAGTGAGGTGCAAACGTCTTGCCCCGGAAATTCGCACAGCAATTTTATATATGGAAAAGCTGTACCGCCCATATGATTATGCTGCCAAACTGGAAGCTTCTGCTCTGCATCCCTACAAGGTTGCTGTAACACGAGAAGAAGTTGCTGCTGCGTTGGCTCAGGGAATTGCAACACACCCGTTCACGGTGAATGATCCTGCCGAAATGCAGGAATTGATCGATATGGGTGTGAAGGGACTTATTACAGATGTGCCGGATGTGCTGGCAGCATTGACTGCTGTGCATAGTCGTTAAATCATATGTAAAACCAAGGTGCTGCATTGGAGTTCTTATACTCCATGCAGCTTTTTTTAGTACAAAAATTCATTTATGCAATAAACTTGTCCCATTTGTCCATTGCCAGAGACAGCTAGTTGACATACAATGATCTATGGGAATGAGAATCAATATCAGTTATGTATTAATAGAGAGGTGATTGTTATGTACATAGGATCTGTCTACATCACTCATAACAAGGGTGGGGACATATGAGTTCGAAAGTTTCACCGGCAAGTCAACCTACGGAATCACCGACAGCCAAAATACACACTCGTCCCTGGGCTGCCACATTGATCCTGACAGGGGGGATTCTGCTGCTCGCGCTGGGTATGGCGCTGTCCATTTCGTTTGGGGCTGCAGATATCAAGCTGGGCGTTGTATGGGAGGCAATCTTTAACTTTAATCCTGAACTGACTCCGCATCAGATTATATGGGAGATTCGGTTACCGCGTATTCTTGGCGGAGCAATGGTGGGTGCCTGCTTCGCAGTAGCCGGTGCCATTATGCAGGGGATGACCCGTAACCCGCTGGCAGATTCCGGTTTGCTCGGATTGAATGCTGGCGCAGGATTTGCGCTCGCTGTCTGCTTTGCCTTTTTCCCAGGCATGCCATATATGTATATCATTCTGTACTCCTTCGTTGGTGCAGGACTTGGGGTTCTGTTGGTCTATGGTTTCGGTGCAGCGTCCAAATCTGGACTTACACCTCTCCGGCTGGTTCTGGCGGGGGCGGCAGTGTCTGCGATGCTTTCAGCACTCAGTGAAGGGATTGCACTGTATTTCAAAATTGGACAAGACCTTGCTTTCTGGACAGCTGGCGGTGTCGCCGGGACGAAGTGGTCCCAGTTGGAAGTCATGTTCCCTTGGGTTTTAGCTGCGCTTATTGCAGGGATTATTATCTCCCGTTCCATTACGCTGCTTAGCTTGGGAGAAGATATCGCCGTTGGGTTGGGTCAACGTACTGGCCTGATCAAGCTGGTTGGTCTGATTGTTGTACTAATCCTCGCAGGTACGGCCGTATCCGTGGTGGGTGCTGTTGGTTTTGTAGGGCTCATCATTCCCCATCTCACACGTAAATTAGTTGGGGTCGATTATCGCTGGATTATTCCATGTTCCGCAGTGATGGGCAGTCTGCTGCTCGTATTCGCGGATCTGGCTGCACGTATGATTAACCCGCCATATGAGACGCCAATTGGCGCCTTGGTTGCCCTAATTGGGGTACCTTTCTTCCTCTATCTGGCGCGTAAAGAAAGGAGGACTCTGTAACGATGGAATCCTCAACTTTGGTTGGAGCAGAACGCAAAAAGAGAACAAAAAGCACCATTGTCATGATTGTGCTTGGTGCGTTGATTATTACAGCTTTTATTATCAGTATGAATACAGGGTTCACTCGGCTTTCTCCACTTGAGGTGATGCGGACCCTGTTTGGCGGTGGGACAGCTAAGCAGGAACTGATCTTGTTTGAATTCCGTTTGCCGCGTATCGTCATTTCGGTTCTGGTCGGTGCGGGACTTGCGCTATCCGGTTGTATTCTGCAGGGGGTATCCCGAAATCCTCTGGCTGATCCAGGGATTCTCGGTATCAATGCTGGTGCCGGATTGGTTGTTATGTTGTTTGTTTCCTTCTTCCCGACAACAACGGCGGCTCCGGTATTTTTGCTGCCAATCCTGGCCCTGATCGGTGCAACTTTTGCTGCATTTCTGATTTATGTGCTCTCTTACAAAAAGGGAGAAGGTCTCATGCCTACGCGCATGTTGCTTACAGGGATAGGTGTAGCGGCAGGAATCAGCTCAGCCATGATTGTACTAACACTTCGGCTTAGCCCGGAGAAGTATCAATTTGTGGCCACCTGGATGGCAGGTAGCATCTGGGGTTCCAACTGGAAATTCGTAACAGCGTTGCTGCCGTTTCTCATTGTCCTTGTGCCGCTTGTTCTGTATAAAGCCCGTGTGCTCAATGTACTGAACCTTGGCGACCAAACAGCAAGTGGTCTCGGCGCTCCGGTGGAACGCGAAAGACTGATCCTGCTGGCTGCAGCCGTGGGACTGGCCGGATCATGCGTATCCGTCAGTGGCGGCATTGGTTTTGTGGGTCTGATTGGTCCACATTTGGCACGTCGTCTCGTGGGACCAAAACATCAGTTCCTTTTGCCTGCATCCGCACTGGTCGGATCATTGCTTGTGCTTGTTGCAGATACGCTGGGACGCGTAATCTTGCAGCCTTCAGAGATTCCGGCAGGTATTCTGGTTGCCATCATTGGTGCCCCGTACTTCCTGTATCTCTTGAGCAAAACGAAATAGAAAGCAATCATGTTGTATGGTTGCTATAAGGAGGACTTCAGTCCATGCTTCGCCGTTTCTTTGCCTATTACAGGCCTTACAAAAAGCTGTTCATTCTGGACTTTAGCTGCGCGATTTTCGTAGCTCTGCTAGAACTGGCCTTCCCGCTGGCAGTCAATAGAGTCGTGGATGACCTTTTGCCAGGGGGACGCTGGGACTGGATATTATGGGCATGTCTTGCGCTGCTCGCGATCTATCTATTAAACTCGTTCCTCAACTTTGTTGTTACATACTGGGGACATAAGCTTGGTATTAATATCGAGACCGATATGCGTAAGGCACTTTTCAATCATGTACAGAAGTTATCATTCCGTTTCTTTGACAATACCAAAACCGGACACCTGGTCTCTCGTATGACCAATGACCTGATGGATATCGGCGAGATTGCCCATCATGGTCCGGAGGATGTATTTATCGCAGTAATGACGTTGATCGGTGCATTCAGCATCATGATGAGCATTAACGGAAATCTGGCCGTGTTAACATTTATTATCGTGCCGCTCATTATTTATCTTTCCTTGTATTTTGGCAGCAAGATGTCCAAGGCATTTAGCCGAATGTTCGGGGATATAGCGGATTTCAACGCACGTGTAGAAAACAATGTAAGTGGTATTCGCGTGGTTCAGGCTTTTGCGAATGAAGAGCATGAAAAAGCACAATTCGCTGTAAACAACAGCCGTTTCCGTCAGACCAAACTGATCGCGTACAGAATCATGGCCTGGAACTCTTCCATCAGTTACATGCTGATGAAGCTGGTATCCCTCTTTGTACTGGTATGCGGCACATGGTTTGTCATTCAAGGCAGTATGAGCTATGGTCAATTTATTGCATTTATTATGCTGTCCAATGTGTTTCTTACACCCATTCAGAAGATCAACTCCGTTATTGAGACGTATCCAAAAGGGATTGCGGGTTTCAAACGTTATACGGAATTGCTCGATATGGAGCCGGACGTTGAAGATCGACCGGGTGCCACTACGGTATCTCATCTGCGTGGAGATATCCGATATGAGCAGGTGACCTTTGGCTATTCGGATCAGGAGCCTGTTCTTAAAGGGATTGATCTGAATATTCACGCTGGTGAAACAGTGGCCCTTGTTGGACCATCGGGTGCAGGGAAAACAACGCTGTGCAGTCTGCTGCCTCGTTTCTATGATGTGCTGGAAGGTCGCATCACGATCGATGGTCAGGAGATTCAAGACATGACGCTGGATTCATTGCGCAGTCAGATCGGAATTGTTCAGCAGGACGTGTTCCTGTTCGATGGAACCGTTCGTGAGAATATTGCGTATGGCAAGCTGGATGCAACAGAAGAAGAAATCTGGATGGCAGCTCGTCGTGCACAGATGGAAACACTGATCACTTCCATGCCGGAAGGAATGGACACGTTAATTGGTGAACGCGGTGTGAAGCTGTCCGGCGGACAGAAACAGCGTTTGTCCATTGCACGTATGTTCCTGAAGAATCCTCCGATTCTAATTTTGGACGAAGCTACATCTGCATTGGATACTGAGACAGAAGCAGCGATCCAGCAATCCCTTGCGGAATTGTCCGAAGGACGGACTACCCTGGTTATTGCCCACAGATTGGCTACGATCAAAAATGCGGATCGCATTATTGTTGTTGCCGAGCAAGGAATTACTGAGCAGGGCAGACACGAAGAATTGCTTGAAGCAGGTGGAGTATACAGTCGTCTGCATTATGCACAGTTCGGTGCCTGAACGTAACAGAGAGTTTGTGAACGTATTATAAGAGAGCTGTATAAGGAGTAAAAAAATAACGCCTTCGTCTACTCATGATCCTGAGTAAGCGAAGGCGTCTTTTCTACTTTTTAATATCACGTTGTGCCAGATGGCAAGAGAAGTGAATCACGCAAACTAAGTCAGCGGATGGTTTAAAATACGTGGCATGACTTTGAGCAAACGATCTCTTGTGATCGGGTCATCGAAGTTCCATTTGGCATTAGTGGTATACGTGTGTGCACGAACAGAGGCGGGTAGCTCGTCCCAGCTGGTCTGATTGAGAAGTTGTCGCAGATGGGCGTCATGACGACGGTTGCTGGAGGTTAATACGAACAGGCGGTCACCTGCATAGTCGGCCACTTCATGCTTCTGAATTTTGAGAAAACGAACATCGTTCTTCATCAGGGAAGCCACGGTATCGGGAGGGCTGAACCCAAGGGGATGATAGAGTGTCAGTGGGAACCCCTGAACCCCCATCACATACCACTCTCCATCCAGCTCAAGCAGCACGCTTGCTGTTTCTCCCGTGCCTGTACTTCCGCCCAGGCGTCTCCACATATGTTCGTGTTTTTCTTCATAGTGGGCAATCCACTGTTCCGCTTTCTGTTCTTCACCCACATGTTTGGCAATACTGCGCAGTTGCTCGGCGGTATTGCTTGCCGGATTGATGGTCAGTGTGGGCGCCACCTGCTCAAGCAATTCTCTCATCGCGTCCGAACGGTGCTCATAGACAATAAGGTCAGGTGCCAGACCTGCGATAGCGGAAGTATTGTTGATTACACCCACATCTTCAATGTGCTGCAGTTGGTTCCTGTATACGACTTGATGACGGATAATGGTGAGTTCTGCGCCAACGGGCCGAATTCCCAGTGTCAGCATGTGTCCGACCATACTGCCCATCGTGACAATTTTGGGAGAGTGTGTTGTCGGTTTAGACTGCACAGGGTTAACAGCAACGGGTAGAATTGATGGAAAGGATGAAACAAGTGCATTAGTTGCATTAGGTGCATTCTCTGAGTCGGATGGTGCCAGTGAGGGGGAAGCGGACGATATGTTTTCCGAGTCAGAGTCAGGTGAAGTTCGGGATACGTTCCAAGTGGATAAGAAATTCCTGTCGCTTCGATGCTGACGAACATATTGTTTGGGTGAAAACCCCGTCATCTGGCTGAATCGCCGATTGAAATAGTACTCATCGCTGAACCCTACGCTGCGAGCGATCTCACGTAAAGGATCATCTGTGCGCATCAGCAGGGTCTTGGCCTGTTCGATTCGTAACCGGGTAATATAGTCCAGCGGCTTATACCCCGTTATGCTCTGGAATCGTGAACTATATTGTGAGCGTCCCATACTGGCCTGAGTTGCAAGCTGTTCAACTGTAATTGATTCTGTGTAATGCCGCCCAATGTATTGAATGGTGGCGCGCACCGATTCGTCTGGATGAGTACTTTTGCGAACAGTTTGAGCATTTTCCAGCAGAAGCACGATCATTTCCTGTAAAATAATCTGTTGTCTGAACTGTTGCATCTCATCTGATGCGTTTTCCCCAAATCCAACATGTTGTTCAAGCAAATGAACATATTGAGAGAACGGACGAATAGGTATAGGCTGTCCGTAAGGAAAAAGACGGTCCAAGGCAGATGCCGGTTCCTTGCTACCTCTGGCAAACACGTCAAAAGAGATATAGATTCCGTCTAACTGTCCATCACCGGTTAATTGAATCTGACTCTGGGGATGCAGGAGCATGGTGGTTCCTTTTTTGACGGGTACAGGGATGTCCTGTACATATAAAGTTCCTTTTCCCGAAGTAAACGAGAGCAGGGAATGCTTTTCAAGAACGGAGGAGATGCTCGGTGTCAGCAGTTTGCTGAGCAAATGGGATCGCGAGTTGGCATAGGATAGGGACAGAAGATCCGGAGTATTCTGGGTAGGTCGTCTCAACACGGAATCCTCTTTTCATAGCATATTTATTGAGAATAGTTATCAATTATAGTTGATTGTATATAAAGGAGCACTTTTTTTCAATGGCAAATAACCGGAGGCTCCTGTGTGTCAGGAACTGCACCGGTCATGAGTGGAGGGCAGTAGCCCTACAGATAATGCTTCTCTAGCAAAATGGTTTATCCTGAAGATCCTAACGCTTCGTGAATTGATGTGTTATTTTCCTAGTATGGAAGGCAGTTCGTCCATCAGTCGTTCTTTGGTAATCGGATCATCAAAGTTCCACTTGGTATTAAGATAGTAGACTTTATTGTTTTTAACAGCCGGGATGGACTTCCAGATGTCGGTCGTCATGATGGAGTCACTGTTATTTCGCTCTTCCTCTGATAGATCCGTGAGGACAAACAAGTATTCACCTGCATATTCCGGCAGCAGCTCGCTGGAGATGTTGGCAAAACGTTCATTTTTATCAATCAAGGATTCTTTAACTTTGGGAGCAGGGGTGAATTGCAATGTATCATACACAGTTTCGGCAAGTGCGCTGTTGCCCATCACGTACATATCTTTGCCAAGCTGGAGAAAGACGGATGCGGTTACACCTGTGGGCAAATCAAGCTGATTTCGTACTTGCTCGGATTGCTCTGCATAGGTTTTAATCCATTCCTCGGCTGCTTGCTCTTTCCCTAGAATGTCACCGAAGACTTTCACACGTTCATTGGTTGATAGACGGTCATAGGTTACTGTCGGAGCAATCTTCGATAACAAAGTATATTGGTTCTCTTCATAATAACTGCCGCCAGCATCCAGCAGGATCAGATCAGGACTTAATGAAGTGATTTTCTCCAGATCGCCTTGCAAGTCGCCTACATCTTCAATCCCATCCAGCAATTCGGGATAAGCGATCTGATCACCAATGATGCCTAGGGCTGCACCTACTGGTTTAACATCCAGGGCAAGCAAATCTCCCAGATCACTGCCTGTGAAAATAATACGTTTCGCGTTGACCGGAATCTCTACCGTGTGGCCCAGGGAGTCGGTGTAACTCTTGGTTTCACTTTGTTCGGACTGCGCTCGAGTTGAGGTGGTCGATTCACCTGATTCTGCTTCAGCGGTCGTAGTGGGTGGTTCTGCTTTGCTGCCACAGGCAGATAGCAGTGCACCAATCAGGGTAATCATGAGTATAAGGGTACCGAGCTTACGTGTTGCGTTCATCGTTATGGTTCCTCCCGCATAGGTTACTTATTGGATAATGATAATCATTATCAATTTTGTTCGATTGTGATCAGTTTATCGAAAGCGGGTTGGCAGTACAATGGACAAACAGGCGGAAATCCTTTGTACAAAAATAAAACGATTCTAAGTGGAGGAGGCGAACGTTATGAACATTATGCTGGAAATTCTCATGACTTGGCTGATATTGATTTTGATTCTAACCATCTTGGTGCAAGGTATTAGAAAGAATTCGAAGGAAGGAGCCAAGTCCGTCTTCAGACGTTGGGGAGGATTATTGATCGGATTATTTGTTGTGGGGACTGTACCTTTGGGCTTTGCGATGTATACAGAGTGGGGTGTAGAGCGGCTGGATGCCAACATTGGATTGGGACTGGCTTTGTTTTTTACCTGGGCATACTGTGCTCTCTTGTTATGTGTGGAATTAATTGTATGGGGGAGGTACTGGTATAAGCAATACGGGAAGAAGTGATTTTGTTGCCCGCATGATTATGATAAACGTATGTTTGCATGCAACAATCAGCATATATTGAACGTTGAAGGTAGAAATAGGTGTTAATAAAGGGGGATTTACATATGTCCCATCTTCGTCGAGTTCTGATATCGCTCTCAATCCTGATCGTATGCCTTACTGGATGTTCAGGACATATCGATTGTAATTCTGTGCAAACTCAAGCGAATCCCCCAAGTGATAATGGATTCACTGGTTATGTGGTTGACCGCGAAGGCAATTCCATTCTAGTGGTTGATCCTGCATATGAAGACTTCGGTGCGAACGAAGGAGAAAGTCGGTATTATCCGGCAAAATGGTTCTCCAATGCGCCTGATCCACAGATCGGCTCCTATGTTGAGATCTGGACGGATGGCAGCCCGGAAAATCAGCCCTATCCCGGTCAGGCCAGAGCGGAAACGATTGCTGTATCCTGTCCGGCCACTCCAGACGGTGCTCACCTAAGTGAGGCAGATGCGATTCGGGGTGGACTGTACTCATCAGACGGAGAGCAAGTACGTATTCCTGTAATTGAGAATGTTGATTTCGATAAGGATATAGGAATATGGACCATTCGTATGCGAGATGCAATATCAACGACGGATATTCAGGATCCAATAGAAGTAAAAGTAGAAGACATTGAGCCAGTAGGGGAGCAGGAGTAAGGATGTAGGATTTCAATGTTGGATGAAAAGAGGAGATAGGTCTGAATGTTAGAGAATGGGTTCCCCGCGACAAGTCTGATTTTGAAGCGGTGCGTAAGTTAAGTGAACTAAGTAATGAAGAGTTGAGAGATATTATTCCTGAGCTTATGGAGTGGTTGCAAGATGGGAATTGGCCCATTGCCAGATCCGTAGAAGATTTACTTTTAAGATTTGGAGAAGAACTTATTCCTCACATTCAAAATGTATTTAAAACAAAAGATCCACAGTGGGAATATTTTATGCTCAGTGGTTTAATCAGTAGATTGCCTTCACGATATCTAATAGTATTGAAGGTTGATTTGGAAAGAATTTTGAAAAATCCTACAAAAAGTGAGATGCTTGAGGAATTGGATGAGATTATAGTACCCCTATTGAATAAAATACAATAACAAGCAATTTAATTTTGTGATTCAGAAAAGTTCATACGAAGCAGCAGTGCAAACAACCTTGAACGGCACAACCTTTCAGGGTTACCAAGAAATCAAGGAGCAACGTGAGTCCTGCAGATTGTAGTGTAGGAATGATTTGATGATGTAGAAGTTTATTGAAAAAAGAAGGTGTGATTTTGATTTTGTATCAAGGAAAGTCAAGAAAATTCATCATTGTATTGTTATCGTTGTATACTTGTTTAACATTGTATTTCTTATTCCTGGGCTTCGATAGAAGCTCGGCCAGTCCTGATCAGGGCTGGCGATACAGCTTCACCCCTGAAGGAATTCCTTTACATTTTCCAATGGGGAGAGATTTTAAGATATGGTTTTTTGAAATGGGGAACTTTGTAGCATTCATCCCCTTCGGGATGGTCATTCCGCTCCTCTTTCGCTGTGGGTTTATTCGCTTTATCAGCATATTCATTCTCTGCATTACGATGTTAGAGACATTGCAAATGATTTCCCGTTTAGGTGCGTTTGATATAGACGATATCCTGATTAATACTTTAGGGGCTGCCGTTGGATATGGAGCACAGCGGATAGTAAAGCATCATCGGAATACATTAAAAGGACTTATTCGAATCTTCCTGACAGCGATTATTTTTTCAATAGGTACGATCACTGTTGTTGGCGGCCTCAATCATTATTTAGATAACGTTGACGGAAAAAGTGTTGCACTGAATGAACTTGTTTCGAGCGATGGGGCTGTAGTATGGGATGAAGAACTCTCCAGTTTTACAGTAGGCCAAACAAATGTCGAGCCTCAAATCAATCTGTACAGTAGAGAAAAACAAAAAACGAATGAGTTTTCATATCTCTTAAATAAAAAATACAAAAATATGAAAGGTTATTTCGCTATACCGGACGATGTTGTCCGAAGAACAAGCCATGAGCTTATTACAATAAGCTTTATCGCCGATGGCACAGAAATTTATTCCTTGGTTGTATCAGCAAACAGCGGGGAGAACCATCCTGACTCTTTTCAAACTCCGTTAAAGGGAGTTAATGAACTGACTATAAAAGTAATAACCGATGGTTCAAATCCGGTGACCAATATAGTGATGTGGGACATTGCATTGACAGAGCCAAACACAGGGCAAAAGTTCATCAACAGCATTAAATCCATGTTTTAATATATCAATAATAGCCCTCGATCCTGCCACTGAAGCAGCAAGATCCGAGGGCTTAATCCATTTTCATGCCATATCAACAACAACTAATACATCCACTACAACAAAGCTTTCTTAATCCGCAATATTTCCCGCCATCTTCAGACGACGTGCAATTTCCTGGAAGTCTTCCTGCGAAATACCTGGTGCGAATTCTTCTTCCACCGCAGGAGCTTCAGGAATCGGATACCCTTCAGGTACGCCTTGAATGACTTCCAGCGGTTGTCCATCTTCGGGGTGTGTTCCTTTCCAGATCTGACTGATTGCAGTAAAGTCTTTATCACTATAGGTATACAGCTTAGTGTGTAGGCCCTTTTCTTCGTATTTCCAAGCCTCGTTAAAGGATTTGTTGCTCAAGGATGGAATCGGCACCAATTTGGTTACATTCACTCCGGTTGCGATTTCAAGCGCTTTAGCATAAGCGACCACATGCACGCCACCGCGTACCAGCAAATAGCCAACAACTGCCCGGGCTGCGGGGTGATCGGTCATTTCATAAACTTTCATTTTATGTGTACGTGCTCCGCATTCAAGAAAAAAGTTATGCAGCAGATCTTCGACCAGATTTCCACTGTTAAAAACATGGGCGCCTGTCCATGGATTGCCCATGGAGTCGAAAGGCATTGCTCCCTGTGCGCCAGCCAGGAAATGATAGGACAGACGCGCATCCTTCACGGAACCAAGTGGTATATCGTCAGGCTCTTTGTACTCAGTGGAACCTCTGAGGCATTTGTTAATGCCATGGGACACAAGCTCTACATGACCCAATTCTTCGGCGGTGATACTCATCACCAGATCGTAGAAGGGTTTCAATTTTTCTTTAGAGCGAAAATTAAAGGATTGATAGAGGTAATTGTTCAACGTTGACATCTCTCCGAATTTACCACCCAGCAATTCTTGTATCGCTGCCGCTGCATTCGGGTCCGGTCTCTCGACATTGGGGATTTCAATTGCGATTTCATCCATACGTTTGAACATTCGGTGTAACCTCCTCGAAATGATTGCTCAGAATAATGAAGTGATGTTGTCATGGCCTATTACACGTTTATCGAATACGCTAAACCCATAATTTTGCAATTGAGGCTTAAGGCGTATGTAGTTAAGTCTACATTTGTTATTTCCAATCCCGTATTATTTATGTACAATCAGGACAAATGAAGTTAAGTATGGTTGTCATTATCTGATTTAAATGAAGGAGAAACTGAGAGTGCGCAAAAGTTGGATTATGGTAGGATGGGGTGTCCTGCTGCTTGTCGTTTTTGGATGTAGCGATGTTACGGCAGCATACGCAGATTATCCAAGTGAGCTGGATCAACAAACACGAGATGCGCTTATAGAAAAGTACGGTTTGGAAAAGCCGGAAGATCCACCACCGCGTAATCTTTTATTGGAGGGTGACTGGGGGATAAGCTTCAAATCACCAATCGAACGGTATAAGATGGCGATCAGTACGATTCAATCGCTCCAGCAACCGATTACGTTTATCCTTCGTCTACTGGTGTAAAATAAACTTCTACAGGGCAGGCTAACGTAAACATTGTCCCGAGGAGTGAATGATATGAGAATGCTCATCGTAGCCCTGATGACGGTGATACTAAGTTTAAGTGGACTAGCAACAAGTTCAGCAACTGCAATTCCGGATTATGCGAAGTGGGGAATCATTGCAGTGAAAGAAACACAAACCAAGTACAACGTGGATATTTTGGATTACAAACACATCGGTCGCACCTCACTAACAGCAGACCAATCCCGTGAACAGTTCAAGTTATGGGTACGTAACAAAGACGGTAAACAATTTGCTGTATTTGTGAATGTTGATTTTAATCCGTCTACCCAGCAGCTGAAAAAAGTACAATTCACGGAATCGGATCGACGTTGAACTGAACATGCACTGCATAGCAAGGCAGGATAGGAACCAGACTTCCCTATGAGAGGGAGTGAGTCTGGTTTTTTTATTTCAAAAAAATCCTTTTTTTAGTTGTTGAATAAAGAACTTATGTTCGCATATAATAATAAAACAAACACATGTTCTTATTGGAGGGATGATTATGCTAGGGAAATATATTGGTCAGATGGTGGAGCTCGTCTACATGGATCGTGCAGGGCATATTACACAGCGGCAGATTCGAATCAACAGTGTACGGGAAGGTAAGATTAGAGCATCCGCAGGGAAAGAAGGGGCACCCCGAACATTTCTTGAACAAGGTATTCTTGCATGGCGTCCCGTACTCCATAAGGAAGGGAAGGAAGAAATATGCTGAATGATTTTGAACGCAAAATTTTGCGTATTATTGTTAATTATGCGGGGCAGCGTCGTCGAGTACCACGAATGGATGAGCTGGAGAATAAGACGGGCAGAACCAAGGCGTTCATTCATGAGTCACTGCTGGAGCTTGAGCGCAGGCAGCATATTGTGTGGGAGAACAAGTCTACGCTGGAAGGCATACTAATTCTGCAAGCATGGGAGCAGGAATCACAGCCCATTCGCAAAAGCCAGCCTGCTGGCGATGCCGTGAAATATTTTACCGAATATTAAAACGTAAAAAACGCCAACCCGGAATGCCGGATTGGCGCC
The DNA here is from genome assembly GCF_900107875.1 of Paenibacillus sp. 276b. Lineage (NCBI taxonomy): Bacteria > Bacillati > Bacillota > Bacilli > Caryophanales > Paenibacillaceae > Paenibacillus > Paenibacillus sp. 276b. Next base: position 267,678 of record NZ_FNRR01000007.1, on the reverse strand, counting down.
ATGTTAATCAGCATACATCTATTAGAAGATAGGAAGTTGATCAAGGTTATTGGTTGGGTCGCCGTCTGCGTCACCGCGAATGTACATTTCGCCGTCTTTGCCTTTAAAGACATTCACACCTGCAATTGATCCTGCTTTTACTTCTGCCAGTGCTTGTTGGTAATCCAGCACACGTCCGGATGAAGTTTGAAACGCCGTCAGATCGCCGTCACCATTTTTTTGTACTGCTGTGAAGCTTTCGCGTGTCGTTTGATCCATGATGTCACACTCTCCTTATCTGACCAAATAGGAATCTGGTTACCTCTTTAGCCTGTCCGGATCAAAAAAAAGTATGCACAACATAGCTTCATATCGCACGCTGAGGTTATTTACAGGCTCTTTTGCATACGAACGTGCAGAATATCTGCATCATAAAAAGGCTCTTCCGAGATCACTTCATATCCGAGCTTCTCATAGAACTTCTGCGCCTGGCATTGTGCGTCCAAAACAGAGTAGGCCAATCCCAATTCGCGTGCTCGTTCTTCCATGGCTAACAGAAGCACACGTCCGTAACCGAACGAACGATGAGATTTGAGTACAGCGATACGCTGCATTTTGGCGGTATCCTTGGTGTAATAGATCAGACGCCCTGTGGCTACAGCCTGTCCATCTTTACTCAACAATACGTGATGCACATCAGGACTGATGATATCATATTGATCGATCTCAATGTCAGCAGGCACCTGCTGCTCGATGACAAAAACATGATTGCGAATATCCAATGCTTCCTGGAGTTGTTCTTCAGTCGTTACATAACTAATCTCAGCTGCCAATTCCATACCTTCTTTCTGCTCTACGCTATCAGACTGAATTATACAAAAAAATGCTTTTCCTGTATAGTTAAGACTGGAACATACTGGGAGAGGAGGGGCGCACCGTGGGTATGGCAGGAGTGATGGCAATCACCCTTTTGATGGCGGCAGGAATGATTGCTTTGTTGTATTATGTGACTAAGAAGGCGTACTCCAAAAAGTGGGACGAAGACGAGTGAAATGCAATTTGATGTTCCTCAGGGTAAGACTTCAACATTGCCTTGTGGGGAGTAAACGTCATGCACAACAGACTTGGAATACACATCCAGCCAAACGGGCAGATCATCATTCACCTCATGGGGCTCTTTTAACTGTTGGAATTGTACTGTATGTTCATCTCGTTCCAAACTACAACCGACAGAAACGTATATTAATGCAACAAGCGCAATCAAACAGGCTAAGTTTTTGGCTATGATAAATAAACGCAGCTTACGTTCTTTCATGTTCCTCATATGGAAGTCACCTCGTCATCAAAATGGTAATCATTCCTTTATTGTGCACCAATTCGAATAAAATATTACCAATATAACAATTGACAATGAACACGGTTACTTGGTATGATACTGTTACTTGATTGGAAAACAATCAGATATCATGATCTGTTAGCTCAGCTGGGAGAGCACTATCTTGACAGGGTAGGGGTCAGTGGTTCGAGCCCACTACAGATCATAACAAAAAGTCCTTGCGCAGCAAGGGCTTTTTTCTTTTGTCTAGTTTTAGAACAAGTCATGATGAAGTCTTGGGGGGACAATTGGGGGATGAAAATTAAAAGAAAAAGCTATATCCTTCGCTGCGCTACGTTTGACTAATTCTTCTGCAAATCAGCAAGATTCTGTCTACCCCAATCGCAGAGAATCTCCAGCACAGGCATCAGCGTTAATCCTTCACGAGACAAAGAGTATTCTACTTTTGGTGGTAATTGTGGGTACTCTGTACGGATAATTAATTGGTCGGCTTCTAGTTCCTTCAGTTGAGAGCTTAGCATTTTATGCGTAATTCCATCCAAAGCTCTTTTCAGTTCTCCATATCGCAATGTTTCTTTTTTCCATAACCAAAATAAGATATGCATTTTCCATTTTCCACCGATCAACGACATGGCATGTGAAAATGGTTTAACGTTTACTTCCTCAGCAATTTCCATATTCCACTCTCCTTTTAGTTAGTATCTACCTTTTAAGTGCATACTATACTCTTTTTTCACCCTACTATACAATAACTCATGAAACAGAGACAAGGGTGGACACGCCTAATAAAAGGAGAGAATATATATGGAAAATAGTAATCGTAATTTCTTGCAGCCTTATACATTTGCGAATGGTTTTACGTTGAAAAATAGAGTGGTCATGGCGCCAATGACAACAATGTCCAGTTTCTTCGATGGTTCCATCACCAATGATGAAGTCGATTATTATGCCGAACGGGCTGGAGGCCCTGGAATGATCATTACAGGTGTTGCGTACGTAACCGATGGGGGAAAAGGCTTCGAAGGTGAGCTCTCCATCGCAAGTGATTCTACAATCAAAGGACTGTCCAAAATTGCAAGAGCCATTCAGAAAGACGGAACGAAAGCCATTGTGCAAATCTTTCATGCAGGGCGCAAAACGAACTCCAAAACGCTAAGAGGTGTACAACCCACCAGTGCGAGTGCAATCGCTGCCGCTCATCCAATCGGCTCGGAGACGCCGCGTGAATTGACTCCTGAGGAAATCGAAAACATTATTAAGGACTTCGGCAGAGCAACCTTACGAGCCATTCAAGCTGGTTTTGACGGGGTAGAGCTTCACGGGGCCAACACATATCTGTTGCAGCAATTTTTCTCCGTCAATTCCAATCAACGGTCCGATCAGTGGGGTGGCAGTTTTGAAAATCGTATGCGATTTCCGCTGGCAGTCATTCAGGAGGTTGCATCGGTGATCGATGCTCATGCGGATAAACCCTTTATCCTCGGTTACCGGATTTCACCGGAAGAAATTCATATGCCGGGCATTCAGCTCGAAGACTCCTTGGCGTTTGCCCAGGCGCTGACAGACACTCGGGTTGATTACATTCATCTGTCGATGGGAAGTTACAAACGAACATCTTTAAACCACCCACATGATAAAGAGCCAATCTTGACTAAATTCGTCCGAGTTTTGGATCACAAAAAACCTCTGATTGGCATCGGATCGATTGAGCGGCCGGAAGACGCGGAAGAGGTCATCAACGCCGGGGCAACTTTGGCTGCACTCGGACGGGAATTGATTCGTGAGCCAAAATGGGTACAGAAGGTGAAAGCAGGTGACCTTGGCAGCATTCGTTACCAAATATCCCCGTCGGATATGGATGAGTTGCGCATTCCATTGGCGATGCAGACTTATCTGGAAGGTTCGTTTCGGGAGGTCATGCACTTTACTACCGACAGTCAGGAAGGGACTGACTACCAGAATTCACTTGCACCGATGGAGGGCTTTGAGAAGAAAATGTAAAAGCTAAACTATATTAGGTAGATTCAACTTTTGGATCAGTGATAGATATTTATCAATTACGGAGCAACCATTTCCTGCTATTACAAGAGGGAATGGTTGTTTTTAATTTTATAATAATGATTTACAAACACAATTAAATTGTGTACAATCTAATTGTTAGCAAAACAAAAGAGACATCATCTTTACAAAATAAAATCTAAATTACAGAGGAGCCAATACTCATGAAAACATTATATGAAACCACAGTTATCAATACAGGTGGACGTCAAGGGATTGTGCAATCGCCAGATAACGTATTTATGCTCGATGTAGCTGCCCCACCTGAACTGGGAGGTAAAGTGACGACAGCTACGAATCCAGAGCAATTGTTTGCAGCAGGCTACAGTGCTTGCTTTAATTCAGCGCTGGAGTTTCAGTTGAAGAAACACAAAGTTGAAATTGAGAGAAGCACAGTATCGGCTACGGTTATGCTTGTGACAGACCCTACGGATAATGGTGTGAAACTGGAAGTGGAACTTGAAGTTAAAATTGAGGGTCTGGATGAGGAGACAGCACAGAAATTTGTCAAACTTGCGCATGACTACTGCCCATATTCCAAAGGAATCAAAGGGAACGTCAATGTTACCGTGGGACTAGCCTAATTGTTGAGCCGAGTCGATCGAACGGTTTCGTTTTGGACTTCATTGTTAAAGTCTGAAGCATGTATTTAAAATAATTTCTAAAAACTGAAGGCCTCCGAGAAATCGGAGGTTTTTTTTGATATGCTCTTTAATTCTGCAGCGATAACCAATAATAGATAAAGAAATCAATTACGATTGAAATATACCCATATGGGGTATATTATAGGTGTAGAAATCGAAAGTTCAAAGGAGTGCAACTCATGAAAAAGTATGCAATGATATTGCTGACTACGGTGATCACGGGCAGTCTGATGTTAAGTGGATGTGGCAAGAATGTTGAGCAGGATAATAGCAGTAGTGACAGTCATGCAGCGAGCACAGGAGAGATGCACCACTCGGATTCGGGAGAATTACCGGAAGGACTTCAGGAAAAGAAAAATCCTACATATCCAGTGGGCAGCCATGTCGTGTTGAGTACGGACCATATGGCCGGAATGAAGCGTGCAGAAGCAACAATTGTGGGAGCCTATGAGACAACAGCGTATACAGTCTCGTATACACCAACTACAGGGGGAGACACTGTGAAAAATCATAAATGGGTCATTCAAGAGGAAATTCAGGACCATACGGATCAACCGTATGCAGCAGGAGCAGAGGTTGTGCTGAACGCTGACCACATGCCAGGAATGAAAGGTGCTAAGGCAACGATTGACTCCGCTGAGCAAACGACGGTATATATGGTTGATTATACCCCGACCACAGGCGGAGATCCGGTGAAGAATCATAAATGGGTCACGGAAGAAGAATTGTCTGCTAAATGAGAGAGCTTGAAGTAAGTGCCTGAAGTAAGTGCCTGAAGTAATAGTTGTTAAGCCTCACATCCATGCGTATAACTTGTGTTAGTCATTATGTGATTACCAAAACCACCCTCCTCACTTTTTAAGTGAAAAGGGTGGTTTTATATATAACAACGCAAAACTATCTTTTGAAAATCTCCAGTTACCAGACAATCGTTTCTGGAGTAACACCAACCGGGAATGTTTGCTCAGCTTTATCTTTCTCCACATACATATCATACCAAGCGTCAGCAATGTATTTAGGGTCTGTTGGTGTATCCGGCTTGATGAATACACCCAAGGAGAGGTGACCCACATAAATGCCTTTCGGAGCGAGGTCCGTATGCAGATTGTTGGCATAGTTTCGTAATCCGCCCAAAGCAATCCCCACGTTACCCATCATCGGAATTGGATATATAGCGGAAAGCCCAGTGGTGAACAGAATCGCTCCAGTCTGACGTTCCAGCATAGCTGTAATACCTGTTGCACACTATGAATTGCACCAAGTACCAGACCCTGGAACTGATCCAATGCATTATCCGCAGTAACATTCATGGCAGGTGTAGGAGGGAACTGTCCAACAGTAGGACTGAATTCGAGCACATCAATAAAACCGTACTTCTCTTTGATTTGGTCAAAAGCTTGTGTTAATTGTTCCGGGTTATATAGATCGGCTGCGAAGCCGGATGCTTCAATACCTTCTGATTTTAACTGGGCTGCCAGGTTATCGAGTTTGTCTTGGTGTCGTGATACCAGAGCTACTTGAAATCCGTTTTGTCCAAATTTCTGTCCTATAGCCATCCCGAGTCCGGGGCCTGCGCCAACAATGACGATGGTTTTCATATCATGTTTCTCCTTTTCATTCTTAGATTGTAAATAGTAGACTAGACAACTAAAGTAATGTAAACAACGCTTGTTGTTAAGCATGCTATACTAATCCAATCAGGCTTACAATCAGCAAAAAGCAGAATCGTTGCGTAGACAACAGTTCCTATATTTTTGTTGCGAACATTATGCAAAAGGCGAGGAGACGTTCGAATGACGATCAAAAATAACCAGGATCCTCGTGTCATCCGGACACGTCAGCTCCTGCAGGATGCGTTCCTATCCCTATTGCAGCATCAGGACTTTGATTCTCTGACCGTGGGGGATATTACCGAAAAAGCTACGGTGAATCGAGCCACATTTTATGCACACTTCACCGATAAATTTGCCATTCTGGATTCGACCGTTACGTATTCATTCATGGAGAAATTGAATGATCGAATGGATCAGGGTGATACATTTAATGAAGAAGTTTTGAGAAAAATATTAACAGCCCTGGGTGAATTTCATGCTGAAGTCAGTACTCGCTGCGAACGAAGTTACAGGTCACTGGGAACCGTACTGGAACTTCAAATTAGAGAAAAAATCCAGATTATTATTTTGCAACTGTTGAATCGTCAGAAAACCTCCACACCGGGGCAGATCTCTCGTAAAGAGACAGCAGCAGTTCTGTTAAGCTGGGGGATGTATGGCACGGCTTATCAATGGAACCTGCAGGGTCGGAACGTGCCTATGGAACAATGGATTAATGACACGCTTCCTCTACTGTTGTATGGAAATAGCATCTTTTTTGAGAATTAATAAATTTCTGCTCATTTATGGGTTATAATGGAACCATAAGATTAAAGCTGCTGGAAAGGGGAATGTATATGATGGACTTTAGCAAGCCGCCCCATGCCTCAGAGTCACATACACACAAACAGCGCCATGAAGAAAATGAACAACAGCTTTTAGCCGGAGGGAAAAGCATTTGGTGGGAAATCAGCAACTGGTTAATTCTCGGTGGGATACTTGCGGTAATCTTCGTACTGTTTAAATTCGTTTTCTAGAAAATGAATAACATTAAACATTGGATAAGGGCCATATTAAATGGGCTCTTTTTTTCTTTACGCTCTTACATATAAATCTTCAAGAGAATAACAAATGACAAAAATAAATATTTGTCATTTGTTATTCTCTGTGTTAATCTAATTTCAACGGAGGTGACTTGAGGATGGTGTAACCATCTTAATCATTATGGAAAAGGACAAAACTTCTGAATTTTTAACTAAGGAACAAATTATTGGAGCAACGCAGGAAACTCTCCGGCGCTTCGGTGTTGCCAAAACATCTGTTACGGATGTCGCTAAATTGCTTGGAGTTAGTCACGGTACGATTTACAGGCACTATAAAAGCAAGAAAGAATTACTTGAAGGCGTGACCGCACAATGGCTCGAAGATGAGATTATTGCGCCTTTGACGGCAATAACTAAGGATCAGAGTTATAACGGAGAGGGAACACGTCATCTGAAAGTATATATAGAAGCATTAATTGCTCGTAAACGTCATTATGCCGAATCCGATGCAGAGTTGTTTGAGATGTACGCACGGGTAACTCAGGAATCCGCAGATATTATCAATAAACATGTGCAACATCTTGTACGTCATTTGAGTGAGATCATCCAACAGGAGAACCAGTTCCAATTTAACAACCCAGACGTGGTTGCAACGGCGATCCTTCAAGCTACAGCCCGTTTTCATCATCCGGCACATGCCTATGAATGGCAGAACCCTACAATTGATGCGGAATTTGCACAGGTATGGTTGTTGATAGAAAAGGGATTATTACATTTTGAACAAGAGAGGGAGTAATCGTAAATGAAAAAGCTAACAGGTAAAGTAGCCATTGTAACTGGCTCATCCCGGGGGATCGGACGTGCTATAGCAGAGCAACTCGCTGAATTGGGCGCGGATGTCGTCATTAACTACGCGAGCAGCCCCGACAAAGCAGAGCAGGTGGCAGATATTGCTCGCCAAAAAGGAGTCCGTGCCATTACCGTTCAGGCTGACCTTGCCCGAAAGGAAGATGTGGAACGTTTATTTTCCGAAACGATTAGCCAGCTTGGAAAAGTTGATATTCTGATCAACAATGCAGGCATCATGAAGACAACGCCTTTGGTAGATGTGACGGAGGAAGAATTCGATCAGCAGTTTGCCATCAATGTGAAAGGTACATTTTTTGCTTGTCAGCAAGCATTGAAACACATGGAGGAGCAGGGCCGAATTGTTAACTTCTCTACTTCTGTAACCGGACAGATGTTTCCGGGATACAGCGTGTACGCAGGTACCAAAGGAGCAGTTGAACAGATTACTCGTCAGCTTGCAAAAGAATTTGGCTCCAGACAAATCACTATTAATGCTGTTGCACCAGGCCCGGTGAATACCGAGTTGTTTTCTGTAGGGAAGACGGAGCAACAGCTCGAAGGGCTACGTAAAATGAATGCATTTGGTCGTCTAGGTGAACCGGAGGACATTGCAAATGTGATCTCTTTCCTTGTCAGTGAAGAGTCGCAATGGGTTACAGGACAGACGCTGCGTGCAAACGGCGGTTTCATTTAAACGATATCATGCACGAAGTTTATTGCTTTTGACACACAACCGGGCGAATCCCCATATGATGCATTACATCAGCAAGCAATTGGGGAAATGGGGAATCCGGGATGGCAAAAGCAAAGGGAAAAAAGGCTCCCGCGTTAAAGAGTGACAAACTTCGTGTATCCATGAAATTGGTTACTTCGGATGTATGTGAGCGTTGCAAGACCCCCTGTACACGAGGAATGGATTATGCAGCACGGATGCGAACCGATGGAGCTGTAGGCAAGGGCGTACCTTGTATATTGACTCGTCATACTTCGTAGTCCGCTTCATAATAAGTTTGACCTACAAGAAGTTCGTATAATTACGTATTGCCAACAACTATACTATAGGGGCGTCCTTTAACAGGGAACGCCTCTTTTTGATCGTTCCAAGGGGTGGAAAATATTCTGGATAAAAAATGAAAAATGATGAAAAACAGCGCAACTTTGTGGATGAACCTGCAGTATAAATGTACAACAGCTAGCAGCAGGGGAGGGAATATTGACGGAATGAAATGGAAAAGAATTTTGCTGTGTGTCACGGTATTCTCCTTGCTCGGCGGGTCTTTATTGTTTGCAGATTCAGTGAACGAGAAGATTCGGGTTCTCATTAACGGCAAGGAAGCAGCTGACGGTGGTTATCTGATTGACGGAACGACCTATGTACCTGTAAGAGAAGCGGGCGGAATCGCCAGATGGGATACCACAAACAAGAGAGTAACGGTTATCAAGCCGAATGTACATATTTTTCTCTTCAAGGGAGATACCGTGTTTGGCAACGTGAACGTGGGTAAGTTGAAATTTAATGTGTTCTCACAAGTCGACAGTTTGACAACAGATATAGCTGCGGTGAAGGTGACGATTACCAATCCAAGTGGTGAGGTTAAGGATATTCAGTCTCAGGAGCTTAAGACACAGAAGGATAACTTCTGGTTCCGAACGTACGATTTTACGTATGATTTCAGCCGAGCTGGCAAGTATCAAGTCGGTTTTTATATTAAAGAAAATGCAAACAGTAATTATGTACTGGCAGCCGAGAAAATCATTACCGCGCTGAACGATTGAAGCAAAAATAACCTTGTCGGTTAAATTGACCTGGACCATTGAACATGTTACGATATGCAAGGTTACACAATTTCTATTTATAAAGCGAGGTATATCAATGAGCGATCACACACATGAACACGGCGATGCCTGCGGATGCGGTCAAGACCACGACCACGACCACGAGCATGAAGAAGTTCTTCTGACACTGACAGACGAGAACGGAAATGACGTGGAGATGGTTTTGGTGGAGACGTTTGACGTGGAGAAGCATGTTTATGCGCTCCTGCTGGAACGTAACAATCCTGAAGCTGACGGCATCATTCTGCGTATGGAAGAAGAAGACGAGGAAATGGTGCTCTACAATATTGAAGACGAAGAAGAGTGGACCCGTGTTGAAGCGGCGTACAACGAACTCGTTGCAAGCCAAGAATAGTCATCCTTTTGGAATAAAGCAAGAAGGCTCCTTAATTATAGGGGGCCTTTTGTTTGCTTTTTATTAGGTGTATATGCTGTTTTTTCTTGCGATAGGGACAGTGGAATAGGTGGAAAAATGCAAATAAGACAGCGATCATAAGCCCAAGGCAGGACAAGTCTGTGTGGAGAAAAAATAAAAAAGACCAAGCATCCCGCTTGGTCCTTAGAGATCGATCAACCTCATGCAGAGGTGGCTGTTCTAGAATATTGCATCTGCTTCTACGATGACTTTCACGTTGGTTACGCTACGGTCTTCAGGTCCTTTTACAGGCAGTCCAACTTCAACATGATCAATGATGTAATCGATGTTTTCCTGAGTGATAACCTCACCTGGCAGCAGAATCGGGATTCCTGGTGGATATACGTAGATGAATTCCGAAATAATCCGACCTGCGGATTCCTTGAAAGGAATGACTTCGGTATCACCATAGAACGCATCACGTGGAGTCAGCATCAGCTGTGGTACATCTGGAACCTTGACCACCAGCTCATGGGCTGGATTCACCTGATAATACGTACGGGATAGATCCTGCAGGGCGTTCAGCAAGATTTCTACGGAGTCATCCGTATCTCCCGGTGTGATGAGGCACAGAATATTATACATATCACTGAGCTCCACCTCGATTTTGTAATGCTCACGTAGCCAGTTCTCTGTTTCGTAGCCTGTAATTCCAAGGTGGCGAACATGAATGGTTACTTTGGTTGGGTCGTAATTAAAGGTAGCCTCTGTGCCCAGCAGCTCTCTGCCGAAGCAATATAGTCCGTCCATATCATTAATGGAGCGTCTTGCAAACTCAGCCAGATCAATGGCTTTCTGTGCCATCTGATGGCCATTCAGAGCCAGATTACGTCTCGACGTGTCGAGCGAAGCCAGCAGGATGTAAGAAGTCGACGTTGAAGTCAACATACTCAGAATGGTTTGTACACGTTGTGGATTCACATATCCATTCTTCGTGTTCAGATTGAGTACAGAACTCTGGGTCATCGAACCACCGAGCTTGTGTACACTCGTTGCAGCCATATCAGCCCCGGCGGCCATGGCTGAGAGCGGCAGATCTTCATGGAAATGAATGAGTACGCCATGCGCTTCATCCACAAGTACTGGGACTTGATAGCTATGCGCCAGTTCAACAATTTCTTTTAGATCGGTACATACGCCGAAGTACGTTGGGTTAATGACGAGCAAAGCCTTGGCATCAGGATGACGCTCAAGAGCACGTCGGATCGCGCCTGTAGTGACACCGTGATCAATCCCTAGATTGGCATCCTGCGCAGGAGAGACGAATACGGGTTTCGCTCCTGAGAAAATGATGGCAGACATGACCGATTTATGCACATTACGGGGCACAATAATCTTGTCACCCGGTTCACATACCGACAGAATCATGGTCATGATGGCACTGCTTGTGCCTTGTACACTAAAATAGGTATAATCGGCTCCGAAGGCATCGGCTGCCAGAATCTGCGCTTCCTCAATGACACCGGTTGGCTGATGCAAATCATCTAGCGGTGCGATGTTAATCAAATCTATGGAGAGGGCATTATCGCCGATAAATTCACGAAATTCGGTATCCGTTCCCAATCCTTTTTTATGTCCCGGAATATGAAATTGCACCGGATTGAGTGCCGCGTGATTTTTTAAAGCGGTAAACAGCGGCGTACGGCGGTGATCCATCAGTGCTGTCACAACCTTTCCTAATTATAATTTGTAAGAAAAACGTCTTTCGACGTAAATTCTATGAAGACAGACCGCTTGTAGCGGATGTTTTTCTTGCGATCACGGATTTAGTTCAGCTTCGCTGATAACTTATCATTTTGTAATCTCAAACAAATTTGAGTATAGCAAATTAAGAACCGAATGCAAGCAATATTGCTTGACAATTTTTCGAATTGCTGAGATTTGGACACATCCCCGAGGGTTACAGTAAGGATAGGAGATGGGCAAGCAAGCATCGAAAGGGGAAAAAGAATGCAAACTAATACAAAACCAGCCAAAATTCTGCGATCACCTTTCTTTATCGCCATGTGGCTAACGCTTTTTCTAGTTGAAATTATTAAAGGTGCCCTGCTGGTCGCTATTTTGCCCGTGTATATGGACAATATTCTGGGTTTGTCCGCTGGCGTGATTGGTGTGGCCTTTGCCCTTCAATATTTGGGAGATAATCTGTTCCGGGCTCCCTCTGGATGGGCAGCAGAACGGATCGGGTTCCGCGCGACAATGGTGACGGCGCTAATTTGTACATTAGTTGCTGTAATCATGATTATATTCTTCAAAAGTGCATTTGGCCTTGCCATGGCTTGTCTCATTCTTGGAGTTGGTACGTCACCCCTTTGGCCTTGCGCTATGACAGGCGTGACTGCGATGTCGGGGCCACAGAACAAGAACGGTACAGCCATGGGTGCGCTGGAGATGGCGGCACTTGGGGGGACTGGTCTAGGGCCGATCGGAATGAACTGGCTATTGGAGCGGACGCATCACGATTATCGCACCATTTTCTTGGTGTTGATGGGTGTTGCAATTCTGGTCATTCTGGTCGCTTTGATTTTACCCGGACGTGTCATTGTTGAGGGAGAGCATGCGGAAAGTGAGACGAAGCGGTCAGATATGAAATATCCGGCTAAACCGAATATTTTCACGCCGTTCATCCGACTCAAAAACAGTGTCCAGGGTACATTGCAACGGGTACGCAGCACCCTTAATGTTAATCCGCTCGTATATCCTGCACTATTCATGCAGTCTTTTGTTATTGGTCTGCTCAGTCCCGTGATTACGCTATACACTCGCACAGACCTGCACATCTCGCCCAACCTATACAGCTTGTTGCTGATAGCGGGTGGAGGCATTACGGTCATTGCATTGCTGCCTGTAGGGAAAATGGTAGACCGGTTTGGAACGGCACCGTTCCTGAACATCGGTTTTTTAATGGCAGCAGTGAGTCTGTTTGCTTTTTCTTCTATTACGTCTATTCCAGTTGTGTTCGGTATCGTCATGTTGGTTGGCGTCAGCTATGCGATGATTCTCCCGGCTTGGAATGCGTTTGTAGCCACATTGATTCCCAAAGGAGAACGCGGAGCGATCTGGGGTTTCTTCCTGACCCTTCAGGGATCAGGCATGGTCGTAGGGCCGATTGTATCCGGACTGCTGTGGGATCACGTTAGTCATCCGGCTCCATTTATCGGAAGTGCTGTCGTTATGGCTGGACTTGCCGTTGTGCACTATGTGTTATCCCGTAAACCGTATCGTACAGCTCCTGCCAAATGATGCGATTGAAGTCTGATAAGGTGGATCCAATAAGAAAAGGGAGTTCCAACAACCATTCAGGTTGTGGAACTCCCTTTTTATGTAGCATGGTGCAACCATTGCATCCATTCAGCTAACGACGGGAAGATTATTCTGCCCGCCGGAGTGATCAACTCTGGGAACTAATCGTTCAACGTACTTAAGACAAAGACATCTTATAGAGCGGCAGCAGTGTTTTGAACGTTGAACGAACCGTTTCCAGGGACTTTTCCCCATCCGCAGCAACGGCATCATCCCGATCAATTCGCAGTCCGCATATAACCTCTGCATACCTTTATTTCGCGTCCATTATATCATGAAAAACGGGGGCTTGCCCCTGTGCATCTGCGGAAAGCTGCGATCCTTCGGATCAATCGGTGAAAAATAGTCAAATAACCAAGTACCCTTACATAAAATGAAGTATAAAATAGGGTAAGCCGATTGAGTAGAAGCGATTGAAGAAGATGGCCGGAGCATCTCCGGTACAGATGGAGGGAGTGCCGTGAATAAGAGTTATGAAGTTGAATATTGCAATCTGGAGCTGCGGTTCAACCGTCGGCATATCCAAAATTTGATCAAAGACCTTATTCGTGAGGGGTATTCACTATATTGGAGCGAGGACGAATCCTTTTTTATTCTGTCAGTCCGCACCGGACGCAAGCTGGTAAAGCTCCGTTTTCAACAGACGCGCAGTGGGAATTACAAGATGACCGGAGATTATATTATCAAGGACGCAAAGCTTGCGGAATGGTTGGAGAAGCTGATCGGGGATACACGCGGGCATGCCGTTGTGAAACGGTTTAAGGATCAGCAGATGACCGTGGAGAATATTTTGTTTGGTGAAGTCATTCGTCTCGTTGAAGTATCCGGGTTCAAACAGCGTGTTATTTTTCAAAAGGAACCTGCGCCGACGGCGGAAGAGATGGAAGAAATGTTCCTCTCGCGCGAAGGCGAGGAGCGACTCATGCTGCTGCGCATGGAAGTGGATGATGAACTGGAGCGTCTGTATGCCGCCATTCAGATGGATAATATCGAAAAAGCAAATGTCTGTCGTAAAGTCTTAAAGCAGTTGTCAGGGCACATGTTGATGCTGGAAGGCTGAAATATAACGCTGTATTTATGAAAATACGATGAACACCTCAGGTAATTGGGGTGTTTTCTCGCTGTGCGACCATGGTCCGGGGTTCACTTCTATGCGTAAAACCGTTAAAATGGGGGTATTGTTGAGAATTCATTTCAATAAAATTAATTGGAGCAAAGGATGGAGGACCAGATGGCGAAACAACAGATCGGTGTCATTGGACTTGCAGTAATGGGCAAAAATTTGGCCCTTAACATTGAAAGCAGAGGTTTCACGGTATCGGTATTTAACCGTTCTCCGGAGAAAACCAACGATCTTCTGAAAGAAGCCGAAGGTAAAAACCTGACAGGCACATTCTCTATTGAAGAGTTTGTGGCATCCCTGGAATCCCCGCGCAAAATCCTGATCATGGTACAAGCTGGTTATGCAACCGACGCTACCATTGAACAACTGCTTCCTCATTTGGATGAGGGCGACATCATCATTGATGGCGGTAACGCATACTTCCCTGACACCCAACGTCGCAGCAAAGAGTTGGAAGACAAAGGCATTCGCTTCATCGGTACAGGTGTATCCGGTGGGGAAGAAGGCGCGTTGAAAGGCCCTGCAATTATGCCAGGTGGACAAGAGAGTGCGTACAAGCTGGTTGAACCGATCCTGACAGCCATTTCGGCCAAAGTCGGTGACGATCCTTGTTGTACATATATCGGACCAGATGGTGCTGGACACTATGTGAAAATGGTGCATAACGGTATCGAATACGGAGATATGCAGTTGATTGGTGAAGCTTACCACCTACTCAAATCCGTGTTGAATGTGTCCGTTGAGGAGCTTCACGCCATCTTTACAGAATGGAATCAGGGAGAGCTGGATAGTTACCTGATCGAAATCACAGCAGATATCTTCTCCAAATACGATCCGGAAACGGGCAAACCAATGGTTGATGTCATTCTGGATGCAGCTGGACAAAAAGGAACAGGAAAATGGACAAGCCAAAGCGCGCTGGATCTCGGCGTACCATTGTCCATGATTACAGAATCTGTATTCTCCCGCTTCCTGTCTGCGATGAAAGACGAGCGTGTGGCAGCGAGCAAAATCCTGAACGGACCTGCGGTTGAAGCATTCTCCGGTGACAAAAAAGCGTTCATCGAGAATGTTCGCAAAGCGCTGTTTGCAAGTAAAATCGTATCCTACGCACAAGGTTTTGCCCAAATGCGTGCAGCTTCCGATGAGTACGGTTGGGATCTGAAATACGGCAACATCGCCATGATCTTCCGTGGTGGTTGCATCATCCGTTCGCAGTTCCTGCAAAACATTAAAGAAGCGTATGACAAAGATGCAGCACTGAAAAACCTGCTTCTGGATCCATACTTCCAAAACATTGTAGAATCCTACCAAGGTGCATGGCGTGAAGTTGTAGCTGCTGCGGTAACTCAAGGCGTTCCGGTTCCTGGGTTCTCCAGTGCGTTGTCCTACTACGATAGCTACCGTACAGAGCGTTTGCCTGCGAACCTGCTGCAAGCACAACGTGACTACTTCGGTGCTCATACGTTCAAACGTCTGGACAAAGAAGGCAGCTTCCACCACAACTGGATGGAATAGTAGCGTATATCGCAAGTCCGTGAGATTTGGCTAAAGTCCTAAATCAGGGGCCTTGGCTGGAAGAAGGGCTTGGACAGAAGCTTAGATAGGGGACTTGGAGAGTCGGTTCATACCGATGAACTCCAGGTCTCTTTTTTTACCGTATGTGTAAGCTGGTCCTACATCTTACGAACCTGAGATGCTCTAACTCGTGGATATGAACCTTTTCTATTCTCTAACGAATGCAGAAGGTCCTATTAAGAACATTTGGAGCGGAATTGCGCTGTTTTTATGCTGTTTTTGTGAAATAAGTTTCCTGAGATTCGTTAGAATTTTAAAATCGCTTATAATTCGGAAATAAGCTTATCTGAGTTCGTTAAAATCGTTTGGAGTACATGGACATGCTTCGATATGGTCTGGAAGTGCTTGCGGATGCTTGGAGGGAAGTGGGCCACACTATGGCCTTCCCCCGTCCGCAGGGCTGTGTTATGATAGGACAAAAGTGCTCACGAATTGCTTGAATTAAAGGAGTGTACACCTTGAGCAAGTCTAACAATATTATTCTCATCGGCATGATGGGAACTGGCAAATCAACCGTTGCTGACATGCTCGCACGCGAGCTGGGTTACCGATTGATTGATGTAGACGCCGCGGTGGAGAAAGAGGAAGGCTGTACGATTCCTGATTTGTTCACAGGCAAGGGAGAGACGTATTTCCGCGATGCCGAGAGTCGCATGTTGTGCTCGGTGTTAGAGAAAAAGGCGCAGGTGATTGCAACCGGAGGCGGTGTGGTTCTGCGTTCGGACAACTGTGATGTCATGTCGAAGAACGGCTGGGTGGTTGCCCTGACTGCTGATCCGGCAGTGATAGTAGAACGTGTCAGCGGCTGTGAGAACCGTCCGCTCTTGGCAGGCAATGCGGAGGAACGCATTCAGACCATTATGCAGGAACGGAAGGACGCATACCGGTTTGCGCATTACACGGTGGATACAACCGAGTTATCCGCTTCTGAAGTGACTCGTTTAATTTTAGCGCATTACCGCGTCTAAGCTTGTAATTATTTCGTTTTCTCTTCAGTAAGTGTATGGATAGACTGTACACATGAGTGCAGGGTCGATGCATGGAGAGAGGGATACATTTCGCATGTGGAAGAAGATATGCCGAAGGGTTTAAAGTGGTGAATGGAGCCATGTGATCGTGGAACGATGTGAAAAACGGGCCGATTGGCCCGTTTGACTTCCTGTAAGGATCAGGATGCACATTGGTTACCGAGAACTGCTTATTGCAGATATCCTAACTATTAACCTCGATCCTGATGTTGTTTAGTCTTCCTCTTGCCATTGCAGCATGCCGCCAACCATATTGGTGCAGCCATCATATCCGAGCTGCTGTAAGTACTCACAGGCACGCTCACTACGGTATCCACTGCGGCAGATCAGAACAATCTCACCGGACTTTTGAATTTCGGACAGTCTGTCGGGAATCTGTCCAAGCGGGATGTGTTTCGCTCCCTCAATCATGCCTTGTGCGACTTCATCGTCCTCACGGACGTCTATCATCTGCAGCTTCTCTCCCGCCTGCAAACGGCGGCGTAGCTCAGAAGTTTCAATTTCAGCAATTTGTGTCATATTCAGGTCCTCTTTTCTGTATGGACTTAACGCCTATAATGATACCCAAGCGATGTATGGAATGTCAATTTGGCATCTCAGCATCACCGCATGTACCCTGAACCAAATACGTAACAGGATCATCTAACGAAGCACATTATAATCAATGAAGGAGAATTTCATCCATGGACGTTATCGTTAAACCGACCCCATCCCTGAATGGGGAAATTGGAGCTTTGTCTTCCAAAAACTACACCACACGCTACTTGCTAGCTGCTGCGCTGGCAGAAGGCACAAGTACGATCCATTACCCGGCTCATAGTGAAGATAGTGACGCTATGCGCAGATGTATTCGCGACCTTGGAGCGGTGCTTGAAGAAGATGATAGCAAAATCGTTATCCAGGGCTTCGGCAGCCATCCACGTGATGTGCGTGAATTAAATGTAGGCAATGCGGGTGCAGTGCTTCGTTTCCTGATGGGGGTAACGGCACTTTGTCCTGATGTGACGTTTGTAAATACGTACCCGGATTCTCTGGGCAAACGCCCACATGATGACCTGATCGATGCGCTGGGTCAGCTTGGTGTTGAGGTACAGCACGAACAAGGGCGCTTGCCAATCACGATCAAAGGGGGTCAGGCTAAGGGTGGACATATCCGTGTATCCGGTTCCGTCAGCTCCCAGTATTTGAGCGCGTTGCTGTTTGTAACTCCTCTTCTGGAAGAAGACAGCACAATTGAAGTATTAAACGACTTGAAATCCAAAGTGGTTATTGGCCAGACGCTGGAAGTATTGGAACAGGCGGGCATCGTCATTCATGCGAGTGATGATTACATGTCCTTCCGCGTACCTGGCGGTCAAGCCTATAAACCACAAACATATACGGTTCAAGGAGACTATCCGGGTTCAGCAGCTGTCCTCGCGGCCGCGGCTGTCACCCAATCGGATGTTAAAATTTTGCGATTGATGGAACAGAGCAAACAAGGTGAGCGTGCTATTGTAGACGTTCTGCGCATGATGGAAGTGCCGTTGACGCATGAAAACGATGTGGTACACGTGCAAGGTAACGGTACATTGAAAGCCGTGGAATTCGATGGAGATGCCGCGACAGACGCGGTTTTGGCCATGGTAGCGGCGGCAGTGTTTGCGGAAGGCACCTCACGGTTCTATAATGTAGAGAACTTACGTTACAAGGAATGTGACCGAATTACAGATTATTTGAACGAACTGCGGAAGGCAGGAGCCAACGTAGAAGAACGTCAGGCCGAGATTATCGTACATGGTCGTCCGGAAGGCGTCGAAGGCGGCGTTGAGATTAACGCTCACTACGATCATCGCGTAATTATGGCACTGACCGTTGTCGGTCTGCGTTCCAAAGAACCGCTTCGTATTCGGGATGCACACCATGTAGCCAAGTCTTATCCGCAATATTTCGATCATTTGCAGGCGCTTGGCGCCTCGGTTCAATGGGTAAAAGAGTAAAATAACACGTTTAAGAGGTTGTTCAAAAAACCGCTTTTGATTACGAAGGATGCCTGGAGGCATCATCAGCATCGAATATGGAATTCAGCCGAAATGTCCGTTGCTCACGTAGTTTTCCCTACGCTCCGCTACTCCATTTCTAGCTTCATCCCATCTTCTCGGTACTGAAAACCGGTCTTTTTGAACACGCACTTTAAGCAGAAAAGGATGGTGCTTGAACATGGAATTTAACAATCCTACTCGTGAAGAAATTGGACAACTTTTGCGCAAGGCAGGCAACATCGCAGTCGTCGGCTTATCGGACAAATCAGATCGCACTTCCTATATGGTAGCGGAAGCCATGCAAAGCAGAGGTTATCGTATCATCCCGGTAAATCCACAGGTACAAGGTGAGATTCTCGGTGAGACGGTATATGCGACCCTCGCAGATATCCCTGAGCCGGTAGATATCGTGAACGTATTCCGCCGCGATGAATATTGTGCAGATGTCGCTCGTGAAGCTGCGGCGATCAAAGCGAATGTATTGTGGCTTCAGCTTGGTATCCACAGCGATGAAGCCGTTCAGATTGCAGCTGAGAACGGCATGACAGCGGTAACGAATCGTTGTATCAAGGTAGAGGATTCCATCGTTCTGCGCGGTGCTGGACGCGGTTAAATCTCGATTCCTAAAAAATCCCGTTAACCTCGAGTTGACGGGATTTTTCTGTTACATACTTGGAATATAGAATAAATTACCAACAGGTTACTGTTTTGCTTTGACAAAACGTTGCGTAAAGCTTACCATCTAGGATAGAAAGGAGAGGTCGCCATGAATTGGCTCGGATCCTTGCAGCAGCTCGGACGAGCGGTAATGCTGCCTACAATGGTCCTGCCCGCCGCCGCAATTTTGCTGAGTGTTGGCAGTTTGCCCTGGGACGCCTGGGGATTGAAAGTTGTTGGTGAAGTGTCTACCGTGGCCGGACACGGTATTTTTTATTTTTTGCCGTATTTGTTCGCTGTCGGTGTAGCACTGGGACTCTCCAACCAGGCCGGACAAGCGGGACTCGCTGCTCTGGCTGGTATTGTGATATATGATCAGGTGACTCGCAATTTCGGGGATGGCACCGTTCAACCTGCTTCCTTAATCGGAATTATTCTCGGCGCACTTGCCGGGGTGACGCATAATCGCTTCAAAAGTATTAAACTGCCCGAAATCTTACAGTTTTTCGGTGGTTCAAGGTTTGTTTTACTCATAGTTGGACTTTGCTCGGCACTGTTCTCCTTCTTTATGTTATGGATCGCACCCATTTTGCAACATGCATTGAACGCCATCGCCACCTGGGAATACAGTCTCGGCGGTTTTGGGCTGTTTATATATGGGGTCTTGTACAGGGTGCTGGTGGCCTTCGGACTGCATCATCTGCTTAACAATGTATTCTGGTTCCAACTGGGGACGTATGAAACAGCAGACGGCAATATAGTGCAAGGGGATTTGCCGCGATTTTTTGCGGGTGATCCAACAGCAGGGTATTTTATGGCCGGGTTATTCCCGATCATGATGTTTGCGATTCCAGCGATTGCCTTTGCCATTATTCAGGAGGCAAGGGAAGATCTGAAGCCGAAAATCAAAAAAACATTTCTCACTTCCGCACTCGTTTGTTTTCTGACAGGGGTATCGGAGCAGATTGAGTTTGCCTTTTTGTTTGCGGCACCTTATCTGTTCATCGTGCATGCAGTCATGTCAGGACTTGCGATGTGGATCAGTTACTGGCTTGATATACGCCATGGTTTCTCCTATTCGGCTGGCATTATCGACTACATACTCAATTTCCATCTATCGGAGAATGCTTGGAAGCTCATTCCGATTGGCATACTATACGGGCTAGTCTATTATTTCCTGTTTAGGTGGGCGATTCGCACGTTCAAGATTCCAACTCCAGGACGCGAAGAGGGGTCCATGCTGGAAGATTGGGTAGGTAACATTCCTTATCAAGCTCCTCTTATTTTGGAAGCATTGGGCGGGAAAGAAAACATTGTGCAGGTAGAGGCTTGTATTACACGACTTCGTCTCACCGTGCATAATGATCGATTAATCGATACAGGTGCAATGAAGAGTATGGGGTCCGCAGGGCTTATCAAGCTGGGTGGCGGTAACGTACAAGTGGTATTTGGCACCTATTCGGAATTAATCCGGGAAGAGATTGCGAAGCTGCTCGAACGTGATCTGCAACAAGTTCTGTTCTGTGCTCCTGTGCAAGGCAAAATGCTGCCGATTGAAGAGGTACCGGATCAGATATTTGCAGCCAAGCTTGTGGGTGATGGTGTAGCCTTTGTCCCGGAAAAGGGAGAGCTGGTCTCACCCGTGTACGGAACGATTATGCACATGTATCCAACGATGCATGCCTTAGGCATCTCCACTCGGGAAGGGCTTGAGGTCCTGTTGCATATCGGTATCGACACATCCCAACTGAAAGGCCACTTTGAAGCCTTTGTTCAGGAAGGGGATACGGTGGAGCCCGGTCAGTTGTTAATCAAGTTTGACTTGGCTGTGTTGCGAGCCGAGGCGGCATCGCTGACGACACCGATGGTCATCACGAATCCCGATCGTGTCAAATCATGGAGCTTTGCTCCATTTAAGCAAGTTAAGAAAGGTCAGGCATCCGTTATGTCCGTGGTGCTCTATGACAGGAACGTTGGAGGGGTAGAATGAAGATACAAGGCATCAACGGCGCTGCAGGCATAGCCATCGGCAAAGCATTTGTCCTGCCCAGTTGGGAATGGGATCTGCCGGATCAGAAGATGGATTCGGTGGATCTCGCCCAAGAGTTCGAACGGCTGTACGAGGGCATACGGACATCGAAGGATGAGATTGAATATATCAAGAACGAGTTCAAGGAAGTCGTCGGTCCTGAAGAGTCCAGCATCTTTGATGCGCATCTGGCCATTCTGGAAGATCCGGTGTTCATGAACGAAATTCGTGGCATTATTGAAAGGCAGTACAAAGCAGCAGAAGTAGCCGTCAAAGAGGCCATTGATCATTTTGTCACCATGTTTGATCTGCTCGAAGACGAGTATATGAAGGAGCGAGCCATCGACATCAAGGACGTGGGTAATCGTTTATTAAAGCATCTGCTGGGCGCACCGGAAATTACGCTCCCATCGGATACCCAGCCTTATATACTCGTGGCCAAAGAGTTGTCTCCCTCTCAATTAGCGCATTTGAATCCAAGCCACGTGCTGGGTATTGTGACACTTATTGGAGGCAAAACGTCACATTCGGCAATTATGGCTCGTGCCCTTGGTATTCCTCTCGTTTCCGGTCTGGAAGCGAGTCTTGGCATGCCTGTAGAGACCGGAGATATGTTGGTTGTCGATGGAGATAATGGCCTCGTATTTACGGAGCCGGATCGCAAGACGATTGAACGTTACACGATGATTCGCAGCAAACAATTGAAGAAAAAAGAGCAGTTGCAGGTACTTGCAACAGTGGATGCCGTAACCAAAGACGGTTCCGTTCTGCATCTGGCTTCTAACATCAGTTCCGTCAAGGAACTGGATATGGCACTGAAACATGGGGCGAAGGGCGTGGGGTTGTTCCGGACAGAGTTCCTATACATGGACCGTGCTACGTTCCCGGGTGAGCAGGAACAGTATGAGGTTTATCGTCTTGTCGCTGAGAAAACTGCAGGACAGTCTGTCGTTATTCGTACGCTCGACATTGGTGGTGACAAGCAGCTAGACTACTTTGAACTGCCAGAAGAAGATAATCCATTTCTCGGATATCGTGCGATTCGGATCAGTCTGGACCGCAAAGATCTGTTCAAAACACAGCTCACAGCCATTCTGCGGGCCAGTGCTGCGGGCAATGTCAAAATTATGTACCCGATGATTTCTTCGGTAGAAGAACTTCAGGAGGCCAATGAAATCCTGCGTGAAGCGATGTCTGATCTGGACGAGCGCGAATTGCCGTACGATCCACATATACAGGTGGGCATCATGATTGAGGTTCCGGCAGCGGTGATGATAGCCGATTTGCTTGCCGAAGAAGCTGATTTCTTCAGTATCGGTACGAATGATCTCGTGCAATATGTACTGGCTGTAGACCGAATGAATGAGCAGATTGCACATATGTATCATCCGTATCACCCGGCTGTATTACGCATGCTTCGCGCAACAGTCGATGCGGCTCATACGGCAGGCATTGATGTTAGTGTATGCGGGGAGATGGCAGGAGACGAACGTTCGATTCCCCTATGGCTGGAGCTCGGGATCAGCAATCTGAGCATGTCTCCACAATCCTTGCTGCGTGTGAAGCACAGAGTATTGAATACGACGGCTGCTGCTGCCAAAGAGGCTGCCCATGATTGCTTCAGCCTGCGGACAAGTGCAGACATCGAAGAGCGTCTACAGGTCTTCAATGATTCGATGGGCAGTCCGGATGAACAGAGTGGATCGAATGCATCCTGAATGGGTTATTTTCTAATAAATACCTTTAAGTGAAAATATTAACTTTTGTACAATTTTGGAAAATAGTCTTATTTTAACGATAAATCCCCACGCCATATGGCGCGGGGCTTTGTTTTATTTTTCAGCAAGTGCATCGCAAAATGCTTTGCCATACGGCGGAAGATCAGGTGGACGGCGAGCTGAAATGATGTGTCCATCCACAACAACGGCTTCATCTTTCCAGATGGCTCCGGCATTTTCCATGTCATCCCGGATACCCGGTGTAGAAGTTACCGTAACCCCGTCCAGTATTTTGGCGGATATCAGTACCCAACCTGCGTGACAGATCTGTCCAATCGGCTTACGATCCGCATGCATTTCCTTAACGAGCTCAAGTACTTTGGGATAGCGACGAAGCTTGTCCGGTGCCCAGCCCCCGGGTACAAGGATACCATCATAGTTTGAACTATCCAATTCATCAAAACTGTATTCCGCCTGCGCGGGAACACCATATTTACCAATGTAGGTTTTGCCTTTTTTCTCTCCGGCGAGATGCACCTCAGCGCCTTCTTCACGAACACGATGTACCGGATACCACAGTTCCAGATCTTCGAATTCTTCATCGACCAGGGCGATGACTTTTTTGCCTGTTAATCTCATCATCATCTCTCCTTTTGCGGTAATTAGCACATAGCGTCTTTATTGTAACAGATTCTCATGTTGACTTCATCGTCATGCAATCTCGCCATTGGGGAAGCGATTACATCTCAATGAACGCCTACATTCGACAACCTTCATCTGGAGACAGTGGTAATTTGTGCAACCTCTGGTTTATAGCAGGATTTGAGCGGAAATAGGTCGAATGGTATCTGTATAAGAGTATAGAACGAATGAGGTGATGACTGTGCGTAAGACGTGCAGATGCGGACATGTAATGGAACTGGAATTAAGAACGGTGGTATATGCCAAAAAGGTGGAGATTCGTAACGTACCTGTATTTGCTTGTACAGACTGTGTTTCCTATGAAGTGCTTCAGCCGGTCAAGCCGGATTTGAAAGAGTGCATCAGTACACTCGGTGAACAGCCAGCGAAACAGGATGTATCGTTTGGAGAGCGAAATGAACTTGCGGATCTTTTCCATGAACAACTGCTGGCTTGGCCAGACGCTTCGGATCGTGAGATGGAGCATCGGATGCAACGTGCTGTGGAGGAGAGAATTAACCTGCTGCTGGATATTATGGGTTACGCCCAAAAGTCTAATGATGAAGAATGGATCGAGACAACACAGCGCAGATTAGGTCAATTATCCGGTTTTGTATGGCAGGCGCACTTCTCGAATGCTGTCTAATTTTGACGTGCAAAATGCTTGTTTTCATGAAAATTGGCTTTTTCGCCCGCTTTTTGTTAAGATATCGTAGAGTGAAAACGCTCAACATAGCGGTAATCCTGGTAAAGGGGGATGTATATCAAATGGCTGACATGACTAAAATGACAAGTATTGAACAGCTAAACTCCGCAGTGGAGGCTACCGAGGATCAACCCTTGCTTCTGTTTAAGCATAGTACACGCTGCCCGATCAGCGCGAACGCCTATCAGGAGATGAACGATTATTTGCAAAATAGTCCTAGTGAACAAGTGAAATACGGTATCATTTATGTAGTGGAAGATCGCCCTGTGTCCAATGAAGCAGCGGACAAGCTGGGTGTTAAGCACGAATCTCCGCAGGCGATTCTAGTCAAAAAGGGAATTCCTGTATGGCATACTTCCCACTCGAATATTACTTCAACCACAATCACGAAAGCACTGCGTGAGTCCTAAAGCCTATTTTAATTGATTAATGCATAAATTTGTCGTAATATAAATCTTAATGAAAATGGTATGAAAATTTACTGGTAATGGAGAGAAGTACTGTGACGGTAACCATTTATGATGTGGCACGTGAGGCCGGTGTCTCTATGGCAACGGTATCACGGGTTGTTAATAATAACCCTAATGTTAAGCCACAGACACGCAAAAAAGTATATGAAGCCATCGATCGGTTGGGATATCGTCCGAATGCGGTAGCCAGAGGCTTGGCGAGCAAGAAGACAACCACGGTCGGGGTCGTTATTCCGGACATTTCGAACTCAACCTTTGCAGAGATTGCCCGCGGGATTGAAGATATTGCGAATATGTATCACTACAACATTATTTTGTGTAACGCGGACAAGAAGAAAGAAAAAGAAATTCGTGTAATTAACACGTTGCTCGAGAAACAAGTGGACGGTCTGCTCTTCATGGGTGGAACTGTGACGGACGAGCATATTCAGGCGTTCCAATCAGCGGCTGTGCCGATTGTTCTCTGTGCAACAAGTGACGAGAAGGGCACGTACCCTTCTGTAGATATTGACCATGAAGCAGCGGCATTTGATGCTGTAAATACGTTAATCCGTCATGGACACAAGGAAATCGCAATGATCAGTGGTACACTGCAAGATCCTGCCAACGGTTATGCTCGTTTCCAAGGGTACAAGAAAGCGCTTGAAGCAGCAGGTATGGAATATCAGGAGGATCTCGTACGTATTGGTAACTATCGTTATGAGTCCGGTGTAGAAGCGATGAAGTATTTCCTCGGATTGAAGAAAAAACCATCGGCAATCTTCGCTGCAACAGATGAGATGGCAATTGGTGCTATTCACAGCATTCAGGATGAAGGTCTGAAAGTACCGGATGACTTCTCCATCATCAGTGTGGATAACATTCGTATGGCTTCCATGGTCCGTCCTCAGTTGACTACTGTAGCTCAACCGATGTATGACCTGGGCGCTGTAGCGATGCGTTTGCTGACCAAGCTGATGAAAAAAGAAAATGTGGAGAACCCACGGGTTATTTTGCCGCATGAAACGATTCTTCGTCTGTCTGTAAGCCATGCAGACGTAGTTTAAATACAGGCTTTGATGGTTCATCGTCATTTCTGATTGAAATGGAAATGATTTAAGAAAGGGAGAAGGCATTCTCTCTACATAGTGGAATGACGGAAGCTCCGGAAACGGAGCTTTTGTGCTGAATGGGACTCTGAACGTAGACGGAGAAACATACTTGGAGGGGAACGACTCCAGGTTTACATGCAGAATGCAGAATGCAGAATGCTATATAGGAGGTCATAACATGCGTGAAACGATCGGTATCATTGGTGCAATGGATGAGGAAGTAGAACTTCTCTTGGCTGGTATGAAGCAACTAGAGACTGTAAAACAAACCGGTATTACCTATGTTGCAGGCGAATGGCTGGGTAAGCAGATTGTAGTCTGCAAATCAGGCGTAGGGAAAGTAAATGCAGCTGTGACAACACAGATTTTAATTGATCGTTTTCAGGTTAACCGTATTATTTTCACGGGTGTTGCGGGTGCAGTTAATCCGGAGTTGAACATTGGAGATATGGTCATCTCGTCCGAATGTGTACAGCATGATATGGATGTGACCCCACTTGGATTTGAGCGCGGGGTTATTCCTTACCAGGAGACGTCCGCTTTCCCAGCGGAAGCATCACTTATCGCATTAGCTGAAGAAGCCTGCAAAGCGCAGGGAGCGAACTATCTGATCGGCAAAGTGCTGTCAGGAGATCAATTCATTGCAAGCAAGGATACGGTGAAAATGCTGTATACCGAAATGAATGGGGCATGTGCAGAGATGGAGGGAGCTGCCGTAGCGCAAGTGAGCTTCATGAACCGTGTTCCGTTCGTTATACTTCGCGCAATGTCTGACAAAGCAGATGGATCAGCACATGTGAACTTTGCCGAGTTTACTGTGGAGTCTTCCCAGCGCTCTCACCGTATTGTTGAACATATGCTGGAACATATGTAACCCCATAAGCTATACGCATGTTGAGCATGATAAGGGCTTAAAAAGCAACAAAAAACCGCTTATTCGTAGCAGATCATCCATGATGAACCTGTTCGCGAAGAGGCGGTTTTTCTATGTATACGTATTATCCATGTGCATTCGTGATTAGTACATAAACCGATGGCGGAATCGCACCCGGTCGAATTGTTCTTCCGATTCCAGGGGTACTTGGCTGCCAATGCGGACCATGAGGCAGTTTGCCGGATGTGAACAAATCTCGGGATCATCGGTGGCGTACCATGTCATGTCTACGGTTTGCATCAATTTTTCCATCATCTTGCGGTAATCCCATACGGAAAGGGCGCTGCCCTTCAAATCCCAATGCCAGTAATATTCCGTTGTGAATATGATATATTTCTCCATCTGTCCATTTTCAAACGCGGTGAGCAGCATTTCGCGCCCAATCCCGAGAGTGCGATAGGAATCCGCAACCTCAATGGCTCCCAGCTCAATTAGATCGGTCATATTGCCTTCCGACCAACGCTCGCAATCATCTGCATAATGGAAAGTCACATAACCGACAATGGTCTCATTTTCCCGCGCTATTATGATTCGACCTTCGGGCAATGCGGCAATTTCGGCCAATGCCTCCTGTTGTTCCGAAGGGCGCCGGAAAGCATCCAGATCGGAATGAAATTCAAGCTGCGTAATCGTCTCGGCCTGAACTGGTCCCTCAATGATGATTCGGTGGCCGGACTTGAAGATGGAACGCATATGATGCTCCTTAATATGCTCCATAGTTCATGCTCCTCTCTCCCCCTACTTATAGCAAAAAACCAAAAATTTGAAAAGCCATAGACGATGATTGAAAAGATTTGCTATAATTGCGTAGACAAAAAATGTTCACAAATCAACTGCAGTTTGGGTTCATCGGTTTGGCCTGGCAAGTACATGATGAGAAGTTCTCTCTACTAATGTAAGCGCTAACTGGAAGTTCAGTCAACACAAAGGCAATCAGAAGTGACCCATATTGGGAATCGAAATGTCGAGTTGAAGGAGGCTGGCAAGCATGAGTCAAGCACATGGTGAGATGCTGCAAACGGTTGTGTCTGAATCTAATCTGGGCGATTACACGGAGGCCCGAAGCCGGTTTGATTGGGAATCGGTCGAAAGGCACTTTACGTGGCACGCCAGCGGGAAAGTCAACATGGCGCATGAAGCGATTGATCGTCATGTGCTGGAAGGAAGAGGCGGGAGAACGGCGCTATTATACAGTGATGCTACGCGTGAAGAGGCATACACGTTTGCTGACTTGAGTGAGCAATCGAATCGCTTCGGTAACGTTCTCCGCAAATATGGTATTGCTAAGAGTGATCGGGTATTTATTTTTATGCCTCGCAGTCCTGAGCTCTATTTCAGCCTGTTGGGCATATTGAAGGTTGGGGCTGTTGCAGGTCCTCTATTTGAGGCCTTTATGGAAACTGCGGTGAAGGACCGACTGGAGGATAGCGGAGCTGTAGCCCTGGTGACAACCCCTCAATTGCTGGGGCGAATCAAACGTTCCGAATTGCCTGAACTGAAGCATATTTTTGTTGTGGGTGGCGGTCCGCAGACGGAAGAAGGACTCATCGACTTTGATGCAGAGATGTCCGCAGCTTCGGATGATATGGAAGTGGAGTGGCTGACTCGCGAAGACGGTCTGCTGATTCACTATACTTCCGGATCTACAGGCAAACCGAAAGGTGTATATCATGTGCAGAATGCGATGATTCAGCATTATTACACCGGCAAGGTTGTACTCGATTTGCGCGAGGATGACGTATACTGGTGCACAGCCGATCCGGGTTGGGTAACAGGTACCTCCTATGGAATTTTTGCACCATGGTTGAATGGTGTGACCAACGTTATTCGTGGGGGACGTTTCAGTCCGAAAGACTGGTACAGCACCATTGAGAAAAACAAAGTCAGCGTATGGTACAGTGCACCGACGGCTTTCCGCATGTTGATGGGAGCGGGCGAAGAGACCATTGCCCAGCATGATTTGAGCAGTCTCCGTCACGTCATGTCTGTGGGTGAGCCACTTAATCCCGAAGTTGTCCGTTGGGGCTGGAAAGCCTATGGACAGCGAATTCATGATACCTGGTGGATGACGGAGACGGGTGGACAATTAATCTGTAACTACCCAGGCATGCCAATCAAACCAGGTTCCATGGGTCGTCCATTACCGGGAATTGAAGCAGCCATTATTGACGATCGTGGAGAGGAACTGCCGCCATACAGTATGGGGAACCTGGCTATTCGTACTTCCTGGCCGTCCATGATGGCGAAGATCTGGAATAACCCGGCCAAATATGAGGAGTACTTCCGACTTTCTGGCTGGTATGTATCCGGTGATTCCGCTTATATGGACGAAGATGGCTACTTTTGGTTCCAGGGCCGGATTGATGATGTCATTAACTCTTCAGGAGAACGCATTGGCCCCTTTGAGGTGGAGAGCAAGCTCGTAGAGCACCCTGCGGTAGCAGAGGCAGGCGTTATCGGCAAACCGGATGTAACTCGCGGAGAGATCATTAAGGCCTTTGTGGCACTTCGTGAGGGGTATGAGCCGACACCGGAGCTGAAGGAAGAGATCTATCGATTTGTAAAAGAGGGCTTGTCGGCTCACGCCGCTCCGCGTGAGATTGAGTTCAAGGATAAACTGCCCAAGACCCGCTCCGGCAAGATTATGCGCCGCGTGTTGAAAGCTTGGGAGTTGGATCTGCCCACAGGCGATCTATCGACCATTGAAGACTAAAGCATAAACCAGCGGATACAACGTGTCTGCCTTTCCCATGATTCCAATACAAAGCCTGATCCGTGTCTCATTGCGGATCAGGCTTTTACTTTTGGATATCAATGAATAACAAAACCCCATCCTCATGATGCGAGAATGGGGTTGAGAGGGGAGTTATGATAACTCTGTATTACGGTTGGAAATGTACAGCTCCGGACGGCTCGGATTCGCCTATGCTGTTGCTGGCGGATACCTTGAACCATCCACTGGTGGATGCAGGTACTCCGTAGTCCATGGAGGTCCCTGAAGTTGTGCCAATTTTGGTGTAAGGGGCTGACCCTGTCTCACTAAAATATACAGCATAACTTTGAACACCATCTGATTCCGGATTGGAGGCCCACTGAATGCGCAGTCCTTGGGAGAGCGCCGACACGCTCACTTGGCCCGGTGTAACCGGAGCCGTAGTTGCGGCGTTCTCATTCTGAGAGTCTTCCGGTGTAACGACTGTTCCCGGAACATTAATCGGTTCATTTATTTCTTCATCTGCAGGAGGCTCCACCGTTCCCGCACTGCTAACTGCTGCGCTAGGAGCAGACTCACGACCAGCTACATCCACTGCTGTCACGTAGAACGCAAAGTTTCCACCTTGTGCATATGCAGTAAATGATCTGGACTCACCTGTCAGGACAACCTGCCCCTGATTCTGGAATCCGGCGCCATTTACTGAGCGATACAGGCGATAGCCAACCACATCACTTTCCGGTGTTGCGTTAAATGTAATCACGGCGTTCCCGTTGGCAACGGAAATTCTCACATTGCCTGGTGCATCTGGTGCTTTGCCGTTATCCGTTCTTGGATCGATCTGTGTCGGCATGTCTGCATCGGCATCTTCCGGCAGGTAATATGCAAGTGATTCGTGACGACTCATGCGTGAGAATGCACTTTGCAGTTCCTTGATGAGATCAGAGATCGGTTTCTTGCGCTTGACGACGGTTTTCTCTTTCGTCATATCTCCAGGTGTTTCATCACGCGGAATGTAGTTGACACCATTGTAAGTGATATATTTGGCTTTTGCGACACCATCATCGCTGTCCTTCGGCACAAATTTGCTATTGAAAATATCAGTGACAAATCTGTCAGTCAGAGATGTTGGCAATTTGCCGCTATAAGCCGATACAGTTCGTGTCTCGATCCCGGATGGTTTCTTGAATGAATCGGTTACGAACATCTCTTTGTCTGTAGCGATGACTTGATTCATGATTTGCGTCCACAGCTGCTGTGCACGTTTCTTCTGTGATTTGGTCTCGAGCGTGTTTATCGGCTGTTTGTATCCAACCCATACACCCAATGTGACATCCGGCGTATAGCCTTCAAACCAGACATCCGCATAGTTTTGGGTTGAACCCGTTTTGCCTACGATAGGCACACTCTTGGAGTACTTGTAATTTTCACGAACTTTATCGGCTGTACCTTCTGTAATAACGGTACGTAGCATATCTGTCATCAGGTATGCCGTCTGTTCTGAGAAAGCTTGAACAGGCTCTGCATCGTGTTTATATACGATATTCCCTTTTGAGTCTACAATTTTGCTAATCATATAGGAATCATTGTACACACCATTGTTAGCAATGGCTCCATAGGCATTGGTAAGCTCTTCAACGGTAACACCGTACTGAAGTCCTCCAAGAACACCGGTCTGAGCTTGGTAATCTGCCGGCTGGATGGTGGTAATCCCCAGCTTCTTGGCAAAAGCCCATGATTTGTCGATACCAACTTCTTCGTTGAATAGCTTAAGCGCAGGCACATTTAGCGAGTAGTTGAGTGCTCTACGGGCAGTCACAAGTCCCTGGTAGCGATTGTTGGCATTTTTCGGAATATGGAATCCGGTCTGGCCGTCTTTCAGAATTATCGGTGAATCGTCAATAATGGAAGCCGGTTGAACAAGCCCTTCATCCAGTGCAGGCAGATAAGCGGCAATAGGTTTCATAGTTGAACCTGGCTGACGCACCATCTGAGTTGCATAGTTCATCTGCTCATCCTGGAAATTACGGCCTTCAATCATGCCGAGAATGGCTCCTGTTTTGTGATTGATCAACATGGCAGCAGTCTGTTCTTTTCCCTTCACGGGATCGTCAGCAGCGAAATTACTGTCATCTTCGGCAATGGTACGCATTGTTTTGTAGATACTTTTGTTGATCGTCGTGTAGATACGATATCCGCCTGTACGCAATTGCTGCTGAGCTTCTTCCAGCAGAGCACTGCTTTCTTTTTGCGGTGTATCGGTATCCGTATCCTTGGCTGTATCTGCATTGGCATCCGTGCCTTCAGCCTTATCCGAATTCAGTTGCTTCATTAAAATCTGTGCAGCTTGTCGCTCTGTTTCCATCATAAGGTATGGATAAGTATTGTAAGCTTTGATGGTTTTGGGTGCGAGTGAACTCTTGATGTCAAAAGCAAGAGCTTCGTCATACTCGGACTGATTAATTTTGCCCAGTTCCAGCATACGGCGCAAGACCAGATGCTGACGATTGATTGCACGCTCAAAATTGTCCTCAACAAAGTCGCCTTTTCCATTAAAGGCAGAGTAAGAGGAGGGGAGCTGAGGCAATCCGGCAAGATAAGCAGCCTGAGCTGTGTTTATTTTGCTCAAATCATTAATATTGAACAGTCCTTTGGCAGCTGCCTTGACTCCATAAACATTATATCCACTGGAGCCGTTACCAAAAGGAACCTTGTTCAGATACGCTGTCATAATTTCGTCTTTGGTCAGGAAACGTTCGAGTCGGAGCGAAAGTAATATTTCTTTCACTTTCCGGTCTTCGGTTCGATCCAGATTGAGGAATACACGCCGGGCCAATTGTTGAGTCAGTGTGCTACCGCCTGTTTGAACAGATTCTTTCAGCACTTTCTGTTTCACGGCACGGAGCGTTCCGCTCATGTCTACACCTTTATGTTCGTAAAAATGATTGTCTTCAATCGAAATGACTGCATCAATAACGTTCTGTGGGATCTGGTCAAAGGTGACCGGACGCCTGTCTTCTTCTGTTCGTAATTGACCGATCGGGCTGCCGTCGGCAAAGTAAGCAAAGCCTGTGATGGAGTTTTCGCTGACTTTTTGTTCAATCAGCGCCCGTGAACGGACGGGTTCGTCTTTCACAATGGAACTGACGTATCCCATTAGAGCACCGCTTACAAATAGTACCCCCATGAATCCAAGGACAACCATCCATTTGACGAAACTACCCAGTCTGCGGGCAAAACTGCGCTTGCGGGCAGGCTGTTCCTCGGGCTTTTTCTTATTAACATCAACCATTCAGTGTCTTCCTCCTTTTAACAGCACTTATTATAGCATAAAAAGGCTGGTTTGCATGCCTGAGAAATACAAGCAATGGTCGAAAATTGCCATTCTTTCTTGGATTATGATATATATCATGCGGAATTGAATTACATATCATGAGAAGTCATGGAGAATTTCAATAAAACGTGGAAGTATTGAGCGTCCGAGTGTGGATGAAAATAGATGACTATGTATAGGAAAGAGGCCATATCCTTGTATTAGGTGCAGGTACGACCTCTTTTTTTACTTTTTGTTTCTCTCGAAATAAAAAAACAGCTGCCGAGAAAATCTCGGACAGCTGTTTGGTGTGAAGCTTAATGAAATTCCAACGATTAACGGTTGTAGAACTCGACGATTTGTTTTTCGTCGATGTCTTGGGACAATTCCGAACGCTCAGGCAAACGGATAAATTTACCTTCCAGAGCAGTATCGTTGAATTCTACGTATGCCGGAAGATGCGAACGGTTTTCCAAAGCTTCCTTAACGGAAGAAAGACCGCGGCTTCTTTCACGCAGGCTGATAACGTCGCCAGTGCTTACTTGGTAAGAAGCGATGTCAACTTTTTTGCCGTTTACAGTTACGTGACCGTGGGATACCAACTGACGCGAACCAGCGCGGGAGTTAGCGAATCCAAGGCGGTATACGAGGTTATCAAGGCGGCTCTCAAGCAAGAACATGAAGTTTTCACCTGCGATACCTTGCATTTTTTGCGCTTTAGCAAAGAGAGTGCGGAATTGCTTCTCGCCCAAACCGTACATGTGACGCAATTTTTGTTTTTCTTGCAATTGCATACCGTAGTTGCTGATTTTTCTCCGTTGGTTAGCTCCGTGCTGACCTGGAGGGAAAGGACGTTTCAATTCTTTGCCTGTTCCGCTCAGGGAAATGCCGAGGCGACGGCTCAATTTAAATTTAGGACCAGTGTAACGTGCCATGTTTAAAGTAGCTCCTTTTTAGTTAAAGTTCATATAGGGCTCTGTTTGCGCTCCAATTTGTTGATGCGGGCTAAGCCACGCATAGAACGATCAGGAAAGTTCAGCCGCTGTCCTGAAAGCAACAAAAAGAATGAGGGTGACACAACCGGTAATGCCCAAATTTAAAGACCCATTAGTAGTCTTCATCAACAATTTATTTTACAGTTTACTAGAACCAAAGTCAAGCCTGTGATAAAAGCAAAAAAACGTCTAAATTTGTCGATAGGTCCTTAGGCCCAAAATAATGGGACAATTTTCTGAAATATGGATGCAAAAATGCTTTAAAGAGAGTAAAATAGATTGTATCTTAACTTTAAATGATCTTGTACATTAAGGTTATCGCATAGAATTTGCAGGTTTGCGATAACGTCTGCAGATTAATGCATCCAAGTGGATGCAAAAACGGTGCAAAGGAGCGCCTGACATGTTAGAACATCTAAGAAGTAAACCAGCCAGCTTGAATTCGCGAAGTTCGGGCGATTCCGCATCTTCTGCCGCTCCTCACGAAGCGCATGTATTCTGGATGCAAAAAATGGACATCACACCTTTTGATTTTTCATATTTGGGAAGCCTGCTGCAACAAGCATACACCGACTGGCATATCCAACGGCGGCCGCACTCCGACAGATCATCGATAATATACAACGTATGGAATACAGAAGGGATCTGTATGGGGCAAGGAAATGAAGGGGCTCCATTGCTCGATGTACATTCGACTGTGATGCAATGCCTTGAAACGGGACAGGCCCAGTCGTTACGTGGAACCACTGAAAATGGAGAGTACCATCTAATGGCTGAACCTCTTTTCTCCAGAACAAATAAGGATATGTTTGCTGTCTTCACTGCTGTAACCTACGAGCAAAATCGAGATGACACGTCTGAAGCCGTTGTTCGATCGGAGGCATTGCATTATCGTACCTGCTTTTACCGAAGATTTGAATACATATTTATGACGGATCTATTACATGCTCATGAACAAACGGCTCGTGAAGAGCACCGAAGGTCAATTCTGTTCCAAATCGTTCAACGGATGCATGACAAAATGGATGTGGATGCCATATTGGATGAAGTCTTTGACAGCATTGACTACTTATATCCAACGACCCGTATGACATTGTATATGTCTCAGGATCAGAGCAGCCTCAACCCACGTATCAAACCGTTGCTTGTTCATGAACGTGGAGAAGACATCTGTGTACAATCGTTTATGGAAGGCAAGCTCATTGTTGTTCGATCGGATGAAGGTGAACATCGCATACTGGAGGTTGGTCTTCCTCTAAAAGGTAAACAAGGGATCTATGGTGTATTTCATATTGAGATGAATGAGGAGTTAATGGAAGATTCCGATCTCCAACTCATTACGATGATGGCGGATACAGCAGGAACTGCCTTTGAAAATGCCAAACTGCACGAGCAATCGAATATGTTGATCCAGGAACTTCGTCTAATCAACGATCTGACACAACGTTTGAACAAAAGCCTGCAGCTCATGGAGATCTATCAATTCTCTGAACAGGAGTTGAAGGACATTTTTCAGGCTGAATCATGTTGTATTCTTCAACTGAATGACAGTACGGATCACTTCGAAGTAATGTCATCCAATGTGAGTGAGTTAGGTCGCAAATCGTTTCCAATGGATTATGGAATCGCTGGTTTGCTGTATCAAACCGAAGAACCGCTCATCCTATCCAATTATGCGAAATACGATAGAGTGTCATCGGTCTTCATGGATCTTACCGGCTCAATGTCATTGATTGCTTCACCCGTTCGGGTGAATGGTGAAGTGAAGGGTGCCATTTTGCTGGGACATCCCAAAAAGCAGTATTTTTCGTACGACAATTACCGTCTGCTGCAGATGTTGTCCATTCATATTGGACTTGCTCTCTCCAATGCAACGCTTCACGCCGAGGTACGACGTTTGGCTAACCTGGATATGCTGACAGGACTGTATGTGAGGCATTACCTGGATAGTGTGATCCATGAACGTCAGGCTCATGAATTCTGTGGTTCACTGGTTGTTGTGGATATTGACCAGTTTAAGCAGGTGAATGACACGTTTGGGCACCAAACAGGTGATCAGGTATTGAAACAGGTAAGCGACATTGTAACAAGTTCCGTCCGGCCTGAGGACATCTGCGCCAGATGGGGCGGGGAAGAGCTGGCCATCTATATGCCTCAGATTGGTGCTCGTCAGGCACTGGAATATGCGGAAATCATTCGCACCAGGGTTGCTGAAGAAACAAGGCCTTCCGTGACCGTATCCAGCGGTATTGCCGAATGGAACTGGATGGATGAGAAGGTTAGTGTGGAATCGTTATTTTACCGGGCTGATATGGCATTGTACGATGCGAAGCATGGTGGTCGAAATCGGATCGTCATGGAAGAACAGGAAGTTACACGTTAAGAGAGGACTATTCCGATTGCGGAGTCGTCCTCTCTTTATTTTTTTGAAGAGGCGATGCCAAAGGAAGGAAGTATAAGCAAATAAGGGAGGGGCAGGCTATGGAGAAAGTTTGATGGAAAGGTGGAATAGAACATGTTGAACCGTCGGTATATACGTGGGCTATTGTTGATTCTGAGCATTGTTGTGTTGTGTGCTCCTGGTTGTGGATTGTTAGAGCGAGATCGAACTCCTGAGGAGTTATTTTCACTGGCTTTATCCGGAATAGCAGGTAAAGAAAAGCTGAGTTTTGATGGGGAAGCAGGATTACGACGCGAAAGCAACGGGCTGTTCGAAAATCAGTTTAAATTTGAGGGCAAGCTGGAGGATCATGACCGCTTGACCTTGCAAACGAGGCTGCCTGGAGCCGTGACTGCTGCCGGAGCGGGAGTAAAAGGGGTAAATGCCGCCGCTGTTAACAATAATGGGCAACCGAGTGGATTCAGTGCATCTTTTGAACGCAAACAAGGACAGTGGATGGCTTTAACTGCCCAACATGAGCCCCTGCGCGGATCGCTGTCCCGTTTTAATCCCATCGCTCAAATGGAAAGTATCGATCGGTTGAACAAAACGATAAAGTCCGAGTACGGTTCAGGTCGTCGAACGAAAACACTGCGAATTGAACTCGCACCAAAAGACGCCAAAACGTGGGCACTCGCGCAGCTTAACGACGAGATGAATGCGATTCGGGCAGAGTATATGCACAAGGCAACTGCGGTTAAGGGAGGCAGTCAGGAGAAGCTTGAGAAGGATTTGAACAAAGTGTGGGAACAAGGGGAAACATCGATGCAAGAGATGATGAAGCAGGCCGAGGTACAGACGGTGTATCATCTAACCGTAGATCGGAAAACTAGCTTGCCCTTGCGACTTTCTTCGGAAAGCCAGGTGAGCTATAAGGACATGAACAGCAAAAGGAATAAAGAAGCTCTTGTCACAGATGTAAACTTCAGGGCTTATGAATAGATAAGTTGCGGGGCTGCCTGCTGACGAGATCGTTGTAGCGTGCTACAATAGTATCGTAATTTACCGTTGTTCAATTCAAGGAATGGCGGATGACAGGAGGAGTTTACACGATGAAGGATCCAAGAATTCAGAAGCTCGCAGCCAATCTGGTGGGCTACTCTGTAGATGTACAGCCCGGCGAGAATGTGCTGGTTGAGATGATCGGCACGGAACGTGATCTGATTAATGCAATTATTGAAGAAGTAGGCAAAAAAGGCGGTAACGTCTTTGTACAGCTGACTGACAAAACAGTACAGCGTGCCATGTTCAAAAATGCGACAGAAGAAATGATGAAAACCTGGGCAGAGATCGATCTGAACCGGATGAAACAAATGGATTGTTACATTGGTATCCGTGCAGGGGAGAATGTGAACGATTTGTCCGATGTGCCGGAAGAGAAAATGAAAATGTACAATTCACTTTATTCCCATCCGGTACATAGCGAGCAACGGGTAAAACATACAAAATGGGTTGTGCTTCGTTACCCGAATGCAAGTATGGCACAGCTGGCGAATACAAGCACAGAAGCGTTTGAAGATTTCTACTTCGACGTATGTAACCTGGATTACGCTAAAATGGACAAAGCACAGGATTCATTGGCTAATCTGATGAAACGCACGGACAAAGTGCGTATCACTGGACCGGGAACAGACCTGAGCTTCTCCATTAAAGATATCGGTGCAGAGAAATGTTCTGGCCAAAAAAATATTCCGGATGGCGAAGTGTACAGTGCCCCTGTACGTAATTCAGTGAACGGAACGATTAGTTATAACGCGCCAACGCTGTATAACGGCATTACTTTTGAAAATATTAAATTCACCTTCAAAGACGGTAAAATCGTTGAAGCAACAAGCAACGATACAGACCGCATCAATGAAATTCTGAATTCAGATGATGGCGCTCGTCATATCGGAGAATTCGCAATTGGATTTAATCCACATATCCTGCACCCAATGAAGGACATTCTGTTTGATGAAAAAATTGCAGGCAGCTTGCACTTTACGCCAGGCCAGGCATATGAAGAAACAGATAACGGAAACCGTTCCTCCATTCACTGGGATCTGGTGTTGATCCAGCGTCCAGACTACGGTGGTGGCGAAATTTATTTTGATGATGTATTGATCCGTAAAGACGGGATTTTCGTTATTCCTGAGCTGGAATGCCTCAATCCGGATCGTCTGAAATAGGAACAGTATTTTGCTGTTGCTAGGAAAGCGGATTCACGGTATCATGTAGTGGTAATTAATAGATGATACCAAAAGTGAAAAGACGGAGGGATTCCTATGTCGAGTAATAACGCAGCGGTAGTGGAAATTGCTCAAACAGCGAGCAAGTTTACTTCTTCAATCGTGCTTCATTCAGAGAACAAGTATATCGATGTGAAAAGTATTCTCGGACTGTTTACAACGCTGATCAGCACGCACAGCTATGAACTGCACGTTCATGGCCCGGATGCAGCTGAAGCCAAAGCAGCTATGTCAGAAGTATTTGCCAAACATGGACTGAATGTAAGTATCGCATCCGAGTAATGGCACTAAGAAGCATCTCTGCCTATTATGGCAGAGGTGCTTTTTTTTGCATGAGATAATTCAGGTGTACGGCAAGACCTCCGTAAAATAGGGGGATTAGGCAGGAATAAAGCTCTCCATAATCTATGGTTATTTTGGTCAGGTTCTTGTATTAGCTCCTGATTTCGTCTAATATTAGAGGTAGAACGTCTTTACGCGATTTTTGGGACATAGGGGGGAAAAATGCATGACTTCATCTGATCTGCAGGACCAGTTGCACTTGAAAGCGATCAGTCTTCTTCAAGAAGATGCAGATAAAATACAGAAGCTTATTGAAGTACAGATGGAGAATCTGGCTACCCGCTACTGCCCTCTCTATGAGGAAGTATTGGATACACAGATGTATGGGTTCTCCAAGGAAGTCGATTTTGCTGTTCGTGCAGGGCTTCTTCCAGAAGGTGCTGGTAAGCAGCTGGTAAGCGCGCTTGAGCGGAATCTGGCGATTCTATATGAAGCTTTGAACAAGAAGAATGAGCAATAGCCTGCAATAGCGTGGGTCAGAATAGAAGGCATGCAGGTGTTTGCATGCTTTTTTTGTGCGCCTGAATTGAAACAGCTCGTCTGATGTGGTTTAGGCGAGGGAGAAAAGAAAAAACAGCCTGGAAATGCGATTTCCAGGCTGCCTTTTACGCGCTAATTTTTTGTCTATTATTTAGGATGATGGGAGTACTGTTATACCAGGAAGAACGATACACCCAAAATAACATACACAACCATTAGGAGTAGACCTTCGTACCAGTTCGTTGAACCGTCCTGGGTGATGGACTTGGCGATAAATACGGCTACGCCAATGGCGACCAGCTCAATCGTTGTAAACACAATGTCCATCGTTCTGCCTGTGAAGTAGCTGACAAAAACGAGCACAGGAGCTACAAAGAGTGCGATTTGTAAACTGCTGCCGACTGCGATCTCAACTGCGGCACCGATTTTGTTTTTCATGGCAAGCATAATGGCTGCACTATGTTCCGCGGCGTTACCGATAATGGCAACGAGGAACGCACCGACGAACAGTTCGCTGAGTCCAAATTGTTCAGTAAACACCTCAAGGGTGCCAACGAGCCATTCACTGACGAAGGCAACCATGACGGTTGCAAGAACAAGATAGAGAATTGATTTTTTCTTAGACCACTCGGGTGCATGTTCATGCGGCAACTCTTCATCTTCATCCACAGTGACATCTGCGAGATAGTTCTTGTGCGTAACCATGGAGAACACCAACCACGCTATGTAGGCAAGGATCAGCAAACCTGCGACAATGAGACTGAGTGTGTTCGTATCCTTCTGTGTGATGGAATGGGTATTCAGGAAGACGGCTGGAATAAACAGGGCAATGATGGCTACAATCATCAGGGAGCCGTTTAGACCGGCAAGGGATACGTTATAATTCTGAATTTTGAACTTGAGTCCTCCGGCAAAGATACTTAGACCAAGCACCAGCAGCAGGTTACCGATAATGGAGCCTGTCAAACTGGCCTTAACCATGTCGAACAATCCTTCTTTGACGAGGAAAATGGCGATAATCAATTCGGCGGCATTGCCGAATGTAGCATTCAAAAATCCGCCTAACCGCTGTCCGGCATAGTGGGCTACATTTTCGGTGGCTTTGCCTAAAAAACCGGCCACAAAAATAACCGAAATGGCTGAAATGACGAATTGCAGAATCGAATCCCATTTCAAGTAGTGGGCGACGGCGCTGAGTGCAAAGGTGGCAATCAGCAAAATGGATGAAATTCGGTTTCTCACAACAAACACCTCGGTAACATATTATTTTGTTTTAAACGATATGACTAAATACTTATGAGATTATTTTCATATTTCAATATAACCAAATCATGGTAGGTTGTAAACGCATCTTTTTGAGTTTAATTTGCTTTTTGGGGTCGAAAGGATTTAAAATACGAGTAACGAAGTGAAGGAGGATGTGGCATGGCAGAACAACTTCAACTAGAGGGCGGAAACATCCGGATTGCCGATGACGTAGTGGCGAAAATTGCCGGAATGGCTGCGATGGAGACACCCGGAATTGCCGCAATGTCTGGAGGATTGTCAGAGGGCTGGGCCAAGCGCCTGAGCGGTAAAAACGTACAGAAAGGCGTGGGCGTGGAGGTCGGCCAGCTGGAAGCAGCCATTGATCTGCGCATCATCGTCCTGTACGAGACACCGATTCATGAAGTTTCCCGCATGCTCCAGCAGAATGTAAGAGAAGCGGTAGAGACCATGACCGGGTTACGTGTTGTTGAAGTCAATGTAAAGGTAGAAGGCGTATCTTTCAGAGGCGACGATCTGTAAACTTGAGCAATCCGTGATGGAAGAACAACGGTATATTGACCTGGTTCTTCATCTAGATAAACAACACCAAAAAGACTTCGCATCGAATTCGATGCGAAGTCTTTTTCTGTTTTCAATACATTTTGTTCCAAAACCATTCGTATGACGTTTCCTTCCCATTACCGAATTCGGCGAATGGATTCACGTGAACGAAGTGCGGGAGAAGTACGTGATGTCTGAACCGTCACCGACTTCGTTTTCTCTTCCTTGATGACGTCCAAATTATTGGTACGTGAGATGCTGAGCAGGATACCCATAGCCACCATCATCACAAAGAGTGAGGTACCGCCATAACTGATGAACGGAAGGGTAACCCCTGTCACCGGAATGGTCTGGGTCACGCCCCCAATGTTGATAAAGGCCTGGATCGCAATTAATCCCATAATACCAATACCGACCAGTGTCCCAAATGGATCGGGACAGCGAAGGGAGACGATAATGCCTCGCCAGATGAAGTAGAGGTAGACCAACAGAAATAGGGCAGTTCCAACAAAGCCGAGCTCTTCTCCAATTACAGAGAAAATAAAGTCGTTATAAGCATTGGGCAAATAATGCAGCTTCATCGTGCCTTGTCCGATCCCGGAGCCGGTGATGCCTCCATCCCCGATGGCAACAAGGGAGCGATAGAGGTTAAGGCTTCCGCCTGTTTTGTCGGATAAAGGATCAAGGAATGCCTGAATACGGCCGATTTTATAGTTCTGCGTAGCTTCCGTAGTTGTGGTGCTATCTGCAGTATCTGAAGAAGACATGGAAGAAAACAAGGCATTCGCTCCAAGCGCCAATGCTGCTCCCAACACTACCAGCAAAATAGAACCCATAATGTGTTTCATACTTGCTCCACCCGCATAAATGACCAGTCCGCACGTCGTAACCAGAATAAAGCAGGTACCAAAATCCGGTTGCAACATAATCAGTCCTGCAATGAATCCGACAATGACCAGCACGGGAATATATCCTGTCCTAAGATCCCTGAACCGTTCCCCTTTTTTGGTAATCAGTGCAGCGAGGTACAAAACAATGGCAATTTTGGCAAATTCCGCAGGTTGAATACTGAAGCCGATAATTTCAATCCAGCTTCGGGCACCGTTTACCTTTTTACCTGCAACCAATACAATTAGTAGCAATACCGTGGTGAGTAAGAAAAATGGTGCATAAAGTTTTTTGTATTTGTTAAATCGGATATTCATGGCGAAAAACATGCCCACTAAACCGATAACCGCCCACATAAGTTGTTTTTTCGTGAAGAACAGGGCATCATTGTTAAAATTTTTGTTTGCAATTGCAATGCTGGAACTGGAGCTGAACACCATCACCAGTCCGAAGCCCACCAACAATAAAGTGAGGATTAGCAGTTGAAAATCCGGCGTGCCTCTCTTCGTTTTCGTTTGGGCCGTTTGTTGTTTCATGGTTCGGCCCAGCCTAAGCTTCCAGCAGTTCTTTAAGCTGCTGTAATTTTTGGGCCGCCAGCTTCACGACTGGCTGTGGTACGGTAGAGTCATAATCCAGACCATGCGGAAAGGTTGCTTTTCCAAGATAAATAGCTTCAACTGCGAGAACCGTATCCGGTTTTTCGAGTTTGCCATCTATCGCACGGGTATTAATACGTACAAAGTATTCCGATTTGGTTTGTTCATCTTCAATTTTGTAGTCATATGTAGCACGATAATATTCCCATTGCCACCGGACAAATCCGACTTTCTCGGCGCTCTCATCCAGGTATGCCAAGTCGCTCTTCAAGCCATCCAAGCCTGTATTCTCAAAAATCATAAGCGTCTGATCCTCCTCATAAGCTTCCGAGAGTATAAATCTCGTTCTTTTCTCTAGTTTATGATAGTATGTTTCCCCTTCCCGTGCAAGCTTTCAAGCGGTCATTCGTATCGGTTTTCTTCCAATTCTGCTACAATATACAGCAATAGGTTTCAAGAGGAAGGTTCGGGCTTGATGAAAGTCCAGTATAGAGAGCGAAAGGATGGAGAGACATGACAAATAATATATGGTGGAATGACCTGCAAATCCACATGGTAGAATGGCGTCGTCATCTTCATCGGAATCCTGAGGTTTCCTTTCATGAGGAGAAGACATCCTCTTTTGTAGCGGGTATGCTGGAGAGCTTTGGTGTTGAAGTGAGACGACACGTTGGTGGACACGGAGTTATAGGTACCCTTCGTGGGGACAAGCCAGGGCCTGTCGTAATGCTTCGTGCAGATATGGATGCACTTCCGATTCAGGACGAGAAGGACGTTGAATATGCATCACAACAAGCAGGAGCTATGCATGCCTGTGGTCATGATGGTCACATATCCATTTTGCTAGGCACGGCACTGTATTTCAGTCGCCATAAACATGAGATCAAGGGTGAGATTCGCTTTTTGTTCCAACCTGCAGAAGAGTTGCTACCAGGTGGTGCGCTCAAAGTCATAGCAGACGGCGGACTGGAAGGGGTAGATGTCATCTATGGAATTCATCTGTGGACCCCGCTTCCTGTAGGCGTGGCAGCGAGTACTCCAGGGCCGATGATGGCAGCGGCAGATGACTTTTATATTGAGATCAAAGGAAAAGGTGGACATGGCGGCATGCCGCAATCCACGGTGGACAGCCTCGTGGCTGGTTCAGCCCTTGTGATGCAATTGCAGACGGTTGTCAGTCGCTCGGTGGATCCCTTGCGTCCCGCAGTATTGACGATTGGTACAATGCAAGCGGGCTCAGCACAGAATATCATCGCCGAGTTATGTAAAATGACGGGTACAGTGAGAACCTTTGATGAAGAGACGCGCAGTATCATGAAGGAACGTGTGCATACGATCGTGGCTCAGACCGGAGAGATCTATGGTGCCGAGACGAAGTTGAACTATATTATGGGATATCCTCCTGTCGTGAATGATGAGCAGGAAACGGCACGTTTCTTCAAGGAAGCGGTAGATGTATTTGGTGAAGAACATGTACAGAAGTCACCAATGTTGATGCCAGCTGAAGATTTCGCTTATTACTTACAGCAGATTCCTGGCTGCTTTATGTTTGTTGGAGCAGGTAACCCGGAGAAGAATGCCATCTATCCGCACCATCATCCCAAGTTCGACTTTGATGAGGATGCCATGCAAAATGCTGTGAAACTATTTATAGCAATGGCTAAAGGATATACAGCCGAATGATTTGAGTATAGTTGGGCATCCTATTCATACCAAGGTATGAGCAGGGTGCTTTTTTTTGTTAGGTCTTTATAAAG
Source organism: Paenibacillus sp. 276b (assembly GCF_900107875.1). Lineage (NCBI taxonomy): Bacteria > Bacillati > Bacillota > Bacilli > Caryophanales > Paenibacillaceae > Paenibacillus > Paenibacillus sp. 276b. Next base: position 223,026 of record NZ_FNRR01000007.1, on the reverse strand, counting down.
CTTAAATTAAGGTCGAACTGTTGTATTATACAGGTTCAATTTCGGAAGAAACCGGAACTGGACTTTTTGTGATGCCTGTTATTCGGAAAAACATATAACTCATTTTCAAATTGGGGAGGAAGCGGAATGGAGAAAACGGACGCCTGCATTGTTCAGCGTGATTTTACAGTATTGCTTGAAGTGGGTCATCCTGGATTTGATCAGGCCAGAGCTCAACTAGGGATGTATGCCGAACTGGTGAAGACACCTGCGGCTTTTCATACATATCGCATCACTGCATTATCACTGTGGAATGCCGCTGCACTCGGCTGGAGTGCTGATCAAGTGATAGAAAGTCTGGAATCAGTGTCTCGTTGGAATGTTCCTGCCGCCCTGATTCAAGATATCCAAAGAATTATCCATCAATATGGGAAGTTGCAATTGAAGCCACAGGCAGATCACGGGAGAATGCGTCTCGTGAGTGAAGATGAACGATTGCTGGATGAATTAAGCAGTATGAAGACCATCTCGGCTTTTCGGATGGAACGTGTCGATCCCCATGAGCTCATACTTGGCGGTGAGCAACGCGGATTGCTGAAGCGTGAACTAACTCGTTTGGGTTATCCGGTGCTGGATTATGCGGGATATCGAGAAGGAACAAGTCTGCCGTTTGAATGGCAAGCGAATACTCAAGGTGACAGTTCAGAAGGATTCAGGTTACGCCCTTACCAGCGAGATGCAGTGGATGCATTTGAAGGTAGCGAAGGCATGGGAGGCAGTGGTCTGCTTGTTCTTCCCTGCGGTGCAGGCAAAACGGTTATTGGGATGGCCGTGTTAGAACGTCTGCAATGTGAATGTCTTATCTTGACCTCGAACACCACATCCGTTCGGCAATGGATTCAGGAATTACAGGATAAAACAACGATAACGAATGAACAGATTGGTGAGTATTCCGGTCAGAAAAAACAGGTGAAACCTGTGACCGTGGCAACTTATCAGATTCTTACACATAGAAAATCGAAAGATGCTGATTTTACTCATATCAAATTGCTAAGTGAACGCCAGTGGGGACTCATCATTTATGATGAGGTCCATCTGCTTCCAGCACCTGTATTTCGAGCTACAGCAGATATTCAGGCTACAAGAAGACTGGGATTGACAGCAACATTGGTGCGTGAGGATGGCTGTGAACAGGATGTATTTTCGCTAATTGGTCCGAAACTATATGACATGCCGTGGAAAGAATTAGAGCAGCAAGGGTGGATTGCGAATGTACAGTGCCAGGAAATACGCATTCCGTTTACTCCTGAACTACGATCAAACTATTTGGAAGCAGAGGTGAAGCACCAATTTCGCCTTGCAGCCGAAAATCCGGCCAAATTAGCTGTGATCAGACGGATATTGGACCATCATGAGGGAATGCCAGCGCTTGTCATCGGACAGTATCTGGATCAGCTCGAGAGCATTGCCCGGGAAATTGAAGCGCCGCTCATATCGGGTACGATGTCCCAGCAAGAGCGAGTGAAATGGTTTGCAGCGTTCCGGCGTGGTGAGATCAAAACGATTGTCGTATCCAAGGTTGCCAATTTTGCCGTAGACCTGCCGGATGCTGCTGTTGCACTTGAAATATCCGGCAGTTTCGGTTCAAGGCAGGAAGAAGCCCAGCGATTGGGTCGGATTCTAAGGCCGAAGTCCGGAGAAAATAAAGCTTATTTCTATGCCCTTGTATCGGAGGACAGTAAGGAACAGGAGTTTGCATTACGCCGTCAGATGTTTCTGGTCGAACAAGGATATGAGTACAAAATCGTTCATGAATTGCAATGAAGATGCTGTTTACATCTCTACTTAAAAATAAGAGAAAGGCATGATTAGCAATGCGTACACAAGGTAATCTGGATGTGAATTCATTAAAAGAGCTTTCATTGGTTGAAAGAACGGTACTTGGTGTGATTTTTTGCAAATATGCCGGACAACCCTTTTCCAACATGCTGACATCAGCAGAGTGGGCTGTGGATGGTCTTAGCAGAGCTGAAGCAGTGACGACGTTTATAGCGCTTCGGCATAAAGGCTGGATCAAAGCTGTGCGCAAGTCTTGGGGCGAACGCTTGTATTACATACCAGAATCACTACTTCCTTTGTTAACCATTGCCTACGCAGCACGAGTTGGACAGTTCGCTCAGCTGAAGACGAATGTAATACAGGATGAAATGACACAAGATAAGGCCATATCCAGTATTGAAGTCCACAAAGTGACGATTGTTCGAGAGGGAAAACCGGATATTGCCGCAGAGCTTCTTCATGTACTGGCTTGGATGGTAAGAGAAGGTCAAGCCCAAGGAGGACTCCTATTAACAAGTAAGGGAACGATCCACAAGAAAATGGTGCAGCGATTAAGTCGGATGACGGTTCTGGGCCCTGAAGATTTTGCCGAACTAGGTATTCACTATGATCATGCGGATGTGTATCCAGTCCATGTGGCCCTTATTATTGATTTGCTGCTCAGTCTGGGTTTGATTGAAAAGGCGCATAACCGAATGCATGTGTCACCTGACCGTCTTTATCACTGGTTAACGTTGTCGTGGTCTTCAATGCACCGAGAAATCTATAGCGTATGTATGGACCGATATGGTGCAGCTGAGCCTAAACTTCAGCATTTTCGTTATCAACTGATGATGTTTGCTTCACGGGAAAATGAATGGTTGAGTATTTCAGCAGGGACTTTAGACAACGTTGAGCTGAAAGAAGCAATTAAAATTAGAGAGAGTGAAGGTTCTTCAGGATTATCCTTCTTAACACATATCTGGGGTTGGCTCGATGTTCTGACAGGTTTGGGATATGGTGAGGTTGGTGAGTCAGCTGCGGGAGAGCTTTTATATCGCTGGCAGATTGATCCAAGAATTTTATTGAACTTTGCGAATGACGAGTCAGAAAAACCGGAAAAGAATACGATTTTTGTTCAGCCTGACTTTGAAATTATGGTTCCTCCAGATGTAGCCCCACAGGTCCGCTGGAATCTGGACATTGGTGCAGAGCTTGTGAGTCGTGATCGAATGTCCATATATCGGATAACAAAGGAACGAATCATCGCAGCATCAGAGATCGGTCTTACAGCGGATGTAATGATAAACTTCCTTAGACTGTATGCTGTCTCGGGAGTGCCTGAGCATGTGGAGCTAGCGATCCAGCAGTGGGGACAGGATGCAGACAGACTTTACATGGATGCTAGGCAGAACGTTGATCAGGATGAATCGGTGGATAAAGTTAAGAAAAAGGACACCTGGATATATGAATCGAGAAGTGAATTACTTGAAAAGTTGAACAGGCCAGAGGCGGAAGCCATTCTAGATGAGTCCATTGTCGGAGCAGATGAGTTCAAAGTCGGACTTGAGGTGCAGAAGGAACTCTTTTATATTCGTGGAAGAGCGGGGCTCATTCAATGTGACTCCAATCTGCACACGTATGAACACGATCATTCCATCACGGAGCAGTCAGGTCTGTTTCCCGGATACGGAGAGATCCCTGAGATGTGGCATAACGAGTGGCGAGGATATCATGTATCCACAGCTCGTCAGATTGCTGCGAAAGCCATTGAATGGCAGACAAAACTGGGTCTGAAGCTAGACAGCCATATCGTTTATGTTATCCCTGATCAGATTCAAGGTCATGAAGATTGGACACTAACGGGCTGGTCCATATCGGAGGATGGTACAGATCCCACAGAACGCCGTACTTTCTCACCTAACGAATGGAACCAGATACGCCTGATTATTCCGAACCATGCATAAACTTGATCGACTTTGCCAAAGCAGATCGCCTGTTCCCTTTATTTCTATTTGCAGGAAAAACTCTTCTTAACTTTTCGGGGATATGATATGATGAAGTAGTCTACGTTAAGTAGAACTTTATATATAGATAGGATGAATTTCATGAGCGTAGCGGAAATGAACACGGTCGATATGGCCCAAGTGTTAACGGGCGCATATGAACTGGGCGACATGATTAACCAATCAGCCGAAGTATCGGATTATTTATATTGGAAGCAGCAAGTGGAGACGAGCCCTGAAATTCAGGCGGGGATACGCAAGCTGGAAGCCAAAAAGGAACTATTCGAAGAAACCCAGCGTTTTGGGCATTTTCACCCGGACTATCACGCCGCAAAAGATCAGGTTCAGGCTTTAGAGCTTGAATTGGAACATTTCGAGGCGGTAGCCCGCTTCAAACAGGCGGAGAAAGCATTGGACGATATGTTGTTCCAGATGTCGGAGACGATTGCATTCGCCGTGTCAACGACGATCAAGGTACCGAGCAATGATCCGAATCCGAAGGGCGGCTGCGGTAGCGGAGGCAAGTGTGGTTGTAGCTAAGATTTGATAAGAACATAAATTTATGACAGACCGGACCTTTCCGAGGATCCGGTCTCCATTATAGAAAGGCGGGGAAAATGATGTTTGCGGAAAGGACAGGATTCATTATATGGGTCAGTGATTTGAAAGCGGCTCGTAATCTCGAAAAGTATGGTACCGTTCATTACATCTCCCGCCGTATGCATTATGTCGTCATGTATGTTAATGCAGAGCGGGCTGAAGATACGATGAAAAATGTGAACAGACTCTCCTATGTGCGCAAGGTTGAACGTTCCTACCGGAATGAGATTAAAACAGAGTATGCTAGCAAAACGATGGACAAAACGAGTTTTTACGGGATATAACAAAAATGGTTTGGGAATGTACAGTGAACTTATTGCCACTGTACATTTCGAAACGATTAACCAGAGGGGCCCTTCGGGGCCGCTCTTTTATTGAATTAGGCATCAACTGGATTTTGTGAAAAAATCTGAAGTTACGCCTTGAGGTTGCGGGACTTATGTTGTAATATATTGGGTAAATAAATAGATAGAAAGTCCTATCTGGTGGAGAGTGATTCCCATGCGTGATAAGGTGATGCAACGTTGGAGCACGTACGAGCCTTTTTTCGTGGCTCTTGGAGACAAAAAAGTGGCCGACATCGTCATTACCAATCATGCCAAGATGCGGTATGCAGACCGTATTGAGCCGGCACGTAATGATGATGACCATATTGCGGCATGGTTATGGGAGTGTCTGAAGCAGGACCGTATTACACCATACTACCGTAATGAGCAGGATGTTTACCTGATCGACGAAGATTTGGTCGTGGTTGCTGAATTTTCTGAACTTGAAGGGGAATATGACATTGCTGGCAATCCGCTTCATAAGATGATTGTTGTTACGTTTCTGGGGAAAATGTCCGAGACGATTGAACTGCGGGATTTAAAATCGTATTATTCTTGGCTAAGACATTCAAGACGAATGACTCTTGTCAAGAACAGTCGCAAGCATAAGTAAGTTTGGAATAATCCATATTTTCGAATTGATAGATTCAGGTTACATCGCATGCAGACAAGCTGCATGCTTTTTTTGTTGGAATTCACGAAATCGGCTACAATGGGGAAAGCGTACAGAAGAGGGGCGAAGATATGAATTTTCATCAATTGCATATTTTTTATACCGTAGCAGAGAAGGGAAGTTTTTCAGCGGCTGCGCAAGCACTACATATGACACAACCTGCGGTGACGATGCAGATTCAATCTCTTGAGGATTATTTTGGGACCAAGTTGCTGCATCGTTCCACCAAGAAAATAGAATTATCCGAGGCAGGTCGGACATTACTGCCTCACGCCAAACGCAGTGTAGAGTTGGTCAGACAGACAGATGAGGCGATGTCCGCGTTTACACAGATGCTGCAAGGCAGATTGCAGCTTGGGGCAAGTTTGACGATTGGTGAGTATGTGTTGCCACGAATGCTGGGTCCTTTTGCTCGCCAATACCCGGATATCTCGATCGTTATGAAAGTGATGAATACGACGCAAATTATGGACGATATCTTGAAACATCAGCTTAACTTTGGACTGATTGAAGCGCCAGTAAACCACCCGGATATGATTGTAGAGCCGGTCATGCAGGATGAATTGAAGCTGATTGTTCCGGCAGGGCATGCTCTGGCAGATCGTGGGGAAGTAGAGCTTGAAGATGTGCTGAACTACGCGTTTGTGTTGCGGGAAAAAGGCTCGGGTACCCGTCAGGTGATGGAAGATCAGTTGCAGAAGAGAAATATAGATCCACAGGACATGAATGTGGTGATGGAACTTGGCAGTACAGGTGCTGTGAAATCCGCCGTAGAAGCGGGTGTGGGTATCACCATGTTATCCCCGTCGTCCGTTCAGCATGAGCTGGCCCTTGGACTGGTTCATATCGTGGATATTCGTGGGCTTGAGTTCAAACGACAATTCTACGCTATACATCTGAAATCTTCATTGCTTCCCTTGTCAGCAGTAGCGTTCCTGAATTATTTGCGTCAGCATGAGCAGACAACATCAGAAGGACGAGCGGAATAAGAGGGTCATATTAATTTAAAATCCATTCTGTTACTCACTAGATATAAGAAGGAGCTGTTGTTCATGAATCACTTTAACGGACGTTGTGATCTTCATACGCATAGCCAAGCGTCGGACGGAATGCAGCCACCTGCCGAGAATGTGAAGCTCGCCAAACAAAGAGGACTGTCTGCGGTGGCGCTGACAGATCACGATACAGTAGCTGGTGTAGCCGAGGCACAGTGGGCTGGCCGTGAGTATGGAATTGACGTTGTGGCAGGGGTAGAGATCAGTACCCGCGCTGGCGGCAAGGATATTCATGTGCTGGGGTATTATGTGAATACAGAAGATGAGAAATTTCTGGAGCGACTGCGCGGGCTTCGGGAGGCGAGAGAAGAACGCAATCATCTGATCATTGCCAAGCTACAGGAGCTTGGACTCGAAATTAGCTGGCAGGAGGTCATTGATGGCCTTGGCCGACCGCTGGAGCCGGATGAAAGCATCGGTAGACCTCATATGGCAGACGTGTTGGTACGAAAAGGATATGCTGCTGATATGAGGGATGCATTCAATCGTTATCTGGCTGAAGGCCAACCGGGCTATGTATCGGTTCCCCGAGTTGCACCGGAAGATGCATGCCAGTGGATTAAAGATGCGGGTGGTGCTGCTGTTATTGCCCATCCTGGTTTATACAGAGACGACGAATTGGTTCGTCGCATTCTGGTGGACGCCCATCCTGACGGTATTGAAGTGGTTCATTCGGATCATGGACCAGAAGAGGAGCGCAGATATGCGGAGTTGGCACGGGAATTTGGGCTCATTCAAACAGGTGGTTCGGATTACCATGGTGTAAGGCAAGGGGTAGTATTTCATGGGGATCTGGGTAGCAAAACCGTAACCATTGATGTGCTCGATAAACTCCGGGCTGCAGCCGGAAAGTCTTGATGGGGAAACTTTCTTCATATGTTTTATTAGACTGGGGTATAAGGGATCGGTTGTCATCGTGCTAAAATTGAATATGAAAAAAAAAGGACATAGAGATGGGGTGAGCGTTAGTCGCTAGCCATGTCTCTATGTCCTTTTTGATTGCCTATAATTAAGCTAGGTGATGGAATAATTCACCCATGTGCCGCGAGCAGCTCCAAGGCGTTCAAATAACTGCTGTGCCCGCTCGTTGGTTGCTGCTGTGATCCAGGACATGTAAGCACATCCGTGTTCACGTGTATACTGCTGACAATGTTCAAACAGTTTGGCCTCGGCTTCGCCTTCTCTGCAAGCTTCCGTCACAAACAAGTCATTCATAATGGCAACGCGGTTTGCCTTCATCGTGCTGTAGGTAAAATAGAGTGTAGCGAATCCGATGAGTTCACCCTCCTGCTCTGCAACGAATTGAACACCTATCTGCTGATCAAGCAGGTTTTTGATTAAAAGCTCGATTGCCTGATCACCAGGCCAGGGGTTGTTATAAAAGCCGACGACATACTCGTGCATTAATGCATTCAGCGGTAGTACATCATTAGGGTGAGTTGGTCTGATATTTAGCGTCATGGGACACATCCTTAGAAGTTTATTTATAGATTTATTAATTGAATTATTATACATTAAACTGAATTTATATTCAAAATAAAACAATACACTGAATCACCAACTTAAGTCCATGGTAATTTGAGAAACAAAAAATCCCCCGAACAGTCTTTTGTTCCGGGGGATTTTACGTTGCCTAACCGGGTTGAAAAGCAAGCCTCTTATCCATTTTTGATCGTGGATGGCAAACTTTTAACCAGCTCTTCGTTTGGCGTCACAAATAAGGTCTTCTGGTGGTCATAAATGACAAAGCCTGGTTTGGAGCCACTCGGCTTGCGTACATGTCGGATAAAGGTGTAATCCACCGGCACGCTGCTGGATTCTTTGGCTTGACTGAAGTAAGCCGCGAGTTGTGCTGCTTCCTCCAAGGTTGCTTCGCCAAAGTCGGTGCTGCGAATGACGACATGTGAACCCGGGATGTCTTTGGTGTGCAACCAAGTGTCATTAGAAGAAGCCAAACGGTTGGTGACGTACTCATTTTGCAGGTTGTTTTTGCCTACGAGAAGTTCAATTCCCTCTGAAGAAGTAAACTGATGCACTGTAGGGCGGTCGTTTTTCTTTTTCTTTTTGCCTTTTTTGTTGCGGTCGCGAAGATAACCCTGTTGCACAAGCTCATCGCGAATTTCCTCGATGTCGTTCATGGATGCGATAGACAGTTGCTGGAGCAGATTGTCGAGATAGTCGATCTCGTCTTTCGTTTTTCCAAGCTGCTCATGAATAACAGCCAGACTGTTCTTATATTTGTTATATCGTTTGAAATAACGTTGTGCGTTGTCAGACGGTGTAAGTAATGGGTCAAGCTGAATGGTAATGTTCGCTTGATCTTCATCATAGAAGTTCACAAGCTCCACACTTTTGTCCCCTTTACTAACCTGATGCAGGGAGGCAAACAGCAGCTCACCCCATAATCTGAATTTATCCGCATCGTCGGCTTCCAGCAGATCCTTGTTCAGGTTGTCCAGCTTTTTGATGTTTTTGCTGCGCTCATTTTGCAGAAAACGTAGCAGATCGCTCACTCTTTGCTTAACCGTATCCCGCTCGGCCTTGTCTCCGTAATAATCTTCCATACACTTGCTCATCGTGTCATAGGTTTTCTCTGCGTCCTGAATGCTCTGAAGCTGAACGGCTGAGAAAATCATTTTGCCTTTAGCATTTAGCCCAGTCACAGGCGTATAACTATTATCTCTTACTGGCCCCATGATGGACTCAAAAGCATTCCACAGCGCATCGGCTTCGATTCGAGCCACACCTTCACTTGCAGCTTGATCGTCACCTTGATTAGCAGGTACCCGAGAGGTAATCTCTCCTGCGATCAGCGGACTAAGACCGCTGAATGAATTCACCAGCCAGCGAGAGGCCTCTTCTTCAGCAGCAGTATAGCTATTTTGGAATTCAGTGCTGCTCACTTCCAGCGGATTGCTTTTATGCTGCTCTGGTGGCTCGGTGTACGAAAATCCAGGCATAATGACCCGGTAACTACTGATGGACGGGGTTACGTGATGAATCCCATCCAGAATCGTCCCCGTGATCGGATCGACCAAAACAATATTACTGTGACGCCCCATCAGTTCAATGATGATCCGTTTGACCGAAACATCACCCAGTTCATCGCGCTGACGCACGTCGATATGAATAATCCGCTCCATACCAATCTGACGAATTTCCTCAATGATCGCACCCTCGCAGTGCTTACGCAGCAGCATGCAGAACATGGGAGCTTCAGTAGGGTTAACAAACGTTTTTTCGGTAAAATGCACACGCGGATATGTCGGGCTTGCCGAAATAAGCAATTTGCTATTTCCACGCTGAGCACGGAGGGTCAGTACAACATCATGGCCGTTAGGTTGATGTATTTTGCTGATGCGTCCGCCCTTGCAACCTTGCAGTTCATGTACGATAGCTCGTGTTACGATGCCGTCCAATGCCATTTTTTTCAACGTCCTCTCTATCTATAACTGAAATGAACACCGGGATATGTAAAAAAGAACCCGTTGCAGATTCGTATTCGTTTGTATAGCAATAAATCGGATTGCCACTGTGTATATAACCACAGACCTTTATTTTAGCTTATTCTGCCCATCAGGGAAAGGATTCGCCATCGGGTGCTAATTAGGGTCCTGTCCGAATACATATAGAGCAGGTAGTTTGTCCGGCATCGCGTACAACCTGTTGATTAGCATAGCCGGTGTAGTATGTGTGACGTTTTACAGAGGAAATACAGACTGGGAGGGAATTTTGAAGCATGGAACATACCAAGTGGCACCAACTTAGCGTTGAAGAGCTTCGTAACACTCTTGGCGTCAGTCTTGAGGAAGGATTAACCGAAGAGACTGCAACCGAAAAGAGGAAGGCCGCCGGTTCAAATGAGCTGAGCGAAGGAAAGCGCATATCTCCAATTACATTATTGCTTAATCAATTTAAGGATTTCATGGTTCTGGTGTTGATGGGTGCCACACTGGTGTCCGGATTGCTTGGAGAATACTTGGATGCTGTAACGATTGTTGCCATCATTGTGCTTAATGCCATTCTTGGTTTTGTACAGGAATTCCGGGCGGAGCGTTCCCTTCGTGCATTGAAACAATTGTCGGCCCCACTGGCCAAAGTGCTAAGGTCAGGTCAGGAATTACATCTTGAGGCCAAACTTTTGGTGCCAGGGGATATCGTGCTTGTGGAGAGCGGTGATCGCATACCTGCCGATGTACGCTGGCTGTCCACGAACAGCCTCGATGTGGAGGAATCTGCACTTACGGGGGAATCGGTTCCTGTAAGCAAACATTGCCATCCCATAGCTGCGGAGGATGTGCCGCTAGGAGATCAGAAGAACATTGGATTCATGGGAACGATGGTCACTCGTGGTACCGCCAAGGGCGTTGTGGTCCGGACGGGCATGGATACCGAGATGGGCAAAATCGCCGACTTGATCCAGAATACGGAGGAACAGGAAACACCGCTGCAACACAGGTTGGAACAGTTGGGTAAAATTTTGATTTTTGTGGCGCTCGGATTAACCGTCATGGTTGTTGTTGCAGGTATTTTGCATGGACAACCGGCAGTAGGCATGTTTCTGGCAGGCGTCAGCCTCGCAGTGGCCGCCATACCAGAAGGCTTGCCAGCGATTGTAACGATTGCGTTGGCCCTTGGCGTACAGCGTATGATCAAGCGAAAAGCGATTGTGCGCAAGCTTCCCTCCGTCGAAACCCTTGGTTGTGCCTCGGTCATCTGTTCGGATAAAACGGGTACGTTGACCCAGAACAAGATGACGGTTACGGACGTGTGGCTGGAGGGACGCAGCATCAAGGTCACCGGGGATGGTTATGCACCAGAAGGACAGATGCTGGAGAATGGTCGTACCTTGGAACTGAAGAGTGACCAGACATTGCGGAGAATGCTTCAGATCAGCGCACTATGTAATAATGCCAGTATTATCGAGAGTGTTGGAGATGAGATGCGGAGTAAAAAGAAAGGTAAAGAGACAAATAAGGATAGTAAGAAAGAGGCGAAGAAAGGTACAAAGAAAGATCATGTTAATGAAACGGTCAAGGAAAACAGCGTGGTATGGGAGCTGAAAGGCGACCCTACGGAAGGGGCGCTTGTAACACTGGCCTCCAAAATGGGACTTACCTCCGCTGGCCTCAAAGAGTTATATGCACGTGAGCAGGAGTTCCCGTTTGACTCTGACCGGAAGCGGATGTCTGTCTTGGTTCACCATCAGGGTGGGCGGATGGTCTACACCAAGGGTGCACCAGATGTGCTGATTGGGCAATGCAGCTACATTTTGTGGGAAGGCAATGTGGTACCTTTCACAGGAACGCTGCGGCAGAAAGTCATGGCGGCGAACGAGAATATGGCGGGTTCTGCACTGCGGGTTCTCGGGATGGCTTACCGCGATGTACGGCCGAATGAAAAAGTAGAGAATGAACATGCTGCCGAGAGCCAGCTCGTCTTTGTCGGGCTTGCAGGCATGATTGATCCACCGCGGCGTGAGGCACGGGATGCAATTGCGACTTGTCGCAGAGCAGGCATACGTACCGTTATGATTACGGGCGATCATGGTACGACGGCAGAGGCTATCGCCCAACAGTTAGGTATTCTTCCACGGGGTGGGGCTTCACTTAGCGGCCAGCAATTGGCGGGTATGACGGACGAGCAGCTGGATAAACAGGTAGAGGGCATTTACGTATTCTCACGAGTATCGCCTGAGCACAAACTACGGATTGTAAAATCATTGCAGCGCAAAGGACATGTCGTAGCGATGACTGGAGATGGCGTGAACGACGCACCAGCCATTAAAGCAGCAGACATCGGTATTGCGATGGGAATAACAGGCACGGATGTGACGAAGGAAGCATCGGCGTTAATTCTGAGTGACGATAATTTCTCTACTATAGTAGCTGCAATTGAAGAAGGGCGTAATATTTATGAGAACATCCGCAAGTTTATCCGGTATTTGCTAGCATCCAATGTTGGCGAGATTTTAACGATGTTTTTCGCGATGATGATGGGACTGCCTTTGCCACTCGTGCCGATCCAGATTCTGTGGGTCAACCTGGTGACGGATGGATTGCCAGCGATGGCACTTGGTGTGGATCAGCCGGAAAAAGATCTGATGGAACACAAGCCGCGTGGCGCCAAGGAAAATATTTTTGCCAGACGATTGGGTTGGAAAATTGTCAGTCGGGGTGTATTGATCGGGCTTTGTACACTCGGGGCGTTCTGGCTTACCCTACAGGCCGCGCCAGATGAACCGGGTCAGCTCATTAAAGCTCAATCTGTTGCCTTTGCTACTCTCGTTTTGGCACAGCTCATTCATGTATTTGACTGCCGTAGTTCACGCTCCATTTTCCACCGCAATCCATTGCAGAACAAGTACCTGGTATTTGCAGTTATTTCATCCATCGTGCTGATGCTGGCGGTCATGTATGTAGAGCCGTTGCAGCCTATCTTCAAAACAGTACCACTGGGTATGCGTGAATGGGCCATTTCCATCGTTGCCGCAGGTATTCCAACCTTCCTGATGGGAGTGGGCAGCGTGTGGGGAGGTCGTCGCAACCGTCGCCGCATGGGCCCAGGCCGCTTCGTACCGAAAAGTACAAAGTTTTCGGCATAAAATCAATAGCAATTGCTTATCGTTTTCGTTATGCTATCCTCAAAATGATTCGAGGCGAGATTCCTCGGCATTTTGCAGGATAGCTTTTTTTATTGGAAATGTTGGATATGAATATCCAGGGTATCCTGTAGAGAAGCAAGAATAACGCTTTGGCAGCAGACTGCCAAAAGGAGTGGGCAAGGTTATGGAATTTACAAAAATGCACGGACTCGGCAACGATTTTATTGTTGTGTTTGGAGAACAACAGCTTCCGGCTGATGCAGCAGAATTGGCTGTAAAATGGTGCAACCGTTTCTTCGGTATCGGTGCGGATGGCCTGGTTTATATACTGCCTTCAGAGAAGGCGGATTTTCAGATGCGCATCATGAACTCGGACGGCTCGGAAGCAGAGCAATGTGGCAATGCCATACGCTGTGTATCCAAATATGTATATGATCATGGTCATGTGACCCAAGAACAGATTACGATTGAAACCATTGGTGCGGGCGTACAACCAGTAAGCTTGAACATTCGTGATGGTGAAGTGCAAACCGTTCGTGTGGATATGGGAGAGCCTATCCTGAATGGACTTCAGGTTCCAACGACCGTGGATGCCAATCCAGTGGTGGATCATTCCATTGAAGCAAATGGACAGGAGTTCAAATTTACGGCCGTCTCCATGGGTAATCCTCATGCTGTCATCTATGTGGATGATGCTGTGAATTTTGATCTATCGACATGGGGGCCACTACTTGAGGTTCATCCCATGTTCCCGAAAAAAATCAATGTAGAGTTCGCAACGGTTCGCGATCGCGGCTATGTGGACATGCGTGTGTGGGAACGCGGTGCTGGACCAACACTTGCCTGTGGAACCGGAGCTTGCGCAACACTGGTATCATCCGTTCTGAACGGACATACGGATCGCACAGCGGTGATCAGTCTCAAGGGTGGCGATCTTCATATTGAGTGGAACGAAGCCGACAACCACGTGTACATGACTGGACCTGCTGAAGTTGTTTTCAAGGGAGTCACTTCGTAAAGAATACGTTTAAATGAGGAGGCCTTAGGGCCTCTTTTTTTGCAGTTATATGAATTCCTACTAGTCCAGAGGGTTATAGAAACTGAATTTCACGAAAAACCTGTGTTTTTCTTCGTTTTCAGATGTTTTTTGTGTTACATTAGTATGAAATGATCAGTCAGGCGGGGGGAAAAGGGATGAAGGCGGATTTACGCAGTGTAATGCAGGAACGGGTCCTCATAGGGGATGGGGCGATGGGAACTTTCCTGTATCAGATGGGATTCCCGGTAGGGATTTCTTATGAAGAGTTGAACTTGATATCACCTGAAGTGGTGGCAGATGTGCATCGTCGTTACCGCGATGCAGGTACGGAAATTCATGAAACCAATACGTACTCTGCCAATTACGATAAGTTGTCCAAGTTTGGTCTGGAGTCCAAGGTCGAGGATGTCAACCGTGCCGGTGTACGTATCGCCAAAGAAGTAGCTGGCGCAAACGGTTATGTTCTGGGTGCGGTTGGCTCCATTCGTGGAGGAAAGCGGACGAACGTATCAACAAGTGAATTGAAGCGTTTCTATCAGCAACAGATTTTTGCACTGCTCGAAGAAGGAGTGGACGGCATTCTGCTCGAAACCTTCTATGATATCGAGGAAATGGATATCGCCCTCCTGCAGGCTCGCAAGCTGAGTGATCTGCCCGTGATTGGACAGTTCGCTGTTGAGGATGTAGGGCACACACTGGATGGATATACGATGCCAGAAGCTTTCCGAATCATGCGTGAGCAAGGGGCTGACGTCATTGGTTTCAACTGCCGTTCCGGTCCAAACGGAATTATGCGGGCGATGGAGACGGTGTCAGGCCGTATCGGTGTGCCGATGTCTGTTTACCCGAATGCGGGTGCAGCGGATTACGTCGATGGTCAGTTCCGTTATGGAGCGTCCCCGGAATACTTCGGACAGACGGCAGTGCAATTCGCTGATCTGGGCGCACGTATCATCGGTGGCTGCTGTGGTACAACACCTGATCATATCGCCGCAATTGCCCAGGCTCTTGTTGAATACACACCTGTTCCAATACTGGAACCTGATCCATCCGAGTCGAAACCGCGTATTATCCTGCATGAGAATGTAGATGAACGGTCTGGACGGGGTGGGCAGCCTACGATTGTGGATCTGGTCAAACAACGTCATACGGTCATCGTCGAACTTGACCCACCGCGTGATCTCGACATTGCGAAGTTTATGAAAGGTGCCGAGACATTGAAAGCAGCAGGTGCAGATGCGTTAACATTGGCTGATAATTCCCTAGCGGTTACCCGGATGAGTAATATGGCTCTCGGCCATCTTGTTCAGGACCGTACAGGATTGCGCCCATTGGTGCATATTGCATGTCGTGACCGGAATCTGATCGGGACACAATCGCACATGATGGGATTTGATGCTCTAGGCATTAATCATGTACTCGCTGTAACAGGTGACCCTGCACGATTTGGAGACTTGCCCGGATCAAGCTCGGTATACGATCTGACTTCTTTTGAAATTATACGTATGATCAAGCAGTTGAACGACGGCGTATCCTTCTCCGGTAAACCGCTCAAGCAGAAGGCGGGATTTGTTATTGGTGCCGCATTCAACCCGAATGTGAAACATTTGGATAAGGCTGTACAGCGTCTTGAGAAAAAGATTGCTTCCGGAGCCGATTATATTATGACGCAGCCGATATACGATCCTGAACTAATCGTAGCCATGCATGAAGCGACCAAGCATCTGGATGTGCCGATCTTTGTAGGGGTAATGCCGTTAGCCAGCGGCCGAAATGCAGAATATCTGCATAATGAGGTTCCGGGTATTCAGCTGTCGGATGAAGTGCGTTCCCGGATGGCTGGTCTCGAAGGCGAAGAAGGTCGAGCAATGGGTGTGAAGATCGCCAAGGAGCTTCTGGATGTAGCAACAAAACATTTCAAAGGAATCTATTTAATGACTCCATTTATGTTCTATAGTATGACGGCCGAACTGACCCAATATGTGTGGGAGAAGTCGGAGCATCAATGTCCTACTTGTTTCAACCCTAATAATCAATTACAATAGTGTAACGGATGTGATGCCGATGTCATTCAGTATGACCGGATACGGTCAATCCGCCTTTCATTTTGGAGGCTATAAGGTACAATTGGAAATCAAGTCTGTCAACCATCGTTATTGCGAAGTGATGATGCGTCTCCCGAGAGAGTGGACGTGTTATGAAGACGGATTGAGGAAAAAGGTACAGAGCCGCTTAAAACGTGGGCGGATTGATGTTTATGTAATGAAAGAAAAAGATGAAGACCAGGCTCTTCCCGCTGTTCTGAATGAGCAGGCGGTCAGGGCCTATCTTCAGGCCGCAGAGCAATTGGAAAGCCGCTATGGTATGCAGGGCAAACCGAGTATTATGGATATGCTGGCACTTCCAGATGTCATGGTTCATTCGGATGGGACGAGTTCGCTTCCGGAAGAGCAGAAGGACGAATGGGAGCGTGTCCTGCAGCAGGGGTTGGAAGAGGCTTTATCCGGTCTGGAGCAGATGCGCGCCCGCGAGGGTCTTCATCTGGCCAGTGATCTGGAACGACGTGTCAGTCGTCTGGAATCACTGCATACCGAGATGCTTGCTCTTGCGCCGACTGTGGTGAGTGATCATCGCAACAAGTTAAGACAAAGGCTTACGGAAATGCAGGAAGAAGGCTCTTTCCCTTTTGACGAGCATAAATTAGGTATGGAAATTGCTATGTTTGCCGATCGTTCTAACATAGAGGAAGAGCTTACGCGTCTACAGAGTCACTTTGGACAGAGCAGGGAACTGCTGAAAAGTGATGAGCCAGTAGGCCGCAAGTTGGACTTTCTTATTCAGGAGATGAATAGGGAAGTCAATACGATTGGATCAAAAGCCAACCATTTGGCTCTGGTGAACCGTGTTGTCGAGATGAAGGCGGAACTGGAGAAAATTCGTGAGCAAGCGGCGAATATCGAATGAACGGTCATATTTCGGCAAAAGAGTCGCATGTATAGGGGGAAGAACCTGATTATGGCAATCAAACTCATTAACATTGGATTCGGTAACATCGTATCGGCGAACCGGATTATATCCATCGTGAGTCCGGAATCGGCGCCGATCAAGAGAATTATACAAGAGGCAAGAGACCGTCATATGCTGATAGACGCAACATACGGAAGACGTACTCGTGCCGTTATTATTACGGATAGCGATCATGTCATTCTGTCTGCGGTTCAGCCAGAAACGGTCGCCCATCGTCTTTCTTCGAAAGATGATGACAACGACGAATAAAATGGAGTGTAATATGTCTAAGGGATTACTGGTAGTGTTGTCCGGCCCATCAGGGGTCGGGAAGGGTACAGTATGCAGCGCTTTGCGCAAACGGGTGCCGGAATTGATTTATTCTGTATCGGCAACGACTCGTCAGCCACGTCTGGGTGAGGAACATGGCGTCAATTATTTCTTCAGAAGCCATGAAGAATTCCTGAACATGATTGCTGAAGATCAATTGTTGGAACACGCAGAATATGTAGGGAACTACTACGGAACACCGCGTGATTTTGTGGAGAAAACGATTAACGAAGGCCGGGACATCATTCTTGAGATTGAAGTTCAAGGCGCGTTGAAAGTGAAAGAAAAGTTCCCGGAAGGGATCTTTGTATTTCTGTTGCCTCCTTCATTGGACGAGCTTAAAGATCGCATTCAGGGCCGTGGTACGGAAAGTCAGGCGACGATTGATCACCGGATGTCCGTCGCGGTAGATGAGATCAGTCTGCTGGAGCAGTACGATTACGCTGTCGTTAATGATGAAATTGATTTGGCGTGTAAACGAATAGAAAGCATCATTATCGCCGAACATTGTAAGATCAATAAATAATCCATTTGCCGCCGCAAAATGCGATAATCAGTGGAGCTGCTGTCATAGGATATATGAGAGTAGCTCCAGTCTGGTTAACGTATCCAGCGGTGCACCATGATTCCGTCAGGCGGCGAATTGTGATTATACTAATGCAAAGAGGTGTTTTGTAAATATGCTGTATCCTTCTATTGATGAAATGATGAACAAAGTCGACAGCAAGTATTCCCTTGTTGTTGCCGCTTCCCGCCGGGCAAGACAGCTTCGTGAAGGTGAGAAAACGGATTTGAGAAATGCCAGATCCCATAAACAGGTTGGCGTTGCACTTGAAGAAATTTATGGTGATCTGCTCGTTGTCATCAAAGGACAGGACGAAGAGGAAGAAGAGTAAGCCGCCTGCGGCTGCTCTTCAACTGCATACGGCGCAAGCCGGATTTATTTGACAACCGCGAGGTTGTTATTTTTTTCTCTATTCATCCTTATAAAGGTCGTATATATCGGGGGGATAACCATGTTGAACGGTAAAAAAATCGTGCTTGGTGTGACTGGCGGCATAGCCGCATACAAGGCGGCTACATTATGCAGCAGGCTGGTGCAAAAAGGAGCGGACGTTCATGTCATTATGACGAATTCCGCGAAACAGTTTATTACCGAATTAACGCTGCAAACCTTGACCCGAAATGTAGTATATAGTGATACATTTGATGAGCGGGAGCCTTCGGTCGTCTCGCATATTCATCTGGCTGATATGGCCGATCTTGTGTTGGTTGCTCCGGCAACAGCCAATGTGATTGCCAAAATGGCACATGGGATGGCAGATGATATGCTCTCAACAACCTTGCTTGCAACCACTGCTCCGGTGATGATTGCGCCAGCGATGAATGTACATATGTATGATCATCCGGCGGTACAGCATAATATGTGCCTGTTAACCGAGCGCGGAACCATGATGATTGAACCGGGTGAAGGTCAACTGGCATGTGGGTATGTGGGTAAAGGACGGTTGGAAGAACCAGAGACGATTGTCGATGTGGTGGAACGTTTTTTTGAACAGCAGGAATCTGTTAAACGGGAACGTAATGAACAGCTTTCTTTGTTGAGCGGGAAGAAGGTTGTGGTCACTGCAGGAGGTACCATAGAACGCATTGATCCGGTAAGGTACATTACCAATGATTCCTCAGGAAAAATGGGTTTTGCCATTGCAGCGGCAGCGCATGATCTGGGGGCAGATGTGACTTTGGTTATGGGGAATACCCAGGTTCAGCCACCGGCGAATGTACAGGTGATCCCGGTGCAGTCAGCGCAGGATATGTATGATGCGGTAGTAAGCCAATGGGATAATGCAGATATCGTGGTTAAGGCCGCAGCTGTTGCGGATTATCGCCCCAAGGAAGTGTACACAGAGAAAATCAAGAAGAAAGGCGATACATTATCGCTTGAACTTATTAAAAATATAGATATTCTTGAAACGCTGGGTAAGCAGAAGAGCCATCAATTTTTGATTGGTTTTGCTGCGGAAACAAATTCATTAGAAATGTATGCACGTGAGAAACTGGAACGGAAAAACTGTGATCTGATCGTAGCCAATGATGTCACCCAGGCGGGTGCCGGATTTGGAACAGATACCAACGCGGTGCACATCTATGACCGTGAAGGTTTGGTGGAAGAGCTTCAGGTGGTGGCCAAGGAAGAGGTGGCCCGCCGGTTGCTTTCGATTGCGGCGGAGCGCATTGCCGGGAGGAATTAATATGGAAATCGCCAAGGTTATTGTCGATGTTCCTGTGAAGGAGACGGACCGGCCGTTTGATTATCTGGTGCCGGAATCCATGCGTGAATGGATTGAGATTGGCAGCAGGGTAGGTGTACCTTTTGGTCATCGGACGGTGCAGGGTTTCGTGATTGATCTGGTACCTCGCACGGGTACGGAGAAATTCAAACTCAAACCGATTCAGGAATTGCTAGATATCGTTCCACCGTTGTCAGAAGATTTGGTTGAATTGGCCGAATGGATGAGTGAACGTTATGCCAGCAACCGCATTTTGTCTTTACAGGTGATGGTACCGACTGCGCTGAAAGGGAAAGCAGAACGGTATATCTCCCTTGGAGATGCGCTGGATGGACAAATGGCAGGTTCGGCGTCAGGCGAAGAAGTTCTTTTTGTGTGGGGAGAAGAGTCGACTTCAGAAAAGGTGCAGCAAGACATTATTCGTTTTGTGAAGAGTCGTGGGCAGGTTCCCTTACAACAACTGAGTCGTAAATACCCCAATCATGCTGTGCTGATCAAGAAGTTGCTGCTCAGTGGTGTCCTGCTGGAAAGTCAGGCGATTAAGGACAAGCTGAATAAAAAAACGATGAAATCCATTGATCTTGCTGTGGATGTAGCGGCTGCGGAAGAGGCATTGAATTCATTCCCGGCAAAGGCACAACGGCAGAAGGAAGTTTTGGCTTTCTTGCTGGAAATGAAAGAACTGTTGCCGATGGCGATGAAAGAATTACTGTCCACACTTCAGGTATCAGCGGCTACAGTCAAAGGTCTGGAGGAGAAAGGGCTGGTTGTAACGGAGGACGTCGAAGTCTTTCGTGACCCTTATCAGGGCCGTAAGTTCCGTGCGACCGAGCCATTGAATCTGACCGACGAGCAGCAGCATGTCTATAACAATATTAATGGTCGATTGCAAGAAAGGCGCCATGGCGTCTTTTTGCTTCATGGTGTAACAGGCAGTGGTAAGACGGAAGTATACCTCCAGACCATTCAGCGCTGTATTGAACAGGATCGACAGGCAATTGTGCTTGTACCTGAGATTGCATTGACACCGCAGATGGTTGAGCGTTTTAAAGGACGTTTTGGTGATCAGGTTGCCGTGATGCACAGTCGTCTGTCTGGTGGAGAGCGTTATGATGAGTGGCGCAAAATTCGGGAAGGTCAGGTGAAGGTTGCCATTGGCGCCCGTTCAGCAGTCTTTGCTCCGTTTAGTCGTCTTGGTCTGATTATTATGGACGAGGAGCACGAGACTTCATATAAACAAGAAGAAACCCCGAAATATCATGCCCGTGATGTAGCGGTAAAAAGAGCACAGCAGCATCAGGCGGTCGTTGTCCTGGGCTCAGCGACACCTTCGCTGGAAAGTTACTATGCTGCCCGTTCACAGAGCAATGATGATTTTGCACCACTTTTGTTGGAGATGCCTACCCGCGCACTTGGTAATAAGCTGCCGGAGGTACGGATTGTTGATATGCGCGAAGAGTTGAAGGACGGAAATCGCTCGATGTTCAGCCGTGCCTTGCACAAAGGATTGGAAGAGCGGTTGGAGCGCGGGGAACAGACCGTGCTTCTGCTGAATCGACGTGGCTATTCCACCTTTGTGATGTGCCGCAGTTGTGGATACGTTGCAGGCTGTCCCGAGTGTGATATTTCATTAACCTATCATCAGCGCTCCAATAATCTTCGTTGTCACTATTGTGGATATGCGGAAGCAGCACCAGAAGTGTGCCCGGATTGCGGCAGTGAGCATATTCGATATTTCGGTACAGGTACGCAGCGGGTAGAGGAAGAATTGGCGAAGCTGTTCCCGGGTATTCGCGTCATTCGGATGGACGTGGATACAACGAGCGAAAAAGGTTCGCATGAGAAGTTGTTGAAGCAGTTTCGTGAGAAAAAGGCAGACGTATTGTTGGGTACCCAGATGGTTGCCAAAGGGCTTGATTTTCCTGATGTCACCTTGGTTGGAGTCATCACAGCTGACTCGGCACTTAATTTGCCAGATTTTCGGGCTGCCGAAAAAACATTTCAGCTGCTCACCCAGGTGGCGGGCCGTGCAGGTCGACATCAACTGCCGGGCGAGGTGTTCGTTCAGTCCTATACACCAGAGCACTATTCGATTGGGCATGCGAGCCAGCATGACTATGTTTCGTTTGTCCGGGAGGAATTATTGCATCGGCGCAATTTGCAGTACCCGCCTTACTGTCGCCTGATTTTGGTGACCTTCTCACATGAGCAGCTTCCGGTACTGATCCGGCTGGCTGAGAACTACACACGAATACTGAAAGAAAAGGCAAATGCTGCTGGCTGGTTAAGCAGTTTGGATCGTTTCAGCAATGATGCCTTTGACGTGCTTGGCCCGGTAGCCTCACCAATTCCTCGGATCAAGAATAGATACAGATTCCAATGTATGATAAAATGGCGGGGGGATGTCGACGCCATTGGACTGGCGCTCGCGACGGCCCGGCGCATGGACGACGATGTTCAGGCGCAAAAACTGCAAATTAGTCTGGATGTAGACCCGCAAATGTTAATGTGAGCATTTGTATTAAAATGCGGATGTAAACAAGCGGTATAAACATAGATTAAAAACAACATGAATGATGGCTCGATCTTAAAATCAGTTTTTGATACCTGCTACATAGCAGAAAATCAGTACTATTTTTGAAATGAGCCTGATGTCCTGAAATTATGATGAGGATTAGGAAGGTGCTTACAACATGTCGATTCGTATTATCGTGAAAGAACCAGATGAGGTACTACACAAAAGAGCTAAAGAGGTAACTAAAGTTACACCTAATGTACAGAAACTGCTGGATGATATGGCAGATACAATGTATGACGCTGAAGGCGTAGGTCTGGCTGCACCACAGGTTGGTATTTTGAAACGGCTTATTGTGATCGATTGCGGAGATGAGCAGGGGCTGATCAAGATGATCAATCCGGAGATTATTTCGAGTGAGGGAGAGCAATTTGGACCCGAAGGCTGCTTGAGTATCCCTGGCATTAACGGTGATGTGCGTCGTTTTGAGACGGTTACAGTCAAAGGGCTGGACCGCGAAGGCAAGGAACTGATTATTACGGGCAGCGGGCTGTTGTCACGCGCATTCCAACATGAGATTGACCATTTGGATGGCGTGCTCTTTACGGATATTGCTGAAAAAGTGTACGAAATTGCAGCCGATCAAACTGGGCCGCGTCGTAACTAAGGAGTGATCGATTTGAATATTGTTTTTATGGGAACGCCTGAATTTGCAGTTCCATCTCTCGATATGCTTATTGCCGAGGGATATAACGTGGTTGGGGTAGTGACACAGCCGGATAAACCACAGGGACGTAAAAAGGTGCTTACACGAACACCAGTCAAGGCTGCGGCAGAACGCCACGGCCTGCCTGTATTTCAACCAGTGAAACTGCGTGCTCCAGAAGCTGTAGCCCGATTGGCTGAATGGAAACCGGATCTGATTGTGACTGCGGCTTTTGGGCAGATTCTGCCCAAGGCTGTGCTGGATATGCCTGTTCGTGGTTGTGTGAACGTGCATGGCTCTCTTTTGCCAAAATATCGCGGTGGTGCCCCGATTCAACGCTCCATTATTAATGGAGAGCCAGTGACGGGAGTTACGCTGATGTTTATGGCGGAAGGCTTGGATACGGGAGATATGATCTCACGTGTGGAAGTGGCGATTACGGATGAAGATACATCAGGATCCATGTTTGTAAAGCTCAGCGAAGCGGGTTCCAAATTGCTTCAGGAAGAAATGCCGCGGCTGGTTGCTGGCGAAACAACGGCTGTCCCACAGGATGAAGCCGAGGCTTCATATGCACGTAATCTGACACGGGATGACGAGAAGATGGACTGGAATCGCACGTCGCGTGAATTGTTCAATCAGATTCGCGGTCTTGTGCCGTTCTCGGGTGCATTTACGATGTGGGATGATCAGGTCTTCAAGGTCTGGGCAGCAGCAAATCCGAAGCAGGCGGATGTACTCTCGTCTTCGGATGCTGGACAAGCTGAGCCGGGAACGGTGTTACAATTGGGCAAAAACGGGATTGAAGTTCGCACAGGTGACGGTTCTCTCTGGCTTACTGAGGTTCAGCCCGCGGGCAAAAAAGTAATGCAAGCTGCTGACTTTGCCCGTGGTGGTACCCTGAAACCAGGAACGGTGCTGCAATGAGCGGAAATACACCGGGCCGTCCATCAGGAAATGGTCATAAAGTCGCAGGAAATGCGTCCGGACGCGGAGGAAACCAACGTCGTCCGAACTCGGGGAAATCGGGTCGTGCAGGAAATTCATCTAAATCCCCAGCTTCGGCCAATGGTGCCTCGCGTTCCGAACGGCCCAAAACATCTGCTCGTGCACTCGCCGTAAAGGTACTGAGCGCCGTTGAGCAAGAAGGAGCTTACAGCAACCTTGAGCTGAACCGGCGTCTGAAAGAGGCCGAGCTAAGTCCGGCAGATGCTGGACTGGCTACAGAATTAGTCTATGGTACGATCGCGAGACGGAATACCCTTGATTATTATCTGGAACGCTATGTAGCCAAAGGTGTATCCAAGCTGCAACCTTGGGTTCGCAGCCTGCTGCGCATCAGCGTGTACCAGATGTTATATCTGGACCGTATTCCAGAACACGCGGTAGTGAGTGAAGCCGTCAATTTGGCTAAGAAATTGGGTCATCAGGGCATCTCCGGTATGGTGAATGGCGTTCTGCGGAACATGATTCGCAATCGTGATGAGCTGCGCATCCCTGAACATCTGCCCGCTGCTGAACGTATCTCACTGGAACATTCTCACCCGCTGTGGATGGTCGAACGCTGGATCAGTCAATATGGCGAAGAGACAGCGGAAGCGATCTGTCGTGCAAATAATGAACCGCCTGCGGTTAGTGTTCGTGTGAACACGACAATGACTACACGTGAGAAACTGATGCAAGAGATGGTGAGCACGGGTGCGATCGTGGAACCTTCCCGACTTAGTCCAGACGGTATTCTCGTTCGTAGTGGTGGCAACATGGCTCTTACGTCCTGGTATCGGGATGGCTTGCTGTCCGTTCAAGATGAAAGTTCCATGCTTGTAGCCGAGGCAGTTGGGCCTGAAGAAGGTCAGACTGTATTGGACTGTTGTGCAGCTCCCGGCGGAAAGACAGCCCATATGGCTGAGAAAATGCAGGACCGTGGACGGATTGTGGCCAATGATGTACATGCTCATAAACGTCAGTTGATCATGGATCAGGCAGATCGTCTGGGACTCAGCTGCATTGATGCTGTGACAGGTGATGCGCTTGATCTGGATGCGCGTTATCCGGAGGCATCATTTGACCGTATTCTGCTGGATGCGCCATGTTCCGGTCTAGGTGTTATTCGCCGCAAGCCGGATGTCAAATGGACCAAAACTGTGGAAGATATCCACGAAATCTCCAATCTGCAACGTGAACTGTTGGATCGGGTTGCACCGCTATTAAAGCCAGGTGGTATTCTGGTGTATAGTACGTGTACAATCGAGCCTGCGGAGAACGAGCATAGAGTTGCTGACTTTTTGGACCGGCATCCGGAATACAAGGCGGCTGAAGAGTCTGCCTGGTCTGGTCTGGAAACAGCCGAGTGGAAGGTTGTGAACGGTGGCGTGCAGATCCTGCCACAGTATGCTCACAGTGACGGATTTTTCATTGCCAGGTTGACAAGGATAGCGGATTAACAGTTTAATAGAGCACTGAAGGATAGCCGCCGAGGGGAACTTCGGCGGATTTCTTTGTGATTAGCCTCAAGGTTTAACATCAGTAAAAAGTGATGATAGGGTGCGATGCAGGCACTGAGGTGTTATAATGCATGAAGTACAGGCATCAAGGGTATACATGGATGTAAAGTGGTCTTTGTGATAGAATAGGAAGAATGAAAAGAAAAGAAGGAATAGGTGTTGACAACAAAATGAAACCTTTTATATATGATTATTCCCTGGAGGAGCTGCAACAGTGGGCTGTTGAGAACGGGGAGCCGGCTTTTCGCGGTGGTCAGATCTTCGACTGGATTTATGTGAAACGTGTGAATGATTTCAGTGAAATGACGAACCTGTCCAAAGCGCTGCGTGAAAAGCTGACTGAACAATTTGAATTCGTTACACTTACTGAAATTACGAAATTTGAATCCAAGGATGGAACGGTGAAATTCCTGTTCGGTCTGCATGATGATCATGCGATCGAAACAGTTATCATGAAGCACAACTATGGTAACAGCATCTGTGTAACAACACAGGTTGGCTGCCGGATTGGTTGCACGTTCTGTGCATCCACGCTGGGCGGACTGAAACGTAACCTTACGGCTGGGGAAATTGTCGCTCAGGTTGTGCAAGCCCAGAAAATTTTGGACGAACGCGGTGAGCGGGTCAGCAGCATCGTAATCATGGGTTCAGGTGAACCTTTTGAGAACTATGAAGCAACAATGACGTTCCTGCGTATCATGATTCACGAAAAAGGGCTGAATATCGGTCAGCGCCATATCACGGTGTCCACAAGTGGAATCGTACCAAACATTTACAAGTTTGCAGATGAAGATACACAGATTAACCTGGCGATCTCCATCCATGCGCCAAATGATGCATTGCGTTCCAAATTGATGCCAGTAAACCGCCGTTTTCCTTTTGAGGATGTAATGGAGTCGTTGCGTTATTACTTGGCGAAAACGGGTCGCAGAATTACGTTTGAGTACGCACTTATCGGTGGTGTGAATGATCAGCCGGAACATGCGGCAGAACTGGCAAGCGTGCTTAAGAACATGCTGTGCCACGTGAACCTGATTCCGGTCAACCATGTACCTGAGCGCAAGTACGTAAGGACATCCAGAAGCGACATTTTCAATTTTCAGAAGATTCTCTCGGAGCAGGGTGTTAATGTAACCATTCGTCGTGAACAGGGACATGATATTGCTGCCGCTTGCGGTCAGCTTCGTGCAAAGCATATGGAGTTGAGGTGAGAACGTTTTGATCAAAACAGTTCATGTGAGCCATATCGGACGGGTGCGTTCGGTGAATGAAGATTCATCCTGGATTCGAAATCTCGATACAGGTTATATTCTGGGTATTGTTGCCGATGGTATGGGCGGACATCTTGCAGGAGATACTGCGAGCCGCCTGGCGGTAGAGACGTTGGTGCAGGATCTGGGAACGCTTGAGCCGGGTCTTTCACATGCGTCTTTGTCAGCCGCATTGAGCGATGCTATTTTGCATGCCAACGAAGTGATCTTCCGTACTGCCTCCTCGGATGATAATTACCACAACATGGGAACCACCGTGGTTGCGGCGTTATTAAATGATACGGAAGGCGTTATTGGTCACATCGGTGATAGCAGAGCATACAAAATTGCAAACAAACATGTGATCCAGTTGACCGAGGACCATACACTGGTCAATGAATTGTTCAAAAATGGTCAGATCAGCAAAGAAGATGTCTCTCATCATCCGCGTCGCAATGTGCTGACACGTGCACTTGGCACAGACGCGGAAGTGAAGGTGGATCTGGATACCGTCAAATTGGAAGAAGGCGAAGTTCTTCTCCTGTGCAGTGACGGGCTTAGTAATCTGGTCAGCAATGAGCAGATCATTCAGGTCGCAGGTAATCTGGAACTGGCATTGGAAGATCGTGCGGATCGCTTGCTTCAGCTGGCTTTGCTTGCTGGAGGAGATGACAATATCACGGTGGCATTATTCGAACTGCAAAAGGAAGGTTCCGTGATATCGGAAACGGGGTGTGAGTCATGATTGGGCACCAGCTAGGCGGACGCTATGAAGTGATCGAGCGTGTCGGCGGTGGCGGCATGGCTCTTGTGTATAAGGCCCAGGACCTGTTGCTCAACCGGAACGTTGCCATCAAAGTGTTACGGCAGCAATTTGTTCATGACGAAGAGTTTATCCGCCGTTTCCGCAGAGAAGCACAATCAGCAGCTTCGCTGTCACATCCTAACGTAGTTAGTGTTTATGATGTAGGGCAGGAAGATGACGTTCATTATATTGTCATGGAATATGTTGAAGGCAAAAACCTGAATGAAATTATTAAAGAACGGGCGCCTCTGCAGGTGGACGAGGCCGTTCGAATCGCCTCCCAGATTGCAGATGCTCTCGATCATGCACATCATAATCAGATCATTCATCGGGATATCAAACCCCATAATATATTGATTGGTCGTAATGGCCGTGTGAAAGTAACGGATTTCGGGATTGCCCGTGCGGTTACGTCCACGACGATTACTCAGACCGGCTCAGTGGTCGGTTCCGTACATTACTTCTCACCTGAGCATGCCAAAGGCATCGTGACTGGCGAGAAGTCGGACTTATATTCTCTTGGTATAGTACTCTATCAAATGCTGACTGGGCAGCTTCCGTTCCTGGGAGAGAGTCCAATTAGCGTTGCTTTGAAGCATTTGCAGGAAGAGTTTGATGAACCGCGCAAATTCAATCCGCTTATCCCGCAAAGCGTGGAGAACGTTATTCTGAAATCCATGCGCAAAAATCCGCAGGAGCGTTACCAATCCGCTAAAGAAATGCAGACGGATCTGGAAACCTGCCTGATGCCGGAAAGACGTAATGAAACGAAGATTGATTTTCCGGATGAGGATGATATCGATCAGACCCGTGTTATGCCGGCGATTAAGCCGGAGCCACGTGGAGTTACATCCACAGGTGCTATACCCGTGATGGAGTCTGACCAAGATAACAACAAGGGCAAATCCAAAACAAAGAACTGGAAGAAGCCAGCGCTGCTGATCTCGTTGACCGTGCTTATTCTTATCGCCATGGTTGGAGTTGTGTGGTACGTGAAAGGTATGCTTGTTGTGCCTGACGTGACTGTACCCAATGTGATTGGCCAAACCGAGGAAAAGGCTCGTCAAATGTTGCAGGATAACGGGCTTGTTGTCAGTGATAATGTCATCCGTCAATACAAGGAGGATGTGGAGCCCGGTATTGTATTTGAACAGACCCGAAATGAAGGCGATGTGGTCAAGGAAGGCTCCGAGGTCCAGTTGAGTGTTGGGGCGGAAAAAGAACTGACCAAAATGATCAGCGTCGAAGGCAATACCTATGATGAGGCTGTCAAGAAGTTGATCGCTCTTGGCATCAACGGGGATCAGATCAAACGCAAGGATGATTTCTCGAATGACATTGCATCCGGGAATGTGATCTCCCAGACCCCTGGAGTCAATGAAGAATTTGATCCTGAAGCGACAGAAATTGTTCTAACCGTTAGCAAAGGCTCCGAAACGATAAAAATGCCGGATTTGAAAAACCATACTCGAAGTGAGGCGGAGAGTATGCTCAAATCCGCTGGGTTAATCCTTGCTCAAGTTCAGGAAGAGTCGAGCTACACTGTAGATAAAGGCAAAGTGACACAGCAATGGCCTGTGGAAGCCGGTGCAGACGTGAATCCTGGTGACAAAATTACCATTTTCATTAGTACTGGATATCCGCCAGAGGCATTGAACTACGCCTATAACATTAACGTTTCGCCAAAAGAAATAGGAAAGAGCAGCAAAATTCGAATTACTTTCGAAGATGCTCGTGGCAAAAGTCAAGAATGGGGGACCCGGACAATCAAGTCTGCTCAAACGCTGACAATTCCGCTTATTCTGGCTCCTAACGTCGACGGTGTTGTCTCTGTCTACCGGGATGGCCAATTCTTGGATACGTATCTGGTGTCCTATAGTGATGCCAAAAACGGAACGGTAGTTATGCCTACCATTGAGCCTGAGAAGGGTGCAGACCCCCCTCCAACAACGGAGGAGCCTGAACAAGGCGGTGGTGGTGATGAAGGCACCGTGGATACGAATCAGGAAGGTGAACCGGATACACCTGTTGAGGGTGAAGGGGAAAATGGCGAGGCAGATACTTCTGCGATGAAGAACGGAAATGGTCTCGCCAAGGGAAAAGATAAGAAAAAGGAAGTCGTTAACGCATCAAGCCGTCCATAAGGGCGGCTTATTGCCGACGTTCAGGGTAAATGTACTGTAAATTAAAGGAGGGCGACGGAGCTATGCCAGAAGGTATCATCGTTAAAGCGCTAAGCGGTTACTATTATGTCATGCCACTGGAAGACAGCGGGGTGCCTTCGGTTGAAGGCTCCGCCGTTCAATGCCGGGCCAGAGGTATCTTCAGAAAACGGGGTACTTCACCACTTGTGGGTGACCGAGTCAGCTATATGCTGACAGAGAACGGAGAAGGAACAGTAGATGAGATTCGCAAACGTGAAACGGAGTTAATTCGTCCACCTGTAGCCAATGTAAGTCTGGCTGTTCTGTTATTTTCCGTTAAGGAACCGGACATGAATCTCAATCTGTTGGACAAATTCCTGGTACATATCGAACAAGCTGGACTGGATGCACTGATTGTGCTCACGAAGCAGGACCTGGCTGATCCAGAAAACGATGCCCGTGATACAGTAGCAGAAGTAAAAGCTATGTACGAGCAAATTGGATATGAAGTTATCTCTACCAGTTCACGAACCGGTGAAGGCAATGAACTGCTCAAGGAGCGTCTTGCCGGCAAGATTAGCGTATTCTCCGGGCAATCCGGTGTAGGTAAATCTTCGATGCTGAATGCCTTGATGCCAGGTCTAACCCTGGAGACCAGTGCAATCAGCATGCGCCTTGGCCGAGGGAAACACACCACCAGGCACGTGGAGCTCATACCTCTGGATAATGGTGGCTTTGTCGCGGATACGCCGGGATTCAGCCAACTGGACTTCCTGGAGATTGGTGTGGAGGAGTTATCCACTTGCTTCCGGGAGTTCGCTCAATATGCCGATCAGTGTAAGTTCCGAGGCTGCACCCATACGCACGAACCAGGTTGCCGGGTGCTTGCAGCCAAGGCGGAGGGAATGATTTCCGAAAGCCGTTATAAGCATTACGAACAATTCCTTACAGAAATGAAAGACAAAAAGCGGAGGTATTAATATGATTAAAATTGCCCCATCTATTTTATCTGCGGATTTTGCCCGTCTCGGCGCGGAAGTGGCGGAAGCCCAAGCTGCTGGCGGAGACTGGATTCATGTTGATGTCATGGACGGTCATTTCGTCCCTAATATTACGCTTGGACCTGCGATTGTAAAAGCGATCGCTCCACATACAAGCTTGCCGCTTGATGTGCATTTGATGATTGAGAACCCAGAGCGTTATGTTGAGGAATTTGCAAAAGCTGGCGCGGCTGTCATTACGGTTCATGCTGAG
Source organism: Paenibacillus sp. 276b (assembly GCF_900107875.1). NCBI lineage: Bacteria > Bacillati > Bacillota > Bacilli > Caryophanales > Paenibacillaceae > Paenibacillus > Paenibacillus sp. 276b. The sequence goes on along the minus strand of NZ_FNRR01000007.1, from coordinate 192,121 downwards.
GCTTGTGTGCATCTGCACCGGGTTATTCATCTGATTAAGGAACAGGGAGTTAAAGCAGGGGTTGCCCTTAATCCGGGAACTCCGGCGAGTGCTATTCAGGAAGTGCTGGACGATGTGGATATGGTGCTTGTCATGACCGTAAATCCCGGTTTTGGTGGACAGGCTTTCATCTCTGGCACGATGAACAAAATCAAGCAAATTCGTAGCTGGTTGAACGAAAAAGGACGTCATGACGTGCATATTGAAGTGGATGGCGGTATTGCTGCCGACACGGCTCCGCTTGTGGTTGAAGCTGGAGCGGATGTGCTCGTTGCGGGAAGTGCTGTATTTGGACGTGAAAATCGCGCTGCCGCGATTGCCGAAATTCGCAGTAGTTACGGAGGCTGAGCATGAACCTCAAGGAGACGCTGTGGACCATGGCTGCGAGTCTCGTTACGGGACTGGTGCTTGCTATGTTTGCGGTTATTCAATCCCCATACAATGCGATTACGTCATTGATCGGGGTTGGTGTTGTCATTATGTACTTCCGCAAATTTGACCGTACAGGACTTCGGGTTACTTTTGTGATTTTCAGCATACTGTATTACTTATTGAGTGTATTCATGATCGCTGCTTATCAATATATCCCTACTCAAACCTAAATGACCTGATAACCAGGCTCGTCATTGTGGAATAGGGACAAAGGGTTCCGCATAAATATGGTTACATGAGCAGGTTTCTCATGTAGCCTTTTTTGTCGTGTTTAAGGCAAAGAAGGCCTGGAGCATAGGATACGGCGGATGCATGAGCATGATGGGGAGGGTGAAGTATGAAATTTTACACATTCAAACTGCCGAAGTTTTTGGGAGGGTTTGTAAAGGCGATTCTTAATACGTTTCAAAAGAACTGACATGATTAAAAGGTTCCATTGGCGAATACCGCCGCTTTGGCTTCAGGATCATCTGGAATTCGGACCTGCGAAGCGCCATGCGGCGGACATTCACATGCTGATGTGTGTATTCATGATTTTATTTCTGAATACCAAAAAAGCACCTGCAAGGAACAAGGTGCTTTTTGCTTACCCGATTTATAGTAGCTTTGCGTGATTATACGCGAGTCACTTTACCGGCTTTCAGTGCACGGGTGCTTACGTATACACGTTTTGGTTTACCGTTCACGAGAATGCGGACCTTCTGAACGTTTACGCCCCAAGAACGACGGTTACGGTTGTTAGCGTGGGATACGTGGTTACCGGTGCCCGGTTTCTTACCTGTCACATAACATTTGCGAGACATAGATTACACCTCCTATCCTAAAATAACCAGTTGCCCTAAGGAGACACGAATGCCATTCCAGACGGGCTAAATTGTTCTTCCTGACCACAATGGTCAGGTTCCAGTAGCTAATGGCGTTGTTCAAGCCGGCATAGCCGGATCATTTCCATTACTAAACCTGCATAAAACAATACTTGAATATAATATCATATTGAAAAAAGCTTCGTCAACTGATCCAAAAACTTTATTTATTTCTCCTGTCTAATATAGTACAATGTTGAATAGTCCATAATACAGCGTTGAACAGGCTGTTGCCGCGGGGAAGCCGGAGAAAAAACCGGCCTTAAAGGGTCGGTGGTCTGCTTTTTTGGCAACGCTGTGAGCTGCGGCATTCCATCATTGGCACCAGTCTCCATGCGGCATTCATGCCGGCTCTTGATACCGGTGCATATCCGTATGCCCCGAATTAGGGGTAACAGAGCAATTGCAGGATATCGGTTGCCCGGCCGCCCAGACCGTTAATCCGGCTGACATTATGTATTATTATGCCTGTGCCGGACAAGGTATGGACGAAGAATAACGCGATAAGCGTTTGCGCATGAACAGACCAGATAACATCTTGGTGCAAGATGTTCGTGTATCAAGCTAGGAAGGGGAATTCTCACTTGAGTATACGTTCTTTAAATGGAACAGATTTCACCGCAATGGTACTTGCCGGAGCGGAACAACTTGGACAGCATGCAGAGCACGTCAATTCCCTGAATGTTTTCCCTGTGCCGGATGGTGACACGGGAACGAACATGAATTTGACAATGAGTGCAGGAGTCGCAGAGATTAAACGCAAGAGTTCTGCCTCCATCGGAGAAGCTGCCGGTATTTTATCAAAAGGCCTGCTTATGGGCGCACGGGGCAATTCCGGAGTAATATTATCGCAATTGTTCCGCGGATTCAGTCGTTCAGCTGCTCCTTATGAGGAACTGAATACACTCCAGTTCGCCGCAGCTCTGCAGAACGGTGTGGACGCAGCTTATAAAGCCGTAGTGAAACCCGTTGAAGGGACCATTCTTACCGTAGCCAAGGAAGCGGCGAAACATGCCAGCTACTACGCAAGACGGACGAATGATATAACTGAATTAATGAATGAAGTATTGTTAAAAGCAAAAGAAGCACTGGCAATGACTCCGGAATTGCTGCCTGTATTGAAACAGGTCGGTGTTGTGGATTCAGGCGGTCAGGGGCTTGTATATATTTACGAAGGCTTTATGGACGTTCTGTTGCAAACGGACGGGGCAAGTCGTACATCCTTCCAGAGAGACGTACAACCAACCGTAGCGGCATCTGCATTGAAACCGGCTGCACCGTCAGAAGTGGTTTCTGCGAAGCCTGCACAGCAGGTAATCGTACCGGAGATGCCAATGTCTGCCCAAGCGCGACTGGAAACGGAAGATATTGAGTTCCTGTATGACATGGAGTTCTTTATTAACCGCGAGCTTGGAGAGAACGCAGGTGTTGCATTTGATGACGAAGCATTCCGGAAAGCGTTGTCAGTTAACGGGGATTCCATCATTATTATTGCTGACGATGAAGTGATTAAGGTTCACGTGCATTCCAAGACACCAGGGGATGTATTAAACCTGGCTCTCCGTTATGGAGAAATCACACAAATTCATATTCTCAATATGCGTGAGCAGCATCGTGATCTGCTGACTGCAGGCATGGACATTGCGCCTTCGCCTGAGCTGTTCGCAGAGATTCCACCTGAAGCGGCGCGTAGCGTGGAAAAAGCCGTGCTCCCAGCAGATGAGATGGCACCATATGGTTTCATCGCGGTATCTTCCGGTGACGGCATTGCAGAGATTTTCCAGAGTCTTGGCGTGGATGTTGTTCTGTCTGGTGGACAGACGATGAATCCGAGCACTGAAGATTTTGTGAAAGCGGTGCGTTCGATCGCGGCAGAACAGGTATTTATTTTGCCGAACAACTCCAATATTGTACTTGCTGCCGAGCAGGCTAGGGAGTTGCTTGAAGATGAGCGTCGAATTATTGTGATTCCGAGCAAGACGATCCCTCAGGGCATGGCAGCGGCTTTTGCTTTCCAGGAGGATGAGTCTGCGGAAACCAACCGTGACCATATGCTTGAGGCGATTAGCCGGGTACAGTCCGGTCAAGTGACTCATGCGGTCAGAGATACACAATATGATGAGCTTGATATCAAAGCTGGACACTACATCGGTATCCATAATTCCAAGATCGTTGCAACGGACGAAAGCATGCTGAACGCATGTGAAGGTCTGCTGCAACAGATGATGGAGAGCGGAGATGAAGTGGTGACCATCCTTGAAGGGGACGAGGCTACCCCTGAAATTACCGCTGCGCTTGTCGCATGGCTTGAAGAACAATATCCTGATGCTGAGGTAGAGGTGCATCTTGGAGGACAGCCGGTTTATTATTATTTGTTCTCTGTAGAGTCCTAAAGCACTTAAGCAAAGAGGAGGGGATCTGATGAGCCACAAGGTTGCGATCGTAACCGATAGCACGGCAGATATACCGGAAGAACTGATCCGTAAATACGGGATTCATGTTGTTCCGCTGCGTGTTTTGTTCGGGGAAGAAGCTTATGCAGACGGCGTTGATCTGACTTCGGAACAGTTCTATGCAAAATTGGAGAAGGTATCTGTGCTGCCTACAACCTCACAGCCTTCTCCCACCGATTTTATGAATATCTATAACACACTGTTGGATGATGACCCGGAACGGCCCATTGTATCGATTCATTTGTCTTCCGGCATGAGTGGTACCTATCAATCGGCACTGCTCGGCAAATCGTTGCTGGAACGTGAGGGCGATATAACGGTACTGGATTCGAAGTCTGCATCCTATGGATATGGTTTATTGGTCGTACAGGCTGCCGAGCTTGCCGAACAAGGCAAATCCGCTGCGGAGATCACTGCGGCTGTAGCAGCCATGCAGAAGAGCCGCAAGCTGTTCTTTCTCGTAGATACATTGGAGTATTTGCAGAAAGGCGGCCGGATTGGCAAAGCTGCGGCCATCTTGGGAACATTGCTGAATATTAAACCGATCTTGTCCATTGATGAGGAAGGCGTTATTTACGCAGTGGAGAAAGTTAGAGGTCACAAAAAAGCCATGGCACGCATTATTGAGCTGTTTCAGCAGGATCTGGCGGGTCAACGTGTTAATCTGGCGGTAGGTCATACCGCAGACCCCGGATCAGCGATCGCTTGTGCAGAGCAATTACGTGGACATTTTACACTGAATGAAGTGGTGTATACCAATATTGGAGCTGTCGTTGGCAGCCATGTTGGGCCTGGCGTAATTGCCATCTTTATGTGGCCTGTTCCGGAATGAGGGATTAGACATGAAATGGGAAGAAATATCGGTTAAACAAATTAGCGGCGTGAGTGCTCTCAAAGAGGGAGAGCTTCACGCCTTTGGCATCTCTACTGTAAAAGACTTGCTTGAATATTATCCGTTCCGTTATGAGGATTATCGGCTGCGTTCGCTCAGTGAAGTGAAGGACGGGGACAAAATTACGGTACAGGGTAAAGTGATGGGCATCCCGGTGTTGCAGCGTTATGGCAAAAAGTCACGCCTTACCTGTAAGGTGATGACGGAAGAATGGATGATTTCAGCCACCTGGTTCAATCGGCATTTTCTGAAAGAACAGCTTACGCCCAATCGGGAGATTGTTATTATGGGGAAATGGGAACAGAAGCGTATGCAGATGACCGTAACGGACTCGGAATTCCCGGATAAAGGGGAAGGACGATCGGGCACGCTGCAGCCTGTGTATTCGGTAACCGGCAAGCTAACGCAGTCATGGATGCGCAAAACGATTAATCAGGGGTTAGTCCAATTCGGGGAAATGATCCCCGAAATTCTGCCTCAATCACTCATGAACAAATATGGATTCATGCCTCGCAAACAGGCGATTGCCGGGATTCACCGTCCGCAGGATAACCGGGAAGGCCAGCAGGCCAGACAGCGGATGGTGTATGAGGAGCTATTTTTGTTTCAACTCAAGATGCAGGCGTATCGTGCATTGAACCGGGATCGTATGGATGGTGTAGTGCACACAACGGATAATACGACGATTCGGGAGTTTGTTCGCAGTTTGCCATTTGAACTGACGGATGCACAGAAGAAGGTAGAGCTTGAAATTCTGCATGATATGCGTTCACCGTATTCGATGAATCGATTGCTGCAGGGAGATGTAGGCTCAGGTAAAACGGTTATTGCGGCGATCGCGCTGTATACGACCGTTCGTTCCGGTTTTCAGGGGGCTCTGATGGTCCCTACGGAGATTCTGGCAGAACAGCATATGCGCTCACTGCAAAAGCTGTTTGAACCTTTTGGCGTAACTGTGGGGCTGTTAACGGGCAGCGTGAATGGACGGAAGCGCAAAGATCTGATTGCATCCTTGCAGATGGGTATGATCGATATCGTTGTGGGTACACACGCTTTGATTCAGGAGGATGTATTTTTCCGTGACTTGGGTCTTGTTGTTACAGATGAACAACATCGCTTCGGTGTGAACCAGCGCAGCATTTTGCGGCGTAAAGGCTATAACCCGGATGTGTTAACGATGACGGCGACGCCGATACCGCGAACGCTTGCCATTACAGCTTTTGGTGATATTGAAGTATCGACCATCTCGGAACGTCCAAAGGGGCGGATTCCTATCTCGACGTACTGGGTCAAGCATGACATGATGGACCGGGTTCTTGGTTTTATTTCGCGAGAAGTGGACCAGGGACGTCAGGCCTATCTGATCTGCCCGCTCATTGAAGAGTCGGAGAAGCTGGATGTACAGAATGCCATTGACCTGCATATCCAGATGCAACAGAACTTTCCGAAGTACCGTGTAGGTCTGCTGCATGGACGGATGACGGCTGGCGAGAAGGAAGAGATGATGCGTGACTTTTACAGCAACGAAATTCAGCTTCTGGTCTCCACAACAGTTGTGGAGGTCGGGGTCGATGTGCCTAACGCAACGCTGATGGTCATTATGGATGCGGACCGCTTCGGTCTGTCGCAGCTGCATCAGCTTCGTGGTCGGGTCGGTCGGGGCGCTCATGCATCCTATTGTGTACTCATTGCAGACCCCAAGACAGAGGTGGGGCAGGAGCGCATGAAGGTCATGACGGAAACCGAAGATGGATTCGAGGTATCCCGTCGAGATCTGGATCTGCGGGGACCGGGCGATTTCTTTGGCACCAAGCAAAGTGGATTACCGGAGTTCCGTCTTGCCGACATGGTTGCAGATTTTGAGGTATTGGAGCAGGCGCGAGATGACGTCTCCAGCCTGATTGCGGATGCGAGCTTCTGGACGTCTGTTGACTACGCTCCTTTACGTGACTTTTTACAGCAGCAGCAAGTATTCCAGGGTGATCTGATCGATTGATCGGGCTATGAATGTGTGGTTTTCCACATTTTCCGTGGGAAAATGTCAAGTGTACAGGCCCTCCTGTCATATGAATAAGAAGTGAGTTCATTATTCAGGAGGTGCTGTTCGTTTTGGGTTACCAACAATATGGAATTAGTCCGCAGCTGGTGGAGCGGATCAAAACAAAGATGAAAAATCCCGCTGTCAAAGAGCGTATCAAAAAGTTGATAGATGGGGTCACCAAGTCCGATTTGCAGGATAAGGCCAAGGTAAGAAGGCTGGTCAAGTCGTCAGCGGTCATTTTGAACGAGAATTTTTCTGCGACTCAGGAGGAACAATTTGTTGCTTTTGTTCTTGCGCAGAAGATCGATCCGAACAATACGTTTCATTTGATTAAGTTGTGGGGCATGTTTAGGTAGGGATTCGATAGAATGTTGGGTGGTATAAAATGAAACAGTTTCATTTACACGGGGCCACTCCGAGTGCAGTACCATCTTCCGATCGCTGTTATCCCCGGATTTTTTTGAATTACCCTTTCAAAGGGTAAAATCCGGTGATAAAGGCGAGCGTATGCTTCCGATGCAGCTTTCTTTCAGAAAGCTTTTAGCTTCGCTTCTCCAGATTGGTTCTGCACTCTCCGTTACTGTGTAACTGGAAGTTCATTTTATAAAAACCAAATTACATCGAATGTGTATGAAGTAATTTTAGTGGATGGGGCGGTTCATAAGTCAGGAATATGACTTATGGACCGCCCTTTTGATTGTTTTAGTCAAGAACATGTGTTACTTGATACAAAATACTATTGGATTAAATCTCCTTTAAATTTTCAAGTTGGGATTTAATCTATGTTTTCAATACCCCAGTCACCTTTTTCGTTTTTAGTAAAGAAGTAGGTAATGCCTTGATTCTCAATACTACCGTCTGAGGACTTTCTAACAAAGCGCACACCTACTCTAATTTGTTCTGGATGATCGAGTTTTTCTAAAAGATCCAACTCATAGAACATGAATTGATCGGCTGTGTTTTTGTAATAAAAGCCTTCTCTAATGGATTCCAAAGACTTGTTATTCAGATTCTGCTTAAACTTTTTTTCGTTGTTCTCTACAATCGATTCCAGATTGTTCCTTAACTTAGAGATAATCTTTTCGTCAAAGAAGCTGCTTTTATATTTGTCGAAATCAATGTAGACGCCCTTCTTAAATTCGGCCGCTGTGATGTCCTTAATTTCTTCAATCTCCGCTGGCTCAATCAGACTTTCAAAGTTTTTTGGTGTAATGTTGGTTGAAGGGGCTCCGCTTGTTGTGTTGCTAGGTTTTTCGCTATTGGAAAGGGGGTAATTGTCGTCCGCTTTTCCGCATGCAGAAAGAAGTAAGGCTCCAATTATACATAGAGATAAAATACCACAAGAGAGATTTTTCATTAAGGAAACTCCTCCTTGCAATGCGAGATAAACGAAGCATGTTGATTATAATCCAGTTCTAATAGGAGAGAGACAGGAAACTGGTGTCATCCCATCACTCTTTATTCTTAACAGAATAAGGGCTAGTGGCTATTAAAGATGCAATAAATACTAAAATTAAAATGGCATTAGAAGGTACTGTTTCGTATATGTAGTTTTCAACTATTAGTACGAGGATCGAAATACTTAAAATCACTCTCAGCACATGAGCAGACGAGCGATTAGGGTTTTGGGTACGTTTCGAGATAAAGTAAATGATGTACCACAAACCACTAAAAAGCAGGAGTGAGCCTATCAGTAGCATTACAAACATTTAAATACACCTTTCTTAAATAAATTTCAGTTTGATTAATTAGCATAATGTTCCAATTAATTATAACACAGTGGATTTTTGGAAGTGGAGTTATATGTGTAGGAAAGTGAAGCTTTGTTGGTAGGGAAGAGAATGGTTTGGAGCAAAATTAATTCCGTATCGTCTGTTCAATAGGTTAGCGACTTTCGGCTACTTCCATTTTCACAGGATCGACTTTGCTTTCCTTCTGGGGGAGCGGTAAACTGTTGCATACGAGCATACATGGATTTTAAGGTGAGGAAAACGCTGCTGCGATAATGGGCGTTTATTTTTGACGGATGTGGAGGAAGTCAGATTGACGGAGATGTTTACGATGCTGCTGGGGCTGTTTGAACGGGCGGCACTGCTAATTATATTTTTATTCTTTCTGTCGAGGATACCGCGGTTTAGACAGATTTTGCAAAAGGGAAAATTGAGATGGCAGGAGTACATTGCGGTTACGTTGTTATTCTGTGCATTTGCTATCTTCGGTACCTATACCGGTATTAATGTGGAAGGTTCGCTGGTGAATGTGCGCATTATTGCTGTTATGTCTGGCGGTATTCTGTTCGGGGGGCCTGTGGGCATCATTACCGGGATTGTGTCGGGGGTGCATCGATATTTAATCGATATGGATGGAGTTACGGCGATCCCGTGCCTGATCACGAGTATCCTTGCAGGTCTGGTCTCCGGGTATATACATAAGTATACGCCTAAGTCGAAGCGCTGGATGATCGGTATTGCGGCCGGAATGATCTGTGAGGCGCTTACGATGCTGCTCATCCTGCTGTATTCCTATCCCGATCCACTGGGGGCCGACATTGTCTCGAAGATTGCGCTGCCGATGATATTAGGTGAGGTGAATATTGGGCTAATCGTACTGCTGGTGCAGAGTGTGGAAGGGGAAAAGGAAATGATTGCAGCTCGTCAGGCCAAGCTGGCGCTGGAGATTGCGAACAAGACCTTGCCGTACTTCCGTTCCATTGATGAAGACTCCCTGCGTACGATCTGCCGGATTATTCAGGAGGATATTCAGGCTGATGCGGTTGCGATTACGGATACCCGAAATGTACTGGCTTATGTGGGATTTGGTGAGGAACGATATCACATCGGTAATGAAATTATTAGTGAGATGACGAAGAAGACGATCTCCAGCGGAGAGATTACGATCAGCAATGATGTCATTGACGAAAAAACGCCGGATATCCACTCCCTCCTCATCATTCCACTCAAAGAGCGGGGCGAAGTAACGGGTGCCTTGAAAATCTATTACCGCAAAGCTTACAAGATTACGTATCCGTTGCAAACGATGGCTGTGGGCCTGTCCCAGATTATTTCCACCCAGATGGAAGTATCACGTGTGGAGGAGATCAAGGCTGCGGCCAATAAAGCGGAGCTGCGTGCATTGCAGACCACAATTCATCCTCATTTTCTATTCAATGCGCTGAACGCCATTGCCTCATCCATTCGCACCAAGCCGGATCGGGCACGCGAATTGATTGTGAATCTGTCTGGATATATGCGCTATAACCTGGAGCTATCGGATGAGCTTATCGATATTCACAAGGAGTTGGAGCAGGTCCGCAATTATGTGGAGATCGAGAAGGCGCGCTTCGGCAGCAGGCTTAACGTCATCTATGATATTGATGAGGTGGCTGTGCATATTCCAAGTCTGGTCATCCAGCCACTTGTGGAAAATGCCATTATCCACGGTATTCTCAAGGTAAAAGGACCCGGGACCGTACGGATTCGGGTACAGGATTATCCTGACTTTGTGCGAATTGGGGTCAGTGACACAGGAGCAGGCATTGGAGCCGACATTATTGAGCGTGTTTACCATGACCGGATGCCAGCCAACCAGATCGGGTTGTACAACGTGCATCGTCGGGTGAAGCTCATTTATGGACAAGGGTTAACGATTACACGGTTGGAGCAAGGAACCGATATTTTATTTGATGTACCCAAAGGAGATGTAGTAACAAGGTGATGAACTGTCGATGAGAGCCCTTATTGTTGAAGATGAAATTCCGGCAAGTGAGGAACTGAATTACTTGATACAGGAACATAGCCAAATTGAAGTGGTAGATTGTCTGGAAGATGGACTGGATGTGCTGAAGTTTCTGCAGGAGCAGGAAGTCGACGTTATTTTTCTTGATATAAATATCCCTTCGCTGGACGGCATGATGCTGGCACATCATATTGGAAAGTTTGCGAGCAAGCCATATATCGTATTCACAACGGCTTATAAGGAGCATGCGGCTGAAGCGTTTGAGCTGGAGGCGTTTGACTATATTCTGAAGCCCTATGATGAGAAACGAATTGCCGCGATGCTGCATAAACTCGAAACGGCGTTCAAACGGGATCATGAGCAGGAGAAACGTGAACATGGCAGTGTCGATGGGCAGGCTCACAATGCGGCTCAAGCCAACGATGAATGGTCTGCATCAAATATGCAGGCGCGTGAATCCAATACCCAGACGGAACGACGCATTAACCTGCTGCGCAATGACAATATTATTGTGACAGACACCGCCGATATTTATTATGCGGAAGCTCAAGAGAAAGTTACGAAGGTGTATACCAAAAACGGTGAGTTTACGATGCCGGTCAGTATTTCGGATTTTCACGGTCGATTACCGCTGGAAACCTTTTTCCGCTGCCATCGTTCTTACGTCGTGAATTTGTCTCAAATTCGTGAAATTGTGCCTTGGTTTAACAATACGTACCTGCTTCGTTTGCGTGATCTGGAGGCTGAAGTACCGGTTAGCCGGGGCAAAGTCAAAGAATTCAGGCAGCTCATGCGCATCTAGAGGCATTTCATTCCGCATCTGATGCAACTCATGCTCAAATCGGTGTAATGAATCCCCTTTCATGTATGATTAGCTTGTGAACGCATTCATATATATGACATCGGCAAAGGGGAGATCACGATGAAAGCAGCTATTTCATCCGCACCTAATTCAGCATCTACAACTATGAAAATGAACCGCTGGCTTATTGTACTGGGAACCATCATTGTACAAATGGGTCTCGGAACCATCTACACCTGGAGTTTATTTAATCAACCGTTGTCTGATCGTTTCGGATGGGACGTCAGCTCGGTCGCGATAACATTTTCGATTACCAGCTTTGCTTTGGCATTTGCCACACTATTTGCCGGCCGACTGCAAGAACGATGGGGGCTTCGTCGCCTGATTCGGGTAGCGGGTGTAGTGCTTGGTCTGGGACTCGTGCTCAGTTCTCAAGTGAGTTCTTTGACACTGCTCTATATTCTGGCCGGATTTGTGGTTGGATTCGCGGATGGTACGGCGTACATTACTTCCCTGTCCAACCTGATCAAGTGGTTCCCTGAGCGAAAAGGTCTGATCTCAGGTATATCGGTCGGGGCCTTTGGTACAGGCAGTCTGTTGTTCAAATACGTGAACTCGGCATTAATTGGTGCTGTTGGTCCTGCTCAAGCTTTTATGTACTGGGGCATTATTGTGTTGGTATTGATCGTGGGCGGCTCGTTCCTGATCCGTGAAGCGGTTGTTCGTGAACAAGCTCCAGCAAGTAGCACGGACGGTGCGAAGCAACCAGAAACACGTCATGATTATACGGTCAAAGAAATGCTGCGCACGAAAGAAGCGTATATGCTGTTCGTTATTTTCTTCACGGCCTGTATGAGTGGACTGTATCTGATCGGTATTGTGAAAGACATCGGTGTGCAGTTGGCAGGTCTTAATGTGGCTACGGCGGCCAATGCGGTGGCGATGGTTGCGATCTTTAACACTGCTGGACGTATCATTCTGGGGGCGTTGTCGGATAAAGTAGGACGGATGAAAGTTATTGCCGGAGCACTGCTGGTTACGGCTGTTGCCGTAATGACGCTGAGCCTGGTACCGCTGAGCTTTGGCATCTTCTTCGCCTGTGTAGCCGCTATCGCATTCTGTTTCGGCGGCAATATCACGGTCTTCCCGGCGATTGTGGCAGATTACTTTGGACTGAAAAATCAGAGCAAAAACTACGGCGTCATCTATCAGGGATTTGGATTTGGTGCCTTGGCTGGATCGTTTATCAGCGCCATGCTGGGCGGATTCCATCTTACCTTTATTGTGATCGCTGTACTGTGTGCCGTCTCGCTCTTGCTGGCGTTGATGATTACGCCTCCGGGTCAAGGACGTCGTACACGTCAACGTGAACAGCATTTGAATCTTAACCCTTCATCCCGGGCAAGCTGATCGTAGTGGGGACGAAGTTCTTATAAAAAGCAAGCTGGGCGGTCTCCTACGGAGGCCGCTTTTTTGGTACCTGCTGGACCTGATAGGAATGAGAATTCTGTACATGAAGTGGTTGTGTGCAATGCATACTTGGCTTCTGGTATACTCTAGGTGAAATAAAAAGAGCAAGTCCTTGTTAGCCATTTGGAGGAGGTATGTTCGTCATGAATTTCTTGAAATATGCACCATCTGATTTTGCTGATTATTATGCTCTTGTGTCCAATATTGAAGTCATGCAACAGATTACCGAACGTGCTCTGCCTGAGCATGAAGCTACTGCGGAATTTGAATCCATGCTGAATTATAATCTCTGCAACAATTGTGGCTATTATCGAATATCTGGTGAAGATGGGGTAGGAATGGCCTACGCCAAACTGATCCCGGATGAATCCGATCCGTCCCGGGCGGAAATGGGTTACATGATTCTGCCGGAGCATTGGGGGAGAGGACACGGGACTTCCATCGCAGCTCGGCTGATTATTCAGGCACAGGCGGCGGGAATTGGTGTACTTTATGCGGTTATCGATCCGTCCAATGCGGCATCACGTCGAATATTGCTCAGACAGAACTTTGTATCCACATGGGTTGGAGATTATCATGGGTTACCCGGCGAGATTCTGGAGCTGAATCTTCAGGTGAAGCGGTAAGGGATCAGGCTTGCGGGTAATACATACTATATCGGGCATTTTGCATCACTTCGATGGGAACTCGTCATTCGGAGGCATGCGAAATGCTCATACAGAGATTTGGAGGAGATGGAGATGAGCAATGCTGCAATGGAACGTCTGAACCAGTTGTTGCCGGAATGGCTGGAGACCAGCCGTCTGCACACCGGACAGGGGAAAGTAGCCTCTTATATTCCCGAGTTATTCAAGGCCTCACAGGACGAACTGGGTATACATATCATGAACGCCGAAGGCAATCATGTGTCAGCCGGAGATTGTGGTGTCCCGTTTACGATGCAAAGTATCTCCAAGGTATTTACACTCATTCTGGCCCTGATGGATCATGGGGAGGAAGCGGTCTTTTTTAATGTAGGAAAAGAACCTACCGGCGATGATTATGATTCCATGATCAAGCTTGAACTGGTCGAACCGGGCATTCCGTTTAATCCATTGATCAATGCGGGCGCGATCACGGTATCGTCCCTGATTGCCGGGGATTGCAAAGAGGAGAAGTCACGGCGCATTTTGGAATTTTTCCGCAAGCTCGCGAATAATGATCGGCTGGACTATAACGAGGCGGTATATCGGTCCGAATCGGAGACAGGCCACCTGAACCGCTCGCTTGGTTATTTTCTGAAGCACAATGGTGTGCTCAAGGATGACGTCGAAGATGTGCTTGCCGTCTATTTCCGCCATTGCTCCATCGAGGTGACTTGTGCAGACCTGGCCCGTATGTCACTGGTGCTTGCTTATGACGGGACAGATCCGATCACCGGGATTGAGCTTATTCCTCGTCGTTATGTGCAGATCGCCAAAACGTTCATGACTACCTGCGGTATGTATAATGCATCAGGCGAATTCGCGATTCAGGTCGGGTTGCCTGCCAAGAGTGGAGTGTCGGGTGGAATTCTGACTCTGGTTCCAGGCCAGTTCGGCATCGGTCTTGTAGGTCCGGCTCTGAATCGGAAAGGAAACAGCATTGCAGGCGTGCATCTGCTTGAGCGTCTTTCCAGAGAATTTGACTGGAGTTTGTTCTAACGAAGTCATCCCCTTACCCTCCTGAGTAGTCGATGAATCACCAATTCGTCCTTTTGCTTCTTTGGAACGAAATAGTCCGATAGGAATGTGGCTTGTTGGCTGCTTCAGTCTTGGTTCAGATCCCGTAGGAAAAGGGTCCTGCATAGCAATGGCCATGCTGCATCTATTCCGGTACACCCGCAACGCTGGGGTGAATTCGGGATGCTCCCTTTATATCAAGTTCATTCGCCTCGGGAGAAAATATGGTGAACCAAAAAAAAGCTTCACTCCTTAAGATATGGTTCATATTGACGAGTCAAACACCCAGAAAAGTAAGGCTGTCTGACGTCTGGGTCTTTGGCGCGCATCATTCATTCGCGAGTACCACATCAGTAATAAGATTCATTTGAATGTCCCGAGTCCCACTCTCCATCAGCAGCTTAAGGGTACGGGCAGGGGAGTCCAATCGGAGCACCTGTCCGGTAAAGCGGATATCATCATGTTCATGGAACAGGGTGATGGTGACTGTATCCCCGAGCAGCATGGAGTTACTAAGCAAACGGGACATTTCTTCCGCTGCCTGGGCATCCAGAGATGGACGGGTACGGGGAGCAAGTTGCTCCTGATGAATGATGTAGGCTTCCCGGTGTTCGGGAAGCATCATGCGCGACGACTCAAAAATCCCGTTTTGCTGTAATTTTTTACTCATTTATAGTGACCTCCAATTTTATGAGAACGGTCCTGTGCCTGTGCGGAGGAGCAGAGCGAGGAGGCTCGCATAATCGCGGTTTCTCCAAACTTGCGCTTGATGTCATCCGTGGCACGTTCCAGTTCTCTTTTGCGTTCACGGTCATCGAACCAGGACAGCTGTACTTCGGAATCGGGCACGAGTCCGGTCAATGACACGCTGATGCGGCGAATGGGTAATCCGTCCCAATGGCGCAGAAACAAAGCTGCTGCCGCATCGTATACTTCATCGGTGATGTTGGTAGGTTCATTCACCTTCATCTGGCGGGAGAAGCCGGTTGGACGATCGTAATCCTGCCCCCGACATCCTACAGAGACGACATTGCCCATGAGCGATTTGTCCCGGGAACGCCGGCTGACCAGCTCCGCCAGTTCGAGCAGCACCACTTTGATGTCTTCCCACGATTCATAGTCCCGAGGCAATGTCATCTGATGTCCAATGCCCTGCTGCTGGTGAGCATATGTCCCGGGTTTTACCGGAGAATCATCGATCCCGCGGGCAATACGCCACAGTACCTCACCATTTACACCCCAACGCTCTCTCAGCCGGGACAATGGAGTCTGCGCTAGATCCCCAATCGTATGAATCCCCATCTTATAGAGATGCTGTCCCATCCGGGAACCGACCATAAACATGTCTCGAACAGGCTTTTTCCACAATGTTGTCTGCACGTCCTTGCGGGGCAATGTATAGATGCCTCCGGGGACTTTTTTGGCATACAGGTCACAGGCCATCTTGCTGACAACCTTAGTGTCGCTGATGCCGACGCGGATATAGACGCCAGTCTCTTCCATTACCCTGTCCTGAATGCTGCGGGCAATCGTTTCAGGACTGCCGAACAGGTCTAAACTTCCGGTGACATCGAGGAACTGTTCGTCAATGCTATACGGTTCAACCAGATCGGTATAGGACTGAAGGATACGGGTAATGTGTAGGGAAACACGAATATATTCGGCCATCCGGGGACGAATAACGACAACATCGGGGCATTTGGCAAGAGCCTCACCCAGCCGTTCTGCTGTAGTAATCCCATAGGACTTAGCGAGTGGGCAGGCTGCCAGAATAATGCCTGAACGGCGTGCAGGATCTCCCGCAACAACAAGCGGACGGTCTCTGTATTCAGGATGTGCAGACTTCTCCACACTGGCATAAAATGACTGGCAATCGGCCAGCATAATGACACGTCCGTCTTTGCGGGGCATAGTATTTCTCTCCTTTTATTCATGATTCGGCTGCTTCTGTGCAGTGATGGGATTCATTCAGTCAACGTTATTTTACAGTTTATTTACAGTATGGAACAAGTGTTCCTGTTTTATAAGCATATCCGACAATGCCAGATGCGGCAACCGGAATTATTTTGCAAATTGGACACAATTATTGGATGGACCTATTAGAGTCAAAATTTAGGAAAAAAGATGTATTTTTTTACATTTCGTGTAAGAGATCCGTGACTTCCGGGTGATGACCGGGTGTTCATTGGGCTTTATGTAAAAGTAATATAAATGGGCACAGTCCTATAGGGGGGGACTGATGTCCTTTTTTCATTTTCTGCACTTTTCAGAAAACCTTGATAGGACGCGGGTTTTCAAGGATACGTTATCGGACTATAGTATCAATTTTGTAATCTTTATGGTTAATACTGTAAAAATGTCCGCAACTTTAAAATATCATTAGCGTTTAATGGGGTAAGCGTTCAAGCGGAAACAGATCTCGCAATCCGCGTTGCATATAACAATAACGGGTAGAGATGTGCAAGCCTGGAAGAACCTCAAACGGACGGTTAAAGTGGCATATATTCGTGTCCATGGGACATAAGAGCAAGAAGGGCTCATGGATGCTAGTTGATGGCGCATTTTACGAATTATGGGCAGAATGTTGCAGTTCACGTTTGCTTCCAACAGCCTAGTTACAAATGCAGAGTCTTAGAGCTATAGTGAGAACTACACCGCTGACATCTCTACCCAAAGCGGACATCCGATGCGGGATTTCCCGCAGACCTTCATGTCATTTAAGATCCGCAGATGAAGCAGGATGCATACTAGAGAGGTGAGCAATCAAGAGCCATGAGCAGACGAAGACGAAGACGCTGGTTGCTAACGATGCTGACAGGAGCGGCCGTAGTGACAGGCGGAATATTTGCCGGCTGGCACTATATGCAACCCCAGCTCGTTACGTACACAGCTGATAATGGCACGGAGATGAAATTCAAGACCGATGGAGACCGGTTCATGGAATATGGACCCGATGGCGCATGGCGGGAGATGTTCGTGAAAGGTGTGAACCTGGGTGCTACATCACCAGGACATTACCCGGGCGAATTTCCGTTGACCAAAGAGGATTACTTGAAGTGGTTCCAGCAGATTGAGGATCTGGGGGCCAATGTAATCCGGGTGTACACGGTACATGAGCCGATTTTTTACACCGCATTGGTTGAGTATAACCGTGGCCGGGAGCAACCGTTATATTTTATACAGGGCATATGGTCGCCGGAAGAAGAGTTGATCGAGAAGCAGGATGCCTATGCTGACCATATTGAGCAGACGTTCAAGCAGGAGATTGAAAAGGCGGTATCGGCTGTATATGGGGATGCGGACATTCCCGATAAACCGGGAGAGTCAAGCGGCAAATACAAGACGAATGCCGGGAAATATCTGATGGCTTGGCATGTGGGGACCGAGTGGGACCCTTCGATGGTGAACAACACGAATGAGAGCCATCCTGACGTGCCGCAGTACAAAGGCGTTCATTTTTCCGGGACGCAGGATGCATCACCGTTCGAGAATTGGCTCGCAGAGCTACTGGATTATACCGCCGTGTTGGAGAAGAAATACGGGTGGGAGCATCCAATGACCTTCACCAACTGGGTAACAACCGATGTGTTGGATCATCCGGGCGAGCCGCTGTTCGAAGAGGATTTGGTGAGTGTGGATGCGCGACATATTCAACCGGAAGAGTGGCAGGGCGGATATTTTGCAGCATACCATGTGTACCCTTATTACCCGGACTTGTTCCATACGGACCAGACACTCCAGACGATCAAGGATGAGAACGGCGAGTACAACACGTACAAAAGTTATCTGCGCAAGCTCAAAGCCGAGTTTTCCGATATGCCTGTAATGATTACAGAGTACGGTGTACCTTCTTCGCTTGGAATCTCCCATCTCGGTATGGGAGGTCGGGATCAGGGCGGACATAACGAGGTCGAGCAGGGCGAGATCGACGCATCGCTGACTCAGGATATTTATGATGAAGGGTATGCGGGAGCGATTTTATTCATGTGGCAGGATGAGTGGTTCAAAAAAACTTGGAACACGATGCCGCTTGAAATTCCAGCTGATCGGCGCGCCTACTGGCTGAACGTGCTGACGAATGAGAAGATGTTCGGTCTGCTCGCCATGGACCCCGGTAAGCAGGAACAGCTGACCATCGACGGGAAACTGGATGACTGGAATGCGCTGAAGAAGGAAGAGGTCACCGTCTGGCAAGGCAAGGTAGATGGCATCAAGGAAATGAAAATGACCCATGATGAAGCCTACCTGTACATTGGCATGACGCTGGATCAACCTTTTGACCCGGACCAGACCTTGCTGCGCATCGGAACGGATACGCTGGATGGCGGCAATCAGCCGGGTACGAGACTTCCGGATCGAACGCTGAGTGATGGACTCGAAACAGTGATTACATTGGGGCAGGATGATGAATCACAAGTGGAGATCGCCAAGGACTATGACTTTAACCAGCGCCTCTATGGCAAGGACGGTTACGGGATGCTGCCCGAGGAGCAAGAGAATGCGGCAGATCCATTCCATCCATGGAACCTGGCGGTCAGCCTGCGGATGACCCCACCGGATACCCGTTCCGCCCAACCGTTCATGAATGAGAAGGTGGGTACATTGAAACGGGGAACGACAGCTCCAGATCAATCCGATACCGATTCGTTAACCGCCTGGCAATATAACGGTAATCAGGTCGAGATGCGTATTCCATGGATGCTGCTTGGATTCGGTGACCCAAGTTCACTGCAAGCGATCAAGTATGGAGCGCTGAAAGGTGGACGGCAATTCGAAACTGTCGCAGTCAAGGGTGTGACCCTGGTTCCGTGGCTAATGGATCGTTCTACTGGAAATATCTCTTGGCCTGGTGGTGACCAGAAGACACTGGATGTGAAAACATTGCCTAGATACAGCTGGCAGCCCTGGGAGCAGGTACAGTACAGTGAACGACTGAAACTGAGCTACGAGGAAATGAAGAAACGGTATGAACAAATTCCAAGTTTTCAGACCGAATAAATGAGTATAAAGGAGGACCTTTTCACATGTTTCCGAATTTGGCTTTGGCTTATTTATTTCTATACATCTGTACGGCGCTCGTCGCTGTGGGTGTAATCCTGCTGTTTGCCATGAAAATGTCCCACAACGGCAAACGGCGCAAGATTGAGTTTTATAAATTAAAGCAGCGTGACTACTTTACGTATCTGCAGACGGCGCTGACAGAGGACAGTCCCCTGAGATTGCCACCTGGGAAGTTGGCCCCACTCGAGCGTCGGGTCATCCAGAGCAAACTTATTGAATGGATTGATCAGTTCAAGGGCGAGTATCGCAACAAATTGATTGTACTCTGCCGTGAAGCCGGATTTGTAGAGCATGATCTGAAGGAACTGAGTCGTATTCGTTACGGACGCCAGATTGATGCAGCGTATCGATTGGGCGGCATGCGTTGTCCAGAGGCCGTTCCAGGCTTGATGGAATTGCTTAAGGAAGAAAAACCTGGTCCGATGGCAATTATGATTGGTCGTTCGATCGCAAGATGTACCATCCGTCAGGGTGAACTGAAAGATATGCTCGCGTTGCTGTTAACCAAAGGAAAATCGATTCATCATCTGGCAGCAGATATTTTGCTCGAAACCAGTCTGGATACAAGCAGAATTCTGATTGAGTTGCTGGAAGATCGCAATCCTGACTTTGTCAAAGTGGGATTGGTTGCGATGTGGGGACAAGCTGTACCCGAAGTGATGCCTGCACTCGACAGACTTGTTGGCGCAGAACATCAGGATGTACGGGCAGAAGCGGTGAAGCTATATCTTAGCGCAAGTCCGGCACTTCAGGACGAGACCATTCTGAAGCTCATGCAGGATTCGGACCCAGAGGTGCGTGCCGAAGTGGTGCAGGCGCTCGGTTCGAAACATGCGGCAGGCAGCATTCCACTGCTGCGCAAAGCGCTGCGTGATGAAGATTGGGGAGTACGCTATAACAGTGCTGAGAGCCTTGGCAAGCTGGGTGAACCGGGATTTGAAGCCTTGTGTCAGGCCGCTGTGGAGGGCACAGGTGCTGAACGGGAAATTGCAATGCAGCAGATTGAGAGTACGATGCAGCACTCAGGAACAGACCACAAAGCCGTTGACCAGATGATTGCACATAACAAAAAAAGGCTGCTGTATGATCGGTACTTCGGTCCCGTACGTGGGAACCGGATAACAAGCAAGAAACGTACAGGTGTGGCTGCGGTAGGAGGGGATTACACTGCTTAGAGATCTACTATTAATCTACGGCATGGTTGCAATCTATTATGTCGTTGCCGTAAATACGCTTTACTTTTCCATTCTGGCCTTATCATTCCGTAATATTTGGACGATCTTCAGGCGATCGCATTATTCCAAATACAATACGTTGTCAGGCTCGGAGCTGGTACCATCGGTTTCCTTGCTGGTGCCCGCATATAACGAGGAACTGACGATTATTGAAAATGTGAACTGCCTGATGACGCTGAATTATCCAACGTATGAAGTCATCGTGGTGAATGATGGTTCAAGCGATACCACCTTAAAGGTGTTGTTGGAAGAATATCGTCTGAAGCCGGTACCCAACACGATGATTAGGGGCAAGATTTCCTGTCAGAAAATTCGCGGGATCTACCACAATCCGGAATTCCCCGACCTGTATGTCATTGACAAGGAAAACGGCGGGAAGGCCGATTCCCTCAATGCCGGAATCAACCTGTCTCATTATCCATTGATTTCTTCCATTGATGCTGACTCTTTGCTGGAGAAGGATGCCCTGATTCGTATGGCTCGCATGTATATGGAGAATCCGGAAGAGACGGTGGCTATTGGCGGGGATGTACGGATAGCCAACGGCTGCAAAATCGAGAATGGGGCAGTGCAGGACGTTTCACTGCCTCGCAAGATTTGGCCAATGTTCCAGTCCATCGAGTATCTCAAAGCTTTTCTCGGCGGACGAATCGGTTGGAGTCACATGAATGGTCTGATTATCGTCTCGGGCGCCTTCGGCATGTTCCGCAAGGATGCGGTTATCGCAGTTGGGGGATACCGGGACGGTTATCCGGGTGAAGACATGAACATTATCATCAAACTTCACCGTTATATGTTGGAGAATAAATTGAAATACCGCGTAGCCTTCTGCCCTGAAGCCGTGTGCTGGACACAGGCGCCGGATTCCTACCGGATCTTGTCCAGTCAGCGCAAGCGCTGGGGACGTGGAAATCTGAAGAACATGATTGAGAATCGCGGCATGTTGTTCAACCCGAAATATAAAGTCATGGGCATGCTGACCATGCCGTACAACATCCTCTTTGAAGCGTTGAATCCGTATTTCCGAATTACTGGACTTCTCGCTCTCACGGGATATGTACTGATGGATATGACCCAGTGGCCGATACTTGTGTTGTTTGGATCGCTCAACATTGTGAGTGGTTATCTGCTCAGTGTGGGAGCTCTTGTGCTTGAGGAAATTGCATTCAAACGGTATAACAAGCTGTCCGATCTGGTCAAAATGCTGTTCTACTCCGCTCTGAAATTCGTCGGCTATCATCAGCTCGGCGTGCTGTGGAGATTGCAGGGGCATATCCAGTTCATGCAAAACAACAACTCATGGGGTACCATGACACGCCAGAGCTGGTCCGAGGAAGAGAAGACAAGCGAGGCGGCTTAAGCTAAGCACAGGCAATACAGCAGAAACAATATAGATAACCGAGGGAGAAGGGTGGAAAAGAACATGCCAAATACGGCGACATTGCAGCGTGAGGCTGCCGTTAATGTGTACCGCAGTGTAGAACAGGGATTGAAAGAAACGGGTGCCGAAACATGCGGCTTAATGTTCATCCATTGTGCAGGGCCGTCTCAGCCGGAGCAGCAGGTCAGGACACATCTGGAGCAGACCAGTGAGTCTGCCTACCAGGTCTGGCAGGATGGAGCCACACAGGCACTTGCTGTCCTGCTGCCAGGGTTGACACTGGATGAGGTTCATTATGAGGGGCTTCGCATCAAGCATGAATTGCAGGAGACGGTACCTGGTGCCGATCCGCAAATCACGCTGGCAAGTTTCCCGGCAGGTGAGCGTCCTTCAAAGGCAACCATTCAACATATGGCTGAGTCCGCCAAGCTGGTAGACCCGTCGGAGATTCATATCTACACGCTGGACAAGACGGCAGACGAGCCGGAACGAATTTTGATTGTGGATAACGATCCGACGGTACGCGAGTTTCTGCAATTGCGTCTGAAGATGCAGGGGTATGAAACCTATGAAGCGGTGGATGGACTGGCTGCACTGGAACTGATTGAGAAAATCACGCCTGATCTGGTGCTGACCGAATTGAACCTGTATGGCATTGATGGCCTGCCGTTCATTCAACATATCCAGAACCTGGATGTGGCTCAGCCGCCCAAAATCGTCGTATTAACGGAACAGCGTGTGGAACAAACGATCAGTCAATGCTTCCGCAGCGGAGTCGATGATTATATGACCAAACCGTTCTCACCTGTGGAGCTGGATGCCCGAATCAGGCGTTGCCTGCATTAAAAGCACCACAAGTAAAGCCAAGAGAAACAGATAGCCTTCATTAATTTTTATCAGACAAATAAGTACATCTACAGACAAACATCTATCAAATGGATTCGTCAATCAACCAAACAAATACACTGCCCGGAGGGAATATCATGGAGAATCAACAATTCCACACATTACTGAATGCGATCGAAAATAAAGAAGCGGTGCTCGGCGTGGTCGGGCTCGGTTACGTAGGATTACCACTTGCGGTGGAAATGGTCAATCAGGGTTTCACGGTAATCGGGATTGATCTGGATGCATCCAAAGTGGAGAGCATCTATCAGGGAGATTCCTATATTCACGATATTTCGTCCGAGGAATTGAAAAAAGTGATGCAAAGCGGCCGCTTCCAGCCTACAACGGATTACAGCATGCTGCGCGTGATCGATGCGTTGAGCATCTGCGTACCTACACCGCTCAGTGAAAATCAGGACCCGGATACGTCTTATATCGAGACGGTTGTGGATCAGATTAAACTGCATATGAAACCAGGCATGCTGATTACGCTGGAAAGCACGACTTATCCGGGTACTACCGAAGAACTGATCCAGGATGAGCTGGACAAAATCGGACATGAAGCAGGCAAAGACTACTTCCTGTGCTTCTCGCCTGAACGTGTGGACCCGTCCAACGGACGATTCACTACTTTTAATACACCGAAAGTAATCGGGGGCACAACTGAAGCTTGCCTCAAACTGGGAACAGCGTTGTATAGCAAATACGTTGAAACGGTTGTACCTGTATCTTCACCAAAAGTGGCTGAAATGTCCAAACTGTTGGAAAATACATTCCGCAGCGTAAACATTGCCTTTGTTAATGAAATGGCAATGATGTGTGACCGTATGGGCATCGATATCTGGGAAGTTATCGACGCAGCTGCGACGAAGCCGTTTGGATTCATGCCTTTCTATCCGGGCCCTGGCATCGGCGGTCACTGCATCCCGCTTGATCCGATGTACCTGTCCTGGAAGGCTAAAGGATTCCGTTTCTACAGCAAGTTCATTGAGCTGGCGCAATCCACCAATGACAATATGCCATATTATGTACTGAACAAAACATCAACCATTCTGAATGAGTACGCGAAATCGGTACGTAAATCCAACATTCTGTTGCTTGGTATGTCGTACAAACCGAATATTGCCGATTTGCGTGAATCTCCAGGACTGGAAATCTATGAACAGTTCAAGGAAGGTGGAGCCAATGTCAGCTATTATGATCCACATGCTGAATCGTTCCTGGACAAGCATGGCGAGACGGTATATAGCGAAGTGTTCAACTTGGAACAGTTCAAGAAGTACGACTGCATCGTGCTGATCACCAACCACAGCGATTTGCCTTACTTTGATATTGCCGAGATGGGCGTGCCGATTCTGGATACACGTAATGCGTTCAAAACGTATCCACATCCGCACATTTACAAGATTGGTCATTCGGTACAGCACCCTGTGCTTGAGCCAAGTGAAGCGTTGCTCGTCTGAGGAATATAACGAACAAGTGGGGCAAACTGTCGGTGAAGGCAAAATGGGCCATCTTGGCCCTGCTGTTCTGCCTGCTTCTTCTGCCCTGGCTACTCAAATGGTTTTCACATGAGGAACACAAAGCGACCTGGCTGTGGGACGCTTCCATTATTGCAGAGCAGACGCCTGAAATTATCTCCTTCTCCAAGGCGCAGGGCGTGAATACCATTTTCCTGCAAATTCAGGATGAGGTACCCGATGCGACATACCGCAAATTCATCGCGGCTGCGAGGCAGGCTGAGATCGAAGTACATGCCCTTAACGGTCATGCAGACTGGGCCTATACGGAGAAGCGGGAAGAGGGACTTGCGTTTATTGAAAAAGTACGGGCATATAATGCAGCTTCGGCCAAAAATGAACGCTTTGAGGGAATTCAGCTGGATGTTGAGCCTTATCAGCTAAAACGCTGGGAGAACGAGCAGAATAGCGTTATTGCGGAGTGGAGCGACAACATGAAGGCCTGGACCAAAGCTGGTAATGATGCCGGACTCTACATGAGTGCCGCAATCCCTTTCTGGCTGGATGCTCGCGAGTCGGCAGAAGGCGGAGGTACATTCAGCCGCTGGGTGATTGATCACTTTGATGCGGTAGCCATCATGGCCTATCGGGATCGTGGTCAGCAGATGTATGATCTGTCCAAGGAAGAGCTGGATGAAGCGGATGAGCTTGGCAAGAAGGTATGGGTTGGAGCCGAACTGGCTGATACGCATGAGGGCGATCATCTAACCTTTTTCAGCAAATCTATCACCAATATGGATGAAGAAATGAAGAAAGTGTTTGATCTCGGCGCTTCTCATTCATCTTTTGCAGGTGTTGCGGTGCATCATTATGAAGCATGGTATGCAAAGGAAAACGGAATTCCGCTGGCTCGAAAGAGCGAGGAGAAGAAGTAGCGGGTGTATATAATAGGTATATGTAGTTTAAGAAAGAGCACTGTAATATGTAATGAGGAAAAGGCAAGTCTCCGATCAAGGAGGCTTGCCTTTTTTTGCTATTCGTTAGCATGCGGATGGCGACAAATCAGCTTTTATTGTTCTCGGCCGTTCGATATCGGTTGGGTGGCAGACCCACCTGCTTTTTGAACGCTTTGGAGAAAGAAAACAGATCAGGGTAACCCACCGAATGCGCTACTTCAGTTAACGTTAACGGGGTCTGAACAAGCAACCGTTTGGCCTGATTCATTTTGAGACGTTGAATATACTGGACAGGAGACAGGCCGTAGGCTTTACGGAATTGTTTGGCAAAATGGGTCCGATCCACGCCAGCGTGAGAAGATACACCTTCCACGGTAATGCCGCCGGCAAAGTGAATATCCATGTACTCCTTGCCCTTTTGCAGCCAGGGTGTGGCAGAGTCTGGTTGAAGCACTCGGGTAGCAGGGGATTTGGCAATCCGGTCAAACAATCCGAGAAAACGGGTAAGTCGTCCCAGGTCGCTTGCGCCTCCCTGAGGTTTGCGAACCTCTTCCATAAAAGCACGCATGCCACTTGCCGTCTCCGGCGTGAGTACGCCTGAACGATGCGGCGCGTCTGGAGTAAGCCCGATTCGTGCCAAAAGTTCAGCTGCATGTTTTCCATCAAAGGCAATGAAAATTTTGTGCAAAGATTCCTTTGGGTCGGACCAGTACTCATGGGTAACCTGTGGATACAGGCAGAATGCATCGCGGGCACGCAGGGAATAACGATGTCCGTTCTGTATGAAAGTTCCCTCGCCCTCCAGAACAAAAATTAAATAATGAAAAGGCGTCGTTCGAGGGCCGATATGATAGTTGCTCTTGGCTATATTACGACCGATTCGAATCGGCCATGCTCCACCGGCTTTCTCGAATTCAGACGGAGTAAAAAAAATAATATCCAAAAACTCGTGGTGGTCCTCCTTCATGCTCTCGATCATCAGGAACACCTCTTTAATATAAGTATAGTTTGTAATCTCTGAAAGTTTCTCTTATAACCTATTATACAGGTGGGTTTTGTAAATATTCAAGATCGAGAAGACCTATTCCTGTGAATTCACCACAAAATGACAAAATGAAATGGCCGCGAAATGACATTGCTCACAGACAAATCAATTGTTATGATGTCCATACCTATTAAACCAAGTTAATTAATCGGCATTTGGAAGTGTACGTACTTATAAATTGATTAGAAATTAGGCGCACTTTAAAAATAAGGTTTAACGAGTGCGAACGTAGTGGAGGGGACGAAATCGATTCTGGAAGAAACGCAGTGTTCGCCTTTATCTCCGGATTTTCCCCTTGGAAAAGTGAATCAAAAAAATCTGGAGATAACAGCGATCGAAAGAACGATTCGTACCCGGAACGGCCATGTTGCACAACACCGATCTTATTTTTAACATGAGACTTTATTTATTCATAGAAGGGATTGACTTGCGTGAGCGAACAGGAAGAGATGAAGTTTGGTTGGTTTTTGCCTACAGCAGGAGACGGAAAATATGTAGGAGTTGCCCCGGAGCGGGAACCGAGTCTGGATTATTTGGTTCAAGTAGCGCAGACAGCGGAGACGGCAGGTTTTGAATTTGTATTGATTCCGACAGGGGGAGCCTGTCTGGATGCGTGGGTTGTGGGTTCGGCTGTCATGAGTCACACGAAAACACTGCGTCCACTTGTGGCCATTCGACCGGGTCTGGTCACCCCTGTATTGGCGGCGCGTATGGGAGCGGCACTGGATCAACTGTCTGGCGGTCGTGCCATGATCAATGTGGTGACAGGCAGTTCGGTTCGGGATTTGGAGGAACTGGGAGATCCACTGGCTCATGCCCATGATGAACGTTATGAACGGGCGAGCGAGTACATGGAAGTGATGAAGCGTTCATGGACACAATCGGCCGGGCTCAATCTGACCGAGTTTGCTGGAAGTGGTGCCATATCGAATCAGGAAGCATCCGAAGACAATTCGGAGTTTAACGGTAAGTATTATAATTTCAAAGGTCCGGTAGGCATGCCTGAAACGGTGCAAAATCCGTATCCGCCGTTCTACTTGGGTGGAAGTTCACCGATTGCAAAGCGGGTCGCTGTTGAACACGCAGATACATTCCTCATGTGGGGCGAGCCGCATGACTGGATTCAGGAGCAGATCGAAGAAATTGAAGTCATTCGCGAACAGATCAAAGAGGAAACCGGACAAGATCGTCAGCTCCGTTACGGTATGCGGGCACAGGTACTCATTCGGGATACGGAAGAAGAAGCATGGGCGGCGGCTTGGGAGATTATTAGCAAAGTACCACCAGAGGCCATCGAAAAAGCCAAAGCAGCCTTCGCAGAGACGGATGCAACCAACCAACGCAGACAGAATGAGCTGCGGGAACTGTCCGAGAAGCAGCAGTTTGTCGTAGGTCCCAACCTGTGGACAGGTTTGTCAGTTGTACGTTCCGGCGGAGCAATCCTCATTGTGGGTACAGCAGAACAGGTCGCAGAACGATTGATGGAATATGGAGATCTGGGCGTGACAACATTTATATTATCCGGGTACCCACATTTGGAAGAAGCCGAAATTTTCGGCCGGACTGTGATGCCCATTATTCGTGAGAAGTGGAAAATAAGACAGAAGAAGCATTCAGTTACTACCAACTAAATAAGTGAAACCTTTTTTACACGGTGACGAAGAGGACAGAAAAAATCTGGAGAAGCGTAGCGTTCGCCTTTATCCCCGGATTTCCACCTTTAATTAAGTGATTTTAAAAAAATCTGGGGATAACAGCGATTGGAAGATGGTTCTGACCGCGTAGTGGTTCAGTGTAAAATCATTGTTTAACTTATATAACATCCTTCAGGAGGTCTTCTTTCATGAGAAAAAAACAAAAATATATCCTGCCCCTTGTCAGTATGCTGGTAATGTCCATCCTGCTGTCTGCCTGCGGCGGCGGGGATAACGCGGTATCAGGAGGGAACGATTCCTCCGGTTCGGGCAAAGTAACAATCAGCTTCATGCACTGGCGTGGAGAGGATGTGGAAGCATTGAACAAGACGATTGATGCGTTTGAAAAGGAAAATCCGAACATCCATGTGGAAATGCAGACTCTTCCTTCAGATCAATATCAATCTACTGTACAATCCAAAATCAGTGATGGTTCAGTTGGGGATGTATTTGCTTCCTTCCCTGGTGCACAGTTCGAAGCCTTCACCAAAGCCGGATTGTTCACTGATCTGACTGGATCGTCGTTTCTGTCTGCATACAATCCTAAGCTAATTGAAGCAGGCCAGCACGATGGCAAGCAATATGCAATTCCTTATCAACTCGTATACAACGATCCAATCTATAATGTGAAGCTGTTCGAAAAATATGGACTGACACCACCGACGGATTGGGAAGGCTTCTTGGCACTCTGCCAGACGCTGAAAGACAACGGCATTATTCCGATTGCATTTGCTGGAGCGGATATTGGTCCGGGCCAATTCATGAATACGATGGTGATGAACAATGCACCAAGTGACGACATTTTTACCAAAGTGGAAGCCGGAGAGGCCAAACTGACGGATGAGTTTTGGGTGAAAACCTTAACTCAGATCAAAGAACTGAACGACAAAGGATACTTCCAGCAGGACGCACTGGGAACGAAAGACCCGGCAGCGGGAGCACTCTTTATCCAGGAGAAAGCAGCCATGCTGGCGAGCGGATCGTATCAGTTGGCACAGAACAAGCTTCAAAATCCGAATCTGGAGCAGAAGCTGCTTGCACCGATTACGGTGAGTGCCGATCAGGCGAAGTATGAAGGCGTTCATACGACGACATTTATGCTTGCGGTGAACAGCAAGTCCAAACACACCGAAGAAGCGAAGAAGTTCATCGAATTCCTGAGCAATCCGGAAGTGGCTGGCGAATATGCCAACCAGACAGGACAGAATGTAACGGTGAATGATGTGAAGTACGATACACCTGAGCTCCAGGTTGCCGGAGATTGGGCGAGCAAAAAAACCGTGTTCCAGCCACGGTTCACTATCCTGAACGGAGATAATCAGAAAGCAGTAACCAACTCCATTCAGGCTGTACTGAGCGGAACTTCTCCTGAAGAAGCAGCGCAGCAGGCACAGGCGATCATTGATCAGCATATCGGGAAATAAACGATGAAGAACCGTATTCAGCTATCCCTGTTTTTGTTACCCGGGTTGCTGCTGTACGTTGCACTGTTCGTATTTCCTACATTGACGGGGCTGTTCTACTCCTTTACGGATTGGGACGGGGTATCCCCGTCGTATGCATTTGTAGGGCTGGATAATTACAAGGACAGTCTCAGCAGCATCGTATTTCGCAAAGCCTTTGGCAACAACGTCGAGTTCATGTTAACGGTTGTCATTGCGCAAACCTTTATTTCACTTGTTCTGGCGCTGCTTTTGGTACGTAACACAAAGACACGCATCGCGCTCCGGGCGCTCTATTTTCTGCCTGCGATTCTGTCCTCTGTATCGGTGGGTTTGATCTGGGCTTTTATGTACGATCCTTCCATCGGGCTCATTAACTATGGTTTGAACGAGGCTGGTATGGGGAGCTTTGCCCACAACTGGATTGGTGATCCGAAGATCGCAATTTACTCGATTGCCGCGGTACAGGTCTGGGCACATGCCGGGCAGATGATGATCGTGTTTATCGCAGGTCTGCAAGGCATTCCAGCGGAGCTGTATGAAGCAGCACGTATGGATGGCGGCAGCAAATGGCAGGTATTCCGTACCGTGACATGGCCTCTGCTTGCACCTTCGGCAACGATTGTCGTGGCCTATACCACGATTCAATCCTTCAAGGCTTTTGATCTCATTTTCACGATGACAGACGGAGGCCCGAACTATGCTACTGAAATTTTGACAACTTATATCTATCACACCGCCTTTGGCAGCTACTCATTTGGCCTCGCTTCTGCGGGTTCGATGATCTTCCTGGTTCTGCTCGCTTTGCTGACGTTATTGCAGTTCAAGGCGCTGCGTGCCGACCGGGTAAGCTATTGATATTGTTGCTGGAGCATTTATCCTGCACAAGAGGCAGAAAGGAGTTCACATGTTTCTAAAGTGGTTCAACCGCCTGATTTTATTGGTGTACGCGCTGCTAATCATCGTGCCGTTGTACTTTGTATTTGTGTCATCGTTCAAAACGAGCAGCAACTTCTTCATCAGTCCATTTAGCTGGCCGGACCCGTTTACATGGGACAATCTCACTGGCATGTTCCGCAACCAGCCGATGTGGCAGTATTTCGGGAACAGTCTGGTCGTAACGCTGGGTACCGTTGCGATTGAGTTGTTGCTCAGCAGCATGATTGCTTATGCCATTGTTCGCTGGGGTGGCAGTGTGGGCAAAATTGTGTTTGCTTTGTTCGTTGCAGGTCTGATCGTTCCTTCCCAAGTGAGCATGCTGCCGATCTATTCCCTGACGCGTACGCTCGGATGGTCGGACAGTCTGACAGGACTAATTATAGTTTCAGCCGCGATGCTGATGCCGGTCTCCGTATTTATGCTGACGGGCTTCATGCGTATGCTGAATGCGGAAATACTGGAAGCGGGCAGTATGGATGGAGCAAGCGAGTGGAGGCTCTATACACGGATTGCCCTACCACTCGCCGCACCTTCTCTGGCAGCTACAGCCACGTTCCTGCTCGTTATGGTGTGGAATGATCTGCTCATTCCGATGCTGATGCTCAGCAGTAAGTCCAAGCTGACGTTACCACTCGCACTCATGCAGTTCCGCGGGGAATACGTGACCAACTATCCGATGATGCTCACCGGTGTACTGGTAACAGCCATTCCGATGATCGTGCTGTTCATTCTGCTCCAGCGTTATTTTGTAGCAGGTCTGACAGCGGGTTCACTCAAGGGGTAAGGTATAGGAAGAAGATCAACGGATATGCGTATTTTACATTGATTTCTGGATCATTCTGCATAATAATGGTTTAGTGTCAGAATGACTACATAGAGATCAAGGGAGCTATAAGACATGAGCAAACTGGAAGTATTGCGGAATCCCAAGCAGCGCAAGCTGCTGTTCAGTGCCGGCATGAGCTGGCTGTTTGATGCAATGGAAGTCGGCATGATTTCCTTCATCGTGGCTGCACTCGCCAAGGAATGGAGTCTCAGCCCTGGACAAGTCGGGGTGCTTACGAGTATCAACTCCATCGGTATGGCGCTCGGTGCATTGCTTGCGGGGGCACTTGCGGACCGTTTCGGCCGAAAGGCCATTTTGATGTGGACCCTACTGATCTTTACGATCGCGAGCGGTCTGTCAGCCTTGGCCACCGGATTCGCTGTATTGTGTGTACTGCGTCTGATTGCAGGTATCGGCCTCGGCGGAGAGCTGCCCGTGGCATCTACATTGGTATCGGAGTCGATGCCTACGGCAGAACGTGGACGTGCAGTTGTACTACTGGAGAGTTTCTGGGCAGGTGGCTGGATTGTATCGGCACTCATTGCCAACTTTGTTATCCCGGAATATGGCTGGAGAATTGCTTTTGCCATTGGTGCCGTTCCAGCGTTCTATGCGCTGTATCTGCGCCGTGCCATTCAGGACCCGCCTCGTTACAAGAACAATACCAAGATTAAGAAAATCACGTTCCGCGAAAAGGTAGCCACGGTTTGGTCGGCACCGCATCGCCGCACAACGTTGATGCTCTGGATCTTGTGGTTTACCGTCATTTTCTCTTATTATGGCATGTTCTTATGGTTGCCATCGGTTGTTATGGCAAAAGGCTTTACGTTGGTCAAAAGCTTCCAGTACGTGCTGATTATGACGATCGCACAGCTGCCAGGTTACTTCACGGCGGCGTACTTCATTGAGCGGTTTGGCCGCAAATTTGTACTTGTCGTTTATCTTACATTGACAGCAGTAAGTGCGATTGCTTTTGGACTGGCAACAACGGAAGCGACGATCCTGACCGCAGGTATCTGTCTTTCCTTCTTCAATCTGGGAGCTTGGGGCGGTCTGTACGCATACAGTCCGGAATTGTACCCCACTTCCGTTCGTTCAACAGGTGTGGGTCTTGCTACATCGGTAGGCCGGATTGGGGGCGTGCTTGCTCCATTGATGGTTGGTATGCTGGTTCAGCGTGAGGTCGCAATCAGCCTAATTTTCACGATTTTCTTCGTGACCATCCTCATTGGCGCTGCGGCTGTGCTGTTCCTGGGCCGAGAAACCAAGGGTCTGGAACTGGCCGAATAAATGTCAATAAATACAACGCAACTTTTGTGCGGGTCTGCCTGCCTACGACTATAACGGGGTGGATAAGCGGCAGAAGGTTGATACAAGAAGAGGCATGACTATGGCGTGACCATGGGCTCATGCCTCTTTTTGATGTGTTTGGAGTGGATTTTCGCCTGCGCCATCGGTCCGATAGACGTCACTTTTTCTATATCCTATAATGACACTCGGGATGTAGGGCCGTGAGGATTCAGGGGGAAGAAGTGGGATCTGGATTCAGAAAAGTGGAGGTTAATGGAATGATGAAGAACAAAATTGAAATGGATCAAACGTGTGAAATGATTGAAAAGAATATGATGAATGAGAAGAATAAAATGAATGAAAAGCATATGATGAGTGGACAGAATGGCGTGTGTGAAGTAGTACGTGTGACTGATAATGTCGGTATGAATGTAATGTACAGCTATAATGGCAACGATAAGATAAGTGAGATAAACGGGAGATATGATGTGATTGATCTTACTCCTGTTAAAGAGATGAAAGAAATGAAACAGATGAAGATGACGAGCTATATCTACAGCCTTGATGAAGAGTTTAGATTAGATAGCGGAGATGAGAGGCTTGATCTGCATGATTTGCACACAAGCACTGACCACATGGAACCTATTACCATCAGCCGGAAAATCACCCATCGCAGAGGGAGAAAGGCTGGCAAAAGAGCAGGACGAGTCAGTGTGCTTCTCGGTGCCTTCGCAATGGCTCTCGGTCTCACGATGGCAGCTCCGCCTGCCGGAGCACAGAAGCTGGAACAGGGCGTTCGCGGTGAACATGTGCTGCAATTGCAGGAGCAATTAAACGAACTGGGGTATTTTAAAGCTGGATTGACGGGGTATTATGGGTCTCTCACCAAAGGCGCTGTCCGTAAGTTCCAACAGGCTCAGGGGCTGAGTGCGGATGGGATTGCAGGCCCGGCAACACTGAACAGACTGAACAAGAAGGCTGCAGCCCAAGGTAACACGCTGCGCCAGCTCGCGAAGCTGATTCATGGGGAAGCACGCGGAGAGTCCTTTGAAGGACAGGTTGCTGTAGGCGCGGTCGTCTTGAACCGAGTCCATTCGAATGCATTCCCTTCATCAATTCCAAAAGTGATTTTCCAAAAAGGGCAGTTCACGGCCATAGACGATGGA
The DNA here is from genome assembly GCF_900107875.1 of Paenibacillus sp. 276b. Taxonomy (NCBI): domain Bacteria; kingdom Bacillati; phylum Bacillota; class Bacilli; order Caryophanales; family Paenibacillaceae; genus Paenibacillus; species Paenibacillus sp. 276b. The sequence goes on along the minus strand of NZ_FNRR01000007.1, from coordinate 158,311 downwards.
CAGTTTAATACAAAGCCAACCCAGACTTCCTATCAGGCAGCTCGTAAAGCTTTGAATGGCACTGATCCAACACACGGAGCACTTTATTATTATAATCCGAAAATTGCGACTTCGTTGTGGAGTAAGAGCAGACCAACATTACTGACGATTGGGCAGCATGATTTTACTAGGTGAGTTTAAGTAGAGATAAATAATGTATTATTTGAAATGATAATGATGAACCTCGGCTGTACGCTGCTGAATGCAGACGTGCTACCGGGGTTTCTTTTATATTTTGATTGTGCAGGCGAGGGGATTGGGGAAATCTTCCGTATTATTATGTCCCTCTTTTCAATTGACAGCAAAGAAGGATATTGGAATGGTGTCTGAATATCCTTGAAACCGAATACGATTTTACAAAGTATATATAAAGGAGGATATAATTAGTTGCTATTTATAAATTTGTACTCGGTTACATCCATAGAGGGGAGGACGAATATGCCATTTATTGGGGGGATAATTTTAATCTTTATCCTAGCATTTATTCTATGGTCATTAATGTTCCCGCTATTCAATAAAATAGGTAGTAGAGTGTTGAAGAAATACAATAAATTCAAACAAGAGGAGAATGGTGATGGAAAATTCAAAGACGTTTAAAGTAGGGGCTATTGCGGTTGCAGTAGTTATTATTGTGGGAGTGTTACTGGTGACCTTTTTTTTAACACGAATTCCTAATGGATATGTTGGGGTCGTTTATTCACCAAATGGAGGCGTAAAAGACAGTACATTGAGTCAAGGGTGGAAACTAGTTGGAGCGTTTGATAAAGTAACGAAATATCCGATCCGAATTCAAACGGTTGAATACAGAGATATTCAGATTGCTACTTCTGACGGGAAAAACATCACAATCGATTTTGCTTACAACTACCAAGTAGAACCAAGTAAAGTATCTTCTATATTCAATACATTTGGGCCAATTAGCATTCAAGAAATTGAGGATACATATCTCAAAACACGTTTCCGCGACGCAGCTCGTAAAGGTATTTCTAAGTTTACAGTCATTGATGTTTATGGTGAAAAGTCATCCGAAGCAGGAGTGGATGTTCAACAACGTTTTTCTGATGACGTTAAGGAGTTAGGCTTTATTGTATCCAACGTTACCGTAGGTGTTCCTCAACCTGATGCCAAGACTCAGGAGGCAATCGATAAGCGTGTCGAAGCTTCACAAGAACTGGAACGTAAAACAACTGAACTTGAGATCGCCAAGAAAGAAGCAGATCGTAAGCGCGTGGAAGCGCAAGGTAACGCAGACAAACTATTGATCGAAGCAGAAGGTCAAGCTAAAGCAAACAAAGAGCTTCAACAATCATTATCGAGTCAACTCGTTGAATATGAAACCATCAAGAAATGGGATGGAGCACTTCCCTATGTAAGTGGATCAAATACTCCAATGATTCAATTGCCGACTACAAAAACAGAGCAAAATAGCAGCGCGGGGAGCGTATCTCCCTAATTAGCGGTTTGAAATGCACGCCTTACTTTTTCAACAATTTAATGTGTTGAATTCTAATGAACAAGCCGGTCCAATCGTGGGCTGACTTGTTCATTTTTGAGTCATTTCAAAGGCACCATGAAGGATTTAGTTAAGCCTAGATATTGGATTCACCTAGCCAATCCTGTACAATGAATAACGACAAAAACAACGGTAGATTAAGGATGGATCAGCACGATGAGAATTATCATATCACCCGCCAAAAAGATGAAGATCGATACCGATCTTATGGCTATTGCGCAGATGCCGCAATTTATAAACGAGTCAGAACAGCTGTTGAGTCTGCTTCAAAAGTTATCCTATGACGAACTCAAAGCGATGTGGAAGTGTAACGATGCAATCGCCGAACAGAACGTGGAGCGGATTCGGAATATGAATATAAAAGCAAATCTTACGCCAGCCATCTATGCCTATGAGGGTATTCAGTATCAATATATGGCTACGGGTGTTTTCCAAAATGAGGAACTGGAGTATCTTCAGCAGCATGTACGCATATTATCCGGTTTTTATGGCATGTTACGGCCATTGGATGGGGTTACCCCTTATCGGTTGGAGATGCAGGGCAAGTTTCAAGGTCCGGGGTTCAAGTCCCTTTATCAGTTCTGGGGCAGCAAATTGGCAGATCAGCTTCAATCGGAAAGCGACTGTATCCTGAATTTGGCTTCAAAAGAGTATAGCAAAAACATCACGCCTTTTCTGAGCGAGGAAACCCGATTTATCACTTGTGTATTTGGACAAATGGTCGACGGGAAGATTGTTGAAAAGGCAACCCGGGCCAAAATGGCCAGAGGTGAAATGGTACGATATATGGCAGAGCGTAAAATTACAGATGTGAAGGATGTCAGAAGCTTTGATCGGTTGAACTTCGCTTTTTCAGAAGAGTTATCGGATAAGAGTATGTATGTCTTCTTGTATTCAGAGGGGAAATAGCCAGTTTTACAACGATGGATTTGATGTACATCTTGCAAGGGAGTTTGTTGTCACGTCTACATTGAACCAACAGGCAATTAGAAAATATTGATCTACACAGCCCTGTCATTGATGGGATGTTCGCGTGAATCAATTTATAAAACACCTGCTAATAAATATTAGTGGGAGTTTTTTTGTTTTAAAGTATAGTTAGCAATCTTAATAATCTTCCATTTGATGATACAATATTAGCTGCCAGGGGTAGATTTGTTTGAGAATCGGACTCTTGCTAAAGCTCCCAGTTCAATCAAAAAGAGGAAAAGATAAATTACAATTGTGTTGAGGTCATTCGTTTCGTGGCTAAGCATCAAAAAAATGGGATAACGAAAACCTATCCTTTACCTACACAGAATTTCAAACAGATGTACTTGCCATAATTCAGTTGTCAGATGAGTAACTCTGTGTAGCGAAAAATCCGGATAAATTGTTAATTTCACCCCTATAGTCACTAAAATCGATTATAATTAAATTTATGTTCAAGTTGATTACCTATCCTAATTTAATAGGATAATCATATGCAAAAAGGCATTATGCTATAAGGGTTATAGACTTTTCTTTTCGAATACACACTTATGTATAAGAGGAGGCGAATGATATGACGATAATGCCTGTTATGGTAATGATCTTTGTATTTGTACCTACCATTCTACTCATGGTAAGCATGCCTTATTTAACAAGAGAGACGATTAGTTTTGGGGTCACCGTCAGCGCTGCACAATTCCACAGTGAGCCTCTGCGCCAGATGCGGAAGTCATATGCTAGGATTAGTGCTACCTTACATACCATCCTATTCATTGTTTGCATCATCTGCCTAATATACGTTGAACATTCCAAGCAACAAAGTTGGATCATTGTCACTTATTCACTCGCCATGGTCGTAATCTCCCTAGTCATAAACATTAGCTATCATTTCAAAATGAAAAGTTTACTACCTATGTTGCCTATTGCTCCGGAACCATCGATCATGGCAGTGGACACTGAATTTCGGGAAAGAAACATTGGCTTGTCTAGTAATTGGTTCCTCATTCATTTTTTAATTATTGGTGTTAGTATTCTAACTGTGCTACGCAACTACGATCTTATTCCTGATCAGATTCCGATCCATTTCAACAGCAGCTGGAACGTAGACCGCTATGCAGCTAAATCTTATAGTTCTGTGTTTATGCCTACGATAATGCAAGTGTTCATAACACTTTTGTTCATATTTGAGAATTGGAGTATTCGCAGAGTGAAGCATCAGGTTCAACCCACTGATCCTAACCGTTCCATCAGACAAGACGTAACATTCCGCCGTACTTGGTCATATTTTATGATTACAGCAAGCTTCTTAATAGTTATCCTGTTTTCCGTTGTGCAACTAAACATGATATCTCTGCTTAACATCAATTTCGCTATCCCCATTATCCTAATTATAATAGCTTTTATCATCCTATACGCCTTCGCCTTATCGTTCTGGGCTGGTCAGGGCGGAAGCCGCTTGGAGCGGTCTGACGATTCCTCCAATGTCAGACCTGTCCATGATGATGATAAATGGCTATTAGGTATGATTTATTTCAATCGCAAAGATCCAAACCTAATGGTCGAGAAAAGGTTCGGAGTCGGCTGGGGATTAAATTTCGGTCACCCAGTAAGCTGGCTGACTTGTCTCGGAATTATTGTACTGTTAGTTGTGGTGCGGTAACAAGGCTTGGAGGTTAATACTCAGCGGAGTATTCTAGCTTTCAACAAATAAATATTATCGCTTCAAAATTAGACGCCATTCACATTAGACAAGAGCAGTTGAGAGGTGGGAAAACGAAAATCCACTTCCTTGATTAACAATTAAAAGGAGAATCGGCATTAGATAACATAATATTCAAGCAGCGGTTCCTTAGGGAAAATGGTCTGCTGGATGGATTTCGAAGATGATATTTCGGCAGACACATCCGACTAGATAGAGGATAATCCACTTTATTAATATAGCGGTTGGGATGTCCCACTTGTCACGTTCGCAGTTATACTAGCGGATTTCCCGCTAAATTATCATCTCACCTCATCCCCTGAGTTACAATATCCCTGAGGTGACCGTACCATGAAGGATAACATGTCAAACTTGATCGAGGATTTGTTTCACGGAAACCTGCGGTTGGACGAGTCGATTCATCCTGAGCATCCCGAGTATCAGGAGATCAATCGCCGCATATCGGACCTGATGCAGAACTATAAGACACAGCATACGGAGAACGAATATGATGCATTGGAAGAATTGGTAGACTTAATCGGGCAATCGACGTCCATGTACGTGGAAGCAGCATTTGAGCAAGGTTTCCGCACAGGCGGTAGGCTGATGATCGAGGTTTTGTGCAGAGCATGAGCGCAAACGATTAACCCAACCTATACGCGCGCAGGGCAGATGTAACCTTTCAAAACCAGCCCTAAAATATTGAAAAACATAAGCAACTAGCATTAACTGTTGGTTGCCCGATCATTCAAACCCCAAAATCCCCTTCTCCATTACCACCGATCAGGCTGGCATGGAAAGGGGGTTTTGTGTTTAATCCCGCACTTATTACCTACACCTGTCTAACTACAACCTACCGCGCACCAATATTCGTACCTGAAGGCGTACCCGACCCAATCAGATCACTGCCAGTGGCAAGCTTCAGGAAGTCGCCCAGGACAGGCGTTCCATCCGCGCTGCGTGTCACCGAAGGTACGAGGGAGACAAAGTCGGCTGCGCTGGCGAGCAGGCCTTTGTCGTTCACGCTCTTCTTGTTTTTCCACCAGACGTTGGTGCTGCTGACGTCGGTTCCGCTGGTTTTGTCGCTGGCGCCGCCTTCGAAGGACAGGTTGTTGGTGAAGATATGTGAGCCTACATCAAAGGCAAAGTTACTTTGACCATTTTGCCAGGAAGTATTGTTTTTCATCTGAATGGAACCAGGATTGCTGTTATAGGTGAAGCCGTGCTTTTTATTTTGAAAAGCAATGCTGTTCTCGACAATATGATTCACCGCGATTTTCTCGCCGCCCAGCTTGAAGCCGTTACCGTCACTATTGGAGGTGGATGTACCATCCGAAGTCTGCCCATTGTGATGGGAGATGCTGTTGCGGATCGTAACAACGCCAATGGCGCCTGTATCTGTTTTGCTGTACAGATCCCAGCCATCGTCTACATTATAGGCAGCGATACAACCATCGAACAGGTTGCCAGGACCTACCGTCAATTTGGCAGCAAAACCGTCGGCATCCTCGCCGTCATCCGGATCATAGTTATCATGGGAATAGGAGCGAATAATCTCGTTATAGGCAGGCCATTCGCTGTTTGAAGCGGTCGAAGCATAACGTCCGAGCTGGATACCGGTATCCCGGTTGTGATGAGCTTCGATCTGTTCGAGGCGGTTGTAGCTGCCCCCGATAAAGATACCGTTGTCGCCCGCACCCTTCACCTCAAGTCCTTTGACGAGCCAGTAGTCTCCGAACATTTGCAGCCCGCGATTGGTGGAGGCGAAGGCTTGGGCGGAGAAATCAAAGACAGGCTTTTCCGATCCGTACGCCACCAGATTTTTGCGCTGTCCCGATGTACCACTGTTGCCTCGCTCAATCGTAACCGTTTCCGAGAAACTGTAGGTGCCACCGCGCAGATATATCGTTTTGCCCGGTGCGATCTGGGTCAACGCGTTAGCCAGTGACGTAGGACTCGCGAGGGTTCCGGGATTGCTAGCCGAGCCGCCAGGAGCGACATATAGATTACCTGCAGCGAGTGCGATACTGGAGGCAGCCACAGAATCAGAGGGATTTTGCAGTCCGCTATCGATCAGTTCCGCCGCACCAGCCGATCCACCGCCGAGCAATAATAGTGGGAACGCGGCACTTAGGCAGATGTGAGTCATTTTCGATTTCAGCGAACGTTGAGATGATGCATGAACAGAAGTGATTGGGAATAATTTCATTAAGCAAACCTCCTTAGTAATTGGGAAATGAAGTCCTAGAGGACACAGGTTCATGGTAAATGCTGTAAACGTTATCATCAATAATCATTTGATCAGATGGACTCAACCTGCTGACAAGCCTCGTATAACTGGTCGGAAATGGAAATTCATGTGAGCAGCACATAATCCTGCGCTCAGTTCATGTCCCTCATTTAACAGGGGATCATCTGAAATTAACGTAGAAAAAGCCCCTTTTCCTAGCAAATATCATGATCCATACCTCCGATCCGCCGAAATCAACTTTATAAATATTTAAAATAGAAGGCCCTCACGTGATCAGCTCACAGGCTGCTCAGTTTGAAACGCCAAATACCCCCGATAGCAGCTGCGCAAGCAGTCTTTGCTACCAGGGGTTATGAAATGAACCTATACGTTGCTATAAAACATGTGCGTTGCCTTTAAACATGCATGCATCAGCTACATCAGCAATCCTTAATAAGGATCTGCTTCATGACTGTCTCTGGCAGCCTGTTCCACTGTAGGCTCATGCTTGGGTTGAACCGTAGCACTGTCATCCGTTGAGACGGAGGATAATCCTTCCGCTACCCTGCGTCCATAATCGGCATCCGCTTGTGTGAAATGGGAGATCATGCGCTCGCGGATATCCGGTTTGCATGTGGCTAAAGCATCTACCAGATTGCTGATCAGCTCGTCTCGCTCCCAATCTTCAAATGAACGGTAGGTATCCCCGGCTTGTCCGAAGTCATTGGTACGCTCAATTTTTTCACGAACAAGACGCCCCTCAATCAGAGGTTCATGTTCCTTGCCGCGTGGAGTCGCTTCCTTCAAGCCACCCAATGAGGAAGGTTCATAGTTGACGTGTGGATTCTGACCTGGTGCACGGTCGACCTGATATTGCATCTGCCCGGCGCTCTGATTGGTGGCAACCCGATTTTTGGGTGCATTAACTGGCAGTTGCAGATAGTTGGCACCGACCCGGTGACGCTGGGTATCCGAGTAGGAGAAGGTGCGGCCTTGCAGCAGTTTATCATCCGAGAAATCCAGTCCATCCACCAGTACACCTGTGCCAAACGCTGCTTGTTCCACTTCATTAAAGTAGTCTTCGGGATTGCGGTTTAGCGTCATTTTCCCAACCGGCAAAAACGGAAACTGCTCTGGCGGCCACAGTTTGGTCGGGTCCAGCGGATCAAAATCCAGTTCTGGATGCTCGCCGTCCTCCATAACCTGAACGCACAATTCCCATTCCGGGTAATCTCCTTGTTCAATGGCGTGATACAGGTCGAGTGTAGCGTGGTTAAAGTTCTGCCCCTGAATATCGCTAGCGTCTTTTTGGAGCAGGTTGCGTATGCCTTGATTGAGCGGTTCCCAGTGATATTTAATGAGCACGCCTGTGCCTTCCTGGTTCACCCATTTGTATGTATTGACGCCCGACCCCTGCATTTGTCGATAGTTGGCCGGAATTCCCCAAGGGGAGAAGAGAAACGTAATCATATGGGTGGCTTCAGGACTGAGCGAGACAAAATCGAAAAACCGTTCCATATCTTGTGCATTGGTCAACGGGTCTGGCTTGAAGGCATGCACCATATCCGGGAACTTGAGCGGGTCACGAATGAAAAAGATTTTCAGATTGTTGCCCACCAGATCCCAGTTGCCATCTTCCGTATAGAATTTTACAGCAAATCCGCGCGGGTCCCGCAGCGTCTCCGGTGAATGTCCACCGTGAATAACCGTAGAGAAGCGAACGAATACGGGCGTTTCTTTGCCTTTTTCCTGAAACAGACGTGCGCGTGTATACTTCGATACGGGTTCATCCCCGGCCGTTCCATACGCCTGAAATACACCATGAGCGCCAGCGCCGCGGGCATGGACAACCCTTTCCGGAATACGTTCACGGTCAAAATGAGTGATCTTTTCGAGAAAGTGATAGTTCTCCAGCGTAGTCGGTCCCCGGCTGCCGACGGTTCGAACATTTTGATTGTCCGTGATGGGATGGCCTTGCCGATCCGTTAATATCTCGGATGCCTTGTCTGAGGAATGCTCAGGTTGTGAAGACTGATGATTCATGGAGCACCGCCTTTCCTTATGATGGATTCAAATATATATTTTCCCTGCAAAGCGGTTCTATACATCGTTTCCATTAAAAAAAGCTTGTCACCCACCTCATGGCGTGGGATAATTAACTTTTGCCCTATGGACGGTTTTTAGATAAAAATGCACCACTTATAGAAGAATGGAGGCTGACTTAGGATTGTCTACACAACGTTATCCTTTTGCATATGATCCGGCAGAGCCCTTTGTATCCCGTTTAGGGGAATGGGTTGCCGATGTTTTTTACGATATTTTGCCTGAGTCCGGCTTCGAGGTACGGGATGAACAGATTTTTATGGCGTACCAGCTCGAACGGGCCTATGGAGATAAAAAGACCATTATGGCTGAGGCTGGTGTGGGAACAGGAAAGACATTAGTCTATCTGCTCTATGCGGTCTGTTATGCACGTTATACGGGGAAACCGGCGGTGATTGCCTGTGCGGATGAGTCCTTGATTGAACAGCTCGTGAAGCCGGGCGGAGATATTGCGAAGCTGGCTGCACATCTGGACTTGGAAGTAGACGCACGTCTGGGCAAGTCACCGGACCAATACGTCTGTCTGAACAAATTAAGTGCGGTGCGATTTGCGGACGAGGACGCGCAGGTGATCGAAGAGGTGCATGAGAGCCTTCCGGATTTTGTGAATACGCCGGGTACGCTTCAGGCATTCCATCCGTATGGTGACCGCAAACAGTATCCACATCTGAATGATCGCCAGTGGAATAAAATCAACTGGGACCCGTTTCAGGATTGCTTCGTTTGTCCCAAACGTCAACGCTGTGGTCTGACGCTATCGCGTGACCACTACCGCCGTTCCAAGGACATCATCATCTGTTCCCATGATTACTATATGGAGCATGTGTGGACCTATGAAGCGCGCAAACGCGAGGGACAATTGCCATTGCTGCCTGATCACAGCTCGGTTGTATTTGATGAAGGACATTTGCTGGAAGAAGCGGCCCTGAACGCACTGAGCTACAAATTGAAACACCGCATCTTCGAGGAACTGGTTACCCGTCTGCTTGAAGGGGAGATTCGTGAATCCCTCGCGGAGCGTGTGGATGAAGCGATTGAGAGCAGTGAGCGATTGTTTGCGCTGCTGGATACGTATACGGTGGCGATTCCGGGATCGGAACGGAAAGAAGTGCGGGTAGAACCGCCGTTGCTTCGTGAGATTGAACGACTGACCAGCGTATTGGATGCGATCGGCGAAGAATTGGTATTTGAGAGCGGATTGTTCTCACTGGATGGCTATCAGATGCGTGTAGTGGAAGAACATTTGGACATGATTCAGTCTGCACTTGCGTTGTTCCGTAAGGAAGATGGGTACATCTGCTGGGCTGAAGAGAGCGAAGACGAGACAACCTTATCGATCATGCCGCGTACCGTGAAGGAAATTCTGAACGAGCGTGTATTTAATACAGGCATTCCGATTGTCTTCTCGTCCGCAACGTTATCTGTGGATAATTCATTCCGTTATGTGGCAGACAGTCTGGGGATAGATGATTTTGTATCGTTCTCAGTGGCTTCTCCATATGACTATGCAGACAAAATGCAGATGAAGATTACAGATGAAACCGTACCTGGTCGCCCGGAAAACGAAAATCGGTTGCGTGACGCCGTGACGCTGCTTCAGGAGAGTGGGGGCCGTGCGCTGATTCTGTTCCGTACGATGGAAGAGCTGCGTGCATTCAAGCAGGACATCGTTCATGTACCTGAGGCTCAAGGGTTACGCTTTATGTATGAGGGAGATCGGGAGATTAGTGACCTGATTGCCGCTTTCCAGGAGGATGAGGAGAGCGTGCTGTGCTCCGTCAATCTGTGGGAAGGTCTGGATGTTCCAGGACCGTCATTATCCAATGTCATGATCTGGTCGCTCCCGTATCCACCACAGGACCCTGTATTTAATGCAAAACGTACAGCGTCTGCTGCACCTTATGAAGAGATCGATCTTCCATACATGTTGCTGCGCGTGAAGCAAGGTCTGGGACGTTTGATTCGGACCAGCAGTGATTCAGGTACCGCCGCGATTCTCGATGAATCGTTGTACAGCAAAAAGGAAGCCAAAGACCGCATTGCGGCTCTGCTTCCCGAAGGTGTAGAATGGACAACCCTGACTCACTAGTTCACATTTATATTTAGAATATTTAACTTAACTGGCTCCTTTCCAGAATAAGTACTTGTACGCTACGGATTCAACGTCCGGCTGTGATCAAGCGCTCATTTTGGAGGGGAGTCTTTAACTTGTGTAAGAGTTTTTCTTTGTTAAAAAATACCCATGCTCAAATACCGTTCCCCGGTATCGGGCGCAATGCAGAGCACTCGGTGACCCGGCCCCAGTTCCCGCGCGATGCGCAGGGAGGCCCACACCGAAGCGCCAGAGGAAGGGCCGAGTAGCAGCCCTTCCCGGGCAGCAAGCTGCCGCATCGTATCCAGTGCATCCTCATCGGACACCTGGATAATGGCATCCCACACGTCGGTATTCAGAATGTCCGGAATGAACCCCGGACTTGTACCGACGAGCTTGTGGGGTCCGGGCTCGCCGCCGGACAGCACAGGTGAACCTTTCGGCTCTACCGCATAGATACGAATGTCCGGCAGTTGCTTACGCAGTTCTTCTCCCGTTCCGGTGATCGTACCGCCTGTTCCCGCCGTGGCGATAAAGGCGTCCAGCTTGCCTTCCATCTGCTGCATAATTTCGGGAGCCGTGGTGATCCGGTGGATGTCCGGGTTCGCTTGATTCTCGAATTGCTGGGGAATGAAACTTCCCGGAATGTCGGCCTGAAGTTCTTTGGCCTTGCGAATCGCGCCAGGCATCCGTTCTGCGGCAGGGGTGAGCACGACATCTGCGCCATAGGCTTTCAGAATGTTGATGCGTTCCTTGGACATGTTGTCCGGCATGATCAGAATGGCCTTATATCCCTTGGCAGCAGCATTCATTGCAAGACCGATGCCGGTATTGCCGCTGGTTGGTTCGATAATGGTTGCGCCGGGAAGCAGTAGTCCTGCCCGTTCAGCCTGAACGATCAGGTTATAGGCGGCACGGTCTTTGACGCTGCCGCTAGGGTTGAAATATTCCAGCTTGACGTATACGTCAGCGGAATCGCTACCTGTAAGTCTGTTCAGTTTAACGGCAGGTGTCTGGCCGATCAGCTCGGTAACATCTGCGGCAATGCCTGTATGTGCGGGTGTTTGATTTTTAATTAAATGCGAATTCAAGTCCATGAAGTACAGCTCCTTGATTGATAGACGTTGAAAGCAATTCCAATGAACAAGTCTGTCTGCCGTTAATGGCTGGCAGGCTTGTTTGCTTATAGGAATTCATTTTCACTACAAGTCTGAACAGAATGTACAGACTTGTCTATTCCATCTTAATGAACGCAGCCTCACCGGGTCAACCTGTTTCGATTAGGCAGAAGGGTGAGGAGTCTAAGGAGTAAGTGAACCAAGTGGACTAAGAAAGAAATGTGAATTCAAACGATGAAGGGTACATTAAGCAGATGAATTAGCTATATCGGCTGGGTCAAATCCATATCCAGATGCCGACTAAGCTCTTTTTTGACTTCATTCCGCGCGAACGTCCACAGCATATAGAACCGCTGCAAATAGCCTCTGCACAGGTACTGGGTTTCGATTCCATCAACTTGCCGTTTCTCCTCCAGAACCTTGACGCCACGAGTTCTCATTTGTTTGCGAAGCGTAAGCATTTCCTTAAGTACATCATTCTGAATGCGGGTTAGAGACAGAATGTAGACCTCTGGCATTTTGAGCTGCAACGTATCCAGTGTGCGAATATCCCGTTCAAGCACATCCAGCAGAAGAGTGCGTACAACCATGCTTTTAATCAATCGGTGGTCTTCATCCGCAGGGGATGGGGCGGAAGGGGATGATGACATACTTTCACTTCCTTAACCTTGAATTCGGACATGTTCTTATTTACAGAACGTATGTTCTTATATTATAATCAATATATGCAATGATGATACACAATACAACCGAGAAATATTGGAAGTAGCACATATGCGATTTATGCTGAGGTTGTAGGCGGTGAAATAGGGACAAGCCTTCTCCAAAATAAGGTATAATTTTTGGGTTTTGCAGGAAACCTAAGGGCATAAAGAAAATGACTTAATGCATCAACCGAATAGGTGAAGAGCTTTTAGTCCGTTGGTACTAGCGAATGTTATGAAGGGTTGCCAAAGTGTTGCAACAAAAAAGCCCCTGCCTTGGGCGGCGGGGCCAGATGATCTACCGAACCAGACGGCAGAGTTGTATATGAGCATAAAGCGGTTAAGCCAGATACTGAGGCTTCTCGTAAAGAGCCTCTTTTTCCAGAATCACTTTGTAAGGTCTTTCCTTACCCTTCAGGGAAGGGCCAATCGTAGTCAGCGGTACGGCCGGTTTGTGGAAACGATCTTCTTCCTTGGGTTCCGGAACCGGTCGTGATGATTCGGGCGCAGAACTGAGGCGTACCTTTTTGTCGCTGCCCCAGCGCTTGCTTATTTTTTTCGTTTCCGGTTTCATTCCGGTTCGCCTCCTAACAAATCGTTGATGGCGTTGAACAGATGACGGTTCTCCAAATCCATCTGCTGAAATATCGCCTCATCCGCTTCAATATGTCCAATAATATGGACTGTGATTACATACCTCTTGGCTACAGGATAGCATAGCAGATACTCTTTCTCAAGATAATCGTCATAGAGGTTGATCTTGATTTTGTTCTCCAGGTAAGAATCAATGACCAGAATGCGCTTCGGATCATCGGGCTGCTTGTCGTCATTGGCGGACAAGTTATATTTTCTTCCCGGTTCCCCAACGTTACCACATAATTGTTCAATATGACCACTGTCATCTGTACGGTATATGGCAGTCCCACGCACGGCAAATGGAGGAAGGGATACAAATGCACTTCGAAGTGCATCGCTCATTCGCTCCAACATAACCGAATCTGCTTTGCGGGTACGCAGTAACTCCCTGAAGAATCGCAGCAGCTTGAGCAACTGTAATCGGGCTTCACCCTCAGACCTTTTGTGCTTCTCGATAATTTTTTCCACTTCGGGATCGCTCCATCGCCCCTGTTCTTCGATGCTGTCGGCGATTTTGGAACAGGCCACCGAGACGGCTGGCGCCCATTTCCCGTCTGAACGAATTTCATAAACCAGTGGATTTAACCCCAGCAGATCTGTGGGCATACGTAAACCTTCGATCTTGCTGGCGTCTTTGATGTCAGTAATATCCTCTGGAAGAATGAAAAAAATACGCTTTCGTCCTAGCCGACCCATAAACAAACCCATTTCCAGCATTGTATTATCACGGACAGAGGCATAGTACTTCCCGCGAATTTTCGATATATCATCCGGATGAAAAATAAAAATGGCAAAGTCAGTCGTACGCACTTCTGTTTCCAGATCGTCCATGGTATAACTGCTTGGATTAAAAACTCCGGAGTACCAAGGGGTAACTTCGGCCGAGAAACGCAAGTTTTCGTGTACTGCGGCTGCAATCGGCTTCGCTTCCAGCGAGCAGCCAATAAAGACTCTTGGCTTTAACGTTTTCATCAATCCGCCTCGCTTAAACGGGTAGTGGGAATCAATTGTTATATTATACCATAAACAGCAGAGTAAGTCTGGAAACGTTTAGCTGGAGCAAGATTAGCCGATTACATTTGCTATAGTGTATGTGCAAGAGGGAAATGATTCCTTTAAAATCCGCGGAAAAATAAAAAATGGACCCAAATTGTCACAGTTGGGTGACTGGACAGTTATATTTGGAAGCTTCAGTCATAGAATGAAGGAGCAGGTAGCACCATTAGGTAGAGAAGCTTGTCCTGGTGTGGCTGTTTGACGGCTCAAGCAGGCCAGAGTGTGCTTTTTGCTCATATTTGAAGGGTCTGCTGTTTCGACCCAATCACATCGGTGTTATATAATAGAAGAACAAGCAAGTTAGCTTTGGTGTTTAAACTGAATTGAACGTTACATGTGTCTATAGAAGGCGAACTAAATTTTTACACGAGAACGTAGAGTGCAGAACCCGTCTGAAGAAACGAAGTGTTCGCCTTTATCACAGGATTTTTCCCTTAGGAAAAGGGAATCAAAAAATCCGGGGATAACAGCGATCGAAAGAGGGTACTGCAATCGAAGTGGTTAAGTGTAAAGTTTATATGGTCTTATGCATGGTGTAATATTCATCAGTTTAATTAGCACAGCTAACCACCAACAGACAGAAAGGATCAGGATACCATGAGTTCCCGAAGGATAATTTCCCCAAGGACGATCTGGAAACGTTACGATCTCTCTTATACTTAGCGCCCCTTGTAGAGTACACCACCGTAAAGAAAAAAACGGCTGACTCTGCGAAAGAGGGGATTGGAATGAATAATATTCGAAGGACAAATACGATGATTTCTTCCAGGCTTGCCTTTTGCAGGGTACGGTCGGTGCAAACCAACCTTTACAAACTGCGAGGGAACCTGAATGAAGAGAACATCGTTAACCTTACAACAAGTTAAGACAGAGGCGGTAAAGTTCGCCATTATGCTGCTCGGAACATTTATTTTGGCATTTGCCTACTATCACATTAATTTTCAGAATCATTTATCGGAGGGCGGATTTGTCGGTCTGGCCCTGCTTGGAAAGTACGCGACAGGCTTATCACCTGCTATTGGCATGCTGCTGCTGGATATTCCAGTCATGATTCTGGCCTGGTTCCTCAAGGGCTGGAAGTTCATGATTCAGGCGCTGCTGGGTGTGGCCGCATTCTCATTGTTCTATGACGGGTTTGAGCGGTACTCCACCCTGGTTATTCCGTTTCACGGTAATTTGTGGATTCCGGCAGTCTTGTCCGGTGTTATCACCGGCGTGGGTGCTGGTATGGTGCTTCGATTCGGAGGAGCAACAGGTGGAGACGACATTCTGGCGGTGCTCATTAGCCGTTGGAAGGGCTGGAAGCTGGGAACGGTTTTCTTTGTCAGCGATGCGTTTGTACTCGGATTGTCGCTTTTCTTTCTACCGGTAAAAGAAACTTTATATACCATTCTGGCCGTATGGATTGCCAGTAAAGTGATTACGTATATGGTCAGTTTCCCGGCTCGCCGGACGGTTACGACCTCAGCTGTGAAGCTGCCCGTGTCGACTGCTGCCAAAGTAGTCAGCGGTGCTTCACAACGAGCTCCTGTGGCTAGAGGGGTTTCGCATTAAACGTAACGGCCACCCTATTCGAAATGAATGTTGTTCAAGTAAGGTGGGCTTGCCTCATACCAAACACAAAGCCCTTTTGCATGCTTGATGGGAATCATTCCATTAGCGGCGAAAGGGCTTTTTTGCTTGCCTTCAGTAAAAAAAATTAAAAGTAATACATTCACGATATTTCTATTTTAGAACAGATTCACTCAAGGCTTGATGGAAGAGGCAATTTGCCCATCTTCATTATGGATAATAGCCCGAATGTTTTGTTTTTCACTCTTTTCTTTGGCAGCATCCACAGCTTCGGCTTTGGTTCGGAACGTAGCCAGAGATTTGGATTGACCTTCTTCCTTGATGGCCCAGCCAGAGTCGGTAGGAACGACATGAATATTATCATGGCTTTTGGAAGAAGAGACAGGTT
Organism: Paenibacillus sp. 276b; assembly: GCF_900107875.1. Taxonomy (NCBI): domain Bacteria; kingdom Bacillati; phylum Bacillota; class Bacilli; order Caryophanales; family Paenibacillaceae; genus Paenibacillus; species Paenibacillus sp. 276b. The sequence goes on along the minus strand of NZ_FNRR01000007.1, from coordinate 142,192 downwards.
CGGAATGACGGCGTGGAGATGAAGATTTTCCATGCTCCGATTTGCTGTCTGATGAAGTATGTTTTGTAGCCTGCTTCGAATGCTTCGATGTGGGATGATTCTCATCCCATTCTTCCGCTTTGGCAGTCGCGATTGCAATGGAGTGTCCTTCCTCATAACCGTCATCCAGCAATGCATTGGCAATCTCAATGGCCTTATGTCTGACACGAGGCTCCAGATTTTTCATGGAAACGGGATAATCCTGTTTGTTCCACGGCATATTGATTCCCTCCTGTACAATATAAGTTATTTGTATATTACCCTGCACCCGGATGAATAAACGATTATTGTGGAGAACTTCGAAGCGTGTGCTGTATTTTTGTGCATTCTACTGTTCAACTTCTTAGTGCTTTTCTATACTTTTATGTGGATGAGGAGTATAATGCTTCCATACTTGAAATTACAATAGAAGCACATTAGGAAAAAGATAAGGAGATTTACATATGTTTAGTTTGAGCCTAGCCATTCCTATGTTATTTACCATGCTTATTCATGCGGCTGACAGCCTGTCCTATGCACTGCGCCTTGGGGGATTACGCACTCGCCGAATAGCGCTGGCCTTGTCCCTGTCCGGAATTTTGTTGCTGGTGTCGCGCACCTCCAATATGGCCCAAGGGCCGATGGTAGGCAATCTGGTGGATACTGCGGCGCATGGAGGGAACCCACACTTTGCAGCGCAACTGCACTGGCTGATGGGTGCGGCTACGATAGGAACGGCCTTGGCTATTCTAAGTTTTCCAACGATGGTCAAGCTCGCTTCCCGAATGGTCGTTCATTTTGAGGCGGCAGGATCGATTCCTTCCATGGTTCGAGGACTGATGAAACGCAGCAAGCTCAAAAACGCGATGTATTATATTACCCCGCCATCATGGAAAATGGCAAAACTATTGGTACAAAACGGAATGCCCAGACGTCTAATGACGTTGAACATAGCGGTGACAGCAATCTATACGACTGGGGTCCTGTCCAGTCTGTACGCTGCGTATCTTTATCCGGGTCAGGCTGTAGCTGCTTCGCAATCCACCGGACTCATTAATGGAGTAGCGACCATTTTGTTAACCATCCTGATTGATCCTCGTATTTCGTTACTCAGCGACAAATCTCTGCGTGGTGAAATTCGGCTGGATCGAATGAATCAGATCTATGGCTGTATGCTTGTATCCCGTTTATTTGGTACATTGTTGGCGCAGTTGTTATTGATTCCATTTGCTTACTGGATCGGCTGGATTGTGAGTATGATGTAAGCCAATTTCAATCTATATACAAAAAAAGCAAACTAAAAAGGGGCTTCCCATATGTCATAAAGATGACGGGAAGCCCCTTTTAGTCTTAATTAATGTCTAACGAACTGAGCACAAGTTAATACTCCAATTCCCTCAAGTCTGTGGATTAACGAATCGTAGAGGCATTATTTCCGTGCATCTACGAACCATTACTTAATTAAACAGTACGGCGTATTCGGCATATCCTTCTTTTTCTAGGTCTTCTTTGGGTACAAAACGAAGGGCTGCGGAATTGATGCAATAACGCATTCCACCAGCTTCGGCAGGGCCGTCATTGAACAGGTGACCCAAATGGGAATCCCCTTCACGACTTCTCACTTCGGTACGAATCATGAAATGGCTGAGATCCGTTTTTTCCTTCACATTGTAGTCCCGCAGTGGACGGGTGAAACTTGGCCAGCCGCAGCCGGAATCGTATTTGTCGGTGGAACTGAACAGTGGCTCACCGGATACGATGTCCACGTAAATTCCGTCACCATGGTGGTCCCAGAACTCGTTATGAAATGCTGGTTCGGTTGCGTTGTTCTGGGTAACTTCGAACTGCAGCGGCGTCAGACGCTCTTTCAGGCCGTCTTTATCCACTTTGCCGGACCAGTTGCTTTCGATAAAGTCTTCACGTCCAGAACCTTTACGGTACCGTTTGTAGTGCGCAGGATTTTTGTGATGGTACCCTTGGTGATGCTCCTCTGCTTCATAGAACGTTTTCGCTGGCAAAATCGGTGTGAAAATTGGTTTGTCAAAACGTCCGCTTTGTGCCAAAGCTGCTTTGGAAGCTTCTGCGATCTGGCGTTGTTCTTCACTGTGATAGAAGATGGCCGTCTGGTAAGATGATCCACGGTCATGGAATTGTCCACCCGTATCCGTTGGGTCGATCTGTTGCCAGAACAATTCAACGAGCTTCTCATATGGGAAGATGGCCGGGTCGAATGTAATTTGAACGGCCTCTACGTGACCAGTCGTTTCCGAGCAGACCTCCTCATATGTGGGGTTCTCCGTATGTCCTCCTGTATAACCCGATACAATCTTATGAATGCCGGGTAGTTCCTCGAAGGGGGATACCATACACCAGAAGCACCCGCCTGCAAAAGTTGCTTTTTCACTAGTATGTTGTTCCATGCTATAGTCACTCCATTTCTGATGAAGAATGATATTTTGGCTTACTCTTCTATTATATCCCGAATTGGCAAGCCAACCAAGCAGGATCGTAAAGAGGATGAATCTGAAATGTTTCTGACTGTTCCCACTTAGGCTTTTTTACGAGAGCGTAAGCGAAACAAGAGCAATATTATCGTCATGAACACCAGATAACCGGCAAGGATTAGCAGGCTCACCCAGATTGATGTTTCTGCTTGTGCACCTGCATAGGCAAAAACAAAAATCGCAGGCAGTTTGCCAATTGCCGTCGCAACCATGAAGACCCAGAATGGGGTATAGGTAATGCCCGCGTAGATATTAACCGCCATTTGGGGCACGATGGGCAGCAGTCGCATAGACACGATACCCATGAAGGGATGAGCCTCCATCCATGTTGTAAATCGATTCAAACCCCGAATGCGTTCGAGATAGGATCTGGCCTGATTTCGGAATATCGTCCTCGCTCCGGTGTATACCAGCAGTGCAGCAAATGTGGTCCCAAGCCAGCATATCCAGGCTGCTGTTGCAGTACCGTAACTATAGCCAAAGGCAATAATGACGATCTTGTACGGAATTACGGGTACAAGAGCAAACAATGTCGCCATGGCTAGTAAAAGTGGAATGGACTGATGCAGATCGGTCCAGGCCAGCAGTTCATATCTGTAAATAAACGTGACTCCGGCAAGTAAAACATATAAGAGGAGCCATAACCATTTTCGCAAAATCCCAAACGCTCCTTTCAGACCAGGAAGGTCTTACTGTATCCCAATCCGTATTGCTTTCTCTCTAAAGTTTACCACGTTCAACCAAAGGATGGACAATTCATGGCGGTTCTAGCTGCAATCACTGGCATGTTGCTGCCTGAAGGGTTACACTATAGGACGTAGAAATATAGAACTCATCTGAAGGTGGAATGATCATAATGGAAACAACCAAGCGAACCCGTGCTGCGATCATCGGACTCGGGGACATTGCACGTAAAGTATATTTGCCGCTGTTGACTGCCCACTCGGACGTGGAAATTGCGGGGATTATGAACCGTTCTCCCGAGCCGGTGAAGGAAATACAGCATACCTATAGATTGAACAATGGAACAACGGATATGAAAGAATTGTTGTCCTGGGATCTGGATGCGGTGTTTGTACATACAGCGACAGAAACTCATTTTGACATTGTCATGCAATGTTTGGAGCGGGGGCTGGCAGTATACGTGGACAAACCGCTGTCCTATACGTTACGGGAGTCGGAAGAAATGACCGCATTTGCGGAAGCACAGGGTCTTCTTTTGGCGGTAGGTTTTAACCGGAGATTTGCACCTTTGTATCAAAACGCGAAGGAATGGATGCAGGCTGGACAAGGCTTTGAATCGCTGACAGTTACTAAACATCGTACAGGCATTCAGGATCGTCCCGCTGCGGAAACTATCTATGATGATCTGATTCATATTCTTGACCTGATGTTATGGTATTCAGATCACAATGTGCAGCTGCTCCATCAGTGGATACGTAAAAATGACTTGGACCGCCTGCTGCACGCCGCAGGATCAGCCAAGTTGGGTAGAACGGCATATGGCAGATTCGATATGATACGCCAAGCAGGAGCGGATCTGGAGAAGCTTGAGCTGTATGGCGGGGGAAGATCGGTAGAAGTGCTGAACATGGAAATAGCGAAGTATGAGGAACGCGGTGCACAGGAACGCAAGGAAACCTTTGGCAGCTGGGAAAGTATTTTGACCCGAAGAGGATTTACGGGAGCGATTGATCAATTTTTGGCAAATCTTGAAACCCCGGATGACTGTGCCATCAGTGCAAGTCACGTTATGGACAGTCATGACCTGGCTGAACAGCTTATCCGCGGTTAATCTTGCAGAAGGTCGTGCGGGAGTATAAATGAAGCCTTCCGCACCAATGATTCATTAAACGATAATGGAGGAAGAATAACACCATGGATGAATATGAAAAAGAACGCAACAAACAGATTGAGGAAGCTGTAATTGAGACGTATAAACAGGAAGAGGAAATGATGATTCTTGTATTTGCCCAGTGGTGTGTCAATCAGGGACTGGATCCGGAAGAGATGTACCGGCAAGCCTACCCGGAACAACTGAGCAACGAGCGTTTGCAGCAGGTGCTGAAGCTAGTTGTATCCAAGGAGGAAGCCGGTGACATTCCGGACGACACCGTATTGGGCGTGCTATCCATGTTTGGCAATGAAGATCTGGCTATGGTTGTATCCGAGGCGATTGCCGCGCGCAAATAAGTTTCGGTTACGGATAATACGTATACGTATTAATGAAGCGATTACATCTGTTCCCGGTGAATGACGCGGAATTCTTTGGGCGACATGCCAAACCGGGAGCGGAATACCCGGTGGAAATACGTATAATTGTTAAAGCCGGAAGATTCGGCTACATGTTCGAGTGTCATTGGACTAAAAATGATCCGTTCCCTGGCCATGTTCAGTCGTACATCCAGTGTATATTGCATAATACTTTTACCAAACGCTTCTTTGAAGAGATGAACTCCCCTTGAAACACTGATTCCAATATGGGTAGCTATATCTTCAAGCTTGAATAGAGAAGAAGCGTTCTCCTCGATGTAACTTTTAATCTCATATGCCACATAGTTGGTGTTGGTAATCGTCGGATGCTCCGAGAGCATACGATCCACTTCAAGACAAAGAATTCGCATATAATAACTGGCGATTTCAGGGTACGGATTGGAAATACGGCGCTGCTCCAATACGAGCTGTCGAAACAGGGTAAGCAGGCTTTCGGTCAGCTGCACCTTGATCCGGTTCGGCCGCTTGTGATGTTTCCACCACTCATCCACCCAGTCCCCATTGAAGAAAATATGGTAATCACCACTCTCCACAAGTCGTTCACCCATCGGATTTTGTTCTTTGTCTATTCTCAGTTCATACGGCTCATCTGGACTAAACAGAAGCAGATCACCCGCATCAACAAGCGACATGGTGCCGTCTACACGTGCTCGGCAACGTCCGTCCGTCTGGAGTCTCAACAAGTAATTCTTTACTCCCTCAGGATGCAAGCCTATATAAGGTTTGCGATGAAACGAGAAGCCTGCTGTAAGAACCTGGCAGGAATAATCAGTCGGCATTGGCATACTCCTTGCAATTTGAAAATTATGACCAGATAGTTCATGTTTCGATCATATTATTCATTTTAATTGAAGCCGAAACGGAATACCATAGTATTAAATTCAAGTGCAACACTTAAGCGTAAAACCTTCAATTCCAAATATGCAAATTTACAGGTTCTCACCATTCATAAGGAGATGAACATCACTGTGGAGAAAATGAAAGCGGGTATTATTGGTTGCGGTAACATTAGCGCCATTTATCTTGAAAATTTTAAAGATAATCCTCTCATTGAAGTGGTGGCTGTTGCGGATTTGATCCGTGAACGGGCACAAGAACGAGCTGATGAATTCAATATCGCAAACGTTTACAATGTAGATGAGTTGCTGCAAGATAATGAAATTGAGCTTGTACTAAACCTCACGGTTCCTGGCAGTCATGCCATGACTGATCTGGCTGTGCTTGAAGCAGGCAAACATGTGTATGCCGAGAAACCACTGGCAATCTCTCTTGAGGATGGTCGCAAGGTAATCGAACTGGCTGAGGAAAAAGGATTGTATGTTGGTTCAGCACCGGATACGTTCCTTGGCTCAGGTATTCAGACTGCCCGCAAGGCTATTGAAGAAGGACTGATCGGTAAACCGATTGCGGCAACATCATTCTTCATGGGTGGAGGGCCGGAGGCTTGGCATCCGAATCCGGAGTTCTTTTATGTCGCTGGTGGCGGACCGATGTTCGATATGGGACCTTACTATTTGACCGCTCTGATTACTCTCCTTGGACCGATTCGCAGAATCAGTTCATCGGCAGGTGTACAGATCACGGACCGCGTTATTGGTTCCGGTCCGAAGGAAGGTACATCTCTTGAGGTACAGACGCCAACACACTTGGCAGGAACGATTGATTTTGAGGAAGGTGCCATTGCAACAATGATCACCAGCTTCGATATCCGGGGTGCTTCGGATTTGCCACGGATTGAAATCTACGGTACCGAAGGTACGATGAGCATACCGGATCCTAACTTTTTTAACGGGGAAGTGAAGCTCCGCAGATTCGGTCAGGACACATGGGAGACTGTGACGCCTGCTTTTGAGAGCAGACAGAACGAGCGTGGAATCGGCGTTACCGAAATGGTTGAATCCATTCGAGCCGGACGCGAACACAAGGCCAGTGGTAAGCTTGCCTATCATGTTCTTGAAGCTATGCATGCGTTCCAACGCTCCTCGTTTGAGGGCAAACACATCCAGCTGGAGAGCACTTATCAAGCAGGAGCAGAAAACAATACAGATGAAAATCAGTCAGAGGCTGTACAGTCACACTAATTGATCTCGGATGAGGTGAACCGGTAAATGTTGAAGGTTGGATTACAGCTATATACGGTACGGGATGAACTGGAGCAAGATTTCAAAGGTACACTCGCCAAGGTTGCAGAGCTTGGATATCAAGGCGTAGAGTTTCACAACTTTTACGGGCATAGCCCGGAAGAAGTAAAGGCCATTTTGGATGAATTCGGTCTGGAGATCGTGGGTACCCATGTTCAGTACAATAGTCTGATTGAGGATCTTGATGGCGTGATCGCTTATCACAAAGCCATCGGAAACAAAAACCTGATTGTCCCTTATCTGTCGGAAGAACAACGGCAATGGGATAACGTATTTGCTTCCCTGAATGAGATTGGTGAGAAATGTGCAGCGCAGGACATGGTGTTAATGTATCACAATCATGATTTTGAATTTACAGAGCAGGTTGAGGGTCAGCCGGCGTTATACGCGATGTATGATACCGTAACCGCTTCCCACCTGCAAGTGGAGCTGGATTCGTGTTGGGCTCACGCCGCAGGATACCCGCCAACGGAAGTCATCGCGAAGTATGCGGGACGTCTGCCACTTGTCCACTGGAAAGACATGCGCCGTTCAGAAGGCCAAGTCCTGACAGTGGAATTCGGCCAAGGTGAGGTAGATCTGGGAGCTGTAGCTACAGCGTCAGATCAGGCGGGAGCCGAGTGGCTTGTTGTGGAACAGGATGTATGTCAGAATCCTCCACTGCAAAGCATCGAGAGCAGTATGAACTGGATTAGAAAATATGCCGCTAATGGAGGACTTGTTCATGTCTAAAGTACTTAATATCGCCATCGTAGGTTGTGGCGGAATCGCCAAAGGTAAACATATGCCCAGCCTGTCCAAACAATCTCAGGGCCGTATGGTCGCTTTCTGTGACATTGTGAAAGAACGTGCGGAGGAGGCAGCAGCCGAATTCGGTGCTGAGGGAGCTAAAGTATATACGGATTATCACGAGATGCTGAAGGATGAGAGTATTGATGTGGTACATGTGTGTACACCAAACGACTCCCACTCCGTTATCACGGTCGCTTCCCTTGAGGCGGGCAAACATGTAATGTGTGAAAAGCCAATGGCGAAAACGTCTGCACAAGCGCAGGCTATGCTGGAAGCCGCACAACGTACAGGCAAAAAGTTGTCCATTGCGTATCAGAACCGATTCCGCAATGACAGCCAATATCTGAAACAAATGTGTGAAGAAGGCGAGCTGGGCGATATTTATTTCGGTAAGGCGATTGCACTTCGCCGCCGTGCTGTACCTACCTGGGGTGTGTTCCTTGATGAGGAAAAGCAGGGTGGAGGACCGCTAATTGATATCGGTACGCATGCATTGGACCTGACTCTTTGGCTGATGGATAATTACAAGCCGAAGAGTGTTATGGGCTCAACTTTCCACAAGCTGGGTCAACGTGAGAATGCGGCCAATGCTTTTGGTCCGTGGGACCCGGAACAATTTAAGGTAGAGGATTCTGCATTCGGCTTTGTGACGATGGAGAATGGGGCTACAATTATCGTCGAGTCCAGCTGGGCGCTGAACGTAGCTGAGTTCGGCGAAGCGAAATCACTGCTTTGCGGAACAGAAGGTGGCGCGGATATGAAAGATGGTCTGCGTATCAATGGCGAGAAACGCAGCCGTCTGTTTGAAACTAAGGTAGATCTGGATGCAGGCGGGGTTGCTTTTTATTCCGGTAGTGCAGAAAATGAAGCGGATCGTGAAGCTAGAATGTGGCTTGAAGCGATCATAGAAGACAAAGATCCAGTTGTAAAACCTGAACAAGCCATCGTGGTTACTCAGATTCTTGAAGCGATCTACGAGTCTGCTCAGACAGGCAGAGCGGTTTATTTCGACTAAACCGACCGGATGTCATTTCCAATGAAATAACCAGTATTCTTACGTTTATTTTCAGGATAGAAAAGCTCTTGATTTTCCACAATAACGATACAATCATGTGATCTGAACGGTATATTTATGCAGTTCATGGTTCATAAAACCAGCAATTAATATGATATTTAATCTAGGGAGGAATCGCACTTGAAACTCGGCGTATTTTTGGTACTATTCGGAGGACGTAAATTGGAGGATGCACTTGACTATGTTGCATCCAAAGGCTTGAAAGCAGTAGAAATCGGAACTGGTGGACATCCAGGGAATGCTCATTGTAAACCGGATGAGCTTCTGAGCAACCCGACAGCATTGAAAAACTTCAAAAATGCAGTAGAATCTCGCGGTCTGACCATCAGCGCACTGAGCTGTCACGGTAACCCACTTCATCCACAAAAGGATATTGCGAAAGGATTCCACGATGATTTCGTTAAGACGGTAGAACTGGCTGAGAAACTGGAAGTGCCTGTTGTAAACACATTCTCCGGTTGTCCGGGAGACCATGAGGATGCCAAATATCCGAACTGGCCTGTTGCACCATGGCCGAATGACTTCCAGGAAGTTCTTAAATGGCAATGGGACAACAAAGTTATCCCTTACTGGACAGAGTGGGGCAAATTCGCTGCAGATCACAATGTGAAAGTGGGACTGGAACTGCACGGTGGATTCTCTGTGCATACACCAGCTACCTTGCTGAGATTGCGTGAAGCAGCAGGCGAAGTGATTGGCGCTAACTTGGACCCGAGCCACATGTGGTGGCAAGGTATTGATCCGGTGCAAGCGATCCACATTCTGGGACGTGAAGGCGCGATTCATCACTTCCATGCGAAAGATACAACTATTGATCCAATTAACGTGAACAAATATGGTGTAACGGATATGCAGGATTATACAAACATGCTTGATCGTGCTTGGCAATTCCGCTCGGTCGGTTATGGTCACGATAACAAGACTTGGGCTGATATTATTAGTGCTCTGCGTCTGGTTGGATATGATTATGTCGTAAGTATTGAACACGAAGATGGTCTGATGTCGGTAGAAGAAGGATTCTCTAAAGCTGTGCAAAATCTCCAACAAGTATTGATTGAAGAGCCGCTGGGAGATATGTGGTGGGTTTAGAGTTACACTAGGGGGAAATTGAATATGATTAACGTCACCATTTGGAATGAATTTGTCCATGAGAAAATTCATGATGAAGTAAAAGAAGTCTACCCTGACGGTTTGCACATGGCGTTGGCAAACGGGCTGGGAGGCGAAGGCTTTGCCATTCGCACTGCAACACTGGATCAGCCTGAGCATGGATTAAGTGATGAGGTGCTGAATTCGACAGATGTGCTTATATGGTGGGGACATATGGCGCATGAGCGTGTGAGCGACGAGATTACACAGAAGGTTGCACAGCGAGTCCTGGATGGTATGGGGTTGATTGTGCTGCACTCTGGTCACTTCTCCAAGCCATTCAAAGCGCTGATGGGCACAAGTTGTGATCTGAAATGGCGTGAAGCTAATGAGCAGGAGATTATCTGGTGTGTGAATCCGTCCCATCCGATTGCCGAGGGAATCAATAGCAAGATCATTCTGGAAAAAGAAGAAATGTACGGAGAATTCTTCGATATTCCAGTACCGGATGAACTGGTGTTTGTAAGTAATTTCCAAGGCGGAGAGGTATTCCGAAGCGGATGCACGTTCCTCCGCGGTTCAGGAAAAATCTTCTATTTCCGTCCAGGTCATGAAACATACCCGACCTTCTACAATCCGGAAATTTTAAAAGTGATCAGCAATGGAGTGAAGTGGGCATATCCTACGCGCAACGTTAAGCGGGAATTTGGCTTCAGCGAGCCTGTAAGATCACTTGGTAACGTGCTGGTTTAAGCTGCAAATTGGCTGTATGAACGGATAAAATAAACGATATACCAAAGAACCCTTCTCCAAGTCAAGTATGACTGTGGCAGCTGGGTTCTTTTTGGGTAAGATAGCTACATGGGAGTTAGACGATATTTTCCCATGGTTCCGTTGTCCCATGTGATGTATACTGAGTTGTATCATCGAAGTTGAGTTATGCCCTTAAAATTTTAACTTTTTAGCGGCAGACGTTTTCTTTGAGACTTAAATATGTTATTATGAAATATACTAACTAAACGTAAGTTGAGTGATCTCTAAAGAGGTGATTAATGTGGAAGGCCAAGATCTGCGGATGTGTCCGCGCTTTGAGACGGCGTTTTCTTTCTTGGGTAAGCGCTGGAACGGTTTGATTATTCAAACGTTGATGAGTGGTTCGAAGCGGTTCAAGGATATCTCCAACCTGATTCCATCGATGAGTGATAAGATGTTGTCAGAACGGATGAAAGATCTGGAAAGCGAAGGAATTCTGATCCGTCATGTCTATCCGGAGACGCCAGTTCGTATTGAATATGAACTGACAGAGAAAGGCAAGGCGCTACAGCCCGTTATGAATCAAATTCAAGACTGGGCAGAGCAGTGGGTTGAGTAGTAACAGCTTCCCCGGCTCAAACTAAGTGAACTGATGGGATAAAGGCTCTTGATTTCCAGTGGAAATCAGGAGTTTTTGTCTTAAGGGTCCTGCACATGTTGTCGCGAGTTGTAGTATAATTGTAAATAAAATGGCCGCAGGCGGCCGGAGCGAGGAGGCCACTTGTCATGAGAGAAGAAAGCTTATCCCGTGAAGTACGCTACGGCAAGCAAGATATTGCAGAACTTGAGAGCGCATCCATCCAGGTACATTTAATCTACAAAAAAGCTGCGGAGCTATTTAAACGAACCTCATATTCCCCGTCGGTTAAGGATGATGTTGCAGGAGAGAAGACTCATTCCACGAATAGCAATGGTCAGGTAATGGCTCCGGCGGTACTGCAAAAATGGATTCAGACAGCAAGAGGCTGGAAATGTATTGGATGTGAACTGAGACAACCCGATTCCATCGGGGTTCAGGCCGAAGCCAACGTTCATGAAGAACGTGTGTATCTGGATGTGGGCGAAGGGCGTTTTGTTAAAGCGGAGATGCTGATTCAGGCGATTGTATGGTCACAATATGAGAAGATCCGCATGCTTGCGCCTTGGCTGGGTGATGACACCTTCTACACTGTACAAGAGCTGGATGTGATTGCCCGTTATATTGTACCTACCTATTTCTCTGAACGGCCGCTGCACGAGCAAGGCAAGGTATCCAAGGTACACCAATCATCGGGTCAGATTCCGCTCTACCAGGAATATGTGGATGCACCTTCGTTCTGTGTACAGGTGGATGGTGGATTACTTGAAGGGCGTTTGCTGACAGGCGTCTATGTGTCGGAGGAACAGTTCTTTGGGCTCAACCCGTATCTGAAGGATGGAGACGGAGGCCGTACCTACATGCAGGCTTGTGTTCAGTAAACATGCTACTTAATAGACCTTAATAATAATTAGGAGCCAAAGGGCCTGCTTGCAGGCTCTTTGTGTTGTACAAACCAGTTATGGACGCTGCTGGATGAAAAGTAACGGCATTGACACTTTTTTTGCATGAATTTTGTGCCATAATAGAGGTTATGGACAACAGGGTGAATGATTTTACGCAGGGTGGTGTTACCTACATGAAGAAGAGAATCCCCGGTTACATAGGTATATGTCTGCTTATTCTGGTTATATTAGCCGGGTGTAGCGAGACACAGCCTTCCGAACAGCCAATCGTCAAAGAGACCGAATCGCAGAATACTATTACTGTGGCAGTGGATGGCAGTACTTTTTTGCCTGACGCAACGAAGTCCATTAAGAGAGATTTTAGTGAAGGTCTGACGCTCAAGAAAGCACTATTGAACAGTGGACTTGTCGATTTTACAGCAGATGGCAAGCGGATCCAATCCGTGGGGGAAGTTTCTCTGGACTCCTCACTTAGCTGGGCGGTCAAACTGAATGGCAAGGATATTGACCCGGAAAATTGGGACATGGAGCTTCATGTCAAAGATGAAGTGATCATATATGTAAAAGCCGCTGACAGTGGGGGAGACGATGTTGTTTACCAAACAACATTACTCAAGGTGAGCGGTGGAAATATTATGCCAAATCTCAATCGTCAATATGCCGGGGTGTATGTTCAGGAATGTACTGTGCGTGATGTATTGAAGTCCAGTGGGATTGTAAGAATGTCGGAGAACAACAAATTCGTTGTTTCCGTTGAAAATGTAATTCCCCGGATGAACCAACGCTGGATGATCATGGTGAATGATAAGGAACTGATGGAAAACGGTTTGGACATGAAATTGAATCCACGTGATGCAGTAAAGCTCGAGTTGACTACTGTATCTTAAGCATAACAAAAGCCCAATCTTCGTTATAGAAGATGGGCTTTTTTCATTTGCGTATCAAAAGTTTTACAAGATGGGAAAAGCGTCAGATTCGGCAAATCTCGTTAGGACATAATTCACAGTGACAGATGCCCTGGAGCATGTGCAGATCCTTGATGACAATCATGCCGTTATCGTATTCAATGGCGTCTTTTTTACGCAAATCGCTTAACATGCGGTTGACACTTTCACGGGTCGCTCCAATCATATTGGACAGATCCGTGTGTGTTATTTTTTTATGAATCATGACATGCTCTCCATGGGGCTCGCCGTAGGAATTGGACAATCGAATCAGCGTGGAGCAGAGTGCGCCCGGTTTGCCATATAACATCAGATCACGGAATTTGGTTTGGGTTAACCGGTGATGGATACCCATCCATTTCATAAAGTCGATCGCAAAGTCACAGTGTTGGCAGATCAGCATTTCCAGGTCTTTATGCTCCAGTACGCCGATCTCACTATCCTCCAGCACTTCCGCCGAAAAGCTGTGTTTCGATCCGAAGAACGGATCAGCCTGCCCAATCATATCACCGGCTTGATACATGTACATAATCAATTCCTTGCCTTCATCCGTGGATTTGGTGATCTGAGCACGGCCTCGTTTCATATAATAAAGTTTGTCAGAGACATCTCCCTCCCAATACAGATGGGTTCCTTCCGGATAGGTTCTGTCCTTCATCGTTACGAGCAGATGGTTGAAATTCGCTTCCGAGAAACAGTTGGTATTTCCGCGTTTTTCCAGTACACTCAGTTGTTCTCTCATAAGTCTATCTCCCCTTTGTGTCCATCGGACGGCCTTCTGCAGCTTGGACTGGCCCCCGTGGTTCGCCGCAAACCGTTGCCGTCCTGATCAGGGTCATCTCTCGGCCGGGAAGGACGGTACAAATTGCGGTGGTTCAATTTTTAAGTTCAGTATATACCTTATCTTGCCGTTTGAGGGGCGTGGAAAGGGGGCAAAAATGGCGAAATTTCAAACATTGTGATTAAATTCACTTTCGAAAGGAGAGGATGAATCTGACAGCCCTATAGTTTAAATAGGAAGTGTAAATGGCTAAGTGAGAGACACTAAAAAACTTAAATTAAATTTGTTATACTTTGTGAAAAAAATCACATAATTAACTCTTTCCCCATGGTACGATGTGAATGTAAAGAAGAGAGACAAACCAATACGAACCTTTAGGAGGATGAGGGAGATGGCTGTAAAGAACGAAGTCGCCCCAGTAAAAGAACCGACAGCAGGTCAGTATATTCAAACGTTAATTGACAAAGCGAATAAAGCACATGCAGCATTCATGTCCATGGATCAGAAACAGATTGACCGCATCGTGCAAGCGATGGCGCTGGCAGGTCTGGACAAACATATGATGCTCGCCAAAATGGCCGTGGAAGAAACAGGTCGGGGTGTGTATGAGGATAAAATCACCAAAAATATATTTGCAACAGAATATGTGTATCATAGCATAAAATATGACAAAACAGTAGGGGTTATCGAAGATAACGAGTACGAAAGCTTCCAGAAAATTGCGGAGCCTGTCGGCATCATCATGGGGATTACCCCGGTAACGAATCCGACATCCACCACGATGTTCAAAGCACTGATTTCCATCAAAACGCGTAACCCAATCATCTTCGGTTTCCACCCATCTGCACAGAACTGTAGCCGGGAAGCCGCCAAAATCCTGCTTGATGCTGCAGTGAAGCATGGTGCTCCAGCGGATTGTATCCAGTGGATTGATGATCCTTCCATGGATCGCACAAACGCACTGATGAATCATAATGATGTGGCGCTCATTCTGGCAACAGGCGGATCAGGTATGGTACGGGCGGCATACAGCTGTGGTAAACCAGCACTGGGCGTAGGGCCAGGGAACGTACCTTGCTTTATTGAGAAAAGCGCAGATATCAATCAAGCAGTAACGGATCTGATTTTGTCCAAATCGTTCGATAACGGCATGATTTGTGCTTCCGAGCAAGCAGTCATCATCGAAGAACCGATCTTCGATCAGGTGAAAAAGAAAATGATCGCGAACGGCTGTTACTTCGTCAACAAGGATGAGGCAGCGAAACTGACCGCAGGTGCGATTAATGCTGAGAAATGTGCGGTGAACCCGGCGATTGTTGGTCAATCTGCAGTCAGCATTGCGCAAATGTGCGGTATCGAGGTCCCTGCTAACACCAAAATTCTCGTAGCCGAGATTGAAGGGGTAGGTACAAAATTCCCGTTGTCGGCTGAAAAACTAAGCCCGGTACTGGCTTGTTACAAAGTGAAAACGGCAGCTGAAGGGATTGAGCGTGCAGCAGAAGTGGTTGCTTTTGGCGGCATGGGTCACTCCTCTGTTATTCATTCGACAAACGAAGAAGTCATTAGCAAATTCGCAGATCGCCTGCAAACCGGACGGATTATCGTGAATTCGCCATCCACACACGGCGCCATCGGTGACATCTATAACACCAACATGCCGTCACTGACATTGGGCTGCGGATCGTATGGACGTAACTCGACTTCTTCCAACGTAACCGCTGTAAACTTAATCAACGTGAAAAGGGTGGCTCGCCGTACCGTGAATATGCAGTGGTTCAAAGTGCCGAACAAAGTCTACTTCGAAAAAGGTGCAACACAGTATCTTGCCAAAATGCCGGACATCACACGCGTAGCCATTATTACGGATGCCATGATGGTCAAACTCGGTTATGTGGAAAAAGTAGAGCACTATCTGCGTCAGCGTCAAATGCCAGTAGCCATTGAAGTGTTCTCTGATGTCGAACCTGATCCATCCACAACAACGGTAGACCGCGGTACGGAAATGATGCGCCGCTTCCAGCCAGACTGCATTATCGCTCTCGGCGGGGGATCACCGATGGATGCTGCCAAAGCGATGTGGCTGTTCTATGAATATCCTGACACGGATTTCAATGATTTGAAGCAAAAATTCATGGATATCCGCAAACGGATCTACAAATATCCACGTCTTGGCGTGAAAGCGAAATTCGTAGCGATCCCGACAACTTCGGGCACAGGTTCGGAAGTAACATCGTTCGCAGTTATTACAGATAAAAATCAAGGCAATACGAAATATCCACTGGCAGACTACGAGTTAACACCAGATGTAGCCATTGTAGACCCGGAATTCGTATACTCTCTGCCTAAAACCGCTGTTGCGGATACAGGTATGGACGTATTGACTCACGCCATTGAAGCATATGTATCCGTCATGGCGAATGATTTCACGGATGGACTCGCGATCAAAGCGATTCAACTGGTATTCCAATACCTCGAGCAATCTGCGCTGCAAGGTGACAAATTGGCTCGTGAGAAAATGCATAACGCTTCGACGATTGCCGGTATGGCTTTTGCCAACGCATTCCTGGGCATTAACCACAGCTTGGCACACAAATGGGGCGGTCAGTACCACACCGCACATGGACGTACCAATGCGATCCTGATGCCGCACGTCATTCGTTACAATGCGAAAAAACCGACGAAGTTTGCATCGTTCCCGAAATATTCGCACTTTGTTGCAGATGAGCGTTATGCCGAAATTGCCCGTATTCTGGGATTGCCTGCACGTACAACAGAAGAAGGGGTTACCAGCCTCATCAATGCGATTCGCAAACTCAACAAAACATTGGGTATTGAAGAATCGTTCCAGGAAATTGGATTCGACGCCAAAGACTTTGAAGCACATGTGGATTATCTGGCAGACCGCGCATTCGAGGACCAATGTACCACAGCTAATCCAAAACTGCCGTTAGTGACTGAACTGGCTGATGTATATCGCAACGCATTCTACGGCAAGTTTGAGTAATAACTAAAGCAACAGCAGGATTCAGGCAGATAGTCAGGGTTCCCCGAAAGGGGAGCCCCGATTGCCGTCTTTCCAGTAAAAAAAGGTAAAACGTAATCTTTGCAGTTGTCTTTTTTAAAAGAGGTTACACGGAATCCGTGATGTTACTTTTTGAACCAGGTATTCATACCATAACGGAGAGGGCAGAAAAAACTGAAGAAGCGAAGCGTTCGCCTTTATCCCCGTATTTTACCCTTTGAAAAATAAAATCAAAAAAATCCGGGGATAACAGCAATCGGAAGTTGTTCTGTCCGCGCAGTGGCTAAGTGTGAATTTGCAGGGTTCACCATGGCACAGCACAGGTGGAGTGAGGATGGTCACAAACTTTGTGATAAAAATCACAGATGATGAAAGAACGAAGACGTATACTGAAAATGTAAGAAAAACATTCATCCGCGGTTCCGGTTCCCAAGTAGAGAGAACATGTTCCGGCTCACATGTGAAATTTATCACATTAATCGCGGTTCTGGGCACAGATGAGACGAGTGAAGCATCCTGTCATGTGTCCGGAAATCCAAATTTGTGGAGGGATTACTATGTCGGTGATCGAAAAAGATGTCAAACAACAAACAGGCTGGAGAAACTTTACCAAAGGAACATGGACGAAATCCGTAGATGTGAATGATTTTCTGGCACGCAACTTATCACCTTACTATGGCGACGAAGCATTTCTTGCAGGTGCAACTCAGAATACGAAAGAGTTATGGGATATCGTATCCGATTTGACCAAAAAAGAGCGCGATAACGGCGGCGTACTTGATGTTGACGTAAACACGCCAGCAACGATTGTTTCTCACCAACCAGGTTATCTGGATAAATCCAAAGAACAGATTGTTGGTGTTCAAACGGATGCTCCATTCAAACGTTCCATTCAGCCATTCGGTGGAATTCGCATGATGATTGATGCTTGTGAAGCTTATGGTTTTGAAATGTCTCAAGGCGTCATAGATATATTTACGAACATCCGTAAAACACATAACCAGGGCGTATTTGATGCTTATACATCTGAAATGCGTGCAGCACGTAAAGCAGGGATTATTACCGGTCTGCCTGATGCTTACGGCCGTGGCCGGATCATCGGTGACTATCGCCGGGTAGCTCTGTACGGCGTGGACTTCCTGATTCGAAATAAAAAAGGTGAGCTGAATGCACTTGAAGTCGATGTGATTGATGAAGATGTCATTCGCCTCCGCGAAGAACTGTCCGAACAGATTCGTGCATTGCAAGAGTTGAAACAACTGGGTGAAATGCATGGTTTCGATATTTCTTTGCCAGCCACAACCGCAAAAGAAGCGTTCCAATGGCTCTACTTCGGTTACCTGGCTGCGATTAAAGAGCAAAATGGTGCGGCGATGTCGCTCGGACGTGTTTCTTCGTTCCTTGATATTTACATTGAACGTGACTTGCAAGAAGGCTTGCTAACTGAAGAACAGGCTCAAGAACTGGTTGACCATTTTGTTATGAAACTGCGGATCGTCAAATTCCTGCGTACGCCGGATTATAATGAATTGTTCAGTGGAGACCCAACATGGGTAACTGAATCCATCGGTGGCATGTCCGTAAATGGAGAAACCCGTGTTACGAAAAGCAGCTTCCGTTTCCTGCACACTTTGAACAACCTTGGTCCTGCACCTGAGCCGAATCTTACTGTACTTTGGTCCACCAAGCTTCCGGAAGCGTTCAAACAATACTGTACGAAAGTATCCATCGAAACGAGCTCCATCCAGTATGAAAATGATGATCTGATGCGTCCGATCTATGGAGAAGATTATGGTATTGCTTGCTGTGTATCTGCGATGAAGATCGGGAAACAAATGCAGTTCTTCGGTGCTCGTGCGAACCTGGCAAAAGCATTGCTGTATGCAATCAACGGCGGTCGTGATGAGAAATCGGGAGCACAAGTTGGACCTGAATATCCGGCGATCACAAGCGAAGTGCTGGAGTACAATGAAGTTATGAAACGTTTCAAACCGATGATGGAATGGCTCGCCAAACTGTATATGAACTCACTCAACGTCATTCACTACATGCATGACAAATACAGCTATGAGCGTATTGAAATGGCCCTGCATGACCGCGACATCGTACGTACGATGGCTTGTGGTATTGCTGGACTCTCGGTTGCAGCAGACTCTCTGAGTGCCATCAAGTATGCGAAAGTCAAACCGATCCGCAACGAACAAGGCATCGCAATTGATTTTGAAATTGAAGGCGACTTCCCTTGTTACGGTAACAATGAAGACAGTGTCGATAGCATCGCAGTTGAACTGGTGGAAAGCTTCATGGGCATGATTCGCAAACACAAAGCGTATCGTAATGCGATCCCAACACAGTCTGTACTGACGATCACATCGAACGTAGTGTACGGCAAGAAAACAGGTACAACACCGGATGGCCGTAAAGCAGGCGAACCGTTTGCACCAGGAGCGAATCCAATGCATGGTCGGGACAAAAAAGGTGCACTGGCATCCCTTGGCTCAGTAGCCAAATTGCCGTACGAACACAGCCTTGACGGGATCTCTAACACATTCTCCATCGTGCCTAAAGCACTCGGAAAAGAGTCAGATACACGTAAATCCAATCTGGTTGCCATGATGGACGGTTATTTTGGTCAAGGGGCACACCATCTGAACGTGAACGTATTTGATCGCCAGCAGTTGATTGACGCGATGGATCACCCGGAAAACTATCCGCAGCTGACAGTACGGGTATCCGGTTACGCGGTTAACTTCATCAAACTGACACGTGAGCAACAACTCGATGTCATTAACCGGACCTTCCACGGTTCGATGTAACTTGGGCTTAACTCAACGGTTCAAAGGAATAGAACCTCTATATTAAAGACGCACAGCGGATGCGATAAAGAAAGGAAGAGGCAGCATGGTTAATGGACATATTCATTCACTCGAAACTTTCGGGACGGTTGACGGCCCAGGCATCCGCTTCGTGCTTTTTATGCAGGGATGTCTGCTCAAATGCCAGTATTGTCACAATCCGGATACATGGGCACTGGATGGTGGCAGGGAAATGAGCGTGGAGGAGGTACTGGCTGAAATCGAGCCATACCTGTCCTACTATCGTAGTTCCGGCGGAGGACTTACGGTATCCGGCGGAGAGCCAACATTACAGGCTCATTTTGTAGCCGAAGTTTTCAAAGAAGCAAAACGCCGCTGGGGATTGCATACTACGCTGGACAGCAACGGTTTCAATGAACCGGATCGAATTCATGATTTGTTAGATAACACGGACCTGGTTTTGTTGGATCTGAAGCACATCAATGATGAGAAACATATCAAGCTGACAGGCAAATCCAACGAGAGAACATTGCGCACCGCACAATGGTTATCGGACAATGGACGAAAAATGTGGATTCGCCACGTGTATGTGCCAGGGATTCACAATGAGGAAGAAGACTTGCTCAATCTGGGGCGGTTTATTGGAACGCTAAATGGAGTCCAGAAGTTCGAAATTCTGCCTTATCATCAGATGGGTATTTACAAATGGCAGGCGCTGGGGAAAGTCTATCCGCTCGATGGAGTTCCTTCTCCAAGTGATGAGGAAGTAGAGCGGGCGTATCGTTTGATTGAACAAGGTCGTACGGAAACAGCGGGCATGACTTGCTCCAATAAGTAACAACAGTTATATACAGATCTTCCAACCAAGCAGTCTTTGCGAACATGTTTCGCAGGGGCTGTTTTTTTGCTGTTATCAATTGTAAATGCAAGATTATTTGTCCAGTGAAGGATTTTATCCCTCCATTGATGAATTGTCATCCTTACGATGTAAGCTACAACTTTTTATAATCAGAGTGTAAAGCCAAATGCTCAATATCTTGAGGGGGGTCATACGAATGAAAAAAGGAATGACATTACTGCTTTCATTATTGCTTATCACATCATGGACATTGGCAGGTTGTTCGAGCTCAACTAACGAACCACAACAGGGAGCAGGCAATACGCCTGCGGAGCCAAGCAAGGAACCGGTTGAGATGCTTCTCCGTCACACTCAGGTGGGTGCCGACAAACAAAAAAGGCTGGCCATTCTGCAGGACGTTGTGGCCAAAGTGGAGAGCGAAGTACCCAACCTGACCTTTACACTGGACGGAGTTGAATCCGATGTAAACCGTAAGGAGAAACTTCGTGGTGAGATGGCAGCAGGCAATCCGCCGGATATCTTCGAATTGTTCGGTAGTCCAGACTCCAAAGTATATGCTAAAGAAGGCATGTTGTTGGATCTCACGCCGATCTTGCAAGAGCTGGGCATTCAGGACCAATTTTCATCGCTTGAACCATTCACCTATGAAGGCAAAGTGTACGGACTGCCTATTGGGGGATCGGGTGAAGGATTCTTCTACAATAAAGAGTATTTTACGCAAAAAGGTTGGAAAGCGCCTTCAACAATGGCTGAGCTGGATAATATGCTCGCTGAGATCAAGGCTGATGGCAAGGTGCCACTTGCTTCTGCTTCCAAAGCAGGCTGGGTTCCACTCATGTTAACGAACCATCTGTGGTCCCGTTACGCTGGACCTGATATTACGGCGAAGTTTGCTACAGGCGAAGCCAAGTGGACTGATCCAGGCGTTGTCGCAGGATTCGCGAAGCATAAGGAATGGGTGGATAAAGGTTACTTCAAAAAAGGCGAGCTTGGTTATGAATATGCTGAATATACAACTCAATTTACGAGCGGTGAAGCGATTCTGATGTATGACGGAACGTGGAAATCGTCTGTATTCAAGGAAGGACAGAGCGGGGAGTCGCTCATTGGCAAAGTTGGTTTCTTCAATATGCCTCCGGTAGAGAACGGTGTAGGAGATCAGACAGCCCTGATGCGTGATGTCAATAATGGATACGGTTTCTCTGCAGCGGCTGCGGATGACCCGCAGAAGTTGGCGGCTGTTAAAGCCTTTATCAAAAACTTCTACAACGAAGATATGCAAGTACGTGGGCTCGTAGAAGACGGTGTGTTACCAGCGATGAAACTGGATGAAAAAGTGCTGACTGACAGCATCACCGACGATTTAATGAAAGAAATCGTAGCTGTTCTGAATGCATCGCAGACTTCTTTCCCGGCGTTTGATGCACTCGTTCAAGCTGATGTTACGACAGAGATCGGCAACCTGCAAATTCAGAAGCTGGTTGGTGGACAGACTACGCCAGAGAAAATGGCCGAAGAATTGCAAAAGGTTCAGGAAGAGGCTAATGCTTCAGTAGAATAAGCGATCTATCAAGCAAAGAAACGTACCTGCTAACACCATGCTGGTTTACCCCGGTTGGAACACTGCCGGGGTAAAACCCTTGGTCCTATCTAAAGAATTACACTGCTGAGGAATCTGCTCTATATATGAGCATAAGAAGTTGAAGTCACTGAAGGAGGTAGATCATGAATACTTCACTCCGCAGCCCGCTGATCTATACGTTGTTTGTGTTGCCGGCACTGATCTTGTTTATCATGTTTTTCCTGTATCCTATCGGCAGTTCACTCTATTACAGTCTGACCAGTTGGAACGGTGTATCCGCAGAGCCGCGTTTTGTGGGACTGTCCAACTATGCAAAAGCATTGACAGATGAACGTTTTTGGATTTCAACTCGCAATAACGGTTTCTTTATCGCATTTTCTGTTTTGATCCAGGTGCCTCTCATTGTGCTGTTTTCCCTGCTCATTGCGAATGTAAAGAAATTGAAGGGATTGTACAAAACAGCCGTCTTTTTGCCGTCCATTATGTCAACGGCAGTCATCGGTATTCTGTGGGGATTCATCTATGAGCCTAACATCGGCCTGTTGAATCAGTTACTTGAAACCGTAGGTATTTCGCCGGTCTATTGGCTATCCGATAATCGGTTCGCAATGATATCCATTCTCGTAACCAATGCTTGGCAGTGGACGGGATTCTATATTGTCATGGTTTTGGCGGCCATTCTGGCTATTCCCAAGGATCTGGATGAAGCGGCAGCCATCGATGGAGCAACAGCCGTACAAAGAGCATTCAAAATTACATTGCCACTTATCAGACCTATCATTTCCGTCGTCATCATGTTATCCATTGCCGGGGCGATGAAAGCAGCTGATATTGTTCTGGTTATGACCAAAGGTGGACCTGCAGGCTCTACCGAAGTGCTTGCCACGTATATGATCAAATACGCGATTACCAATTTTAAATACGGTTATGGCAATACGATTGCGGTTCTGATCTTTGCTCTGACGCTTGTGCTCACCGCGGTATATCAGTTGCTGGTGGCGAGACGCAACGAAAGGGTGGAATATTGATGGTAAAGAACATAAAAGGCAGTATACCTCATGTTTTGTTAATGTTGTATCTACTTGCGATTCTGTTTCCCTTTTTATTCGTAATCTTTTCTTCATTCAAGCAGGATAACAACGAAATTGCATTGAATCCGTTCGGTCTGCCCTCCACTTGGGTGTTTAATAACTACGTGGAGGCTTGGGTAAATGCCAAGATTGGTACGTATTTCTGGAACAGTATGTACATTTCTGTCTTGTCCTCAGTCGGAACGATTGTGCTTGGTGCCATGTTTGCTTTTGCTATAACGCGGATGAGACACCGCAAATGGAGCATGTTACTGTACAGCCTCATTCTGGCGGGCATGCTGATTCCAAACAATGCGCTCATGCTGCCGATTTATTTGCTTGTCCGCAAGCTCGGCATTTTGGATACTCATTTGGCGCTGATCATTCCTTATGTTGCGAATGCAATTCCGTTCACGATTATTATTTTGGCTGCTTTTATGCGGTCGCTCCCTGGAGAAATTGAGGAAGCCGCGGTTATGGATGGGTTGAGGGCTCCGGGTATCTTTGCTAGAATAGTGATACCCCTTACAGTTCCAGCCATTGTTACGGTGTTTATCGTGAATTTCCTCGGCAACTGGAACGAATTTTTACTCGCCAACTATTTCTTATCCACCGATAAACTGCGTACACTGCCTGTCGGCATGGTCCAGTTTCGTGATCAGTATCAAATGAACTATGCCCAGATGTCAGCAGGCATTGTATACAGTGTTGTACCGGTTGTTGTAATCTACGCCATATTGCAGGAGAAAATCATTGAAGGCGTAACGGCAGGTAGTGTTAAAGGTTAATTAACGATGCGTTATATAGGGAGAACGGGAAATGAACTTGCGGATGAAGCTGGCCATGGCCTTTCTGTTGCTCATCATTGTACCGATGTGCACGCTTGGAATCGGCATGTTCTTGGTCACATCACATACGATTGAGAAAAAATACAATCAGCAGTCTGAATATGCACTCCAGGCGATTAGCTATAATATCGAGAATGTTTTTCAGCAGATCAACAATGTCACGGACAATGGCATTGCCACTTCGGTATTCCAGATGGCTTTGAACGCCAAAGATCCGAGCAAACAGGATCTTGGAATCGGTAATCAATTGTCGCTGAATGCCAGCCAGCGTAATTTCCGTTCCCTTTTATACAACTACCCGTTCATTAGTTATGCCTTCTTGTATGATTTGCGTCCGCGTTCGTCTCAGGATAACCAGATAGTTTCTATATTTACGAAAGAAAATTTTCAAGCGCTTCCTTTTCAACAATTTAAAGTTCATCCAATATTCAAAGAAATCCAGGAACTCAACGGAGTGCCCAAATGGCTGGCCCCTTTGGAATATCCTGAACTAACGGGCGTAGAGCCTGTCTTTACTCAGATTCGGTTAGTCAAGGAACTCAGTTATTTTCAGAATATCGGGGTCCTTGTGGTTCAGATTAAAAAAGGGGAGATGGACCGCATCTTCCGTCACTTGCAAGTAAGTGATCCTGCACAGGAAACTTCGTTCCTACTGATCAATGAAGAGGGGCTGATCGTATACGATCCTTCCGGACGTTACAGCGGAGAGAAGATGGAAAATCTGGGTGTGCGATCTGGAATTTACGGACCGGGGTTCAGCAGCACCAGAGCAGTGTTCGATGGCAGTGAAAGCATCATTTCACAATATCATCTGAAAAACTATAACTGGAGCCTGGTCAGTGTCGCTTCATGGGAAGCATTATCGGCAGAGACGAATGTGTTCGCAGGCTGGTCGATTATTATCATTCTGCTGTGTCTGCTTGCTGCGATGGTTTTCAATGTGTTCTTCATGAACCGGATTACCGGCAATATTGCGGTACTCGTGCGCTTCATGAGGCGTGTAGATGACGGGGATTTTAATGCCCGGGTCGAAGGAAGTGGCTTTGACGAGATGCAATTACTCGCCCAAGGGTTCAATGAATTGCTGGATCGGATCGGAGGTCTGTTCCGACGTGTGCGTGCTGAGCAGGAACAGAAGGCCAAGGCAGAACTGCGTGTGCTTCAAGCCCAGATCAAACCTCATTTTCTATTTAATACGCTGGAATCCATTAACGGACTAGCCATGAGGGGAGAAGGGCGTAAAGTAAGTGAAATGGTGACACGTCTTGGCAATATGCTGCGCATCAGTATTCAGGATCAGGAGGAGATTTCGCTCAGTGAGGAGTTAAGGCACTTGCAGAGTTATCTTGAGATCCAGCATTACAGGTTCAGTGATTTGTTCCGGTATGAGATCGATATTCCATCTCATCTATACACCTCATCTGTGCTCAAACTTACCCTCCAACCTCTTGTGGAAAATAGTATTCAGCACGGGTTCGAGGGAATTGAATATCAGGGTGTACTTCGGATCAGTGCATTTGTGGAACGAAATAACCTGGTGCTGCGAGTTGAGGATAATGGGATCGGTATTCCCCAGGAAATGTTGGCCCGATTCGAATACATGGCAGAAGACCCACCTGAATACATCATGGCTGAGGGAACGAAGCCACTGTCTTCAATGGCAGAGCGTCGAGGGCTGGGTTTAAGAAGTGTTGCAGATCGGATAAGGATTCAATATGGGGCCGGATACGGGGTGTTTATATGTTCATCTCCGGGACATGGTACCATCATTCAATGTATTATTCCACAATATGAGCAGGGGGAAGATGAATGAATCTAACCGCGTTGCTGGTTGACGATGAGCTGCCGATTTTGGAGAATTTGAGTTTTATTTTGCCATGGGAAGACATGGGCATTGAAATTGTGGGTACGGCTAGAAGCGGGTCAGAAGCACTGGACAAAGTTGCAGAATGCCACCCTGACATCATGTTATGTGATATTCGTATGCCCTCCATGGATGGTCTGGAACTGATTCGAATATTGAGGGAACAAGGTGAAACTTGTGAGATTATTTTGCTGACAGGATATCAGCAGTTCGAGTATGCCCGTACGGCCATCCGTTACAATGTCCATGAATACATATGCAAGCCAATCGATTACCTGGATCTGGAACATAAATTGCGTGAGCTTGCTAGTCAGATTCAGAAGAAACGGTTGGAAGTGGAGGCTGAACGCCACCGCAAATCGGAGATGGAAGTATGGGTGAAGCACAAACATATCATTGACCTGATGCGAAAAGAGGAAGATTCGTTATTTTCTTTTCCTCCTTCTTCCCCGGAACAACATGCATCCTCGTTACGGTATATCCTGCTGCTTATCGATGTTTCGGGGTATTTTAAGCATTCGATCGGATGGTCTGGGACCCGGCACCAAAGCTGGCATGGAATGTTCCGTTCTAGGCTTAGGGAAATTACAGACCGGATCTGTGAAGGAACTCTGCTGATTTCGGCCCGTAAGGGAGAATGGTGCATGTTGGTGGAGGCATCAGATGAATGGAGACTGCGGGCAGATGCATTGGCTCAACAGGTTCAGATGGAATTAGATGCGACATTTGAGCCCGGTTCAGGTATGAAGACAAGGGTCATTCAGGATGTTATGCCTGTGAAACTGGATGATCAGATGGCTGAGCGATACCGGCACTGTCAGCGTTTGCTGATCATGAATGATTCTAATCAGCGCAGCGATGAGTTGGGAAAAGATTCTGCTGAGCATTCCATCATGTCAACCAAAGAACCTTCCAGAAGGGCAACGATGTGGATTACAAAAGAGGATTTGGACTTGATCACTCGCTGGATCAGACAGGGAAATAAACAGGGATTGATTGACTTGCTCGTTATGCTCAAACATCGGATGAGCGAGCATAAGAGTGCGCTGGATGGCGTAGCCGAAAACAGCCTGCGTTTTCTGCTTGTACATATGCTTCGTGAATTGCGCGAAGTACATGTCATGGCTGAA
Source organism: Paenibacillus sp. 276b (assembly GCF_900107875.1). Taxonomy (NCBI): domain Bacteria; kingdom Bacillati; phylum Bacillota; class Bacilli; order Caryophanales; family Paenibacillaceae; genus Paenibacillus; species Paenibacillus sp. 276b. Next base: position 115,088 of record NZ_FNRR01000007.1, on the reverse strand, counting down.
CAAGACGAAATGCACTTCTGGAGTGCATTGCATTCAGCAACCTCCATTAAGGAATTAATCGAACTGGCAGAGGCGCTTGCTCATGTTTGTCATGATAAGAAAAGTGTACCTCGCCCTTCTGTGTCTGAGTTGATCAGTTCTGCGTGCGAGTATATGAACGCCAGACTGGAATGTGATCTGGGGATTGATGAGGTAGCTGATTGGCTGGGCATCAGTCCGGGTTACTTTTGTCAGCTTTTCAAAAACCAGATGGGCGTAACCTTTGTTGAATATATGACCCATAAGCGGATGGAGAGCGCAGCCTTATTATTAAGTACAACGGAATGGAGTATTACAGCCATTGGAGAAGCAACGGGGTATAAGGAGCGGCGATATTTCTCCAAAGTGTTCCATAAACATTTTCACATGAAACCATCAGAATTCAGGTCAAACCAAAGAGCAGGTTCATAATGGGGAGGAAAGCATGCGTATGAATTCGATCGATCAGCTTTCGTTGGAACAGCGGGTAGGACAGATGTTTATGTGTGGATTCCATGGACAGCATGCGGATGAACAGGTCAATCGACTGATCCGTGATTATCATGTCGGAGGCGTCATTTATTTCAGACGGAATGTTGAAAGTGTAGACCAAATCAATCGACTGTCTGCCGACTTGCAAGCAATTGCCGCTGAAGCCGGGGATTTACCTCTGATGATCTCCGTGGATCAGGAGGGCGGGATGGTGGCCCGGATTGATAAAGAGGGAGTGACCCAGGTACCTGGAAACATGGCGCTTGGAGCAACGGGTAATCCGGACTATACCCTTGAATGCGCACAGATTCTAGGTCAAGAGTTAAAAAGCATCGGTATCGATATGAACCTCGCCCCAGTATTGGATGTGAATAATAACGTTCTTAACCCGGTCATCGGTGTGCGCTCCTATGGCGAGAATGCGGAGAGCGTAGCTTCTCACGGTGCAGCAGCCATCAAAGGATATCAATCCCGAGGCGTTGCTGCAACAGCCAAACATTTTCCCGGACATGGAGATACAGCGGTGGATTCACATCTCGGTATGGTCACTGTACCTCATGAACGTAACAGGCTGGATCAGGTGGAACTTCTGCCGTTTCATCGCGCTATTGAGGCCGGAGTGGATGCCATCATGACTGCTCACGTCATCTTCCCGGCGATTGAACCGGAGCCGATTCCAGCTACATTGTCCCGTAAAGTGTTGACGGGGCTGTTACGCGAGGAAATGGGCTTTGACGGCATTATTATTACAGACTGTCTGGAAATGCATGCGATATCCAAGCCATATGGTGTGGCCGAAGCAGCCATTCGTGCTGTGGAGGCAGGTGCTGATCTAATTCTGGTCAGTCACACACTGCAAGATCAAATCTCTGCTGTGGAAGCTGTTGTGGAAGCCGTTCGTACTGGACGAGTGGATGAAGCCACCATTAACCAGGCATTGGAACGTATTATTTCATGGAAGGCAGCGCGTTGTGGTCAGTGGGAGCATACGTTTGTCTCCATGGAAAAGGATGATGCTGTATCGGATGGATCTGATGAGGATGGGATCATGTTCTCAACAAAAGAGAAAGATGAATCATCAAGATCGTTGGCCTCCATCGAATCCTCGTTGGATGAGATTGCCTCCAATAGCATTACTGTGGTTCAGAATGATGGGTTGCTTCCCTTAGACCCTGAGAAGAATGTCTATGTCATCTGGCCTGAAGTTGTGCAACGGACAGAAGTGGATGAACCATGGTCTCACACAGATTCACTTGGCGTGGCGTTATCGCAGCTTAGAGCCGGAGTTCGGGAGCACAAAATAACGACACAGCCGTCTTATGATGAAGCGGACGAGATACTGAAGAATGTGACGGAGGAAGATCAAATCATCGTATGTACTTACACTTCCGCAGGCCATCTTCCGAAAGGGCAACATCATTTGGTTCAAAAACTTAGTGAAAAGTACTCCCTGATTGTAGTTGCTCTGCGTAATCCATATGATCTATTGGAGATTCCGACGCCGGGAAGTTATATATGTACGTACGAGAACACTCCTGCAGTGGTTCGTGCTTTGTCTCTCGTCTTAACAGGTGAATTGCAGCCAACAGGACGCTTGCCTGTCAGTTTGCGTTAGCAAATTCTAAATCTCTAAATCTCTCTGTGGCATGGTGCTTATTCAACCATGTCTTGGAGGGATTTTTTTATTGTGATTTGCGGCAGATTTTAATACAGATTGCACTCCAAGTCGAACGTGTAATAGATAACTATTTTCATAGTATTTTCGCTCTATTAAATGTTTACAATTCTTATCAAATATTTTTAGCAACTTTTCCCGGTAGTAAGCGTCTAATAGTATGACTTTTTGAGGGGGATATTTATAAAATGGGAGCAGAAGGAGCCAAAGACAAAGAATGAATTTGAAGAAGAAATTATCCATACTTACCGCTTTAGCTGTATTCCAAGCGTTTGCAGCGATTCCAGCGAATGCACTAGCAGCCGATCAAAGTGATACAACAACAACAAATACAGCCAATGTTAAATCCGTGGAGGTTGTGAAGAAAGAACAAACGATCGCGGAATCGGATGTAAAGTCCGGGTCAGATTCAAAACAGTCTGATAATAATGCAGTCGAAGGAACAAACCCGGTAACAGATGAACCTACAGGTACAGATGTTACTCCGGTTGACCCTAATACAGACCCTGCTGATGAAGAGGATGCAGGCGAGGAAACAACAGTTCCAACGGCTCCAGTTGAAGTTGAGCAACCATCTACAAGCGGTCAATCTATAGCCGGAAGTAAGGGCGGAGATCTGACACTTTATATGAACAGCAACAAAATGGTGCAAGACGGCAAAACATATCTTGCCGGACAGCCGATGGCTGTTAAAAATGGAGTATCTTATGTAGCGATCCGCGCACTGGTTGATCGGGTTGGTTATGAAGTGAAATATGACAATACAACCAAAGAAACCATTATTATTAGCGGCGAAGATGAACTTCGCTTCAAAACGAATAGTAGCGTTTACAACGTTAACGGTGAGGCCAGAACGATGAAAGGACCTGCCTATCAACAAAAAAATACGTTCATGGTGCCACTGACGTCGATTACTCAGGCACTTAACATTACTTATAAAGTTAATCAGTCTGCCAAGACTGTTATACTGAACCTGAATTCCAAACCGGTAGCCAGCTTCACGGTACAAAAAGAGATTTTTGCAGGAGACACGGTAACATACAACACTAAATCGAGCTCTCCCAAGGGACTGGACATCGTGGATGAGCGTTGGACTGGCCGTCAGGATTCGTTTGACCAACCAGGTACATATACGGTAACGTATGCTGTCCAGGATTCGAGCGGACAATGGAGTGACCCGTACGCTGTAAAGATTCAGGTACAAAAACTAAATCTTCCTCCTGTAGCGATGTTTACGACAGACAAGGAAGAGTACAAAATGGGTGAAAAGATCACGTACATTGATCAAAGCACCGATGATGAAAATGCCATTGTGAAAACTGAATGGGAAAACAATGCTCTGGCGTTCTTTGTTCCGGGACCGAAAACAGTAACGATTACTGTTACGGACAAACATGGTGCAAGTAACAGCTATACCAAGAATGTCAATATCACAAATGAAACACTCTATACTATCTCTGATTTTAATCAGTTGTTCACGCCGGTAGGTGATAAGTTCAGCTTCAACGGCAGTGAAGTTCCTGCCATGGAGAAAGTTCCGTACACTTATTACGATGAGCAAAGTGTGCTGATTCGCAGTAACAGCCCGGAAACCGTTAATTCGGAAGGGATTGTGTACAAAGAGTCTTCAATCGGTCAGACCCGTTTCATGATTCACCATGTAAATAACACCGGTAAAAACGTGAAAATGTACGTTGTTGCTACGAATAATAATATGTACGCAGCAACATTAGAGCAGCAAAATATGGGCTTCGCTGGTCCTTCGCCATTCGCAACAGTAGCCGGAAGGTTATCGATTGAGCGTTGGTTCCAGTCCATGCAAGATGGCACTGGAAAATTGAATGTTGTGTTGCAGCCAGGAGAGAGCAAATTGATTCTTACTGAACTCAATGCTCTTCCTATGAAGCAAGGGCAAGTAATTTCACTGTATTCTGATGTTTTCAGCGACTACAGGCTGGATTACAACATTATCATGATCGAAGAAAATAAAGATCCGATGGCTGTATGGTCCACACTGCCTGTTCTGGATCGTGATGGTGTACACAACCGTGGTACGTATCCGAATGCAACACGTGTCATTACGTATGACCAAGAAGTAGGTTCGAAGCCCGCTCGTCTGCCGCTTGGGGATAATGCAAGTGACCCGAATCTAGTCGGCAAAGACCCTATGGCCTATACGGAAGCTTCTAACGCGGGTAACTTCGGCGTACTTTACAAAATTACACTGAACAATGTGGCTCCGCGCACGCTGATCTCATTCAACCCTCGTGGGGGTAGATACTCGGGTGTGGTACTCGTTAATGGTCAGGTTGTGCAGATTTCGAATGGCACCAAATCCTTAAGTGCACCAAATGAACAAAGTGTACTCTATCGCACAGGTTCGTACGGCGAAGCTGTAACGATTGTGTTCTCGGCTGCACCAGGAAGCAATCTTCCTGTCAACTTGCTTTTCACACCGCTTCCGACAGAGAAGTGATTTTTTTACCTGTTACCTAGGACGGACGGTTTGGGTGAAGTTATATGGTATTATCCTGTCACCCCCAAAGTCGCCCGAAGGATTGATCATCTGAACCGTCAGAAGATGGAGTTGTCCCCAAGTCATGCAATTGACCGGGACAGCTCTTTTTTTAGGTTCGCTTGTAATTAGCGGTATCCAAGCGCTTTCGTTGACTATGAACTTCATTTAAGGCATTATTAGAAGTATATAAATCAAGCATAAGTATCAGTATTTGCATAATTTGATTCCACAGGCTAACGGGTACAATACCTAGACGAATCAAACCATTTCGAACTAAGTATTGCTGAAATGAATTCGCTCTTTGGATTTATGCAGAATGCTCGAATGACAGGAGGTGCTTTAGATCATGCTGTCGACAGAACAGATTATTACTACCATGTCCTCGCAGGGGCTCCGCATTACGGATCAGCGGAAGACACTGGCCCGGTTATTTGCTGAATCCCCTGGGTATTTGACACCCAAGGACGTCTATGAATATATGGGTAAGACTTACAGCGGACTGAGTTTTGACACGGTGTACCGGAATTTGCGTGTCATGCAAGAATTGGGTGTGCTGGAGCAGGTCATCTTTGAAGATGGGGTGAAGTTCAGAGCACATTGTAGCGAGGATCACCATCACCATCATATGATTTGTTTGAAATGCCAGAAGACATATCCAATCGTTTTTTGCCCAATGCAGCTTGCAGATGCGCCTGAGCAATTCCAAGTTGTCGATCATAAATTTGAAGTTTTCGGGTACTGTAAGGACTGTGCCGAACATATGCCAGCCAAAGTGTCATCCGGACATCAGCACACTCACGGGAAGCACTGACGATGAAGTTATCTCGCAGACTGGTTCAGGCTCCCATTCGGGTGTATCGCAGCTATATCTCTCCATTGAAGCCGCCAACATGTCGTTTCTATCCTACTTGCTCGGCTTACGCGATGGAGGCGATTGAGGTGCACGGTGCGTTCAAAGGATCGCTGCTTGCGGCAAAACGTATTGCGAAATGCCATCCGTTTCATCCAGGCGGAGTGGATCTGGTACCACCGAAGGCTGAAAAGTCTGTCATGGTATCCGATTAACGATCTAATGGTCGTTTTTTGCCGGTTTGAGTTGATTTAAGATTGCTGTCCACTTGACAAAGGAGGCAGTATTTCAGTATATTTTTGGTATAATGATTTCCAGTGAAGGGATAAGTACAGACACACCGCCAGTGCAGAGAGCCGGATGAGCTGAGAACCGGTCTGGGAGGAGGATGGAATATGGTCCCGGAGGAACCTCTTTCGAGCGTGCAGACGTTGATTAGAACGGCTGTCGTAAGGCTGAGGCGTGATCCAGCGTTAATGGGCGGTCGAAGGACCGGCAGAGCCTGTGGTTTGTGAAAAGCACGGGGAATTTGGGTGGTAACACGTGAGAGCAACTCTCGTCCCATACAGGGACGGGAGTTTTTTGTGTTCTTTTTTAGACAAATGCAATGAAAAAGCACGACTATATGAAGGAGGAGAAGTCATCTATGGCTGATCAAAAAACATTTTATCTGACAACACCGATTTATTATCCGAGTGACAAACTGCATATCGGGCACGCGTACACGACTGTGGCGGGTGATGCCATGGTTCGATACAAACGTCTGCGTGGTTATGCTGCTCACTATCTGACAGGAACCGATGAACATGGGCAGAAGATTGAGCGCAAGGCACAAGAGAAAGGGCAGTCACCGCAGGCTTTTATAGACGACATCGTGGTTGGCATCAAGGATCTGTGGAACAAACTGGACATTTCCAATGACGACTTCATTCGTACGACGGAAGAGCGCCACAAAACAGTGGTTCAGGATATCTTTGACCGTTTGTTGAAACAAGGGGATATCTACAAGGGTGAGTACGAAGGCTGGTACAGTATCCCGGATGAGACCTATTACACGGAAACCCAGCTGGTTGATGTGGAGAAGAATGACAAAGGCGAGATTATCTCGGCTAAAAGTCCGGATAGCGGGCATCCGGTGGAGCTGGTAAAAGAAGAATCCTACTTCTTCCGGATGAGTAAGTATGCTGATCGTTTGCTGAAATATTACGAAGAGAATCCGGGTTTTATTCAGCCGGAGTCCCGCAAAAATGAAATGATCAACAACTTCATCAAGCCAGGTCTGGAAGACTTGGCCGTATCTCGGACTACTTTCGAATGGGGCGTCAAAGTTAAAGGCGATCCGAAACACGTTGTATACGTATGGATTGATGCGTTGTCTAACTATATTACAGCTCTGGGCTATGGATCATCCGACGAATCGCTTTACAACAAATTCTGGCCTGCGGACGTGCATCTGGTAGGGAAAGAAATTGTTCGATTCCATACGATTTACTGGCCGATTATGCTGATGGCGTTGGACCTACCTTTACCGAAGAAAGTATTCGCTCACGGTTGGCTGTTGATGAAAGACGGCAAAATGTCCAAATCAAAGGGTAATGTCGTTGACCCGGTAACCTTGATTGACCGTTATGGTCTGGATGCACTGCGTTATTACCTGCTCCGTGAAGTTCCATTTGGTTCAGATGGTACATTTACTCCAGAAAGCTTTGTAGAACGTGTGAACTCCGACCTGGCAAATGACCTTGGAAACCTTTTGAACCGTACGGTAGCCATGGTGGACAAATATTTCGAAGGCAAAGCGCCTGAGTTTACTTCTGGTGTGACCGAATTTGATGCATCTCTTGAAGAAGCGGGTCTTGCTGCTGTGGAGAAAGTGGAGCAGGCAATGGAAAATCTGCAATTTTCCGTAGCGTTGACAGCGATCAGTCAGTTTGTTAGCCGCAGTAACAAATATATTGACGAGACTCAGCCTTGGGCTCTGGCTCGTGATGAAGCGAAACGCAACGAACTGGCATCGGTAATGTCGCATCTGATTGAAAGCTTGCGGATTGCTTCCATCCTCTTACAACCGTTCCTAACACGTGCTCCGCGCAAAATCTGGGAACAACTCGGCATTCAGGAAGGTGAACTGACGGCTTGGGATTCAGCGAAGCAATGGGGCGTTATTCCGGCTGGTAACGCTTTGCAAAAGGGTGATCCGATCTTCCCGCGTCTGGACTCTGAACAGGAGATTGCTTATATTGCTGAAGCGATGACTGGAGGCAAAAAAGCTGAAGCGCAGCCTGAGGCAGCTCAAGCTGATGCTGGAGGCTCTTCTGAAGCCGCTCAACCCGTCTCAGCACCAGAAGGCAAAGAAGAGATCGGTATTGATGATTTCGCCAAAGTGGAATTGCGTGTCGCTCAAGTTATTGCCTGTGAACCGGTCAAGAAAGCCGATAAATTGCTGAAGTTGCAGCTGGATCTGGGCTATGAGCAACGTCAGGTTGTATCGGGAATCGCGAAGTTTTATTCACCTGAAGATATGGTTGGACGCAAAGTCATCTGTGTTACGAACCTCAAGCCTGTGAAATTGCGCGGTGAACTGTCCCAGGGCATGATCCTGGCAGCATCCCATGGCGACCAGCTTACACTAGCAACGGTACCGGATAATATGCCTAATGGCGCACAAGTAAAATAGGACTTTGACCGTGTAACCAAGGATTTGATTTATATAGTTGTAATAGAAGGTGGCTCGATGAGAATCGGGTCACTTTTTATTTTGGGATGAAATCGGATCTGATGCGAAGAAAACAAGCATATACTGTTATGAACTCCGTGCTCAAGGAAAGAATGAATAGGACAGAGCGGCTTGACAAGTTCGAGCAGGTTACCTATAATTCTTTCAGTAATGTTTACGATTAAGAGATGCGGAGTGAATACTAGTGAAACTTTATAATGGAAGAAATCTAGACCAGGTAAACCGGACTCTAGCGACAGGTAGAAGAAGGCATATGAAATTGTTGCTAAGCGGTCTGCTTGTTCTTAGTTTGCTCATATTGTCGGCATGCGGTCAGAATAATTCGGAGAGTGCCAAGCTGGTGGAAGGCAAAGTGAATGTGATTACAAGCTTCTATCCTGTCTATGCGTTTACTTCGACAATTGGTGGGGAAGATGCAAATGTCATTAATTTGCTGCCAACAGGTGTTGAACCACATGACTGGACGCCGAAGAGTCAAGATATTGTGAATACATCCAAAGCACAGTTGTTTCTATACAATGGTGCAGGTCTGGAAGGATGGGTACCCAACTTCCTGAAGTCATTGAATAGCGATACCAAGGTGAAGTCAGTTGCAGTAAGTGAAGGGGTTACTCTATTGACTGCTGAAGGTGATGATGGACACGGTCATGGTGAAGAACAGGTGGATGAACATAGCGACGAACATGCAGATGAAGCTAACGCAGAGGACATTACGAACCATCATGTGGACCCTCATACGTGGGTAAGTCCAAAATCGGCAATGGTAATGGCTGAGAATATTAAAAACAGCCTGGTTGAAGTAGACCCTGCACATAAAGAAGGATATGAACAACGCTACGAAGAGCTGCGGACCAAGCTGGAAACGTTGGATCAGCACTTTACGGATGAATTGTCCAACGTACCCAATAAGGAAATTGTCGTATCACACCAAGCCTTTGGGTATCTTGCACGTGATTATGGGTTGACCCAGCATGCTATTATGGGACTTTCTCCAGATGCGGAACCCACAGGTCAAGATATTGTGAAGTTGGCCAAGTTGGTGAAGGATGAAGGGATTAAATACATTTTCTTCGAAGAGCTGGTATCTGATAAACTGGCGAAAACCCTCGCCAATGAAGCGGGTGTAGAGACAATGGTCCTGAATCCGGTAGAAGGTTTAACCAAAGAACAGGCTACCAACGGGGATGATTATTTCACCCTGATGGAGAAAAATTTGCAAAATCTGCTGATCGCATTAAAATAAGATAGACTGAAGGATTCGTTTGCAATCCTTATATATAATGAAGGGCGGCTTTGCCATGCAGCAAATCATGCCATTGTGTCATGATCCAATTATAGAGATCGATAAATTATCATTTTCCTACGGCGACCAGCGAGTGATCGAAAATCTCGATTTTATGGTCCAGGAAAGGGATTTTGTCGGTATTATCGGTTCAAACGGGGCGGGCAAAACGACATTGCTGCGAATGCTGGTTGGACTCTTGCCTCCAGCTGAGGGAGATATCAAGCTATTCGGACAGTCGATCCGCCGATTCAAGGATTGGGAACGGATTGGTTATGTTCCGCAGAAGAATGCATTTAACCCATTGTTCCCTGCAACGGTACGGGAAGTCGTGATGTCTGGATTGTACAACAACAAGAATATGTTCCGCCGAATGTCCCGTAAATGTCAGCAGCAGTGCACAGATGCTATGCAAGTGATGCGGATTGAGGATTTGGCGAACAAACGGATCGGACAACTGTCCGGTGGACAGCAACAGCGTGTGTTTTTGGCACGTGCGCTTATTAATCATCCTGATCTGCTGATTCTGGATGAACCGACGGTAGGTATCGATGCCGAATCCCAGGCCAGCTTTTTTGAACTCATTACCCATATGCATGAACATCACCGGATGACATTCCTGATGGTTTCACATGATATGGACCGGATGGAGAGTTATCTCGGTTCCAAAGCTGCGGTGACGAACGGAAAAATTCATTTCCATGTCCGTCATTCCCATGAGGTGGAAGATTGTGCCGAGACTAATTTGCAGCATACCACCACCCAGGTACGTTAGAAGCGAGTGCAACCAGATTAGAGCAAGGCCGAAGGAGTCGTGTGTGTTTTGGAAATTTTAATGAGTGATTTTTTTCAGCGGGCGCTGGCGGGGGGATTGCTGATCGGCATCACCGCTCCGTTGATCGGATTGTTTTTGGTGCTGCGCCGTTTATCCATGATCGGGGATACCCTGTCTCATGTGACTATTGCCGGGGTTGCACTCGGATTCCTGATTGAAGTGTATCCGATTGCGGTGGGGCTTATTTTCGCCGTGCTCGCATCATTTGCAATAGAGAAACTGCGTAAGGCGTACAAGAGTTACGCCGAGTTATCGATCGCGATCATCATGTCCGGTGGAGTAGCGCTGGCTTCGTTGTTCTTCACGCTGGGCAAAGGTTATAATACAGATGTTATGAGTTACCTGTTCGGCAGTATTTATACACTGGACTCCACGGATTTGAAGCTGGTTGGTGTGGTAACGTTGATCGTGGTCGTCGTTGTAGCACTGTTACATAAGGAGTTTTTCCTACTCAGCTTTGAAGAGGATGCCGCAGCGGTTACCGGATTGCCTGTGAAATTGCTTAACATGCTGATTACGGTGATGACAGCCCTTGTCATTAGTACGGCGATCAAAATCGTGGGCGCATTGCTGGTATCGGCATTGCTTACCATTCCGGTAGCTGTAAGCTTGCTGATGGCACGAAGTTTCAAATCGGCGATTATATTATCCGTGGTCATTGGCGAAATTGCCGTGGTCATTGGACTGGTTGTGGCCGGGATCTGGAACCTTGCACCAGGAGCAACAATTGTACTTTTGCTTATCATGATGCTGATTCTTACGATGATTGGAAAAAAAGGGTTCCGAGCCTGAGTCTGAACGTGAGCAAGTGAGCCCCCAGGGAAGGGAGATATCCGCTTCATGCCTGATGTTAATGTGTGGCTGGCTTTTGTAGCAGGATTAGCTTCGTTTATATCGCCATGCTGTCTTCCGCTGTATCCATCGTATCTTTCCTATATTACGGGGATGACGGTACAACGGTTGAAGGATGAGCGCAATCAGCGTGAAGTTCGCTTCAAGACATTGACTCATACGCTGGCGTTTATTTTGGGCTTCTCGGCTGTGTTTTATTCGCTCGGACTGGGAGCCGGATTGTTTGGCCAATTTTTGAATGATAACCGTGACCTCATTCGTCAATTATCCGCGATCTTGATTATGTTAATGGGTTTATTCCTGCTTGGTTTGTTCAAACCTCAGTTTCTGATGAAAGAGCGTAAGATGGACATGAAATGGAAACCAGCGGGTTACTTGGGCTCCTTTATTTTTGGCATTGGTTTCTCGGCAGGTTGGTCACCTTGTATTGGACCAATTTTGACTGCCATCATCGCGATGGCTGCGAGCGAACCAACAACCTGGTTGGCTTTGATTACGGGATACACAGCTGGATTTGCGTTACCGTTCTTCATTCTGGCCTTTTTCATCGGTTCTACACGATGGATCTTGCGTTATTCCAATATCATGATGAAAGCCGGGGGCGCATTAATGTTGTTCCTCGGAGTGCTGTTATTTACGGATCAGATGACGAAAATTACGATCTGGCTACAGCAAATTACACCAGACTGGATGATTATCTAGCGCAGCAACGGTGGTGTTATTTTACTGAATGGTTATTTTAAATAAGAACAAAGCAGGCTACATGGAAACCAGAACGATTCTGGACTCATGTAACCTGCTTTTTTAATCAATAGCTCTTAATAAAAGTGTCTGGTCAACGCTTAGGTGAAGTAATCAATATTGGCCAGTGGGAAATGCTCAAAAATGCGCTCGGTAATAAACTCGCGCAGGGCATCCTGCTGATCATCCTTATACACATATTTGTACTGGCCCCAGCGGCCCCATTTCATTTTCCGCTTTTCGATATCCATCTCCAGCTTGGTTTTGGGGTATCGCTTCTCAATGGTGGCTTTTGCCGTTTTGGTAAAACGGTGCTGGATCATCTCAAAGGTTAGATCCTTGGTCGCTTCTTCGGGAAGTGTATCGGCAAGCTTTTGTAAAAGCTCGCTATATCCTTCTTCCCATCCGTCGTACCACATAATTGGGGCAATAATGAATCCGAGCGGGTATCCCGCATGAGCTATTTTACCTGCGGCTTCAATTCGCTCTTCAAACCGTGAGGTGGCTGGTTCAAAATTTTTGATTACATAATCGGAATTTACGCTAAATCGGATACGAGTGTGTCCGTTATGCTTGATGTTTAATAAAGGATCAACATGATGGTATTTGGTTACAAAGCGAAGTCGCCCGTGCTCCTCATCCGCCATAAAACGAATTAGGTCACCGAGATTTCCCGTAATATGCTCCAGACCTACGGGATCAGATGTACAGGCTGCTTCAAAACGGGTAAGTTCAGGTGCGCGCTCCTCAATGTATCCCTTGGCGGCCTGAATGATTTCTTCGGTGTTTACATAGACACGGACATAGGGCTTGGCCCCAAGAGTCGTTTGAAGATAACAATAATGACAGTGGCCCATACAGCCTGTTGAGATGGGAATGGCATATTCCGCCGAAGGCTTCGATTGGTCAAACTTGAGTGTTTTACGCACGCCGACGACAAGGGTACGCTTCGCCATTCGGTACTTTTCCTGTTCCGTTTCACCAGGGAGATTGGTAATTCGATTATGGGATGTCGTCATCTGATATGGGATATCCCTAGAGGTAACCCATTCCATAATTCGTTTACCTTTCTCATATTCCAGCGCACCGGGTTCAAAATACACCAAATCGGGAATAAAGGGTTTAGTGCCTTTTGCTTTGCGAACGGGTGGATGCGCTACACTTGTACTCACGAAATCACTCCTTTCAATACGGAACCTTGCTTAGTTTGCCTCGTTTCGGGATAAGTCACCCTTGCCAATACTTGCGTAATGGTGAAGGAAATCGAGCCCTGAGGAGTGTTTTATGGACTGTAAATAGTGAATGAATTGTGCAGGACTTGCCAATGCGTATTGATAACATGTATCATTATAAGATAGTGACCAGGCAAGAATATTGCCGGTCAGAGAGAAGAGAGGGAAGCAGATGCCAACGCCCAGTATGGAAGATTATTTGGAGCGTATATACAAATTAATTGATGAAAAGGGCTATGCTCGTGTGTCTGATATAGCTGAAGGTTTGGAAGTACATCCTTCATCGGTGACGAAGATGATCCAAAAGCTGGACAAAGACGAGTACCTGATCTATGAGAAGTACCGCGGGCTGGTGCTTACGCCAAAAGGCAAAAAGATGGGCAAACGGTTGATGGAGCGCCATCATCTGCTTGAACAATTTTTGACGACGATTGGTGTTCAGGAAGAAAATATTTACCAGGATGTTGAAGGAATTGAACACCATTTGAGTTGGGATTCCATTACCTGCATCGAATCTTTGGTTGAATATTTCCGCCAGGATGAGAATCGACTGCGTGATCTTAAAAGTATTCAGGATGTCATGAGCAATACAGAATCTTAAGGTTTTAAAGCCAGAATCACCTGAAAAATTACAATGAATATCTATTCAAAATCAGAGGATGCACCTGCCGCTAAAACGGTTGGAAGCGTCCTTTTGCTTTTTTTTGACCAAAATTTGGCGTTTATTCGCAACTTAACAATCATTAGGAGCGTCTATTAAACTAGCAGAATTTGCCGCGAATTTATAATTATTTTGGAGGATTGCACTGATGAAGCTTCGTAAAGGATTGATCCTGCTGCTCATTTTTGTTCTGGGTTTACAAACATCAGGACTGACGGCGCAGGCAGCTAGTCAAAAGGAAATTGTTATTTATTTGGATGGTCAGCGTTTGGAGTCGGATGTATCACCTTACATTTTGCCCAAAGTAAATGTAACGATGGTCCCTCTGCGTGTTATTAGCGAAGGACTGGGTGCATCTGTACTTTGGTCACAGGCTACCCGCACAGTTACAATCAAGAAGTCCGATTCAGTCATTACGATGACAAGTGGACGCCAGCAGGCAACGGTGGATAGTACCGTGGTTGATCTTGATGCATCAGTAGAACTGAAACAAGGCCGCGTCATGGTACCGATTCGATTTGTCAGTGAGAACTTGGGAATCCAGGTCACCTGGAACCAGTCTGAGCAGACGATTAATCTGGCCACAGGCAATGCTCCCAATCCTACTCCAGTGACACCAGCAGAGCCTGGAGGCACGGGAACTACGCCAAATACGGATGAGATGCGAGGAGCCTGGATTTCGACTGTAAATGGAGACTGGCCTTCATCTAGTGCCAAAGGGAATGTAGAAAAACAAAAGTTGGAGTTCATTCAGCAGCTTGATACGTTGAAGGATATGGGGATCAATGCCGTATTTGTTCAAGTGCGAGCCAATGGGGATGCGATCTATCCATCAGGTCTTGTACCGTGGAATAGCGTGCTGACAGGTACACAGGGGAAAGATCCCGGGTATGATCCACTTGCATTTATGATCGAGGAAGCTCACAAGCGTGGTCTTGAGTTCCATGCTTGGTTCAACCCGTTCCGGGCTACTAACTCCGCAACGACAACCGGTCTTGCTGCCAATCATGTATCCAAGCTTCACCCGGACTGGATTGTTAACGCATCAGGCAAACTGTATATTAATCCAGGCATTCCGGAAGCGAGACAGCATATTATTGATTCCATCATGGAAGTGGTTAATCAGTATGATGTTGATGGCGTACATTTGGATGATTACTTCTATCCTTCCAATGTAACGTTTAATGATGATGCGGCTTTCAAAGCTTACAACACATTGAATACGAGTGACCGTGCAGAATGGCGCCGGGACAACATCAATGAATTCGTCAAGCAGCTCGGAGAGAGCATCCACAAGATGAAAGCTGGCGTTCAATATGGCATTAGCCCATTTGGCGTATGGCGTAACAAATCGGTTGATATGACAGGTTCTGACACAAAAGCCGGAGTAACCGCTTATGACAGCATGAATGCAGATGTGCGGACTTGGATCAAGCAGGAGTGGATTGACTATGTTGCACCCCAAGTGTACTGGAGCATGACACTAAGTGCAGCACGATATGACAAGGTGGTTGACTGGTGGGCCAATGAAGTGGCAAATACCGATGTGAAATTGTATATTGGTCACTCTCCTTATAAGCTGGGCACACCGGAAATCGGGTGGCAGACATCCCAGGAGATTATTGATCAGCTTATATATAATGAAAAATATGATACGGTGAAAGGGGATATTTTCTTCAGCTCACAGTACCTGACGAAAAATCCGCTCGGACTGATCGCCAAATTAAAAGCCTATTATGGACTGTAAAACATTTTAACGTAATATGACCAACCCCTGTTCTCATACAGTGGCAGTAGTAGCATGGACTGCCTGGAGAACGGGGGTTTTATTGTGTTGATTAATGGAGTATTTGAAGGTGGCGGCGTAAAGGGAATTTCGCTTGCCGGCGCCGTAAAGGGTGCAGAAGATCACGGTGTTGAATTCAATCGCGTAGCGGGCACGTCCTCGGGTTCCATCGTAGCTGCTTTGCTGGCGGCTGGCTATTCGGCGGAAGAGATGAAAGGCATTATCGAGAATACGCCGTTTGCTTCGTTACTGCGACGTTCCCCCATATTTGATACCAAGTGGATCGGACCCGCAGCGAGGCTATTTTTGAAGAAAGGGCTATATTCTGGGGAAGCGCTGGAATGCTGGATAGGGGATATGCTGAAAAAAAAGGGAGTTCGGACGTTTGCTGATCTGCCTCCAGGTAAGTTGCTAATCATTGCATCCGACATTTCCAACGGCACTATTTTGGTGCTTCCAGACGATATCAAACGATTCGGAATTGATCCTTCCAAACTGGAAGTAGCCAAGGCTGTACGTATGAGCTGCAGTATCCCCTATTTCTTCGACCCGGTTGCCATTCGCAGATCCCCGATCCTGTCCAAAGGATTACGTTTTGCGGACCAGTTTGTTTACATCGTCGATGGAGCATTGCTGAGCAATTTTCCGCTCTGGCTGTTTGATGGAGAGCGTACAGAACGTGGAGGAGATCTCATCCCTGTAGTCGGTTTTAAAATGGTTGGCAAAACCGAAGGAGAGCCAGCTAGAATCAGAGGACCTCTAAGTATGCTTCAGGCATTGGTTGAAACGATGCTAACTGCTCATGATGAGCGATATATCGAACAGGTTAATCGATTCCGTACTGTGAAAATTCCTACCCTTGGAATTAAACCGACAGAATTTCACCTTTCCGTACAGGACAGTACAGCATTATATCAATCTGGGGTCACCGCCGGGACTGAATTTTTCAGTGGATGGAATACCAAGATATATGGTGAGCAGCTGGACAAACAGAGACGAGAACTGAGAAAAAAACAAGCGGAAACACCACCGCTGACTCCTGTATAAAAATGAAAAAGCAATTCTCCGCATGTTTGGAGAATTGCTTTTCTGTGTGTTTCGCCGATATCAGCGCTTTAGTGATACTTAGGTACGTCTTCATCACTTTTACCCTTTTGACCCTGAATCACTTGGAAAGGATAATCCTTGCGTTTTTTGGAAGAACCGCTACTTTTTCGGGCACCAGACTGTGCATTAACTTTAGCCATGGTTGATGGTTTAATCTTCGGTGATGATGTCTTGCGTGCCCAACGGCGGGGCGGATATTTATAGAGCAGGAACACAACTCCGAACACGACGAGGGGGATGATAATTTGGGATAAACCTCCACTTCCCAGCCTAGTCAAGATTCCAATAGCAGCGAGTGCGATGAACGTCCAAAATATGATTGCCTGCTTCTTCATATCATTCACCCTTTCACAGGATCAAGTGTTGCAACAGGAACTTCCGACGTGGCCGAAACGTTTGCGAGTTTGGCATCCAATTCACGCATACGGTTAAACGAAGCAATGGATACTTCTACCTGTTCATTCGTTGGCTCTTTGGTTGTCAACAATTGCAGCCACAGCCCCGGGTATCCGAGATAACGAAGTACAGGGATGTCACGTACCGAGTTGGTCATCTTCAACAATTCGAATGAAATACCGAGTACTACTGGCAACAACAGTAACCGCTGTCCCATACGTTCCCAGAGGTTGTCGTATGTGAAGAGCGAGTACAGAAATATGCCGATAATGACAGTCAGCATAATAAAACTGCTTCCGCAACGGTAATGCAGTCGGCTATACTTCTGCACATTCTCTGGTGTAAGCTCTTCTCCGGCTTCATGAGCACTAATGACTTTATGTTCTGCACCATGGTATTGGAACAGACGTTTAATCATCGGTGTCTGGGAGATCAGCCACAGATAGGCAAGCAACAGAATCAGCTTAATTCCGCCTTCCAGTAAATTATGCAAAAACTGATTGTCGAATGCATTTTTGAACAGAAAATTCTCAATAACAACCGGCAACAATGTAAGCACAATTTTACCAAAGAGGAAAGAGAGGATAGCTACTGCGGTGACGCCGATAATCATGCTAAGGCTCCAACCTGAGCCTTCTTTTTCTTTTTGCTTTGCTTTTTCTTCTGGTTCCAGTTCATCATCAGCATATGCGTCAGCAGAATAATTGAGATGTTTGCTTCCTTTGACGCTCGAATCTATAATGCTGACAATCCCGCGCAGTAGTGGAATCCGCCGCAATTTCATGACCCAGGACTTGTCTTGCTTGGGAACTTCCAGATACGTAATTTCGCCGTCTTTTCTTCGCACAGCTGTAACGTTGACATGTTTACCGCCGAACATTACGCCCTCAATGACAGCTTGCCCCCCGTAGCTGACAGGCTTGGATTGTTGAGGCAAATTATTCACCTTCCTATTCTGTTCTATACCTTCATGGTCGAAGGCAGTTTAATAACCCTATTGTATCGAATTTTGAGAGCAATTTCTAGTTTACGAGTCGATCTAAGGGCGATGTTGTTAACTTTGTCCTGATTTGTACATACTACCCGGTAGAGTTAGGACGAAAATGGAGATTTATTCGCAGTTTTGCAAACTGAACGTGAAGGAGAATATCGATGACAGAGCATACGAGTGAACGCACATCCCATAAGGAAAATCAGCGTGCTGACAAAGGAGAGCAGAAGGACCGGGGTAGACGTCCTACCCAGCGACAAGACCAGGCACATTATTTTACCAAGCCGTTCCCTTTTGCAGTGGAGCTAGGTTTTTTCGCAGGTTTTATCTGGGGAGGTTTGCATTGGCTGTTCTATCTGCTTCATTTTACGATTGTGCCATTGGGATTTTTGGCTGAACCGTTTTTTAAACATAATTTTATCTATACTGCAGCAGGGCATTTGACCGGCTGGCTGTTTTTTATTGTTTTTTCGGTTCTCGCTTCCCTGATTTACACGTTCACTTTGAAAAAATGGGAAGGCCCGCTTCCAGGCATGGGTTACGGGATTTTTTGGTGGCTCATTATCTTTGTCCTAGTAGGTCCAAAACTGGATATGGTGAAGCCCTTAAACCGTTTAACATGGGATTCAATCATTACAGAAATTTGTTTCTTTTTGCTGTGGGGGCTGTTTATTGGCTACACAGTAGCCATGGAGTTCACCGATGAACGGAAACGTGAGCCAGAGCAAGCGGGAGCATAGCCGCAAAAAAGCTTCTCAATCCGGCAATGGCTGTGTTAAAATAGCAGATGGTTATTTGCAGAAAGGGTGGAGCAGCTATGAAACGGATTGTTGTAATCAATGGCCCGAACCTGAACATGCTCGGAGTACGTGAACCCGGCATCTATGGAACGCTTAGTCTGAAGGATATTGAGGATAAAATTCGCAGACAGGCGGAGGAGCTGGGCGTCTCCATCGCTTTTTATCAATCCAATCACGAAGGGGACATCATTGATCGAATTCATGCAGCGATGGGCGATGCAGACGGAATCATGCTGAATGCCGGAGCGCTGACCCATTACAGCTATGCTGTGCGTGATGCCATCAATGCCGTAAAAGTTCCTACAGTAGAAGTACATCTATCCAACATCCATGCACGCGAAGCGTTCAGACATCATTCAGTAATTGCTGCCGAAACAATCGGACAAATTGCCGGATTTGGCGAAGTAAGCTACGAACTGGGGCTGCTGGCTCTTGTGCGTCATCTGAACAAACAAACCTGAGCCGGGGACCCGGGAATGTGAGAGAAAGAAGGGTTACCGATGGAAAACAAACGAGTAAATAAGTTGCGTGAGGCCATGCATGAACATGAACTCACGGCTATGCTGATTACAAATCCGATTAACCGTCGTTACATGACGGGCTTTACAGGTTCAGCAGGATATGTGCTGATTACGGAACAGGAAGCTTATTTGCTTACCGATTTCCGTTACATGACACAGGCGCCGCAACAAGCCAAAGGATTCACCGTTGTGGAACATGGACCAAAACCGTTGGAATCCGTACGTGAATTGCTTGCATCGGCGAATATCAAACAGGTTGGCTTTGAGCAGGATCATGTCACTTACGGCACACATACTGCTTATGCTGAAGCACTTCAGTCTATTGAATTGAAAGCTGTATCCGGTATAGTGGAGCAACTTCGCATGTTCAAGGACGAAGATGAGATCGCTGTAATGCAAAGAGCTGCGGATCTGGCAGATGCAACATTCAGTCACATTTTGCAATTTGCAAAACCGGGTATGACTGAACGTGAAGTGGATTTGGAGATGGAGTTTTTCATGCGCAAACATGGAGCAACTTCCTCTTCGTTCGATACCATTGTGGCATCGGGTGAACGTTCTGCTATGCCTCACGGTGTAGCAAGTGGCAAAGTCATCGGACAAAATGAGTTAATTACATTTGACTTTGGTGCGCTTTTGGATGGATACTGTTCAGATCTGACACGTACCATCGCAACGGGCACACCTGTACCTGAACTGCGTAAAATTTACGATATCGTACTGGAAGCCCAGTTACATACGCTGGCGAACCTAAAACCGGGCATGACCGGACGGGAAGCAGATGCATTGGCACGTGATATCATTGCAGGGCACGGATACGGAGAGCAATTCGGACACAGCACGGGTCACGGTCTGGGTATGGAAGTCCATGAGGCTCCTCGTTTGTCCAAGCTTAGCGACGATGTATTGAAACCGGGCATGGTGGTAACCGTTGAACCGGGTATCTACATTGACGGCCTTGGCGGCGTGCGTATCGAGGATGACGTGGTGATTACCGAGACAGGTATTCACATTTTGACGAATTCGGACAAGAAGTTCACCGTAATTGGCTAAATTACAGCCAACGGTGATATAAGGGATTTTTAATTTATGCTTTTGAATGAAGTAAACATGGAATTACACAATAACGGAGAGGGCAGAAAAAACCTGAAGAAGCGAAGCGCTCGCCTTTATCCCCGGATTTCTCCATATTAGGATAGGGATTAAAAGAAATCTGGGGATAACAGCGATCGGAAGGTTGTTTGCCATCGTAGTGGTCTGTGTAATATGACAGTTTGACTTGTTCAAACTTAAATTAACCCATCGTCTTATATCACCTACTTTTCAACCATATCAGGAGGGATTTTTTGTGATTTCAGTAAACGATTTTAAAACAGGCTTAACCGTACAAGTGGACAACGACATTTTCACTGTAATTGATTTCCAACATGTTAAACCAGGTAAAGGCGCTGCCTTCGTACGTTCCAAACTGAAAAACCTGCGCAATGGTAACACCGTTGAGAAAACATTCCGTGCAGGTGAAACCATTGGCCGTGCCATCATCGAAAACCGTGGCGTATCCTACCTGTATGCTAGTGGTACAGAGCACACGTTCATGGACAACGAAACATATGATCAGTTCACACTGACAAGTGACCAGTTGGAGTGGGAATTGAACTTCCTCAAAGAAAACATGAACGTAAAAATCGTTAGCTACCAAGGTGAAATCCTCGGAATCGACTTGCCTACAAGCGTTGAGTTGAAAGTTATCGAGACAGAGCCAAGCGTAAAAGGTAACACAGCACAAGGTGCTACTAAAAACGCAAAAGTTGAAACAGGCTTGAATGTACAAGTGCCATTGTTCATCAACGAAGGCGATGTTCTGTTGATCGATACTCGTGAAGGTAAATACTCTTCCCGCGCGTAACGTTCACATGGTGTAAGCTAAATAATGCGTTAATTCAACCCTTTGCCATTTCTATGGCAAAGGGTTTTTTCGAAAAAAGATTAGCCTATCAGACGCTTTCGTAATATACTGGGTTAAAGTCATTTTTCGGAGAGAATAATGACGGTGGACATCAATTATGCATACTGCACAAGGTAGGGAGTGGATTTGCGTTGTCATTGTACGTCATGAAATTTGGGGGCAGCTCGGTCGGAGATACAGAGCGCATGAAGCGTGTAGCCGGACGTGTTGTAGAAAAAGCGGATGAAGGACATCAGTGTGTAGTCGTGGTTTCGGCCATGGGGGATACCACGGATGATCTGATTGATCAGGCGAAACAGCTGAACAGTGAACTGCCTGCACGTGAGATGGATATGCTTTTGACTACGGGAGAACAGATCTCGATTTCATTGTTATCCATGGCGATTCAGGCGCTGGGACGCAAAGCCATCTCATTTACAGGCTGGCAAGCGGGATTCCGGACAGAGGCGGTACACGGCAAAGCGCGGATTAACGATATTCATCCGGAACGGGTGAATCAGGCGTTGGCAGAAGGCAACATTGTAATCGTTGCTGGTTTCCAGGGAATGACGGAAGAAGGCGAGATTACGACGCTTGGCCGCGGCGGATCTGATACAACGGCAGTAGCCTTGGCAGCAGCCATCAAGGCTGACGCTTGCGAGATTTACACGGATGTAGACGGGATCTATTCCACCGATCCGCGTATCGTGAAGGTTGCACGCAAGCTTAAGGAAATTTCGTATGACGAGATGCTGGAACTGGCCAATCTGGGAGCAGCGGTATTGCATCCGCGTGCAGTTGAATACGCGAAGCATTCCGGTGTGCCTTTGATTGTAAGATCCAGCTTTAACCATAATGAAGGAACGGTTGTGAAGGAGGAAGCAACAATGGAACAAGGCGTGGTAGTTAGTGGAATTGCCTATGACAAAAATGTGGCTCGCATCAGTATTCTGGGTGTACCAGACGTACCGGGGGTTCTCGCTGAAGTATTTGGTGCCCTTGCATCAGAACAGCTGGATGTTGACATTATCGTTCAGAGCGGTGTGATGGACGGTAAAGCAGACTTCTCGTTCTCTGTTGCGCTGACTGATCGGGAGAACGCACTGCGTGTCATTGAAGCACTTCATAGCCGCCTGCCTTACCGTGAAGTTACTTCCGAAGAAAACCTTGTTAAAGTCTCGATCGTTGGTGCAGGCATGGTTAGCCATCCGGGTGTTGCTGCGAAGATGTTCAAAGTCATCTCGGGCGAAGGCGTTAGCATTAAGATGGTCAGCACTTCCGAAATCAAGGTATCTTGTGTAATTGATGGAGAGAAGCTTCATGACGTAATTAAGGCGTTGCATACAGCATATGATTTGGATACGGCTGAGCAGGCCGTAATTGGCGGACCGCAAGTTCGCAGATAAAAAGCGGAAATTGTTAAGACACACCAAAGGTGTACTGTGTATTCCCATTCGGGATCGCAGTACACCTTTTTAGATTGTTCACAGCAATTTAAACAGCGGTTCCTTACGCGTTCCTCTGAATGGTTGCATCCGGTTCCCTTCACCCATCTCCGGAACGCAGTCCAGCAAGTTCAATTGGGTACAATACGTTACGTCATGCATCCTCCCTAACCTCTCCAGCCTTCGGCCACCAGCGGATACTCTAACCAGATCGGGTAATTTGTCCTTGGCATGAGTGGCAGCCTGATGGAGCGCCAGGCCCAGATCGTTCAGCATAATTGGGAAAGGGGATTGTCGGTATAGCTCCTCGATAATGCTGCCTGCACATAAACCATCTTCCAGCGCGAACTCATCCTGATCCCCGGCGCATAACAATAAGATATCCCGGCGCAGCTCGCACAGAACAGCCGCCACAGCTTTCACATTAAGGAATGAGCCTGCAAACACATGTCTAGCCTTGGATGCCTTAATCAGGGCGCGTGTTCCATCTGTTGTTGTCAGAATAATGGTTTTACCCGCAATATTCGGAGTCATATATTCATAGGGGGAATTGCCCACCTCGAATCCTGTGATTTTTTTATCAAAACGCTCCCCGCCACGAATGGCATCCTTCACGTTCAATTGTTTCGCTTGAGGAACAGTTTCTACAGCAATGACGTCTGCTGCATCGTATGCCAGTGCCGTAACAATCGTACTGGTTGTTCGCAACACATCGATTACAACCACACATCGTCCTGCAATATCCATTCTTCGAACTTCATTCACATTGCCTACCACATCGACTCGCACTCCCTACAACTCCTTTCTATATTTGAGGATAGTTGTTTCTGTCCTTTTTTATCCCGAAATGAATATCACCTGTCTGCAAGCACTATATGCACTTGGATCTAGACGGGTGCCTAGAACTGGAACAGTTGGCTGATCTATGATTTTTAACTCTCATCCCTATTTTGAAGAAAATGATAGATTTCAGCGTCATAAAATCAATGTACACACATAAACTTGAGATATGAACAAGCACCAGGAACGCAACAAAACCGAATTCAAGGTTGGAGGGGCCTATTCATGATGGTGAACTGGAAGGATATCTTTCCGGAACCGATTCGAACCATTCTGGGAAGAATGCCGCCCGCTTTATTAGATAAAGTGGAGGAAGTACGTATCCGTGAAGGAAGACCGCTGGAAATCAATGCAGGAGACACCTATCACTTCCTCACACCCCAGGGCAGTCCGACTTCGAAGCCTGATGAAGCCTATATTCCCTTAAAAGAGGTAACACACAGGCTGCTGGATCTGATCAGCAATCATTCGCTTTATACATTGGAAGAGGAACTGCGTAAAGGGTTCATCACCATTCCTGGCGGGCATCGAATCGGACTGGCTGGCCGGACGGTGTTAAGTGGAGGCCGCGTAGAATACTTGCGCGACATTAATGGATTTAATGTCAGGGTAGCCAGAGAGATTCACGGAGTCGCTAATCGCATTCTGCCTTATCTGCTGGACATGAAAAGTGGACAGGTCATGCACACCTTAATTCTTTCACCTCCGCAGCAAGGCAAGACCACATTACTGAGGGATCTGGCAAGACAGATTAGTAGTGGAACCAAACTTACGGGTGTCAATGAACTTGTTCAGGGCATACGTCCACGTCTAAAGGTTGGCATCGTTGATGAGCGGTCCGAAATCGCTGGAAGTTACAAGGGCGTACCTGGATTTGATGTGGGACCTCGCACCGATGTCATGGACGGTTGTCCAAAGGCTGAGGGAATGATGATGATGCTTCGCTCCATGTCTCCCGATGTCCTGATCGTGGACGAGATAGGCCGACCGGAAGATGCGGAGGCGGTGATGGAAGCACTTCATGCAGGCGTATCTGTCATCGCTACTGCGCATGGTCGTGATCTGGCTGAGCTTTCTTCCAGACCTGCGCTGAGAACCCTGATCGTCGAGCAGATGTTCCAACGCTATGTACAGCTGCAACGGACGAGCCGGGGCATGACCTTTCGATTGGCCGATGGCAAAATGCGTGGTCTCCAGCAGACAGAAGTGGGAGGTGAGGCCTTTGGTTAACATGCTCGGTGCAGTCATCATTCTGCTGGCCAGTACCCTCGCCGGATTCTACAAGGCAAGGCAGTATGCCTTGAGGCCAAGACAACTGCGGGAGTTAATCGCGGCTCTCCAGCGGTTGATGACAGAGATTAACTACGGGCTGACCCCGTTACCTGATGCCATGGGAAAAATGGGAGCCCAGACAAAAGAGCCTGTTCGGACGCTGTTTCTCCACGCAGCCAGGCAAATGGAACCACCTCATGGACATACTGCTCGTGAGAGTCTTCAGTCTGGTATAGAAGAGGCGTGGGGAAGATCAGCCATGAAGGCGGACGAGCGGGAAGTCATGCTGCAATTGAGCTTCAGCCTTGGCACAAGCGATCGTCAGGATCAGACCAAGCACATCTCGTTAGCCATTCAGCAACTTATGCATGAGGAATCCCGTGCCCAAGCCGATCAAATGAAATATGAACGAATGTGCCGCAGTCTCGGGATGCTTGTCGGAGCGTTAATCGTCATTCTGATCTTCTGAAATAGCCGGGATAGTGAGGTGCCAAGGTCATGAATTTAGAAGTGAACGCAATCTTTCAAATTGCGGGCATCGGAATCATCATTGCAATGATTCATACGGTGCTGAAACAAATGGGAAAGGAAGATATGGCTCACTGGGTGACCGTGATCGGATTTGTCGTTGTATTGTTCATGGTGGTCCGAATGCTGGACAGCCTGCTGCAAGAGATCAAATCGATATTTCTTTTTCAATGAAAACGGTCATGAAGCCGGGATGGTGGTGACCTGTGGAAATTATCCAAGTTGTAGGTCTGGCGCTCATCGCAACGGTTCTCATTCTAGTTATCAAAGAACAGAAGCCCATGTTCGCTTTTCTGATTGCTGCTGCCACAGGCATCGTGATCTTCATGCTACTGATTGGCAAGATTGGCGCGGTGATCGAAGTGTTGAAACGGCTTGCCGAGAATTCAGGCATGGAGAGCATTTATCTGAAAACTGTACTGAAAATTATAGGCATAGCGTACATTGCTGAATTCGGAGCACAGATTGTCAGGGATGCAGGCCAGGAGAGCATTGCTTCCAAGATTGAACTTGCTGGCAAGGTGCTGATCCTTGTACTCGCGATACCGATCATCAGCATTATTATCGAAACCGTCATGAAGCTGATGCCGGTGTAGAGGGAGGCGTGCGGACTTCATATGAAAATGATGCATCACAAGCCGCAGTGGCGCCTTACCTTCGTGCTGACGCTGTGTTTTCTGTTTGGAATCATGGGACAGGTATTCGCTGGTTCTCCCTCGGGAGAGTGGATGCAGCAGCAGGCTGACCAGCTTCCCAAAGATCAGGTGGAAAAATATTGGGACCAACTCATGCAACAATACGGTGGTTTTTTCCCGGAAGGAAAAACGCCTTCCTTTATGGATATGTTAATGCCCGGCAATGAAGGGTTCAGCCTGAAATCGGTGTTTATAGCGATTGGGACCTTCATGCTGCATGAGATTTTATATAACGGCAAACTTCTGGTCACGATTGTGATGCTGAGTGTGCTGAGTATGATTTTGGAGACGTTACAGACCGCTTTTGAGAAAAACAATATTAGCAAAATCGCTTACTCCATCTGTTACATGGTCATTATTATCATCGCCATAAACAGCTTCAGTGTTGCGATTGGATACGCCAAGGATGCCATAGCGAGCATGATCAACTTTATGATGGCCATGGTGCCCCTGTTGTTTACACTGCTGGCTTCAATGGGAAATGTCATTACCGTTTCTGTGACCCATCCGCTTATCATTTTCATGATTCATCTGGTTGGTACATTGATTCATATGCTGGTGTTCCCATTACTCTTTTTCTCAGCCGTATTACATCTCGTCAGTTCCTTGTCCGACAAGTACAAGCTTACACAGCTGGCAGACCTGTTACGGAACATTAGTGTGGCTCTACTCGGAATACTGCTCACGATGTTCCTGGGCGTAATTTCGGTGCAGGGGGCATCGGGCTCCGTGGCAGATGGTGTCAGTCTGAAAGCAGCGAAGTACATCGCAGGCAACTTTGTCCCCATTGTCGGCAGAACGTTTGCGGATGCAACGGACACGGTTATCACAGCGTCACTGCTGGTGAAAAATGCAATCGGACTAACGGGTGTCATCATCATCTTGTTTTTATGCGCGTTTCCTGCACTTAAAATTCTGACGCTAGCCCTGATCTACAACATAACTGGCGCGATCATGCAACCGCTAGGGGATACGCCGATTGTAGGATGTCTGCAGGCGATAGGTAAAAGCATGATTTACGTATTTGCGGCACTAGCAGCCGTCGGACTGATGTTTTTTCTGGCAATCACAATCTTGCTAACCGCAGGCAATCTGACCGTCATGATGAGATGAGGGGATGCTCGAGAGAAAGGGGCTGGAAGGATGGGGTGGCTGAGCAGCTGGCTCCGGGAATTGATCATGATCGTTCTGCTGGCGACTTTCGTGGATATGCTGTTGCCCAATCGATCCATGGAACGCTATGTCAAGCTTGTGCTGAGCCTTCTTATCCTGCTGACCCTGTTATCGCCCATAACGAAGCTCTTGAAAAGTGATCCGGTTGGCGAGCTTAAGCGAGCGATGACCGCCATGGATTCGCCATCGGATGGAAATGTAACACTTGAACAGATTTTGGCTCAGGGCAAGCGGCTGCAATCCAATGAACAGGAACAATCCCTGCAATGGACAGCCAAAGAACTGGCTAACGTAATGAAAGGGCAAATTGAAGAAACAACCGGGGAGAGAGTGCAGTCTGTCGAGGTAAAGCTCGCCATGGATACAAGCAAGCCGGAGACGGATTTGGCCTCTTCGGCGGAACTTCCAGTGATCCAGTATGTTTTGGTGGAGATGTCGGGTGAGACAGCAGCCGGGAAAGTCAACTCCAATACATCTCAACAGGAAGCGGGGGCAGCTACAAAACCGATATTCGGCTCTGACCCGGAATCCGAAGCCACTGAATCACCTCCAGTAATGGAGCCAATCGAGATTGGTCAGATTGAGGTCCCGGAAGTACAGATCGAAGTGGAAAGTGGCAGCAATCGTGAAAATAGCGTGGGCAATGGTAACTCTGACGAGCCGCAAAATGGACAGGAAGCTGACTCCACACCTGTGTCGGGTGAGCTAGCAGAGACAAACTCTCAGCAAGGACAGACGTCCTCCCGATCTGAACGAGCGGTACAAATTATTACGCTGTTGACAGAGAAGTGGGATATTGATGCAAACAAAGTACAGGTGAAAGAAAAGAAAAGTGCTTCGGCACTGTAAGAAGGAGGGTATCCGATGAGGCAATGGCTCAAAAAGATGGAAAGCTGGTTCGGCGGAGGAGAAGGTGGGCAACGGCGTAGTCAAACCTTTCGCTGGCTGATTATTCTTGGTTTGATCGGAGTCGGAATTATGCTGTTCAATTCTTTCGTCAATGTCAAAAAGATTGATTCCGAAAATATCGGTCGCGAGCCTCCTGATCCGGCTACATCCATGGCATCCATACAGACGGATCCGACGGATCAGAATCCATTTCAGGCGATAGAGATCGCATTTGAGGACAAGATCAAGGGTGTGCTGGAAAATATCGTTGGAGTGGGAACTGTTGATGTGATGGTTACCGTGGATTCTACAGAGGAGCTTGTTGTACAGCGTAATGTGAAGGATTCGCAGCAGCTCACGGAAGAAACGGATGCAAGCGGGGGCAAGCGACATATGACGCAATATACCCGGGATGGTGAGATTATTACGTATGAAATATCAGGGGATCAGACACCGATTGTCACGAAAAAGCTCAAACCGCAGATCCGGGGCGTGCTTGTCGTTGCCAGAGGTGCAGAGAACAAGGTTGTGAAGGACCTGATTACAGATGCTGTGGAAAAAGGACTGAATGTTGCGGCCTACCGAATTTCGGTTGTTCCGCGCAAGCAGGATTAGTCCGGAACCATGAATCAAAAGATTTGATTGTCATAAGAATGAAGCCAATTCGAGGAGGAAGTTCTAATGAATAACAAACGTCAAACGGTATGGCTCGTATCCATGCTGAGTCTGATGGTCATTTTGTCCGCCTACTACCTGTTCACTGAAGATTCCGGTCCGGTTAATACGCCTGTAGCTGACAGCACGCAGGTGGATGGTATGAAGCAGGGAGAAGCGAAGGAAACGGCTGGAATCCTTGATCCAACAGAAGGTTTGGTTGTGAATGAAGTGGTGAATGGCGGCGAAGTTACAGGAACTGAAGGAGAGCAAGCGGCAACTGAATCTGTTGATAATCCTGCGGTTGTAGACGGTAAAGAAGTTGGAGACACCGAGAAATCACCAGCTGCGGAATCGGGAGAGAAACAAGGCGAAGCGGGTAAAGGCAGCGAGAAAGGCACAGACAAAGGCGCAGCAACCACTCCTGAGGCAAATACCGGAACAGAAGGCAGTGCGACGAAAACAGATGAGGACGTCCTCAAGGAGATGGAGGAGCAGAATACGGCGGCGTCCGCGAGCAGCCAGTTCCAGAACTACCAGTGGCAGCGTGAGGAAAGTAACAATCGCAAGTATGAAGAACTCATGACCGTTGCAGGCGATCTGAGCAAAACGCCAGAAGAAAATGCCAAAGCAACAGAGCAGCTTCGTACGCTGGAAGAAAAAGAAGCCAAAATCAATGGTATTGAAGAAACCCTGTCGCAGCAGTTTGCCAATGCCATCGTTCAAGAGGAATCCGACAAGTATAAAGTCGTTGTTCTCAGTGACAAACTGGATGTAAAACAGGCGGTTTCCATTGTGGATCTGGTTATGAAAGAACTGGCTGTATCCCAAAATAAAATCAGCGTGCAATACGTGACAGAACAGTAATCTAAAATATGGAAAAGTAGCCCCGAGAGCTGGATTAGATCTCGGGCTCTTTCCATTTTTAATGATTATGATATAATACATAAAGCCATATGACCGTCCTAGTGAGACTGGCATGATGCCGAAGGAGTGAATAATGGAAATGTTTAAATTGAGTGAGATCAAAGAGCTGATCAAACTGGTAGATGAAAGTTCCGTTCAAGAGTTGGAAATTGAAAACGAAGGATCACGGTTGTCGATTCGCAAACCGGGTAAAACCGAATATGTTCAGGCAGCTGCTATTCAACCGCAAATGATTGCTGCACCACAGGTGCAACCGGCTGCAGTTGTAGCTGAGGCTGCTCCGCAAGTCGATACTACAAGTCATTTACATAAAATTGTATCTCCGATGGTGGGTACTTTTTACAGAGCTTCCTCGCCGGAAGCAGGTCCTTTTGTAAGCGCTGGTGATAAAGTTGTTGAGAAAACAACGGTATGTATCATTGAGGCGATGAAGCTGATGAACGAGCTTGATGCTGACATCAAGGGAGAAATCGTTGAAGTGCTGGTTGAGAACGGACAGCTGGTTGAGTATGGACAACCCCTGTTCCTGGTGAAACCGGAATAACGGTTATAGCCGCATAACGGCAACTGCATGAGCTTCGAAGGAGGACAATAACGAAATGAAATTTCAAAAAATACTGATTGCGAACCGTGGCGAAATTGCGGTACGTATTATTCGTGCCTGTCGTGAAATCGGCATTTCGACGGTAGCAGTCTATTCGGAAGCGGATAAAGACTCCCTGCATGTTCGTCTTGCAGATGAAGCGTATTGTATCGGGCCTACACTTTCGAAAGACAGTTATCTAAACTTCACAAATCTGATGAGTGTAGCTACACTGACGGAATGTGATGCGATCCACCCAGGCTATGGATTCCTGGCAGAGAATGCTGATTTTGCAGAAATCTGTGGTTCCTGCAATATTACGTTCATCGGCCCTTCTCCGGAAGCCATTACCAAAATGGGTGATAAGGCTGTTGCCAAACAAACGATGAAGGATGCAGGTGTACCTGTAATTCCGGGATCCGACGGTTTGGTTGAAAATATGAATGAAGCCATTATGATTGCTAGAGATATTGGATATCCTGTCATTATCAAAGCTACTGCTGGTGGTGGAGGTAAAGGGATTCGTATTGCTGAAGATGAAGAGACGTTGATCAAACAAATTACAGCTGCCCAGCAGGAAGCACAGAAAGCTTTCGGCAATGCCGGAGTATATCTGGAGAAATTCCTGACAGGCATGAAGCACGTGGAGATTCAGATCATTGCAGACAAACATGGAAATGCAGTGCATCTGGGCGAGCGTGATTGTTCCGTTCAGCGTCGACGTCAAAAGCTCGTGGAAGAAGCACCTTGTCCTATCATCTCTGAAGAAGTGCGTACATTGATGGGAGATGCCGCAGTACGGGCAGCGCTTGCCGTGAATTACTCGGGAGCAGGTACACTTGAGTTCTTGCTCAGCCCTAACGGTGAATTCTATTTCATGGAAATGAATACACGTATTCAGGTAGAACACCCTGTAACGGAAATGGTTACAGGAGTGGATCTGATCCGCGAAATGATCTCGGTAGCTGAAGGCAATCCGCTTTCTTTCCGTCAGGAAGATGTTGTGATCAATGGCTGGTCCATTGAGTGCCGTATCAACGCAGAAGATCCAGACCGTAACTTTATGCCGTCACCAGGCAAAATTGGTTTCTACCTTGCACCAGGAGGACCGGGTGTACGTGTAGATAGTGCAGCTTATCCGGGCTACACGATCTCTCCTTATTACGACTCCATGATCGCTAAATTGATCGTATGGGGAGCAAACCGGGAAGAGGCCATCGCGAAGATGAAGCGTGCATTGGCTGAGTTTGCGATTGAAGGCATCTCCACAACGATTCCTTTTCATCAGAAATTGCTGGAGCATCCAACGTTCGTTCGGGGTGACTTTGATATCAAATTTCTTGAGGAAAATGAGATTTAAAAGGTATATTGGGCTTGTTTGTCATAATGTAGCCCAAATGATATAGTATGTAATAATAAGAGCGCATGTCTCCTGCAGAGGATAAGCCGCCGCACATACGCGGATGAAGGGTTGCAGGAGTTCCGGTAAAGCCGGACCGGAAGGGTTCTGAAGGCCAGATTGGCCTGAGTACCAGCGCCCTGACGGATGGCCGCAAACTTATTTCGCGAAAGGTGTGTTGAACAGTTATGAGTACACTGCCGACAGAATTTGAACGAACGGATATCGGTGAAATCCAGATCGCACCTGAAGTTATTGAAGTGATTGCTGGACTGGCTACAGTTGAAGTCAAAGGTGTTGCAGGCATGAGCGGCGGATTCGCTGGTGGATTTGCTGAATTGCTTGGTCGCAAAAACCTTTCCAAAGGCGTTAAGGTTGAAGTAGGTCAGCGTGAAGCTGCTGTGGATGTTTCCGTTATTATTGAATATGGTTACCGTCTGCCACAGGTGGCTACTGAAATTCAACAGAACGTGAAGCGCTCCATCGAGAACATGACAGGATTGAATGTGAATGAAGTTAATGTGCACATTCATGACGTTCAGTTCAAGAGCACCGAGAAAGTTGAAGAAATTGACCTGAACAGTCAGCGCGTAAAATAAAAGAAGACAGATTCCCCCGGCATCACTGCCGGGGGTTATCCCGTCTTGGACAGGTCTTCATAAAAAGCGGAAGCTTGCACCGGAGGATCATCCTTTTGCCAAAGGGCAGGTTAAGCCATGTTAGTGAGCAAGGGAGGCTGTGCAGTTCGTGGCTAAAATACTGGATCGGCTTCTGTTGTTTATATACAGCATAAGCGTTGGAGCAATATCGGCAGCAGTCATACTTCTTATCAGTGGTGTGCTGCCTTACGAATTGAATTACCAGCAGGAACAAAACGTCATTATTGCGGCGGTTGTTGCCGCAGCGATTTTGTTTATCCTGAGTTTGCGATTTTTCTACATCTCGGTTCGGCGTGATCGTGCTTCATTGCCGTCTGTAGATCAACGTACCGAGTATGGTGATGTGCAGATTTCGATGGAAACGATTGAAAATCTCTGTCTCAAAGCGACTTCCCGTTTCCGGGGAGTACGTGATGTCAAAGCTCGTATTCGTGTGGTTGAATCTGGACTGGAAATTATGATTCGCGCTGTAGTGGATGGCGAGACGCCAATCCCGACGCTGACAGCCGATCTGCAGAAGGCAATACATGATCATGTACATGAGATTACGGGTATCCCGGTTTCTTTTGTCACCGTGTATATTGCCAACGTTACCCAGTCGCCTAACTACAAGAGTCGAGTGGAATGAGGTGAGTTTCACTGATGCTGTGGAGAGAGATTTGGGATAGTCACAGAGGCCGAATTACCGGAATTGTCGGCGGCATCTTTTTTGGATTTCTTTATGTATGGATCGGTTTTTGGGATATGTTGTTCTTTGCACTCTTGGTGTTCATAGGTTATACGTTAGGCAGACGAAGCGACTCGAAGCTGGGCTCGTTCATTCCCTGGAGGGAATGGGGGCAATGGCTCGGCGATCGCTGGCGTCCCTTTAAGTGAGCCACCTGAACCCTGCAATATGTTTCTTCCGAAAATAGAGCTGTAGTTTAGGTTGCCCGTTTTTTGGAGGAAACGATTGCAGGTTTTTTTGTGAAAAGGGATAACAATATAATAAGATCTCTGATTCCATCAAAGATTTTATATTTTAAAATAAGCATGATGACGCTCCACAGGGAGCGCTGCAGGAGGCAGGACATGAAAAGACGTTTGGCAAGGGAAATTGCAGTACAAAGTCTGTATCAGATGGAAATGAATGAAGTGGGCGCAGCTGAAGCCGTGAATATGTTGATTAATGAAGCCGCAGAAGACAATGAAACCGAAGTGGTTATTCATGATGCAGATGTAATGCGTACCTACGTGACCGAAATGGTACAGGGCGCTTGGAACAATAAAGAAGCGATTGACGGATTACTGGTCGATTATTTGAAAGGCTGGCAGATTAGCCGTCTTTCACGTGTAGACCGCCAGATCCTACGGCTTTCAACGTATGAAATGGTGTTCCGTGATGATATTCCGGCAAAAGTATCCGTCAATGAAGCGATTGAATTGTCCAAGTATTTTGGTACAGATGAATCCGGTAAGTTCGTTAACGGCGTACTTGGGCGTATGATTCAGGAAGTCAGCACCATTAAAGCAAAACTGTCTTAATTTTGTGAGTCACTTAATTATATGTTCACATAAGGGAGAGAGAGTACAATGACAGCATCTATTATTAACGGTAAAGAAGTATCCCAAGAGATCCGCGCAAGCATGACGACAGAAGTAAAACAGCTTAGCGAACAGGGGGTAGTACCTGGTCTGGCTGTTGTGCTCGTCGGGGAAGATCCGGCATCCCAAGTATATGTGCGTAATAAAGAAAAAGCATGTCACGACCTCGGTTTCTATTCCGAAGTTCATCGTCTGGATGCAAGCACCTCCCAAGAGGATCTGCTCGCGCTGGTGGACAAGCTGAACAAACAGGAATCCATTAACGGAATTTTGGTTCAGCTCCCATTACCGAAGCATATCGAAGAGAAAGCGGTAATCGATGCGATCGCCGTGGACAAAGACGTGGATGGATTCCATCCGGTTAATGTGGGGAACCTCGTCATTGGTGACGATAGTCTGTTGCCATGCACCCCTGCGGGTGTGATCGAGCTGATCAAGCGTACCGGTCTTGAAATGTCAGGCAAACATGCCGTAGTCATCGGACGCAGCAACATTGTCGGCAAACCGGTATCCTTGCTGCTTCAACGTGAGAACGCAACGGTAACGATGTGTCATTCCCGTACAGCGAACATGAAAGAGATTACGCGTCAGGCAGATATTCTTGTGGTTGCTATCGGACGTGCAAACTTTGTGGATGCCGATTTCGTCAAACCGGGTGCCGTTGTAATCGATGTGGGGATGAACCGTCTGGATAACGGAAAACTGGCAGGAGATGTAGATTTCGAGAGCGTGAAGATGGTATCTGGCCCAATTACTCCGGTTCCTGGAGGCGTTGGCCCAATGACAATCACTATGTTAATGCAAAATACACTGATCGCGGCCAAACGCGCTCACGGATTGGCCTAGGTCGAATCTGTGGCAGATCAAAAGATCTATTCCATCAAAGACCTGAACCGATACATCCGGATGAAGCTAGAATCGGATCAGGTACTGTCGGATGTATGGCTACGCGGAGAGATCTCCAATTTTACACATCACTCCAGCGGTCATATGTATTTTACATTGAAGGACAAGGACAGCCGAATTAAGTCCATTATGTTTGCTTCCCATAATCAACGATTGCCCTTTGTACCGAAGGAGGGTGCAAGGGTTATTGCTCGTGGTAATGTCTCGGTGTATGAGCGGGATGGACAATATCAATTCTACGCTACACACATGCAACCGGACGGTATTGGAAGTCTGTACTTGGCCTATGAGCAGCTGAAAAAAAAGCTGGAGGACGAGGGACTGTTCTCTACATCACGGAAAAGGCCGATTCCCCGTTTTCCACAGACGATTGGTGTGGTAACCTCACCTACAGGTGCAGCGGTAAGGGATATCATGATTACATTGCAACGCAGATATCCTTCTGCCCAAGTGATTCTGTATCCTGTACTCGTTCAAGGTAAAGGTGCAGCTCCTTCCATTGTGAAGGCCATCAATAACCTGAACCGAATGGGTGAAGCCGATGTGCTGATTGTCGGACGAGGCGGCGGATCACTGGAAGAGCTGTGGGCTTTCAATGAGGAGATCGTGGCAAGAGCGATTGTGGGTTCGGCCATTCCAGTGATATCAGCCGTTGGGCATGAAACGGATTTTACGATTGCCGATTTTGCTGCTGATCTACGTGCGGCAACACCTACGGCTGCTGCCGAACTGGCAGTACCCAATCGAGCTGAGCTGCTTGATCAGATCGCTCAGCGCCAGCGTCAGCTGCAGCACAGTTTACGTCAGCGTGCTGTTCATAATCGCGAGCGACTGGCCAGATTGCAACGCTCACCTGTGCTTGTGCATCCCAGACGTACCTTAATGCAGCATACGGAGCGACTGGATATGCTGCAACAACGTCTTCTGCGAACTGTAGATACACGTATGAAATGGACAACCGAGAAACAGGAGCGTTTGCGTGCAGCGCTGCAGCGGTTCAATCCTCGTGAACAGGTGAATGCAGCAAGACGGGAGAATGCATCAGCCCGGCGTCAACTGGAGGTTGCAATCCGATCCATTGCGAGAGCGAAGCAGCAGCAATGGAAATCATCTGTACGTCATTTGGATGCGCTTAGCCCGCTCAAAGTTATGTCACGCGGATACAGCCTTGTCTATGACGAACAGGAGCAACGATTGATCAAATCGATGAAGGATGTACAGCCTGGAGATTCGATAAAGATTAAATTAACAGACGGACAGTTGGACTGTCAGGTTTGGGGAATGAAGGAGGACGACAATACCCATGGCGAATGAACCGGAATTGAATTTTGAAGAGGCAATGGCGGCATTGGAAGACATCGTAGGTCAGCTTGAGCATGGTGATGTTCCACTGGAACAGGCCATCGATTTGTTTCAGCGCGGAATGAAACTTTCCCAACTTTGTGGTTTGAAGTTAGAACAAGTGGAACGTAAGATCGAGATGATCGTAGAAGAGGATGGGGAACTTCGCAAGAAACCGTTCGGCGCTGCCGTCGACGAAAGTGGTGAAGTCAATGAGTAATCGTCCTTCGTTTGAAACGTATCTTGAGGAAGTCACAGCTGAGGTGACGGGAGAGTTGCAGCAGACTCTTCCTGTTCACTGGGATGTGCCTCAGTCACTGGCTGACGCGATGCAGTATTCACTTATGGCCGGGGGCAAACGCCTTCGTCCACTTCTGGTCGTTGCTGCGGCGGAAGCCTTCGGTGCACAGCGTACAGCTGCATTGCCGGTAGCCTGCGCCGTGGAGATGGTTCATACGTATTCGTTGATCCACGATGACCTGCCTGCCATGGATAATGACGACTATCGCAGGGGAAAATTAACGAATCACAAAGTATTTGGTGAAGCGACAGCTATATTGGCTGGCGATGCACTTTTAACGCACGCTTTTTATAGTATTGTTCAGGCAGGTCGTCGCAGTGGTGTGTCAGCAGACGCATTGTTATCCATTGTGGAGGAATTGTCGGAATTGGCTGGCGCAAGAGGCATGGTTGGCGGACAAGTGGCTGATATGGAAGGCGAACAGGGCATGACAGATCTTGCCCAATTGCAATATATTCATCTGCACAAGACCGGAGATTTAATTGTGTTTTCTCTCATTGCGGGCGCACGTATTGGTGGTGCGACAGACGGACAGTTGGAGGCGCTGCGCGTATTTGGCAGAGATCTGGGGTTAGCTTTCCAGATTCAGGACGATATTCTCGACCTGACGGGTGACGAGCAGAAAATGGGCAAGAAGACGCAAAGTGATGTGAATCAGCAAAAGGTTACATACCCTTATTTTATTGGTATGGATGCCTCTCTTCAAGAGGTGAAGTCCCTTACGCAATCTGCGAAAGATGCACTTGGCAGAGCGGAGTTACCTGACCCTTCGAGACTGATGGAGATTGCAGATTATCTGATGAGTCGAGATCATTAGTTTTGGTTGAGCGTCTCTGTTTCAAATCACCCAGAATCGTGTAATCAATTTAATGTGCTTTTTCTGGGCTTCATGAAGAGAGTCTGTTCCAAGTGGGTTTGGGAATACATATTGAGGAAGATCATACGAACCTTGCTGGCGAAAATGCTCGTTATCAGGAGTATAGTGCCGTAAATTATGATTCTTGTTCTTTTATGTTATAATGTTTTAATGTCATTTAATAAACTGTGTATATATGGATTACACCAAATCAAACAATCTAGGAAAGCGGGGAGATTCTCGTGCTGCTTCCACAAATTAAACAACCCAGTGATCTAAAGTCGATGTCTCAGGATGATCTCGTTCTTTTGTCGGCAGAGATCCGGCAGTTTCTGATTGAGAAGCTGTCCGTTACAGGGGGCCATCTCGCACCCAACTTAGGAGTGGTTGAGCTCACGGTAGCCCTGCATTACTGCTATAACAGTCCAGTGGACAAAATGATTTTCGATGTAGGGCATCAGGCTTATGTGCACAAAGTTCTAACGGGACGGATGGATCGCTTCGATACACTTCGTCAGCATAATGGCTTGTGTGGATTTGTTAAACGTAACGAGAGTGAACATGATGTATGGGAAGCGGGCCACAGCAGCACATCGTTATCTGCTGCGATGGGCATGGCGCTTGCCCGTGATCTTAAGGGTGAAGACAATCAGGTTATCGCGATGATCGGGGATGGAGCGCTTACAGGTGGTATGGCCTTTGAAGCTCTCAATCACATTGGTCATGAGCAGAAAAAGCTGATGGTTATCCTCAATGATAATGAAATGTCCATTGCTCCGAATGTCGGGGCTATGCATAAATATTTGAGCAAAATTCGTTCGGATCGCCATTATTTGAAAGCCAAGGATGACGTGGAAGGAATGCTCAAAAAAATTCCTGCCATAGGGGATCGTTTGGCCAAATCGGCGAGCTGGATTAAAGATAGTGTCAAATACATGATGGTTCCAGGAGTTCTGTTCGAAGAGCTGGGCTTCACCTATTTGGGACCCATTGATGGACACGACATTCCGAAATTGATTGAAACGTTCAAACAGGCGGATAACGTCGATGGTCCTGTAATGGTTCATGTACTGACAACCAAAGGTAAAGGCTATCAGCCAGCTGAGGCCGATTCACACAAATGGCACGGAATTTCTCCGTACAAAATTGAATCAGGTCAAGTACTTAAGGCTGTAGGCAAACCGATGTATACGGAAGTGTTCGGTAAAACGTTGATTGATCTTGCCAAGCAGGATAAACGAATTGTTGCGGTAACACCAGCCATGCCAACAGGTTCAGGTCTCATTCCTTTCAGTAAGGAATTCCCTGATCGCATGATTGACGTGGGTATTGCCGAACAGCATGCAGCAACCATGTGTGCAGCACTGGCAATGGAAGGGTTGAAGCCGGTATTTGCCGTCTATTCGACGTTTATGCAGCGTGCGTATGATCAGATTGTACATGATATTTGTCGTCATAATGCCAATGTCATGTTCGCCATTGACCGTGCTGGATTTGTCGGTCCAGATGGTGAAACGCATCAAGGTGTGTACGATGTGGCGTTTATGCGTCATATTCCGAATATCGTCCTGATGATGCCTAAAGATGAGAATGAACTGCGCCATATGATGAAGACGGCGCTTGAATATAATGAAGGCCCGATTGCTTATCGTTATCCACGAAACAATGTTGTAGGCGTGCCTCTTGATGATGAACTCATTCCGATTCCAATCGGTACATGGGAACAGCTTCGTCCATCTGAAGGTTATGCTATCATCGCTTCGGGGTCAATGGTACAGCTTGCTGAAGAAGCTGCAGAGACGGTTAAAAGAGAAGGTATTACGGTTGGCGTAATAAACGCCCGCTTCCTTAAGCCGCTTGATGAGCAGATGCTGCGTGATCTAGCAGTTCGAGGCACGAAGTTAATTGTGCTTGAAGAAGCATCACAAGCAGGCAGTATGGGCAGTGCAGTTCTGGAGTTTTACGCAGAACAAGGGCTGCATGATGTTCATGTACAGCTGATGGGCATTCCGGATCGATTCATTGAACATGGCAGTATTGAGGATCAAAGAGCTGAAGTGGGACTCACGGTCGAGAATGTGAGTTCGGAGCTGCGCAGTTTGGCAGCCCAATCTTCATATGGTATGTCCAGAACTCGGTTCCCTTCATAACTGGAACAATCAGAGAAACTAAACTAAACACATTATTGATTAATTAGGATTACTACATGATAGGAGAAAGACATGTCACTCCCGAAAGAACGAATTGATGTTCTGCTGGTTGAGCAGGGATACTACGAAAGTCGTGAGAAGGCAAAAGCTGCAATCATGGCTGGACTGGTATATGCCAACAATGAGCGGATTGAAAA
Organism: Paenibacillus sp. 276b; assembly: GCF_900107875.1. Lineage (NCBI taxonomy): Bacteria > Bacillati > Bacillota > Bacilli > Caryophanales > Paenibacillaceae > Paenibacillus > Paenibacillus sp. 276b. Next base: position 75,251 of record NZ_FNRR01000007.1, on the reverse strand, counting down.
AGCGGGCATGAAGATTCCACGGGAAGCCGAACTTAAAGTAAAGGGTTCAGTACATCCCTATGTCGGTAGAGGCGGATTAAAGCTTGAAAAAGCGATCCGTCACTTCGATCTCGATATGAATGGACTTGTAATGCTCGATATCGGTTCATCCACTGGTGGATTTACCGATTGTGCCCTGCAACATGGTGCATCTCATGTATATGCCATCGATGTTGGTTATAACCAGCTGGATTGGTCACTCCGTAATGATGAACGGGTTACTGTAATGGAAAGAACCAATTTCCGTTATGTGACTCCCGCAGATTTACATGGACCTGTGCCGAATTTTGCTAGTATTGATGTATCCTTTATTTCGCTGAGAATTATTTTGCCGCCGTTGCTGGCACTTCTAAAGCAACCGGCAGACATTGTGGCGTTAATTAAACCTCAGTTCGAAGCAGGCCGTGAGAAAGTCGGCAAGTCCGGCGTTGTTCGTGATACTAAGGTTCACAAGGACGTTTTGCAGACGATGCTTCGTTTCGCAAATGAGCTTGGATTAAAGCTAAAAGGTTTAACATTCTCGCCGATTACAGGCGGAGAAGGGAATATTGAATTTCTCGCTCACTGGCGTCTGGAAGAACCAGAGGCAACACAACAAGAGAACGTTCAGGCTTCACTTGATGCACTTGCAGATCAAGTTGCAAGGGAAGCTGCCCATACTTTTACAGGAAACTCATCATAGGATGGGTTTCTTTTCGCTGGAAAGGTGACATTCTAAAAGGAAATCGGTTGTCGAATCTCGAATATGTCTTCGAGGTGAGCGATGATGGATGGGCAATATGACACAATTGTTATTGGTGTACTTGCTGTCTGCTTAATTTTATGGGTGTTCTCTGGCTTTCGGAATTGGGTTAATCGTCCGATTCCAGTAAACTTGTCGGGTATGCAACTGAATTTAGAAATTCAGGATTCACCCGCAGTGGATCTGCTTGAAGCGGAAGGATATGAAGTCATCGGAGGTAAAATGAAAATTCCTTTAGCCTTTGAAGCAGATGAATCCGTTTATTACAGCAGGCTGTTTATTGATTATGTAGCAGAGCGTGATGATGAGAGATATCTGGTGAAGACGTCCCGTCGCAGGCAACCTCTTGAACTTACTGGGCCATCCCTGCGAGACCGCTTCCTGTATTATTTATTGTTATATCCCGGCTGTGAAGGGTTGTTGTATGTGGACTTGGAGGAATCGGATATCAAGGTAATCAGGCTCATGGACTATCAAGAAGACGTGTACGATGGAGATGATCTGGACTAAGGGGAGTAATGAAACCTGAAAGTTGTTTATATAACGAATGAACGAATTGCAGGATGGCAAACGTTATGGAACTTAGAATTTGCCGTTTTATTGCAATACATTGAACTTTTAACTGGAGGCATGTATGAAAGGACAACGACACATTAAAATACGTGAAATCATTAGTCAAAACGAAATTGAAACCCAGGATGATCTGGTTGAAGCTTTGCGTAAATCCGGATTCCAGGTGACTCAAGCCACTGTATCACGGGATATTAAGGAGCTTCTTTTAATCAAGATTCCCATGGACGATGGACGATATAAGTATTCGCTACCTACAGACCAACGATATAATCCGATTCAGAAACTGAAACGTGCTCTTGTGGACAACTTCTTACACATTGATCATACAAACAATCTGGTTGTAATGAAGTGTTTGCCCGGCACAGCTAACTCCATTGCTGCCTTGCTCGATAATATTGAGTGGACGGAAGTGATGGGAACCATCTGTGGAGATGATACCATACTGATCATTTGCCGGACGGAAAGTAACAGCGTGACCGTAATCGAGCGGATTATGGGTTATATTTCCTAGAATATAATGGTTCAAAAACATAATTTCTGAGTGAGTCATCCGGAGGTGTTTTTGCAGATGTTAGTTACATTATCGATTCGTAATTTGGCTGTTGTAGAAGAAGTTGATGTTGTTTTCCACCCGGGATTCCATGTCTTGTCTGGTGAAACAGGAGCGGGTAAATCGATCATTATTGATGCCTTGGGTCTGATTGCTGGTGGACGAAGCTCTGCCGATCTGATCCGTTATGGATGTGAGAAGGCCGAGATGGAGGCTCTGTTTGAAATGGAGCCAAGCCATCCGGTATGGGTAACGTTAGAGAAGCTTGGCATCCATTGTGAACCGGAGGAGCATCTGGTGATTCGCCGGGAACTGAATACCCAAGGCAAAAGTACATCTCGTATTAACGGCCAATTGGTCAATTTAACGATGCTCCGTGAAGTCGGAGAAAAATTAATTAATATTCATGGACAGCATGAACATCAAAGTTTGTTGCGCGCAGAAAGTCATCTGGGGCTTCTGGATACATACGGGGCAGCAATCATCGGTCCAGTCAAAACGGAATATCAAGAACGCTACAGTAAATTTATTACGGCGGAAAAAGAACTGCGTGCACTTCAGGAATCCAGTCAACGTGCGTATCAATTGCTGGACATGTACCGTTTTCAACTTGAAGAGATTGCAGCTGCTTCTCTAACGCAGGGTGAGGATGAATTACTCGGAGAAGAACGGGTCAAACTATCCCATAGTGAGAAAATGATGGACAGTGTTGCTGGTGCATATGATCTGCTTAGCGGTCAACGTGGGTTAGAAGCTGTAAGTATCGCGCTGTCACGAATTGAAGATATATCAGGATATGATAGCAAAGGCTTGCAGCCTATTGTTGAACAGCTCCAGTCAGCATTTTATCAGTTGGAAGACGCGACGTTTCAGTTGCGTGATTATCGGGAGAAGATCGAATTTAACCCGGGTAGATTGGAAGAAGTGGAACAGCGACTGAATCTGATTTCTGGCCTCAGACGGAAATACGGTGACAGTGTGGAACTTATTTTGAATTATTATGAACAAATTAGCCATGAAACCGACCAGTTGGAGAACAAGGATGAACGTTTGGAGAAGCTGCGTAATGAACGTGACAAATTGCTCAAATTAGTCATGGAGTCTGCGGAGGAACTCAGCCGGGTTCGTAAACAATGTGCAGAGGAACTTGCAGCGCAGGTGGAAAGTGAACTGAAGGATTTGCAGATGGAGAGAACGACGTTACGAGTTCAAATTACTCCTTTTGAAGATGCAAAAGGGATCGAATGGAATGGGCGTCGCATTCGCCTTACGCGTCAGGGTGCAGATAATGCGGAATTCCTGATCTCTCCGAATCCAGGTGAGCCTTTACGTCCGCTCGGCAAGATTGCTTCCGGTGGTGAGTTGTCCCGAATGATGCTGGCGATGAAGAGTATTTTCGCACGTCATGACCGGATTCCGGTGTTGATCTTTGACGAGGTGGATACAGGTGTGAGCGGAAGAGCAGCACAATCCATTGCGGAGAAATTATACCGTCTGTCCTCCACTTGCCAAGTTTTCTCTATTACTCACTTGCCACAGGTCGCTTGTATGGCCGATCATCAGTATCTCATCGAAAAGCATGTGTATGACGGACGCACGATGACACAAGTGGAATCGCTGTCAGACGAAGGCAGAGTGAAGGAATTGGCACGTATGCTCGGCGGTGTGGAAATTACAGAAAAAACTCTGCATCATGCACAGGAAATGCTGAATTTGGCGGAAGCCAAAAAAGGGTGAAACGAGCGGCTGGCGTAATGATTGACAGTAATAAAAGCCTGGGGGCGAGGTTATCTTATAGGTACGCAATTGGCGACCACCTTTCGTCAAGCGAAAGAAGCAAAGGGAGTGTGACAGCCATTGAATTCCCCCCTCAGGAAGAAATTGCTAGGTCTTTTATTTGCCTTCTTTCTATGTGTGATCAGCCAGGCCATTCAGCCTGTGCAAAGTTATGCTTCATTGCCTGATGAACTTCAGGTATTTGCAGGCAGGCAGGCTGACGTTCATCTCGCTGTACCGGCTGCTTCAAGCGCTGTTGTGGATCGTCCTGACATCGTCGGTTTTGATGGAAAGGAAACTGCAGTTCACGTAACGAAGCAACAACCTTTGCATCTTCATCCCCAACAAACGGGACATGCCAAATTAACGTTGAAGTTGTGGGGAAAAATTCCGGTAAAAACAGTTAACGTAAATGTGATTCCGGATTTGCGTGTAGTACCCGGGGGACAAACCATTGGCGTCAAAGTAAAATCTGCAGGTATTCTGGTTGTAGGGCACCATCTGGTCCGTTCTGGACAAGATGAACGTGTATCCCCTGGAGAATCAGCAGGCATCAAGCTTGGAGATCTGATTACCCATATGGACGGTAAACGCCTTGATGGTGTATCGGGTGTAGCTGAAGCTGTTGAGCTTGCAGGCAAGAGCAAAAAAGGAATTGATGTCGTTTTAAAACGCGGTAAAGAAACGGTTAAAACCCGTTTGACACCGGCTTATGACGCGGAAGACAAAGCCTGGAGGCTTGGCTTGTACATTCGTGACTCCGCCGCAGGTGTAGGAACATTAACCTTCTACGCTCCGGATCAAGGCGTTTATGGCGCTCTAGGACATGTCATCACGGATATGAACACGCAGACCTCCATCGTTGTCGGTAGTGGTCAGATTGTTCAGTCTAATGTAACGTCAATCTCTAAGAGTGAATCCGGTGATCCAGGTGAAAAACGAGCTCATTTCCTGAAAGAAAGCAAAATTTTGGGCAATATTGAACGCAATACGGCTTTTGGTATCTTTGGTAAAATGTCCGGAAATCCTGAACATAGTTTATATTCAAAAGGGATTCCTGTTGCTTTCTCGCATGAAGTAAAAGAAGGTCCTGCAGAAATTCTCACAGTTGTTGAAGGTCAGCAGGTGGAACGTTTCTCGATTGATATCGTTCACGTAGCAGACCAATCTGAACCAGCGACTAAAGGTCTGGTGCTTCGAATCACAGATCCGAAGCTGCTGGATAAGACCGGAGGCATTGTACAAGGCATGAGTGGCAGCCCCATTGTGCAAAACGGAAAACTGATTGGTGCCGTGACCCATGTGTTTGTTAATGATCCGAAATCAGGTTATGGCTGCTTCATTGAGTGGATGTTACAAGATGCAGGAGTCATGATGAAAAAGGATAATGCAAAAAACCTTAAGGCGGGATAACCTCCTTAAGGTTTTTTTGTCGAATGGAAACATATAATATCGGATAATGAAATAAATTATTTATTATATAGCAATGAGAAAAAAAAATAAAGAAAAATAATTTTCGACAGAAGGAATTTCCTCCCCTGTGTCGAAAATTTAACCTGTAAGGAAATGTACGAAACGATGTTTAAATTAAAGGAGGATACCGTTTTGCAAAAAATTGAGGTATTGCTGGCCGATGATAATCGTGAATTTACGAATTTGCTTGCCGAATATATATCCGAACAGGAAGATATGGAAGTAACAGGAATTGCTTACAATGGAGAAGAAGTGCTGCAGTTGCTGGAGCAGACTCGCGATGTACCGGATGTACTTATTCTGGATATTATTATGCCTCACCTGGATGGACTGGGTGTACTGGAGCGTCTGCGCAACCTGAATCTGTCTCCACAGCCCAAAGTCATTATGCTTACGGCTTTCGGACAAGAGAATATCACGCAGCGTGCCGTGCAACTCGGAGCTTCTTATTACATCCTGAAACCGTTTGACATGGAAGTACTCGCGAATCGTGTACGTCAACTGGTTGGCACGCAAACCACGATCTCCACAGGCGGTGGTGGCGGATCATCGATGTTTATGAACAAGTCCAACGTGGTGCCGATGGGTAAACACAAAAATTTGGATGCAAGCATTACGTCCATCATACATGAAATCGGCGTTCCTGCGCATATTAAAGGATATCAGTATTTACGCGAAGCCATCACTATGGTGTATAACAATATCGAAATTTTGGGTGCTATCACGAAAACCTTGTACCCAGCGATTGCCGAAAAGTTCAAAACAACGCCGTCTCGCGTCGAACGAGCCATTCGTCATGCTATCGAAGTGGCTTGGACACGTGGTAACATCGACAGCATCAGCCACCTGTTTGGTTATACCATTAATATCAGCAAGTCGAAACCTACGAACTCCGAGTTCATCGCGATGGTCGCTGACAAGCTTAGAATTGAGAATAAGGTGTCCTGAAAGGATCAGGAATGAAGGCTTACTGACGAAATAGAATAATTGTTCAAAAACTTATAGTTCTTCTAGCTGTTATGGGAATTAGTGGAACTATAAGTCAGAATCGAGCAAATTAGAAAAACGCATATCTCCTCAGAGGCATGCGTTTTTGCCTTATAAATATTTGTAAGTTGATTTATTGGAAATTGTTAAGCTTGGAGTCGAGCAGCCGCCGTATGACAAAGCTCTGTGATAATCAATTGGATCATGGAAGTCACTATTTCTTTGTGTACTCTTTACCCATGATCCAGTAAGTTGTATATCCGATAGGAGACTAACCCAACCTTATTACGTCTTCTTTTACACCTTAATTTCTGTTTCAACCCAAGAATCATTTTGTTTATTTGCTTTGTTTGTTCTTGAAAAACTATTTCCGATCTTACCCACGAAATAATTTCCAATTTTTAACTTGTGAAGCAGGTACGTGAAAATAATGGACAAACTAATACTTATTATAAAAGTTAAGGGGAGGTTGATAAAAGGATGTAGTCCTTGAAAAAATTTGCTGATGGTTTGCACAAACATCAAGTGTAACAGATAGATACCAAATGAGTATCTGCTTATTTGATCAATAACCCATGGGATTCGTTTTGCTTTTGAAGAGAAATAAAAAATAACAAAGATCATACTTAATGCATAAAACAACATGTCTATTCTTTTTGAATTGGTTTCGGGAAGTATCATTGTAAATTTTAAAAATGTTATAGCAAGGAAAGTTAATATAGGGACTAATATAATCCATTTTATATTTCGATTTAGAAATTCTTTGAAAGCAGTATAATTTTTGCCGCATTGATATGCTACTGAAAAATAGAATAACCAACCAGGGAAAGCAACCCAATATAGACGCGTCCATATGTACTCCGCTCCAGGAATAAATTGAAGAGGCGGGACAAAGTTGAAAAAACCAAGATAGAGTAAATTAATCGCTAGACATAGGGGGATGAAAAGTTTGGGTGATAGGGATTGGAAGTATTTGGTGAAAATTATATGCAAGATATAAAATTGAAATATAACAATAATGAAGTACGCAATATAATCTGCTACAACAATGTTTCTAAGAATTTTCACTACTAAAGAATATGGTGTTAGCTCATCTGATCTAATCAAACTATAGAAAGCATAGACTACAGCCATCGTAAAGTAGGGAATCAAAATGTAACGGGCACGCTTCCACAAGAATTTATCAGGAATATAAGCAGAGTAAGATTTTGCTAAGAGAAATTCTGAGATGAAAACAAAAGCAGGTGTTCCAAACAAAAGCACAAGTTTTATGACTTCTAATAAAGTGACTGTCTGACTAGCAAGAGATTCTTCATAATTTGTGAAAGTCAAATTGATACAATGAATGGCAACAATAGCAAGGCAAGCAATGCACCTAAGCCATATAACTTCTGGGACTAGTTCTTTTTTCAAATGATCATATCCTTCCGTTCTTTTTGATACAAATTGTATCATTAAGGAATAACAAATAAAAGTTATTTTCATTCAGAAATAGGTTTTGGAAATTCGGTGTTTTCTGCGAAATTTTCGCAGCCCCTCTCTTAGCAACAATTAATACTTAAAATCTTCATGAAACTTTATAATCTTAATTCCAAGTCCTAACCGAGGAACTCCGAGATATATTTTTTACGGTAAAACTTTTACTTGCATTTAACGCTTTCTCAGCAAGCCGAATAAGGTACGCACTTGGAAGATTTAATAGTAGATGGTATGGCTATGTATAAAGGAGGCGAATGGTATATTTACGCAAATAGTTGAGATAGCCGATACGATTCCTATAGTAGCGCCTGAAACAAAATGTGATATCGTCTACAATCTTTTTAAATCAAATCCCAATCTGGAAGGTGTAGCGGTTATGGGAGAACAAAGTGTGTCATTAATGATGCTTGCTCGTTTCTTCCAGCAGATTGGTACACAGTATGGGATGCCCTGTGGAACTGGTTATGAACGCCGGGCACTGGTCGTCGATTACGCTGAACAGATTACGGATGTAAGTGTTCTGGCTATGAATAGATCTGAAGAAGAATTATACGATCTAGTGCTTATAACAGCTGAAGGCATTTTGTATGGAGCAGTTAGTATCCGACGTCTGCTGCTCGCAGTTGCGGATGTTCGAGCCGAGATGGCCATTTTTATGAATCCCTTGACAGGTCTTCCAGGTAACCGAATTATAGATGAACGATTGTATCAGTTACTGCAGCTTGATTTTTTTAGTGTTCTATACATAGATTTGGATCACTTTAAATCTTACAATGATAGCTATGGGTTCAAAATGGGGGATCAGCTTATTCAAGCTACTGCTAACCTGCTCCGGAAGCTTTTTGTTTTTCCAGAGGCTTTTCTTGGCCATATCGGTGGAGACGATTTTATTGCGATATTAGATCATCATGACTTTAGGTACGTTTGTGAAGAGGTTATAACAGATTTTGAGAAGATTAAGCGAATGTTTTACAATCAGGATGACTTGGATAATCAATATGTTTTGGGCGAAGGGCGTACTGGACTGAACCGACCCATACCGCTTGTATCGGTGTCGATTGCTGTGGTCACAAACCATAGACAACAGTATGAAAACATTGATTAAATTGTGAGTGAGGCGACCCGAATTAAAAAAGTATGTAAATCAGTGAATGGCAGCGTTATTTGTGGGAATGAAGAAGCCGTATAACCATAACTGTGGGGATATCCATTAAGTGCGAAAAAAACCGTTATTATCAGGTAGAAGAGACCTGTAAATAACGGTTTTTTATTGGAGAATACTTATCCATTATGTAATCTAATTAAACCCGAATGTCGAGCGATGTAAAGGAAGGGGAAGGGGATTCATTTGATTGAGTCTCTTGAATTTTTCCTGGGTCTTTATCATTCTGCGTACCATTGGAATTCTTCGATTTATTTTCAGCCTTATTTCCCTCAACGACTTCCTGATTTTCCTTTTCCACAGAGGATGAAGGTGTAGGAGACGAAACGGATTCTTTTGGCACAGGCTGACGTATCTCTTTCATCAAATCTCCAATCTTCTGACCTACTTTGCTCATTTGGGAGCTGATGTCCTGTACGATTTCTCTTTTTTTCTGGAATACCGTACGTTCAGCATTTTCAAGCATCATCGATTTGCCAGCATCATTGCCAGCATTAATCTCCAGAACCAGTCGGTCAAACTTGGTTTCACCTTCAATGGTTTGTATGGAGCTGTTCATGCGATCTCGCAAACCGACCAGTTTACCTAACTGATCGTAAGTCTGACTGTGCTTAATTAGATGGTCCATGGATGGGGGTTGAGCTTCGTCATTGCGCTGAGGCTGTTGTTCTTTGGTCTTCTCAGGCTGTTTTAATTTGTTGTTTTCCTCCATTTCCTCTGCTTTGATCTGGGCGATCTGCGTGTCAATTTGCGTAATGGAGCTCGTTAATGATTTGATTCGTGCTGCTTTGGTTTTAGTGTCCAGTTCATCATTGGATTTTACAGCTTGTACTTCTTCATTAAGCCTAACCTTCTGCTGCATAAGTCCCTGAATTTCCTTATCTCTACTGGAGACTTGGCTCCCGGGGGTGAAGCTGCTTTTGGAGGCAGGTGAAATTGAATTCATGGTCTTTTCCCCTTCTTCGTTATATCGTGGATCTACTTACATATATCGGATGTTACGAGAAGCAAATGAAGATACGCTGGTAATAAGTTCACTTTCACTTGTGTGTTGCTTACTTGCGAATAATGATTGATAATGGTTATCAATGAGTGTGTTTAGTCAATCTATTTAGACGGAGTTGGGTTAATGAAATGTGGAATAATTATTACATACTCTGGAACTATGCTGCTGTGAGTATTGCGGATATACGTTATATGGAGTTAGGGCCAACCGAGGAGCTAACATATAAATTTCCTGCGAGCACGTTTGTATTCACCATCCAGGGTAAAGCCTATGTGACCATAAACGACCAGAAGCATGAAGTGAGTCGGTTTTATGTTCTTCATGGTGGAAAAGGGAGCGTGCTGCATATTGAAGCTGGACAATCTGGATTAAACCTGTTTTACCTTATGTACAAATCAAGCTTGCCAAGTGGAGGAAGAACCGATTTGGGCAACATGATGGAGCACATGAATCCATTTCAGCTAACCTATGGTTTTGCCCCTGAGTCACCTGTTGTGCTGTATGAGCAAGTAAAACAGATACACGCTTTATGGAATCAAAAGAACCCCATACATCATTTTCAGGCAAAAAGTCTTTTTTATCCTTTTGTAGAGCAAGTATCAGCACAAATTCCTCATGCTGCAACTCGTTATTCCATTACGAATCAGGTCAGCAAAGTCATCAAAATTGTGGAATCCTCTTATGCTGAGCCCCTAACGTTGCATGTTTTGGCGGAGAAGGTCGGCAGCAGTCCCAGAAGTCTGTCCCGCAAGTTCAAGCAGGCCACGGGTTATAGTCCAATCGACTATTTGATTCAGTTCCGTTTGTTCAAGGCCAAGGAGATGCTGCTGCATACCGACGCTACATTGGATGAGATTGCGGCAGGCATCGGTTATCCGGACGGATATTATCTAGGGCGTATGTTCAAAAAACATACAGGTGTTTCTCCGCTTCAGTTTAAGGAGAAAACATCGGGCACCTTAAAATGGCCTGATCTGACATCGGCCCTGGCGCGAAATGACATTTCCAGTGGAAGAGCTGGAAGGTATGTTTATAACGATGATGATAATCATTATCAATATAAACACGGAGGGTCATTGTACATGAATAGACAGACAAGAACGGGAATGCTGCTTAGTATTTTATTAAGTCTCACTTTACTGCTGAGTGCCTGCTCGACAGGGGCAACTAGTAATTCTGGGGGAGAAACAGCCGGAAGCAAAGGGACTTCGAGTGTTACCAGCACAGTAACGGCTGATAGCCAATCGAACAATTCCGAGCCTCGGATCATCTCGACGGTCAAGGGAGATATCACGGTCCCGGCTGAACCCAAGCGAATTGTGGTGGATTTATATTTAGGAAGCCTGATTGCTTTGGGAATCAAGCCAGTCGGTACACCGGAAATGAACTTGAAGAACCCCTATTTTATCAAATCACTTGAGGGAGTAGAGAATATTGGTGAATACGAAACTATTTCTCTTGAAAAGGTGTTGGAACTTCAACCAGATCTGATTGTCACAGGTGATCCTGATTTGTTTGATTCTTTTAGCAAAATTGCGCCTACGCTTGTTGTTCCTTATGGAGAGTTGAAAAATACCCATGAAGAGATCGCTTATTTCGGTAAAGCGTTGAACAAAGAAAAAGAGGCTGAGTCATGGTTGGACGACTACGACGGACGAATTGCGGATGCCAAGAAGCGTGTAAGTGAAGCAATCGACGCAGATGCAGAAGTATCCGTTATGCAATTTTACGATAAAGGACCGTTAGCCTTTGGTGATAATTTTGGGCGTGGAGGTCAAGCTGTGTACAGTGCTCTCGGATTGAATCCTCCGGCAGACAAAAAAGAGATATTAATGAAAGATCAGCTCGTTGAAGTCTCGTCCGAATCCATACCCGAATTTGCCGGTGATTACATTATTCTTACGGCAGACAACCTAACTTTGGAGGAATTGAAATCCAAGCCAGTATGGAGTTCGCTTGATGCCGTTAAGAATGATCGTGTGTTTATCTGGAGTCCGGATCGTTCATGGTACTTTGACCCTATTGCAACGTTGGATCAGACCGAGGAATTGGCAGCTTGGTTCACGAAGACAGCTGTTCAAAAGTAAATCTTTCGGATCATTGATTGGTGAAATTGAATCCTGGTCAAAATTCAGTTGATAATGAAAATTATTATCATCTATAATGAAGGAATAATAGTGAACCACTATAACGCTTCGGTTAGAGGATGGTTTGCAGAATAATGACCTGCACAAGGTCTTGTTCCTGGTGAGACTGGGATTGGAGAGTAATCGATGCAATTAAACGAACAGATGCAAAGCTGGAATCACGCGGCTGTTAAAATTCTGGATATACGCCGGATCGCCATGGAGGCAGGGGAGATACAGGAGTCCTATTTGCTTCCGGCAAACGCTTTTATATACAGCATTCGGGGTGCAGCTCAACTTAAATTGGATGGGAAAACACACGAAGCACAGCGATTCTGTATTCTGCATGGTGGTAAAGGATCATCACTGGATATTCGGGTGAGCGAAAAGTTTGAATATTACTTGCTGTTCTACAGGGCATTCCTTGCGTTCCCAACTCATCGTAAAACATGGCGGTTGTCACAACCTCCTCAGATTGCTCCGTTCTCTTTGCAATATGGATTTACGCCGAGCAATCCTCTTGCTATATTGCGCTATTTTGGAGAACTGGAGAAAGCGTGGGATCAGGCGAGCAGACTGGACTTGCTACAAGTAAAAAGTTTGTTCTACCAATTTATTCATGAGCTGTTGTTTCAATTGGCAGAGCAGGAAGTCAGAACAGTGCTTCCAGATCCTATTGAGCAAACACTTCGCTACATCCAGGAGCATTATAGGGAACAGGTGACTCTGGATTTTCTGGCTGAACAATTCAACTACAGCTCCCGTCATTTATCTATGCAATTTAAAAGAAAGACAGGACACAGTCCGATTGATTATCTCATTCAAACGAGACTGACCAAGGCCCGGAATCTGCTTGTGCAATCCGATGCCACCCTTCGCGAAATCGCGGCAGAAGTGGGATACACGGATGTGTATTATTTCAGCCGTATTTTCAAAAAACATGTGGGCCTGTCCCCCACACTCTATCAGCGGAAAATAAGGAACCAGACCCTGGCAGAGGATCGTCCATTACAATTCTCCGAATCGTCCATTGGCTGGAGATGGAAGCGAGGATATATTGATTATGAGAATCATTATCAATATATAGACGGAGGGTCTACATCAATGAAAAGAAGAAAAACAAGCTCCAGCATGATTTTGGTTGCACTTTTAAGCATCACAATGCTTTTATCGGCATGCTCCGCTGGCTCTACAACAACAACAGTTACGGGGGAAGGCACGAATACGAACTCATCTACGAGCACAGCCGCATCTTCATCATCAGATTCAGGTAGTCAAACGAACAATGAAAATGGAACACGCACGGTCTCCACGGTTAAAGGTGATGTTGTTGTCCCGGCAAATCCTAAACGGGTGGTTGTACTTTATCTTCAAGGAGATGTTGTAGCGCTTGGAATTAAGCCTATTGCGACGTCTGACGTATTTGATGGGGCTGCATATAAGAATGAGCTTGAAGGGGTAAATTCACTAGGCACCTGGTTCGAACCAAACCCTGAGGCTGTCATTGATCTGGACCCGGATTTGATCATTGTTCCTTCAGAAGAGACTTACACGCTATTAAAAGATATTGCACCAACTGTGTATGTCCCATATGAGAAATTGACAACGGAAGAAAGACTTCATAGTATCGCTAGCATTTTCGGCAAAGAACAGGAAGCAGACGTTTTAATCGACAATCTTAACAGTAAAGTTGAAGAGAGCAAGAAAAAACTTGCTGATGCAGGCATACTGGACAAAACGGCCTCCATCGTCGAGGGTGGGCTGAAAGAGATGGTCATTGTAGAAAGTAAGCAATACGGCCGAGGATCTCAGGCTATATACGAGTACTTGGAAATGAAAGCACCTGAAGCGGTCCAGAAAAAAATTGACGTCGTTTCCGACGCGGCAGGTTCGACCTTGTCCATGGAAGTTCTTCCTGAGTATATGGGAGACTACGTGTTTCGTTCGGTATATGAAGGGGCAGATAACCTTAACGATAATCCAATTTGGAATAGCATACCCGCTATCAAAGAAGGCCGTTTAATCGAGATTGATTTTGATTTCTTCTATTACTCGGATATCTATTCCATCAACAAGCAAATCGATTTCGTTGTCGAGCATCTACTCGCAGCTCCCAAAGTTAAGTAATCAACAAATAAATAACCGATGGTAGTTTTGTATAAGAAATGTTTGAATTTTAGCCATTGTAATTTGATAAGTTTCACATTAGACTAGGAAAAGAGTGATAATGAGAATCGATATCAAATAGTCGAGCGCTTTGGATCGAACTGATGGAGGTAACTACATGGATCAGCATTTGGAATTATATGATGTAACAATTATCGGCGGTGGACCTGCCGGCATGTATTCTGCATTTTACAGTGGGATGCGTGATATGAAGACCAAGTTGATTGAGGCGCGGGATAAATTGGGTGGTCGCATGCTCTTTTATCCAGAGAAAATGATCTGGGACGTTGGCGGCGTCACCCCGATTCTGTGTGAAAATTTGATTAAACAGCTGGAAGAACAGGCGAGAACATTTGAGCCAACGATTGTGTTTGAACAGCAAATTGAAGGATTTGAGCGTCAGCCTGATGGCACGATTCTGCTGACATCGAATACAGGAGAACAACACTGGACACGTACCGTCATATTGGCGATCGGGTATGGTATATATAAAATGGCCAAGCTGGAGCTTGAAGGTGCTGACCGTTATGAGGTTACGAACCTTCACTACACAGTACAGGAGCTGGAACCTTTCCGTGGTAAACGGGTACTGATCTCTGGTGGGGGTGACTCCGCGGTGGATTGGGCCAATGAGCTTGAAGCACTGGCAGAGCAAGTGACGGTTGTGCATCGTCGTGACCGCTTTGGCGGATTGGAGCGCAATGTACTGCGGATGAGAGAATCATCAGTGGATATTCGTACACCATACGCCGTTGATACCCTACATAGTCAAAGTGGGGAGATCATCGAACAAGTGACGATATCCCATGTTGAGACAGGTGAGAGTGAAGTCCTTGATGTGGATGCGATTATCGTCAACCACGGCATGAAGAGTGATTTTGGCCCGCTCCGGGATTGGGGACTTGATCTTGGTGAATGGCATGTCAAAACAACAGAGAAGCTGCAAACGAATATTCCAGGGGTCTTCGCTGCAGGAGACTTTGTAGATTACGGAAGTAAACTGTATCTGATTGCCGGTACATTTACGGATGCGGCCCTCGCGGTAAACAGTGCAAAACTGTATATGGACCCTGAGGCGGAGAAAGTTGCCTATGTGTCTTCCCATAACAGCCGGTTCAAGGAAAAAAATAAAGAACTTGGTGTTGTGGAAGAATAGAATCAAACGAAGTAGTTCTGGCTAATGCCAGAACTGCTTTTTTTTGTTTCCATTTTCGGTATGAACCTCCTCGAATTGCACAACATAGAACAGGCACCGGAATTGAACATACATCATCAACTGTCTATAATGAGCCTTAGAAGTGAGGAATAACAGCAAGAAACGTCAAACAGATTAGAGTGGAGTGCAGAATATGAAAAAAGAATTTCAACGTATATCCACATTTATTCATCGGTGGTTCAAAGGCCGTGAGAAAAAACGCATCAAATGGTCGGAAGTCTATCTCGCTGTTGCTGGAAAAATGCATCGACTACTGGTGGAAGGCCGGCGCGCACGTTCAGCGTCCAGAAGGCTGCATCAGGATTTGCCTATTACCGCTTTGGGCCAAATGAAGCTGGAGCCAGGAGATATTTTATATACGCCAAGTTCGGAATCGACTTATTACGCCGGGCATATGGGGATTATTGGACTCGACGGTAAAGTGTATCACGTACACCCTTATGGGCCCGTGTTTGCCGATTCCTTGGATTGGTACATCACTCGCTTTTATGAGGGGGATCGTTTCATTGTATTTCGTTCCCGTCTGAATCAGGCTGGTGTGAAGGCAGCGCAGTGGGTACAGGATCATTACAAGCAGGTAAAATTCTATCGATTGCAGACGAATCTGCGCAGCATTGAACGGAACTATTGTTCCAAATTTATATATCAGGCGTACCAATTTACAACTGGACTTGATCTGTGGAGTCGCAGGTTTGTGAAGCTGAATCAGGGATACATCTATCCGTTTCGAATTGAGCGCTCACCCGCGCTTGAGGTTCTTGGAACGTTTTATAAATAAGGCAAGTTAACCGACGGAAGTTCCTTTCTCTTACAAGAGGTTGGGGCAGGTTCTGTCGTTTTTTTTTGTATGCGTAGAGATCAAAAACAGGAAAAAGGCTCAAAACGTCGAATAGATTATGAGATAGGCATGCACAACTTGGAATCGTATACATAACCAATGCAGGATCAATTTTTGCCCAAGCATAAGCAATGCACCCCTTAGAAGGCAAACAAGGAAGAGAGAGAAAGAGATGAAATGGCTGAACTTTGTGCGCAGGTTCAAATCAAACTCAAACGTAGTAAACCTATCCGATTACACACCCAGGAAGGAAAGGAGGCAATATTGTTCTATCTGTAGTAAAAAAGTGAAGTCCATCGTGCATTATGCGACTTCCCAGGGAAATGTTGCAGGTGTATGCAGTTCTTGTAAATCGGTGGCGGAACATCGAGGAATGTTACCCATTTAATAAGGAAGAGATACGCTCAGGAAATAACATTGCTTTGATTTATGAGCGTTTTTGTAGTACATTAGCAAATGTATTCGAAGGAGGATTCTAATGTACTCAGGTAGACAAGACGATACTTTATACATCATGACCTACACCTTAAACAGCGGTATCAAGGGTACGGTTCCACTGTCAAATAAGCAGATTATTGAGTGGCTGGATTGCTACAGAAATGAGAAGCGCTTCGTGACCGAAATCGGCAAGGAGTTTTTTGGATTGAATGCAGGATTGGTAGCAGATTTTAAAGTTCAGAATCATTTATCGGATTATCAGCAGACAATTATGCCTACACAGCAGCAGGATAACATGGAACGTTTGTCCAGCGCATATAAATCAACCGAGTTATTAATGAAGATTGATTGTAAATGTGGCACGGCATATGTTACGGAGTCTCCATATAAGCGCACCAAATGGTATTGCACCAAGTGCAAAGAGATTGTATTTTTGGATGCCAAAAAAGGAATGGTAGAAACGTCGCGTGGCGACGCTTACTACATGACCAACAAATATTTTGTTTCCCGGGACTAGCGGGAGATGACGAATGGGAAGCATCGCTGTGAGGCGGTGCTTTTTTGTGTGCAAAGAAAGAGCAAATGACCGAGTTAAGCAGAGGTATATTAAGGGTATGCTGGTAAAAAGGAGTTATAATAAAAAAAGCCCTCGGGGGCTTTTTTTGAAATCTCAGGAAACCTGTAGCAGTAGATACCGCCGATCAGAACCTATAGATTAATCATGGAAAAGCTGATTCAGCTCAGCATTCAACTTTGTGAGGAGGAATGAAGCAGCAGCGACAGCGCGGCTCGTAAGCTTCTGAATCGCCAATCATGACGACAGGACCAAGCGTTACAGGCTCTCCATTAACGATACGCTGGGTGAAAGCCGCATCCGGGCTTCCGCATACGGCACAGAATGCCGACAGTTTCTCAATATCATCCGCCATAGCGAGCAAACCGCCTACATATCCAAATTCCTTGCCACGGTAATCCATATTCAGTCCATCCACAATGACGTGTTTGCCACAGTAGGCTAGCTCGGAGACCAGTTCCATGATGGCACTGCTGAAGAATTGTACTTCATCAAATGCAACAACATCGGCATCTTTGGTCTGAGTCAGGATCATCTCTACGGATTCCGGGGTCAATTGCCGGGGAATGGAATGGGCAGGCAGACGATAGCCGATACGGCTAACGATCTCGTCTTGAGCAAACCGATCATCTTCGGCAGGTTTGTAAGCAACGACCTTTTTACGGCCAAATTGAATTAATTTCTGACAACGGCGAATGAGTTCACCGGATTTTTCACTAAACATAGGTCCTGTAATTACGGTAATTCGTCCTGTTTGCACAGTTCTGCTACTCCTCTCACATACGGGATTCAACAAAAAAAAGCGACCATTACAGAGTACCACAAAATCTTTAGTAAGAGCCAGAACTAATCTGAGCAGCTTTGTGTTACTATATGGATTGTTAAGCTGTTGGTTACGGCAGTGTAATGCATAAGCCAGGAGCGATTGAAAAGAGGTGTTAACGATGAGTGAAGCATTATCCGAATTACAAGAGCGATATGAACATTTGAAAGGACAGTCAGTCCTTGACGAAGCTGCGCAGGCGTTGTTTGCAGACTTGTTCGCTGAAGCGGAGCGGCTGCAAGCCAGTAATCTGACGTTGCGCAGAACGATTCTGAAGTCCTCTTCCAAAGAGTCGCGTATGTCTACCAAGCTGCGGGATGCATTATACGAATAACCCGGAGTCTACTCCGGGTTCTCTTCTGTCTGCAATTTGCGGGGAAATAGAATACCTGCTGTAATTCTGGCAATCATGGCGAAGGTGAGGCCGATACCTGCGAACATATAGATGACTGTAAAAGCCTTGCCGAAACCGGTCGATGGTACAAAATCCGGATGTCCCACCGTCGTTAGAGTTACTGCGCAGAAATAGAGGGCATCAATCCAGTGCAGACCTTCAACGCGAGTATAGAATAACGTGCCCGAGAGAAGTGTCGCCGCAGTTAATACAAACAGAGCCAGGAACTTCTGGTCCTTGAAGGCATGGAAAATGCCTTTAAGCAATCTTTTTAGCGTAATGATAAACGAGACCATCTTGAACCATCCTGTCTATAGAAGAGTGGGCATTGTGCATATTCAAGATGCTAACATTGAATTTATGCAAAATACCTGTTTGAATAAATAAGCATTATACCTGAACAAGTAACGCATATAAAGGCAGATGTAAAGTTCGGATGTTGAAATGTTGCGGAGCCAGAAAAAATGACAAAAAGCCCGGACTCAGGAAGTCGTACCGGGCGTCTCTGCTTTGTCGGCTGAGGGTGCGTTTTTTGAACGAAAACGGGGTCCTACATAATTACGCTTGCGGTCACGGAACAGAATCCAACCTCCCAGAAAACTCATGCCTGCGGCGAACAGGACAAGTCCTCCACCAAAGGAGAGCCATTGAAATCCTGGTGAGATCTGCTCGTTCCCATGCTCGGCATAATACAGGAAAAGGGCGTCCTTCATCATTAGAAAACCTTTCATTGCCATTAACCCGGGAATGACCAGAACAATAATCGCCACAAATCGTGCAAAGACCAGTCTAGTATTCATCACCATTAAACTCCTTCTGCCTGAGGTTGACGTAAAATAAAGGTTGCGCTTACAGGTCATACCTGATTCCATCATAGCTTGGTTTTCAGAAGCTGTCCATGCGTTTCAGGGTCAAATTTTGAGTTGACTGCTCAAGGGGAGTACAATGGAATATAGATAACGTCTATGAAAAAGAGAATCATTCGAATCATCATCTTACAAATATATTGAAATTGTATTGAAATTATATGGATAGAGGAGAACATTTAAGATGCCAATTACATGTGATGTTGCCATTCTTGGAGGAGGAACGGGAGGGTACGTTGCTGCCATCCGTGCCGCACAGTTAGGAAAACAGGTTGTTATTATCGAGAAGGATAAGCTGGGGGGCACTTGTCTGCATCGTGGCTGTATTCCGAGCAAGGCATTGCTGCGAAGTGCGGAAGTGTACGCAGAGATCCAAGAGAGCGAAATGTATGGGATTGAAACAGCTGGAGCAACACTTGTATTTCCGAAGGTTCAGGCGCGCAAGGATGCAATTGTGGAGCAGCTTCATCAAGGTGTGCAGTATTTAATGAAAAAAAATAAAATTCAGGTCGTACACGCCAAAGGGCGCGTGATCGGACCTTCCATTTTCTCCCCTCAGAGCGGTGCAGTGGCTGTCGAGTTTGAAGATGGCGAGATGGATACGGTTGTGCCAACCAACCTCATTATTGCTACCGGGTCTCGCCCACGGGTGCTGCCAGGTCTTGAGCCAGACGGCCGGTACATCATGAGCAGTGATGAGGCTTTGCGAATGGACGAATTACCTGCATCCCTGATCATTGTTGGTGGTGGGGTGATTGGCCTCGAATGGGCCTCGATGCTGAATGATTTTGGCGTTGAAATTACAGTTGTTGAAGCCGCTGCTCATGTATTGCCAGCAGAGGATGAAGATGTAGCCAAGGAAATGCAGAGATTGCTTGGGAAACGTGGTGTTCGCTTCCTAACAGGCGCTAGCGTTCTGACAGAGACATATAGCATACAGGAAGACGGTATTCAGATTGATGTCAAGCTGGGGGATGAGAAGCAAGAGACTCTGAAAGCGGACAAGATGCTGGTGTCGGTTGGTCGTCAGGCCAATGTCGAAAATATCGGACTCGAAAATACGGATATCAAACTCGAACGCGGATTTATTGCTGTGAATCAACATTTGCAAACGGGTGAGGGACATATTTATGCAATCGGCGATGTCATCGGCGGATTGCAGCTGGCGCATGCAGCGAGTCATGAAGGCATTTTGGCAGTGAATCATCTGGCGGGTGAAACGGTACATGCCGTCGAATCACATCGAATCCCGCGCTGTGTCTATACTCGTCCGGAAGCAGCGAGTATCGGATTTACGGAGCGCGAGGCCAAAGAGCGTGGTTATGAAGTGAAGACAGGCAAGTTTCCGTTCCAGGCGATTGGAAAATCTTTGGTTCATGGAAGTCGGGATGGATTCGTGAAGGTAATCGCGGATGCCAAGACGAATGATATATTGGGAGTACATATGATCGGTACCCATGTGACGGAACTGATCGCAGAGGCCTCTTTGGCTCAGATGCTGGATGCGACACCTTGGGAAGTGGGACAGACGATTCATCCTCACCCAACATTATCGGAAATCATGGGTGAAGCCATGTTGGCAGTAGACGGAAAATCGATTGGAATGTAAGCCGGACAGGCTTATGAGAAAGGTCCTTTCCTTTTTTGGGCAAATGGGATTATAATAAGGTTAAGTCAAGTCTTAGTACCAGGTTATAAGATCGGGTAGTAAGACGGGCAAAGGCTCTGATTAAAAGGAGGTACCTCATATGAGTTCAAAAGGTACTGCAGACGCGGTCCATCGGCATGAACAGCTGGGACTTAGCGATGGTGAAGTATTGGATATGTACAAATACATGCTGCTCGCACGCAAGTTTGACGAGCGTTGCTTGCTCTTACAGCGGGCCGGCAAAATTAACTTTCACGTATCCGGTGTAGGACAGGAAGCTGCGCAAGTAGGCGCTGCATTCGGTCTGGACCGGGATCACGATTATTATTTACCGTATTACCGCGATTATGGCTTTGTACTGGCAGTTGGCATGACTCCACGTGAGCTGATGCTGTCTGCTTTTGCGAAGGCGGAAGATCCGAATAGTGGCGGACGGCAAATGCCGGGTCACTTCGGTCACAAAAAGCTGCGCATTGTAACGGGCTCCAGTCCGGTTACGACACAGGTTCCGCACGCTGTAGGGTTTGCACTGGCTGCCAAAATGAAGAAGCAAGAATTCGTTTCTTTTGTAACTTTTGGCGAAGGGTCAAGCAACCAGGGAGATTTCCACGAAGGTGCCAATTTCGCAGGTGTTCATAAACTTCCTGTGATCATTATGTGTGAGAACAATCAGTATGCCATCTCGGTGCCAATTCATAAGCAGCTGAGTGGTAAAATATCAGATCGTGCACTTGGTTACGGGTTCCCCGGACTGCGAGTAGACGGAAACGATGCGCTGGAAGTATACGGTGCAGTCAAAGAAGCTCGTCGCCGCGCAATCGCTGGTGAAGGACCAACACTTATTGAAGCAATGATGTATCGTTTATCTCCACACTCCACTTCGGACAATGATCTGGCATACCGGACCAAGGAAGAGGTTGAAGAGAACTGGAAGAAGGACGGCGTGCTTCGCATGAAGAACTATCTCATCGATTGCGGCATCTGGGATGAAGCCCGGGATGCGGATCTGGCTTCCCAGCTTGCGCTGGAAATGAAAGAAGCGACTGAATACGCAGACAACGCGCCATATCCGAAACCTGAGGACACTCTGACGCACGTTTATGCGGACAGCGAAGAAGGGGGACGGTAAGTATGGCGGTTATGGAATATATTGATGCAATCCGTCTCGCGATGAAAGAAGAGATGGAGCGGGATGAAAATGTCTTTATCCTTGGTGAAGATGTCGGGGTTAAAGGCGGTGTGTTCACTACAACCAAAGGATTGCAGGATCAGTTCGGCGAAATGCGTGTCATGGACACACCATTGTCCGAATCAGCCATTGCAGGTGTAGCCATTGGTGCAGCGATGTATGGCATGAAACCTATTGCCGAGATGCAATATTCGGATTTTATGTTGCCTGCAACAAATCAGATTATTAGTGAAGCGGCCAAAATTCGCTATCGCTCCAACAATGACTGGAGTTGCCCGATTGTTATTCGTGCGCCTATTGGCGGCGGTATTTTTGGTGGGCTGTATCACTCCCAATGTCCTGAATCGATCTTTTTTGGTACACCAGGTCTGAAAATTATAGCTCCGTACTCGGCATACGATGCAAAGGGACTGCTCAAAGCAGCTATTCGCGACCCGGACCCGGTTCTCTTTTTTGAAAACAAAAAATGCTACAAGCTGATTAAGGAAGATGTGCCAGAGGATGATTACATCGTTCCAATCGGTAAAGCTAACGTGCTTCGCGAAGGAGCAGATATTACGGTTATCGGTTATAGCCAACCACTTCATTTTGTCATGCAGGCTGCTGAGGAGCTGGAGCGTGAGGAAGGCATTACTGCCCATGTACTGGATTTGCGTACATTGCAGCCACTTGATCGCGAAGCCATCATTGCATCCGCTCGTCTGACAGGCAAAGTGCTGATTGTGCATGAAGATAATAAAACCGGTGGTGTAGGAGCCGAAGTGGCGGCTATCATCAGTGAAGAATGCCTGTTCGAACTGGATGCGCCGATTCAGCGTCTCTGCGGACCGGATGTACCGGCAATGCCGATTAGCCCAACATTGGAGAAATTCTATATGCTGAGTAAGGATAAAGCCAAGGAAGCGATGCGTACGCTCGCGGAGTATTAATTCTTATAGTGAGATAGTTTAAAAGCAAAGTTTGGAGTGATATAACAAATGAGTATGAAATGGATCGAGGTCATTATGCCGCAGCTGGCGGAATCGCTGGTCTCGGCTACCATTGCCAAATGGTTGAAAAAACCGGGTGACCGGGTTGAACAATACGAACCGATCTGTGAAGTGATTACGGATAAAGTCAATGCAGAGATTCCATCAACCGTTGATGGAATTATGGGTGACCTGTTGGTCGAAGAAGGTACAACCATTGCGGTTGGCGAAGCCATCTGTCGCATGCAGGTAGCTGCTTCTGATGAAGAAGCAGCAGAGCAAGTAACGCATGCTTCGCAGCAACACAATGGTGATCATGTTCATGCACAACAAAGTGCGAACTACGTACCTGCTGCTGGTGCAGCGAGTACAACAGGTCATAATCCCAATCAGCCGATGCGTAACCGCTATTCTCCTGCGGTTCAATCCCTGGCAGCTGAACATGGTCTGAACTTGCAGAGCATTCAGGGCACAGGAGCAGGTGGTCGGATTACACGTAAGGATGTACTGGCAGTGATTGCACAGGGCGGAAACGCGGGCGCAGCGTCTGCACAGTCTTCTACTGTAGCAGGACAGCAGGTCTCTTCGGGAGCACCTTCTGGTTCTCCTTTCAGCGGATTGAATCGGGGGAATGCAGACTTGGGCGCATCTGCGGGAGAAACCGTTCCAGCAGCCGACGCAGGCGTTCCTGTGAGACATTCCGGCATACATCTGACCGAAAGTCCGAAAATTCCGCAAATCGAAGTAGAGGGTGGCGGACAGGGAAGATCCGAATACTTCATCGACGTTACTCCTGTTCGCAATGCCATTGCTCGTAATATGCGTCAAAGCGTATCAGAAATCCCGCACGCGTGGACGATGATCGAAGTGGATGTGACGAATCTGGTGATGCTGCGCAACAAACTCAAGGATGAGTTCAAGCGCAAAGAAGGCATCAACCTGACATACTTGTCCTTCATGATGAAGGGGGTCGTTAATGCGATTAAAGACTACCCGATCATGAACTCGGTATGGGCTGTTGACAAAATTATTGTCAAACGGGATATCAACCTGTCGATGGCAGTGGGTACAGAAGACTCTGTACTGACACCGGTAATTAAACATGCGGATCAGCGCAACATCGCTGGCCTGGCTCGTGAAATTGATGAGCTAGCACGTAAAACACGTGAAGGCACTCTAAAGCTGGACCATATGCAGGGCGGTACGTTCACGGTTAACAATACGGGGTCATTTGGTTCGATTCTGTCGCAACCTATTATTAACTACCCACAGGCGGCGATTCTTACCTTTGAGTCGATCGTTAAGAAACCTGTGGTCATCAATGACATGATTGCTGTCCGTTCCATGGCGAACCTCTGTCTTTCCCTGGATCATCGTATTCTGGATGGGGTCATCAGCGGACGTTTCCTGCAACGTGTAAAAGAGAATCTTGAAGGATACACCATGGAATCGAAAGTGTATTAAGAGAGAGCAAGTGCATCATTTCAATGAGTTACTAATGATGCCAAGCGCTGAATAGATGGATAATGGGAAAGTGTATGTGCCAATGGCCGTGCACTTTTCCCGTTTTCTTCAATAGAATGCTCATCATTATACAATGAACATTGAAACAGAAGGGTGTGGGGGAATCATGAGCAAGCCGCTGGATGCTATGTACATACCGATGCTTGATTATGAAGAGGCTTGGAACCGCCAGAAAGCGATTGTGCAGCAACTGGATGAGGGAGAAGGAGCGGAGCAGATGCTGTTGCTCCAGCATCCGCCGACGTATACGATCGGTTCACAGAATCACCCGGAGCACCTGCTTCTCAGTGAAGACGAACTGCGGGAGCAAGGTATCTCCTTGTTTCAAATTGACCGGGGCGGTGATATTACTTATCATGGCCCTGGCCAGTTGGTAGGTTACCCGTTACTTGTTCTTGGACGGGATGAAGCCTTGGATTTACATGGCTATTTACGTCGCCTAGAGCAGATGATTATTGATTACCTGGCTGATCAGGGTATTGAAGCGGGACGCAAAGAGGCTTACACAGGTGTATGGATCGGAGATTTGAAAATTGCCGCCATCGGCGTAAAGTTCAATCGTTGTAAACACCGGCGCGGCTTCGTGACGAGTCACGGATTTGCTTTTAATATCACCTCAGGCATTCAGCAAGCAGGCTTTCAGGGTATTGTTCCTTGCGGGATTGAGCAGTATGGTGTGACCTCGTTGGAGGATATTACAGGCAAGACCTACACTGTGGAACAAGTTGCGCAGGATATCGTTCCATACTTTAACCGGATTTTCCCGTATGAGATTACCTGGATTACAGAAAAAGAAGCCCTTCCCCGTCTGTAAATCAGACAGTCAAAAGGCTTCAGGTTTCTATCCGAACAATAAAGGTTCGAGCGCAATGAAAAGGGTGGACCCAATCATGGCGAGCAGCATGAGATAGATAATGATGCGGAACCATTTCTTTTTTTGCATGATGAGAGAACTCCTTTCAACAAATGAATAAACAGACCATAGTAATTGTATTGTACCGCATCGAAGAAAGGTAGGAAAGTCCTATGATAAAACAGCAGCGTGTTATTGATCAATTTATGGAATTGGTGCAGATTGATAGTGAAACAACCCATGAACAGAATATATCAAAAGTGTTAAAAGAACAGTTTACTCAGCTGGGCCTCAGCGTGTATGAGGACGACACCATGGAGAAAACCGGACATGGCGCTGGTAATCTCGTGATTACCTGGGAAGCAGAGGGTGCGGAAGAAGCAGCCCCAATCTTTTTCACATGTCATATGGATACCGTAACGCCTGGACAAGGAATTAAACCTGAGCTGGGTGAAGACGGTTGGATCCGCAGTGACGGCACGACGATTCTGGGTGCAGATGACAAGGCAGGGATTGCTGCTCTGTTTGAAGCGATTCGAGCTATTCAAGAGAACAACCTTCCACATGGAAAAATTCAATTTGTGATTACCGTAGGTGAAGAGTCGGGTCTGGTTGGTGCACGTGCAATGAATCCGAAGGATATTGAAGCCGAGTTCGGTTATGCCCTGGATTCCAACGGAGCTGTGGGTACAATCTGTGTGGCTGCTCCGGCCAGAGCGGAAATTCAGATGAAGATCTATGGGAAATCCGCACATGCGGGCGTGAATCCGGAAGACGGCATCAGTGCCATCCAAGTGGCGGCCAAAGCAATTGCAGCGATGAAGCTGGGACGAATTGATGATGAGACTACGGCGAACATCGGCAAATTCCAGGGCGGATCAGCACTGAACGTCGTCTGCGATTTTGTGCAGATTGAGGCTGAGGCACGCAGTATTGTGCAGGAGAAGGTAGAACTTCAAGTGGCCCAGATGCGTGAAGCACTGGAAACGACATGCCGCAAATATGGTGCAACCGCTGAGTTCCGCAGTGAGATCCTGTATCCTGCTTTTGGCTTCCATGATGAACACGAGGTTGTTCAGCTTGCACAGCGTGCCATTCGGAGCCTGGGGCTGGAAACTAGCACGTTTGCATCCGGTGGTGGCAGTGATGCCAACATCTTCAATGGGTTCAACATACCCACGGTCAACCTGGCTGTAGGCTATGAGGACATCCATACGACGAAAGAACGCATCCGTGCCGAGGATATTGTGAAACTATCTGAAGTGGTTGTAGCTATTATTCAGGAAACGGCTGCAAATAAAAAGTAATCCAAAGAGACTGAGGGTGAAACTCCCCGTGCTTCAACTGAAAAGTCCGAATCCGGTACAAACCGAGTTCGGACTTTTTGGCAAAACCATGTTATATTTCATGGGTATTGCAGACCAAGAACAGTATCATTTACGTCCAGCGAGCATATCGATTAATTTGGCATCTGGACCCCACTCACGCACCCATTGTTTGAGTATGAGCTGGACTTGTCTGGCTTGTCCGACCACGTGTACGGATTGCGGTGTTAAATAACTGTTCATTGGTTGTCCCCCTGATTCGCTATATTTGTTTGAAATCGCTATAAGCTCACCATATGCCAAAAAACAGAGGTTTATACGTATAAAGAGAACCAAAATTCGAAGAAGTGGAGTTGAAGAACAGATGAACCCAACCAATCATAAGCATTCTGCCAATCCAAAACTTGACGAAGAGACGATATCGACAAAGCCCATCTTCGAGGGCAAAGTCATTTCTCTTCAGGTCGACACGGTCAAGCTGCCTAACGGTCAGACTGCTACACGTGAGATCATCCGTCACCCTGGAGCGGTAGCTGTCCTCGCTCTGAATGGCGATCGTATGCTGGTCGTTGATCAGTATCGTCAGGCCATGGGACGTACGGAAGTTGAGATTCCGGCAGGCAAACTGGACCCGGGAGAAGAACCTGAAGTGGCAGCAGCGCGTGAATTGCGCGAAGAGACTGGTTATGTAGCTAAATCATTGCGGCATCTGCGTTCGTTTTATACTTCGCCAGGATTCGCGGATGAGATCATCCATCTGTACATCGCCGAGGAACTCGAAGCAGGAGACATGGCTTTGGACGAAGATGAATTTCTTGAAGTGTCCGAGATTACAATTGAAGAGGCTTATCAGTTGATGGATCAGAATCGCATCAGTGATGCCAAAACGATGATGGCTGTGTATGCATGGGATCTTTACAGAACAACAGGACGGTTTTAATGATGAATGAGCAACAGGCAGCGTCTGCAGGGTGGGAACCTTGTTATGCAGACCTCCATATTCACATTGGACGAACTTCGCGCGGTGAAGCTGTTAAAATCAGTGGCAGCCGTGATCTGACATTCGAGAACATTGCTAGAGAAGCCTCGGATCGCAAAGGAATCCATCTACTCGGCGTCATTGATTGCCACTCTCCGGTTGTACAGATGGACATCGAACAGCTGCTTGAGAACGGCACGATGTCCGAGCTTGAGGGAGGGGGCATTGCGTATCAGGACACAACTATCCTGCTGGGTACGGAATTGGAGCTGCGCGAGCCAGGGATGCGGGAGTTTCATATGCTGGCCTACTTCCGTGATCTGAAAACCATGAAGTCCTTCACGGACTGGATGAAACGTTATATGAAAAATGTAAACCTGAGTTCACAGCGGGTATATGTACCCGCGCTTGAGATGCAGGCCGAGATTAAGGCGCGTGGCGGGCTCATTGTGCCAGCGCATGCGTTTACCCCGCATAAAGGCATATATGGCAGCACAGCCCCTCGTATGGCTGATGTGCTGGATACTAGCCTGATCGATGCGGTTGAGCTTGGGCTAAGCTCCGATTCATCCATGGCCAGTTATATTCGGGAATTGGATCAGGTTCCCTTTCTGACCAACTCGGATGCTCATTCTCTGGGCAAGATTGGACGAGAGTACAACGAGTTGCAACTCGCGAAGCCTTCCTTTGACGAATTCAGCATGGCACTTAAAGGACAGGCAGGCAGAAGCATTACAGCCAACTACGGTTTGGATCCGAGACTTGGCAAATACCACCGTACCTACTGTGCCTCCTGTGGGAGCATTATGGACGAGCATGCGATGTCGGCAGAACGCTGTCCACACTGTGGCAGTGTGAAGCTTGTGCAGGGTGTACTGGATCGTATACTGGCAATCGCTGACCGAGAAAGTCCGCATGTTCCAGCAAACCGACCTGCTTATCACTATCAGGTACCGTTGGAATTCATCCCGGGTTTGGGGAAAGCCAAACTGCGCCAGCTGCTGGACCGCTTTGGTACGGAAATGAACGTATTACATCGTACAAGCGAGGATGAACTTGCAGAGGTTGTTGGACCGGTTCTCGCAGGTCTTATCGTTGCAGCGCGGGATGGTCAACTCGAATTGTCATCTGGTGGTGGGGGCACTTACGGAAAGGTGTCCAGCAAGGAAAGATCAGAGTAGATCAGTTTGCGGTATGCGAATAAAGTGAGTTAGCATCATTTGGTGCGGGAATGGCATTTTGTCATGGAGAAGAAATCTGATTCTGGACAAGAAGTCATACGTGTGCATTCCGGTTCATAAGAATGACTATGAGGATTTCACTCGACATCCTTGCAGCATGATAACCGGAAAGGGGACTCGTACCTGTATGCGTTCTGCCTACTTCACATTCAAAGGCCAAACCTCTTTATATGTATTCGTGGCTGTCTTGTTTCTGGTGGGTGTCATTTTTGGCGCCCTGATGGTTAATGCCCTATCCCTTGAACAGCGCCAGGATCTGGAGGGATACCTCGGTAACTTCTTCATGACGGTACAGCACAGCGGACAGGTGACTGAGACCGGAACCTATTGGGACATTGCTATGCTTCATCTAAAGTGGGTTGGCCTGATCTTCATTCTGGGTTTATCGGTCATCGGCCTGCCGGGCATATTGGTTCTAGATTTTCTGAAAGGGGTGCTCATTGGTTTTACAGTGGGTTACCTTGTCGGACAGTATTCATGGAAAGGGCTGTTATTTGCCCTGGTTTCCGTTGCGCCTCATAATTTATTCGTGATTCCGGTACTGCTCATTTGCAGTGTGTCAGCCATGACCTTTTCCTTATATATTATTCGGAACCGTGTTCTGATGCAGCGGACGCCAGGCCGTCAGAGGCCTTTTGCTTCATATATGGTGTTAACTCTCGTTATGGCAGCACTGCTGTTAGGGGTTGCGTCATTTGAAACATGGGTTACACCTGCGATGATGCGCTGGGTCACACCGATGCTACTACCCGCTTAGCTTTACGCGTGATAGTGTAAAATGTTGACTTTAATTATGTACTCCCCCTATAATGAAAGAAGTGGGTTAAGTTGCAGTGTGCAGTGATTTCCTAGGGGGAGGGAGAAAATGGAAGCACGGATCGATAAAATTAAGCAGCAACTACAGTCCCAAGGATATAAATTAACGCCCCAGCGGGAAGCCACCTTAAGAGTACTTCTTGAGAATGAAGAAGATCATCTGAGCGCAGAAGACGTATTCATGCTCGTGAAAGAAAAGGCTCCCGAAATCGGTCTCGCAACCGTGTACCGTACCCTCGAACTGCTGAGTGAGCTGCATGTTGTAGAGAAAATCAACTTCGGCGACGGTGTAGCGCGTTATGATCTACGCGGAGATACATCCAAGCATCACCATCATCACTTAATCTGTGTTCAATGCGGAAGTATGGATGAAATACGTGAAGACTGGCTTGGACCGCTTGAAGAGCGACTGGAGCGGGAATTTAACTTTTCGGTAGTAGATCACCGACTGGATTTCCATGGGATTTGTTACCGTTGCAAAGCTAAAAATGACCAGAAGCCCAAAGATGAAGAATAACATAGCATATCTTCAAGCTCTCACCGGCGGTTTTGACGGGGGAGCTTTTTTTGTCCAGCGTGTGATGTGAGGTTTACCCTGAATGTCATATTCCTGTGTTCGTTAACATACCCTGATTCTAGACGAGTCGGATTCGAACCAGAAAGGGGTACAACCCATGATTATATCGCTGCGGAGAGGGCTCCGTTTTATTCGATTTATCGTATTTTTTGCTGCATTAGTTTATCTGTTCTATCATGTCCTGGATTTGTTCAACGGATGGATCTCACCTGTGGACCAATATCAGATGCCAACAGGAAATGCGGTTAAAGTATTTCAGGAAACGGTTTGGCCAAGTAACGGGGAAGGACGTCCTACAATGGCAGAGCGTCTCCGTTTATTCTATTGGTACGGAGAGTAGCTGGACAGCCAGGGATGCAAATACGGAAGCAGGTTGCCCGTGTGGCAGTCCTGTCAGATGAGGAGCGTTGTGCATGAAGCAGACGATACACGCCTATGCCTTATACTTGGAAGAGGATAAAGGGATGTCGAGCAGCACGCTGGAATCGTATCTTCGGGACGTGGACAAGTTCATCGAATTTGCGGATAAAGAATACGGTATCCGGGAAGCGGAGCAGGTGCGCCGGACGCATGTTATCCTGTTTGTAGGTCAGCAGAAACAGGCAGGACGTGCGAATGCAACCATTGCCCGCAGCGTTGTATCCCTGCGCTCCTATTTTCATTTTTTGATGCGGCGTGGTGACATATTACAGGACCCTACGTTTGATGTGGAGGCT
The DNA here is from genome assembly GCF_900107875.1 of Paenibacillus sp. 276b. Lineage (NCBI taxonomy): Bacteria > Bacillati > Bacillota > Bacilli > Caryophanales > Paenibacillaceae > Paenibacillus > Paenibacillus sp. 276b. Next base: position 44,187 of record NZ_FNRR01000007.1, on the reverse strand, counting down.
CCAAAAGCAGACAAGACACCACCGCAGGTGTTAACCATCCAAGAGATCGAATTGCTGCTCGCGTCCCCCGATACCCGTTCACCGCAAGGAGTGCGTGACCGGGCCATGCTGGAGTTATTATATGCGACAGGCATTCGTGTATCCGAACTGATTGCACTGGATGTGCGGGACGTACAGCCAGGCATGCGCTTTATCCGCTGTGGAGGTGCCGGTAAAGAACGAATTTTGCCAATCGGTGCGCCTGCAGCAGAGTGGGCAAGTGTTTATGTGAACGAGTACCGTAACCTGCTAATCAAAAATGAGACGGACGAGCAGGCTCTCTTTGTCAACGTATCCGGTAGACGATTAACCCGGCAAGGCTTCTGGAAGCTGCTCAAAAAAGCAGCGATGGATGCAGGGATCTCGGGTGAAATCACACCACATACGCTGCGTCATTCCTTTGCTGCTCACCTGATTGCCAGTGGGGCAGATACCCGTGCGGTACAGGACATGCTCGGACATGTGGAGCAGCCTGGGCAACAGTATGGGCATCATGGTCGCAAAACGATGAAAGAGATATATGAATCTCATCATCCGCGGGCAAAATAGTTTGTACTTGGATACAAATTTGCAAAAAAAATGCGGAACAATAGTCCGATTTAGGATAAAATAAATTGAACACATTTAAACGCCGTTATACATAAGCGAATGCATCATTTCAGCGTTTAGTTTCCATTGATGTCATTTGCGGATACAGACGGATCGTTTCAACTCAAGGGGGAACATCTTATGACAGCATTAAACCAACAGATGATTTTGGAAGCGGCATCTTACATCCAAAGCAAAAGTTCCATTAAACCGGAAGTCGGTTTGATTTTAGGTTCAGGACTTGGCATTTTGGCAGAATTGATTGAAGATGGCGTAAGCATCGCCTATCAGGATATTCCACATTTTCCGGTGTCCACAGTAGAGGGACATGAGGGCGAATTGCTGGTGGGAACCATCAAAGGCCGTCCGGTCGTTATGATGAAAGGTCGTTTCCACATGTACGAAGGATATGGTCCGGAACTGACTGCCTTCCCGGTACGTGTTATGAAAGAACTGGGCGTAACTTCGCTGCTCGTAACGAACGCTGCAGGTGGCGTGAATACCTCTTATGAGGCGGGTGACCTGATGCTGATCTCGGATCATCTGAATCTCACAGGCAAGAATCCATTAATCGGACCGAATGACTCCGCACTGGGTGTGCGCTTCCCGGATCTGTCCGAAGCGTACAGCCGCCGTCTGCGTGCGCTGGCGAAGGATACAGCCGCGTCACAAGGTTTTGATGTACGTGAAGGTGTATACGCAGGTATGCTTGGTCCAAACTATGAGACACCAGCTGAGATCGTGATGCTGCGTACGCTGGGTGCGGATGCTGTCGGCATGTCTACCGTTTCTGAAGTCATCGTGGCACGCCACGCCGGCATAGAAGTACTCGGTATCTCCTGTATCAGCAACATGGCTGCCGGCATTCTGGACCAGCCGTTGTCGCATGATGAGGTTATGGAGACGACAGAACGTGTTCGTGAATCGTTCCTGGCCCTTGTGCTGGCTGTTATTCCACAAATGTAACTGATCAATAAGAAGACGATCTACTCTAATGTGATTCATTGGGGCAGATTGTCTTTTTTTTATTTCCTTAACGGGCAGCTTTCTCATCCATTGAGTGTCAGGCTCGTTTTTTGTGTTTCACACGGATTACATAAAAAGTTCGGGAAATCATTCTTTACATGGAATAATTTACTTCAATCGGGCCGACAATGATTAGCAGTACATGCATGGAACATGCAGTAAGCAAGTTATTTGAGGAGGTAACCCTAGTGAAGAAACGAATAATGGCATCGTTCATGACCCTTTGTATCCTGCTGCCCCTGATGGCATCAACCGCGCTGGCTGAAGAAACTCCCAAAGCAGCGGGGGGAACCGATTTGGCCCCGTCGGCACGCTCCGCCATTTTGATGGATGCTGATACGGGCACGGTCATTTTTGAAAAAAACAGTCATGATCAGCTGCCTCCGGCGAGCATTACGAAGATTATGACCATGCTGCTCACCATTGAAGCGGTCGACTCTGGCAAGCTGAAGCTGACGGATAAAGTGAGAACGAGTGAATATGCCGCATCCATGGGTGGATCACAGATTTTTCTGGAACCTGGGGAAGAGATGACGGTAGACGATATGTTAAAAGGTATTGCTATGGCTTCCGGTAATGATGCCTCTGTAGCGATGGCTGAGAAAATTGCCGGTTCGGAGGAAGCCTTTGTACAACTGATGAATGAGCGGGCGAAGGAACTCGGAATGAAGGATACTCATTTTTCCAACTGTAACGGCCTGCCGGTCGATAACCATTATTCTTCGGCCCATGACATTGCGGTCATGAGCCGTGAACTGCTGAAGCATCCGGGGATTACGAAATATACCGGTGCATACCAGGACTACCTTCGTAAAGATAGCGAGAAGCCATTCTGGCTGGTGAATACGAACAAGTTGGTTCGTTTCTACTCCGGTGCCGATGGGTTGAAAACAGGATACACTTCCGAAGCCAAGTTTTGTCTCTCGGCTACAGCGATGAAGGATGGGCTTCGTACGGTCGCGGTAGTACTCGGAGAACCCAATACCAAAACACGGAACAGTGAAGTTTCCTCGATGTTTGACTATGCTTTTGGGCAATACACGATGAAAGCCCTGTACAAGTCAGGAGATCTGCTGGGAAGTCTGAAAATTGAAAAAGGTGAAGTTGCCGAATTGCCGCTGAATGCAACACAAAATTATAGTGTTCTGATGCGCAAAGGTGCGAAATCGGATGAGATCCGTCATGAATTGCTGATGGCAAAAGAAGTGAAAGCTCCGGTCAAAGCAGGTCAGAGTGTAGGTAAGCTAGTCGTCTACCAGGGCAATGAAGTCATCAAGGAGTTCGACATTCAGGCTCCGCAGGGTGTGGACAAGGCTGGCTGGTGGAAGCTGTTCAAACGCACAACCTCCAAACTGTTCGATTAAACGGCGATTTATGCAGGATGCGTGCATCCTTTGAACGTATTTTGTAGTTAATTAGGGGTTTTCTTCTAGTTTTGTCGGGGGGCAGGAAAAGCCATCGGGAACGTAGAAATCCTTGTTCAAGACAGGGAGGAGAGTGAGCAAACGTGAACTTGCATGTGGAAATGGAACATCACCGCGGGATTCTGATTGTGCGATTATCCGGGGAGCTGGATCACCATACAGCTGACATGGTACGGATGCAGATGGATGAAGCTATCCAGCGCAGACAATGCGAGCATTTGGTACTTAGCCTGAAAGATCTGCAATTCATGGATAGTTCGGGTCTGGGTGTCATTTTGGGTAGATACAAGCTCATTAAGAATAAAGGCGGCAAGATGGTTGTCTGTGATGTCAATCCGCCAGTGTATCGTTTGCTGGAAATGTCAGGTTTGTTCAAGATTATGCCGATTTACGAAAATGAGGGAACTGCTCTCTCGGGTCTGGAGGTCGTCTCATGAATGAAGGAACGGGGACAAATTTCATGAATCTGCAATTCGCGGCCAAGTCGGAGAACGAATCGTTCGCACGGGTGACGGTTGCTGCCTTCATCTCCCAGCTTGATCCTACGATGGACGAGCTTAGCGATCTGAAGACGGTCATTTCGGAAGCCGTAACGAACAGCATCATCCACGGATACAACAACAATGCGGAAGGTGTCGTGTCCATTCAAGCCGAGATTCGGGATGACATGATTACCATCATTGTGGAAGACCGTGGTGAAGGCATCGAAGATCTTGAACTTGCCAAACAGCCGCTGTATACGTCCAAACCCGAACTTGAGCGCTCGGGCATGGGCTTCACCATTATGGAAAACTTCATGGATGAATTCGAAGTCAGCAGTGAGCCCGGCAGAGGCACCTCCATCAAGATGAAGAAAAGGATTGAATCCAAGAAAGCATTGTATAATTAGGGGTTGGTAGTCTTATGGATGCTGAAGTGAAACAGTCTTCACAGACCTATTTGGACGATGCCGAGGTCAAACGGCTGATTGCGCTCAGTCAGTCGGGTGACCATGTCGCACGGGATACGCTGGTGAACTGCAACATCAGACTCGTCTGGTCCGTCGTACAACGTTTTATGAACAGGGGATATGAGCCGGAAGATCTGTTCCAGATTGGTTGTATCGGGCTGCTCAAATCGGTGGATAAATTCGATCTCAGTTATGATGTGAAATTCTCCACCTATGCTGTCCCAATGATTATCGGAGAAATTCAGCGCTTCCTGCGGGATGACGGCACGCTTAAGGTCAGTCGCTCGCTCAAGGAAATGGCGAATAAAGTCCGCAAAAAAAGGGATGAACTCTCCAAACACCTCGACCGTCTTCCAACGATTAAGGAAGTAGCCGCGGAGTTGGGGGTAACCCCAGAGGAAGTTGTATTTGCTCAGGAAGCCAACAAACCGCCGACCTCCATACATGAGACGGTGTTTGAGAATGACGGCGATCCGATTACACTAATGGACCAGATTGCCGATGAGTCTCAGGAACGGTGGTTTGACAAACTTGCGCTAAACGAAGCGATTGGCGGTCTCAGCGAAAGGGAACGGCTGATTGTGTACCTCCGGTATTACCGGGATCAGACCCAGTCCGAGGTCGCTAGCAGGCTGGGTATATCCCAGGTGCAGGTGTCACGACTGGAGAAAAAAATACTTCAATCCATCCGCGACCAGATCGCACAGTGATTTTGGATTGCTGACAACAATATGGGTGTTAAACCACCAATATACGACAACTAACAACCTTCTATCGCGCATTAATATGCGAGGAAGGTTATTTGTCGTTAACCTGAATGGGTTTGGGGCGATTCGACTGCAACAATAATATCAATCCAATGATACATGCGGTTCCCAGCCATTGAAATATCCCGAAGGGTTCATGCAACCAGATAACAGTGGTGCCAACGGCAGCAAGCGGCTCCGCGCTTCCCATTAAACTCGTTTCTTTGGCTGACAGGCTTTTTAAACTTTCGATATAGAACCAGAATGCAATCATTGTCCCTAAAATAATGGTAAAGGCCAAATATCCGTAGGTTTCCAAACGCAAGCTAGCAAAGTCCATTTTCCACGGTGGGTGGATGAGACTCAGCGCAGCGCCTCCGATAATCATTGCCCAGCCTACCACAACAAGTGAATCAAACTTTTCAATCAGTTTCACGGCGTAGAGGGTATAGAAGGCAGCGGCAACTCCGGATAACAACCCCCACAATACTGCGGGTAAAGGCACAGACAATTGGGAGAGAGAACCATTGGTCAGCAGGAGAAAACACCCGCTCAGAGCCAGAATCGCTGATGCAACATCCTTTCTGGTTAGAGCAGCCTGTTTTCGCCAGATCATATAGACCATGATCATGACTGGTGACAGATATTGAAGTAGTGTCGCCACAGCGGAGTTGCCATGTTGAATAGACGCCATGTACGTATATTGAACAGCGAGCATCCCGAATAATCCGAAAATGATTAGCTGCAAGGCTGTTTTTTTCTGCTTCCACATATCGAAAATTTGCGAGCGCCTTGTTGTAAAGGATTGAACCGTCAGAAGCAGTATACCCGCAATCAGCAGTCGAACCGTTACAAACCAGTTGACTTCAATTCCGTATTGTTGAAACAGTTTTTGTGAAACTGTTCCGCCAATGCCCCAGCATATCGCACCTGTAAGAACGAAGAATAGGCCTGATTTTCTAGATCTTTGAATAGATATTTTCATGAATAGCACCCTCACCTTAAATATAAGAATAGTGCTATATTAAAACGAAATAGGCTATAATAATATCAATATCGCACAGATAAATATCATTATATTGAGATGAGAGAATATGCCTAAGATAGAATTTGAAATTGATAAAAACGGGAGGGAACTGACGGAGCATCGTACAGTTATATTGCCTGTGGCGTGTTATGAAACCACAATTGTACGCAATGTTCACGGGCATATTCCTTTGCATTGGCATGATGAATTGCAGTTTGTCTTGGTTGTCCAGGGCGAAGCTCTTTTTTATGTGAATGATCAAAAGGTCATTGTGCCGCAAGGCGACGGGCTGTTTATCAACAGTGGTTGCATGCACATGGCAGAGGAACGGTGTAAGAAGGATAATTGTATTTATCTTTGTCTAAATGTCTCTCCGCATTTTGTTGTGCCATCCGAGTTATATTTGAAGTATGTTCATCCTTATATCTCAGCAACCAATTTACCTTATCTTCATATCAAAAGGGAAATTTCATGGGGAGCTCAAGTCCTCGACGCCATCCGGCATGTTAAAAAGGATTTGGATGAGCAGCCTCCATTTTACGAAATGAATGTGGCTTCAAGCCTTTTGATGATATGGAAACATCTGATTACAAGTGGATACGCGCTGGAATATGATCCATCCGAAATCATCAGGAGCAGGCGAATGAAGGATATGGTCGAATGGATTCACCTGCACTTCGCCGAACCAATCCAATTGGAGGACATTGCGAGGGCGGGTCAGTTAAGTCGCTCGGAGACCTGCCGTTATTTCAAGCGAATGTTGAAGACAACACCCATGCAGTATGTTATTGATTATCGAATTCAAAAAAGTGTGGAGTTGTTGCAACTCCAAGAACGCAGCATTACCGAGATTGCTTATGAAGTTGGTTTTAATAGCACGAGTTATTTTATCAATCAGTTTCGTAAAGCCATGCAAATCACCCCGTTAAAGTTCAGAAGAGAAGTGGAGTTGAGAATTAAGGAGGGGATTGAACATTGAACAAAAAAATGAAAGTATTGTTATCCGTGCTGCTGATAATCACGGCTTTTGTTTTTGTTTATATGCGTTATTTCCACCCGTTCCCCAAAGATATTGAAGTAATCCAAATTACTCCTTCTTCAGATATAACCTCTTCACAGGAAGTCCTGACAACGATGCGTAAGGCTTTCACAAAGATACCTGATCAGACAATCCATAAGGTTTTCTCTTCTCAATAAGTCGCTATATTAGCGGCTTTTTTTGTTTTTGTGCATTAGTCATAAAAGAAATGTAATAGAGAAAAGGCTGTAATTAAGTCAGCTATTAAATCTCCTACTACCGCCTCCATGCACATTTATTGCAACCCTTTGGAAAAAAGGGACCCGTGCAGCGGAGGGATGGAATCGGACAAAGGAGCGAAGCGTGAGGGCTCGTCTAAGGATACACACAAGCAACGTAGGCGGCAGATTAGACCTGAAGAAGCGAAGCGTTCGCCTAAAAGCTTTCTGAAAGAAAGCTACTTCGAAAGTATACACTGTCTCCAAATTTCTAACATTTAGAAATAAATCAAAAAAATTTGGAGACAACAGCGATCGGAAGGTTTGTCTGCAGCTGGAGTGCCTGCGTGTAGTTCCCTTACTAACCTGAGAGCAACAGCGACCGATGGCCGATCCATCCCGAAGCGCCCGCAGGGTCCACACAACCTTTTTCCAACCAAAATGTAATAAATTTGCACATTCTTCAAATACTAACCTAAATTACGCAGTAAAGGAGTGTTCCGGATGTCCCTGACACCCACTCCAACGGTCTATGTTCGTTTGCGCAGCCGTATTCGCATCCAAAGAGGCCGAAGTGTCAAGCTTGGAGATGTAGCTCACTTGCTCACCTCTCCCGAAGAACAGGAAGGAAGGCTGCTTGAGCTTGAATTGCTGCGCCCCGGACCGGAGGACGGCAATCTGATCCTCATTGATATATTGCAGATCATCCCCGAGATCCGTCGAACCTTGCCAGATGTCACCGTTGAATTAATCGGATCGGGTCATACGCTTGTTGAGGTGGTTGTAGGAAGTGGCAAGCCTTCCAAATCTCTGTTCATCCTGGTGTGGCTGCTGCTTTTCTTTGGATCAGCATTGACCATTATGAATTTTCATGCGGACGTAAACATGCAGGAAGTCCAAATTCGAATTGTAGAGATGATTACGGGCCGCCGGGATGAGCATCCGTATCTGTTTCAGGTGGCGTATTCTCTCGGGATCGGGTTTGGTATGGCTGTGTTCTTCAATCATTTATTCAAGAAAAAGTGGAATGAAGAACCTACCCCTTTGGAAGTGGAAATGTTCCTATATCAGCAAAATGTAGACAAGTATGTAGTGATTGAAGAAACCGAACGTATGCATGAAGAGGAACGCAGGGAGATGAATGCGGATGAGCGTTCTTAACGGAGCAATCAGCATTGTGCTGGGCATTGCGGGGGGAATCGCTGTAGGAAGCGGTGTGATTGCGCTTATTCTCGTGCTTGATATGATTCCAAGACTAGCTCAACTTACGCGAACCTATGACAAAACCCATTGGTATGAAGGGGCCTTGATCGGAGGTTCGCTGCTCGGTACTGTTGCGGATTTTTGGCACTGGAAGGTACACGGAGCGCTGTTGCTGAGCCCGATCATCGGACTGTTTTGTGGTGTGTTCATCGGTCTGCTTGCTGCGGCACTGACTGAGGTGCTGAATGTACTGCCAGTGCTGGCAAAACGACTGGGCATGAAATCGTATTTGTTTGGATTGTTGCTTGCTATGATTTTGGGGAAGATGACGGGCTCCCTGTTTGACTTTTTTGTATACCAGCGTTAAAACGTTAGGCCTAAGGAGGATGGGAAATGGACGTAAGATCGGACAACGACGGGCATGAATCCAGCGAAGCAACATCCGAAGAGAAGATGCATAAATCTCCTTATGAGATTCAGGAGGAAGAAGAAAAGAAGGCTTACGAAAAGAAGAAGCAAAATGAAATGTCTGACAGTATCGAGGAATCGGTAGAATATTGGCAGGAAAACGACGATATATCCCCTCGCATGAGTGATAACAAATATACGCTTCAGCAAGTGTTGGGACTTGGAGAGTCCTTTGATGTGAATATGAGGGAAATGGTCTTGGGTGGCAAACATGTTGGATTGTTGCTGCTGACTGGGTTTGCAAAGGATGAGATTCTGCTTGAAGTGTTAAAAAGGCTAACCTATCTTACACCGGAGCAAGTGTCCGGACATGCGCTGAAGTCGTATTTCGAATGTTACATTCCTCATATTCAAGTTGAGCGAGTGGAGAAAATGAGCGCCGTCATCAACAAGGTCCTCACTGGCATGAGTGCCATGTTTGTCGAAGGGGATCGTTCCGTTATTATTATGGATACCCGCAGCTATCCGGTACGTTCCCCAGAGGAACCTTCGCTGGAGAGAGTGGTGCGGGGTTCAAGAGACGGATTCACGGAGACACTTCTGACCAACGTGGCGTTAGTGCGCCGAAGAATACGGGACCCAGGATTAAAATTTGAAATTATGCAGGTTGGACGCAGATCGCAAACGGATGTCTGTGTTGTATATATTGACGATATCGTGGACAAGGTTCAGGTGGATTCCGTTCGTGAAAAAATCAAACGAGTAAATATCGACGGCATCCCTGCTGCCGATAAACAGCTTGAAGAAGCGATTATTAACAAGGGTTGGCACCCGTATCCGTTGGTTCGTTATTCGGAACGACCGGATGTGACAGCTTCTCATTTGATGGACGGAAGGGTTGTTGTTTTTGTAGATACTTCACCCAGTGTGATGATTCTGCCCACGACCTTTTTTGACCTGTGTGAGCATGCGGAAGAGAACAGACAGACCGCCTTTATGGGAACCTATCTGCGCTGGGTACGATTTGGGGGTATTCTGATTTCGCTTTTCCTGTTGCCGCTATGGCTGTTGATGGTTATTGACCCTTCCATTAAGCCAGCAGGAATGGAGTTCATCGGTCCTCATGAAAATGCCCAGCTCCCGCTGATTCTGCAGTTCCTGCTTATTGAATTCGGAGTGGATTTATTACGGATGGCAGCAGTCCATACCCCGACGCCACTCGCTTCGGCCATGGGTTTGATTGCGGCCATTTTAGTCGGGGATATCGCCGTAAAAACAGGATATTTTGTCAATGAAGTGGTACTTTACATGGCGATTGCCGCGATTGGTATGTTTGCAACACCCAGTTATGAGCTTGGTTTGGCTAATCGATTGGTTAGATTGTTTTTGCTCGTTGCTGTGGCGATATTCAAGGTTCCCGGATTCGTTGTCGGGACGACGTTCATTATCGTGGCGCTCACTTTGCATCGCTCCTACAACTCTTCTTATCTCTGGCCGTTCATACCGTTTAATGCAAAGGCTTTGGGTAACTTTTTGTTCCGTTTGCCGCTGTTGGAAAATAAAAAACGTCCTTCGATCAACAAAACGCGTGACAATACCAAAATGGACAGTGATCCAGACGGGGAACTGCAAAAAAGTAAAAAACACAAATGATCTGCCGAAAAATCCATTCTTCTCATTTTCTAATTTGATATACTGGTGTAAAATCATTGGAATAACAGCTGTTCCAGTATATAAAAAAGTGAGGAATGCAGATTATGTATTTACATGGTACAAGTAAAATAAATGCACAGGGACATCTGGAAATTGGTGGAGTCGATACAACCGACTTGAAAGAACAATTTGGAACTCCCCTGTATGTTGTGGACGAGCAATTGGTTCGTGAGCGCTGCAGAGAGTATATGGAAGCGTTCCGTGCTTCAGGCCTGGGTTTCCAGGTTGCTTATGCAAGTAAAGCATTCTGCGTAATGGCGATGTGTGCCCTTGCTGCGGAAGAAGGACTTTCCTTGGATGTTGTATCCGACGGTGAATTGTTCACGGCACTTCAAGCCGGTTTCCCGGCAGAACGCATTCATTTCCACGGTAACAACAAAACGCTGGAAGAGATCGAAATGGCGCTTGATGCAGAGATTGGCTGCTTCGTTGTGGATAACTTCAATGAACTGCACTTGCTGCAAGCTGTAGCCGCAGACAAAAATCGCAAAGTTAACATTTTGCTTCGTGTGACGCCTGGTGTTGAAGCGCATACGCATGAATATATCTCGACAGGACAAACGGATTCCAAATTTGGATTCGATATCGGGAACGGAACGGCATTTGAAGCCATTGAATTGGCTTCAAAGCAGTCAAATCTGGTATTGCTCGGTGTGCATTCACACATCGGATCCCAAATTTTCGAAGTTGAAGGCTTCCAAATGGCAGTTCAACGCGTTGCTGAGTTTGCAGCAGATGTGTATGAGCGTCTTAACGTGGCATTCAAAGTGGTTAATCTGGGCGGTGGCTTCGGTATCCGCTATATCGATGGAGATACACCGCTTGAAGTTTCACAATACGTGAAAGCCATCACGGATGCGGTGAAAAATCATTTTGCTCAAATCGGCTATGCCGTGCCTGAGATCTGGGTTGAACCAGGCCGCAGCATCGTAGGGGAAGCGGGAACTACGCTCTACACTGTTGGAACAAGCAAAGATATTCCAGGAGTTCGTAAATACGTAGCTGTTGATGGTGGAATGACAGACAATCCACGTCCAGCGCTGTATGAGTCCAAATATGAGGCTGTATTGGCAAACCGTGCAAATGAGGCTGCTCAGGAAACGGTATCTGTTGCTGGTAAATGCTGTGAGAGCGGCGATATGCTGATCTGGGATCTGGACCTGCCTAAAGTGCAAAGCGGCGATCTACTCGCAGTAGCTTGCACAGGCGCATACAACTACTCGATGGCAAGCAATTACAACCGGATTCGTCGTCCGGCAGTTGTGTTTGTCAAAGACGGTCAAGGGGATGTAGTGGTACGCCGTGAGACGTATCAGGACATCATCCAGAATGATCTCGTACCTGAGCGTATTGCAAAACAGCCAGTTACCCGTTAATTAAAGAACAAATAGTGGAGCACTATATGAAGAAGACAAAAAAGGACACTCCTTTTTTGTCTTCTTTTGCATCTTTAGGGCTGGATTTTGAAAAAAACTTGCTTATTATTTTGCGATCAATCCATTTTCAGTGTACACTAAGAAAAGTGCTATAAAGCTTGGCCCAGGGTCATGCGTTCTGGCACCATTAACGATGGTCAATACGAAAGGAGTCATTTACATATGGCGAAACAAGCGAAAATCAAAATGGCAAACGGCGGAGAAGTTGTAATCGATTTGTTCGATCAAGAAGCTCCAAACACAGTAGCAAACTTTGAGAAACTGGCTAACTCCGGTTTCTACAACGGTCTTGTATTCCACCGTGTTATTCCGGGCTTTGTAGCTCAAGGCGGATGCCCTAACGGTTCCGGTGCAGGCGGCCCAGGTTACACAATTAACTGTGAAATCAACCCGAACAAACATGAGCGTGGAACTTTGGCTATGGCTCATGCAGGCCGTAACACAGGGGGAAGCCAGTTCTACATCTGCTACCAACCGCAACCACATTTGGATGGACAACATACTGTATTTGGTAAAGTAACCAAAGGTATGGAATTCGTGGACGCTTTCGAAGGTCGCGACAAAATGGAAACAGTTGAAGTAGTAGAAGCTTAATCAATAAACGTATGTAAACCGTTTCGCAATTAGCGAAGCGGTTTTTGTTTACACTTAAGCTTATTAAAAGTTAGTATGTGACAAAAAGGAACAAAAAACAATTGATTTTTTGACGTTAAAGTGCTAACATCCAATTAATAACGCAACGAATCCTTCAGGGCAGGGTGTAATTCCCTACCGGCGGTGATGCAGTATGTGAGGATATCTATCCAGCATTGATGCAAAGTCCGTGACCCGTCTGCCTGTGGCAGATGGCTGATCTGGTGTAATTCCAGAACCGACAGTATAGTCTGGATGGGAGAAGGAGAGGGTGCAGTCCTTAGGGGCCGCATTCCGCAGGAGTGTTGCTGTACAGTTTTTGACGAATTCATTTCCTGTGCAGGGAGAAATCCGGTTACTTCCGGAAATCTTCATACATATGCCACATCATAGAAGCTCTTTACCTGTAATTGAAGTTCATTAAGGTATGTGTCTGCTTTCACTTGCCTGAAATGAAGTTTTGGGCGATGTGTTGTTGGCAATGTATCAATAGTACTGCTGGTGACACATGTCTCTCATCATCCCCATCGAACGGTTTGTTCGACGGGGATTTTTTATTGGATATGGAACATGCCTCTCTGTTGGAAGGGAGGTCTATAACTTAAGATTTTAACCGTGGGGTGAACGGACTTGGAAATGATTAATGATGAATTTTATATGGCGCTAGCACTGGATATGGCAGAACGGGCACAAGGACAGACCGGAATCAATCCGGTAGTTGGTTGTGTCGTGGTAAAAGAAGGACGTATCGTGGGCCTCGGAAGTCATCTCAAACGGGGAACGGGTCATGCAGAGGTTCATGCACTGAACATGGCGGGTAGTGATGCTGAAGGCAGTACAGTGTACGTTACGCTCGAACCCTGTAGCCATTATGGCAAGACTCCACCATGCAGTGAACGTCTCATTCATGAGAAAGTGAAACGTGTCGTTGTATGCTGCGAAGATCCGAATCCGCAAGTATCCGGCAGAGGAATCAGCATGCTGCGTCAACAAGGGATCGAAGTTGAAGTTGGAGTGCTGCGTGAGCGCGGAAGACGGATGAACGAGAAATTTATCAAATACATTACAACAGGTCTCCCCTTTGTAACTTTGAAGACGGCCTCTACACTGGATGGCAAAATTGCTACGCGTAGCGGTGACAGCAAATGGATCTCTAACGAGTCTGCTCGCGAGATTGTACACGCGCTTCGCCATCGCCATCAAGGAATTATGGTTGGTGTGGAAACGGTCATTGCAGACAATCCCGAACTGACGACTCGCTTGCAAGTGGAAGGGATCAGCCCGGTACGAATCGTGGTCGATTCCAAGCTACGCCTGCCTGTAGGCGCCAAAATGGTCAAGGATGGCCTTGCACCTACCTGGGTACTTACAACAGATGAGGCGAGCCCTGAAGCGGCTGAGCGGCTGGAAGCCTATGGGGTGGAGATTATACGTTGTGGTCCAGGACCACGTGTTGATCTGCTGAGTGCACTCAGCAAGCTCGGTGAGCGTGAGATTGGTTCGATTCTGCTTGAAGGCGGGGGCACACTGAATGGGTCCATGCTGGAAGCACGGTTGGTAGATCGACTGCTCATGTTCATTGCTCCGAAAATTGTCGGAGGATACGAAACACCAGGCAGTTTCCGCTTTGAGGGTGTAGAGCGCATGAGTCAGGCGATTCAATTACATCAGCTGGAAATTGAGCAAGTTGGAGATAATATCAGCATTGGCGGAATTCCGGTTTGGCCTGAATAAATGAATTAACGATAACGAAATAAATAAAGGAGGCGGTAGCATGTTTACCGGTTTGGTGGAAGAAGTCGGTCAGATCCGGCGGATAGGTCGGAAAGGCGAAGCGATGGTCCTGAATATCGGAGCTTCCGCCATCATGAACGACTTGAAGATTGGCGATAGTGTAGCTGTAAACGGGGTATGCTTAACTGCGACAACCCTGGAGGGTGGCGGATTTACTGCCGATGTGATGCCCGAGACATATCGACATACCAACCTTAGTCAATTGCAATCCGGTAGCAAAGTTAATCTGGAGCGAGCCATGCTGTCAGGTGGACGTTTTGGTGGGCATATCGTTCAGGGCCATGTCGATGGCACTGGGGTCATTGGCAGCATTACACGTGACCAGAATGCAATTGTTTTCGAGATCAAACCTGATGATACGCAGCTGTTCAAATATCTGATACCCAAAGGGTCTGTAACCCTGGACGGAATTAGTCTGACCGTTGTGCATACTTCACAGACCGCATTCACTGTATCCATTATTCCACATACCATTGGTGAGACTGTATTGAATGTGAAAAAGACGGGAGATACCATCAATATTGAGTGTGATATTTTGGGCAAATATGTGGATCATCTGCTGCACTATGGTAAGGGACATCAGGAGACCGGTGCGGGCAAGCCGCGAAGTATCAGTGAGGATTTCCTCGCTAATCACGGCTTTGCTTAACAAATCGTAATTGATTAACTACAAATATAAATTGAAATGGAAACTGGAGGGGGACCTATGTTAGAGAAATCCATTCTGAATTCTATTGAGGAAGCCATCTACGATCTCATGCAGGGTAAACCGGTTATTGTGGTGGATGATGAGGATCGGGAGAATGAAGGCGACTTTATCGCTTTGGCGGAAAAGGCTACACCTGAAGTGATCAATTTCATGATTACCGAAGGCAGAGGTCTGGTGTGTGTTCCCATTACGCAGCAACGTGCCGATGAACTCAACCTAAAGCCTATGGTTCAGCAAAATACGGACTTTCATGGGACGGCTTTCACCGTCTCTGTAGATCATAAAGATACCACAACGGGCATCTCGGCTCATGAACGCTCCATTACAGTCAAGGGTCTAATTGATCCCGAAGCGAAAAGCGGAGATTTCCGCAAGCCGGGCCATATGTTCCCACTCATCGCCAAAGACGGCGGTGTGCTAAGACGCGCGGGACATACGGAAGCAGCTGTAGACCTCGCCATTATGTGCGGTTCTTATCCGGCAGGTGTAATCTGTGAAGTGATCAAGGAAGATGGCACGATGGCCAGACTTCCAGATCTGCAGGAGATTGCCCGCAAGCATGATCTGAAGCTGATCAGCATTCAGGATATGATTCGGTACCGGAATGAGAAGGAACAGTTGGTTAAACGCGAAGTAGCTGTACGTATGCCAACAGACTTTGGTGAATTCCAGGCGGTGGCATACACAAATGCAGTGGACAACAAGGAGCATGTCGCTTTGGTTAAAGGCGAAATTGACGGATCGAAACCTGTATTGGTCCGCGTACACTCCGAATGTCTCACAGGGGATGTATTCCATTCTCATCGATGCGATTGTGGTCCACAATTCGATGCAGCATTGAAACAGATCCATGACGAAGGCAACGGCGTCCTGCTCTATATGAGACAGGAAGGACGAGGCATTGGACTGATCAACAAGCTCAAAGCCTACAAACTGCAAGAGGAAGGTCTGGACACCGTGGATGCCAATCTGAAGCTTGGGTTTGCTGCCGATCTTCGAGATTACGGCATTGGTGCCCAAATTCTCAAAGATCTAGGGGTTCGTCAAATTCGGTTGTTAACCAACAATCCACGCAAAATTAAAGGACTTGAAGGGTACGGACTTGAAGTGGTGGAACGTGTTGCCATTCAGATGGAAGAGAACGAGGACAATACGGTCTACTTGCACACGAAGCAGGCGAAGCTCGGCCATATGCTAAAGTTCGACGATATCGAGCAGAATGAAGAAAAAAACTGAGTAGTTTTTCTGAGGTTAAACAGGGTGAACTAGTTTCCAAAGATCAGCTGCGTACATCATATAATACAATTAGGGAGATGACTTGAATGCCACACTTTTTTGAAGGACATTTGGTATCAGAAGGATTAAAATATGGAGTGGTTGTAGGACGTTTTAACGAGTTCATTACAAGCAAATTGCTCAGTGGAGCACTGGATGCGTTCAAACGTCATGGTGTACAAGATGATGAAGTGGATGTAGCGTGGGTTCCAGGAGCGTTTGAAATCCCGTTGATTGCCCAAAAAATGGCTGAAAGTGGAAAATATGATGCTGTCATTACGCTGGGGACGGTTATCCGTGGTTCAACAACACATTATGATTATGTGTGCAATGAGATGGCTAAGGGTGTAGCCGCAATTAACCTGAAAACAGGCGTACCTACAATCTTCGGCTTGGTTACAACAGAGAATATTGAACAGGCCATTGAGCGTGCTGGAACAAAGGCAGGAAACAAAGGCTGGGATTCAGCTACTGCCGCTATTGAAATGGCGAACTTGACGAAACAGCTAAAATAGTGCTTATTTAATATAGTGCCCTGCTCAGCGCAGACGAAAACGGGAGACCGGATTCGGCGGCTTAGCGGGGGTTTTTATTTTTCTGGCGGGAGGATTCGTCTAGTGACGGTAGTTACATACAAACTGGAGACTTTTGAAGGGCCTTTGGATCTGCTGCTTCATCTGATCGATAAGGCAGAGATTCATATCCAGGATATTCCCATCAGCGATATTACCGATCAATATATGGCGTATCTGCATTCGATGCAGGAGCTGGAGCTGGATATTACGAGTGAATTTCTGGTAATGGCGGCAACACTTCTGTCGATCAAGAGCAAGTTATTACTGCCCAAACCACCGGTAATCGAGGACTTTGAGGATTATGCATATATGGAAGATGAAGATTATGATCCACGTGCAGAACTGATTGCGCGTCTGATTGAATACCGCAAATACAAGGGAATTGCGCGTCACTTGCACGAACGGGAGTGGGAACGCAGCCTTATTTTCTCCAAAGAGCCCGAGGATTTGCGGCCGTATATGCCTGTAGAAGCACAATCGAATCCGGTCGAGGGTTTGCATACCTCGGATCTGATTGCGGCCTTCCAGAAGGCGCTGCGCAAGGCGGAAAAGCGGACAACTGTAACTCGGATCCATCGGGATGAAATCTCGGTTAAGGATCGTATTCGCGATGTCATCGGTGCGTTGGAAAGTATGGGACCGGGAGGCAGGCTGTTATTCTCCAAGTTGCTGGATAACCAAATTTATCGGCACGAGATTGTCGTAACTTTTCTGGCGGTGCTGGAACTGATGAAGATGAAGCAGATCGTCTGTTATCAGGAGCGGATGTTTGAGGATATCGTTATGGAGTGGAGAGGGGAAACAAAGAATCATGGATTTTCCGAAATTGAAATCGATTATTGAAGGCCTGCTGTTTTTGTCCGGAGAAGAAGGTCTGAGCATCAAACAAATCGCCGAAATCGTAGATCAGCGAACCGAACTGGTGTCGGATGCGATTGAGGAAATGATCGCTGAATTTGCCAAGCAGGGACGAGGCGTACAAATTCTTAAAATTGCAGGGGTAGTCCAACTGGGTACCTTGCCGGAACATGCGGCCTATTTTGAGAAATTGGCTTATTCACCTGCACGTACCTCTTTATCCCAGGCGGCGTTGGAGACGCTCGCTATTGTGGCGTACCGTCAGCCTATCACACGGGTAGAGATTGAGGAGATACGTGGGGTGAAATCCGAACGTGCCATTCATACACTTGTGAACAAGGATCTCATTCAGGAAGTGGGACGGGCTGAGGCCATTGGACGCCCAATTCTATATGGCACAACCAAGTCTTTCCTGGATTACTTTGGTTTGGCTTCGCTCAAAGATCTGCCGGAGCCAGGGTTGTTTGAAGATTCCGAGAACCTGGAGGAAGAAACACAGCTGCTTTTTGAAAAATTGGATGTGCAGCATGTGGACCTGGACCTGGATAGTGCAAATCTCGAGAATGATGCAAATGCAAACGATATTAATAACGAAGATGATCCTTCGCACTCATAACTTTGCAGTCTGGATCGATCCAAAACCGGTTGCCCTTTCGGGGTGCCGGTTTTTTTGGCGTGGTATGTGGAATGGAGTGTAAGGTAGTCGTTCAAAGATTAAATGGAATTTTCAGGTCAGACGTGAATTTTTTCCTATATAGAGTGTCATACTAGACGAGAAAAGAATTGAGGGCTTGGAGGTAAGGTCTGTGTGGATTTGGCTTGGAGGAATCGGCTTGTTGATCGCACTGCTTCTTGTCGCAGTCCTCATCTCGTATGTTCATGTGCATTTTACATTCAGGAAACACAATCATGATGATTATGCCAAGATTACGGTTCGTCTGTTATATGGCATTGTGCGTATTAACTATGAAATTCCTAGTATTGTCTTTCGTAATATGAAGGAAGGTTTTCTGGTGAAGACGGAGCAGCGAATGAATCATTCGAGGGGGGAAGCCCAGAGCAGCGAGCGTGTTAACAAACGTAAAGTCAAAAAATGGGCTAAGGATGTAAAAATCATGCTCAGGGCAACGGAAGCATTAAAGCTCTGGATCAAGCAAACACTCACTCGTGTACATATGACTCATTTGTCCTGGTCCACTCGCATTGGCGTCGGCGATGCAGCATATACGGCTGTTCTCATCGGTTGGGTGTGGAGTATCAAGTCGATCATCATTGGATACCTCTCTTATCAAATCCGTTTTGAACAAACGCCAAAGTTACAAGTTGTGCCGGTGTGGGAAGACGAGATGGAGTTCCAAACCGAGCTGGATTGGAAACTAAAGATCCGGATTTCAGCAGTCATGATCGCAGGACTTACGCTCTTAACCCGAGTGCTTCAAGTAGAGGGAGGATGGCGGATGTGGTTCAAACTCTTACAAGAACAACGGCGCAGACGCAAGCTGAAGCTGAAGAAACAACACAGTAAATCGCAAATTTAAGTGTATGTACTGTCCCTGTGTTATACGCCTTTCATTTAAAATGATTGCGGGGTGGCGGGGGTGGAACTATGCGTCTTGGCTGGGTCTACTCGGTAGTTAAGAAGAAACCGAGTATGAGAAAATTTCCTATAGTTTGCTTGCAACTGCCGGATTTTATTTTGCCCAGTCAGCGGTTTGTAGTATTGAGGTTTAGTTAAATGGCTGGCTTACATAAGTCCCTTCAAGTTTGGGGATGATATGGTTAGATCAAACCTAGCTTAAATTGAAACTGGAGGGAATTTAAATGTCAGATCATCCAATTCAAGGCTTAATGGAAACCGCAATGGAAAATATCAAGGCCATGGTGGATGTCAATACAATCGTGGGCGATGCGGTCGAAACACCTGATGGTACCGTAATTTTGCCGATCAGTAAAGTGGGATTTGGATTCGCTGCGGGTGGCAGTGATTTTCATGTAAATGATGGAAACAGCAAAGGTGGAAGCGGCGGGAGCAGCGGAAGTAGTACCACTGAACATGCCAGCTCCGCATCGGTTGCCTCACCATTTGGAGGCGGAAGCGGGGGGGGCGTATCCATTCGTCCTATCGCGTTCCTGGTAGTTGGCAAACAGGGCGTACACATCGTGCCGCTTGACAACTCAACGCATCTGTTCGAGAAATTGATCGATTCCACACCTTATGTGATGGATAGAATCCAGGACATGTTCCGCAATCGTAATACAGCACAACCGGCAGAGTCCGGCATTCCTGTCACACCTGATCCTTCTACGTACAGCTAAATAATGATTCGGTTAAGATCCCTTCCGCAGCATGTGCGAGAGGGATTTTTGCTGTTTGCTTTGTGGAATGCAGGGGGAGTATATCCAAAGGGATCAATATCTAATGAGACTTATCCCCTTGTTCCGCCTAACCTAAACATGAAAAAGATGTTGAAGGGGGAAGGTAAATTGCAAAGAGATACGATTTATACCGTTTTATTTGGATGGCTATTGTCTTCCATGGTGTACTTGGTTGGAGGGATGGATCACCTGTTTATTGCAGTAACGATTTTTGTCGGGCTCGATTACATCACAGGTGTGTTATCTGCATGGTACAAAAAAGAACTTTCCAGCAGGGTCGGATGGTGGGGACTTGCCCGTAAGTCATTAACATTTGTATTCGTTATTATTGCTCATCAACTGGATATTGTTGCTGGCAATTCGAATGACTTTATGAGAGATGCCATGCTGATGTTTATCATCGGTACTGAAGGAATAAGCATTCTTGAGAATATGGGGAAATTGGGACTTCCCGTCCCGAAATTTATCACTTCTGCTCTTTTCAAGCTTCGGGGTGAGGAAGATAATCAAGCTGAAAGCAAGGAGAAGATATAATGCTTCCAATCACAACGGACTACATACCTGTTAATAAGTACAGTCGAGCGGGAATGAAACTGAAAGCTAAACGAGGAATTGTTATGCATTATACCGCTTCCCCAGGAGCCTCAGCCAAAAACATCAGTACATATTTCGCAAGTTTAGCACAGCAAGTTGGAAAAGGTCGTTATGCAAGTGCACATTACTCTGTAGATCGAACCTCCATTTATAACAGTCTGCCAGATGATGAACTTGCATACCATTGCGGTAGCGAGACTTACACAAAGGAAGCTGTGGCCCGTCTTGGAACGTATCCAACAATAGTACGGTGGGTATTGAAATGTGCATTGAGAAGGATGGTAGCATTCATGAGGATACATTTAATAACGTTGTAGACCTGGCAGTATATCTGATTAGAGAACGTGGCTTTCCCAATGTGTTTTTTACGCATAAAGAAGTTGTCGGGTGGAAGGAATGCCCACTACCTTGGATCAAAACCCCTGGGGAATATGAAAGGTTTAAGCAAGCAGTCAATTCTAAATTGAATCCACTGAAGGAAGAAGTGGTCACGGAGGATGAAGATGATATGAATAAAGTGCTGGATTATGCTCAATGGACATGGAATGAACTTGATAAATACATAGGAGATGCCTATAACGACAAAATCATTGACGAATGGGCATGGGTGGAGAAAGTACGCAAGAAGAAGCTGACCTACGGGGAATTGCTCATGTTGAAGGTTCTGATTGATGAACGAAGACGCAAAAAAGGATGAGTAACCCACGAACTGAAAAAGGGGCTATTCGGTACGTCTTTTTAACCAATCATTAAAATGAGCTGCGTCTTTTAAAAAATAATAATTTTGTATGATCACAATTTTGTTAGGATGTTCATGCTCATATTGTGAGTGAGTCAAGGATGAATCCACGGTTCCAATTACAGGGTGATGTAAGTCGACTATAACATGTTCTAAAATTTCTTGGCTCATATAACTGTCCTTTCGTTAAATGGGTCATGTTGAAGAAGGAGATATCCTTGATGTCTCCTACATGTTCTATACGATTTCAGATAAAAGGTGTTAAGGAGTCAGATATTAAAATTGAAAAAAGTAGAGCCCCAAGTCCAAGGACTTGAGGCTCTACTTTTTTTGCACTTCCTTTTCCAAAGAAACATGTATCCGGTCAATCTAATTCGTAATTACTAAAACGGTGTAGCTACTCTTGTAAAAAAGCGGAGAGGGCATCATCTGCAAGGTCGAGTTCTGCGAAGGCCCTGCACACTTTCTGGAAGGATCTAATGGTATTGGTCTCGTATAAAATGTTGATGGGATCGAAACCTAGCATAACTAGTGAATCCACAAGTTCTGTCTGGTCCACTTCGATATGGTGCAGTGCTTCAAGCATGGTTTCAATGACTGCTAAAAATAGAATTGCTTTATTTCCTTTTCTCCTGTCATTCTGCCAAGGTACATTCTTAGAATAAGCAGGGTGAGATGGAAAATAACGCGAAGCACATAAGTGACCCCATATAAACTAAATAAATCTGAAATGAGGGGAGAACAAAGACGTGAAAAAACAGTATAAGATCTTCAATGAAACTCCCCTAGTATGTAAGATTAAGCGTTCTCGTTCACTTCATTGATAATTGAATCAATTAACTCATCATCAACTAATGTACTCGCTTTTTCAAGAGCGGATAAAATGCCTTCTGGATTATCAAAAAAAACGTTAAACAGGACGGGAGCGACGTCGTCTATATTAATTTTCTGGGCTTTAACCATACTAATCAGAGCAACAACGATCTCGTGGCCTTCTACATTGCCTTCCATGAATCTATTTCTTAAGTGAGTTGCGACTGCTTCGGTCTTTGACTGCGAGTACGCCATTACATTCCCTCCAACGATTGAATAATCTAAGTAGTGCTCCTCTTTTATGCAAGTCTAAACCAGGTTAGATTAGGAGTTATCTTAACAATAATAAGTCAGTTAGTTCAAATTATCAATAACTACTACAGCAATGAAATTTCACTTGAATCCCGTCTTTACTTAACAAAAAAGACCCTGGACGGGTCATTTTTTTGGTCTTCCTTCCCAATAATCGGGAAATCCCTCGTAATCCCAAGCATATAGGTTTTCGTTGTCCGCCTGAATGGCAACATCTGCTCCTGAGCCAAAATCAACACCTACAGAGCCAAGTTCTTTTGCTTTAATGGCTAATACCTTGCCAGGTGCCCCTGCACATACGAGAGCCAGTTTCCATGGTGTTTTTTTGTAGATGTTTTCCATTTCTTTAGAGGCTGCGCTCACATGAGACCAAGAGGGGCAGTCCACTGTTGTCACGATGTCTGTCCAACCGTAACGGCGTTCCAGAACTTCTTTATATTGCTCGGCTTTGGCTCCACAGATCAGTATAGGCATGGTCTTGAACGTTTCATAGAACAGTTTGAACCGGGCAATGTAATTATTTTCAAACGCGTAGAATGTCTTCTTGGGCTTAATCTTGTAATACGCTAGACACATATCAAACAAGGGTCTGAAATACCAGTGATCTGTCTGAGTCAAGTGACCAACATAATCGGCTTTTCTCAAGCAGTGTACAATAATTTCTCTCGCACCTGCATTGGGTAACGTAATGCCACAGTATGTGGGATCATCCACCCACCCGTAATGGGATTTGATGAAGTCCATTGTTAGGACGGTTCCATGGGCCAGAATTGTATTGGAAGCATCCCCGAATCGAACGGAAGCATGTGCTTCTCCATCCGTAGCCTTTTGGAACCAGTTATGAATTAATTCAACACTGCCAAGCACGCTCTCCACCCTCTTTCGGATTGAAATAATTTAAGTCCTTGTTGTACATCTGCATCATCTCCTTCTTTTATAGAATAGAAGAAACGATTCATTCTCTCTCCTCTTTCCAGTGAAAAGATCTTTTTTGTTGGACACGCTGAAGATTGGCGAAGATCGGTCTACACTATGTGAAAGGGGAGGGATGAACGGTGGCTAACGTATTCATAGGTGCTCCTGTGAGAAACCGGGCATGGATTATGGAGCGGCACTTGCAGTCGCTCAAACAACAGACAGTAAACAAGCATTTTTTTTACATTTTGAACGATAGCGAAGATCAGACAGAACAAATTTTGAATGATCATCAGATTTCGTACATGACTCATAACTTGGGCAAGTCATCTGGTCATTTACGTGGTCAATACGCCTATCACAATCTGGCGCTACTAAGAAATATACTTGTAGATGAGTTTCTAAAATCCGATTGTGATTATCTGTTCTCCATTGATACAGATATCATTATCCCTGAACATAGCCTGGAACAGCTTATTGAAAATGATAAGGACATCTGTGCCATGCTGATTCGAAATCACCCAAAAATTAAGGCTCATAATGCAATGATTGGTGGAAAACACGTTCCAAAATTCAGCGAGGGTGTCATCCCTGTGGATTTGACAGGTGCAGTGTATCTCATTAAACGTGAAGTCATTGAAGCTGGAGTTCGATATAGTTCACATCCGATTGGTGAAGACGCTCCCTTCTGTGAGCATGCTCAGCAAATTGGTTATGAACTGTATGTGGATACACGGCTTCGTCCGGTTCATGTCTATGAGGAAGGAGTGGAGTTGGTTGCTGAAATGGCTTGTACATAGAAAAAGGCGGAAGAACGAATTTTTTGAAAGCATTGAAATGACGATCATATATCCGCCTGCACTCGATTGGAATCTGTTGTTTCAACGTCCACAGCAATTAATGACCGCATTCTCCAAGATGCCAGGGGTGCGTGCTATTTTTATTAACGAAGAAACGTATAAGAAACAGAGCCGTCCGATCGAGAAGTTGAATGAAGATCTCTTCCTTGTGCAAAAGGGGATTAACTATGACCATCTGGTCAAAGGAAAAAAGGTTCTCTGGTTCTCCAGTCCGGGTCAGTATAACTATGGGGATGGTCGTAATTTTGATTTTACCGTATTTGACTACTTGGACAATTCGGCCGATGAATTTGCGGTTTGGAAGGGATTGGAAACAATGCCCTGTATCAAAAAAACATTGTGCATCCTAATATAACGTGTCTTCCACATAAGGACTACAGAGTTCTTCCTGCTTATATTGCCCAATTCGATGTTTGCATCGTGCCATTCAAACTGACAGAAATGATCCGTGGATGTGATCCGATTAAATATTACGAATATTTGTCTGCGGGTAAGCCTGTTATAACGACTCGTATGGAGGAAATCGTCAATAAATACAGTAACGTGACCTACTTTATGGATCGTCATAATTGTGGGCAGGTGCTTCAGAAAGCAATCAGTGAGAACAACGAGGCCAAAATCGCAGCCCGTGCAATGGTTGCTAGAGCTAACAGCTGGGACGGCAGTGCCATGGATGCTGTCAAAATGATAAATCAGGTGATGGGAGGCAACGTGGATGAAACAGATATTCAAACGAATTTTCGGTAGCCAGGCGGCCGAGCCGCCAATGGAAGTTGAACAAATAGAGGTCCAAGAGGATAATGTTACACTTGGTGCACGATTAGATAAGATTGCTTTAGGCAGCATAACAACAGTGAAGGAAAAAGAGGACCTTCCTTCATCTGGTGTACCTGGTGCATATTATGGTGTTACTGTGGATGAAACCAATCAGAATCTTTCGACGTTATATATTTACAGTGACGGGTATAGACGTATCGTAGGATCCAACGTTTCATATAACTTCAATGGAGTACTTACAATAGACGGCGTGAATGTCACGGTTTATGAACACCCCGCATTCCACAGCGCAGACATCTTGATGGATGGGGAACACAATAAAGCGTTTACCTCTCAGGAAAGACTGTGCAGCTGCCGACCTTGGTCGATGTAATATATCAATATAATGATGAAGGAAGACTGGATTCAAAGTCCATCACCAGGATGGCAGTAACCCCAATTCAGACCAGCTTCAAATACATCTATGACTCTTTGGGCAATCGCACAGCGGTTAAGAAATATTAAGGGATAGCTTAAGCTGTCCTTTTTTGCTCCAAAAAAGAGAAATGCGACTGAACAGGGTTAACATCTTGACGATTAGGACGTATAGAGAGAATGGTGAAGGTATGAAGGTTAACACTCGAAGTTTATTCTTTAATTCCTAGTACGTTAGAACATTAATTTATCCAGGAGATATTACTAGATGAATATTAGACTCACCGCTCATCTCTATTTCAAAGGAAGTGGCAAAAAGAAAACAGTGACATGGATTGAAGACAATCCCCGTCTGCAACAGAAAGAGAAAGATTCCGATAAGGTTGTTCGCGAGATTCCTTTAACGGCTGATGAGGTCAAGCAAGAGTACCACAGGCTTTTTACCAAACATAAAAACGAAGGAAAGTCGATCACTTTGGAGATCAGGTTGTACACATCATTGATTTAACGGACGTTCGTAATATAGAGCTTACTTCGAAGAGGAGAATACCGATGCTGTACAGACTGACCTTCGCGCTGAATCATGAGGAGATTGTCACGATGGAGATGACTTCGGATAAGGACGATATAATTGTTGCAACGGAAGAAGCGTTCGATGTGATCGAAAAGGAATATGGTGCCAATGTGGTTTTGAATCTGGTGGCATTCAATCTGCTCAAAGTTGATGCAACGAATAAACAATAAGCTTATACACAGGTGCTAAAATGAAATAATATAGTTCTAAGCGTAATGTGCAGCTTTATTTGCATAATTGTAAACCATAGTAAAACCAGTGATATACCCCAAGCCTACTTCTGGGGTCTATTCCTTTTTCATGAAAAGATCGTGGACTTTAGTTCGTAAACGCATTGAAACTTGTCTTGTATAAGGAGTTTTGATTAAATTAGGTTTGATTATTGTATTCAGGGGCAATAGGAGGAAAAAGGATGATTGTAGGGAAGGATGTGAACATTGAGATAAAAGACTTGGAAAGAGAACTCGCGAAAATGGCATCAAGAATAAGAAAAGATTTTACTGAACGCGGGCCAGTAGATACCAGAGTCGTCATCATGAATCATTTTATCATCCTGAAGTTTACAGCGAAATTCACCAAACCTGAAGCGTTCATGCTTGAACACATGCAATCGCATTCCAGTCAGATCTTTGCCGAATACAAGCTGAAGCTTGCACAAATGATGAGAAAAGATTTCAGTCCTGTTTTCTCCTATATTCACCTGGGTTTGAAAATTGAAGATATTGAAACCATGTTCTTTGGCACTGATTTTGCGGAACAGGTAACTGTCTTTAAAATGAACAAGGATGTTGAGGGGTTGCTGAAAAATGATGCTATAAACATGCCTTAAGGCCCATTAAAGTTCATTTTTTTATTGGATAGGTTCTTCGGAACTAATTTTAATGTTGACAATATCCTACATATTTCCTTATACTACCCTTATGGCGATCAGATAGAATTAATAATCTTGACGAAGCCTGTAATCGTATTAAAGGGCTTCAAGACCATATCTTCGGTAATTGGAACGAAATAGATGTCAGACCAAGACCGACACATTCCACCATTTTGGTATCTTCCTAGTGGTGCGCTCTGTGTTGGTCTTTTTGTTTGCAAAAAACGGGCTTTACGTTTCGCATTTGGCTTCGTATATAGTGGGTAAATGGTGTACTAAAGAAGTTGATAAAAATATGTTGCGAACATTAGTTCGTATTTGTTATTCTGAATGTAATAGGTTGGAAAAGTATCTCTGATAAATTGTCCCATTGCTGAACTTTGAAAGTTAGTTTTATATCTTGATGTGGATCGAAAGGGGAGGTGCATCATCTACGCAATTTATATGTAATGCAAAAGACTTATCTAGCTTTACACTTTGCCTGAAGAAGAAGTTTTCATATTTACGAAGAAGTGATAACACTACATATTAGATATGGTTTTTTGGACATCGGCAAGGAATATTTGAAGTTTGATTAAGGTGCGAGATACTAGATTGTTGAGTGATCAAGAACTGATCAATATTTTAACTATAGAAATGCAAGTTATAGAGTTTAAACAAACAACTAAATAGTCATTGGGGGAAAATGATGATGTCTGCTACAACTGCTATGGGGTTTGATGATTTATTTGAAATTGGGGATATAGATGCGTTCTTGAACAAAGCACAGGAAAAATGTCGACACAAGCTTAGAGGCAAAACGTTTGCAGGGATTGAAAAAGAGGATGTAACGCAGGAGATCATGATTAAGTTGTATAACGCGCTGGACAAGTATGACGCAGAAAAAGCAAAAATGTCGACGTTTGTTGATCACCTGATCGAAAATAAAATCAAAGATATGTATCGCAAATGCATGTCTGAGAAAAACCTTAGTGTCGTTAACGCTGTCCAGCTAGTGTGTACTGATCTTGGCGCGAGTGATGAAAATGATGGAACAGATACAGCGCTAACGATTGGGCACACCGGGTTTGCCTTTGAGAATTTTGAATTTGTAACTGACATCATGGAGAATATGAAGCTTAATGACCGGGAAATAGAGATTTTTAAACTTCGAACCTCTGGGTACGAGTTTGTAGAAATTGCAGCAATGTTAGGTGTATCCAAGGCACGCATCTCACAGTTGTGGAAAGCGATTCGCGAGAAATACGAAGCTCTGTAGTTTTATAATGAAGTGGCAATTCATAGCCAAAGTTTGTTGCAGATCGACCGAAACGTTACATAGAACTAAAAGCACTCTTAACGGAGTGCTTTTTTATATCGTATAGAGTAATTAATCGATTGAATAATGGAAGGTGGCAGAAGAATATGCTCAGTGTTGTTGTGTTGGGATTTACGTTGGACAGTCTGTCGGGATTTTCTGATATTGCTTGGGCCCACCATGATTCATCCACAGCTTCCGACCTAAGTAACCGGGAGTATGCGTTGATTATTGAGAAGGTTGTGTTTCAAGCCGATGCGTTGCTAGTTAATCTTGATGTGGAAAAGCTGACTCCTACTGAAATAGTGATCTTGCATCATGCGTATATTCAAAACAAACCAATCATGGGTGTAGGACTCAGAGTATGGGAGCCTGTCATTGAAGAGATGTTGTCCAATCGAATAAATGATCTTGAGCGGGCTGTAAAGCATATTCGAACGCATTATACGCTCATAAGTGGCGCCCTAAATGTCTCTCCTGTGTAAATCGTTAACTGCTAGTAATATAACGCGTATAGAGAAATTGAAGAGCTGGATAGCCGGGTCCAAGATAATTTAAATATATGTAGGAATGATTGTATGACACAAATGATAAAAGCAAAAGACGATATATTAACCGAAGAATTGGTTGCAAGTCTGATTGGAAAATGCGTTCACGCACCAACGAATGTGCATGAGATTCAAACGCCAACAGGCGCAACAACAAAAGCCAATGTATGGTTTGCAGGTATTGTAGCTGGCTATGAAAAAGCCGTTATTGGATTCAACTACGAAGCGGGTGAATTTCACGAAGAACCGCAAACCTACTACAACGTTCATTTAACGGACGGTATGGGATATATTCTCACAAGTGCATTTGAACTGGAGATCCATGAGTTGACACAAGAGGAGTTTGCTCAATTGATCGAGGAGAAGAAAAAAGAGGAGAACACCACTGAATCCCTTTCTGCTGCACAAAGCGATAAA
The DNA here is from genome assembly GCF_900107875.1 of Paenibacillus sp. 276b. Classification (NCBI taxonomy): domain Bacteria; kingdom Bacillati; phylum Bacillota; class Bacilli; order Caryophanales; family Paenibacillaceae; genus Paenibacillus; species Paenibacillus sp. 276b. The sequence goes on along the minus strand of NZ_FNRR01000007.1, from coordinate 15,041 downwards.
GAAACAAACGAACAAACAAACCCTGAGCTTCTTATCGGTCATGAATAAATGGACATGAAAAATTATGCCTTAGATATCGCTGTAAAGATGTTTACATCACCATCACCAATGGATCTAGAAGAACAGATTAACACCTGGATGAGTGACAAACCAAATGTATTGGTCATTGGACTTGATGTTACTTCCTCTTACGATTCAGCAAATAGCAGGATAGAGTACACAGCAATCTTGGCATATCAGACCAGTGAACGAGATGAGTCTTAATAGGAAAAGAGAAGCCTTTAAATTCGACAATAGACTCTCTAATCATTTGGGTCGCAAGTTCGTACAAGCAGTGAAAAATCACGGTTTCTTCTATTATATAAGGCTTAACCTAAGGAGGTGAACAATCCCGTTGGTCACATTTGAAAAAATCGGGATTATCATTACGGCGGTACTGGCATCGATAACGATATATGGAGGGCTGTTTGTACCAACTGCTTCTAATCCGATTGTAGAACAAAATACAAAACAAACCCTAAAGCAAGTCAAGTTAGATCCGGCCGCTACGTCCCATAAAGTAATGGTAGATATGCTAGAGCATTATATCGAAACTTATCAGGAGAAGACGGTAAGCAGAGCTAAACTGTTGAAGTATGTGAAATGGGTGGACCAATATATTGAAGGATCCAATATGGATTCGGTGTGGATAATGGCCATGATGTGGCAGGAGAGCCGCTTATTAGAGGATAGCACATCATCTCATGGAGCCATTGGACTGCTTCAAATACTACCAAGTACGGCCAAATCGTTTGGTATTAGCGGCAGTGACTTATACACGCCCGAAGTTAACATCAAAACCGGTATTGAATATATGGAATATTTGTTGGAAAAGTATGACGGCAACCTTCGTACAGCAACGATTGCGTACAATCAAGGGGAGGGCAATGTAGACAAAGGCAAAGCTCGCCCATGGTATTACAACCAAGTGAAGAAACACCATAACACAATGGTTCAGATGCTAAAGAAAATCAATAAAGAACGTTAGATTGTTGGTGAACTTCCACAACATTTACATAGGGAGATCAAGATGGATAAATTTTCAGAACATATTAGGATGAATTTGAAGTTGGACAAGAAATTTTACTCTATGGACCTTGTAGGAAATATTGAACGATGTCAAGTCGATGAACATTTTCTAGGAGATAGCATTTTGGTTAATGAGAACTTGATTTGGCATTCAGTACATAAATACATTGGAAAACCGGAAGTCATTATCAAAAATCATTGTGTGGAAAAAGACGATATTCTTCAATTGGGACGCCTTGGGTTTATTAAAGCAGTCAAAGCATTTGACACAGGGCGTGGGGTGAAATTCAGTTCGTTTGCTGTTACTGCGATTGTAAGGGAAATCCGATGTTTTCTGAGAGATAGTGCAAGTATTATTCGCCCCACTCGCACGGCTACAGAATTAATTAATCGAATCAATCGGCTGGAGCACGATATGGGGTATCTCCCGACAGCTCATGAAATCGCTTTGTTGCTTGACGAAGAAGAGGAGAAAATCAACAAGGCGCTCCAAATGGGCAAGGGAGTTAAATACCTGGATGAGCCTGTCGGAGCAGATGATCAGCAAGCCCAAGCAGTTACATTGATGGATACCATCTATAGCGGGGAAAATATTGAAGATGGAGTGGTCGACAGAATTTATGTTGACGCAGTTATAGAATCGGTTAAACGCAAGTTAAGCGAGAAGGAAGTCACTGTCCTGAAGCATCGGGTAGAGGGCTTTAATCAGACACAGACAGCAGAGATGGAGGATATTAGTCAGATGAGAGTCTCCAGAATTATGCGAAAAGTGGCCAAGATGCTGGATTATAACTAAATTTAATCATTCCTGGCAACTCATCTTAAAACTACAAGATCCCTTCCGCAGCATGTGCGAGAGGGATTTTTGCTGTTTTCTAACACTGGGACATACTTCGGGTTGTCCAGACATAAGCTAGTACAAGATTCCAAGTGACCCGGAGGAATGAATCGATGCGAAAATTAATGAAATTTATGGCATGTATGCTTGTACCTTTGTTTCTGTTTCCCTCATTTGGGCTTGCTGAAGCCCAGGGAACCATCCCCGGCCCCTCAAACCATGCGCAAAGCGCTGCTCTCATTGATGTAACATCAGGCCGAATATTGTACAGCAAAGATGGGGATAAGGAACTGAGAATTGCCAGCTTGACCAAAATCATGACGGCAATTGTTGCGATTGAACACGGTAAACTGGATGACAAAGTAAAGGTAACTTCTTCGGCTTTTGCCAAAGAAGGGTCGTCCATCTATCTCAAGCTGGGTGAAGAAATGACACTTGAAAACATGCTATATGGGCTGATGCTGCGATCAGGCAACGATGCGGCCTCGGCGATTGCTGAACATGTCGGTGGATCTGAAGAAGGCTTTGTCCTGTTAATGAACAAAAAGGCAGAGCAAATTGGTCTGACCCATTCCCATTTTATGAATCCCCATGGACTTGACGCAGACGGTCATTACTCCACCGCCAATGATCTTGCACGCTTAACTGCGTATGCGCTCAAGAATCCGGTGTTCAAACGTATTGTAGCTACGGAGAACAAGTCGGCTCCAAATCCGAACGAGAGCTGGGAGTACTCCTGGCAAAACAAAAATAAAATGCTGCGGTTGTACGAGGGGGCCGATGGCGTAAAGACCGGATATACCAAAAAGGCGTTCCGTTGTCTGGTTAGCTCTGCTACACGCAATGGGCAACAGCTTGCTGCGGTAACCCTGAACGATGGCGACGATTGGAATGACCATGCACGTATGCTGGATTTCGGTTTTGAAAACTTCCCTTTGGTGGAAATTGCAAAAAAAGAACAGCCTGTACAAAACACGGATGTGGTCACAGGTCGCGGGTTCACCTATCCTCTAGCGAAGAGTGAGACATCCTCATTGAAGAAAAAGCTGATTTTACTCGATAACCGGGCACAGGAGAGTACAGTGGGAGATGCAAAAACGACAGATCCTACTTTTGGACTGGCTGGCCGAATTGATATGCAGCTTGACGGGAAACTTGTGGGTTCAATTCCTGTGTATCGCAAAGGAAGTTATATCCCGCCAGAGCCAAAGACAGAGGATGCAACTCTGGGGGGGATCGGTGAAATTTCTACCTGGGCTTCCGCATGGCGCGCAGTATTAAGCCATTTGTTATCTCCATAATAAGGGGAGGGTTATCCTTTGATCAATTTAATCTGGCTTCTCATGATCGTAACCGGATTTGCTTTTGCAGCAGCACAAGGCAAAATTGAAGTCGTTACGCAGGCGGCTTTTGATGGAGCAGCAACCGGAGTAACGGTATGTTTTGGGCTGATCAGTGTGCTCGTGTTTTGGATGGGTATGATGAAAATGGCTGAGGATGCCGGGCTGCTGGGACGAATCGCGAAGCTGCTGGGTCCGGTTGTTGGCTTTTTGTTCCCGGATGTTCCGCGGAATCATCCAGCCATGGGCTACATTTTATCCAACATGAGTGCCAATCTGCTCGGCCTAGGCAACGCGGCAACCCCAATGGGGATCAAAGCCATGCAGCAACTGCAAGAGCTAAATCCGGATAAACAAACGGCCTCCCCTGCCATGTGCACTTTGCTGGCTCTGAATACAGCGAGTATCACCATTATTCCGACAACCCTGATAGCCATTCGACTTAATTATCATTCCGCAAATGCCACGGAAATTGTAGGTACCACGCTAATGGCAACCATTATTGCGACATTTGCAGCCATTGTAGCCGATCGCTGGTACCGAAATAGGGCACTTCACAGGCCGCCTCGTGTACAAAAAAGTGACAATCCCGGTATGAAAGGATGAGCAACGTTGTTAACCTTCATCAACTGGATTTCCGTCTGGGCCATTCCGGTTATCATCGCGTTTGTTCCATTATATGCGTTTACCAAAAAGGTCCCGGTCTACGAATCTTTTGTTGATGGGGCCAAAGATGGCTTCTCTACGGCAATCAGCATTATTCCCCATCTGGTAGGTATGATGGTAGCGATCAGTGTATTCCGTGCTTCCGGTGCATTGGATTATGTGATCAGCCTATTCGCACCACTTGTGTCCTGGATGGGTGTTCCGGGAGAAGTATTGCCGCTCGGTATTTTGCGTCCTTTGACCGGGACAGGCTCGCTTGCCTTTACGACTGACCTGATCAAAACCTATGGACCTGACTCTATGATTGGTCGCATGGCTTCCACAATTCAAGGCAGTACGGATACAACACTATATGTATTGACTGTTTATTTTGGAGCGGTAGGTATACGCAATGGTCGCTATGCGCTCAAAGTTGGGTTGTTTTCCGATCTGGTTGGATTCATTGCTGCCTTGGTTATTTGTTTAATTGTATTTGGTTAAAAATATGCCCTCTCCTTCCGATATACGAATTATGCTAGAATGATAGCGGAGGAGAGTGAGAACCATGCAAAAGAGTTGGAAACGAATGCTCCGCTTTGGGATGTCAGGTATGCTTGCCATTGCGTTGCTTGCGGGACAGACGGGATTGGCTGCGGCTCAAGCCGTTAATACGATTCATTTTACGGGTTACTTCGATAAACAACTACGTGCTCAGTTGGCCGTTACAGCGGATTCTTTTCCAGTTGTGAACGTACGTCTGGTCAAGCAGGATGAACCCGATTCAGTATATTATGATGTAGGTACATCCATACTGATCTCCAAGGATGAGGTGCTAACCAACTATCATGTCGTTCAGGATTATGCTGAACTGTCTGATGGGGATGAAGGCACACTTACTGTAGCAAGCCCAGGTCATCTGGACAAGCCGGTTAAAGCCAAAATCATTAAAACAGATCCGGTGACAGATATGGCATTGCTGAAGCTGGACAAAGAAATCGACGCACAACCGGTGACGTTTGCAAATGCCAAAGATAATCAAATTGTCTATACCATCGGATTTCCTAAAAATCCCGCCGGGGAACTTGTGCTGTTGGACGAAGATTTCCCTTCAACTTATAATACAATCGCCAAGAGCCGAGTATTTAATTCACAAGATTCAGATGTTCCAGGCAAGAAGGGCATTGGCAGTATCGTAAAATCAGTAGCACAAGGCAATTCAGGTGGCCCTGTTCTGGACCAGAACAATCGGGTTATTGGCATGATGACCTTTGTATACGGAGGACGTACTTATTATATTACTTCCAAAACGTTGCAATCCTTCATTAAGGAAAGTGCAACCCCTGCGAAAAAACAGGTCGTTGTTGCTGGTAAAGTAGCCAATTAAACTTATTCATGTTGTAGTGGTTACATATGGTTGAAATTGAACGGCTCACCTTAACGCTCCTGCCGCATACCGGCAGTGAGAGAGTGAGCTTTTTTTGGTCTAAATTCATAGCTAAATGCAGCTTAAAAGGTGTTTACAACCCCTGCGTTAACAAAATCGATGGATTATCCTTGTGATTTCCGGCCTTGATGGGTATCATTAGTGTGAGGTGACATGACAAACATGGAAAGATTACAAAAAATTATCGCACAGGCAGGCATTGCATCCCGCCGCAAGAGCGAGGAACTGATCCTGTCCGGCAAAGTAGAAGTTAACGGGGAGGTCGTAACCGAACTGGGTACGAAAGCGAACCCCGAAGAGGATATGATTACAGTTAATGGTAAACCGATCCGCAGTGAGAAGAAAGTGTACATGATGTTGAATAAACCGAAGGGTGTTATCACAAGTGCTTCAGACCCGGAAGGTCGGAAAATTGTATCCGACTATCTTAAAGGTGTCAAGGAACGGGTATACCCAGTGGGTCGTCTGGATTATGACACAGAAGGATTGCTCATTCTAACCAACGATGGCGAGTTTGCGCATTTGTTGACGCATCCGAAGCATCACGTACCCAAAACGTATCATGCAACCGTTAAAGGTGTTCCACATGGTTCGGCTCTGGAGAAATTAAAGACAGGCATTATGCTGGACGACGGTATGACAGCTCCGGCAGAGATTGAGTACAAAGATGTGGATACCGCAGCAAATGAATCTGTTATCTCTATTACGATTTACGAAGGGCGTAACCGTCAGGTTAGACGTATGTTCGAAGCGATTAACCATCCGGTAACACGTCTGAAACGGATTTCGTTTGGAGGTATTTTGCTTCAAAACCTGAAACGGGGACTCACACGCAATCTAACCAAAGAAGAAGTCAACAACCTGATTACGCTCGCAAAATCAGAACCCGCCAAAAAAATGAAAAAAAGGTAATGTGAGGACACATAATTTTCATAAAAGCGCCGCAGTTTTGTGACGAAATTCGCTATAATTGTTCATAGGATGTTCACAGTTGTCCAAGACCGTTATATGCGAATGCTAGTCACTCAAGCTTTTTGCATAAATCCCCGGAGCGACTTTCAATCAGCAAGATTTAGATCGAAATGGTGTTATTCGTCTAATTCTTGTACCCGGGAGCGTTTAAATTCAAATTATGCAAAAAGCTGACTTAAAAGGGGAGCAGCACATGGGGAAATCAAGAAGAGCGGTGCAAATCGTCATTTTGTTATTGATCCTGGTGTTGGGCGGATATGCGATTACGACATCGGTATCCGGCTCGAATGGCAAGCCAAAAGAAGGAGACAAAGCTCCTTCTTTTGAACTGCTGGGCCTGGATGGACAAGTTCATACGTCTGAGGAATACAAAGGCAAAGCCATGGTAATCAACTTCTGGGGAACATGGTGTGAGCCTTGTGTCAAAGAGATGCCTGCGCTACAAGCGCAAGCGGACAAATGGAAGGACCAGGGTGTGCAATTTGTTGGTATCAATGTTGGGGAAGACCAGATGACCGTGGAAAATTTTGTTCGACAGGTGGGCGTTACGTTTCCGATTATGCTCGACCGTGACAAAAACTCGATCCGGGATTTTGGCATTTCGCCGATGCCAACGACATTTTTTGTCTCCGACACGGGCAAAATCTCCACCATTCATATCGGTCAACTTGATTTGGACACACTTGACGCTCAAATTTCACAACTGGCGAAACAGCCCTGACAGGAGGTCTAGTCGTGTTCCAAAATACGAAATGTGAGTGCGGACACCAGAATCCGGTGGGCACTGTGCTGTGTGAAGCCTGTGGCAAGCCGCTGCTGGAGGCCGAGGTCAAATCGGATGAAGTATTGGAAATGCGTTATGATGGCATGGCGCGTCGTTCGCAGCGTACCAATCCCAAAATCATTGACCGCATATGGAACTTTTTCTCATCGGTCAAAATTGCTGTTTACATGATTGTGTTTACACTTGTAGGTTCCATGCTGGGCACAATCTATCCACAAGAAAGTACATTTCTGAATATTGATCCATCCGTATATTACAAGGACACATACGGTCAGTTGGGTCATATCTATTATCTGCTGGGTCTGTCCCATACATACGAATCCTGGTGGTTTATTTTGTTACTGGTACTGATCGGCGCTTCATTGGTCATATGCAGTCTAGACCGGGTACTTCCACTATATAAAGCGCTGAATAAACAGAAAATACGCAAACACATGCAGTTTCTTACACGCCAGCGACTGGTGTATCAAGGTTCCATAGATGAGGCATCAGAAGACTGGATTAAGAAAGCGGTTACGCCGCTTAAAAAGAAAGGTTATCGCGTGCATACCGAGGGTACTGCATTGCTGGCCGAGAAACATCGATTCAGTCGCTGGGGGCCATATGTTATCCATATCGGATTGATTATCTTCCTGCTCGCAGTACTTGCTCGAGGACTTCCCGGGCTGAATCTGGATGAGCATGTTGCTTTTCCCCAAGGGGAAATCAAAAAAATACCGAATACCTCCATGTATTTGAAGAATGAACAGTTTAATGTTGAATTTTACAATGAAGATGAGGTTCCAGAACAGTTCCGTAATTTGAACAAAACCGTTCCAAAACTATTTGAAACCAAAGTGGTATTGTACGAATGTACGGCAGATTGCTCGGATCCTTCGAAAAAACCTCAATTGACCGAGGTGGACCGACATGATGTTCGAGTGAACCATCCACTGAATTACCACGGATTAAAAGCATATCAATTTGATTATGATCTGACACCAACGATTCGTTCGGTAACGCCTGATTTGGTCAATGCCCAGACGGGTGAGAAGTATGGAGCAATCCAAATTGCTATGGTGGATACGCAGCGAACGTTTGAAGCTGGACCCTATAGTCTGAGTGTTAAAGAAAAATATATGGATTTTGGACTGGATGAAAATGGAGAACCCAAATCAAAATCCCCTTCACCGAATGCGCCTGCCTTTCTATTTAACATCAAGGGACCCAATTTACCTGAAGCGGGAATGCAGTATTTGTATTTTGCGAAGCAGATAGATAAACAACGTTTTCAACAGGACGCAATTAACAAACAGTTGAATGGAGGAGAAATTCCTTTGCAGCTAGAGGTTGATAGCATGGATAAGGTGGACATCATTCAATCCGTGAGTTACCTCAATATCCGTATTGATAAGGCCATGCCTTTTGTATGGGTTGGTGCAGGAATCGTTATGTTGGGTCTGGTTATGGGCTTTTACTGGCACCACCGACGTATTTGGATTCGTATTGATGATGGACAGCTCACCCTAGGCGGCCATACGAATAAAAACTGGTTTGGATTTAGGCGTGAGATTGCAGCTGTGTTAAAACATATGAATGTGGAAGTGGATGAGAAGTCGTTGGATAACGGGGGGAACCAAACATGAGTTTATTGGATTTCAGCAGCGACGCATTTATCGTATCTTTTTTTCTATATTGTGCTGCATTTATGTTATATGGCGTTGCCGTCATGGGAAAGAAATGGAGTAATCGTGACCCGCAAGCTCATGTAGAACGATGGGGGAAACGAGCCTTTATTGCATCAACTGTTGCACTAGCTGCACATCTCATCTTCTTTGGTACACGTTGGGCTGGAGCAGGCCATATACCAGTAAGTAATATGTATGAGTTTATGAGTTTTCTTTCCATGATGATTATGGTGGCATTTATTGTAGTTTACGCCATATATCGCAAATCGTTGCTGGGACTGTTTGCACTGCCACTAACCATCATTATTATGGCATATGCAGCCGTATTTCCTCAGGAAGTACAGCCGCTGATCCCTGCTTTACAATCGATATGGCTCAAGATCCACGTGACGTTGGCAGCTCTTGGCGAGGCATTCTTCGCCGTAGGCTTTGCGGCGGGATTCATGTACTTGTTACGCACAGTCGATTTCAGTGGCAAGGATAAGTCCTCCAGACGCCAGCGCGGGTGGGTTGAGTTTACATTAATCACTATCGTCGTTGTCGTTGGGTTTATCGGGTCGGTATTTGCTTTCCGTGCATCCGGATATGAGGCGGTTTTTGTTCAGAAAATCGCTAGCATTGACACAGAGGTACAGGAAAATAGTACAATAGAGAAAGTGATTTATCGCATGCCTCCTATTTTTGCGCCTTATAATAGCGAAGTGGAGAGCATAAAACCGTTTCTTGGCATGAAGGAACCATTGCTTGAGACACCTTCCTGGATGAACGGAGTTAATGCTGGACGTAAACTGAATACGGTAGTCTGGTCTTTGATTGTAGGGTTGATCTTATATGGACTTATTCGTTTAATTGTAAGAAGACCGCTTGGACAAGCTCTGCAACCGATGCTGGATGGCATTGATGCCGATGATCTCGATGAGATTAGTTATCGGGCAATTGCTATCGGATTTCCTATATTTACATTGGGAGCATTAATTTTCGCTATGATCTGGGCCCAGATTGCCTGGAGCCGCTTCTGGGGATGGGACCCCAAAGAGGTGTGGGCTTTGATAACATGGTTATATTATAGTGTGTACCTGCATTTGCGTTTGTCCAGAGGCTGGCAGGGCCGCAAGTCTGCATGGCTTGCAGTACTTGGATTTTTGGTCGTTATGTTTACGCTCGTTGGTGTGAATTTGATCATTGCCGGGTTGCATTCTTACGCAGGGGCAGACTAGGATAGGTAGTTTCGTAAAGTTCCCGAGAGAAATCCATGAAACACATACGTGAGCCCCTACGTCCAATGGGGCATTCAAATATTGTTCGCCAGATCGAACATAATAGAAGTGATGAGGAGTTATTGCAAAGGGGCTGGAGTGGAATGGCTGAACATGAGAACCGTATACTCGTCGTGGATGACGAGGAAAGAATCCGACGGCTTTTGAAAATGTATCTCGAAAAAGAAGGCTATGAAATCGATGAAGCTGAGGATGGGGAAACTGCGTTGCGAAAAGCAACTGCAGGTGACTATGGTCTTATTTTGCTTGATGTGATGTTGCCGGGCATGGACGGCGTTGAAGTATGTACCCGTTTGCGTCAGGTAAAATCAACTCCGGTTTTGATGCTTACTGCAAAAGGCGAAGAAATCAACCGCGTTCAGGGCTTTGAAGTTGGAGCAGATGACTATGTCGTTAAACCGTTCAGTCCACGTGAAGTGATTTACCGGGTGAAGGCGATTCTGCGTCGTTCTTCTGCGACAGCGTATCTGTCCAAGGAGAGTAATTCAAGCAACAATATCGTATTTCCTAATTTGGTCATCGAACATGATGCTCACCGCGTAACCGCGGGTGGGGAAGAGATCAGTCTAACACCGAAAGAATATGAACTGTTGCATTATCTCGCGACATCTCCAGATAAAGTTTTCTCCAGAGAAGAGCTGCTGAAGGATGTATGGAACTATGAATTCTTTGGTGATCTTCGTACTGTGGATACGCATGTGAAGCGTCTTCGCGAGAAGTTAAACAAGGTTTCGCCAGAATCAGCGGCGATGATTACGACGGTGTGGGGTGTGGGTTATAAACTGGAAGTACCGAAGTAGTTTTAGTTTCTGGAGATCGCTGGTCGGGAAGTTATGGATTACGATTATTTGCCTTGTGGGCTGTGTACTCATAGCATTGGGTCTTTTTTTGCTGCCGTATATTGATACGAATTTTGCGGAGTCTGAGTCGAGAGATATCAAACGTTTGTTCACGTATGTTTGTATTATCGGATTCAGTTTGACGACCTTTTTTGCGCTGTTTCTTTTTACGAAAATTACGCAGCCGATGCAGCAGTTAATTCAGGCAGCCAATGCGATTCGGAAAGGAAATTACGGTACGCGTCTCTCCCTTGTAACTAGCGATGAGATTGGGGAATTAGGTAATACATTTAACCATATGGCTGCACAGCTGGAAGATAACATTCGCAACCTTAACCATGAAAAAGAACATCTGGCGAGCGTGCTCCGAAGCATGACCGATGCCGTAGTGACATTCGATGGTGAGGGGAAAGTTATTTTGACAAACCCACCTGGAGAGAAAATCATGCAGGCTTGGTGTGATTTGGACTGGGCACAAATGGGCGAGGGACAGGATTCGGAGAATGCTGTGAGTTCTTCACGAGAGGTGCCGGAACCACTCGTTCCTTTATTCAAAATGGTGATGGAGCAAGGTGGCGATCAGAACTCTAACGTGCATGTGCAGCAGGGTGTCTGGTCTGTTCAGATGGCGCCTTTGTATGCGGATAGTGTCGTACGGGGGGCTGTTGCTGTGCTTCGTGACGTAACGGAGGAAGTACGACTTGAGAAGATGCGCCGTGATTTTGTCGCCAATGTATCTCATGAAATACGTACTCCGCTATCCATGATGCAAGGGTATAGTGAAGCTCTTTTGGATGGAATGGCGGCTTCTCCAGAAGAAAGTGAAGAATTAATTCAAGTGATTCATGATGAGTCTTTGCGTATGGGCAGGTTGGTTAAAGATCTGCTTGATCTTGCGCGAATGGAAGCGGGTCATACGGATATGGCTGTGAAGGAAGTGGATCTGGTTGAACTATTGGAGCGTGTATATAGAAAGTTCTCGGTACGTTCCAAAGAACAGGATATCCATCTTCGGTTTGAATGCAAACAGACTTCGATTGAACTTCACCAGGCTGACGAGGATCGGCTTGAACAGGTATTTACAAATTTGCTGGATAATGCGTTTCGGCATACGCCCTCAGGCAAAAATGTTGTCATATCGGCAGAGCTGTTATCGGATATCCGGACACCTCTAGCTAAAGTGACTGTAAAAGATGAGGGCGTAGGCATTCCATCTTCTGATTTGCCATTCATCTTTGAACGATTCTACAAAGCAGATAAGGCTCGTGTTCGAGGTGAAAGTGTCGGTACAGGACTGGGGCTCGCAATTGTAAAAAATATTGTGGATGCCCATCACGGTACCATTATCGTTAATAGTGTACTTGGTGAAGGAACAGAGTTTATTTTACAATTTCCCGTGGATTCTTCGAAATAGCCCGATTTCATACAAAAAGTGCGAAAGCACCCTCATGCTGAGGGTGCTTTTTTGTTGAACAGTACCGTTTAATCTTGTTCAACGTGGAACAGTATGTTCACATTTTTTGCATCAAAAAATGTGTCCAAGATAATTTTGCCTCTTATGATACATAAGCTTGAAAAGCGAAGAAGTTAAAGGAGGAGTGGATTAGGCATGTCTGATGAAAGAAAAAGGGTGAATATTAAAGCTTTCATAGAAGGAAGATCGTTTCGAGCGGGATCACCGTTTATTCCAATAACATCGAGTGAAGTGGAGCAGTTTGAGTCCATTTTGAAAGCATTGGCAGTGACTATTCCTGCAGCTGTTAGTCAGCCTACAGCGTCTAATATTCTCGCATTGCAAAACAGTTTACGGAGTTTGCTCACCTTTGTTAATACCTCTGGTTTTCGAGCTGGGGTGAAAGCTGAGTTACAATCCGTTCTGGAATTAACCATAGCAGGTTCTGAAGTTGTACCTGTAGCCGTTATCAATCTGGCTGGCAACTTGCAAAACTTGCTTGATGATTTATTAAGTGTAACGTTGCTTCTGGAAGTTCCGCCTGCGGAAAAAGATAAATTGGTCGGTTTGATTCGATCCATATCCGTATCATTGACTCGTGCTACCAGTTCATTTGGAACATCGGGAACTCCAGGTCCTCCAGGTCCCCCGGGAGTTCCAGGGGTTCCGGGTGTTCCCGGAGTGCCAGGTCCAGCCGGGCCAGGAGGCTCAGTAGGACCAGTAGGTCCGGTAGGTCCTCTAGGACCCCAAGGCGTACCAGGTCCGCAGGGGGCTCCTGGAGTTGGATTGAATGATATTTCCGTTTTTGATCCCGCTGAGGCACCTGGCTATGTGCAAGGTCAAGTTGTTTCGTATAACGGCAGTCTTTATGTTGTTAACGTGAATGGTCCTACCGGAGTACCGGGAAGTTCTCCAGACTACACGTTGTTTTTGTCAGGCGGAACGACTGGAGCAACAGGGGCAGGCTTAACAGGCTCTATTCCATTCGATCCGGCGCTCGCACCAGGTTATCCGGCAGGACAAATTGTAACGTTTGGCGGTAGTACCTATATTACTAATGTGGCATCGCCAACGGGAACACCGGGTAGTTCACCGGATTATACTTTGCTGGCATCGGCCGGAGCTACTGGGGCTACTGGGACAACAGGAGTGGGACTCAGTGGTTCTGTTCCGTTTGATCCCGCAGTAGCACCTACGTATCCAGCGGGTCAGGTCGTAACATTTGACGGCAGCACTTATATTACAAATGTGGCATCGCCAACGGGAACTCCCGGTACTTCACCGGACTATACACTCTTGGCAGGTGCAGGACCTACTGGGGTTACGGGAGCCACAGGAGTAGGTTTAAGTGGAATATTACCGTTTGATCCAGCGGTAGCACCAACCTATCCAGCGGGTCAAATAGTGACATTTGACGGTAGTACCTATATTACTAATGTAGCTTCACCAACTGGAACCCCAGGTACATCACCAGACTACACATTGCTTGCTGGCGCAGGAGCCACCGGTGCAACCGGAGCAACAGGCGTGGGCTTGAATGGAGCAGTTCCGTTTGACCCAGCAGTGGCACCAACATACCCGGCCGGTCAAGTTGTAACTTTTGAAGGCAGCACCTATATTACAAATGTGGCATCACCAACGGGAACGCCAGGTACATCCCCTGACTATACATTGATTGCAGGCGCAGGCCCTACAGGGCCAACGGGTGTAACGGGAGCAACTGGAGTAGGTTTGAGTGGGATTGTACCGTTCGATCCGGCGGTAGCACCAACGTATCCAGCGGGTCAAGTGGTGACGTTTGACGGCAGTACGTACATTGCTAATGTCGCGTCGCCAACGGGAACGCCGGGAACTTCACCAGACTACACCTTGCTTGCAGGTGCAGGTGCTACAGGTGCAACCGGAGCAACAGGAGTGGGCTTGAATGGAGCAGTTCCGTTTGACCCAGCAGTAGCACCAACGTATCCGGCGGGTCAAGTCGTGACATTTAACGGAAGTACTTACATTACAAATGTGGCATCGCCAACGGGAACGCCAGGTACATCCCCTGACTATACATTGATTGCAGGCGCAGGCCCTACAGGGCCAACGGGTGTAACGGGAGCAACTGGAGTAGGTTTGAGTGGGATTGTACCGTTCGATCCGGCGGTAGCACCAACGTATCCAGCGGGTCAAGTCGTTACGTTTGATGGCAGCACGTATATTGCAAATGTGGCATCACCAACAGGTACTCCAGGAACATCCCCGGATTACACGTTGTTGGCTGGTGCAGGAGCCACGGGTGCAACAGGGGCAACCGGAGTTGGTCTAACCGGCGCAACAGGAGATACCGGTACAACGGGAGCCACGGGTGCAGGTTTGACTGGCGTTGTTCCATTCGACCCAGCAGTAGCGCCAACGTATCCAGCGGGTCAAGTGGTGACGTTTGATGGCAGCACGTATATTGCAAATGTGGCATCACCAACAGGCACTCCAGGAACGTCCCCGGATTACACATTGTTGGCTGGCGCGGGAGCCACGGGTGCGACAGGGGCAACCGGAGTTGGTGTAACTGGAAGTAACGGAGCCACCGGAGACACAGGAGTTACCGGCGTCACTGGAGATACAGGAGTTACCGGTGCCACGGGTGTCAGTGTAACGGGAAGTACAGGAGCAACGGGGGATACGGGTGTAACCGGAGCCACCGGCGTTACCGGCGATACAGGAGCAGCGGG